>NZ_JBGAGS010000040.1:0-19623 GCF_044226605.1 Prosthecobacter sp. | reverse complement strand
CTTTCGTAGATCGGCACGATGTCCGGATGATCGAGCTGCGCGATGGCCTGCGTCTCCGCCTTGAAGCGGGAGGCTTCCTCGCGCGTGGCGAAGTGCGCATTCCGCACGAGCTTGAGCGCGACCACGCGTTTCAGCTTCACGTCCTCGGCTTCATAGACGATGCCCATCCCCCCACTGGCGATCTCCCGCACCAGCCGGTAGCCCGCAAACTCGCAGGGGAGCGTCAGCAGCCGCGCAGGCCCGGGGGCTTTCGCGCTCGCGGGCCCGGTCAGCTCGTCTGCCTCCAGGCCCTCCTGCAGCAGGCAGACCAGGCAGACGCCGTCCCGCTCCAGTCTGCCCAAGCACACGGGACAGATGCTGGAATCGTTGGCCGCCTCGGGAAGCATGTCAGGGTTAGACATTATTTTTCAGCAGTCTTTGCCGCCGGCGCTTTCATTTCCGTCTGCGCCAGCAGCTGTCTCGCTTCACGCAGCACCTCCGCCACACGCTGCGGGTCTTCATCCTGCGGATCTTTGCAGGCCTGGATGATCCGGTGCAAAATCGCGCCGGCCTCTCCCGGCCTGGTTTTTTCCGCCAGCTTGCCAGCCAGTGGGAGCAGGCGGGAAAATGATTTGAGCTCGCCGCTCATCCGCTTCAGCAGATCCGGGAGCTGCTGCAACTGGCTGCCCGCCTCGGCATTCCGCCCCAGCTGAAAGAGAGTGAACGAATGCTGCACCAGCAGACCCGCGGCCTCGGACGGCAGCTTCTCCTCCGGCAGGCGCACGCGCTCCAGCCATGTGGCGCCCAGCTCGCATGCTTCTTCCACGCGGTTCATTTCCCGCAGGGTGTTCACCAGTCCCTCCACCCGGAGGAGAGTGTAGTCATTGGCCGGCCCCAGCTGCTGATCGCAGACCTTCACTTCTTTGCGCAGCAGTTCAAGATTTCCCGCGAGGTCTCCCTCCTTCACCAGCGTCTGGCTCAGTGCCTTCAGACTGGCCCGGGCTTTCAGATAATCAGGCCCCACCGTATGCCAGTAGATGTCCAGCGCATGCCGTCCGCTCTGGATGGCCTCCTGCACCAGGCCTGCCTCCCGGCAGTGTTTTGCCAGCCGGCCATAAGCGCGTCCGGTGATCGAGTGCGCTTCGCCAAATTTTTCCATCGCATAGCCGCAAGTATCGCGCCCCAGTTGCAGGGCCTCCGCGGTTCTGCCCAAGTCCGCCATCACCGTCATCAGCTCAATGCGTCCGACGATCAGGTCAAAGTGGTCGGATTTTTTTGTGTAGCTGGCGATGCACGAGAGCAGAAGCGTCTCCGCCTCGTGCAGGGCATCCCTGCTTTTCACCTCCTGCACCAGCTCCTCCGCGAGGGCGTACTTGGTTTTATAAATCTGCGCATCGTCTTTGGGCAGATGTGCCTCCTGCCAGGCAATGATCCGCCTGAGCTCGTCGCGTGATTCCTGTCCGGCCAGGGAGGCAGCCTTGGTCATGTGCATCTTCTTGAGGGCGACGCGGTAGCGCATGCTCCAAAGCAGGGGGTCATTGGGATCCAACTGCGGCTCCACCTCCGCGAGCACCTCGCGGTAGATCCGAAGGTCCGCGGGTTTGTTCAAGACCGTGGAGAGCTCCTCCAGCATGGCTGCTTTGCGTCTTGGATCTCCATGAAACGTGCGCACCCGCTGCAGCAGTTCCACCCGCATCTGCTCCGGGGTCACCCCACGGCCCACCAGATGCTCGTCCATGCCGTGCACGGTATCCAAAATGATGGCCGCGATCTCGTCCGACTCTCTTTTCTGCTTCAGCGCCACGCGCTCCGCTTCGCGTGCTTTCACTGCCTGGTGGAGGGACACGACCGTGCCGACGATCAGAGAAACAGAGGTGCCGAGAACAGCCACAGCCGCCGCCTTGTTTCTCAGCGCCAGCTTCCACAGGCGTTCGCCTGTGCCGACAGCCCTGGACTGAATCGGTTCTCCGTTCAGAAACCGGTCCAGCTCATCGGCCAGGAAACCCGCGCTGGGCAGGCGCCGAGACGGCTGCTTTTCCAGGCAGCGCAGGATCAGCGTGGCGAGATCCGCCTGCACCCGCAGCAGGGAGCCTGCGGACACATTTTCCGGCTTCGTCTCCCTGCGGAAGGGCAGCTTCCCGGTGGAGCTGATCTCCGGCTCCTCCTGCGTGATGCGCCGCATGACCTCCACAACGCTGCCGCCCTGGAAGGGGAGCTTGTCTGTCAGCATCTGGTATAAAATAACCCCCAGGGCCCAGACATCGCTCGCCGTGGTCACCTCTTTGACATTTCCCGCGGCCTGCTCCGGGCTCATGTAGTGGGGCGTGCCCACGTGCACGTTGGTGCGCGTCAGATGCAGCTCTGCATCCAGCAGCTTGGCCAGGCCGAAGTCGGAGAGCATGGGCCTGCCGCTCACGTCCAGCAGGATGTTGGCCGGTTTCAGGTCCCGGTGCAGCACACCGTGCTCATGCGCATACTGCACCGCACGCGCGATGCGGCTCATCAACGTGGCGGCCTCGCGGTCAGGCATCATGCCGCGCTTCTTCAGACGCTCCGCCAGAGAGCCGCCTTCCGCCAGGCGCATGGTGAAATACGGCATGCCATCCTCCTCTCCGCTTTCGTAGATCGGCACGATGTCCGGATGATCGAGCTGCGCGATGGCCTGCGTCTCCGCCTTGAAGCGGGAGGCTTCCTCGCGCGTGGCGAAGTGCGCATTCCGCACGAGCTTGAGCGCGACCACGCGTTTCAGCTTCACATCCTCGGCTTCGTAGACGATGCCCATTCCCCCCACGGCGATCTCCCGCAACAGCTGATAACCTGCAAACTGGCACGGCAGCACCAAGGAGCCTGACTGGGGCGGGCATTCTCCGTGCGCCCTGTCCGCCGGAGGTTCAGCTTCCAAACCTTCCTGAAGCAGGCACACCAGGCAAAGGCCGTTTTTCTCCAGTCCGCCCGAGCAGACCGGGCAGCGCTTCGGTTCATCGGCCGGGGCATTCATGGAGAAAAGAAGAATACGCGGTTTCAGGACTTCTCATGCCGCCAGTGACAGGAGGCTCACCAGATAGCGCAGCTCCTCATTCACCTCTTCATCCGTCGTCACAATGTTTCTCACCTCGGTGCGCAGGAGTACGCCAAATCTCCGGCGCAAATCCGCCGCCGCTTTGCGCACGGCACCATGGGTCATTCCATGCCGGCTGGCCATTTCCTCCCAGTCAGGGGCCTTTCCGTCGCTCGCAAAGGTCCGCCGGCGCAACTCCATCAAAAACTCGCTCCGCTCCCGCTGCTCCAGCTCCTCCTCAAGCCGCTTCATGGCGTGATCCACCAGCGCACGCGCCCATCCCCGGTCAAAAGCGACGTCCGGCGACTGCCCCTCCACCAAGGCGGGCTCCTCCATCTGCGAATCAAGCTCCTCCAAACGCAGCAGCGTCGCGCCGCCGCCCCGCCTGGCCGCCTTTCTGCGGTGGTGCTCGTTATGAAGCCAGTTGGTGAAGCAGCGGAGGAGAAAACTGCGAAAGCGCACCGCCCCGCGTTTCACATCTTTAAGCATCTCGCTCGAAATAAGATGCTCGAAAAAGCCCTGTACATCGTCCGAAGCGCCATCATGCGAGGCCCCCTTCTGACGGGCAAAAACGTACAGCGGCCGCCAATAGGCGCGCGCCAGCCGTTCAAGCCCAGCCAGCGCCTCGTCCTCGTGGTTCGCAGCCTGGATCATCGACCACATGGTAGCAGGAAACAACCCGCTGTTGCCTGCGGGGCTGCCTGAGGTGGAAAGCGATGGAACGGACAGGGGCGAATTCATTCAGCCTTGGAAAAACTTCGCATAGTAAGCTCACCGAAAATTTAAACAACGACAGTTCATCAAGATAGCATGCTAATGTAAAAAGAACGCAAGCCAATGCCTCCTCTAACAACCCTCGACAAGCTTTGCCTCTGGCACCCTTTCACACCCATGCGGCAGTGGTGTGCGGAAGATCACAGCCCGCTGATGCTGGTGGAAGGGCGGGGCTGCACCCTGCGCGACCAGTTCGGCACCGAATACCTCGACGGCAATGCCTCCATCTGGACCAACATCCACGGACACACCCATCCCGCCATCAATGCCGCGATCATAGCGCAGCTAGGGAAGGTGGCCCACACCTCCTTCCTGGGCTTCACCCACGAGCCTGCCATCCGCCTGGCCATAGAGCTTGCTGACCTCCTCCCAAACAGCAAAATCTCGCGCGCCTTTTTCACCGACAACGGCTCCACCGCCATTGAGTCGGCCGTCCGCATGGCCCTCCAGTACTGGAAGCAGAACGGCCGGCCGGGGCGCGACACGCTGATCGCCTTTGACCGCGCCTACCATGGCGACACTCTCGGTGCAGCCAGCCTCGGGGGCATCCCGCTCTTCAAAGGCAGCGGCAATGACTTCGGCTACCGCGTCATTACCGTGCCAAGCCTCGACGCCCTCGAGTGCCTGCCGGCGGACGATCTGGCCCGAACAGCCGCAGTGGTGATCGAACCTCTCATCCAAGGCGCCGCAGGCATGCGCCTGTGGCCCAAGGGCATGCTCAAAAAGCTGGACGCGTGGTGCACAGCCAGAGACGTCTTTCTCATTCTCGACGAGGTCATGACGGGATTTGGCCGCACCGGCCGGATGTTTGCCTGCCAGCACGAAGACGTCGTTCCGGATTTTCTCTGCCTGGCCAAGGGCCTCAGCGGCGGCTACCTGCCTTTGGCGGTGACTTTGACCACCGAGCGCGTCTTCGAAGGATTTCTGGGGGAGCCCCACGAGGGCCGAACCTTCTTCTACGGCCACAGTTTTGCCGGCAGCCAGCTCGGCTGCGCCGCCGCGCTTGCGAGCCTCCAGGTCTTCCGTGACGAGCATGTGCTGGAACAGCTGCCCGCCAAAATCGCGCGGCTGGGAGAGCGGATGGCGGACCTGCCCGGCTACCGGCAGTGCGGGATGATCGCGGCGATCACCCTGGATGCGGCTGATCTGAGCCTGGGGGCACAGGTCTGCCTGGCGGCGCGGAAACATGGCCTGCTGACGCGTCCGATCGGCAACACTATTGTGCTGATGCCGCCGCTGTGCATCACCCTGGAGGAAATCGACCGGATGGTGGCCGCGCTGAGAGCGGCCGTGGCGGAGGTCAGCCCACCGGAGTTCCAAAGAGCTTGAAAAGGAGATAGCCGAGCAGGCCGGTGATCGGAATAGTCAACACCCAGGCCCAGACAATGCGCGAGACCACGCTCCATTTGATGGCGTTGAGGCGCTTTGCGGCGCCCACGCCCATGATGCTCGTGGTGATGGCGTGCGTGGTGGAAACCGGCATGCCATAAACTGCCGCCAAAGACAGCACTGAGGCAGCGGCCGTCTCCGCTGCAAAGCCATGCACCGGCTGCAGTTTCACAAGCTTGTGGCCAAGGGTTTTAATGATGCGCCAGCCACCAGCCGCTGTACCTGCAGCCATGACCAAGGCGCAGGTCGCCTTGATCCAAACGGGAATCTGATCGTTTTTGGCCCCCAGCGATTCGACGCGCAGGAAACTCAGCCAGTCAGGAATTTGCGCCAGATCGCCAGCCTTCGTTGCCGACATCAAGGCAAGGGCGATGATGCCCATGGTTTTCTGTGCGTCGTTCATGCCGTGGCTGAAACCCATGCCACCAGCGCTGAGGATCTGCAGCTTTCCAAACCAAGCGCCCACCGTGTGCGGCTTCAGCCAGCCATACAAATGGCTAAGAGTTGAAATCAGCAGATACAGCAATGACATGATCGCGAACCCCAGCAGCAGTCCCGCCAGCGGAGAACTGACCATTGGCACCACCACCTTGTACAAGATTCCGCTGCCTTCATACCAATGCTTGCCCGCTTCTGGAGCCTTGGACCAGATAAGCGCCGACCATTTGCCACCGGCTGTGGCGAGCGTAGCTCCCGCCAGGCCCCCAACCAGCGCATGACTGGAGCTCGATGGAAGGCCAAACCACCAGGTGATCAAATTCCAGATGATGCCTCCCAACAGTGCGCAAATCAGGGTCTGCGAGGTGACAAAGGCGGAATCTACCAACCCGGAGGAGATCGTTTTTGCCACTGCGGTGCCAAACAGCGCCCCGACGAGATTGGTGACCGCCGCGAGAATGATGGCCATGCGCGGCGTCAGGACCTTGGTGGAAACCACGGTGGCGATGGAGTTGGCGGTGTCGTGAAAGCCGTTGATGTACTCAAAGATCAACGCCACCAGCACCACGGTAAGAACAAGGGTCATGCGCGGCGAGCGGTCAGGAATTCTTCAGAACGATGTTCGCCACGACGTTTCCGGCGTCCCGGCAACGATCCACCACCTTCTCCATCAGATCGTAGAGATCCTTGAGAATGATGACCATCACCGCGTCTTGTTCGGTCGTGTAGAGCATCTTCAGGCATTCGATCATGAGCTTGTCAGCCTCTCCTTCGACCTGCTGGATCTTTTCGTTCAGGTCTTTGACGCGCTCCAGATGCAGCTTTTTGCGGAGCTCGACGACCATGGTGAGAACGATCTCGGCGGCGGCATCCATCAATTTGACCTGGCGGGAGAAATCCGCGCCTGCCAGCCGTCCATTGCAGATGAGGAGGCGCTCGGCGATCTTTTCCACCGTCTTGGGGATCTTGTACAACGCGTTGGAAAGCGCTTCGATGTCCTCGCGCTCCAGCTCGGTCACAAAGGTCTTGCACAGCGCCTCGTCGATCTGCTGGGTGATCTTCTTGTCCTCGCGGCGGGAAGCCACAAATGCGTCGAGGTTTTGAGGGGCGGCGGAGTCGGAGAGGAGCTTGTGAAGGGCCTGCACGCTCTTGCGGGCATAGCTGGCGCTGGACTCCAGCAGGTCATAAAACACATCCGATTTGCCGAAAATCTTTTGAAAGGAAATCATTGGGAGAAGGAGACACGCCCGGAGGCGGACCGCCAGTTAGAGCGAGCAGCAGGGGGGCTGTCAAGAATGCCCCATTCCCCCATTGTGACGAAAACGTCACAATTCTTGCGGTGTTCCAGCCCTGAAAATGCAAAACCCATCAGCGGCAGACCGCTGATGGGTTTTTTGCAGATTGGCAGTTTTGGGGGTGGAAAATTAGCTGCTGGAGACAGCGTCGGCGCCACGCTCGCCGGTACGAATGCGGATGGCATCAAGCACGGCGCTCACGAAGACCTTGCCGTCGCCGATTTTACCGGTGTTTGCAGCCTTCACCACGGCATCCACCACAGCGTCAGCACGGCTGTCGTCCACGACGACTTCGATCTTCACCTTCGGAAGGAAATCCACGGTGTATTCGCTGCCGCGGTAGATCTCGGTGTGGCCCTTTTGGCGGCCAAATCCCTTGACCTCAACGACGGTCATGCCCTCGACTCCGACTTCGGAGAGGGCTTCTTTGACATCCTCCAGCTTGAACGGTTTGATGATCGCTTCGACTTTTTTCATGGTTAACGGCAATTAGTAGTGTGGTTCACGAATTGCAACGATCAGAACCGTGGGAAGATGTTTTTCCTGGCCCAATCTTTTGCAAATAATGTCGTAGCGAGAAGCGTGCCAACTTTCTTTTCTGTTTTTTTGCCTTGGGTGCGCCCTGTGAAAAACGGAGGCGTTTTGCCTCTCGCGGCGATGCTGCCCCAGAGGCAGGAGGGCAGCGTTCCGGGGTGAAAATCCCCGCCTCCTGCCGGAGAGCCGTATTGCATTCCCCCGGGCCTTCGATTACCTCGCCCCATGCTCCGCTCCGCCGCGCTCCTGGCTTTCGCCCTTCTCAGCTTTTCCCTGCGTTCATCCGCCGAGGACACGCCCGTGGAACTGAAGTTGCGCTGGGAGCCCGGCCAGACCTACCTGCAGGAGTCCGACACGATCACCACCAATTTCCTGACCGCACTCGGCAAGACCACGGATCAGAAAATGCACGTCCGCCAGACCACGTCCATCACGGTCGGCAAGCCTAACCCGGACCAGACGGAGGCCAAGGTGGTGATCACCTCCATTCTGGGGGAGATGTCCTTTGAAGGAAAAAGCTATCTGTTTGACTCCAAAAACCCCGGTGGCTCCAATCCGCAGCTGCAGCAGCTTTTCGGGGGCTCTGCCGGCAGAGGATTCACCCTGGTCTATGATTCCAACGGGGATTTCGTGGATGCCAAAGACATCGGATCCATGGTGACCGGCGGCGCTGAGCCCGACCTCGCCTCCATCGCGACCGCGCGGCAGCTGGCCACCCTCTACCGCCGCTCTCTGGAGATGGGCCTGCCCAAAATTCCTGTTCTTCCCAAAGACAAGTGGCTCTCCGACGAGATCGTCCCCTTCCCGCAGACGGGCACGGTCCAGGTGAAGCTCACCTCCAAGTTCGACGGCGTCGTCAACCGAGAAGGCCACCGCGAAGCCCAGATCTCGTTCGACGGCATCATGAAATCCAAGCCCGACAAGGACAGCACAGGACGGGATCTCACCACGGAGCGCCCCGTGAGCTTCGGCGAGAACTCCAAGGTGAACGGCCAGGTCTTCTTTGACCTCGACCGCAAAACCATCTCTCTGGCCATCTTCGCGGCGAGCATTCAGCTCAAAGTTGAAGGCAAACCGATGCCGATGCACCAGCAGGTCACCACCCGTCTCGTGTCCATGAAACCCACGGCGCCGTGAGAGCGGAGCCGGGAGCTGTATGCAGCGGCTGAGGACCTGTATGCAGTGCTTTGTGGTTTTTGAGGACCTGCCGCGGGTCTGGAAATAGAACAAACAGCGCCGCCACCCGCAGGCGACGACGCTGTTCTCAACCTGGACCAGGCCTCAAAAGCTATTTCGTTCCGGCCGGATCACCGCCTGTTTCCGCAGGCAGGGACTTGCCGTTAAGCCACACGTATTCTTTCCAGGCGCCTTCGTAGAGGCGGACGTTGGGGAAGCCGGCGACGTGTTTGAGGTAAAACTGAAGGAGGCTGCCCTCGCGGGAGGTGCCGCAATAGGCGATGATGTTTTTGTCGGGGGTGATGCCGGCTTTTTCGAGCTCGGCCTTCACTTCGGCGAGGGGTTTAAATTTGTGGGTGTTGTCCTTCTCCATGAGGCGGGCCCAGTGGAAGCTGATGGCGCCGGGGATATGGCCTTTGCGGAGCCAGACTTCATCCTCGCCACGGAATTCATTGATGGGGCGGGCGTCGATGAGGAGATTGCCGGGCTTGCCGATGTGGGCCTGAACATCAGAGACGTTGGCGGTGATGGTGGTGATGCCTTTCTCTGGGAGGGTGCCTTTGGGATTGCCGAAGTAGTCCTGAGTGGGTTTGAAGCCCTGCTTTTTCCATTCGGCGAGGCCGCCGTCGACGACCTTGATGTTCTGCACCCCAAACTTTTCCAGCACGTAAACCACCATGCTGGTGCTGAGGATTTCGTCGTTGGGGAGGACGTCTCCGGTGGCATAGACGAGGTGGAGGCGGTCTTTATCGACTCCAGCGCGGATGAGGAGGGCCTGGGTGAGATCGTCGGGGAGGTATTGGACGGGCACGGCTTTGTCGGTGCCGCGGAGGGTGTCGAAATTGATGTGGTGGGCGGTAGGGAGGTGGCCGCGGAAGTAGTCTTTGTAGCCGCCGCGCGTGTCGAGCACGATGGGGCGTTTGGTGGCGTCTGGATTCTCGATGAGGGCTTTGGCATCGGCGCAGGTGATGAGGCCGATGTCGGCGCGCGCAGCGGAGGCCAGCAGGGCCAGGGTGAGGAGGGAGAGGATGGGTTTCATGGTGGCAGGCTGGGTTGGGGTTGGGTTAAAAAGTGAAGACGTAGTTGATCTTGGCGATCCAACTTGTGCGGTCGCGATCGGGGAAGTTGACCCAGGATTCGAGGACGATGTGCTTGCTGAGGAAGTACTTGGTGCCGAGGGCGGCGATCACGCCATGCTGATTGCGCGACTGGACGATGTCGGCGTTGAGGTTGAGGTTGCGGTCAAACACCTTCACGGTGCGGTCCACGCCAAAGAGGTAGCTGTTTCCGCGAGTCTGGATGCCGTAACCGGCGTGCAGGCGCAGGACGTGGAAGTCATGGTAGAACATGGCATAAGTGAAGGGATCGCCGGCACGACGGGTGTCGGTGAGGGCGACGCCTGCGACGCCGAGGGCGAACATGCCGTCCTTCCAAGGCTCGATGCGGGCCTTGGTCTGGAAGAAGAGGGGGCCGGAGTAGCCGGTGCCGAGGGGGCTGTCGAGACCCCACTCGAGGTGGAGGGGCTTGAACTCCCAGCCGGTCTTGAAGCCCGCCCACTGCGAGGTCTTCCCCGGACCGCTGGTGGCAAACTGATTTGAGCCGCCAAAGCTGCTGAAGAACTGCGCGGCCACCGTGCGGTGGTCGATCGTTTCAGCCGTGGGGATGTTGTTCAAACCGGTCGGAGTTCCGAAGGCGGCGGTGGCGGCTGCAACTGCGGCCAGGGCGAGGATGCGTGTCTTGTACAGCATGCAATGTTATACTTTATTATGTTTTTTTATGTGATTTCCGAGAGGTGCCCTCATGGGAAAATTAAGAAATCTGGCGGCCAAGCACGAAGATGACTGCGGCGACCACGGCGGAGACCGGCAAGGTGACGACCCAGGCGGCCAGCACCGGCAGGACGGTGCGCCACTTGGCCTGCCGTGTGGTGACGCCGATGCCGAGCAGCGCGCCGACGGAGACGTGCGTGGTCGACACCGGAAAGCCATGATAATTCGCCGTCGTGACCAGCAGCGCCGTGGCCAGATTTGCCGAAAAGCCCTGGCCGGGATTCATGCCAGTGATCTTGTGCGCCAGTGTCTCGGCCACCTGGCGCGCGCTTATCAGGCCGCCCGCGGCCATCGCCACCGCGACGAGAATGATGCCGGTACTGCCATGCAGCCAGCCAATGCCGAGGAGCAGCGCCGCCATCTTGGGCGTGTCGTTCAGCCCACGCGCAAAGCACACCGCGCCTGCGCTCAGAAAGTGCAGTGCGTCCAGGGTCCTGGTCCGGTGGTCCGGCGCCAGCCGCAGTGTTTTCAAAATCAGATACACCAGCCCGCCTGCCAGGACAGCGAGCACCGGGCTCAGGAGAAGCGGCCTGATGAAGCTTTCCCACAGCTTCAAGATGTTCACCTCTCCCGCGATCCAGCCCGCGCCCAGCAGCGCACCTGTGAGCATGTGGGTTGTCGAAACCGGAAAGCCCAGCCTGGTGGCCAGCAGTCCCGTCGCACCCGCACCGGCAGCGACGGCAAACAAGAACAGGGGGTCTGCGATCAGGGCATCGGGCACGAGCCCCTTGCCGGAAAAAGTTTTTAGCAGGCTTGTGGCCAGAAACGCCGCCGCCCCGCAGCCCGCCGCCGTGGTGAGCGCAGCCCAGTTTACCGCCGTGCGGTAGCTCGTGGTTCCGCTCCCAAACAGCGAGGCCACTCCCTTGAAGTTCGCATTTCCCCCATTCGCATAAGCGACAACGACAACTGCGGCAATGATGAGGAATAGCATGATGGGAGGCGGATGTGTCTATTTGCGCAGTTTGGCAAATACGCAACCCATTCCCGCTTTCTTGACAGCTTTTTCATGCCGCCGGACCATTTCAGCGCCGCAGGAATTCAGCCGCCGGAAAGCAGCTTCCGCGCGCGCTCCTGACACAGGTGGAACGCGGCCCCCAGGCCTGCGCCGAGACCGAGTCCGTAAAACACGCCCCAGCTCAGCTTCGCGAAAGTGGGATACTGCTTGATGAACATGCCCTCCGAGACACCGCCGACAAAGTAGCCGATGGAGTTCAGGACAAACAAGGCGAGCGCCACCCTGACCACCACGCGCAGCGCATCAAACGCCGCCACCAGCAGGCAGGCCATCACCATGGTGCCCATTGCCAGCCCCACCAGGCTGCCAGGGTGCCCCTTCAAGGACATCCATCCCACAATCCAAGCCACGGAATATGCCGCAAACGCCGGACAGAAGACCTTGTAAAAACGCGAAACTGAACCCGGCCCGATGATCAGCCGGTGCAGCAGCGGTGCGGTCAGGCCAAGGAACACCACCGCGCAGGCCGCGTACATGCCGGCCTCTCCCACGTGCCTTTGCAGCCATTTTCCAAACACCGCCCAAGGCACAAAACCCGCCACGCTGACCACGGTGAACCCCAGCATGCCGCGCCGGATGGAGGCCCCCAGCGATGGCACAGAAGAACCCGACGCCCGTGCGCGCGCGGCGATGCTTTGAGGATCAAGTTGAAACCAGCTCATGGAGGAATTTGGCAGAGTGAAGTTGCAATGAAAAACGGAGTTCAAACCAGAACGCAGGCACCCATAAGGTTCGTTCTTTGGAATGCACACCCGTTTTGATGCGTTCTTGCTGATGTCATTCACGCCCGCGTGATTTCACCCACCTGCCCTCATCTCTCCCATGACCTACCCCCGTTTTACCTGCCTCTTTTTCGCCCTGCTGCTTTCAGCCTCTGCCGCAGATCAACCCGGAGCCGTCCAAACCACGCCCAAGCTGGAGGTTCTCAACAAGCAGATCGCGGAGAACGCTGAAAACGCGCAGGCCTACTCCAACCGCGGCTACGTCCTGGCGCTGCTCGGCCGCAAAGACGAGGCCCGCGCGGACCTGAAAAAAGCCCTCAGCCTGAGCGACAAGCCCAACATGCACAACCGCGCCGGCTGGGCCTATTTCAACATGGGCGACTATGCCGACGCCGTGCGCGAATGCGAGATCGCCGCCAAGCTCAGCGACCACCAGGCGCACTATGACTACTATTCGCTCGTGCTCGGCTACTGGGGCACGGGAGACATGCAGAAGGCGCTGGAAAACTACGGGCTGGCTGCGGAAAAAGACCCGCGCTTTGGCAGCTATAAAACTCTGATGGAGCGCACCCTGGAGTGGACCCCGCTGGAGCAGCGCGCCATCCACGAAGTGTACGTGCTCTGGAGCAAGGCCTGGAAGCCCTGAACTGCTTCAAGGCCCTGCCCTTCGGGCAGGAGGCTTGAAAGCGGATTTAAGGCTTCTGTGCCGGCACCGCCGCCGGCGGTGGAGGTGGCGGCGCAGCAGGAGACTTCACCTCTTCGGATTTTCCAGCGCCTGCCGCAGCGGGCGGGGGCAGTGCTGCCGGTGCTGGCACCTTGCCTGGCGCTGGCACTTCATTCGTAGGCTTCACGGCTGGCGTCGGCTCGCTCGGTGAGAGCGCCGGCGGCGTGGTGGTGGCTGGCACTGCGGGGCTGACTTCCTCCGGCGGCGTGCTGAAGGCGATCAGCTGAGTCACGGTCGCAAATCGAAAGCCCCGCGCCGTGAGGTCATCCAGCGTGGCGGGCATGGCCGCGATGGTCGTCTCATGGATGTCATGGCAAAGAATGATGGAGCCGTTCCGCGTCTGGCTGTGGATGGCGTTGTACACCTTCTGCGCGCTGCGCGGGTGCTTCCAGTCCTGCGGGTCCACATCCCAAAGGATGGAGGCATACCCAAAAGTCTTTTCGATCCTGGCCTTCTGGGACACCCCCACCGCACCATACGGCGGCCGGTAGAACAAGGGAGCGACTCCACAGGCCTTGACGATGGCGTCATGCGTACGCTGCAGCTGGCTCTCGACGCTGTCCTTGCTCATCTGCGTGAAAAGCGGGTGCGACCAGCTGTGGTTTCCCACCTCATGGCCTTCATCCACGATGCGCTTCACCACGTTCGGATACGCCGCGGCATTTTTACCCACGAGAAAGAACGTGGCGTGGATGTGGCGCTCCTTGAGAAGGTCAAGCAGGCGCGGGGTGAGGACGGGGTCCGGCCCGTCGTCAAACGTGATCGCGATCAGGGGCACCTTCACGTCGCAATGATTGTAGACACTCTTGCGGTTCGGCGGCATGACGCGCGGAAGGGTGGCGACGTCCGGCAGCTTTGGCTGGGGCGCCGCGTCCTCCTCCACCGGCAAAGCACGCCTCACCTCGATCTTCATGGGAGTACTGGCCTGCTGAGCATTGAGCACGGCGGCAGTCAGGAAGAAAAGGGCAGGCAGACGAAGATGAAACATGGTTTTTTCAATTTCGCACGCAGCGGTGGCTTTGACAACTGGCCGCGGACGTTACTTTTACCCATTCCCTGCCCTCCAAATCCTCTCAATTTCAGACCCCTGTCACAGGATGCAGACGGAGGGGGGTCATGGCTTCGCCGGAGCAGCTTTGAGCTTGAGAGATTTGACCTGCCCGGATGCGAGACCGGCAAACAGGATCTCGCCATCGCGGGGATCAAGACCGATGCCTGCGATGCCCGGCTCCTGTGCAAGGGTTTCGTCCGCCCAGACCGCCTTGCCTTCATCCTTCAGCGCAATGACCCGGCCCGTGACATAATCGGCAAAAACATACTTCTCCTGGTGCTGCGGGAAACGGGCACCCCGATATACCACACCGCCCGTCACGGAGAGACCGGCTGTGTGCGGATACTCGAAGATGGGCGCGATGGGACTGAAATCGGACGGCTCCTTGTCCTTGCCTGGACCGCTGGTGAAGGGGTGCAGTGCCTCGCGGTAGCTCCAGCCGTAGTCGCCGCCTTTCGTGATGATGTCGATTTCCTCATAGAGGTTCTGGCCGACATCGCCGCAGAAGAGCCGGCCGGTGGGGACGTCGAATGAGATGCGCCAGGGATTGCGGAGACCGGTGGCCCAGATCTCGGTGCGGACCGTTTTGGGGTCGAGGGTTTCGCCGTGGTGAGTGGTGGTGGCGATGAAGGGATTGTCTGACGGGATGGCGTAGAAGGCGGTGCCGCTGACATCAAGCGCGATGGCGGGGTGGGGATTGGGCGCGAGGCTGCCGGTTTTTTTGTCCACATCGATGCGGAGGATGGCAGCGTGGAAGCCTTTGTTGATGAAGCGGGCGTTGTCGAATTTGTCATCGGCGGCACCGCCATCGCCGACGGAGACGTAGAGGAAGCCATCGGGGCCGAAGTGGAGATCGCCGCCGTTGTGATTGCTGGCGGGATCCAGCTGTGTGAAAAGGGGCTGCTCGGTGGCGGGGTCGGCTCGGTTGGGATCGTCTGGGGAGATCTTGAAGAGGGAGAGGCGCTGGTGGAGCCTGCCTTCGATTTTAAGACTGTAATACACAAAGCAGCGGCGTGTGCTGGTATGATCTGGTGGGAAGGCGAGGCCGAGGACGCCGCATTCGCTTTCGGTGACGAGAGTGCCGCCTGCAGGGTGGGTGAGATCGAGGAAAAGCTGCTTTTGGGGGTGGTCGGTTTCGAGGGCGGTGATAGCCTGGATGCGGCCGGTTTTTTCAACGACGAAGAGGCGTGCTTTGTCGCCGGGGGCGGAGACGATGGCGAGGGGCTGGTCGAAGGTGAGGCCGGGGAAGGCATCGGTGAGTTCGTAGTCGGTGGGGACGACGAGGATGGGGAGCTTCTCTTTCTTTTTGGGCGGGGGTGTGGCGGGTGTTTGTGCGGGGAGTGATGCAGCGAGACCACAGAGGGCCGGCAGGGCGAGGATGAGAGATGGAACGATGGAGAACTGGCGCATGGGAGTGAGGTAAGGTCGGGCGCTGGGGAGATGCAGGGCTGATGGTACAACGTGCGTGGTGGCTGCCGCTGGCCGCCTCAAAGTTTCGGGCGGATGGGATGGTGGATCGTGTGGCAAAGGCTGGCGCAGGGAGGGATGGAATCTTTGGTTGGTTTGCGAGAGGGACGACGGGACAGATGCCGCACTCGGAGAGTGCGGACCACTTCACCGGTGCCTTTGCGGAATTGTGCGGCCATGCGGGGCGCAGGGAGGCTGCGCTGCTTTTAGAACGCGTTGAGTGAGGGCATTTCGTCCTGGGTTGTGATCATCCTCCGAGACATGGGCTGCATTTCGCGTATGAATGTGGCCCCCTTCCCTCATGCTACTGTCTGATTTGCCTCGTTTTGTTTTTCCTGTGTTTTGGATCGTTGCTGCGCCGTTTGCCCGTGGTGCAGCGGCAGATGCCGTGAATCAAGCGATGGAGAAGGAGCTGCTGCCGGTGCTGGAACAGCGGTGCATGGACTGCCACGATGAGGAGACGAAGAAGGGGGACATCAGCTTTGAGTTTTTGCGGAAGCCGGGGGCGATGCGGCATGACATCCGGCTGTGGGGAAAGGTGCGGGAGCAGATGCGGGCGGGGACCATGCCGCCGCCGAAGGCGAAGGGCGCGCAGGAGGCAGCGCAGCGCGATGCGCTCAAGACGGCGCAGCAGCAGGTGCCGCCGGGAGCGATGCTGCGCAACGCACTGGTGCTGGCGCTGATGCTGGAGCAGGGGCAGCGCAAGGTGCTGCACGAGACGGCGCAGCGTGAGGTGGTGCTGCGGTGGATCCAGAGCAATGAGAAGGCGGTGCTGGAGATGCCGGAGGGCAGGCCGGGTGTGGCGAGATCGCGAAGAATGAACCGCGAAGAGTATAACAACACGCTGCGGGATCTGCTGGGGATTACGAAGAAGCCGGGGGACAAGTTTCCGGCGGATGGCGCGGGCGGAGAGGGGTTTGCGAACAATGCGGACACGCTGAGTCTTTCGCCGCTGCTGGTGGAGAAGTATCTGGGCGCGGCGGATGAGGCGATGGCGGAAGTTTGGCAACGGGGGGAACTGCGACAGAGGCTGTATGCGCCGGTGACCAGCGACAAGCTGGCTCCGGACGTCGGGGCGGAGATGGCGCTGAGGCCGTTTCTGCTGCGGGCGTTTCGGCGGCCGCCGACGGAGAATGAAGTGAAAGGTTTGCTAAATGTGTTCCGGCAGGCGTGGGGACGGAAGCCGAACTGGGATGAAGCGATGAAGGTGATGTTTAAGGGTGTGCTGGTATCGCCGGGGTTTTTGTTCATTGAGGAGGCGGCGAGCCCATCGGATGCGAAGGTGGCGCGGCGGCTGGGGGCTTATGAGATGGCTTCGCACCTTTCGTATTTTTTGTGGTCGTCGATGCCGGATGAGGAGCTCATGAAGCTGGCGGCGGAGAACAGGCTGCAGGATGATGCGGTGCTGGAGGCGCAGGTGCGGCGGATGCTGGCGCATGAGAAGGGGCTGGCCTTCACGAAGAATTTTGCGGGCCAGTGGCTGCGGTTTGACCAGGTGTTTAACACCGTGGATCCCGACCGGCGGAAGTTTCCGGAGTTCAACGGGGATCTGCGGCAGGCGATGTATGATGAGATCTTCAGTTTTTGCGATCACCTGCTAAGGTGCAATGGGCGGGTGCTGGATTTCCTGGACAGCGATTACAGCTTCCTGAACGAACCGCTGGCGAAGGTGTATGAGGTGCCGGGGGTGCAGGGCAAAGAGATGCGGCAGGTGAAGTTTACCAACGCACGACGTGGCGGACTGACGGGCATGGCGGCGATTTTGGCGAGCACGGCGTATCCGCAGCGGACGAGTCCGGTGCTGCGCGGCAAGTGGGTGCTGGAGCAACTGCTGGGCACGCCGCCGCCACCGCCTCCGGCGAATGTAGGACAGCTGCCGGAGGATGATCGTGCGCTTAAGGAGACAACGCTGCGCAAGCGGCTGGAGGCGCATCGGAACAAGCCGGCGTGCGCGGGGTGTCACACGCGGCTGGATCCGCCGGGGTTTGCGCTGGAAAATTTTGATGCGATCGGCAAATGGCGTGACAACGAGAATGGGAAGCCGCTGGATGCGACGGGGGTGATGCCGGGTGGAAAGGCGTTTGGAACGCCGATGGAGTTTCGGAAGCTGCTGATGGAGGAGAAGGCGCTGTTCATCCGGTCTCTGTGCACGCGGCTTCTGGGGTATGCGACAGGAAGGACGGTGGAGCTGGAGGATCAGCCGACCTTGTTAAGGCTGGAGAAGGTGCTGCGGGATAATGACTACCACACGCAGCCCCTCATCATCGGGCTCGTCAAAAGCCCAGCCTTTCGGTCCAGGCTGTGAGACAACCCATATCGATTCAGTCTGTTGCACAATTCTCAACAAGCCTCAGCCGCGGACATCCGTGCTGATCATGGTATTTCCTGCCACTCGGCTCAACCGCGTCTGAATGCTCAATTCTGTCGCCGGAACATTATTTTCCATCGGCCTTGCCGAGAAACCCGCTGTCTGCCAGCCAGTCGGTCATGCGCTGGGTCCAGGTTTTGATGGAGGAGAGCTTGGAACGGCCGCCCATGCCGAAGCCGTGGCCGCCTTTGGAGTAGAGGTGGACTTCGACGGGGAGCTTGGCGGCTTCGTACTGGGCCAGCTGGTCGAGGATGGGTTTGACGTGGCTGGTGTCGTCATTGGCGACGAGGAAGAAGGCGGGTGGGGAGTCTGCGGGAATGGCACCGGCGGGCACGCCGAGGGGGCCGGGATAGATGGAGATCTGGAAGTCGGCGCGTGAGCTGGCGCGGTCGATGGGATCGGTGGCGGCAGCGTCGCCAGCGGTGGGGCTGTAAACGACCATGGCGACGACTTCGCCACCGGCGGAGAAGCCGAGGATACCGATGCGCTTGGGATCAAGGTTCCACTCGGCGGCGCGCGTGCGGATGACGCGCATGGCGCGCTGTCCGTCCTGGCGAGGGTGGATGTCGAGATTGTAGGGGGAGCCTTTTTCGCGCGGGAGGCGGTGCTTGAGGACGAAACAGGTGACGCCGAGGCTGTTGAGTAGCTTGGCGGGCTCGATGCCTTCTCCGCCGAAGCCGAGCTTGCTGTGGCCGCCACCGGGGACGATGAGGATGGCGGCACCATTGGCCTTGTCCGCTGGCGCGGGGAAGACGGTGATGGAGGGATTGTTGACGTGGGTAACGGAGGTGCCGGTGAGGACTTCGGGCTCATCGCGCAGGGACTCGAAGCCGGGTGCGCCTTTTTCCCAGAGATTGATGACGAGGGGCTTGGGGTCTTCGGCATGGAGGAAGCACGGGAGGAAGAGGGAGAGAAGGAGGGAGAGGCGTTTCATAGGAGTGGTTGGGGAGATATGGAGATGCGTAGGCGTGAGCATGCATAGGCGCTGGATTTGGTCTGCCAAGGGATCTCTTTTGCCAGCGGTGCTTCATGCGGCGCGAGTCATAAAGGGAGCATGCCTCACCTGGCGAAAGCGATGTCGTCGAGACAAGGGTTTCCCCTTGCCTCTCTGCCACCGCACTCCACGACGCTGGCGCGCGCCTAGGAGCGGCATGTGGTGCTCTATACGAGGCCTTTGAGAGGGCCCGTGCTATCACCGAAGCGATCGGTTTTAGCACCGGAGAGCTGGAGCATGCTGAGGAAGAGGTTGCACAGCGGCGTGTCATTCGCGCTCACCAGATGGCGGCCGCCCATCAAGCCGCCGCCGTGGCCGGCGAGGACTAGGGGGAGGTTTTTGGGGCTGTGGGCGTTGCCGTCGCGCATGCTGGAGCCGAAGAGGAGGAGGGTGTGATCGAGGAGGGTGCCGTCGCCTTCCTTGATGGACTTCATGCGGTCGATGAGGTGGGCGAACTGCTCGATGTGCCAGGTGTTGATCTTCTGATACTGGTCGAGCTTCTCGGGCTTGTTTTCGTGGTGGGAGCACTCGTGGTGGCCATGCTTGACGCCATCGAGGAAGGTGAAGTTTTTGCCGCTGACGGCCCAGCCGAACATGAAGGTGCTGACGCGGGTGGAGTCGTTCCAGAAGGCGAGGGTCATGAGCTCCATCATGAGGCGGGAGTGCTCAGTGTGGTCCAGCCGGAGGGCGCTGCCGGGGTCTTTCTGCTGGGCCATGGAGGCGGTGATGCGCTGGTCGAGCTGGGTGATGGCGTCGCGGGCGGCGGGGTCGAGGTTTTCGCCGCTGGCGACGCGGGCGATGTCTGCCGCG
>NZ_JBGAGS010000018.1:0-167776 GCF_044226605.1 Prosthecobacter sp. | reverse complement strand
CATCCAGGCATGGCGGCAGCATCTGCAGTTCGCTGCGATCAGTTCCTCGAAGGTGGCTCATGCCCATCTTGTTGCGCATGAACGCCCCCGGTCAAACCGGTGAAATAGTTTTCACACAGCCTGTGTCCCCAGCCCGCCGCGCGAGGTCTGCAGCATGCTTGCCACAAGAGACCACCAACGAAGCCCACCACCCCGCGCACGCCAGCGATTGGACGTCCCGCCGCCCTACCATCGCCGCCTCCTCCTTCCACAGCACACCCTCATCCCAAACACTCCGCCTTGACTCACCGCGCGCCCGTCTCAAACCTCCATCGCATGAGAAAAAAGCGCGCACTGCTGACATCCGCTCTCATCGTCCTCCTGCTGCTGTCCATCCCCGCGCTATGGCTGGGCATTCGCTGGCAGCACTATCGCTTCCTCACAGACAGCGGCGTGGTCCATGCCTGGTCGCATGCGGACGAGGCCTGGTTCTGGCGCTGCCCGCAGCAGGTTTATCTCCAGGATCTCGACGAGACCCAAGTCACCCCCGCAGCCGTCGGCGCCGCCCTGCAGCACTATGCCAGCGTGCAGGAGATCAACTTCCGCCGAAACTCCCGCGCCTGGCTCGATGCATGCCTCTCCCGCTGGCAGGACCGCCACAGCGTGCAGAACCTGCTGGTAGTTTATAGCAGCATGCATGACGCCCACCTCGCAGGCTTCGCCGGCGCCGATCTCCACCTCGGCTGGTTCAAGGACAACTCCCTCAGCGGCGAAACCTTCCCCAGCAGTCCGCATCTCACCTCGATGGAGATCATCAGCAATCCCCTCACCGCATCCGGCCTGCGCAAAATCGCACAGCAGTGTCCGCAGCTGCAAAAGCTCTGGCTGCACGACACCCCAGTCACCGCCGATGCCGTGCGCGACTCCGGCCTCTTCCAGCTCCCCGCGCTCACCCATCTCTACATCCGAGAAATGGACGCCACCGAGGATGAGTTGAAAGCCCTGCGAAAATCCGCCGTCGCAGCCAATCCAAAGCTGCGCCTCTACCTGGACGACGAGCTGTAAAAAACGCTGCCTGCCCCGCGTGAGAATGGCGCTTGCTCCATGGAGGCCTGCACCTCAGCTCCAGTTTAAGCACCTGCCTTCCACCGCTGCGCATGCCACTCCGAGAATCGCGTCCCTCCGAGCCCACAGCAAGCGCCACATCAAGATCGATTGAAAACGGGTCCGTGTTGGACACGGAACAGCCGATGGGAGGCAGAGGCTCTATGAAAGGGGGAGAGTGATGTGGCAGCGGGCCACGCTGGAAGGAAGGATTCCAGGGACGCGCACAGCGCATTCCTACTCTCCAGCTTAGAGCATATTAAAAAATACTATAGCCACAAGAGGCAAACCAACCCATGGCGTTTTTGGCCGTGATTTTTGAGAACGCCATGGTGATGGCTTCATCAAGCTGCGCGGGCGTGCGTGCCTCCGCGCTGCGCAACAGCCCCTTGATCTTGCTCCACATCTTCTCAATCGGGTTGAGATCCGGTGAGTAGGCCGGCAGGAACCGCACTTCAGCGCCAACCGCCCTCACCAGCTCCAAAACTACGGGACTTTTGTGCACCGCGAGGTTGTCCATCACAACGATGTCGCCCTGCCGCAACGTTGGGCAGAGCACCTGGCCGATGTAAGCCACGAAGGCGGCGGTGTCGACCGCTCCAGAGAGGTGCATGCAAGCCGTGGTGCCATCGAGACGGATGGAGGAGATCATGGTGGTGCTCTGCCACCGGCCACACGGCGCTGCTGCATGCAGCCGATGACCGCGCGGAGCTCTGCCACGCAGGCGGGTCATGTTGGTCTTGGCACCGCTCTCGTCGAGAAAGACCAGCCGCCAAGGCTCTAGCCCGCCTTGCTTGCGCTTCCAGAGGCGGCGCGCTTTGCGGACGTCTTCGCGTTCTTGCTCGGCAGCGCGGAGCGTCTTTTTTTATATGTCAGCCCCATGTCCACGAGCACGTAGTGGATCGCGGGCAGGGTGCACTCCAGCCCCAATGCATCACGCAGTTCGGCCAGTGTCATGTCGGGCTTGCCCTTGAGATGCTGCCGAATGGCCATGCGGTGTGCGGCTACAATGAGCTTTTTGCGCCCGGCAAGGTGATGCCGTGGCTTGATGCATCCGGTGTGGCGCCGCTGCTGCAGGAGCTTTTTGACCATGCCAAGGGAGACCTGAAAGCGGTGCGCAATCTCATCGCGGCTGCCTTCGCCTTTGTCATAAGAACTCAGGATGCGTTCACGCAAATCAAGGGAGAGTGTGGCCATGTGCCTTCATAGCATGTCATCGCCACAATGGCTATATAATTATTTAAAATGCTCTAGAGCGTGCCACAGGGCTGGTAGGGCACCGCTGCGTCGGGGCCGAAGTTTCGGGTCTGTGACGTCGCGGGCGCTGAAAAAGGTGCGCCGTCCTTGGAGTGTGGAAAGGCGGGGCGGAGCATCTGTCACTCGCTTGGAAAACTGCGGGATGCACCAAAGCTCAAAACACCTCCAGCACCAGATAGCACCGGCCTCCGGCATTCACGCGAAAGGCCATGCCCAGCAGCCCTTGTGGGTCTCCATACCATGCCTCCGCTTGGTCCCACTCCACCGGTGGCTGCACGTAGCGATCCATCAGCCTGCGGGCCCTGAAAAAAAGTGCGGCATCATGTTCGTCCGCAAGATCGATCCGTCCCCATTCCATGCCGCCTGCGTCCGCCGCCCGCACATCCTCCGGCGCACATTCAAACACGTGATCATTTTCCCGCATGTAGCCCGTCGATCCCAGCAGCCGGCAGTGATTCACCCGCGCCACCGCACCCGCATCCACCAGCCGACCGACCGCGCGCGCCTCATGCCCCAGCACCACCCACAGCCACCAGGCCCCCACCACGGCGCAGATCGCCACCGCCGACAGCGCAAAGCACCCCGCCACGACACGTCCTTTCGTCATTTTGGCCACGCTCATTTCCCACCAAGCTGCCACCCCGTCTCCATCCCGCAAGCCCCGCGTGACACAGCGGGCCCAGGCTTTGTGGCGGGTATGGCGGGCTGTCCCCAGCCCGCCGCGCGAGGTCTGCATCATGCACGCCACAAGAGACCACCAACGAAGCCCATCACCCTTCGCCCGACGGCGGTTGGAGGACCAACCGACCTACCACTGCCTGCCACAAGATGGTAGGGGGGCTGTCCCCAGCCCGCCGCATGAGGTCTTCATCATGCTCACTGCAAAAGACCACCAACGAAGCCCACCACCCCGCGCCCGACCGCGGTTGGGGCGGACCAACCGCCCATCGCCAACCACCGCCGTGCTGTGACCGCGCATTCGCTGACGCCGCTGTCAGTTCCTGGCAAGCCAGCGGCGTGGTTCGAAACGAGGAAGCTGGAGGCATGCACGCAGGCTGCTGCGGACTCAATCACGCACGCCAGATGAATCTCCGCCCGTCACCGGCAGCTCCGCGTCAATCTCTCCCGCCCTCATCCTCATCGCCAGCCACACGGGGATGTGGCTGAGCGGCGCGTCTGTGCACTTCAGCGTGGAAAGTTTCGCCAGCTGCGCCAGCGGCTGCAGATCGCGCACCTGCGTGTGAGAGCAATCCAGCGAAGTCAGTGCGCCGAGTTCACCCAGCGGCTGCAGATCGTGGACCGCCGTCCAGGAGCAATTCAGCTTCGCCAGCGCGCTCAGCCGCGCAAGAGGCCCGAGATTGCTCACCTGCGTAGCGGAACAGTTCAGCGTGGCCAGCTGCCCCAGCTGCGCCAGTGGCTGCAGATCACGGACGAATGTGCAGGGCAGATCCAGCTTCCTCAGCTGGGTGAGCTGCGCGAGTGGTTGCAGATCGCTGACATGGGTGGACATGCAGTTCAGCTCGGTCAGCGCCTTGAGCTGCGCCAGTGGCTGCAGATCGCTGATCTGACAGTGGGCGCAATCCAGCACGGTCAGCGCAGTCAGCTGCGCCAGCGGCCGCAGATCGCGCACTTTGGCGCATTGGCAGATGAGATGGGTCAGCGCAAAGAGCTGTGACAGAGGCCCCAGATCGCTGACCCCCATGCAGCAGCAGCGCAGCAGGGTCAGCCGGCGGAGCGCGGCGAGCGGCTGAAGATCACGCACCTGCGTCATGTGGCAGTCCACATGGGTCAGCGCGCTGAGCTGCGCCAGCGGCTGCAGATCGCTGATCTGAGTGTAGGCAAAATAGACTTCCTCGAGCTGGGGCAGAGCTTCGATGCCGGCAAGGCCCCTTTGCAAATCGTTCGTTTGCAAATGCTGCGCCGCCTCGCGCCACTCGTTGCTGCGCGAGTCATACCAGGCGCTCGAAAGGTTCAGCACCCGCAGATGTGTCAGCCTCTTCAGCTCAGGTGGCAGCTCCATCAGACCCAGCTCGCCCAGGTCCAGGACACCCGTGCGCGCCTCCGCTTCCTGCGCGATCAGCTTCAGGGCCAGCTCCAGTCCCTCCGGATTGTAGGGCAGCACGTAGTCCAGCTGTCCCGACCTGACACGCTCCACCAGCCAGTCAGGATGAATGCCGACCTGACTTTTAAAGGCTTCGAAGCTCCTCAGTGCCGTGAGCCGGGCCAGCGGCTCGAGGTTGCTGATCGGAGTCCTGGCGCAGTTCAGACGTGTGAGTGCGGTCAGCCCGGAGATCGGCCGCAGGTCGCTGATCTGCGTGTGGTTGCACAGCAGCTCCGTCAGTCTGGAAAGATGCGCTAGTGGCTGCAAGTCGCTGACTTGAGTCTGGGCACAGTCCAGTTTTTCCAGCGCGGTGAGCCGGGCCACGGGTTGCAGGTCACGGATTTGCGTGCGGTGGCAGATCAGCTCCGTGAGTTTGGAAAGCTGCGCCAGGGGCTGCAAGTCGCTGACCTGAGTCTGGGCGCAGTCCAGTTTTTCCAGCGCGGTGAGCTGAGCCAGCGGCTGCAAATCGCTGATCCGGGTGAAGCTGCAATCCAGCGTGCTCAGTGCCGTGAGCTGCGCGAGAGGCTGCAGGTCGCTGACGAAAGTGTGGGCGCAGCGCAGGTCCGTCAGTGCGGTGAGCTGAGCCAGCGGTTGCAGATCGCTGATCCGATTATCGGAGCAGTCGAGCATGGTCAGCGCATGGAGCTGTGCCAATGGCTGCAGATGTGTGAGCTGTGTCCCGTTGCAGCGCAGTTCGCTTAGCGCGGAGAGTTGCGCCAGCGGCGTGAGGTCACTGACCTGCGTGTTCGTGAAGTCGAAATCCGTCAGCGCGGTGAGCTGCGCCAGCGGCTGCAGATCGCTGATGAAAGTGTCGTTGCAAACCAGTGTGTGCAGCGCCGCGAGCCCGGCCAGCGGCTGCAGATCGCTGATGCCCGTGGCGGAGCAATGCAGCAGACGCAAGGCCGCAAGCCCCGCCAGCGGCTGGAGATCGCTGACATCCGTAGCGGAGCAATCCAGTGTGGTCAGCGTCTTGATCTGCGCGAGAGGCTCCAGCGAGCTGATCCGGTTTTTCGGGCAGATCAGCATGGCCAGGGCGGGCAGCTTCGCCAGCGGTGAGAGATCGCTGATCTGGCAGCTGGCGCAATCCAGCAAGGCAAGCGTGGCCAGCTGCGCCAGCGGCTGCAGATCGCTGAGCCTTGTGTGGGAACAATAAAGCTCCGTGAGGTTTGTCAGCGCGCCGAGTTCTTCCCAGCCCTGCTGCAAATCATTCATGCCGAAGCCATGCTTTTCCTTTGGCCATGTTGTGTCCTCGGTTTCAAAAAAGCCGCGGCCCAGATGCAGCACGCGCAGATGCCTCAGCTCCCGCAGTTCCTGCGGCGCAGCCACCAGTCCCAGCCCGCTCAGATCCAGCACCCCCGTGCGCGCTCCCGCCTCTCGTGCGATCAATTCGCGCGCGACGGCCAGACCTTCAGGATGGGATGCTGACGACATCAGTTTTGCCGCCCACCAACGGGCAGACCCGCTGATCGGTCAAGTCCACCCCAGAGCCCGATACTTCGACTCAAGGCACAAGCCTTCGACTCAAGGCACAAGCCTTCGACTTCTCCGCCACGTCCGCCCCTCCGCGGCCAGGTCGCGGACCCCTCAAGCCTTCAAACGAAATGACGCCTGACACTTCGCTGCGCAACCTCCGGAAACAGTTTTGGGTATGAGAGCTTTTGTCAATGCTGCCAGGGACTCATCGTCCCCGCTGCCGACCCTATCGACCCTATCGAACAAACCGAGGTCAGGCGTGAAGCGGAACCCGCATCCGATTTGCCATGACCGCACGAGGCGGAGCTACCCCCTGCGGCATTTGTCAGCTCGTGGTCGGTCTTCATTTCACGGAAAGCCACGGCGGCTCAGGCGTGGAAGCGGCTCAAGTGATCCAAAAGTTCCACACCCGCACTCCCATCTCTTTCCCATCCCGCTACCTCGGAATGCCAAACCGGTCCCGCAGCGCCTTGGTTCGGTTCAGCCAGCCTTTGAGGTATTTTTTAAAGCGGTCCTGCTGGGCCAGCCTTTGGTAGTATCCTTCCTGCAGACCCAGGAAGACACTCGCGTTCCCTTTGGCCACACCATGAAATCCGTTTGCGCGGCCCTTGCCCATGTTTACCGCGCAGTTGAAAAACACCTCCGCATACGGCCGTGGCAGGCCGGGGCAGCCGTCGTCCTTCCACTCCTCCCAGTAGATCGCCAGGGCCAGCTCCTCCGTCAGGTTTTTGATGTCCACATTCGGATGGCTGCGCTGGTCGATCCCAAACTTCGTCGCGCCGCCGGGATCATCCGGATCATTCTCAAACGTCCGCCCCTCCCACGCAAAGATGAACGGCATGAACGTGCGAAACGTCTCGCTGGAGTCCCCTGGCGGCGGCGCCTTCAGCGCGGAGTCGCCCGGCTTCTCCCGCTTCGCGGAACTCGGCGGCAGCGGCGGCGCCTGGCGGGTGATCAGCACCTCCGTGATCGTCTTCTTCGGATCCGTGTCCAGGCCCAGCGCCACCTCCTCATAGCTCACCGCATCCTGATTCATCAGAATGTCCGAGGCAAAAGTCAGGAACGCCTCCCGGATATCCGCCTTGTCCTTCGCCGTCGTGGCCGCCGCGAGATCACTGTCACGCGCGCCCTTCGGCACCTCCGTGCACACCAGACGGGGCATTTTGGACACATCCTCGGACAATTCCGTCGTCACCCGGTTGATGGCGTCGCCACCCAGCTTGAAGGACGTCATGCCCAGCACTTCGTGGTTCAGGTGTTCCAGGGCATTCAGAGCGTTGCTGAAATCTTCCAGCGTGGCAACGGCTTTGAGATTGATAATGTCAGGCATAAGTCCTCGTGGGTTGAGTTGGGTTTGGAGAGAGCAAAAAGTTAAACCTAAACGCGAATGAAAGCGCAGGCGTCAAAGTGGGGGGAAGGGGGGCGACGGGTGGGATGCGGGCCGTGAACACAGGCCTTCAGGCGCATGGCGTCGTTGTTGCCGGCGGGGTTGTTCCCTGAGGGAGGGAGGGCGGGTTCACTGGCTTCGGCGCATGCATGTTCACGCTCTCAGACAGCGCTTTTTGTTCCGCCGGCGTCGCCACTTTTTCGTAGTAGGCCTGGATGTCCACAAAGCCAGGCGGAGCCCCTCCGGCGCCCTTGATCTTGCCCGTCAAATTGGCGTCCTTTATCACCGCCGCCCACTTCTTGTTCTTTTCCTCCGGGGTAGGGTTGGTCATCGAGTCACGCACCCTTTGCATCCCTTCCGCAAACTCCTCCAGGCTCGGCAGCCGCGTGTTGAAATCATCACGCGCCTTCTTCGCCGCCGCCATC
This sequence comes from Prosthecobacter sp., assembly GCF_044226605.1. GTDB lineage: Bacteria > Verrucomicrobiota > Verrucomicrobiia > Verrucomicrobiales > Verrucomicrobiaceae > Prosthecobacter. The sequence goes on along the minus strand of NZ_JBGAGS010000018.1, from coordinate 160,050 downwards.
TCCGCCGCACTCACCTCCTTCATCCGGTTCAGCTCCAGCTGAGATGCCAGCAGCCGCGCCTCCGCCGCCGATCTCCGTGGCGCGCCCGTCAGAGACGCCGCCTGGATGTTGTTTGGCGGCAGCGCCCCCGGCTTCAGCGTCGGCACCGCGCCCTCCGGCGTCATCGGCTCGCTCGCCTGCTCCAGATCATGCGGAGAAGGCAGCCTGCCCGCCAGCAGCATCTCCACAATTTGAATGTTCGCCATCGTCACATTCGCCAGCGTCCAGCCATTGGGAGACAGCAGGTGCTCGTCCACCGCATTCAGATTGTACGCGCGGAAATCCTTCATCGCATAGCGGATCCGCTGGGACGCCTCCAGGTACGCCGTCGCGCGCGCCTTCGAGTCAAAGATCTTGCGCAGCTCCACAATGCCCAGCCCCGTGAGCCCCAGCACGCCCAGGCTGTGCTTGCTGATCGACCACGTCTGCGAAGCCGCCGTCACCGCCGCCGTGCCCGCCAGCGCCGTGTCAGACGCCTCCCGCGTAAAGCGCCCGCCCGTCGCCCGCGCCTGAAAAATCGAGGCCACGCTGTTCGCGTAGTTAAACGCCAGCGCATCCGAAAGCTTCGCGTCCTGCGTCGCCCCCTGATACTCCTTCGTCTTCCTGCGCTGGCTCTGCGAATACGAGACAAACGTCCCCGGCATGGTGCATGCGCTGAAAGCAAGGCTGCCCAGCAGCGCCAGATGAAGAAGACGGAAGGAGTGGATCATGGCGGGTGAAAAGTGCGCGGCATGCGGATGATCAAAAACACAGGACGTCCATGCCGTGAATGAATGCTCAGGTTTAAAACAAATCCCCCCATGCACGCAATCACGATCTGGGAGTGACTTAAAAAATAAATGAATCACTCACTCCGTGCCGTCCCGGCAAACTCCGCATTGGACCGCGCCATGCACCCCCGTGCCCCGCCCTCACGCAGGCGATGCCCTCAAAGCACAAGCCCCAACTGGGAGCGCCGGTTTTTAAACGGCCCCGGCCACCATTCCTGCCCCGCATCGAGTGCATCAAGCTACCACGGCGTGCCGCCCCAAGAGGCAACATAGCAGCCGCAAAAATAGCACCCGATGAATCCGCCAAAAAACCAGCGCCCGTTTTTTTCGTACGTTTGGTGTTTTCTGCGGCCAGAGTGACAAAGCAAAATAACCACAAAGATCCTTTAAACGATTCGCTTGTATCTTAAAAGCTATTTTGATAACCTCATCGATCTAACTCGTGAGTGCTTCCTTACCGGCCCGAATTCCACGCCTTGAGTCAATGACACTCACAGGCACACCGTCGCCGGCTTTCCCATCAGGCGCTTTCTCCTTTTCTCTCTCCTCCTCCGTCACCACCACACTCATCCCCATCACACCATGATCACAGTCAAAGCCTTTGCCAACAATGACGACATCCTCCTGGCCTGGCAGCCCGCACCGTTTCCTGAAGAATGGGTGGGCTTTCAGATCGAGCGGCGCGATGAGCTCACCCAGCAGGTCACCCTTCTTCCAAATCGCATCCCTCCGCAGCCCGGTGAAAAGCCCGTGGACAAAGACGGCATCTCCTCCAGCCTCTCGCCCATTCGCCGCTGCCTCTGGACGGACCACAGCGTCGTCGGCGCAGACAAGATCTCCTACCGCATCACCCCCATGACCGAGGGCGCTGACGGCACCTTCACCGCAGTGGCCGCCGCAGCCTCCGAGTGGACCACACCGCTCACCGCCAGCGCAGACGCCGGAGACGGACTCAGCGCCTGCTTCAATCGCGGCACCCTCATGTCCCAGGTCGTCAGCCGCTTCGTGAATGGCGATGTCTCAGACGCCTCCATCCGCAAATTTTTGCAGGACCTCTCCACCCCCGCCTTCCCCGCACGCCGCTACCTTTCCGGCGATGCCCTGCCCGCCATCATCAGCTTTCTGCACGATGCCGACCAGCGCGGCAGCACCATCCACCTGGCCATTTATGAAATAAACGACCATCAACTGGTAGACGCGCTCAAGCCCTTCCGCGCACGCGGCCACGTCCTCCTCGGCAATGGCGGCGCCACAGAGCCATGGGTCGCGCAGGAGCTCACCGCCGCCGGCCTCGAAATCCGCCACCGCGATCTCTCCCATAGCGGCAAATCCTCGCCCAGCGTGCACAATAAATTCCTGGTCGAGTCAGACGCCGGCGGCACCGCCCTGCGCGTCCTCACCGGCAGCACCAACTGGACCACCACCGGCCTCTGCACCCAGCTCAACAACGTCCTCGTCCTCCAGCGCCCCGTCATCGCCGCACGCTTCCTCGACCAGTGGGGCAAGCTCGTCGCCGCAGGAGACGACATGACGCCCGCGCTCGTCCAGTCCAACAAAACCCCCACCACCGACAAGGAAGTGTCCCTCTTCTTTGCCGCCACCAAAGACCAGCCTGAATTCACGGCCGTCCGCGCGCTCATCGCCGGCGCAAAGCAGGGCGCGCTCTTCCTCATGTTCACCCCCGGCCAGTCCCCGCTCCTCTCAGACCTGCTCGATCGCGCGCAAACAAACGACATCTATGTGCGCGGCGTCGTCTCCAGCATCAATCCGCCCAAAAGCGAAGGGCAGATGGGCAGCGTCGAAGGGGCCGTCGTCAAATCCGGATCGCCCAAGGAGTCGTTTCACAGAGATGTGATCCTGCCAGGCGGCATCAGCGAAAAAAATCAGCCCTCTTTCCAGGAAACCGAGTTCACCGTGAAAGAAATGCAGGCCGCGCACATGATCGCCATCGTGCACTCGAAGGTCATCGTCATTGATCCCTTCTCTCCCGACTGCGCCGTCGTCACCGGCTCGCACAATTTCTCCCCCAGTGCCGCAGATAACAACGACGAGAACCTCATCATCATCCGAGGCAATCAGCCGCTCGCCCAGGCCTACGCCCTGCACATCAATGGCGTCTACGACCACTACTCATGGCGCGCCTTTTTGCACAGCGGCGGAAATGCCGGCCAGATCTTCAAACCACTCGACGGCTGGAGGCCTGGCGGCGCCCGTGCCCAGGAGCTCTCCTTCTGGATGGGCGGCCCCGCCGCAGGCCCCGGCAGCAGCAAGTCCGCCAAGAAAAAAGCCTCCCCATCTGCGGCCTCCGCAGGCAAAAGCACAGCCACCAAAAAGCCCAAAAAATCCGCCACCAGCACCGCCGCAAAAAAAGCCCCCCCCGCAAAGGCCAGCAAGAGTCCGGTGAAGAAAAAAGCCGTCTCCGCGAAGGCCACAACAAAGGTGGCCTCAAAGCCCCAAGCCACGGCCAAGCCCAAGACCACCGCAGCGAAGTCTAAGAAGGCTCCCGTGAAGAAAAAAGCCGCTCCCGCAAAGCCCAGCAAGGCTCCCGTGAAGAAAAAAGCCGCTCCCGCAAAGCCCAGCAAGGCTCCCGTGAAGAAAAAAGCCGCTCCCGCAAAGCCCAGCAAGGCTCCCGTGAAGAAAAAAGCCGCCCCCGCAAAGTCCAAGAAGGCTCCCGTGAAGAAAAAAGCCGCCCCCGCAAAATCCAGCAAGGCTCCCGTGAAGAAAAAAGCCGCCACACCGAAGTCCAAAAAAGCGCCCACAAAATCCAAGCCCAAGCCCCCCGTAAAATAACGCACTTCAGCCACCGCGAAGACCACCGCACCCCGGAAGGACCCCGGCCCGCCTTTGAAACAAAGAGGTGCAATGAGTGCCCGCTACTCCCCAGCACCCGCAGGCTCACCGTACGACAGACACTCTTGTCTGTCGATCAGCGCTCCCTTATCGCCCCGACCCACACCTTACCAAAGACCTACCCAATAGGCTGACGTTCTCACATCGAAGGCCAGCAAACCCAGTTTACCCTTCGCAGCTTGAGCGAAGAAAGCGCGCCATCTCCGCACACCGCGTTCCCCGGCAGCGCCGTCACGTCATCCCGCCGCAGCAGTGCGCAGCGCATGCTCCAAGGCTCCCGGTTTCAAACTTCACAGCATCCCATTCGCGTCAGTCGATGGCGCAATTCACCATCAATGGGGTTTTACCACCGCCGCCGCCGCCGCAGCAGCAGCAGCAGCACCTGCCGCGGCACCGGCCGCCGCTCCCACCGCGGCGTGATCCGGCTCGGTTTTGTCCTTCGGGTCTTCCTTCTTGGTGCCCAGAGACTTCTCATCCGGCGCACGGCCATTGGCGCGCAGGTTCATCACCCGCTGCAGCAGGTCAAACCAAAACGGTGCCCCCAGCGAGGCCGCCAGCGCCATCAGCCCCCAGCCGCACATCGCCTGCATCAGCACCCTCCAGTTCCACTCACGAGGGCTTTTCACATTGTGGGTCCAGCTTCCCCAGTCCTCGACCGCCGGATTGATGAAGATGCCGAATTCCTTGCGCATGTCCGGCTCCCATCCCATCGGGATGCCGGTCTTTTTCAGCTGGTCCAGGTCGCTTCGAAAGTCCGCCAGCGCGCCATCCCAGTTTTCCGCGTCCTCCACCTCCTTGATCGCGTCCGCGAGCTTTTTGGGATCCGCCGCCTTCATGGCAGCGTCCAGCGCCTCCTGCGCCGCTTTCACCGCCGGCTCCATCTTGGCAGGGTCGGCACGCGCAGCCTTCGCTTTCTCAGCATCCGCCTTCTCCGCCGCAGTCCAGGCCTCGTCCAGCTGCTTCTTCGCATTCAGCAACTTCTCGGGCTTCATGGCCTCTTCCACCTGCTGCTTGTTCGCCTTGGCGCTCGCGATCTTGTCTTCCTTCACCTTCCGTGCCGCGTCGATCACCTCCTTCGAAGCCGGGGCCTTTTCAGACTTCGCGTATTTCTCCGCCTGCGCCGCCACCGCCTGCGCCAGATTGGGGTTTGTGGACAGCGCACGAATGATGCGCAGGGCGTCCACATTGCACACGATGGCCAGGATGAAGCCCAGCACGAGCAGCCACGTCTGCGCGTGGCGTTTGTACCAGCCCGTCACCCGGTCCATGTTCAGGTTGAACCACTCCTCCACCGCCTCCTGAAATTTTTCCACGTTCCCCTCCGCGGAGCGCAGCAGCGCGGCCAGGCTCTTCTTCAGGTCCTCCTGATCTACGTCCCGAATCGCCGCCGCCAGCTCCGTTTCGGTGGGCGGGGCTGTCCTCAGCGCACCGGTGCCATCCTCACTGATCGAAGGCACCAGCAGATCCAGCAGCGCCTTGGAAAACGCACCCGCCTCGATGTAGGACGGGTCCGACTCCCCCTTTGAGAGCGAGAATACCAGAGGATGCTTGAAAATGCTCTGCACATTGATGCTTTTTTTCTTCTGTGGCAAATTTGTGGACGTCATTCCTGCCGGTGCGGCAGGTGCGGCAGGTGCGGCAGGTGCGGCAGGTGCGGCAGGTGCTGCTGGTGCTGCGCCAGGTGTTGCCGGAGCGGCGGGTGCCGGCGCTTGAACTGCCGCCGCTGCAGCCCCCGGCTCCGCTTTCGCCGCCGCCGCTGCTGCCGCCGGGTCAGCTTGATCCTGCGCTGCTGCCCCAGGATCTTCGTGAACTTCCTGCGGAGCTTTGCCTTCCACTTTCTCTGCCTGGGGCTTCTCGCCCGCATTCGCTGCTTTGGCTTGCTCCTCTTTCTTCACCTGGGTCTCTTTCGCATTCGGTTTGTCTTTGGCATCCTCGGCGGCTTTCCTCGCTTCCGCTTCTTTCTTAGCCTTGGCTTGCGCCCACCCCATGCGGAGGAGCACCGCCACCGGCACTGCAATGGCAGGAACCCAGACATAGGCGCTCGTGCTTATGAACGTGGCCACCACCGGCAGGCCCAGCACCCACGCGAGCGCCCACTGCCACTCCTGGGTGCCGTACTGCAGCGCCTTGGAAAGGTAGCCGTCCACCTCCTTCGCCTGCGAATCGCTCAGCAGTTCCTTCAAGCCGAGTCTCAGAAAGTCCGCCCGTTTGTCAAAGGCCGTCAGCACCACCTCATTGAGCGCCGTGATCACAATGCTGAACAGCATGAAGACAAAAAACGTTCCAATGGCGACATCAAGGATGGCAGGCATGGCGGTGCTCCGGTGGGAAGTTAAGTCTCCTGCGGACGCATTTCATTAATAGAAACACCCGTAGGACGTAGGACCAAGCATCCATAGTTTGCACACGTCAAACAAGTATTGAAAAGCATCAGGCGAAAACTCGGCCAAATTTCACGCAATCCCATAGCTGGAAGAAAATACCATGGAAGCCGCGCCGCCGCGTCCCACAACCCACAACATCGCACCCCTCTCCGCAGCGCGAAATCCATGCAGACCCTACCACGCAAACCGTGTTGACCCCGACAAAGCAAAGTTCTGAAGGTGGCAGGATCCGCGCAGGAAATGCTTTGCCAAGGTATTGAAACTTTGAAAATGCCTGTGTTATCCTTCGTTTGATTTTAAATCAGAGTCTTAGAAACAAACTCATACCTATCAAAGATCAGCCATGCCCGCCGCCAGCAGTTCAAACGATCTTCCCAGTCTGGACACACTCAGCAAAATCATGGCAAAGACGAAGGCGGGCTGCCCGCGCAGCGAGCTCCTGAAAGAGGCCATCCGCGATCTCGCCACGCACATCCGTTCTCAAAACACCGCCTTGTTTGAAGTGGAGCCCGAGGACCCGGAGTTCATGGTGCTCGTAGCCACCATCAATTCGAGCGACACCGCCAAAAAACGCCTCGTCCTCCCCACCAAGGCAGCGCCGGGCAAAGGCATCACCTCCTGGTGCGCCAGCGAAAAAGGCCCCGGCGCGCTCAACAAAAAGGACCTCGACGCCAAGGCCGAGTATCATTCGCAAAGACCCCCGGACCACCTCGGCAAGCACGATTTGTACAGCATTCTCTGGGTGCCCCTGCGCGATGAAAAGGACAGGCTCGTTGGCCTGCTCAAGTGCGAAAACAAGCTCGGGCCGGACGGCGCACCCAGCGCCAAGGGCAGTTTCACCCCGGAGGATCTTCAGCTCGCGCTGCAGTTTCAGCAGGTCCTCATGCTTGCCCTTCTCTGGCCATATCCGGTTTCCCCCGAACAAAGCGAGGCACGCAAAATCGTGCGGCAGATCGCTCTCAAGCAGCTGAAGGACAATACAGATCCCCAGCATCTTTTTCAGATCATCCTCAGCGCCGCCGTACGCATTCTCAAAGCCGATCGCGGAGACCTCGCGTGGTGGATGGGCAAGGAGTGCGACCTCGTTTACGCCGCCGTCGAAAACGGCGCGCCGAGCTGCCCCGAGATCAAGCCCGGCGCCGTGCTCCACCCCAATTCCTTCATGCGCGCAGTCTTCAGCCGCAATGATGATTATGACCGCGACAACGAAGTGCATCTGCGCAAAGAAAACTATCTCATAGCAGACGAAAGGGTGCGCAGCGAGCTCGCCGTCCGCATTGATCTTCATGGCAATCCCGTCGGCGTCATCAATGTCGAAGCCTTCCAGGAGGAATTTTTCAATGACGGGCATATCGATGCCTTGCGCGACATCGCCCAGGCGGCCGCCATCGCCGTGCAGCAGGCGCAGTTCAACAGGCTGCTCCAGCGCGCCATGGTTTTCAGGCAGAACAAGCCGGAAAAAATCCTCCAGCCCGTCCTCGAAGGCATCCTGGAGTCATTGGGGTACGACGCCGGCCTCATCTACCGTTACGAGAGTGATTCCGAATCCCATTGGCTGCGCGTCGCCGCCTATGTGGCCGCGCCGGACATCACCGCCAACCCCGCTGAGTTCAAGCACATGCTCGACAAGCCCTCCTTTGCCAGGCAGGTCTTTGAGTTGAAAGGCAAAGGCAGTCTGACCTGCCTGCACCCCCATCAGCAAAAAGGCGCGGTGGACCAGACAGCCCTTGAGAAGTGGAAGATCAACACGCCTCTGTTCGGCTTTCCATTGAAGTTCGGCGGCAAGCGTGTGGGCTGCATCGTGCTGTGGACCATCCACCGGCAGTCGCCCCGCCACATCGTTGCGGACCAGATCATCCGCATTTTTCAACTTCTGGTGGCGGCGCGCATCTCGCAGTGGAACAAAAACGCCGACCTTCTGGAAAAAAAGACCTTCTTTGACATCCTCAGCCTCAGCGGCTCGTTCATGGTCTTCACCAAACGTGTGGAGGCGTGGGGCGCGGACGAAAAGCTGCCGGACGAAAGATGCCAGCCCCAGTCCAAGATCGTGTTCGAATGGGCCAACGACGAGTTCAAAAAGCATGTATGGGGAAAGTCCGGCCAGAACAAGTCCGGCTACATGGGGCGCCTCGAAGGCTGCACCGACTGGGATATTTTTCCCAATGAGGCGCTGTCCTATTACATGGATGACCTGGAAACCCTGCGCAGCGGCAGAATCAACAGCAAGCTCGAACACCACGTCCGGCCTTGCGATGGCGCTGTCATGCAGGTCCGCGTCTGGAAGGCCAAATTCAAAGGAGCAGACAAAAAAGTCCGCATCCTCGTCTTCTTCTGGGACCGTACAGACACCCACCGCATCGAGATGGCCAACGAGCTTTGGTCTGATGACTTTTATCACCGTGTTTCTTCATGCCTTATCCAGGTGGCCCAGTCCCTGCCCGGGCAGTCAGGGAAGGGGCCGCCTTCCGAGGCGGCGGGCGCTTTGAACAAATCTCAGCTGAAACTTTCCTACACCCAGGAACTCGTCAAACTCCTCTATGAGAAGAAGGCCGGATCTGACATCGAGATGAGTGCCTACTGCACCAACGTCGTCAAGACCGTGGCCAAAATTTACGAGTCCTCCATCTCCGGCCCCATGGTGGCGCTGGATCAGGAATATTGCCGCACCTCCTTTTCATGGCCCAAAGCACGTGCCTGCGTGCGAATTTTAGTCGAGCTCGTCTCCAATGCCTACCTGTATGCCTGGCACACCAATCACACCTCCCACGAAAAAAAGATTGTCTGCTCCCTGAAGGATGAGGACGGCGGCCACCTCCTCATCGTTTCAGACAATGGCCAGCCCTTTGATCCAGCATTCTCCACAGCGCACGACGAAAAAGGCCTTGGCATTGTCAAACGCCTGGCATCGGACAGCCTCGGCAGCCGTGGAATCACCTACGAGCGGACCTTTCACGGCACCGACCTTCCAGGCAATACCTACCGCATCCTCCTTCCGACCGGCCAGCACGTCCTGGCGCCGCCGCTCTCCCCGCCAGAGCCCGGCCACGGCCCCTGCATCCTCTTTGTCGATGATGACCCGGACGAGGCAAACTATTACATCGAAGCCCTGCGCAGGGAAAAATACCATGTGCTAGGTCCTGTCACCACCATGAACGAGGCCAAGACCATCTGGGACGCGCAGATGGCCCAGATCTCCCTCGTGGTGCTCGACATCACCCTCGGAGATGCCTGGAAGGAAGGCATCGAGCTCGCCCACTACATTCGCTCCGAACTCAAGCCCGGGTCAGACGTGCCCATCATATTCTTCACCAAGCATGGCGCCGGCCACGCCCTCACAGACGAGGCCAAGCTCATTCCCGGCACCTCCATCCTCGTCAAGCACGCCAACCGAGTCGTGGATGATCTCACCCTCGCCGTCTGTTGCCGCCTCCGCGACCGCGCGCTGGGAGACAAGCTTTTCATCTGCTACTCCGGCAAAAACAGGCAGTACATGCACCTGCTCAGAAATCATTTGCAGGCCCAGGGCATCGGCCAGGAGTTGGAGATCAAGGAATGGTCGGATGAAGACATCAGCGCCGGCGACCACTGGTACGTCGAAATCTGCAAAGCCCTGAATTCCTCCGTCGCCGCAGTGCTCCTGGTGGATTCCACCTTCATGAACTGCAAATTCATCCGTCGCAAAGAGCTCCCGCTGCTTTTAAACACCCTCAAGATTAAAGGCAAAAGCATCTTTCCCATCTTTGTTTCCGCCACAGCCACCAAGCTCGAGGGAGGTGGAGACCTCCGCACCCTGCAGTTCATGGGCGGCACGGAGAAGACAGCCCTCGCGGAGCTGGAAGGCGCGCAGCTGGAAAGCAAGCTCTACGAAATCGCCTGCCAGATCCGCGAAGACCTCAGCTGGTATCTCGGCAAGCCCCCCGACTACGCCGGTGCGCAGTGATGACAGCGCGGTGCCTCCATTCCCAAGCTCCAGTCCTCCTTCTCCCTGCCCGCCCAGATCAAAGTCTGTCAACTCCCCCTCATGCAGATGCCTGGAAGCCGCCCAGAGCACTGAGAACGCCTCTTTGCATTCGCCAGCACGGGGGGCTGGCTCGCTTGATTGCGGCCCGGCCCCGGTTGATTTCAAATGCACCGCATCGCACTGCCTGGCTAAGCCGCCAGCGCGCTTGAAGACTCCGCCGCAGGGATGTCGAAATAGTCCAGCATGAAACGGTAGATATCGTTGCCGCGCGTCTCGATAAGCGTGGTCCACTGCCTTGGGTCCAGCCATCGATCTTTGTTGGCGCGGTGCTGCTCATAGGACCCCGCCAGGTGGCTGGAGTATTTTTTGTCAGCCGGGTGCTTGTTGCTCTCACTCGAGTTCTCTCCCGGCATCAGCAGAAGCAGGTTTCCCAGGCCGTTGATCCAGCTGTCCACCTTGCCGATGAACTCTGCCTGCTCATCTATGGCGATGCTTTGCAGCGCCTCCTCAGGTGAGCTGCCTGCCTTGATGGTCTGCCAGTCCTGCGGCAGGATGTGCTCCACGGAAATGGTGCCCTTCATTACCTTGCGGATGTGTGCATCCCTGCCCGCCACCTCAGCCGGGGGCAGCTCAAACTTGTAGAGCACATACTTCATCTTTTCCAGCCACCAGCCATAGGCGCTCATCAGGATGTTTTTCTCCTTATGGATGCTCAGGTGTCTGGCAACGATGCCCTGAAGCCCGCGCGTATCAGAGCGGAACCCATCTTTCAGGTAGCGGTCCATTACAGCCTCCATGCTTTCCAGATCCGCGCCCATTTCTGCAAACAATCGGGGGAAGTTGTCACGGTAGTGCTTGCCATGGTAGGCGCCGTGGAAGTCGCGGGTGAAAAGCAGCCTCTCCCACCGCCGCAGCAGCTCATGACCGTAATGTCGCACTGCGGGCGCTGCTTCCATGGACAGGCGGCGGCAGGCGACGAGAAAAAACTGGCAGCTGAGCTTTCGCTCCAGAATCAGCACATCACCCACCAGCGGCTCTTCGCCGTCCCATTGCGGAAGTGTCTGGCTCACAATGCGTGTGGAGGCCTCCAGTTCCCGGGCAAGGTCGAGTGCGTACAGCACGCCTTCATCTTCCGTTTTCAGCATCCCCTGTTGGTTTCCGTCATAGTGGTGATGAAGCCTGTTCTCCACATGGGCGATCAGCGCATCCGCCTCCGCATTGTCCGCAGGAAAGCAGAACTCATGCTCCTGCTTCCGCTGCTCATGTTCATGGGCTTTTGGAAGTGCCTTGCTCCCATCGTCCACCACCTGCAGATGCAGTTGCAGCAGTTGCTGCATTGTCATCTGTCCGCGAAAGCTCTTCGCCGCCAGCCCCTCCTCCATGGCATAGATGCTGCCAAAGTGATCCTGAATCTTCTGCACGCGCTCCTTTTGGAGTTTCTCAGGGCTTTTATCATAGACAAACTTCATCAGCTTCGCCTTCAAGATCTCCAGCGGAGTCAGCGGAACTCCCCGCGTGTTGTGCATCTCAAAAATGTGCACTGCCACCGCCTTGTCACGCGTCCGGTGGCAGGAGCAGTGCGCCCCCAGCATCATGCGGATGTAGTCTGGAATGCATTCGCGCTTCAGACGCAGATCCTCCGGCCCGGCGTTCTTGGGTCGCACGCCTTTTTCAAAGGCCTGGTAAAAGCGCCTCAGCGCCAGCGCCATGCGCTTCTGCGAATGCGTGAACCTCTTCTGGTCCAGCCCCAGCCTCGTGCAGATGAGCTCGTCGGATGGCTGCTTGCTTTTCTCCGCCACATCGCGGTCCTGAAAATACGCCGCGAGATTTTCGCCCATGCGTGTGAACGCATCCGCATCATAGCTCACCGTCTGAAAATTCCTGATCAGCGAGAAGGCCCGCTGCACCTCGGGGTCCGGCGCCATTGCCTCTTCGTCTGCCAGAAACTGGCATACCCGCAAAAACAGCACCAGCGTTGTCAGGCGCTGCTGCCCATCCACGATCTCCCAGGGACTTTCCTGCGTATTATCCCCGCTCTCCGCAGCGTCACTCAAGGGGGCTTCCACGATGAAATGCCCAAAGTAATACTTCCGCCCCGGCGCAGCGTATTTATCCAGGTCCGATAGGAAGAGGTCCACCTGCTTCGGCTCCCACGAGTAGGCCCGCTGATAGTCCGGAACCCGAATATGCGCAGCATCATGCGCGGAGAAGAAAAGCGACTGAAAAGTTTCGGAAGTTTGGCTGGTGGTGGGCATTGAAAAAAGTAAGAAGTAAATGAACAACCTAAAACAACGTTTGCGTTCCGGCACTGAATTTCTTGGATTGCCCGCATAAAACAAAGCCACCCTCGGCACCTCCCCCTTTACAGCGCTTTTCCATCCACCCGGTCTCCCGCAGGCGCACACAGTTCGCCAGCACCTCGTGCCGCCTCCATCGTGGCAAAACAAAAGTGCCGCTTGACTCGCGCTCAAATGATACGATTGATAATCTCAAATGAGAAGCAAGCCCGCCCACCATTCATCGAAGGTTCAGGAGGTAGCCGCCATATACATCACCCCACCTACACCCACAGCCAGCAAAGGCACCCGTAAAGTCAGCAGCGCCGGCGGCGGCGGCATTGTGGCCTCCCTGGCGCAGGGGCAGCCGGGGCGGGGCGGGGCAGGGGAGTACACGCTGCCCCGGCTGATCGAGTCCCTCAAAGCAGGGCTGCCGGTGCAGGAGTTGCATGATTTGCGCAGCAGCCTGGACCTCCCCATGGAGAGCCTGGTGCCCATGCTTGGCATCTCCAAGGCCACGCTGCACCGGCGCATGGCGGCAGGCAGGCTGGACGCTGCGGAATCAGACCGCGTCATCCGTTTTGCGCGGCTCATGGGCCGGGCGGTGGGCGTCATGGAGTCCACGGAAAACGCGCGGCGCTGGCTGGCCGCGCCGCAGCGCGCGCTCGGCGGCGCGGTGCCCCTGGAATACGCTGAGACGGAAGTCGGCGCCCGTGAAGTGGAAGACCTCCTTGGCCGCATTGAGTACGGCGTTTACTCATGAAGCTGCAGGCCTGGCGCATCGTAAAGCAGAAGCACGCCGCCACCGCCTTCAGTGGCGAAGGCGCGCGGCTCTACGGCGGCCGGTGGAACTCCCCCGGCGTCAGCCTTGTGTACACCAGCAGCACGCAGGCTCTGGCCGTGCTGGAGTCGCTCGTGCACCTCAATCCGCCCGTCGTTTTTCAGTACGCCGTCATCCCGCTCGAGTTCGACGACGCGCTGGTGGAAAAAGTCACCTCCCTGCCGCCCGGCTGGCATGCGCAGCCCGCGCCCCCGTCCGTCCGCACCGTGGGCGATCTCTGGGCACGCGAGGCCCGCAGCGCCGTGCTGCAGGTGCCCAGCGCCATCGTCCCCACCGAGTACAACTACCTCCTCAACCCCGCGCACCCCGATTTCCCCCGGATCACCCTCGGCCGACCCGCGCCCTTCTCCTTCGATCCCCGCTTTCTCTGAGCACCCACGCGCCCCCCTCGCATCGCGGCGCACCTGGAAAGCATGACGTGGTAGAAAATAACGTCTACCACCCGGAAATGCTCCTTCATGCCCGGGCCTCGCACATGCCTTCCCCGCGTTGAAAACTGCCCAAAAATGCGGCTGCTCCACGACTCCCCGGCCAGTTCACACCCGCGCCCTTGCCACCCCGCCGGTTCCGGCAGCCGATCCCACCACCGCACCAGCCACCGCACGCCCTGCCCCAACACTTTTGCATGCGGCCGGCGCCCTTTGTGGCCGCGAATACTCATTGTCGGAAGCAGAAAACACCCCGGCAGCCTGACGCATCACTCAGGGTTCACCCGACACCGCGCTCGGGTGGCGCGAATGGACGGAGCGTGCGATATGACACGCATATGAAACCCTCCTTCGAACCCCTCGTCCTGAAGTCCCACCCCTCCGTCGGCGAAGCCCACCCCAACTCCCCGGAAATGCGCGCCGTGCAGGTCCGCCTCTTTGAGAACTCAGACATCGAAGGAAAAGTCATCTACGCCGGCCCCAAAAACTGGCAGGTCACCGAATCCTTCGTCCTCCGCACCGCAGCGTAAAGCATCAGCGGGCAGGGCTGCTGCCACAATGATTGGTTTCGCTTTCGAAATTCCGTGGGCACCTTCGCCCCTCACCAGTCACTGGCGCCACAGGCGGCCCGCGCACCCACCCTCCCACGGCTTCTTGTGCGAGGCTCTTCACCTTCCTGGATCACTCGGTGATCTGCCAGATGTCAGCACCTCCATCCGGCCGCTTTCTGTCCGAATCTCGAAACCTTCGGCTTGAAACCCCGCCCCTTCTTCGTTGGATACCCGCGTCTCCCGTAGGTATTTCACGAAATGGCCGACCCCGCTCCCAGCGATCCCGAAATCACCGCCGCGCAGGCAGGGGGGCAGGCACAGCCTGCGGAGCGCCACGTTTGCCTGCCGGGGGACTGCATTGATCCCGGCGCCACGCCCACCATTTTCATCAGCCATTCGACGGATTCTCTCAGTCCCGACGATCCTTGCTTCAAAATGCGCAAGGTGCTCAAGGAGGAGCTTGAGAACAAGGGCTGGAACGTCTTTCTGGACACCGAAGTCATGCAGCCCGGAGCTCCGTGGCGCGCAAAAATCCTGCACAATCTGGCCACCGCCCGTGCCTGCATCATTTTGCTCAATGCCAGGGCCTCCTGCTCCACCTGGGTCAGGTCGGAAGCCCTCATCATGTGCTTCCGCAAGTCCATCAATCCGGCGCTTCCCGTCGTGCCGGTGGTCTTTCCAGATGGCAATATCGATGACATCTTTCTCAAGACTCACGAGCCCTTTCAGTTCAATGAAATCCAGCGGCTGACCCTGAAGTTTGAAAACGGCCGCTCGCTTGAAGATATCGCCAGGTCCATCGCCGCACTGCCCGAGCTGCAGGCCGGCATGCGCACCCCTCCGAAGTGCTCCGCCTGGGTGCAGGATGTCGCCGATCTCCTCGCCGCGCTGCCGCCCCGCATCCTGCAGCGCACCGTGCCGCCGCTCAGGCTCAATGTCGCTGAGGCGGCCCTGAGCAATGAGGCCGCGCAGTCCCTGCGCTTCGGCTGGGCCATGGCAAACCTGCTGCACGAGGAAAAGGCAAACCTGCTGCACGAGGCGCAGGCCCGGCTGCCGCACCAGGAGAAGGCGGACATCTGCAGCCAGGCGTTCACCAAGCTGATCGGTGCCCTTTCAAAGGAGCAGGCAGGCAAGCTCGGCAGGTACCTCGTCATGAACTGGGTCATGAATCAAAGTGTGGAGACCCTTCTCCACGCCCTCCAGCGGCCGGACACCCATGGCTGGCTCGTGCTAAACACCCACCAGTCAGACATCGCACAGCACTACCATGCCCGTGCCTCGGTCGAGGCTCAGTCGATGGGCCTCATCGTCAAAAACATTTCCATCACCGCACCCACCGATGATCTGGAAGATGCGGACTCCCTCGTCGCACTCGTGGACGATGCCCTCTGGAAGGAGCTCACGCGCAACGGAAGAAAAGGGCTTCACTTTGATCCCCAGTCGCAAAATGATCAGCAGTCTCTGAAGGACGCCGTGCAAAATTATGCGCAGTCACAGCGCGTCCTCGTCTGCCAGCTCACCGCCAGGTTCAATCGGGCGCCGGTCATCACCGCCCTCCGGCTGCGCTATCCGCACCTCGTCTTTTTTGTTCTCGACGAGGCAGCGCCGGCGCAGCTTCACGCCGATGCCCGCCAGCTCCAGCCCCCTCTTGTGGATGCCAGCCTTGATGCTCTGGACCAGCTCAAAGACGACTGCGAAACCCTCCTCAGAAACAATTTCAATTAATCCACCGCACCATGACCTTGCCCACGGAATACACGCCCTTTTTGCAATGGAAAAGTCTGGCCCCCTTGAGTGCGGAGGCCTACCGCCCGGACGACCGCTCCGGCCGGGTTTACTGCGAAGACGAGCAGCTGCAATTCGTCACCGAGGTCGCCATCGTCACCCAGCGCCCGCTGCTCCTGCGCGGAGAGCCCGGCTCTGGCAAGTCCTCCTTCGCCCCCTTCATCGCCCGCATTCTCGGCTGGCGCTACTACGAGCACACCGTCACCGGCCGCACTGAGGCGCGCGATCTCCTCTGGCGCTTCGATGCCCTGCGCCGACTGCGTGACGCGCGCGATGGCCAGCGCCGGAAAAACATCTCTGCGGTGAATTACGTCACGCCAGGCCCGCTTTGGTGGGCCTTCAACCGCACGAAAGCCCTCAGCCTCCCCCAGTCACTCGAGCCCTTCCCTGAAGTCAACGCCCAGAGCAAGGAACCACGCGATCCCCTCCGTGCCGTCGTCCTCATCGATGAGATCGACAAAGCCGACCCCAATGTGCCCAATGACCTTCTCGAAGTGCTCGGCACCAATCGCTTTCGCGTCGAGGAGGCGGACATGGTCGTGGACCGCCCCCTGGTGCCTCCCGCAGAAGGCCAGCACGGCAGCCTCCTCACCGTCATCACCACCAATGAAGAGCGCGATCTCCCCGCAGCCTTCCTGCGCCGCTGCGTCGTTCACACCCTCGGCGAGCCTGGGGACCCCGAGAAGAAGCTCCAGCGCCTTCAGACGATCGCCGCCCTGCACATGCAGCCCCTCATTGATGAACGCAATCTCACACGCGATGCCGCAGGCGAGGGAAATGGCGATGCCATGGTCAAAGCCGTCGCCCGCAAATGCCTGGACCTCCGCACAGACCCCAAAAAGCAGCGGCCCAGCGTCGCCGAGTTTCTCGATGCGCTGCGCTTCTGCCTCACCCGCGGGTTCACCCCCACCCATGACAAGTGGGACGTCGTGGAAAAAAGCGTCCTGCTGAAAAAATAGCCTAGCCCCGCCTCGTTCCGCCACCGCACCGTCCGCCTCCTGTTTCATGAACCCCGCAACGCCCCAGCACTGGAGAAACACCCGCACCGAAGTCGGTCTGGCGGAGGCTCTTCAGGCGTCCGCCATGCTCGGCGTGCAGGGCGGTGTGCATGCGCAGTGGCTCGCCACCGCCCTCGGCCTCGTCTGGCAGGAGAAGGCCGCCGCACTCCCGGCGCCAGTGGCAGCGCCCGACGGCAGTCCGCTTGCAGGCCAGACACCTGCCCCCCAGCCGCCACGTTCCGCACCCGCACCTGCCGCCAAAAAGTTGAAACTGCTGCAGCCCGTGGAAGAAAAGCCACTGCTCTTCGAGCAGCACTTCGGCAAGCTCAAGGACGAGATCCTCGCGGCAGGCGAGATCGCCCCTTCCACGCTCAGGCAGGCGCTGGAGCGTCCCCGCCATCTCCCCCTGCTGGAGGAGCGCTGGTTTCAGGGCATCTTCACCGCCGCACTCGCCACCTCCGCGGACTCGCGGGAGATCGACTTCCGCACGCTGGAGCGGCACCTCTCCCAGGACCGCCCCCTGGAGACGCTCCCCTTCAAAAAACACGGCACCCTCACCAAAGGCGTCCACGTCCTGCTGGACCGCTCCGAGTCCATGCAGCCCTTCTGGAGAGATCAAAGCGAGCTCGTCGCCCGGTTGCAGCGTCTTCTTGGAGTCGCGCTCGTAAAGGAGGCATGGTTTGAGATGGCTCCCTTCGGCCCCGCCGCCTCCCGGCTGCAATGGTCCGACATGGAAGCCCCCACCTTTCACGAGCAGATGCCCGTGCTCCTCGTCACCGACTTCGGTGTCGGGCAGGACGCCACCGCCGCCAGCCACATGGACTGGGCCCCCTGGCAGCCCCTCTTTCAGCTGGCCGAAAGCAGCCACGCACCCATCACCGCCCTCCTGCCATCAGACAAGGAGCACTGCTGGCCCGCAGGCCTCGCCGCCCGCACCGTCAGCGCCCTGCTCTGGGACCGCGAAACCTCACCCCGCACCGCCCTCCGCTCATGCCCCCGCTGACACCGGAACCGGACACACCCCTCAGGGAAAAGCGGCGCAACCGCATGCGCGACATGCTCGCCGCCTGTGAAAAGCAGCAGCCACACGTCTTCGCCCTCGCCACCGTCGCCTCCCTCGCCCGTTCCATCGAGCCCGAGCTCCTCCGCGCCCTGCGCCTCGGGTGGAACCGCATCACCCCCGGCCCGCCACTCACCGTCGCCGCAGAGTCCGGCCTCTGGTTCAGCAGCTTCACCGAAAGCCGCGGAGCCGACGCCATCACCCTCCAGGCCGATGTCCTGCACGTCTTGCGACCCCGACTCAAGGCGCAGCCTTCATGGTTCAGGACAGCCCGTGAGATCATACAGACCGCCCACGCCGCCGCACCCGCCGTGCTGCAGTGGGAGGAGCAGCTCGTCTATCTCGCCCTGGCCGGCGATGATGGCAAAGCCGAGCTTGAGCAGCTCATCCTCCGAGGCATCGGCACCATCAGCACCGGCACCCGCCTCCCCCTCGCCCAATGGATCACCGAAATGTGGCCCCGCCTCCCGCCAGAGGCCCGCGACCACCCCCGCATGGGCACGCTTCACAGCATGGCCTCCGGCATGCTCACCCTCCGCCGCACCTCCGGCCGCAGCACCAGCACAGAAGCCTCCCCCGGCGATCTCATCCTCGACTTCTCCCGCATCCCCACCCGCGAGTTAGGCGTCTACTATCGCAACGGCCAGTTCATCCTCGGAGATCTCCCCGAAGCTGAGTTCGGCATCCAGGTGCCCGACTTCGATCCCGTGGAACTCGACTATGCCATCGGCGCAGATGCCGACTGGACTGAACTGATACCGATCGCACGCGGGGAGCGCGTCGGTCTCAAAGCGTTTCAAAATGAACCCCTTCGCCTGCGCACGCTCGCCGGTCGCACGTATTTGGTTAGCAAAAAAGAGCTGGGCGTGGAAGAAGATGAAGGCATACAGTTTTACTCCTGTTTCATCAGTTACAGTTCCAAAGATGAGGAGTTTGCCCATCGGTTGCATGCCAGACTTCAGCAGGAGCATGTCCGCGTCTGGTTTGCACCTGCTGACCTTCAGGGCGGCGAGGCCCTGCATGATCAGATTGATCAAGCCATTAGGATATTTGACAAGTTGCTCATCTTGCTGTCACCCGCCAGCTTGCAAAGCGAGTGGGTGATGGCCGAAATTCGCAAAGCGCGCAAGGCCGAACGCAAGACCGGCCAACGCAAACTCTTTCCAATCCGTCTGGTAGATCATGCCACGCTGCAAGAATGGGAATGCTTTGATGCTGACAGTAAGGAGGATATCGCTAGGGAAGTGCGCCAGAACTTCATTCCAGATTTCACGAGCTGGAAAGATGATGACGCTTTTGAAGCCGCTTTTGCGCGCCTGCTCAAAAGCATTCGAGTTACTGATGTCAACGCCACACAACAGGCTAGACCATTGAGTGAGGACGTCTCATTTCGAGAGAATGACACTCCACCACCAGAGTCCACGAAGCGCATCGTGCGCTACTTCGTTTCCTGTGCTCGGGTAGACAGCGTGACTTCGGACAAGCTGATTGCCGAGTTAAACAAGCATATTGCCGCAAGCAAAGACTTCGAATTCCAACGATGGAAGGATACGAATGTGCTGATCGGCGAGTACTGGCATGAGGAGATTCAAAGGGCAGTTTACGAATGCGACTTTGGCCTTCTTCTTCTCAGCCCGGCGTTTCTGGGCAGCAACTTTATCAGCGGGCGTAGGCTGCCACAGTTTGTGAATGAGGACAAGCTCTGCCTGCCTGTGGGCCTGTGCCGCATCGATTTTGACCATCATGATCTCAAAGGGCTTGAGGAACATCAGATCTATCTCCACGCCCCGCCACGCGGTACGCGTGGCGTTGCCTTCGATGAGTTCGGCAACGCCGATGGGCAGCAGGAGTTCGCTTATGGGCTGTATGCTCGGATCATCGCGCGGTTGAAAAAGTACTTCGCCGATAAAAGTGATTCCGAGGATGGGCGGACGACAGCCCGCCCCTCGCCCTCCGAGACGATTAATAACCTTCCGCCGATCGGATCCTTCCGTGGTCGGGAGAAGGAGTTGCAGAGGATAGCCGACGTCCTGCAGCCGCATAGCCACACGTGGGGCGTGCTCGTGTGGGGCCCCGCAGGCATCGGCAAGACCACACTGGCCATACGTGCGGCGGAGGTGGCTGCGCCGCAGTTTGACC
This sequence comes from Prosthecobacter sp., assembly GCF_044226605.1. Classification (GTDB taxonomy): domain Bacteria; phylum Verrucomicrobiota; class Verrucomicrobiia; order Verrucomicrobiales; family Verrucomicrobiaceae; genus Prosthecobacter. The sequence continues at coordinate 139,968 of NZ_JBGAGS010000018.1, read as the reverse complement.
GCGTGATTTTTCTCGCCTCAAAAAATCGGAGCCAGCCGCAGCGTGGCAGCGTGTCGCAGAGCACTTCCATGGTGCCTGCTTTCACCGACCTCATGCACGATCTCGCGCAGCTGCTGGGGCTCCCGCATGTGGCGGAATTGCCGCAGGCCGAATGCATCGACCTCATCACGGCTGCGCTCGAGTCGGAGAAGAAGAAGTTTCTGTTTGTCTTCGATCGCCTGGAGAATCTGGGGGACTACGAATGGAGATTGCTGATTGAGTTCCTCGAAAGTCTGCAGCCGCTCGGCAAGGCCATCCTTGCCAGTCGTCGTCCCTTCCGTGTCGAACATTTCATACCGTTGGAGGGGCTCGAACAAGCGGCCGCTTCGGCTTACTTGGAAATATTGGCAGCCGACCAGCCACTGCTCGCCACGGCCAGCGCGAAGGAGCGTGAGCAGCTATGTGGGCAGACTGGGGGAAATCCCCTCCTGCTGCGCTGGGTGGCGGGCCTGCTAGGGCGTGGCTCCGTCCGCAGCATTTCAGCCGCTCTGGAACTGTGCAGCATGGCTCGCAGAAGCCATGATCCAATCGAGTTCATCCTTGGAGATCTGCTGGAAACATTGACCACCGCCGAAACACAGTCTCTGGCTGCGCTGACCTACTTTACGCAAGGGGCCGAGGCGAACCACCTCGCCGAAGTCGCCGGGCTTTCGAGCACGGCCGCGCTGAATGCCATCAAAGATTTGACGCGGTTCGCTTTGGTGGTTCCAGATCGGCAGGCGGAGAGCTTCGCCATCGTTTCGACCGTGTCTGATCTTCTTCGCATGAAGCGTCCGGATGTCGTGGCAGAAGCCGGCCGCCGTCTGGAAGAACGCGCCTATGCATTGATTCGGGAGTCCAGCGGGCGTCGCTACGAACAGTTTGCTGTCCTGGAAGCTGTCTGGCCTGGAGTGGTCCCGGCCATTCCACTCTTCCTCGCCGGACCGAACCAGCGACTGCAACAAGTATGCGACGCGCTTTTCAACTTTCTCGAGTTCAAAGGGCGTTGGGATGTGCTCATCGCTCTCAATCAGCAGGCCGAAGAAAAAGCCGTGGCGGCACGAGACCATGAAAATGCTGCGTGGCGGGCCTGTCACGCCGGCATTGGCCACTACCATCGCAGAGAGACGGATGCTGTGCTGTCCTGCGCGGATCGTGCTCTGGCGTACTGGCAAAGAGCCTTTTCCTCATCCAGCAGCAGTGAAGGTGAACGAATGCGCGCCCACGCTCTTCTGTTGATGGGGCGCGGTTTCAAACTGAATCAAGACTACAGTGCCGCCATCACCGCCTTTCAGGAGGTGCTTGTATTGCACCGCCGGCTTCCAGCCGGTGAGGTGGATGGGATCGCCGTTCTCAGTGAACTTGCCGATGCCGAGTGGCTTACCGGCGTCTTGCAAGCCGCTGATGCGCATTTTCAGGAGGCGCTTTCTATGGCCCACCAGAAGGGTGACGCGTCCAACATCGCAGCGCTCACAGGCAATTTGGCAAATTTGGCGCTGGCCCGGTACGACTTTCAGCGCGCCGAATCTCTCGCCCGCGAGTCGCTCAGATTGTCCGTGGAACTCGGGCGGCAGGAATGGATCGCCGAGAGCCATCGTAGCATCGCCGAGGCCCTTGTCGCACAAGGGAGAGCCGTGGAAGCGGTGCCCTACGCCGGCCTTGCCGTGGAGATCTTCACCCGTCTCAACTCGCCCAAGCTCGCAGCCGCCCAGGCCACCCTGCGGGCCTGCGAAGCAGCAGCACACGACGAGCTACCGCAGTCGCAAGACTCTGCTCCGCGAGTTCCCCTACCTCCAGCATCCAGCTTCAAAGTTGCCCTTTCTATGGCCTCCAGCTCGCGTGAGATCGCGCGCTCCGTCGCAGAAGCCTGTGAGGCACGCCTCGGGCGCGGCACCGTGTATTTTAACGAATGGTATCAATACGTTGCGGAGGAGCATTCATCAGACGGCACCATTCAGGAAGTCTTTGCGAACGCGCAAATGATCGTCCTCGGCGTGGACGGATCATATTCGCGCAATTTCTGGGGAGTGACTGGGATTGAAGCCCTCAGGGAACGCCTCGTCACACTGCAATCCAGCACGGACGCCCGCGATCGCCTTCGGTTCTTTCCCATCCGGATCGGTGAAGGGGAGCTCGCAGACAGCTTCCTCAGAAATACTGTCATCCTCGATGCACGCGAACGCAGCCCTGAAGTGATAGCCGACATGATTGTCCAACGGCTGGCCGAGATCGAGGCACCGTCCAAGGTCCCCGCTGCCGAGCCCGTCACCTTGGAGCAGCGCCGCTTGGAGTTGCTGAATGTCCTCAACCAGAGGCGCATGCAGGAAGAGGAGGAAGAGCAAAATCGCCGTCAGTCAGCTTACTCATGGGTGTCCCAGGCATGAGTCCCATGGTTTGATCGCCTCAAGGCACCAAAGACGGCTTGGACCCCTGTCGAAATCGCTTCTGCCGCCCCGCCGTTCGTCATCCTCCCACCAACACAAAAATGGAACTCTTTTCCCAAGAGAACAGAGAACAGTAAGCCCCCCCCCTCTCATTTTCCGCTCACGCGCCATTTCCACCCGCCCCTTTTCTGCCATCATGGCGCAGCCTTAGTCTCCAACACCCACTTCCCATGTACGAACAAAAGCTCAAGCACCTCGAATTCATCCAGGCCGTCATCACGCGGATGAATTCCAACTCCTTTCTTCTCAAAGGCTGGTCGGTCTCCCTGGTCTCCGCCATCTTTGCTCTTGCGGCCAAGGATGCGAACATCCGCTACGCCATCATCGCCTACATCCCCGTCATCATCTTCTGGGCGCTCGACGGTTTCTTCCTCTCCCAGGAAAAGCAATATCGCAAACTCTACGAAGCCGTCGCCGCCAAGGACGAGTCGCAGATCGACTTCAGCATGAACGCCTCCAGCTGGAACAGCGATGGCCGCACCTGGGGAAAAACCTGCATCTCCAAGACCCTGCTGCCCTTCCACGGCGCCCTCGTCCTCGTCGTCGCCATCGTCATGTTTGTCATTCCGAGGCTCGGATAGATCAAACTCGTTGTTTCAGGTCGCTTGCTCACCCGCCTTCCCGGTGTACTCGGAACGGAGCTGCGGGAAAGGGCAGGGTAGAGAATGGAATGGCAGGAAATGGCAGAGAGTAGCAGGACAAGACGCACGGAGCGGAGCACACATCCTATCCCCCTCCATCACGCCTTCTTGATCCCCATGGCGGCATCCTTCTCCTGCTGGGCTTTCCTCGCGGCAGCGGCTTCGGCTTTCAGCGCGATGATGCAGAGGGGAAAGGTCTGCACGGCGGTCTCGCCGTTGGTAAAGCGGATGCGGATGGAGATCTTGAGCTGCTGGGACTTTTCCAGATCATCCGGCGCCTGAAAGGTCAGCAGTCCCTGGGGGGTGATGGTGGCTCCCTGCGTGGTGTCCTGCAGTTCGTAGCCGCTCACAGCGTCCGGATTGTTCACCGTCACCTGGTATTCAAGCGTGCGCCCCTCCGCCACCACGGGAGCGGGGTGCGAGGTGGTGCATGCCGTGGCGGGATTGACCATGCGGCACACTCTCTCGAAGTCGAAATCCACCCCCTCCAGCACCGTGCCGCCCCGGCTCAGCAGCACCAGCAGGTTTTTGTCTCCCATGGGCGTCACCAGCGGGCGCTCATCCGCGATGCCTGTGTCGTGGGGGTTCTTGTCATCCCGCACCCGCAGCAGGTCCAGGCCGCCGATGTTGAGCAGCGGCCGGGCATCTGCGGCGGAGTACAGCGTGATCTCCTGCCCGCTCTCCGGCACGGTGTGGCTGATGTCCGTCTTCAGCGTGGCGATGTAGTTGCCGCACGAGCTGATGCCGTGGTACCGCGATGTTTCCGCGACTTTGAATGCGTGGTAGTTGTTGTAAAACACCATGCCGCTGGCATACATCCGCCCGCCCTTGGGCGAAGCGATGGCGACCGGGTTTTTCTCGGACCCCAGGCGCAGATCGTAGCGCCAGATGTTGGAGTCCTGCACATCCTGCGGATTGCGGTGGTAGTTAAAGTCCACCGTGATGCCCGGCGAGATCATGATCATGCCGTTGGGGAAGTTCAGCACGCGGCCGTCCTGCGAGCAGGGGATGTACACCGGCCTCTTCTCCGGGTGCACCCCTTCGACGATGGAGGTCCAGCGCCCTGGCTTCTCGACATAACGGTAAGGCGCCCATCTGCCCGGGGCGAGTGTCTGCTTGTCCACGATGGAGACGAAGGTTCGGTCCACCTTGAAGTCAGCGGCGTAGCCCGGCTGATTGAGGCGCACGTTTTCCACCCGCAGCAGCGTCAGCGGGCCTTCGGGCGTCGTGCCAGTGCCCAGGCCAAAGAGCCGTGCATTCCCCGGCATGGGCACGCGCCCCGTCACGGCGAAGCCCGGCAGCGAGTGGCGCGAGAGCACGCGCGTGTCCGTGTTGTAAATGAAGATGGCGTCTCCGGCCATGAAGGCGCAGTCCGTCTCCGCCAGCGTGCGGCTGCCCGCCACCTGCCAGTCTTTCACCGAGAGCAGCAGCAGCGTGCGATTGTGCAGGTGCAGCGCCAGGTAGTCGTTCAGCTCCTGCACGCGATCAATCGGGCTGCTGCTGAAGAACTGGCGGAAGCTCAGCGGCACCAGCGGCAGGCCCGGTTTGCGGCCGTGGGCCATCTCCTCCACCGCCTTCTCCGTGGCGGCACCGCTCAGGCTGGCGGGCCCGGCCACCAGCGGCTTTTGCCCGCTCAGTCGCAGCCGCACCTGCAGCTCGCAGGCGCGTTGTGGCTGTGGCTGCGCTGGTGCTTGTCCTTGTGCCTGCGCCGGTGCGGCCAGCTTCAGGCCAAACGTCACCTGCTGCGGCAGCAGGTCCTTGCCAGCCTGCCACTGCACCGTGCCGCCTGCCTCCGCAGCCATCCCTTCCGGCGGCGTGGAGAGCGCCACTTCCCTGGGGCCACCGCCCAGCATCCGCGGGGTAAAACGGAAGCTGCCACCACGCGGCACATCGCAGTCAGGGTAGTTCAGCAGCACCGGCACCGGCGGCTGCGGCAGCGCCGCCTTGTCCAGCGTATGCAGCGTGATCTCCTGCCTGCCGTGCCATACCGCCAGCGTCAGGCTCTCCGTGTCCAGCCACAGCCGGTGGGTGAAGGTGCGCCAGTCCCCCGGCGGCACATCGCGGGTTTCCGGCAGTTCCACCGCCGCCCAGGGATCAGCCGCGTAGCAGGAGTACAGCGTGCAGCGCGGCGTGGGGGCGTTGCGCGGGGCGGGCTCGCTCACCTTTCCCGTCAGCAGGAAGAAGTTCGGGCTGTTGCACAGGCTGCCGCACACATCCGTTCCGGTGATCTTGCGGTCCCAGGGGGCGGTGGCCGCCATGGTCGGCAGCTGGCCCTGCTCGTGCCTCCCCCAGTACAAAGTTGGGCTGAATCCCACCACCTCGTCCTCGTAGTGCCAGACGCGGTGCTGGTCGCTTTCTGTGTTTTTGCCATGGGAGATGCCCCATACCGCGCCGCCATCTCCGGCAGCGTTGTAGAAAAGGGTGGGCGGCAGCGCCGTTTCCCTCTGGTTCAGCACATTCGGAGTGGGCCGCACCCGCAGCTCGTGCGGGTCGCAGGCCAGCGCGCCGGCCGCCGTCATCACCGCCACCGGGCCGGAGGCCGTCAGGCAGCCCGCTGCCACGCCCTGGTAGGACATGCCATCCGGCAGCATCTCCTTCTTTTCCAGCGCCAGCGTGCCCGCATGGTGGCGGCGGATCTCCCGCCGGCCCGGGTGCAGCACGAAGATCGCCTCCCGGTTTCCCGTCAGGTGGCACAGCGCCGCCTCGTCCTCGGCCACTGGCAGCGGCAGCCATTTTCCATCCGTCAGAGACAGCCGTTTCCAGTACGGCGCGCCCTCCAGCCGGAGCAGCAGCTCCCGCCCCTCGCAGATCGGCACCCCGTGCAGGATGGGGCTCTCCGTGCTCAGCGTCTTGCGCACCGTGCCCACCACCGGCCCGGCCCCGCCCGCACCCGGCGCCACCGCGCCCGCACCCGGTGCCGTGCCGGGAACGCCCCCGGTCGCCGCCACACCGCCTGCAGACATGGTATTTCCTGCCACGGCATTTCCGTTCATCCCATTTTCTGCCACCGCATTCCCGCCGCCTGCGCCTCCACCCGCACCCGCTCCGGGCTGCCCGCCCAGCCCCAGCACCTTCGGGCGCTCCCCCTTGAGGCCGGTTTCGGACACGATGAGGAATGGCGCCGCATTGAAGTCCGATTGGCCGTCCCATGAGCCGCCTTTCTTCACCAGCTGCACCTGCACCAGATGGTAGCTGCTCTTTGCATTCTCTGGCAGCCGCAGCTGAAACTCCATGCTCCCGTCCGCCGCCATTGCGGAGGACATGTGCCTTTCGGCTCCCGCGGCGATGGGCGGCTGGTTTTGCGTCACATCCGCCACCGCCGGAAAGCTCGGCGTGGGCAGCAGCTGGATCCCCACACGTGCGGAGAAAAACTCCCGCATCGGATCTTTGAGCAGCCCCTTCACCTTCACGTGGCAGATGCCCGGGCGCCCGGGCTCCCTCTCCACCACGCCCGGGTCCACGCTCTGTGGCACGTACACCAGGCGCAGCTCCTCCGCCGCCGCAGGCACGGCCGCCGGCTGCAGCGCCCAGGCCTCCTCCCCGGTCGTTTTGCGGCTGGCATGGCCCACCAGCCGTCCCTGCGCATCCAGCACCACGGCCACGCGCGCGCCCGCCGCAGCGGCGGCCTCCTCCGGCTCCAGGCGCAGCATGCCCTGCTGCAGGCGTGCCGGCAGCAGCGCCACCCCCAGGGTGCCGTTCACGGCTTTGCCCCGCGCCAGGGTGTTGGTGCCCGGCATATATTTCAGCCTGGGCTCACGCATCAGCGCCAGAGCCCTCGGCGGCGGCGGTGAAAAAGACGCCGTCAGCAGGTGCAGCCCCGTGGCGCCAGCGCTTGTCTCCGGACCTGGGGTCAGCCCCGCGTCCAGCCGATACGCAAAATCCTCCGAATACTGCAGCACCGCCGCGCGGGACTTCGCGTCAAAGTGCGCCAAACCCGCCGGGCATTGCAGCACATAGGGCTTGTCATCCGCGTCCAGCTTCTGGCGCAGCACCTGGAGCGTGCAGCCCGGATCCCGCAGCGTCGCCTCATCATACGTCGGCAGCAGCACGGCCACCAACCGTCTGAGGCTCTCTCCCGGCACCGGCTTCTGCGCAAAGCTCTCCGGCTGCAGCAGCACGCCCGTGTGCTCCCGCACCAGCGTCTGCGCCACCGTCACCCGCACCACCACCGTGGCGCTCTCCAACTCGGAGGACAGCGTCAGGGACGGCTTTGCAGGCAAAGCCTTCGGCGCAGGTGCCGGCGCAGCGGCAGGCACTTCCACGCGTGGGCTGCCCGCACCGCTCCCCTGGCTTCCGCCGCCAGGCTTCACCTCCGCCCCGGGCGCAGCCTTTGGCAAGCCCCCGCCCGCAGCCTCCTCCTTCTTCCCACAACCCGCCACCCCCAGCAGCACCAGCAGCCACACCACCCGAAAAACAAAACGTCGAAACTCAGCAAAACGGCATTTCATGGCAGAAAGCATTAGAGGTAAAAAAGTAACAAACAGTGATCAACAAACCGAGAACCGAGAACCGAGAACAGAGAACAGAGAACCAAAAAGCACAGCTCCCCACCCCTCACTTCCCCCCCTTCGTCATCGCACCCACAGCGATCACATAAACCGGGATCTGATGCAGCGTCACATCCCCGGTTTTATAATGGATCACCACCGAGATCAGCTCCTCCTTCGACTCCTTGAGCGTGGTCGGCGCGCGATAGCTCACGTGCCCCAGCGGCGTGATCAGCGCACCCTGCGGCGGGTCCCGCAGCTCGTACTTGGTCACCGCGGCAGGATTGCTCACCGTCACATCATAGTCCAGCGTGCGACCCTCCGCCACGATGGGGAAGGGGTGTGAAGTCACAAAGGCAGCCTGCGGGTCCGTGATCTTCACCGCCGCCGCCACGTCCAGCTCGATGGCCTGCAGGTTGAAGCCCCCTTTGCTCAGCACAGCCAGCAGGTTTTTGTCCCCCTGTGCAGACAGCACCTTGCGCTGGTAGTCCTCCTCCCCGTCATAGAGCTTCAGGATCTCCACCCCCGCCACCGTCAGCAGGTCCCGGCCATCGTCAGCCGACTTCAGGCGGATCTGCAGGCGGCTGTCCAGCTCACCTTTCACCCGGGCCACGTAGTTCCCGCAGCGGCTCAGCGTGCAAGGCGTATCCGTACCGAACCGGACGCCCGTGCGGCCACCTCCCAGCCGCATCTCGCCACTCACATACAGGCGGTCCGCCGTTGGCGTCGCGGCTGGTGGCCCCGGGTTGAAGGAGTAGTTGAACACCCGGTTCGGGTACAAATAGTCCACCGTCAGTCCTGGCGAAATCATGAGCAGCCCCTCTGGAAAGGAAACCAGCCGCCCGTCCGCCGAGCACGGCACGCTCAACGGCAGCTTTTCGCCAAAGGGCACGTGCACGACCGTCGGCGGCCGGGTGAGTATGTCGATTCTCTTCGGGTCCGTTCTCGGCTTGTGCTGCGCCCAGCGCGCGGGGTCCAGCGTCTCCTTGTCCAGGATCTGCGCCCGCTCCTCCACCCGCTCGCCTGCCACCTGGCCTTTCGGAGTCAGGATTTTCACCATGCTGGACAGCACCAGCGTCAGCGGCCCCTGCGGCCTGTCCCCCACCGCCAGCCCTCTCAGCCCGGAGCCCGCGGGCACCGTCAGGCGATGCGTCACCGCGAAGTCCGGCAGCGAATGCCGCAGCAGCTCCCGCGTGATGGTGTTGTAGGTGAAGACCACGTCCCCCGCCGGGAACGCAGCCGTGGTGGCCGGTAGAGCCAGGCTGCCCGCCACCTTCCAGTCCTTCACAGAAAGCAGCTGCAGCGTGCGATCCTTCAGCATCAGCCCCAGGTAGTCAGTAAGCCCGGGCAGCACCTCCATGATGGGGCGGTCGCTGTTGTAAAAGTGGGACTTCAGCTGCATCACCGGCGTAGATGACCTGGCATTCCCCGCCGCAGCCGCAGCCACCTCCGCCGCCTTCACGTCCAGCTTCACCGGCACCGCCACCGCAGGCGGGCGGCCCGCCACGCTCAGCTCCATCTGGATCTGCGTGCCCTGCCCGGTCGTGCTGCCCCCCAGCCGCAGAAAAAACACCGTGCTCATGCCCTCCATCTCCTCCGGCGGCAGCCAGTCCAGCGTGCCGTCCGCGCCCACCGTGAGGCCCGGCGGCGCATCCGTCACTGTCACCGCACCGCTGCCGCCCAGCACCAGCGGCTTGAAGTGAAAGCCATCCGCGCGGCACACATGGCAGTCCGGGTAGTTCAGCAGCACCGGCTCCGGCGGCTGCGGCAGGGCCGCACGGTCCAGCGTGTGCAGGGTGATCGTCTTCTCCGCATGCCACAGCGCAAAGGTCAGGCTCACAGGGTCCAGCCACAGCCGCTCGCCAAACGTCCCCCACTCCCCCAGCGGCACATCCGCCGCCTCCGGCAGATCCAGCACCGCCCACGGCGCGTCTGCATACATGGAATAAAAGCTGCAGCGTGGATGCACCGTTTTCACGCCATCCCTCCCGCTCTGCGCGCGCTCCACCACATAGTGGCCCGCGGTCGTCGTCAGCGGCGTGTCCGTCGAGTCGCCCCCCATGCTTTTTCCCCAGGAGACGGCGCGTGCCACCGTGGCCTCCGCGCCCGCCCTGGGCTGGTGAAATCCCACCGCCACCTTGCCAAATCCGTTCATCACCCCTTCGTAGCAGTAGTTCGCGGCGCCCAGGGTGTGCTCGTCTGGCGAGCGGCCCCACACCGCCCGGCCGTCTCCCGAGGACCGGAAGAACATCGTGACTGGAAGCTTCAGGTCGTGCGCGCCCGCCAGGTTTCCGATCATGTACGCCGTCAGCTCCCGCGGATCGCACGCCAGCACGCCCCGGTCCCCGGACACCGCCAGCGGCCCGTCATCCGTCAGGCAGCCCGCTGCCACGCTGTGGTAGGATATGCCATCCGGCAGGTGCGCCGTCTTTTCCAGCGCCAGCGTCCCCGCGTGGTAGCGGCGCAGCTCCCCCCGGCCCGGGTCCAGCACAAAGAGCGCATCCTTGTTTCCCGCCAGCATGCAGTAGCTCAGCTCCTCCTGCGGCACCGGCAGCGGCAGCCATTTCCGCTCCCCCAGAGACAGCCGCTTCCAGTACGGCGCGCCCTTCAGCTTGATCAGCACCTCCCGCCCCTCGCAGATCGGCACCCCCAGCGCGATGGGACTCTCCGTCGTCAGCTCCATCACCCCCGGCTGCCCGCCACCTGCCTCCGGCGGCACGGCACCCGCACCAGTTCCGGCCCCTGCCGCCCCAGGCGCCCCGGCCACCGTATGGTACAGCCCCGCCCCCCGGCGCTTCGTCACCACTAGGAACGGCGCCGTGCGGAAGACCACCTCATACTCCGGCCGCATCAGCTCCAGCTGCAGCACCTGATAGGAGATCTCCGCCCCCTGCGGCATCTGCAGATAGAGATCACAGCTCCCGTCCTCCTTCATCGACACGTGAGGGGGATTCCCTCCGTCATGCTCCATCGCCGGCTGATTCGCCTTCAGGTCCGCCGCCGGAGTAAAGTCCTCCGCCCTCGCCAGATTTCGCACCACCGCCTTCACAGAGCGGAAATCCCCCAGCGGATCATGCAGCCTGCCCTTCACCCGCACGTGGTAAAACCCCAGGCTCTTCGAATGACCGTCCGCCTCCAGCGTCTCCACGCTCACAATCTCATACCGCATCTGCCTCCCCATCACATCCGGCAGCGCCACCTTTTCAAACAGCCGCACATCCGGCTTCGTCCCGGGCCGCGCAAAGCCCAGCAGCCTGCCGTCTCCCGCCAGCACCGCGGAGACATTCGTCCGGCTCTGCGAGTTTGAAAAGGGCTCGCGTGCCGGCTTCTGCCCCTCCGCCAGCCGCAGTCCCTCCGCCGTCATCTCCGCCCGCAGCAGGGACACATCCATCACCGCGCTCAGCCCGCTTTTCTCCACCCCCACAGGCAGCGCCGCCGTCTGCTTCTCCTGGTCCTGGTTCACCATGCCCTGCAGCAGCCACACCGTCTCCTTCTCCGCCATCGCCCGCCCCGCCGCATCTGCGCTGGCGGCCTCGACACCGCCCTCCTCCAGCCGATACGGAAAATCATCCGGAAACTGCAGCACCGCCACGTGGGACGCCGCATCAAAGCTCGCCAGCTTCGCCAGGCGCGACATCACAAACACCTTGTTAAACTGGTCCACCTTCTGCCGCAGCACAAACAGCCGGCGGCCCTCCCCGCGCAGCACCGCCTCATCAAACTCCGGCAGCACCGCCGTTGCGTAGCGCAGCTTTGACTCCAGCGGCACCGGCGGAGTGAAAGCATCCGCCCGCAGCATCACCCCGGAGTGCTCCCGCATCATCCTGCCCGGCACCACCACCCGCACCGTCACCACCGAGCTCTCCAGCTCCGGCGTCAGCATCAGTTCCGCCCCGCCGCCCGCCCTCGTCTGCGGCGCCGCATCCGGCATGGGCGTACGGGCCGCGGCAGTCGCACCCTCCGCCTCCGTCACCGCCACCGGTCTGGCAGGCTTGTCTTCAGCCGCAGGAGCAGCCTCATGCTGAGCCACAGCCTCAGCCGCCACATCAGCACCCTCCACCGCCGGAGCCACCGCCGCATCCTCCCTCTCCGACCTCCCACACCCCGCCACCCACAGCACCACACCCAGCCAAAGCACACGACTCATTTTCATAGAAAAAGGAAAATAAAAAAAACACACTGTCCCAAAGGCCCAGATACATCCTTGCCCCAACCCATCTAAGTCAATCTCCGCAAAAAAAGCCACAACAAAAAAGCCAGCCCTGCCTCACAAAACTCCCGGCCCTTTCCCCAGCGCCAGCCAGTCACCCTCAGCGTCAGCCACAGCTATCTTTCACCCTTTGGCAGACGAATGCAGGCCCTAAGTCCACGACCCGCCTCTCCGCTCCGCTCTCTCCCACGCCACCGGCATTTTGTGTAAAAGGAAGCTGGCCAATCTCCGCCCCACCGCCCACACTCACCTTCATGCCGCCCAGCGATACCACGTCTCGCTTCTCCCCTTCACGCTGATCCCCGACATGAAGCATCGCGTCTTCCTCTCCTACGCCACCGCAGACCGCGCCGCCGTCAAGTTCATCGCCCAGCGTCTCCGTCAGGAAAAAAGTCCGGAAGACCCCGCCGAGCAGGACATCGAGCCCTGGTTCGATGAAGAAAAACTCGTCCCCGGCCAGCCCATTCTCGATGCCCTCGATGCAGCCCTGCAAAACTGCGACTGCTGCATCATCTTCATTGGCCGCAGCGATCCCGCGCGCGGCGATCTCGGCCCCTGGCAGCATGCCGAAGTCCGCACCCTCATCAGCCGGCAGATTCAGAATCCCAAAAGCGGATTCGCCGTCATCCCCCTCCTGCTTCCCGGCGCCGAGCGCGGCCAGCGCAGCACCCTGCCCAGCTTCCTTGTTGCCAACAAATGGGTCGAGTTCCGCAACACTCTGCAAGACGACGCCGAGGCCTACCAGCAGCTCCTCGCCGGCATCCGCCGCCAGCCGCCCGGGTACACCAGCGGCACCTTCACCGCCCTCGGCCCATGCCCCTATCGCGGCCTCGAATTCTTCGATGTCTCCCACGCCCCCCTCTTCTTTGGCCGCGAAGCCGTCACCCAGTGGCTCGTCGATGACATCCGCAAGCCCCTCCGCCCCGGCAGCGATCTCCCGCGTTTCCTCGCCATCCTCGGCTCCTCCGGCAGCGGCAAATCCAGCCTCGCCCGCGCCGGCCTTTTCGCCGCCCTCCAGCGCGGCAGCGCCATCGACGGCAGCAAAGACTGGATCCTCGTCCCGCCCCTGCGCCCCGGCCCCAATCCCCTCGAAAGCCTCGAGCTCTCCCTCCTTCAGGCCGCCTCCAGCAGCCCGCACCTCACCGCCGTCCGCGCCGAGCTCAGCACCCTCCCCACCGCCCCCGCCAGCCTCCACCGCGCCGCCCGCCTCCTCATCCGCGATACCTCACCACCCCAGCGCCTCTTCCTCCTCATCGATCAGTTTGAGGAAGTCTTCACCACCTGCGAAAGAGAGGAACTCCGCACCGCCTTCATCGCCGCCCTCCTGCATGCCGCCCGCGAGCGCAGCGGCCCCGTCGTCATCGCCCTCACCATGCGTGCAGACTTTTACCCCAAAGTCGCCGCCTATGAAGAGCTCGCCCGCGTCTTTGACCAGCACCAGTACCTCGTCGGCCCGATGAATGAGCAGGAGCTGCGCCTCGCCATCGAGCAGCCCGCCCTCCGCGCCGGCGCCGAGTTCCAGACCGGCCTCATCGATCTCCTCCTGGAAGACGTCCATCGCCAGCCCGGCGCCCTCGCCCTCCTCCAGCACGCCCTGCTCGAGTTGTGGAATAAAATGCTGGCCGCCCATCGCCGCACTCTTTTGCATGCCGACTACCTCGAAATCGGCCGCCTGGAGGGCGCCCTCGAGCGCCGCGCCAGCACCGTCTTCCACCAGCTCACCGCCGACGATCAAGAGCTCTGCCGCCGCCTCTTCCTCCGCCTCGTCCATCCTGGCGAAGGCGCCGAAGACACCCGCCGCCGCGTCCAGCTCCGCGAGCTCCTCACCCTCGGCGCTCCCGCCCGCGTCGAGAAACTCATCGCCACCCTCTCCGCCCCCGACGCCCGCCTCATCGTCACCGAAGGCAGCAGTGGCACCACCCAGCGACCCACCACCTACGTCGAAGTCGCCCACGAGACCCTCATCCGCTGTTGGTCCCAGCTCCGCAAATGGCTCGATACCGACCGCTCCGGCCTCCGCACCCAGCGCCGCCTCACCGAAGCCGCCCGCGAATGGGAAGACGCCACCCGCCCCCCCGACCTCCTCTACACCGGCTCCCGCCTCGCCGCCGCCACCGAGTGGGCCGCAGCCCACCCCGGAGAGCTCAACACCTTCGAGCAGGAGTTCTTACAAACCAGCATCAAATACCAGCACGATGAACAGGAGGAGAAGTTGCGGGAGCAGCGCGATCTTGCGAAAGAGCGCGCCCTGGCGGCTGAAAAGGCAAAGTGGCAGTTTCAAATAGCAACAGTGCTGGGTTCTCTGGCCCTGGTTTGCGCAGTCGTCGCTGTTTTGTACTTCCTTCAGGCAAGCCATGACCGGCACACAGCCCTCAAGGCCACCACAGACGCTGAAACGGCCCTGGCAGAATCAAACCGCCAGCTCGACCGCGCCACTGTTGAAATCGGCAAGTCCTGGCTGGAACGCGCCCGCACAGCGCAAAAAGCTGGCGACAACCTTACCGCCATTATGCTCGCCGGCCGTTCCCTGGGATTTGCTGGATATGGCAGAGAGCAGGCCCCCTTGGAATGGCAAAATAAATTTCTGCCCCTGCTAAGCCAGCAGTTGAAGCACGACGTCCGGGCAGATGCAGAGAGAATGAAGGAACGCAAAGCGGCGGAAGACTTCATCCCTGAGTTGCACCCCAGCCTCCTGCCCATTTGGTCGAGTCCCGTTGGAGCGCATCATCTCGACAGCGTCACCACCATCGCCTACAGCCCCGATGGTAAGCGCCTGGCCAGCGGTTCTGCTGACAATACCGTGAAGCTTTGGGACAGGGCTACGGGCAAGAATCTGGCCATCCTTTCAGCGCACGCCGAGCGGGTCACTAGCGTGGCCTTCAGCCCGGACAGCACACGCCTCGCCAGCGGATCAGAGGATGATACTATCAAGCTATGGGACAGCGTCACCGGAAAAGAACTAGCGAGTCTGGCGGGCCATGAACGGACCGTCACCAGTGTAGCCTTCAGCCCGGATGGCATGTACCTCGCCAGCGGATCGGAGGACAAAAGTATTAAAATATGGGACTGTGTTTCATGCAATGTTGTGGCGACTTTGCCAGGGCATGAGGGCAAGGTAACCTGCGTAGTCTTTAGCTCAGACGGCAAACGTCTGGCCAGTGGGGCTGAAGACAGGACTGTGAAGCTGTGGGACGTTGTCTCACACAACGAACTCTCTGCTTTTCTGGGACATGAAAATAGGGTTGCCACCATCGCCTTCAGCCCGGATGGGTCGTCTCTGGCCAGCGGAGCAGATGATCTGACCGTGAAGGTGTGGGACTGCGCAACGGGCAAACAGCTGGCCACGCTCAAAGATCACGGCCTTAGCGTCACCAGCGTTGCGTTCAGCCCAGATGGCAGGCGTTTGGCAAGCGGATCTTGGGATCAAACCATTAAGGTGTGGGACAGTGTCACATACAAGAAGCTGGCCGACCTCCGGGGGCACCGGCAGGCAGTTTTAAGCGTGGCCTTCAGTCCTGATGGTACCCAATTGGCCAGCGGTTCAGAAGATCGGACTGTAAAACTCTGGGACTCGCCTGCGCACCAGGAACTGGCTGCACTTAGCGGGCACCGGCATTGGGTCAATGGCGTGGTCTTCAGTCCGGATGGCACTCGCTTCGCGAGTGGATCTGGGGACGGCACTGTAAAGCTGTGGGACGCTGTTACGGGCAGGGAACTGTTTACTTTTACGGGACACGAGAAAGCAGTTACATGTGTCGCCTTCAGTCCCGATGCCACGCTCCTGGCCAGTGGGTCCTATGACAATACCGTGAGGCTTTGGAGCTGCGCCGATGGCAAAGAGTTGCTCCCACTGCGGGGCCACGAGCGGGTTGTCTTCAGTGTGGCCTTCAGCCCCGATGGCAAACATTTGGCCAGCGCGTCAGATGACCACACCATCAAGCTCTGGGATCTTGCCACGCAAGTGGAAATGCCCCTCCTCAAAGGGCACCAAAAACACATCCAAAGCATTGCCTGGAGTCCAGACGGCCGACTTCTCGCCAGCGGTTCAGATGATAAGACAATCAGGTTTTGGGACCCTGCCGCGGGCGGGAACCCTGCCATCATCGGGAGTGATGCTTCAGAAGTCACCAGCGTCGCTTTCAGTCTGGATGGCAGGCGTCTGGCCACCGGGTCAGTTGCTGGCAGCGTCAAGCTATGGAGTTTTGTCCCAGGCACAGAACCGAAGATCTTGGCAGGGCATGAACAGCATGTCACCAGCGTCGCCCTCAGTCCTGATGGCAGGCATTTGGCCAGCGGTTCTCAGGACAAAACCGTGAAGCTTTGGGATGTCGAATTTGGTAGGGAAATCGCGACGTTTCGGGGGCATCAGAGCGCCGTCACCAGCATTGCTTTCAGCCCAGATGGCGCACGGCTGATTAGCGGGTCTAGGGACAATACGGTTCGGGTGTGGGACTGTGCGATGACCCAGGATCTGACATCGCTTTCAGGACACCAGAGCATCATCAGCAGCGTAGTCTTCAGCAGCGACGGCTCACGACTTGCCACGGGATCTGAAGACAAGACCGTCAAACTGTGGGATACAGGGGCGGGCAAGGAACTGGCCACACTTCAAGGGCATGCGGATCGGGTTAGCTGCGTCTCCTTCAGCCCCGACGGCACGCGCCTTGCCAGTGGGTCAGGTGACAGTGCCGTAAAGCTGTGGGATTGCAGCTCCGGAATGGAACTTTTCACCATTCCTACGGGTCACAAGAAGGGCATTAGCTGCGTAGCCTTTAACGACAATGGCACACGCGTGGCAAGCGCCTCTTTCGATGGCGGACTGAAGGTGTGGGATGCCGCTACGGGGAAGGAGCTTGTCTCACTCAAAGGACACAATTGGTTCGTCAGCTGCATGAGCTTCAGCCCCGACAGTTCTCTCCTGGCTAGCGGATCAGGCGACGAGACGGTGAAGCTCTGGGATTCCGCCACAGGCAAGGAGCTGCATACATTCTCGGGAAACTCGTGGTACGTCTCCAGTTTGGCCTTCAGTCCCGACTGTAGACGCCTGGGGGCCAGGCTGGGCGGCGGAACCGTGAAGACGTGGGAATGTAAAACCTATCAGGCAATTCCAGGCCCTCCAGATTTTCCACTCCCGGACAATCTTTCGGTTAAGAGTCCGGATGGACAACGCTGGGCCATGGTGGAAC
This sequence comes from Prosthecobacter sp., assembly GCF_044226605.1. GTDB lineage: Bacteria > Verrucomicrobiota > Verrucomicrobiia > Verrucomicrobiales > Verrucomicrobiaceae > Prosthecobacter. The sequence continues at coordinate 122,982 of NZ_JBGAGS010000018.1, read as the reverse complement.
AAGCGCAGGTTCATATTTTGCCTGCGGTGCCATCGCCACACCCTGATCTCCTGCATTTTCAGCAGCAGGGATTGTTTAGCCTTGAAGACCGGGCGCTCGTCTGGCTCACGAATTCTTCCCTGCTCTCCGAGGTAACCTTCACTCCCCAGCATTATCGCAAGGACGAACTCTCCGCCCTCTCGTCATTAACCATCTCACCTGAAGACGCCGCAGCCCTGCGCCTGCTGTCGATGGCCCGCACCAGCCAGTGGCGCGCCGCCCGCGCTTGGTGGGCCGCAGGGGCAAAAACAAAGTTTCCCGAGTTGCTGCCGCGCTATCTCACCCTGCTGCTCACCAGTGCACGGGATGACAATGCCACTGCCGTGCCTACCTCACGTGCTGAACTGACTACCGAAATCGGCGCGAAGCTGACACCCGAAAGCGCTAAAGACCTCCACGTCTCGCTGCCACTCGCCCAGCATCTTCTCAAGCTCGCCTCCATACCCGACCAGTGCCCGGATGACGTCTGGACCGCCTTCGTCGCCAAAGTCCAGTCCACCACTCCGCCCACTTGGCAGCAAAACCTCGCAGCCATGGCGACCGAGAAGCTGAAAGACGAGCAAAACCCCTCTGCTCGCCTACGCTTCAATCACATCATCCAGACCTTCGCCCCCGCCGCGAAATAACCGTCCGTCATCCACCTCCGCTCAACCGCATCCCCCAGCGCCGCCCATGTACCGCGCCTTCAACCTAACGAAGCATGACTGGAGCGCTGCCTCACTCACCAGCGGCGAGACCCTCCGAGAGCGACATGCCAGCACCGTGCGGGAATCTTTGGAGTCGTTCCTCAAAAACGGCATCATCGATGGCGGGGCGCTCAGCACGCATTGGTTTCCCGAGATCAAGGCCGACGTCTTCATCTCCCATTCGCACCGGAACAACGACGACGCCCTCAAGTGCGCCGGCTGGCTGAAGGACACCTTTAATCTCGAATCCTTCATCGACTCCAGCGTCTGGGGCTACGCCAGCGACCTTCTGCTCAGCATCGACAATGAATACTCCCGCCGCCCAGACGGCAGTACCTACGAATACGACAAACAGCACCTCGCAGGCAGTCATGTGCACATGATGCTGGCCGTGGCCCTCAACCAGATGCTGGACGCCTGCGAATGCGTCATCTTCCTTAACTCGCCCGAGTCAATCACTTCATCCGAGTCCATCAGCGAAACCAAGTCCCCCTGGCTGTTCTATGAACTCAGCCTCATGCGCACCATCCGCCGCACAAAGCCCGGGCGCCTCCAGGTGCATGACTTGGTCGAAAAATTCCTTGGAGGCCCTGAGACAACAAAAGCAGCCTCCTTGGAAGTGAAGTATCCCGTACCCCTCAGTGAACTGACAAAGCTCGATGAACAGCACCTCGGTGCTTGGAAGAGAAGGTACGAGCTTTTTTCCAACCCCAAGCATCCCCTCGATATCCTCTACGACCTCGCCCCGGAACGCACCCAATAACCCCATCCAACACCCCCTGCGCCCTCCCCCTCTCTGAAATCATAAATCATAAATCATAAATCAAGCTCGCCGCCTACCGCACCCCATGCTCCTTCCCACCCGCGCCCCCCGCCAGCCCCTCCTCCCCCTGCGCCTTCAAGCTTTCCACGGCGCGAGACCACAAGGCAGCATCGCATGGTAGGATCTGCAATCCGTGCGTGCGCAGGAGCTTCAGGGATTGCGGCAGGGCAGGGGGGAGATCCTCCTTGGGCGTGTAGGCGGACTCGCGCTGGATCGCCCCCGCCAGCAGCAGGTGGGCCAGAGGCGTGGAGGGATCATACCACAGCGAGAACGCCAGCGCCTCCATCGGGGCCGAGTTCGGCATGTGCTTCTTCTCCGCCGCGTCCCACGCATCCGCATCGCGCTCACGTTCCGCGATCTGCCGCCGGGTAAACTTCGACTCCGGCGTCAGCGGCCGTTCATACGCCGGCATCGCCAGCCACAGCGCCAGCTTCTGCCACTCGCCCGCCTGCGCACCCGGCACCTGCGCCAGCACTCCGGCGCGTCGTTTCTCCGGCGGCATCTCACTCAGATTCCCGTTCACCTCAGGCTCCATCCCCGCCACCGCGTAGGCGCGCGTGAGCACCCAGTCCGGCACCGGCACCAGCAGGGCAGGGGAGGGCGGCAGATGCCACAGCCGCGCCGTGTTGTCGATGCTCGAGGTCACCACGCAGCGGCCATCCGGGCTGAAGTGCGCATTCGGCGTGCGGTCCGAGTTTCCTTCAAAATCCTGGTGCCTGCCCCGCTCTTCGTGATGCAGCGGCTCGCCCAGCATCAGGCCCGTCTCCGCATCCCACACACGCGCCCTCTCGTCATCGCTCGTTGTCACGACCAGCCTTCCATCCGGGCTGAATTCCGCGCCCGCCAGAGGCTGCGCATGCACCATCGGCCCGGCCAGCGGCTTTCCCGTGGCCGCATCGATCACCCGCGCCTCGTCATTGGCATCCACCGTCAGCAGGCGTTTCCCATCCGGGCTGAAGACCGCGCTGCGCACACTCAGCGCATTCAGCTGCGGCGACTCCAGAGCCTTGCCGCTCGCCGCATCCCACAGCTTCGTCTTGCCGTCCTCACCCGTCGTCACAATGCGCGAGCCATCCGGGCTGAAATGCGCCGCCGCCACCGCAGACTCATGCGTCAGCGCAGGCACCTTCAGGCGCGTGCCCGTGGCCGCGTCCCACAGCCGCGCCGAGCCATCCGCGCCCGCCGTCAGCACACGCGTGCCATCCCGGCTGAACTCCGCCTCCAGCACCGCATCGCTCACTCCATCCTTGCCGCCCCCAGAAGCCCCCGCGCCCTCACCCGCAGCCACAGCTTTGGCCTCGCTCTTCGCTTCACCTTTCGCTTCACCTTGACCACCACCCACCGCCTGCCCGTCGCCATGCCGCATCGGCGCGCCCAGCGGCTTTCCATTCGCCGCGTCCCATAGCTGCGCATGGCCGTCCGCGCACACCGTCAGCACGCGGCTCCCATCCGCATTGAAGTGCGCCGGGTAAACCGCGTCCGCATGGCGCAGCGGCTCCGTCAGCGGCAGGCCGCTCGCCGCATCCCACACACGCGCCGTGCCGTCCGTGCTCGCCGTCAGCACACGTCTGCCATCCGCGCTGAATTCCACGGCATGCACCCGCTTTTCCGCGTGCGCCATGGGTGCGCCCACTGGCAGGCCCGTCGCCACATCCCACACCTGCGCCGTGTCATCATCGCTCCCTGTCACGAGGCGTTTGCCGTCCGCGCTGAAGACCGCGTCTAAAACCGCATCCGCATGCCGCAGCGGCTCGCCCATCGGCAGGCGCGTCGGCGCATCCCACAGCAGCGCCGTGCCATCCATGCACGTCGTCAGCACATGCCGGCCATCCGGGCTCAGCTCCGCCGAGTAAACCATCTCCGCATGCCGCAGCGGCACGCCCAGCCTGCCGCCGCCTGCCACATCCCACACATGCACCGCATGCTCGGCATCGATGCTCAGCAGTCGCGACCCATCGCGGCTGAAGCTCACGCTCTCCACCAGCGCCGGATGGCGCAGTGGCGCATTCAGCGGCGCGCCCGTCTCCGCGCTCCACAGCATCACCGTTTCATCCTCCGCCATCGTCGCCACGCACGAGCCATTCGGGCAGTACACCGCCTCGCGCACGCGGCTGCCATGGCGCATCGGCTCACCGTGCGGCTTCCACCCCGCCACCGTCCACATCTGCGCCGCATCGCCGTAGGCGGTCGTCGTCAGCACCTGCGCGCCATCCGGGCTGAAAACCGCGCCCGTCACCGCCTGCTGCAGGCGCAAAGCCTTGCCCCGCGCCCTGCCCGAAGCCGCGTCCCACACCTGCACCGTCTTGTCATCGCTCGCCGTCACCACCAGCGTGCCATCCGGGCTGAATTCCGCGCTGTTCACCGTCCCCGTGTGCGGCAGCGGCGCGCCCAGCGGCTGCTGCGTCGCCACGTCCCACACCTGCGCACAGGTCCCGCTCAGGCTCACACTCACCAGGCGCCTGCCATCCCGGCTGAAGTGCGCCGACTGCACCTTGTCATCATGCATCATCGGCTCTCCCTTGGGCCGGCCCGTCGCCACATCCCACAGCCTCACCGCATTCACAAAGCCATCCTCCTCCACCACCGCGAGGCATTTTCCATCCGGGCTCAGATCCACCCCGCGCACCAGGTTTGGCAGCACCAGCGGCTGACCCACCACCTCCACCGCTTTCGCGTCCCACACCCGCACCGTCTTGTCCATGCACTGGGTGAAAAAGCGCGAGCCATCCGCGCAGAAAGCGCCCTGCCACACCACCCCCGCGTGGCGAAGCACCTTGCGCGGCCAGCCCGCATTCTCCGCCCCGTGCAGAGCCAGCGTCGCGTACAGCCGCGTCGCAGCCTGCGGATTTTCCGGCCACCGCTCCAGCGCCCGCGCCAGCAGCGCCACACCCTTCGGCCAGTCATCCTCCACCTCCATGCAGCGCACCGCCATCGCGTGATCCGCCCGGCTCGCCTCATGCAGCCGCTCCTGCAGCGCGGCCAGTTCCCGCGACTGCGCCTCCAGCCTCTTCCGCTGCTCCGCCACCAGCGCCGCCTGCTCGCCCATCAACCGCTCGTTCGACTCCACCTGCCGCTGCATCTCCGCCAGTTTCAGCGCCGCAGCATTCGCATTCTTCTCCGCCTCCAAGCGCCGCGCCGCCTCTGCCCGCTCCAGCGCCTCGCGCTCCATCTCCCTCGCCGCCCGCGACCTCCACATCACCTGGGCCAGAATCAGCATCACCACCACCCCAAGCCCCGCCACCAGCGCCCCCCAGAGCACCCGGCGACCCATGGAACTAGACAAAGACGCGCGATTCATACGATTCCAAACAACCCCCAAGGCCACCCAAGCAGCCCACCTACAAGAGCAAACGAAGCGCCCCCTGACAAGCCGCCGATCCGGGATTTTTCGGGAGTAAAAACCCACGGCGCAGGTGAAAGCGGAGGCGCACACCTCACGACTCACGAAGGCCTCACAACGAAGCCGCAAGAGAAAAGACCGATGCAGCTCCTCTTCCTCTTCCTCTTCCTCTTCAACATCCTCCCTTTCCGTCTCGTCTTCGTCCTCCTTCTCTCAGTCGTTCCGCTGTCGCCCACCCCATGGGCTCACATCGCTCCTCCGATTGCCTTCGTCTAATCTCCACGTCGCTCGGGTGCGTTCGGGTTGCTCGGGTGCGTTTGGGTTTCTCGGGTGCGCTCCGGTTCACTCTGCTCGGCCATCCTCGATCACGGGCCATCGTCGCAAGGCAAGCCATCAAGTCTCAAGAAATCCCTCTCCTGCGTCAGCCTCTTCGTATTGTAGTACCGGCTTTAGCCGGTCCGGTTGTCTATGCCTTCCATCGCAGCATAGGCACCGAGTCAAATCCACCCTCAGTACAGGCCATCCAGTCTGCCTCGCGGTCGCCATTCATTGACTCACTAATACATCACTCCGTTGCTATTTCCCGAATGTCCGTATCTGCATGGCCCGCGCAGATCTGCAGATGCTGCGGCAGCAGGCTCACCGCATGCATTTCCAAAAACTCCGCCATTCTCCGGTACTCCCACTCATCATGGGTGGCTAGAAAAGGCGCAGCCATCTCCTCCCAGCACTCCGTCAACACCTCCAGCGGTACCAGAGAAAGCGCCTGCCTTCCCAGTGTAATGTTTCCGATGTGCTGAGCGCTAAATGCCATTCCCGCGATCCAATCCAGCACCTTCAGGCGCCTCCCGTGCTCCATCCCCCCAAGCTTCGCCAGCCCCGCCATCGACTCAACCCCCAGACTGCGCAGCTTCGCCTCCAGTGCTGACACAAAGGGGTTGGGTGGGTCCGAAGTCATCTCGCGGGTAGCTTGAAATCACTCACAGCCTCCAGGCTGCGCATTCCTTCCTAGCATAGGCACTCATCTTGGGCAGTGCCAGCTTTTCGGTATTCACCGGTCCCTCGTTCGGCTGCTGCACTCAGTGCAGCTTGAACTGCCAGCCCCTCCAGGCATCCCACGTTCACGAAAACCCCCATGTTCACGTATTCGTGAACACGCCCTGGCGCGTGAACACACCCACCATTCCATTTGTCACCCCCGCTCCCGTCCTCCACCTTCTACCCGCACGCCTCGCCTCGCATCGCCCCTTCGCCCCCCCCGTTTTCTCCTTCGCTCAAAAAGAACCCAGCGCGTGCACTCCATGCACGCTCACGCCCACGTTCCAGACCCTCATTCGTCCGCAGGCCCAGACAGCCCGGCTGCGGCCTCAGTCCCTGCTCCAGCCCCGGTCAGTGCCACAGCCGCGGATGTCCCGCTGAGCACCACCGCGGACCTCTCCGCAGCCAGCCTCGGAGCCCCCACCCACCACCGCCTCCATGCCTTGGACAACCTGCGCGCCATCGTCATGCTCACCGGCATCACGCAGCATGCCGCGCTTTCCTACGTCGTCTCCATCGACTTCTGGCCCGTGTATGACGTCAGCCGCAGCTTCGGGTTCAACATCCTCGTCGGCATCACCAATGGCTTCCGCAGCCACCTCTTCTTCATCCTTGCCGGATTCTTCGCCCGCCTCCTCTGGCTGCGCGCCGGATTGACCGGCTTCATACGGAACCGCGCCGAGCGCATCGGGCTGCCCTTCGTGCTCGGCACCCTCACCCTCGTGCCCCTCTCCGGCCTCATCCGGCTTTGGGCCACCCACCAGCTCCCCCTCGCGCCCGGCCAGTGGACCACGCTCTTCACCCGCAGCGAGCATTTTTGGTTTCTCGAGATGCTCCTCATCATCTGCGCCCTCGCCGCCCTCATCCTCCGGGCCGCGCCCCGCATCCCCCTCGCGCAGCGCAGCCTCCGCCCGCTCGATGCCGCGTTCGACTGGCTGCTCGCCCGACCCTGGCGCATCGTGGCCCTCGTCCCCGTCGGCATGCTCCTCATGTGGGCCCATCAAAATGTCGGCCTCGTGCATCATAAAGGGCACGATCTCACACCGCCGCCGCGCGCCGTGCTCTACTATGGCCACTTTTTCCTCCTCGGCTGCTGGCTGCACCGCCGCTCGCACCACCTGCAAACCCTCGCGCAAAGCTACCTCAGCTATCTCCTCCTCGCCGTGCTCAGCTTTCCCGTCTTCGGCATCGGCTACATGATCTACCACACGCCCGGGCACGCGCAGCCCCTCTGGCTCAAGACGCTCGTCATCGCCGCCTCCGCACTTTACGCCTGGGCCGCCGCCTTCGCCCTCATCGGCTTTTTCATCCGCCACGTCCACAGCCACACCCCGCGCATCCGCTACCTCGCCGATGCCTCCTACTGGTGCTACATCGCCCACTTTCCCCTCGTCCTCTGGCTGCAGATCCTCATGCTCCCGTGGGAGGTGAACTGCTGGGTCAAGTTCACGCTCAATGTCCTCCTCAATCTCCTCATCCTCCTCCCCGTCTATGACCTCTGCGTCCGCTACACCTGGCTCGGCCGCATTCTCAACGGCCCCCGCACCCGCCCAGCGAAGCACTCCCCGCAAAGCACCCATACCACGATCACTTGAAAAACACGTCTGGCACAAATCTCCGCAGACGCTCAGCCACACACACAGCCGAGCAGAGGCAGTGAAGTGAACGCAATGCGCCCAGGAGGCCCGATCCATCGATAACATCTCATGCCATAAAAGACCATCTCCATGGCGCCTCAAGAGGAGCGGCTTTCAAGGCCCCACGCACCGCACGTCTGATCTCTGGCAGGGAACCGCAGCGCCGGGACCGTAGATGAGGGGTCTATCGCACCGAGGGCGATGCAAAAAAGGTGCGCGTCCTCATTCACTCCGAAAGGCAGATGCGGCGCCCCTCTGCCCCGATTTCATTCTCGCCACCAACCCGAAAGCAGCCCCACCACAGCGTCCGCGCCCGCGCCTGCCCGAACTTAGCATCGCCATCAGCCGTCTCCACCCCGCTTCGTCTCCGAGCCGCACCTCCTCCTCCTCAGCCTCCCCGCAAGCGCATACCCGTTTCCATTAGATCATGGTATCCCGTCGCACCCAAACATCCTCCAAGTCTCCCTTCCCACCCCGCACCCAACTTGAAACTTGAAACCTTAAACTTCTAACTCTGAACCTCAGCCCTCACATCTTCTCCTTCGCCCTGCTCAGCCCCTCCACCAGCCGCTGTGCCGCCTGCGTGTCCTCGTGGTCCTTTCCCAGAGCCTTGGTCCGGCCCTCCAGCGCACGTTGTGCATAGGGCAGAGCCTCCGCGTCCCGCTGCAGCTCCCACAGCGTCGAGGCCAGGTTAAAGCAGATCCGCAGCGTGCGCGCATCCTCCGCGCCGAAGGCCTGCTCGTTCGCCGCCAGCAGCGCGCGATACTCCTTCACCGCCGCCTCCTTGGCCCCCATGGCGGAAAGCACCTGCGCCAAGTCCCGGCGCGAGGTCAGCGTCTCCGCATGTCCGGCCCCCAGCACACGCTCCTTCAGCGGGATCAGGCTGCGGTAGCCCTTTTCCGCCTCGCCGTACTTGCCCTCCGCGGCCAGCACCAGGCACAGGTCTTCCTGAAAGCGCAGCGTCTCCGCATGCTCCGCCCCGTGCACCTGCGTCATGTCACGCACCAGACCGCGCAGCAGATCCTCTGCGACCGGCAGTTTGCCCTGTTCAAACCGCAGCCCGCACAGCATGCCGCGCCACCGCAGCGTCGGCGGAGAGTCCGCGCCGAAAAGACGCACGCCCTTGTCGACCACGCCCGCGCACAGAGTCTCCGCCGCCTCCTTTCTCCCCTGCGCGCTCAGCGCCTGCACGATGTCCGCCTGGCAGTCCAGAAACGCCAGATCATTCTCGCCCACCGTGCGGTTCAGGATGTCCAGCACCCTGCGGCCCTCCCGCTCCGCATCCACCGGCCTGCCCAGATCCAGCAGCGTGCCCGCCAAGCGCCTGCGCGTCTTCAGTGTGTCCATGTCCTGCGGCCCCAGCACACGCACCATCACCGCGATGAGCCGCCGATACTCCTTCTCCATCTCCGCGTTCGCGCCCTTCCTTGACCTGGCAGACAGATCGCCCGACAGGCAGCGCAGCGTCTCCGGCGCCTCCGCACCCAGCACCTTCGTCATCAGCGGCAGCAGCTCGTGGATCATGGCATCACCCTCCGCCGTCCTGCCTTGGGCAGACAGCGCCTGCGCCACCAGCAGGCGCGCGCGCAGCGTCTCCGCATCCTCCGCGCCCAGCGATTCCGCGCGCGCCTTCACCAGTGCCTCCGCCGCCTTCAGCGCCTCCGCAGCCTCATAAGCCTTCGCCCCCACGTCCGGATTTGCCTTCGCCTTCGTCTCCACCTCAGTCCCCGCCGCCATCGCACCACCCGCACCCACGGCAGCAGCCCCAAGCAGCAGGCAGGCAAAGCCAAAAAACAAAGCGCGGGCAGGTGGCGTCTTCATGCAGGGGAGAGGAGGGAAAATGCAGCAGAGGTTCACGAAAAAAAGCGGCGCCAGGGCAGGGGCCACAGAAATAGAGAAACCCGCAGCCCTCGCAAGCCACCATTCTTCACAAGCCCGCCGCCTGCGCAGCACAGGACAGGGGAGCCCCGTTCCTTCACCAGCCCCATTCCCCCTGCCAAAAAACACAGCGCACCACTCAAACACCCCGCCCCAGTTTCAAACTTTAAACTTTAAACCTCAAACTTTGAACTTCCCTCTCTTCCCCGCGCCCTCAGCACCGGCCATCCCAGGCACAGCATCAGCGGCGGGATCACATACCCGCTCTTCACGGCGTGGATGAAAAACATCTCGCTGCGCCCCTCCACCATCGTAAACAAAAGATCCGCCAGCGGCCAGCTCAGCATGAAAAGCACCGTGCACGCCAGCACGCTCCCCAGCCGCACCCGCACCCCGAAGCCACGGCACAGCAGCCAGAACAGCACCGGCACCAGCGCCAGCAGCAGAAAGCTCTTCTGCTTCTCCACCAGCAGCCTCTTGTACCCCGAACCCTCCTCATCATCAAACAGCAGGAGCTGGCGGCCGCAGACAAACAGCAGAATGCCCTGCACCACAAAGTAGCCCATAATACCATACCCCAGCAGCGCCGCCGCAAACGCCCCTCGGCGCTTCACCTTCCCCCGCGTCACCCACAGCACCCACGCGATGAACGCCAGCACCCCCGCCGGAATCGCCCAGTGAAACCTCCCGATCCAGTCCATCGAAGCCCATCCCGTCGTCATCTCCAGCTCCATCCGCCACCCCAGCCCCGCCAGCAGCGCAAGCATGAGCAGGCTCACCCCCGGCCACCAGCCCCTCTTCGCCCCATCATTCCCATCCGCCGTCAGCAGTCCCGCCGTCGTCGCCCCGCTCGCCGGCGCCGCATACGGATTCACCTCCGCCTCCCTCTTCATTGAATCATGAGTCTCCATGCCCGCAGAGGTAAACGCCCCCGCGCCGCGTGCATGAGAATTGTCACTCAAAATCTCCGCCATCTCAGTCGATCCGGAGTTCGGCATTCCCTTGCCTCTCATTCCTTCACCAAAAAAGTGCGCCTCCACCTTCACGCAGAAAATCACCACCACCACCGAGACACCGCATGGATCCGCTTCTTCAAACCTCTGCGTCTTTCCCATCTCTGCGGTGTAAAAATTCCGGCCCCTTCAGCCCCGCTGCGTCGCTGGCCCTCTTCAAATTCATCGTCTCTGCCGCGCTCAAGGTTGTGACAGCTCACGAGGTCTTCGTCATCCCCGCTCCTGCTGGAGGCATGCGAGCCACGTCTCAGGCGCTGATGTGAGTGCTCGCTTGTTCGATGAGACGAGGTAAATCTGGCTTCTCATACAGCGCCAGCCCCTCAAGCTCCCACCCCAGCATCCAGCATCCGCCCCTTCATCCCCACACCGCCCTTCTCCTGAATGCAACCCCTCACCTCCTCCGCCCATGAAATCGCCATCCACGCCTCGCAGGAGCGGCTCGAAAAACTCCTCGCAGAGCGTCTCACCCCCGGCGCAGACCGCGCCGCCGTGGACGCACGCATCTGGAATCTCTTCGGCGAAACCTGGGCCGTCATGTTCACCGATCTCTCCGGCTTCTCCCGCAACGCCGCCGAATTCGGCATCATCCATTTCCTGCAGGTCATCTATGAAGCTCAGCGCATCTTCACCCCCTGCGTGGACAAAAACGACGGCATCCTCTTAAAGGTCGAAGGCGACAGCATGCTCATCATCTTCCGCACCGTCGCCAACGCCCTCCAGTGCGCCCTCGACATGCAGCGCACCGCCAAGGAATACAACACCGGCAAGCCCCAGGAAGAGCACATCCTCCAGTGCATCGGCCTCGGCTACGGCCCCGTGCTCCGCATTGGCGACTACGACGTCTTCGGCCGCGAAGTCAACGCCGCCAGCAAGCTTGGCGAAGACACCGCCCGCGCCTGGGAAATCCTCGTCACCGCCTCCGTGCAGGAAGCCGCCACCGCCGCCGAAATCCCCGGCCTCCGCTTCGAACCCATCGCCGACATCCCCCCCGGCGCCAAAGCCGCCGCCCGCGTCCTCTACGATCTCTGAAAAAAGCAGCACCAGCTCCAGCTCCACTCACACGCACTCTTGGCCAGATCCGCCGCCCACGGTCGCTGTGAGTTGCCAGGCAGAACAGACAACTGCAAAGCCCCAGTTCAAATCTCCACCCAAAACTCCGCCGCGAATCCCGCCTCTCTCCTGCGTACACTCTGCCCATTTCCATCGCTCCTCATGCTCCGCGCCATCTCCGCCCTGCTTCTCTTCACGCTCTTCACATCCGCTGCCACCACCCCTGCCGCCGAGCCCGTCTTCAGCTTCACCGTGCTCGAGATCCCCGACATCCAGCGCGGCGCGGGCCTCGCCATCGTCATGCGCACACCCTCTGGCAGGACCTGGCTCTACGATACCGGCACCGCGCACCCCGAAAAGCTTTCCTCCGACGGCTGGCTCTCCAACTTCAATGCCGGGCGCGATCTCATCGCCCCGCTCCTCAAAAAAGAAGGAATCACCCGCATCGACGGCATCTTCATCAGTCACGCCCACTACGACCACTTCGGCGGCCTCCTCTGGCTCAAGGACAACTTCCCCATCAAGCTCCTCATCGACTGCGGCTACCTCTTCCACAGCGACCTCGAAGCCGACTATCTCGGCACCAACAAGGACGAGCTCGAACACTACACCCGCGTCCGCGAAGAATTCCGCGCCCGCGGCGCCTACCTCTGCGCCACCGCAGGCGAAACCCTCGCGCTCGACCCCGACCTCAAGATCGAAGTCATCGCCCCGCCCAAAACCTTCTTCAAAGATCCCAATGTCCCCGGCCGCCCCAAGAATGACAGCCCCTCGCACTTCCTCGTCAACGCCAACTCTCTCATGCTCCGCATCCAGTTCGGCGACATCGTATTCCTCCTCCCCGGCGACATCCAGACCGAAGACATCGAGGCCAGCCTCATGCCCTTCGTGGACAAATCAAAGCTCAAATGCCACATCCTGGTAGCCCCGGGTCACGGCATCCATCCCATCCCCAAAGAGTTCGGCGCATCCACCCGCCCTGAAGTCTCCATCGCCAGCGTCTTTCCCCGCTATGCCAGAGGCATCCGCTCCACCAAAGACCTCCAGGCCCTCGGCACCCAAACCTACGTCACCGGCCTCCACGGAAACGTCCACATCACCACCAACGGCAAAACCTGGCAAGTCACCACCGACCGCGACGACACCACGAAGAAGCCCGAAGCCGCAGCCAGGAAGTGATTCTACTTTGGTAACTTTTCAGGATGTTCATGAACGACACCGGGAATTCTTGACCCTCAGCTTCAGGTATCCGTGTCAATCCGTGGTCAATCACTCTGGAGAAGCTGGATTTAGCATCCAAGCAATTAGAACTTACTAAAGTAGAAGTAAGCTTCCACTTACGGCTCCAAAGATTCACCACATCCAACTCCCGTGAAACTGGCCCTGATCCTCGCCGCTCTGCTGCCCGCAGCCGCTCTCGCACTCGAAGAAGACGCGCCGCGCACCGCCTTCACCTTCCGCGTCCGCAAATCCACCGCCACCGTGCAGGTCCTCATGGGCGGCCAGTCCCACGTCGCACAGCTTCGCATCACGTTCTCCTCACCCCACATCCCAGCACAGGTCATACCATGCTCCGATGCTGACATCATCAGGAACGCCCTCGAGCAAAACACCCCCGGCTTTTCCTCCGCCGATTACAATGACGATGGTTACACCGACTTCCGCTTTGTGGACCTCTCCGGCAGAGATGCCGTCCACACCGGCTGTTATTTCTTCTACAATCCCAGCAAGCACCGCTTCGAGCGCCGCAGTGACTTCGACGCCGCCGGTGTTTTAGACTACGATCCCACCACGCGCCTCTTCTCCTGCTCCGGTCGTGAAGGCAGCGTCTTCTATCGCTTCGAGCACGGCCAGTACAGACTCGTCCGCAGAATCCAGAAAGGCTTTGCAGACGCATTCCGCGACATCCTCCCCCACGCGCCGGACGATCGCGAATACCTCATCACGACATTGTATCTGCCGAATGGGCGCATGCGCAGGTTCTACAGTCACATCGGGCCCCCCCGTTGAGTATTTCGCCAGCCCCTCGTCACCGCTCGTCGGATGTGGCCTCCCCGCATTTCCCCGGCATCCGGCCCCCACGTCTGTGCGCAAGATTTGCCGCGGAGCGGTGGTCCCCGCCCGACCAGGATCTCACCACCACGCGTTCATTTCTCCGCGTTGCCTGCAGCTGCCACCACTTCGCGGCGGCACTCTCGCAGCGCGATATATCCCTCCATCACAACATGGCCAGAATCACTGTCCATCGCACACGCCTCCTCTCACCACTCCACTCCCAGCACCTTCTTCCGCTCCTCGCGCTTCACCTCCAGCGCCTTCGTTTGAAAGAGCCTCTGGATCGTCTCATCCAGCGACGCGCACGGGCCAAATTCCACCAGACTCACCGCGCCCTTGGCGTTCTTGCCACGGATGATCAGCATCTCCACATTTGAGCGGTCGATCTTGACCCCTCCGCTCTTCAGCGTTTCCCAGGCTCTCTTCAGCGGCAGGTCCAGGAGCACCTCCAGCGGATATCGATGTTCATAGGCCGCCTCCGCCGCATCGCGCACTTCGGAGAAGAGCTCATCCATCGCCTCCTCCTTCACCCGCGCATCCGCCGGCGCAGCCTTGCCCAGTGGCAGCGCATAAGTCACCGGCGCATTCGCACTCTCGCGATTCAGCCTCACACAGGTCGCGGTCACGCGCTGATCATCCGATCCCACCACCGTGCTGATGGAAAGCTCCGTCCACTCCGAGTCAAGAAAATCCCGCACCTGCTCAGGAAACGGCCGCCTCACCCAGAACTTAAACTCCCCCACCAGCCGGTCATGGATGAACACGCGCATTTCATACAACCCTTCCGGGTCACCCTCCGTGAAATACCAGAACTGAAACAGATTGCCCTGATGCACTCTCAGCTCTTCCACTGACGTGGCCGTCCGCATGTCCTCGGAAAGAGTCGTCCCTGGCGAAAGAGAAACCCACGAGTCAGGCGCTGCCGGCATGCGCAGTTCATGCCTCACCACCACGCTCTCGCTTTCCGTCTCCACCTTCAGCCGCCAGCCATAGCCCTGGTTTTCCACCAGCGGCACCGCCACACACGGAGTGAAAAGCGTCTTCTCCGGTTCAATCCGCTCAAACAGCCCCAGGTCCCTCTCCTTGATCACGAGGCCCTCACCCGGTTCATTCGTCATCACCTCCGCCTGCGCCTTAGCAGCAGCGGCAGCAGCAGGCTTCTCCGCAAAAGCCACGCACCCCAGGCCAAGAGCCATCCATGCAAAAAATGCTTTCATAAGAGACATCGTTCGTGACTGGCAGTTGCGACAAAAAACAAACACAAGGACAAGCACACCGACTCATACCACAGAGCAGGGCAGGGGAAACAACAACCAAAAACAAACACCTTCAACCAGCCCGCCGAAAAACAAATCGCATCTCTTCTGAGCACGTCATTCGGCATCACAGCCCTCTCCACCACCGCCGCCCCACCCCCTGCTTCCAAGCAAGCCCGCGCCAGTATTGTAGTCCCGGCTTTAGCCGGCTCCGGAACCGCCCTCCACGCAAACAGCCCCCAACAAACAAACCTCCACGCTCCTCCCCATCCCGCCACTCCAAGCATTCACAAGAACGCGAGAGCGTCCTGGAGTGCTCCAGCCCTCTGGAGCTTTCCGCACCGCCCGCGGCACACGAAAACACCAGCGGTCCGGCGCACTCCAAAACGCCGCGCCACCGCGTAAGCACCGCGGCATTTTATGCAGACGTCACACCATCGCGCCCCACGCTGCGAGCAAACAACGCTCCCCTCCCGACCCCATCGTTCCCATCCATCACGATCCCACAAGACAAACAACCACCATCACAGCCCGCCCGCCTTACTTCTCAAACACCACCTGCAGACATGTCCCTCCCTCCGCCTTCCTGTCACCGCACCTCCGCCATTCAAAACGGAAACGGCCCCATGATCCGGCCCTCATGCGCGCGATTCTCCTTCAGCGAAAAATCCACCACAAACTGTTCCGCACCGCCCGGCAGGCGGATGTTCTTCGACTCCGCCAGCGCGTGGCGTTTGTCCCGTTTGCGCAGCTTGCTGTAGTACGGCTGCTCGCGGATGGGGCCCACCAGCGCCAGCAGCGCATCCTGCGGGCGCAGCGGCAGCACCGCGTAGCCGTCAAAATCCTGCGTCCAGTTTTTGCAGATCGCCAGATCCTGCCGCAGGCACAGCCGCATGAAGAGCCCCGTCAGAGACCTCAGCGTCGTCCCCTGCGGCGGGCCTTTGGGAAACTGCGCATGCAGCTCGCTCTTCGCCTGCGCGCGCGTGCTTGAAAAAAGAATCTCATCAAACCAGAACATCCCCGCCAGCCGGCTTGCCTCCAGGTCCTGCCCGTCAGACGTTGTCTTCTGCTCCTGCAAAAACCGCACCAGCCCCCCGTGCCCCGAAAGCCAGCACCAGCGCGGCGGCGCCGCAAAACTCATCAGGATTTCCTGGGACACTCGATAATGGGCGGGCGGATTCGCAGGCTGTTGTTTCATAAAAATCTCCGTGAGAAAAGAAAGAAGGAACGCCCCTGCCTATATCTTGAACCTTCATCCGTTACAAGCCCAACTTAAAGAGCGCCGCCTACGACACGCTGAATCAACCCATTAGGCAAAGGCACCCATGCGAGTCCTTCCCACCCCCGGCGTCCACTGCCTGCTCCTGCCTCTTCCTCCTCAGCGCTCCCGCATCACATTAAATGACTTCCTGGCAAACTTCACCTCGGTCTCCTGCTCAGGAAACTTCTTCTCGATCTCATCCAGCAGCGGCAGCACCTGCCCCGCCGGGAAACGCCCGTCCCCCAGACTGCGGATCGCATCCCTCTGGATGCTCTGATTGTACTCCACGGACCCGCCCGCCGTCTTCGTGCCCGTGGCCAGATCCCGCACCATCTCAAAGGGCCCCGTCCTCAAAGCCAGTGAATCATACGCCGCCTCCCTGGCCTCCTCGGCAAGAACCATCCCGTCACCCGCCTCCGTCGCCAGATCCAGCCCCTTCTGGTTGTACAGCCGGAAGCGGATCCTGGCCACAGTTCCCACCATCGGCTGGTATCCCTTGATCTTGTAGAAGCACTCTTTCTCCACCTTCGGCTTCAGGCCATAGCTGTTCCCGCACCAGCTGAAGCGATGCGGCTGCACCCGCGCCCACGTCCCGTCCGCATTCTGCGCCTCCAGCTTCAAATACACATCCCCGTCCTCCGCATTGAGCAGGATGTCCCGCTCGCCGCGGTTGATCAGATACACATCCACGGCCTCCCCCTTCTTCGCCCGCGCGAAATCCGCCACCAGCGTCACCTTGCCCGCCATGCTTGGGATCCCCTGCGGCAGCTGCGCCACCGGCACCCCCTTCGGAATCACGACATACCTCTCAAAAACATCAGCTTCCGCCGCCCTCTTCGTCTCATCCTCCCCCACAGCCACGCCAGTCAGCACGCTCATCCCCATCATCAAAGCCACAGCGTAAAATCGCAGGTTCATAGAGTCATCATTTCATGGGTTCCAGACACAAACCTGAGAGTATGACAGGTGACAAGAAGAATCCTAAGTTGAAACCTGCCCTTGTCCACCCAGACCTTCCTCTCCTCCTCCGTGCTGCCTCCGGATTCCAGCACACAGGGCGGAGTAATTTTGAGCCACATCTCCCGCTCGAAGCGGATTTCCCTCGTCCCTGATTTCTCCTGCGCATCATCCGCATCCGCACACGCGCTGCCGAGACACAGCATCAAGCACACCGTCCCAAGCAAACGCGCGGCCTTCATAATGCGATCACCCATCCCAAATCATAAATCAAAAATCGTAAATCATAAATAACAGCCGCTCACTTCTTTTCCCGGCTCTTCACGATCTTCAGCACCTTGTCCTTCGCCTCCCACTGCTGGGCAGTCGTCATCCGTTTCTCCAGCGCCACCATGGACGCTGTGATGTCTGGATTGTCCGTGGTGGCTGATAGCATGTACCACATCAGCGCCTCCACCAGATCCTGCGTCACGCCCACGCCATCTTCATAGCACACAGCCAGGTGATAGCAGCCCATTCCATAGTTTTGCTCCGCCGCCTTCCGGTACCACTGCACCGCCTCCGCCGGATCCTTCGCCACGCCCACGCCGTATTGATACGCCGAGCCCAGGCTGTCCTGCGCCTCCTTGTTGTTCTGCTCCGCCGCCTTGCGCATCCACACCACAGACGCCGCATCATCCTTAGGCACGCCCTCGCCCGTGAAGTACGCGCATGCCAGATCCACCTGCGCCAGCGGCACGCCCTGCTCCGCCGCTTTGCGGTACCAGCGCGCCGCCTCCGCATCATCCTTCGCCACGCCCTCGCCCATGCGGTACGCATACCCCATGTGATACTGCGCAAAGCCGTCGCCCGTTTCCGCCGCCTTGCGCATCCACTCCGCGGCGGTGGCCAGGTTTTTCGTCACGTTTGTGCCCGCCGCATACGCAAAGGCCAGCTCGATCTCCGCCTGCACATCGCCACGCGCCGCCAGCGCCTGCACATCCGCCATGGGCAGCCCCTTCTTCCACACCGTCGCTCCCGTCGCTGGCGCAGCTACAGCACCACCGCCCGCACCCGGCGCCGCAGTCATCGCCGGGGCAGGGGAAACCAGCGGCGCAGGTGCCGTCACAGGCACCTGGTTTGCAGCCGGCGCCTGCGCCAAACTCGTGTCCGCCGGCAGGCTTATCTCCGCATCTTTTAGAAAGAGCGTGTAGCCCACCATCCCGGCCATGGCCACCACGCCCACACCCATGTAGATCAGCACCCGCGGCGTGCGCTCATTCACCGTGGCAGGGCTTGCTCCCTCCGCCACGCCGCGCCGCACCAGGCAGCCGGACACCATGTCATGCAGCCCCTGCCGCTGCCGCGTAAACGCCGCCATCAGGTACCCGATCCCCAGCGTCAGCGGACCCGCAAGCAGCCGCGCAAAATATCTGCCCGTTGCCCGCCCCTGGCTGATCCTCCGCCCCTCCATGTCCGTCACCACCAGGCCGCAGGCCTTCTTGCCCAGAGTCGCCTGCGTGGCGGAGCTCTCCATCATCACGTAGTACAAAATCGCAAACACAGTCCCCGCCCCCATCCGCACCACGGCTACCAGATCCATCCCGCTGCCAGGAGCGCTCGGCGTCGCCATTGCAGTCACCATTCCCACCAGCGTCATAAAGATGCCCACCATCATGCAGTCGATGATCCACGCCCCTGCGCGATACAAAACCGGCGCCGGCCTGCCCCCCGGTTGCGCCATCCGCTGCACCCCATCTTGACCATTGGCGGCATCGGCCGCATGCGCCGAATTTGCAGGCAGTGGAGGCAGCGCCTTCGCGTTCTTGTTCGGCTGTTTTCCCCGCACCGCCTCCTGAGGCATGGGCGGCGGCGCCTGCCGCGTCTCCACCGGCGGCAGCCCCGGCTCCTCCATCACCTCCTGCTCCGCCGCCGTCTCAGAAACCGGAGCCTCATGCTGCGCCTCAGAATACATCGCCTCAGGCGGCATCTCCTGCGGCATCCGTGGAGAAGAGGGCAGGGGAGGCAGCGCCCTCCTCGCCTCACGCTCAGCCTCCGCACCGCTGCTCATCACAGCCGCAGAAGGTTGAGGCGCCGCCACCGCCTCCTCGGCCCGCGGACTTTCATGCAGAGGCTGCTCCATCTGCGGCGGCATCGCGGACATCTGCTGCGGGCGCGGCCTCATCGCACGCGGCATCGGCCGCGCCTGCGGTTCACCCTCCGCCGCAGCGGCGTGCTCCATCGCCGGAGATTCCACCCCCATCGCATGGGGTTGCGGCTGCGGTGGTGGCAAAGCCCCGCGTTCAGCCTCCGCCAGTCGACTCGGCGCAGGCAAAGGCGCCGATGCGGGCGCAGGCGCAGGCGCTGGCATGGGCAAGGCACCCGCCTTCGCCATCCCCCCCGAGCTCCCGCCCGTCTTCGCACCTCCTAGAAAGGGAAACACATCATCCGGCAGGCGCGAAAGCAGATCATGAGCCATGAAAAGCTGCTCCGTCTTTGCCGCCGCCTTGGCCAGCAGCGACACCCGCCCCTCAAAGTTTTTCGGATTCCACACCGCCACCCCCTCCTCATACGCCCTGCCCAGCATCTCCCGGCTGATGGGTGCGGAGAGGTCGAGAATCAGCAGAGCATCTTGGATCGTCATAAGGAAGTGACCCATCGAAGCAGCAAACATTCTCCTGTCACCTCCCATTTTTTCGTCTTTTTCAGTCCGACCTTCAGGCGCTCCGAAGACGCACTGGCAGTGCCCCCTTCAAAACACCAAGCTCTTTCTCGTCCCAGCGCTCCAGTCGGACGTTGGGGCGGTGCGGGTAGATCCACAAAACCTCCCTCTTGCAGCATTGCCTTCACACCCGCTTCGGCGAGTCGACCCAGGGTTTGCCTCAAGCAACCCGGGAAGCGAACCCATCATTCCGCCGCATTCATCGTTGACCAGCAGCGTCTGCAACCGCTCCGCCCCTCGCGTGCACGTAACGGCAGAACCACCGCCACAGTAGGTTAACTGGCTAAACCAAATGCCACACACACACTCACTCTCATCTGGCAGCTTCTTCAATATTTGAAAAAGAGAAGTTTTCCTTCGAACGAGTATCAGCTAACTCCTTGGAGGGGCGAATGGCAATCCTGTTTAAATGATGCAATTGTTCAACGAAATAATCAGAACTGACAGTTCGCCAAAAAGGAACGCAGAAACCGAGTTTGAGTTTTTAGAGCGGTCGGCTCGGCCTGAAATTGGAAATGCCAGGCGTCAACTGCAACAAATGTTCGACACGTATTCCGCTGAAGAATCATACGATCTTTCCAGGCGTCTCAAGAGTGGTGATGATCAGCTCTTCCGCTCCGCTTTTTTCGAACTTGCGTTATACTTTATTTTACGGAAACAGGGATTCCAGTTGTCGCCGCATCCACAGTTGAGCAATGGCTCATCCAAGCGTCCAGATTTTCTCGTTACCTCGCCCAACGGTGCTCAATTCTATTTAGAAGCAGTGTTGGCCTCAGAAGATAAATCGGGGTTGAATGGAAGGTGCCGCATGGTTGCTTCAACTCTGGATCTGTTCGCTAACTGCAGGCATGACTACTTCAGGGTTGATATCAGCCATTCGGGGCTTCCAAAAACACAGCCCAGCACACGAGCTTTAAAAGCTAAAGTTTTTCAGTGGTTGGACAGTCTTGACGCAGATGAAATTTGGCGGACCTACCCTTCCAGCGGAGGTCTCTTCCCGAAGCCGTTTGTCTACCAACATGAGGAATGGAGGTTGGAACTTCGAGCGAGAGCAATACCCCCAGAGCGCCGAGGTAAATCAACGAGCCTTCGTGGCGTTTCAAGCCGTGGTTTCGGATTTATTGACTCAGCCAGTCCGCTGCGGGATGCTATTCTTTCCAAGGGAAATAGATATGGCGAACTTGATAAGCCATTCCTAATCGCAATCAATTTCGACACTCCATTTCTTGACAAGGAGGATGAAATTTCGGCACTCTATGGCAGTGCCCAGATGGCCATTGAAGAATTGCCCGGATCTGATTCCCAACAAGTGACTGTTGCTCGGTTACCAGATGGCGCTTGGAATGGCCCAAAAGGTCCGCAATACAAAAGGGTCAGCGGAACATGGATTTTTAATGATTTGGATATCTATGCGCTTTGCACGAGGCGTTCCACCCTGTACATGAACCCTTGGGCAAAAAGGGCATTGCCAGAAGAGTTGCGTCAGTTTTCATATGCCGAACTGAAAGACACGGGCTTTATCGTGCACGAGGGGGTCTCCTTCCGAAGCATTTTTGACCTTCCTTTGGGTTGGCCAGAAATTTAGGCTTATGACAATCCAGAATCCAATGCCAGCCAAGATCTTTCCTGAGTTCGTGCCTCCTGTGTAAAGATCTGGGCCTTAGATCCCGGTTTGATCAGGTGACCGGGGGCGTTCGCTCAATGCGGTGAAGACACCATACAAGGTATCCTGTGTTCCACGGCAAGATCGAATCTTGGATGGGCGACGCCATTCATGCCTCCACCCTCGGCTCCGCGCCTAGTATTACTCATCCATAGCCGGCTTTCCTCGGCCCTGCACGCCGTGTGAGGAAACGCTGAAGCAATCAACACCGCTGACAATTAATAATCACAGAGCCCCGGCTCAGCAGCATTTCTCTGCGTTCTCCGAATTGCCTTTGGCTGCTTCCGCTTCGCTCCAAACCTGCGTTGCAAACCTCCGGCCATTCCCTTGCCAAAAGCCAGCGTACTCTGTCCCTCACAATGCCACCCACCCACCATTTCAATTCCCACGCCGCACCACTGAATCATCATCGCCTCACTCACGTCTGATCATCAGCCCGCCTCGGCATCCCATCTGCATTTACCACCCAGCCCCTCCTCAAAAAACACCACCAGACCAGTCCTGCGGCCCCTCCATCCACGAATCCCCGTCAGCCATGACCCCACGTCCGTCTCCGCTTCCGCCCCAGCAGCCTCATTCGCGCTCTCCCAGCGCCACGCGGCTTCGTCCCCTGGGCAGTTGGCTTCTCATGCTCCTCCTCTTCCTCAGCCTCTCCGGCTGCGCCCCCTATGGCCCCGCACGGCCCAATGAAAAAATCTACCGCAGCCTCGTCTTCGCCTCTCCTGGTGGAAAGGACCTCCGCATGGACCTCTACGTCCCTCGCAGTGACAAACCCGTGCCCGTCGTGCTCTGGATGTTCGGCGGCGGCTGGGTGGTTGGCAGCAATCGCTACCACATCAATGTCCGCGATCTCACCAGCAGCGGCATCGCCGTCGCCTCCATTCAGTACCGCCTCAGCAGCACCGCCGTCTTTCCCGCCCAGCTGGACGACTGCCGCGCCGCCTGCCAGTGGCTCCGCAAAAACGGCGCCCGCTACGGCCTCGACCCCGAACGCATCGGCGCTGCGGGCGAATCCGCCGGCGGCCACCTCGCCGCGCTCCTCGCCGCCAAGGAAGGCAAGTCCTGCATCCGCGCCGTCTGCGCCCTCTATTCCCCCAGCGATCTCGTCGAGCTCGGCTGGCTCTATGAAAAGCGCAAGAAGCTCAACCTCATCGAAAAATTCCTCGGTGGCCGCATGGCTGAAAAGACCGACCTCGCCGCCACCGCCAGCCCCATCAACTACGCCACCCCCGCCATGCCCCCGTTCCTCCTCATCCATGGCGTTCACGATCACGTCGTCCCCATCGAGCAAAGCGAGCGCTTCTTCCTCGCCCTCGCCGATGCCGGCGTCGAGGCCGATCTCATCGAAGTCCCCGACAAGCTCCACTGGTTCCGCCTCGACAACGCCCAGTTCGCCGAAGTCTCCACCTTCTTCCACCGCCACCTCGACCCCAAATAGCTCTCTCCTCTCCCCAGCCTCCCCAAAAAATCCTCCTCTTCCTCCTCTTCCTCCCTTTCCGTCCTCGGACTCAGCAATCCCGCATCATTTGCGTCTTTTTGCGGCCCGCCTCCGGTTCAGAGCAACCAGCGCAGCCTCACTTCTTCTCAGGAAACACCCAAGTCCGTGCAAAGCTCGGAAGGTTCGTCACATCGCAGCGCACCTCCGCGTTCCCAAACACCACGCCCTTGTCCGACTTCACCAGCGTCACCTTTGCCGACCACGAGCCCGTCCTGTGTTTCAGCGACCACGTCTCCACCGTGTCATCCACCCCCGCCTTCACGGAATCCATCACCGCATGGCTTTCCGCCAGCTGCTTGTTCACCTCCGCCATCGGCATCTGCGGCGTGTTAAAGACCTTCACCCACTCCGCCGGCATGGTCGGATACAGCGAAAGCTTCGCCGTCAGCGCCATCAGCCCCAGCAGCACCAGCACCAGAATCGTCATCACCCACGCAGGCGTCGGCGGGACTTTCTCATCGGCATCAGCAGCGGTAGCAGCACGTTTCGCGTCGGCGGTTTTGTCAGACATGTTCACCCCATCAAAAAGAGCGCCACCCCGCCGTCAAGCAGTCCCCACTCCAGACCGCATATCCAGCATCCAGCCTCTACCCCTCTCCGCCCGGCACCACCAGCACCGGACACTTCGCCCGCATCAGCACATCATTGGACACACTCCCGATCAGCAGATTGTAAATCCGGCTGTGATGGTGCGAGCCCACGATCACCAGCTCCGCCCCCAGGCGGCTGATCTCCTCCAGCACCGTGTCCACCTCCGCCCCCGGAAACTGCTCCACCCGCGCCTTCACACCGAACTTCATCAGCGACTCCCGCATCTCCTCCAGCTGCTCATACTGCACCTGCACCGATCCCGGGCTCGGCGCACGCATCACCGTCGGAGACACCAGCCCCACGTCCACCACCACCGGCTCCTTCGGCACCACGTGCAGGATCACCACCTCGCTCTTAAAGGCCGTCGCCAGCGCATGCGCCTGCTTCAGCACCTTGAAACTCAGGTCAGACAAATCCACCAGCGCAACGATCGTTTTCATGACAGGGAAGGGGGGGCTAAAGGTTGGGGCGAAAGCCATGCTGCAGTCCGCGCCGCATGCAGACAGGCAAGCACGCACGCACACTCACAGGCTCTCACTCATCATTCGCACGTCCTTCGGAAAAGCGCTTGTCAAACACCCACCATTCCTTGCCCGCCCCCACGTCCTTCCGCATTCCTCCCAGCACCCGCCGAATCTCTCCGCGAGGCTCCTTGGCCCAAACCCCAGGCTCCTCCTTCCAGCCCCCATCCATCGCAATCGAAAACCCCACCCGCTCAGCCCCTTCTGACGAACTTCCCCTTCTTGCCTCCATGGCCCATCCGCTGCATCCAGCGCGGACGCGCGGGGATGTAGCGCGGTATTCCGATACCGCGACGGGCACGTTCTCGGAATCGGAATTCCGAACCACATCAAGCTCCCCACACGCCCGCCGCCGTTTCCAGGCGTGCGAGCACACAAAGTTACCACCCGATTCCACATTCCGGCCCCCTCGGAGCTCGCTTTCTCCCCATCACAAATCCCCGCTCTTCCGAGCACCCAGCACCACGTTCACTTCACACCTCCGCAGCATCCCGCTCTGGAAACCCCGCAAACACCCCGGGCGTCAAAGCAACCCAGCGCCCGCATTGTAGTACCGGCTTCAGCCGGAATCTGGAAGCCCTCTTTGCGCAACCAGCACCCAAACCTCCCCCATTGCACCGTCTCCGCGCAACGCACCACCCGCCTTCCTCTTTCACCTTTCTGCGTACTTTATCTAGCCCCCGCTCCATCTTTCCACGCTGGACAAACCTTTAGCCTCGCCCGAAGCTCCTCACCCCCAACCTTGAAGAAGCAGACAGGCCCCGCCAGCCACCCCCTCCAAACCACACTGTGCTTTGTGACAGCATTTTTGCTGACCCTCTCCCATGCCTGCGCGGCGGAAAGCCCGCTCACAGAGATCATCTCTCTCATCCTCAGCAATCAAAAAAACTCCACCAGCTTTGAGGACGGTGCGCGCTTCGATTTCCTCATGCACCAGCTCGGCACCGCAGCCGCAAAGCTCAGCCCCGCCCAGATCCAGCAGCTCAATCCCTCCCTCCTCGAAGACCGCATCCACCTCATCGCCCTGCACCGCATTCAGCATCGCGACCTCTTTGACGGCATCTACCAGACCTACGTCCACCATCCCTCCGAGGCCGAGCTCGCCCGCCGCCGCCAGGAGTCCCAGACTCAACGCCCCGCAGCAGGTGCAGGTAAAGGCGCAGGCCAGGGCGCCCGCCCCGCCCCGGATCTCTTTGGCATGGTAGATCATACCATCCTCGCGCCCGCCCAGGTCGCCGCCGCCCACCTCGCGCCTCCCTACCGCTACTGCTTTGAGTACTACCTCATCGCCCCCAGGCACGAAGCCACCCTCCGGCACTACGACACCGCCCTCACCAGCGCCCTCGACCACTTCAAAAAGCAGCTCCGGGAAGTCGATGTCCGTACCCTGATCGAGACACGCCTCTACACCGAGCTCGAGGCCCACCTCACCTCCCTCAATCTGATCACCGCCACCCTCGACGACCTCAAAGACCACCTCGGCCCGCCCGACCTCGAAGACAGCGCAACCCTCGGATATTCCTTTCACATCGGCGGCGGCCTCCACGCCCACTACCTCTTCCAGCATCAGGACGGCAAAGTCACCTCCTTCAAACGCATCCCCGAAGCCGACTGGCGCACCCGCAGCGATCAGTCCCCCACCACACCCTTCAAGCGCCCCTGACCGCCCTCCGGCAGAGCCCAGACAAGCCCAGGATTGCCGAGCCTTGGCGAGGCTACCCTGGGTCAGCCCACACCATCCGGGAAGCAAACCCATCCCTTTCTTCGCAAACCGCGTTCACCAGAAGCGCCTTCACGCCATCCCGCCGCAGCACTGCGCACCGCAGCTCCCTAGCCCCCAGTTTACAGCCTCCAGCATCCAGCCCGCAGGGCGAAGAACGGGCCCCACCCTCAAACCGGTCCCGCCACAAACCCATGCAGCCGGAGCACCCCCAGCACCTCCCGCAGCAGCAGTTCCGCCTCGCTCACCTTCGGCTGCACAAACGGCACCCGCAGCAGCGGCGTCTTGCACAGCACCAGCACGTTCCCTGGTTTCTTCCCCTCACGTTCGCGCAGCACCAGCACCCCCGTTTTTGACTCCGCGGTGTTCCGCACCCAGCACGCGCACGTTGCCGCTTCCCCATCCGCATCCGACCCCTCGACCATACCCAGCTCCACCTCCAGCTCATGCGCACGCAGCTGCTCCACCGCCGCCTCCCAGTCCTCGCGCGATAAAAAACCCCGGCTGCCAAGACATTCCCCCAAGATCATGCGGCGTACTTTTTCAGGTTCATCGATTTATCATGCCAGAGGCGCCGCCGCCTCCCGGCAGCGGTCTCTTTTATTGGTTGTGGAATTTATAACGCTTCCCACCCGCCACCGGTCGCGTCCATCATCATTCCACCCTCATTTTTTTCCAAATCCCCCCTCAGCCAGAACAAAGCACCAAGAACCTAGAACCAAGAACCAAAACAGCCCGCTCACTCCATCTCGTCCCCGGCTTCCTTCGTCTCCGCCTTCTCCTCCCCGCGTCGCAGGTCCATAAACGCCCCCGACGACATCCGCCCGCGGAAGTGATCCGGCCCCACCATCGCCAGAGACTCCGTGCCAGACGCGTTCCACCGCAGCACCAGCATCGGCGTCCCGCCCTCCGCTTTCAGCGCCCATTCCGCCGTCGTCTGCGTCTGCTGTGCGATCACCCTGCCATTTGCCTTCAGCGTCAGCACATCCGTCCGTGCCGGGTTCGTCATCCGCCACTCCCCCACCACGCTCCAGCGTGGAAACACCTCCTTGTCCGCCTGCGATCCCGCAGCAGCCCGCGCAGCAGCCTCCGACGCCGTAGCCGTCATCCATGGGAAAATCCCGTTATCCACCCCTGGCTCAGGCGAAGATGCCGCAGCCAGAAAACACCCCAGCGCCAAGGTGCCGGCTAAAGCACGCTTTACCTTGTTCATCATAAAAAAGTAATCCCACATTGAAACTATTTCTCATATTCCCACGTACGCTCTCCCCCGCGCAAGACAAATCGTAGCATTTGCAGCCTCAGCTGTTTGAGAAAATCCACTACGGCTCAAACCACCATAGCGAGCCCCTCCATACGCGGCGCACCTCCGGAACGTAGGTTGGGCGTGTTTGGCCCCCAGAGATTTCCGTACCTCCAGCGCCCCCTCTGCCAAACCGCCCGACCACCCGCGCATTCGCAAGCCCCCGGCGCCCACCGCACGCTCAAAGCTTCCGAACTCACGCTCCCACGCTCAAGCCGCCCCCGAAACACCCCCTCCAAAAAAAGCCCCTTCGTCCATACCCGTTTCCAACAGCCCATAGTATGACATACCACGCGACCTGACCGCCTCCGCAGTCCTCCCAGCTGCTCCGCAGGCCGTCCTTTCCGGTCATCAGTTTCAGCAAACCTAGCACCCCGTGTTCTTCTTCGGCGTCCCCGTCTCCCCCTCCGGCAGCATCTTCTCCGCCCGTGGCAGGATCTCCACCTTGAACTTCCCGCGCACATTGTTCAGCCAGCCCTGGCGAAACTCCTCCGCCTTCTCCTCCTTCAGCAGCGCCTTCGCCTCCTTTTGCAGCTCCGCCGCAGACTTCGGCTGCAGCCGCTCCTCCTCAAACTTCACCAGGATCCACACCGTCCCCAGGTCCAGCGCATCGCTCACCTCGCCCGGCTTCATCTTTGCCAGCGGCCCGCCGATCGCCGCGCTCAGCAGGGCAGGGGGCATCCAGTCCATCCGGCCCCCGTCGCTCGCGCGGCTGTCAGCAGAGTGCTTCTTCGCCAGCTTCGCAAAATCCCCGCCCGCCACCAGTTGCGCGCGCAGGTCATTCACCAGCTTCTGCTGGGCCTCCTCGCCCTGCTCCACCGTCTTTTTCGGCACCGAAAGCGTCCGCAGCAGCACCTGCCGCTCCGGCTCCGCCTTTGTCTTCAGCGCCTCCGCCTTCCGCGCCACCTCCTCCGCCGTCGGCGGCTGAGCCATCTCTCCCACCTTCATCCGCATCGCCTGCGCCACCGCCTGCTTCGCCAGTTTTTCGCGATACTCCTCGATCGTCATTCCCACCTTCTTCAGCTCCTGCTCCAGCCCCGCCCGGTTGCCCTCGAAAGCATTCGCCACGATCTCATTGATCCCCTGATCCCCAAATTTCACGTCGATCACGTTCCCCATCGCCTTGAACGCCGCGTTGTACAGCTCCACCTCGATCAGCCCTTTCAGCGCCTCCT
This sequence comes from Prosthecobacter sp., assembly GCF_044226605.1. Taxonomy (GTDB): domain Bacteria; phylum Verrucomicrobiota; class Verrucomicrobiia; order Verrucomicrobiales; family Verrucomicrobiaceae; genus Prosthecobacter. Next base: position 94,777 of record NZ_JBGAGS010000018.1, on the reverse strand, counting down.
CCTCCATCCCCGCGCGCTGCGCGCTCAGCTTCGCCTGAGTCCCCCCCGGCTTGCGCAGAAAGACCTGCCGCCGCGTGGCCACCTCGTCCGCCAGCGCCGCCCGGCTGATCTCCACATCCCCCACCACCGCCGCCACCAGGGCGGGATCCACCGGCTTGCCGTCCTTGCCCTTCGGCGTCAGCGCCGTGCGCATCAGCCCGCCCAGCTCCTCGTTCCACACGCTGTCCATCACCGCCGTCACCGCCTCCGCCAGCGGCCGCTCCTTGTCGCGCCGCAGTTCGGTCACCATTGTGTTCAGCACCGGGTGCAGGCTCACCTTCGTGCCCTTGCCCACGGTGAAAACCACGTCCTTCACCCAGTCCACGTTGGCCGAGCCGTCCCGCAGCTTTTCCAGCAGCTCCAGCCCCGCCGCGCGCTGGCTTTCACTGGTATTTTGTAGCAGGAGACCCCAGTCCCTGCGAAACTCATCCGCGCTCAGCTTTGCCTGCGCCAGCTGCCGGAAGCCCCCCGCCTCCGCCGGCAGCGTCCAGTCCAGCAGCACGGAGGCCAGGTAGCTGCCCACCGGCCCCAGCTGCGGATCTCCCCGCACCTGGTCCAAAATGCTCCCCGTGTATTCATTCCGCCCGCTCGTGCTGTAGTACACCTCCCGCGCCAGCAGCCACGGCCAGCTGCCCTCCTCCACCAGCGCGTCCACCACCGTCAGGCCCAGCTCCGCCACCATCGAGCTCGTCATCTCCTTGCCCCGCGGCTTGTCAGGATCCCCCGGCACAAAAAACGAGTCCCCGTCCAGCGTCGTGAATGCACTGTAAAAAGACGGCACGGACACGCTCATCCTCCGCGCCACCTCCTGCACCATCGCGATCCGGCGCTGCGCCTCCTCCGCGCTCAGCGCCGCCTCCTTTTTCCCCGTCAGGTCTCCATGCACATAGCACGCCGTCAGAAAGCCCGCCCACGAAGCCAGCGGCTCCCCCTTCTCGTAGCTGTTGGTCAGGCCTGCGGACTGCGCCTCCATCTCACGCGTCACCCGTTCCCACGCACCCACCTCCGTTTTCAGCCGGTAGCGGCCATACCCTTTGTGATCCTTCTCCCACTTGCCGCCGCTCAGCTCCCGCAGCCGCCCCGTCTTCTCCTCCAGCGCAAAGTACTCGTCATTCCCGCCCGGCACCATCGGACTCTCCGAAATCAGCAGCCCGTCCTTGCGCACCCACTCTTCCTTCTCCCGAAGCGTGTCCAGCAGCGCCGCCGCCGGCGTCAGGTTCAGCTCAAAATTCAGCAGCCTGTTTCCCGCCTCGGTGGACTTCTGGTTCAGCCCCGCGCCAAAGCTGAGCGTCCCCAGCGTCTTGCCATCCTTCGGCTCGTCCGTGGTGATGTTGGCAAACAGACGCGCAATGTAGTGTTTTTTGATCGGGTAGCTCATCCACTGCTTCGTGCGCCCCTCGTGCGCCCACAGCAGCGCCTTCACCTCGTCCCGGGCGTAATGCATCGAGCACCGGCGCACGTTCTTCACCCCCGTCACATCATCCGCCATCTGCAGCTCCAGGTGCAGCCCCTTCAGCGCATTGTACGTCATCTCAACCGCCGCCATGCCGCCCGTCTTCGGAAAATAGTTCACCGACAGCAGCAGATCCTCCTCCCCCGAGTTCAGCACATGGTTCATCCATGCCGCCGCATTCACCAGCGTCGCCTGCGCGGCCGGCAGCGGCTTGTCCAGCTTGGGAGCCTCCGGCATTTCCACCAGCTCCAGTTTCAGGTCCATCTCCGGGCGGTCCGCCTTGTGCGGCGTCGCCGTCACCTTGTAGGAGGTGTAGCGCGCGCTCTCCAGCAGCTGCTTTTCGATCTCCTGCACCTGCCCCGCCAGAAACGGCAGCCCGCGCCGCAGCCCCAGGTACTTCAGCAGCGCTGTCTGCGAATCGCGCTTCAGCCCCGTGATGATGATGTCATCCAGCACCGCACGCGGCCCCTCCGAGAGAATCCTCACCTTCAGCTCCGCCGTCCGCGCCGCATCATTGCGCACGATGTCCACATTCACCTTCGCCTGCATCAGCCCCTCCTTTTCCATCAGCTTCAGCACCACGTCCCTCAGCTCCGTGTTTCGCGCGAAGTCCAACTTTGCCGGCTTGTCCTTCTCCCACTCCGCCTTTTTCTCCGAACTCAAAACGTTGGTCTTCCCCGCCGGTTTCTTCTCCCCCGTCGTCAGCTTCTCCACGATCAGCGCCGCCGGCACCGATCGCGTCCCCGTCACCGTCACCGCGCCCGCCATGTAGCGCGGCCCCTCGGAAATCACGCACAGCAGCCGCTGCGGATTTTCCAGCCAGCGCGTCTCCTTCACCTCCGCCAGGGGAAATCCCGCGCGCTGGTAGCCCCGCAGCAGCGCCTCCCGCGTCGCCTTTACATACCCCGCCAGCGGTGCCGCCGGGTGCGCCGCCAGCACCCAGTCCCCATGCACCCGCAGCCCCTGCTGCAGATGTTCGGAAGAAAACGTCACATTCCCCTCAAACACCAGCCTCTTCGCACTGCCCAGCGCCCCCACCTTCGCCTCCGCAGGCACCGTTGCCGCTGCCGTCGCCGTTGCTGGTGCCGTTGCTGGTGCCGCCTCCGCCGCCCCGCACACCCCCGCCAGCAGTTGCAGCATCAGTCCCGAAATCACCAGCGCATAGGTTTTCATGCAGAGAAAAAAATGAGTGAGAAAGAAAAACAAGAGGGAGAGGACCGCCCCTTCCGCCACGCGCGCCATCATCGCACGTCAGCATCACGGCCAGCTCTCACACCAAGAAAAAAGGGTAGGTGGGTCAGTCAGTCAGTCAGTCCGCCCGCGAAAAAAGAAGCTCCATCGCCTGCATCAAAAAAAACTCACCCTAAACACAGCAGCAGCAGCACGCCAGACCCTCCCATCACGCACGGACTCAATGGACTCCACGGTGCGTAAAAAAATTCAAAACAAAAGCCAAAAAAGCCGCCTTCCCCATAAGCCACAATCCTAGCAGACATTTCCTGCCCTCCCTCCCACTTCGTTCTTCTCCTCGTTCCAGTACGCGGCTTGCCTCACGGCCTCCGCGCCCTCGCAATCGCCACCACCATCAGCCAGACTCCCGAGACCTGCAGCAGCACCAGCGCAATCCCCCCAAGCACTCCCAGCGCGAAGAGCCTGCCATTGAGAAACTGCTCCAGGATTCCACGAATCACCGCTGGATCTTGACGGCCCGGCCTCCCCATTTCATCCCGCAGCGCCATCGCAGGCTCGTAGGAAAAAGCGATCATCCCAATCGCCCACACCACAAACAACACCAGGCTGACCAGCAGCAGTTTCAAAGGCGTCGCAAAGGGCGAGCGAACTTTCCCAGCGGTCAGGTTCATGCAGAAATAGTGTGAGCCGCGCACTCCCCATGTCCAGCACCGATCCCATGAGCCGTTGAAAACAAACCTGCACAGACTTGTGCACCGAAAGCGCCGCATTCCGGCGGTAGGTTGGGCGTGTTTGGCGCCCGGCGCGTCCCCATCTTCACCAGCCCTCTCCGCCAAACCGCCCGACTGCGAGGACGTCCGTACGCCATGGCCCCACCGCCCCTCCCAGCACCCCGCACTCATCCTTCATCCTTATTTCCCCCCTCTGCTCGCCCGCACAATCAGCAGCACCAAGATCCACACCACCGCCACCTGAAACAGCATCATCCCGATCCCCCCGATCGTCCCCGTCGCGATCATCTCCACGCTCATGAATTTCTCGAGGATCGCCCCGATCACCTCCGGCTTCGCAGGCTCAGTCGTCCCCATCTCCCGCAGCAGCAGCTTCAAAGCATCCCCCCCAAACACCACCAGCCCCACCAGCCACATCACCATCATCACCAGGCTGACCACCAGCAGGCGCAGCGGCGTCTTAAAAGCAGAGGGAGCATTCACAGGTTTCGTGTTCATAAAAAAAAGAAAATCATCAGTCACCGTTCATCACCCCTTTACTCAGTCATCCCCACGCACACGTCCAGCACACATCCATTCTTCGGTGCGCTCACTCCAGCCGCTGAAATCTTTTACCATCCATCTTTTACCAGCCCTTCTTCCTCCACGTCCCGCTCCCCACCCCACAGCACCATTGACATCCGCCTCGGAAATCTCTCTCATCAAGTACAAAGCCCCCCCCAAGCCCATGCGCGAACAACTCTTCAACTACCTTGAGAACCCCTCGCTCGACTCATTCATGGGCCTCAGGCAGGCCGCCCTTTCCGCCGAGGGCTTTGATCCCTACAGCGCCGCGCTCGACGGCGTCTCCGCCCTCATGCAGGAAGACCGCTGGGAGGAAGTCGTCGAAGTCATTTCCAAAAACCTCTTTCCCAATCACCTCCTCAGTCCCAGCGCCCACATGTACCTCGGCTTTGCCTACCACAAGCTCGGGCGCGAAAAAGAATCCGGCTTCGAGCAGCTCATGTACTCCGCCCTGCTCGACGGCATCAAAAGCACCGGGGAAGGCACCCAGGAGCAGCCCTATTTCGTCACCCGCACCTCGGACGAATACGACCTCCTCATGGCCGAAGACATGAAGCCCACCCAGCAGGCCCTCATCAAAAAAGACGGCCGCGCCTTTGACGCCATGACCCTCGAAGACGGCCGGCAAGTCTGGTTCGACATCACCGAAATCATGGACCTTCTCAAGGCTAGGATCGGAGAATAACCCAAATACCCAATCGCAGCTTTTCGAATCACTGAGTTTGGGATCGCAGCCCGCTTGGAAGCGCCGCATCACGGTTCGGCCGCCCAGGAGCATTCCGCACGCCACACGCATTCGTCTGCGCCCATGCTCACCACTCTCCCTCCTCCATCGTCTCCAGGGCCTGCCTCACCTTCCTCCTTCGGTAGTCCCCCAGCAGATCCTGATCATGCAGCCAGCGTGCACGTTCGCGCAGGTGCTTCTCGTGCTGTTTCCGGTAGGCGGCGTTGTGCCGTGCCAGATCTCGCTGGATGTGCCAGCGCGCATGCGTCGCCATGGTGGCCGCAAAGCGCTGCGCCTTCCCCCGAAAATCCGCGCACAGACTCGTCAGCGCCTCATTCTCCCGCCGGCTCCACAGCCGCTTGCGGTAAAACAGCGGCCGCCCCGCCTTGCGCAGCACCTTGCACAGGCGCTGCTCCGTCGTGGTCAGCCCATGCCACGGGCGCACGTTGATCTCCAGCGTGTTTGAACTCAGCGTCAGCTTCGGGGAAAGGCGCCACGTGATCCACACCCGGTGCACGCCCGCATGCCGGAAGGTGTATCCCCCGGACTGCCCAAAAAGCGTCAGGTCACGTGTCACCGGCCTGCCCGGCCCCACCTTGCACGGTGCGGGATTGTCGCAGCAGTGGTTGATCGACCGGTACCGCCGCCGTTCGCCACGCGGATCTTCGATCCAGATCGTGAAACTTGAATACGCAGGGTCCATCTCGTTGCGCAGTCCGCGTGGCACCCTCGCTCCCGGCACCAGGGAGAGCGTCATGTCCAGTTCCACCGGTTCAAAAGGCAGAAACTCATCGCGGCTCGTCTGGATCTCCAGCTCCAGCGGCGGGCGGCCCTGCGCATGCGGCTGCCTCACATCCCCGCTGCCCATGTAGGCGTGGTCGCCGAAAGGATTGCCACCCGGGTACACCGCCGGCTGGAGGCAGTCCGTCAGGTACGCGCGGTTGTCCGCATTAAACCGGTACCACGTCCGCGGCGGTGCGCTGTCATCCGGGCTCGAGCGCAGAAAGCACGGGTCGTCGGTGTGCAGCAGGTTAAAGACGTGCCCCAGCTCATGCACGCTGGTGTAGGCCGTCTGCTCCACCTCCTCGCTCTTCGTGCGCGTGTTCCGGATGCTCTGCAAAAACACCGCGCAGCCCTCCCGGCAGCATGCGGCCCACTGCGCCCAGTTGCTGTCGTCCAGGTCCGTTTTAAACCCCGTGTCAAACATCAGCCCCCGGATCTCCGGATGTTTCTCCAGCGCCGGCGCGTAGATCAGCGCGATGTCCCTGAGCGGTCCGGCCGGTGCATCGCGCGAATTCCCGGTGATCTCGCTCGTAAAGCTGTGCAGGTCCGCGATGGTCACCACCGCCTTTCCCGCATCCTTGGCCGCGCCCTGCAGCCGCGTGGTGTCCAGCGTCAGCTCCACCATGTCGTGCGAGTTTGCGCCAAACACCTCCGGCAGGCTCCGCGTCACGCCGTCACTGCACACCACCGCCGGTCCTTCGGGCGGCACGATGTCCCTCGGCACTCCTCCCAGATAGGCCAGGTGGCAGGTCAGCGGCAGTGTCTCAGGCATGGCATCAGGTCAGTTGTCCAGCTGGAGGGTGATGGGCAGCTTCGCCATCTGGTTCTTGTCCTTCGCGCTGCTCACCGCCAGGCTCAGCGTGTACTTCCCCGTGGCCAGCTCCGCCTTCTTCAGCGTCACCACCGCCTTGTCGGAGTTTGCCAGCTCGATGCTGCACTCGGACGTCCGGTCCTTGTTGCCGGAGATCTCCGTGAGCGTCAGCCCCTCGGAATTCACCTTCATGTTGAACGTCACAGTGAAGAACGGGTCCTTGCCCGGAAAATCATTCTTCTTCAAAGTCACCGTCGCAGGAGACACCAGTGCGGGCTTTCCGGTGGCAGGCGCAGGGGCCGCGGGCGCATCGGCCGGGCTTCCCGTCGTTTCAAAACGGCGCTGCTCCTCAGGCTTCAGCGCGCCCCCATTGAGCGTGACCTTGAACTTCACCGGTTCCAGCCGCACGCCAAAGCGCGGGTCCTCCACCACACGGTAGATCACCGGGCCGGCCGCGCTGGTGCTCACATGCGGCGCCTCGCCTTCGCCATCCCTCGCGCTCGCATCCGCGCCGGAGGGTTTCTTCGCCGCGGCCGCCGCCATCGCCTTGATCTGGGCCTCTCCCAGGTTGCCCGCTGTGTCCACCATGGAGGCCGCCACCGTGCTGTCGTCCTGCGTGTAGGCCACCATCTTCAGCATCCCGTTGCTGCTTCGCGTCAGCTTCATCTTGTGCTTCGCCATGAAGCTCCACGTGTTCACCGCATACTCGTTGTCCGGGTCAGGCAGATACTCCACCCGGTAGGACACCTTTCCATTGAGCTGCGGCGTGCCGATCACAAATGGCTGCGGCAGGGAGTAGCGCACCCCCTTCGCCTTGCTCCCGGCATTCACATCCGAGTTGTTGATTTTTTTGACCGTGATGCGCGAGAGGCACGAACTCAGCGCCAGAGGCAGAAGCACGATGAAGAGCGGCTTGAAGAAGTACATGAGCAAAAGAGTGGGTGGGAGGTTAAGATTTGACCGGGCTGCCGCTGCTGCCTTTGAGTTCCCAGACATAGTTGCCCTTGTCATCGATCGTCTTGATGATCTTGAACAGGTACACCCGTGGGGCCAGGCCGTCCGCGTCCATCGCCTCGCGCGCCGTGCCCATGTCCGCCGCGATCGCCGCCTTCGCTGTTTTTTCCAGCGCACTGATCACCGCTTTCGGCACCGCCGTGCCATCCCCGTTCGACTCAGCCCCGGTCAGGATGCCGTCCTCAAACGTCAGCGTTCCATCCACGGATGCCAGAAACTGGTAGGGCTTCACCTGCCGTTTCTTCGTCAGGTCCGGCATGTATTTGAGTTCGGAGTTCAGTCCTCCCTTGTTGTCGGTGTACACCAGCAGATACGGGGAGGAGTCGTAGTAGCGGAAGCCGTTTGCTCTCCAGTCCTGGTCCTCCGTCAGGCTCCCCCCGCTCAGCCCCGCGCAGGCGCTCAGCAGCAGGCTTGCCCCGGCCGCCAGTCCATTTCGCATCCATCGCGCAGCGCGCGTGCAGGCACGGCTTCGCGTGGGCCTCATGCATTCAGTCTTCGGCGCATCAGCGCCGCGGTGGTCGGGATCGTAGAGCAGGTTCATGGGAAAATACAGGGCAGGGGAGTGGCGCTGGCTCACGGGCAAAGATCATGCACACGATCTCCGCCACTCTCGCAGACACCGCACCCATCGCCGTGCGCAGTGCCGAAATGGCAGACCGTTCTGTGCGTGTCTTCATATTCCCTTTTTCAGCAAAAAAGGCCCACCGCGTCAATGATTATAGTAGATACATAAGTCTGCCTCCTAAAGCCCGCCCATCTCCAGCTTTGAAAATCATGGCCTTATCCCTCCCGTCATTTTTCACCACTCACCGCGCACTCATCCTCCCATCACCGCCGAAATCATAAATCATAGATCCCCCCATCGTCCCACCCACAAACAGTTTGAATAAACACCCGCGTCCCCCATCTTATCCCTCAGCATGCTTCGTCCCTTTCAGCACCTCCTGATCGCACTGGCCCTTCTGGCCCTCGCGTTTGCCCAGGTGTTCGGCATGGGCAGAGGGTTCCTTTGCGACTGCGGCGGCGTCGAACGCGTCACCTTTGCAGACCACTGCCACGGTCCCCACTCCGCCGCTTGCCACCAGCATGAAGATGAAGCCCCCTTTCCCTGCCAGGGCACCGAAGATCATCACGACGGAGAAGAAGGCAGCGAAGGCGGCACCCACGAGCACCAGGCCCTCATCGAAAGCCTGCTCGCCAGCATCTCCAGCAAGATCGAATTCTCCGCCATCGCCCCGGCGCTAGTCGCGCTCGTCATGCCAGAATGGCAGTCGCCGTCCCTCACCGGCCCCGCATCCCTCACTTCCTCTGCATCGCTTTCAGCCCATCCACCACCCGTCGCACACCGACCGTGGCCGCAGATGCTGACGCACGCAGTCGCTTTGAGAATTTGAGGCACAGCACAGCCTGCCATCCCAAGACGGATGGCTGACCGGCTGTCATGCAGTCCCACCTCACCTCACCCATCAGGCATGGCAGCACCATGCCCATGTCCCTCAGAACACCTTCTGTCCTCATGAACTCATTCCTTTTCCGCCTCCTCGCACTCCTTCTGGCCGCCCTCGGCACCGTGCCCGCTCGTGCCCTTGACCTCCCGCTCTCCGCCATCCCCCAGCGCGTGCGCACGCACCACCCGGACCTTGCCTCCGCGCGCCTCGCCATCGCCGAGGCCCGCGGCCGCCAGCTCGGCTCCGGCAGACTGCCCAATCCCACCGTCGGCTACGACTTCCAGAGCCAGAGCCGCGTCAGTCCGCAGACCGCCATCTACTCCTTTGACCAGACCTTCCCCCTCACGCGCCGTCTCAGCCTGGAGAAAAAACTCACCTCCCAGCTCGTCGCCAGCGCCGAACTCGAAGTCCGCGATGCCGAGCGCCGCCTCATCGCAGACGCCCAGGACAAAGCCATCCGCCTCCTCACCCTCGCCCGCCAGCAGGAGCTTCGCCAGCAGCAGACCGAGATCGCGAAAAAGCTCGCCGACTTCGCCACCGGCCGCGCCAAAGCCGGCGAAGTCTCCCCCCTGGACGCCAAGCAGATCCAGCTCGATGCCCAGCGCCTCCGCGTGGAGGCCCGCCTTCTGGAGGCCCAGAGCGTCAGCCTCCTCGGCCAGCTCAAGCCCATGCTCGGCCTCCGTGCCGAAGACAGCCTCCTCATCTCCGGAGACCTCACCATCATGGCAGTTCCTGGTATTTCCTCCTGGAAAATGCGCCCCGACTACCAGCTCGCCCAGACCAAAATCGCCGCCGCGCAGACCGACCAGCAGCTCGCCCGCGCCCGCCGCGTGCCCGACATCAAGGCAGGCTTCTTCACCTCCAACGAATTTCAGGACGTCGCCCCCAGCAGCCGCGTCCACACCGGCTACACCGGCTTCCGCTTCTCCATCCCGCTCCCTTTTTGGAACCGCAATCAGGGCGAGATCGCCGAAAAAGCCGCCGCCGCCCAGCGCGCCCAGCTGGAGAGCACCGCCCTCGCCCTCCAGATCAACAGCGAAGCCGGCACCGCCCGCCGCGAGATGGAGACCAACGCCGCCATCGTCCACGAGACCCGCGACACCCTCCTCCCCCTCGCCGCCGAGCAGATGTCCGACATGCAACGAGCCTACGAGTCCGGCCAGTCCCCCCTCCTCTCCGTCCTCCGCGCCCGCGACCAGCGCCTCCAGCTCGAATCCTCCTCCCTCGATGCCCTCCGCGACTTCCACCTCGCCCGCATCCGCTACGAATCCGCCACCGGCCAACACGCCCCCGCCCTCCAACAACCTTCCAAGTAGCCCCCCCCTCCAAACACTCCTCCTCCTCTTCCTCCCTTTTCAGTCCCGTCCTCGCCCACCGCCCCGCACACCTCGTCCTCGTCCTCGTCCTCCTACTCGAACTCGTCCTCGGTCCCACCGTTTCCCCACCTCCCACGATTTCCGCCATCCAGCATCCAGCATCCGCCCTCATGCGCCCCATCCTCCTCTTCCTCCTCGCCACCACCTTCCCGCTCCACGCGGCCGAGGACACCAAGCGCGCCTCCAACACCATCGTCCTCGATGAAACCGGCGTTAAAAACCTCCGCATCGAGACCGTCGAAGTCGAAGAAGCCGACTTCGAGACCACCCTCTTCTCCCTCGGCCGCATCCAGGCCATCCCCGGAAAAATCGCCGACCTCAGCAGCCGCATCGCCGGCCGCATCGTCGAGCTCCGCGTCGCTCCCGGAGACACCGTCAAAGAAGGCGACGACGTCGTCAAAGTCGAAAGCCGCCAGCCCGGCGATCCCCCGCCCACCATCACCCTCAAGGCCCCCATCAGCGGCCTCGTCACCCAGGTCAATCAACATCCCGGCGCCCCCATCGAGCCCAGCAATGCCGTCCTCGAAATCACCGACCTCACCGAAGTCTATGCCGTCGCCCGCGTCCCCGAGCACCAGGCCGGCCAGATGAAGCCCGGCACCAAGGCGCACATCAAAGTCGCCGCCCTGCCCAATGAAAAATTCGAAGGCGAGCTGCTCCGCTTCGGCACCAGCGCCGACCGCCAGAGCGGCACCCTCGACGCCATCTTCCGCCTCCCCAATACCGGCGGCCAGCTTCGCGCCGAAATGCGCGCAGAATTCAGCATCGTCATGAGCAAGCGCGAAAATGTCGTCGCCGTCCCACGCTCCGCCCTTCAAGGAGAAGGCGGCAACCGCTTCGTTTACGTCAAAGACTTCGACCTCAAAAACGCCTTCATCAAAAGCCCCGTCACCGTCGGCGAGATCAACGACCGCTACGTCGAGATCACCAACGGCCTCCTCCCCGCCGACGAAGTCGTCACCCGCGGCGCCTACTCCCTCTCCTTCGCCGGCGCCAGCGGCATCTCGCTCAAGGAAGCCCTCGATGCCGCCCACGGCCACGAACACGCCGAAGACGGCAGCGAGCTCACTCCCGAAAAACTCGCTGAGATGAAAGCCAAAAAAAACGGCACCCCACACCACGACGAAGACGGCCACGATCACGACCACGAAGCCGCCACCGCCCCCCAGAGCCCCATCTGGAAATACACCACCATCCTCCTCTCCATCCTTCTCCTCATCTCTCTCCTCACCCGCCGCTCCCCTCACTCCGACGAGCACGACCACCCCAAACAGCCCGCCTAAAGTTGTCCAGTTGCGCCGCAACTGGAGTTCAAAGACTCCCACCACTTCATACCACGAATCAAACACAAATAGCACACGAGTGACCCGCTCACCAAATTTCCCCTCCGGAAGAAATCTTTTTACCCCTAATTTTTTTACCCTCTCTCCGGACCGAGCTCCTCCCGCCATTCCGCATCGCTCTGGGCTTCCCCAACTTGAAACCTTAAACCTTAAACTTCTGCCTCTTCCAGTTTAAGCCATGCTCAATCACCTCATCCGCTGGTCCCTTCACAACCGCGCCCTCATCATCGGCGCCGCCATCATCCTCATGGTCATGGGCCTGCGCACCGCCATGCAGCTTCCTGTTGAAGTCCTCCCAGACCTCACCAAGCCCACCGTCATCATCCTCACCGAATCCCCCGGCCTCGCCCCCGAGGAAGTCGAGATGCGCGTCACCCAGCCCATCGAAAGCGCCCTCATGGGCGTCGCCGGCCTCACCCGCCTCCGCTCAAACTCAGACGTCTCCCTCTCCCTCGTCTATGCCGAGTTCGGTTGGGACACCGACATCTACCGCGCCCGCATGCTCGTGCAGGAGCGCCTGCAAAGCGCGCGCGGAAATCTCCCCGAAGGCGTCCAGCCCTTCATGACCCCCGTCGCCTCCCTCATGGGAGAAATCCTCCTCGTCGGCGTCCGCAGCACCATCAAGGAAGGAGAGCCCGGTTACATTCCCCCGCGCGAAGTCCGCTCCCTCGCCGACTGGACCATCAAACGCCGCCTGCAAAGCGTCTCCGGCATCGCCGAAATCCTCAACATGGGCGGCGGCGTCAAACGCATCGAAGTCCAGCCCGACCCCTGGAAAATGCAGGCCAACAACGTCACCTTTGCCGAGCTTGAGGAAGCCATCACCGAAGCCGCCAACACCACCACCGGCGGCTTCATCAATACCGGCCCCACCGAGATCATGGTGCGCAATCTCGCCATGTCCGTCGATCTCGGAGACATCGCCAAAACCATGATCAAGAAGGTCAACGACCGCCCCGTCGCCATCGGCGATGTCGCCGCCGTCGCCTGGGGCATCGAGCCCATGCGTGGCGATGCCACCGTCAGCCAGGCCCCCGAGAAATCGCCCACCTACGGCGTCATCATGTCCATCACCAAAGCCCCCGGCTTCGACACTCGCAAGCTCACCGAGCAGATCAAAACCGCCCTCGATGAATTGAAGCCCACCTTTCCCCCCGGCGTCGAGACCACGCTCCTCTTCCAGCAGAAAGACTTCATCGACAACGCCATCGGCAATCTCAAAAGCGCCATCGCCGAAGGTGCCGTCATGGTCACCATCGTCCTCTTTTTCTTCCTGCTCAATTTCCGCACCACCTTCATCACCCTCATGGCCATGCCACTCTCCTTTGGCATCACCATGCTCATCTTCCAGGCCCTCGGCATCAGCGTCAATAGCATGACCCTCGGCGGCCTCGCCGTCGCCATCGGCATGGTCGTTGATGACGCCATCGTCGATGTCGAAAACGTCTTCCGCCGCCTCAAAGAAAACGCCGCACTCCCCGCACCCCAGCCCCGCCTCCAAGTCATCGCCCAGGCCTCCGGCGAAGTCCGCAATTCCATCCTCTACGCCACCGTCCTCATCATCCTCGTCTTCCTCCCCCTCCTCGGCCTCACCGGCGTCGAAGGCAAACTCTTCGCCCCCATCGCCATCGCCACCATCATCTCCATGGTCGCGTCCTTCATCGTCTCACTAACGGCCATTCCCGTGCTGTGCTCCATTTTCCTCCGGCCCAGGGAAGGGCATGCGCACAAAGACGGCCCGCTCACCCGCGCCATGAAGGGGCTGCTGCGCCGCACGCTTCTGCGCTTTGCCCTCGCCCAGCCCGCACTCGTCCTCACCATCGCCCTCTTCCTTCTCATCGCCGCGTTCTCCCTCTATCCGCAGATGAACAAAGACTTCCTGCCCAAGTTTCAGGAAGAGACCGCCCTCGTCGCCGCCACCGCCGCACCCGGCACCTCCCTCGAAGAGATGAACAAAATTTCCGACGTCATCGAGCAGCAGATCCTCAGCGTCCCCGAAGTCCGCAAAGTCGGCCGCCGCCTCGGCCGCGCCGAGCGTGGCGACCACGTCGTCCCCGTCTCCACCGCCGAATTCGACGTCGATTTCCGCGAACCAAGCAGCCTTGTTCCTGCGGAACAAGGAACTCCTCACGCCACACCCACCGCCCCCGCAAACCCATCTCTCACCACCTCAGCCACCCCACCAGAACCTACCAGCTCCTCCCAGCCTCAGACGCAGCCCCGCACCCGCAAAGAAGTCCTCGCCGACATCACCACCAAAATAAAGACCGTCCCCGGCGTCTTCGCCGTCGTCGGTGGTCCACTCGCAGACCGCATCGGCCACATGATGAGCGGCGTCTCCGCCCCCGTCGCCATCAAAGTCTTCGGCCCCGATCTCGAGCAACTCCGCTCCATCGGCATCGAGATCCAAAAAATCGCCAAAGCCATCCCCGGCTTTGAAGACTGCAAGCTCGACCAGACCGCCACCATCCCACAGCTCCGCATCGAGGCAGACCGCGACCGCTCCAAAGCCTACGGCATCGCCCCCGGCCGCCTCAATCTCATGCTCTCCGCCCTCATCGGCGGCCAGGAACTCGCCGAGCTCCGCGAAGGCCAGCGCAAGGTCAGCCTCGTCATGCGCCTCCCCATCGAGTGGCGCGACTCCCCAGATAAAGTCGCCTCACTCCCCATCGAAACCGAAGAAGGCCAGCGCATCCCGCTCGACCTCGTCGCCGACGTCCGCGAAGCCAAAGGCCCCAACGTCATCTTTCGCGAAGCCAGCCAGCGCCGCTTCGCCCTCGCCATCAAGCCCACCGTTCAAGACGTCACCAATCTCGTCGAGCGCCTCCGCGTTCAGGTAAAAAAAGAGGTCAAACTCCCCCAGGGCTACAACATCACCTTTGAAGGCGAGTTCCAGGCACAGCAGGAGGCCACGCAGCGCATCGCCCTCTTCTCCGCCGTCGTCTTCATCGCCGTCTTCCTCATGCTCTACAGCTACTTCCGCAGCGCCTCCCTCGCTCTGCAGGTGCTCGTCAATATCCCCCTCGCCCTCATGGGCGGCCTCGCCTTCACGTATTTCAAGCTCAACAACATCAGCATCGCCACCCTCGTCGGCTTCATCGCCGTCGGCGGCGTCGCTGCGCGCAACGGCATCATGATGATCAGCCACTACCTCCACCTCATGCGTCATGAAGGAGAAAAATTCACCCGCAGCATGATCGAGCGCGGCACCCTTGAGCGGCTCGTCCCCGTTCTCATGACCGCCCTCAGCGCCGGCATCGGTCTCATCCCCCTTGTCCTCGCCGCCGACCAGCCCGGCAAAGAAATCCTGCATCCCGTCGCCGTCGTCATCGTCGGTGGCCTCGTCTCCTCCACCTTCCTCGATATGGCCATCACCCCCGCCATGTTCTACCTCTTCGGCCGCAAAGCCGCCCACCTCGCCATCTCCCAAAACGCCTCCGCGTCCCATTAATCAATCCTACTCCTCCTCTTACTCTTCCTCCTACTCCCTTTCCGCCCAACACACGCCGACTCGTCCTCCTACTCGTCCTCGTCCTCGTTCCTCCCGCTCCGCTTCCACCTCCAAACCCCACTTCACTCTCGCCCCAGCATCCAGCATCCACATCTCCCTCACACCAACAACTACCACCACAAACCAAACACCACCCATGAAAACCAAGCTCATCACCACCCTCCTCACCCTCGCCCTCACATTCACCCTCAACGCTGCTGATCCTAAGCACGACCACGACCACGAAAAAATCAAAGCCGGTCCCACCGGCGGCCGCCTCATCACCGAAGTCGAGCCTCACGCCGAGTTCTTCGTCAACAAAGACAACAAAGTCGAAATCCGCTTCGTCGATGACGACAACAAAGTCGTCCCTCCCGGCGAGCAAATCGTCACCGTCACCCTCGGCGAACGCTCCTCCCCCACCAAGCTCACCTTCACCAAAGACGGCAACAAGCTCATCAGCGACAAAACCATCCCCACCGGCAACGACCACCCCACCGTCGTTCAGATCCGCGCCAAAGAAGGAGCCAAAGCCGTGAACGAAAAGTTCAATCTCAACCTCGAGCAGTGCCCCACCTGCAAATACAAAGAGTACGCCTGCATCTGCGAACACGATCACGACCACGAAGCCCCCAAAGCCAAAAAGTAACCCCACCCATTCCGAAGCGAACCTCGTCAGTCACATCATCTGCACCAGGTTCGCTTCGCCGCTCCCCAACACCCTCGCCCCAGCCTCCGAAGTATTGTAGTACCGGCTTAGCCGGTCCGGTTCCCAGCGTCTCGATCAACGCCAGAGCAGTCAAAAACGAGTCTGGACAAAGGCGCGAGCAGGCGGCGACTCTCTCGACAAAACAAACCACGGCCCGAACGGTTCAGGCATAAACGTAGGACGGGCGTGGCGTAAGCCCGCCCGTCTGCCAGCGCGCCGCAAACACGGGTGAGTTTTTCAGCCATAGCCCGACCTCTTGGTCTCAAAGGCCAGCGTCCTCCCGTCATTCAGACCAGCAGTGCCGGGCTTTAGCGAGCGCTCCCCTGGGTTCTGCCAGCCAATCCGGCAAGCGAACCCATCACGCTCTTCATGCCGCCCGTCTCCCTGAAGCGTCTACCGGCATTCCCTTCGCGGAAAGCTTGTCGCTCCGCCACACGTCACGCCCGCCACACATCGCGCCGAAACATCCGGCTCCGCCGACTTCCACCCACGAATGAATCAACACACGACTGCATGCCTCGATAAACCTCCACTGAACTAGACCCACAAAAAAACCGCCGGGCCTTTCAGCACCGGCGGAGAAGAGAAGGAAACCGCTCTCAGCGTGCAAACCACTCTCAATGCCTGCCATGACCACCCGAGTTCATTCCAAAACCTGGGAAGCCAAAACGCCCACCACTGCTGTGTCCATGGTCGTGATGATGAGCCGGGCGGCAGTTGTGCGACACCGTGCGCCAGCCATACACAAGATGGCCGTGGCGATCCCGCCCGATGATGACCCGCTGGCGATACACGGAAGTGCCGCACGCCCCGCAGCGATGCGAGAAACTGGTGAACGAACCGCCATGGTCGTGATGATCGCGAGCCTCGGAAGCCGTGGGAGCCACCACGGCAAAGCCGGTCATGATGGCCAGGAGAGTGATGATTTTTTTCATGATAGTGGGATGTCTTTGTTGGGTTTTTTCGCCGCCTTATTTGCGGCATGCACATCAGACGCAGCCTCCTCTCAGCTATTCACGAACACTGAAAAAATTTGGTATCATCCCGCTCGTTGCACGAACAAACCACAAGATACCATGAGCATTCCAGAGGACGGTCATAAAGACCACGACCACGATCATAAAGATCACGCCAAGTCCTCCTCCGCCACCACCATTCCCGACTCCGATGACGAAACCGCCTCGCGGCTTCTCAGGCTCACCGCCATCGAGACCGCAGACATGGCTCTCATGCAGCGCTATCTCACCCGCGTCGCCAAAGCACCCTGCCTTGTCATGTCCAACGCCCTCCGCCTCCTGCGCACCTCCCCAACTTTAAACCTGTAACTTCAGACTTTAACCTCTAAGTTCGGAAAACACGCCGCCATGCAAAACTTCTCCGACTACCTCAGCAGCGGACACGTCTGGCTCTACGTCCCCGTCGCCATCCTCCTCGGCGCGCTGCATGGCCTCGAGCCCGGCCACTCCAAAACGATGATGGCCGCCTTCATCATCGCCATCCGTGGCACCATCTGGCAGGCCGTCCTCCTCGGCCTTTCCGCCGCCATCTCGCACTCCCTGCTCATCTGGGTGCTCGCCGCTCTCGCGCTCAACTACGGCGGCCAGTGGGATGCCGAAACCGTCGAGCCCTGGCTTCAAATAGGCTCCGCCGTCCTCATCTTCGGCCTCGCCATCTGGATGTACCTTCGCACCCGCCGGGAAGTCGCCGAGGCCCATGCCCACGAGCATGCTCATACCCACAGCCACACACATTCGCACGCACACGCACACGCGCACGCGCACGCGCATGCTCACACTCACGAGGCTCCATCTTCCGCATCCGCGTTTCAGCACGACATCGCCCTTCCCGCAGGCTTCACCCCGCCAGCAAGACTCACCGCCCTTGCAGCAAAATCTCCCCACGCCCTCGTATCAGAAGGTGGGGAGGCTTGCCCCAAGCCTCCGTCCCAGCGTTCCCACGACGGCCTCCTGCTCGATACCGGCCACGGCTTTCTCCTCATCGCCATCGTTAAAGACGCAGGCAGCACCAGCGGCACAGCCACCTCCCGCTTCCACATCCATCCCTGCACCTCCGCCGGCGCTCCCCTGCCATTACCTAAAGGCAACCACCTCACCCTCGAAACCGCGCGACTCGATGGCAGCACCCAGCTTTTCAAATTCGAACCCGTCGCCACCACCCACTGGGAAGCCACCGCTCCCGTCCCCGCACCCCACGACTTCACCGCCACCCTCACCCTAGGCCACTCCGACCACGCCCACACCTACCGCCTCAAATTCACCGCACCGTCTCCAGATCAGCCGCAGCAGCAAGTCCCCATCGCAGAAGAAATCAAAGCCGAAGGCGATGACGTCTATCAGGACGCCCACGAGCGCGCCCACGCAGAGGACATCGCCCGCCGCTTCAGCAGCCGCAGCGTCACCACCCCGCAGATCGTCCTCTTCGGCATCACCGGCGGCCTCATGCCATGTCCAGCTGCCTTCACCATCCTTCTGGTATGCCTTCAGCTCAAAAAAGTCGCCCTCGGCTTCGCCATCGTCGGCGCCTTCAGCTTCGGCCTCGCCCTCACGATGGTCACCGTCGGCGCCGCCGCCGCCTGGAGCGTCCAGCATGCCCAAAAACGCTTCACCGGCTTCGGCGACTGGATGCGCAAAGCCCCCTACATCTCCTGCATCCTCCTCACCCTCCTCTCCGCTTACATGGCCTGGTCCGGCTACCACGCCCTGCTACATCCTCACAGCCATTCCCACTAATCCCCCGCGCTCCCTCCGAAGGACCACTCCAGCCCAATCGTTTTCGTCCTCCTACTCGAACTCGTCCTCGATCCAATCGCTCCGCCATCCCCCCATTCTCCGCGCCTCCCAAAACCCTCGCTCCCAAATACCCCGCCTCACACATCAGACCACAACCTACCATCCCTCCTCCCCATTTTCAGCCTCCCCGTATTGTAGTACCGGCTTTAGCCGGTCCGGCTACCCGCTCGTAGTTAGGCGTTCACAGCAGCCCATCCTCCGGGAAATCATAAATCATAAATCCCAATGCCTCCCTCACTTCCGCAACCCCCACCACCTCCCCCCGAGTTCAACCCCTACCAGCCACCCACGACCGACGTCAGCCCGCCGCGTCCTGACATCGATTTCCGCAGCTACCCAGGTATTGGGCGCCTTTACTTTTTCGCTGTCCTCTTCCTCATTGGCATGGCCGGCGCCTCCATCACCCGGCGTTTTGATTCGGTGCTGCTGGGCAGGTGCGCCATGGCCTTTGCACTGCCGCCCACCGTCCTGCGGCTAAGAAATATCGGGCTGAGTTCTTGGTGGTGTCTGCTCGAGCTGGTGCCCATCCTCAATCTGGTCGTTAACATTCCATGCTTGGTCCTGCCTGCCGGCTACCGTTCTCATCGTCGCCTTGACCTCGCTGCCAAGATCACCGGGATCCTTTGCGTGCTTTACACCCTCTACATGATCTGGTTTCTGTCCAGCCTCTACTGATGAGGCAGTTATTTCACCGCCTCTTCCCGCCAAGCTCAGCTTCGCCCTCTGCCTCCTTTTCATCGCCTTCATCCTCTACATCCTCTTCACATAAGCGTTCGTCACCACCATGAACTGACAGCAACTGCCAGCCCTCTGAATACTTCGTCACCCTAGGCCGTCTCAGTCCCGCCATGAAACTCACTCTCCTCTCCCTCCTTCTCGTCGTCCCCACCCTCCTTATCGCGCAGAGCATCCCACGTCCGGTCGCAGCCGCCCCGCAGGTACTGCCGCCGCCCGGTCTCCCCATCGCCCCCGGTTACTCCGCCGCTCCGACCACCCTGCCGGACAACTACCAGATCACCCTCATCCTCACCGAAAAAGGCAAAGACGGCGATCCCCTCGAAATCTCCCTCGTCGTCGCCTCCCGCACCTTCACCGCCGTTCTTGCCGATTCCGGCGTCAACTTCGGCGGCGACCTCACCCTGGAAGAATCCGGCGCCCTCCTCGTCAACTACAACCTCGGCTGGGAGACCCCCGTCACCACTCCCAAAGCCAACCAGCCCCCTCAGATCGGCGGCACTCAGTACATGTCCTCCCGGACCACCGGCAGCGTCCGCTTAAAGGACGGCGAAGAACTCCAAATCCTCCGCGCCGGCACCCGCACCGCCAAGCTCTCCATCCGAAAGCTCCCCCTCGCCAAGTCCAAGTAGCCGCAAAGAATCCACCGTGCTCTTCGGTATCGAGTCGTTTCCTCGCAGCCAATAGCACAAACACTGTCCGATAAATCCAGCGCCGCCAAAAGCGGCTCTCCCTCTCCCCGCCCCTGACACACAACTGCATGCATTTCTCCTTCGGGGACGAGGGCCGGGGTGGGGGGTAAACCAAATCCCCCTCGCCAGCACGAACACCCCTTCATTCACCGGCAACCGGCAACCGGCAACCGGCCACCGAAACTGCTTCCGGGCCACCGCCACTCACAACCGCTCACCACTGGCACCCTTCCTGCACCTCCTGCAGGACGTGATCACCCTCGACACCGTCCAAAAGATGTTCGCCAGCATGCGCCGCGACGCACCCTGGTACATCGAAGGCGATCTCCTCTGGGCCTACTTCTTCACCGATCGCGACCAGCAGCGCCTCTCCGCCCTCGCCCGCAGACTCTCCCCCGAAGGCTACCGCACCGTCAGCATCTATCTCACCGAAGACGGCTCCAGCAGCGTCCTCCACCTCCAGCGCATCGAGACGCACACACCGCAGTCCCTCCACGCCCGCAATCAGGAGCTCCATCATCTCGCCACCGAATGCGGCATCGCATCCTACGACGGCATGGACGTCGGCCCCGTCCCCTCGAAACAAAGCAGGCTCTAGCAGGGCAGGGGCATCCTGTCATAGCAGGTCCTACCACAAAATAGCCCTCCAGTAGGAGTGGGGCCATCCTGGTCCCCCCACAAAGCGCCACTGCACCCACCCTCGTCTTTTCCCCTTCCGCCCGCCCGCCCCCTCCACCCGCCCGCCCCCTCCACCCCTCAAACTCCACCTCCCTTTCTCCACAACCTCCTTGTCCTCGAGCACTCGCCGGGCGAAGAAGCAAAACCTGAAACTTTAAACCTTTAACTTCAAACTTTGCTCTCCCTCATCCTCACCCACCCCGGCAGCTCCCATAAAGACGAGCTCCTCGCCTGCTCCCTCCTCGCCGCCGTTCACCGCGTCCCCATCGTCCGCCGCGAGCCCACACCCGAAGATCTCGCCGATCCCGCCACTGCCGTCGTTGATGTCGGCGGCCAGCACGACCCCGCGCTGAACAACTTCGACCACCATCAGTTCCCCGCAGATCACCCTCCCGTCTGCTCCCTCAGCCTCGTCCTCCAGCACCTCGGCCTCTACGAAGACGCCCGCCAGTTCTGCGACTGGCTCGAGCCCGCCGAATGGTTCGACACCCGCGGCCCCAACGTCACCGCCCAGTGGCTCGGAGTCGATCGCACCGCGATGAACAAACTCTCCTCGCCCATCGACATCACCATCCTCCGCCGCTTCGCCAAAGCCAAGAGCCTCACTCCCGGCGAGCCACTCTACGAAATCCTCACCTACATCGGCCAGGACCTCCTCGACTACCTCCGCGACCTCCGTGCCCGCCTCGACTTCGTCGCGCAAAACGCCGAAATCTGGACCTTCGCCGACCACGAAGTTCTCTACCTCCCGCGCACCGAGCCCATTCCCGAAGAACCCTCCGCCGGCATCACCCGCTACCTTGAGTCCATCGGCAAAAGCACCACCACCGTCGCCCTCATTTACCCCGACGGCCGCGGCACCGGCTATGGCCTCTCCCGCCACAACGACGCCCCGCACTACGACTTCACCCGCATCAGCACCCAGCCAGACGTCCACTTCGCCCACGCCCGCGGCTTCGTCGCCAAAACCTCCGCCTCCGACCTCGCCCGCATCAAAGAACTCCTCGCCCTCGCTTTCGCCCAAGTAGGATAGCCGTCCCGGCTGTCTCTTTGTCACAACTTTAGAGTTCATCCACTCAGCGAATCCCCACGCCACTTAAACTGCGCGGGCGGCGGGATGTAGCGCGGAATTCCGATTCCGCGCCGGGGCCGTACTCGGAATCGGAATTGCCTTCGGCTGTCTCCGCTACGCTCCGGCTCCGAGCTACACCTCGCGTGCCTCACGCTTTCGGCAGAGTTTCAGGTGCGCGTGATATTGGTTGGTTCCCTCTCAAAATGTAAGCGACCTCGTGTTCAGGTGATCGGCAGCCTCTCCTCGTCAGTCCGCATTCCGTAACCACCCCTCTCATCGCGCGTAGTACCCTCCGTGCACACCCGCGTCCTCCTCCTCCTCCTCGTCGCCACTCTCACATTCACCCTCGCCAGCTGCCACCGCCAGCCCGCCGCAGACATCACCTCGGACGCCGCCTGCACACGCGTCCCCATCAGCTACACCAGCGACTCCCTCACCATCACCGGCCTTCTGAGCAAGCCGCAGGGCAGGGGACCTTTCCCGCTCATCCTCGTCAATCACGGCGGCTTTGATCCCGCCGAAAAAATGGCGCCTTTCGTCGATCTCTTCGCCGCCGCAGGCTACGTCGCCCTCGCCTCCGACTATCGCGGCTGCGGCAGATCCCAGGGCCAGCACGAAGTCGCCAAAGGCGAGGTCAATGACGTGCTCAACGCCATCCGCTACGCCAAAACACTCCCCTGCGTCGATCCCCAGCGCGTCCACCTCTTCGGCTTCAGCCACGGCGCCATCCTCTCCCTCCTCGCCGCCTCACGCGATCCCTCCATCCAGAGCGTCATCGCCGCTCAAGGCCCCGTCGAACTCGCCGAATGCCACCGCCATTGGATCGCCCACCGCGAAGAGCCCGGCGTCAAGCCCCTCACCAGCCTCCACCTCATCATCGGCGGTACTCCCGAAGAGAAACCAGCCGCCTGGCGCGAACGCTCCGCCCTTTACGCCGCCCCCCAAATCCGTTGCCCCGTGCTCCTCATCTACAGCGACTCCGACGTCGCCATCCCCACCGATCAAGGCCCCCACATGGAAAAAGCCCTCCGCACCTCCGGCAACACCCACACCCGCCTCATCATGCTCAAAAATCTCAACCACGGCCTCACCCCCGCCGCCTGGGCCGACCTCAAGCCCACCCTGCTCGACTTCCTGAGTCAGCCTCAGAAAAATTGAAGCAAGAACCAATGCCTCAGGCTTCTCCCCACGAGTTGCAACCACTCGCCTCTGCAAGCAGGAAGTACGATAGGCACTCTTGCCTGTCGATCAGCGCTACCGCCAGTTCCAACACCATCGGTACGCCACATGTACCCTCCTCATTTGGGCGCTCATTCCCCCCAATACCAGATCATGCTTCTTCACAGCATTCCCCATGCGTGAGATACCCACTCGCCAGTCCTGTCGCTTGCAAAGACCAGCCAGCACCCCACTCTTGCCTTGCCCGTCCAATGACTCCCTCCAACGAACTCCGGCAAACATTCGCCCCCCTCCAGGATCGCGGTCTCATCCAGATGATCGATGAAACCCCGGTCGTGGATCTGATCGAACGTGCCTTTCCCTTCAGCGGCTCCAAAATCGACTGGGATGCCGTTCCGGGATCCCAGGTGAAAACTCGATCCTCCGGCTCGCCCGTTACCGAATGCCGCACCTTCCTGGACGAGTGCCTCCGCCATCTCGATCCCTCCGCCCCGCTCCTCATTGTGGGCGATGGCATCATGGACTTCGCCATCGCAGTTCGCCTGGGCGACCTCGACTGCTGTTTCGAAGAAATCATCCACCTCCCTCAGCACACCTACATCACCACCCCCACCGCCGAATGGTGTCTCGTCGTCACCATGGAAGACGACCTCTGCTTCGGCCACGCCCCTCCCCTAAACAAGCCCCTCTAGCCGCGAACAGATAACAGAGAACAGCTCTCGCCCCCCCAACTTCAAACTTTTAACCTTCAACTTTAAACTCCGACATCATACACCTGCACCCGCCCCATCGCCGCCCACGGTTGCCCCGCCTTCACTTTCCCCGCGCCCGTGATCACACCCGTCACCAGCCGCTTCCCGTCCACCGTAAACTTTGCCTGCGTCAGTCGCGATTTGCTGTCCAGCGACGTCACCAAGTTTCCGTCCGCCGCGTTAAACACCGCCACATTCCACGTCCCCTGCGCCTGACGGCCCGCCATGAGGAAGTGCTGCCCGTCCGGATGCCACGCCAGCGCCTCCATCAGGCCCGAGCCATGCTGCCCGTCCTTGATCTGATCCATCTTCTTGCCCGTGCGCCACTCCCAGCGCTGCCACGTCATCTTGCCATTGCCTGCCATCGGGTCGCCCATCGGCCCCATACCGCAGCCCAGCACCGCATGGCCATCCGGCGAGAAAACCAGTCCGTAAATGCCGCCGCTGAAGTGATGCGACTTCGTCGTGCCCCATGACGTAAAATCCGGCGAAGTCCACTGCGCCACCGGTTTCCCGTCCTTCGGTGCCGTCACATCCCACACCCGCACCTCGCCCATCATGTTCCCCGCAGCCACATGCCTGCTGTCCGGGCTGAAGGCACAGCTCAGCACCGGCGGCGTGTGGCTGTAGCTCGCCACCAGCGCACCGCTCGCCGTGTCATACACACGCACGCTCGGCTCCGTCTCCGCCGCGGGCTCATACTTCCACCCGCCGGAGATATACTGCCCCGTCACACTCGCCACCCGCGTCCCATCCGGAGACAGCGCCATCTGCCAACTCCAAAACTCATGGGCCTTCACTTCGCGCACACATTTGCGGGTCGCCACGTCATGCCAGATCAGCCGTCCATCGTAGCCGGTGCTGATCAGCGTCTTCCCGTCCGGCAGCAGCGCGCAGCCGCTCGCATACGCGTCGTGGTGCTTCTCAAACACCTCCGTCTTCCCGCTCGCCGTCTCCACCGCATGCACGCTCCCGTCCACGCACGCCGCATAGGCCAGCGCGCCATCCGGCGTCGTCGCCAGCCCCATCACACCCGCTGGCAGTTCGTATTGTTTCGTGCGCGTCAGTTTCATCAGCTCAGCCTTTCATCATTCATGATTCATCCTTCATCCTTGCTCCGCCGCGTTTACGCCAAAATCTCCCTTATTGGCTCCATCCTGTTCTCCACCCGGTGAAAGGTCGGCATCCCCGGCAGATCATACTCCGCATACGGGTCAATCCCCAGCGCTGTGAAGATCGTCGCAAACAGGTTCTGCTCATTGTACGGCTTCTCCGCCACATCCACCCCGTCGATGTCCGTCGCGCCCGTCACCACGCCGCGCTTCAGGCCGCAGCCGGTCATCATCAGGCTCCACGCATTCGGGTAGTGATCCCGGCCGCGCGCCGCGTTCATCCATGGGCTCCGGCCAAACTCACCCATCGCGATCACCAGCGTCGAGTCCAGCAGCCCGCGTTCCTCCAGATCATTCACCAGGTGATACACCACCCGGTCCAGCTCCGGCACCAGCATCTGATGGATCTCATGGTTGAAGACATGGTTGTCCCAGTTCATACCATTGGCCACCATCACAAACGGCGCGCCCTTTTCCACCAGATGCCGCGACATCAGCGCATGCTGCGCAAAACTCCCCGGCCCGTACCGTTCGCGATCTTTCGCCGGCAGCTTGTTCACGTCAAACAGCTCCGCGCTCGCCGTCAGCCCCTTCATCCGTTCAAAGGCCGCATTCTGGCTGCGCGCCACCGCACTGCCCCGATCCCGATCATACTTCGCCGTCAGAAACTTCCTCAGCGTCTCCCGGCTCTCCTTGTCATGCTGCGGAATGGTCGCGCCTTCGCTGTTCAGAAACTGCGTGTAGTCGCCCCCCAGCCGCACCGGCGCATGCTCCGCGCCCAGCCAGCCCGCCCAGTTTCCCGCCTTGAACCCCTCAAACTCATTCCCGCCCGGCACCGGATCCAGAAAGATGAAATTTGGGATCGCCGCATCCATCTGCCCCATCGCCTGGGACAGCGCGCTGCCCAGCGTCGGCCGCACAAATCCCGCACGCTCCGGCGCACCGCGCGTCAGCAGATTGATCGCCTGCAGATGCTCCGGCTGGGAGGTCTTCATGCTCCGCACCAGGTTCAGTTTGTCCGCAATGCTCGCGCACTTCGGCATCAGCCCTGAGAAGTGGATCCCCGGTATCTTCGTTGGCATCGAGCCAAACGGCCCGTTTGAGGGCCTCCCCGGCTTCGGATCCCACGTCTCAAACTGGCTCGGCGCCCCGCACAGCCACAGCAGGATGCAGTGCTTCTGCGCCTTCTTCGTCTCCGCCGCAAACACCGGATTGTGAAACAGCCCCGTAAAACTCCCCACGCTCGCCAGCGCCCCGCCTGACAGCCCCTTCAGAAACAGCCGCCGGTGCAGCGTATGCTCATGCGTCGGGCAGCGGGGCAGGGGATCACGGGGATTCATCAGAGGAAAAAGAAGAAAAAAAGGCGCGGTTCGCGCGCTTCAAAACTTACACACTTTGCCGCCCTTTTTTAGCAGCGAATTTGCCCCACGTCCGATTCTCCAGCCCCGCAGGAAACCCCTCCACGCCGCGAAAGGCACCCTCGGTCAAGTCTCGCACCCTCACCTAAACAGGTGAGGCAAAAGCGTTCGTCTTAAAGCCTCAATTCCAGTAGTTTATAGAAACATTAGAAAGATTCGGATCTTCAACCCTGCCCTCTTCACCCGATGCCAAACCGCTCCCCCGAGGCAAAACGCCGCTTTCACCGAGACGACCCCAGGGCCGTCCGCGTGGTGTTGCTGGCGCCTTACATGGCGGAGGGCACCGTGGTCTTTCACCAGGATCAGGCCCAGCCCGGTGCCGGGGGCGAATTTTTCCCCGTCCAGGCCAGCGTCTCCATCCCGGAGAAAACGCGCTGCCAGTTGATGCTCGCCAAATCCAGAGTCGTCCTCAATGTGACCCTCCACCCGCCCGCCGCCGAAGGCAGCAGCGAGCCCTTCCCCTTTGAAATCGCCGCCTGGGAGCCGATGGAGCTTCCAGCCAAAAAAGCACGCGTGTCGCTCTAAGTGCCTCAGGAGTGGGATCATCCTGATCCCACAACACCCCGCCAAACCCGCCGCCCCGCGAACCGAGGGACCAGGATGGTCCCCCTTCTGCCGAACCTCCGCCCTCCTAGCCCCTCAGGAGTGGGATCATCCTGATCCCACCACGCCCCGCCACACCCCACCGCCCCGCGAATCGAGAGACCAAGATACCCCATGCATCAGCGCCTCTTGGTTCAGCCAGCTACGTCGGTTCTTCCCACCTTGTCATGAGCACCCCGCTGTTCCTCAATCGCATGACCGATGTGGAAAAGTCCGTCAACCATCTTCCCCATTGGCAGCAGCCGGGCAGGTGCTATTTCCTGACGTTCCGCATGGCCGACTCCATCCCCGCAAAATTGCGCGACGAATGGACGGCTCAAAGGGATCAATGGCTCCAAGACCATCCCAAACCCCACTCCCCTGAAGAAACCGGAGAGTACCAGCAAAAGTTCACCGCACGCATCGAGCGGTGGCTCGATGCAGCACATGGCTCCTGTGTTTTGCGCCAGCCCGAGTGCCGCGAGATCGTCGCGGGTGCTTTGAGCTTTTTCGAAGCAAAGCGTTACCATCTACACTCCTGGGTCATCATGCCCAATCATGTCCATGTGCTGATGTCCCTTCACGAAGGAGAGCAGCTCGGCAGAGTTCTTTCCAGTTGGAAAAGCTTCACTGCAAATCGTTTGAATGATCTGCTTCATCTCAGCGGACCCTTCTGGCAGGAGGATTACTTCGATCGCCTCGTACGCGACTCCGACCACTTCGTGCGGTGCGTACGATACATCCGTCGCAATCCCCTCAAAGCAAACCTGCCGCCCGACGCTTATTCCATCTGGGAAGACGCCCTTTCTCGCCAATGGGCTCCCACCGCCCCCTAGGAGTGGGATCATCCTGATCCCACAACGCCCCGCCACACCCGCCACCCCCGCGAACCGAGGGACCAAGATGGTCCCCCTCCTGCCAAACCTCCGCCCGCCCCGCCCCCTCAGGAGTGGGATCATCCTGATCCCACATCACCCCGCCACAACCACCGCCACCCGAAAACAAAAAGGCCATCGCATCCAGCATCAAGAATCCAGAATCCAGCATCAAGAATCCAGAATCCAGCATCAAGAATCCAGAATCCAGCATCTAGGATCCAGCCTACGGCATCGCCAGAAACTCCGCGCTCGTCATCAGCGCCCAGACCAAATCCCGTACCGCCGCAGCCACATCCTTCCGCTCCGCTAAAAACGCCCCCGCAGCCTTTTCCTCCTCCGCATCCGGCGCTCTCCCATACACCATCGCAAACGCCTCCTTCACCCGGCTGGTAGGGTCTGGTAGTCCCGCGATCCTCTTCACGCTCCCCTCCTGCGCCGCCTGCATGAGCGCCGTCATTGTCGGCGATCCCGACAAAAACTGCGCCTGCTGAAACGTCGCAATGTACTCCTTCGGCAGCACCTCCGGCATCGCCGTGATCACCTGCCTGCGATACTCCTCCTCATCGGCCGGCAGGCCCAGCGCCACGCGCCAGGAGCGCGCCAGCTGCTCCGCCGTCAGCGGGCGCTCCGCCATGCCTGCAAAAAGCTCCGGCGCCACTCCCGCCCCCGCCGCGCCCAGCGCATACACCTTGCTGCGCACGATCTCCCGCACCACTCGCCGAGTGTCATAGCCGTGGGTCTCAAAATCTTTCGCCAGCCACTCCAGCAGCTCCGGGTGGCTCGGCGCGTTGCGCTCATTGATCTCATCCGGCGGATTCACGATACCACGCCCTACCAGCGCCGCCCACATGCGATTCACAAACGCCTTGGCCAGAAGCGGATTCCCCTGCGTGGCCGCCTCCGCAAACGCCTCGCGCCGCGAATACTTCGGCACCCGCACCTTCGCCTTCGGGTCCTCGTACAAATCGTCCGCATCCTTCTCCTGCGACTCCCCGGTTGGCCACACCTCCGGCAGCGTCTTCCCCGTCAGCAGTGCCACCACCGCCGGCTGCGATTCCTTCTTCAAATTGGTAAAATTCATGAAGCCCCCGATCGCGCTTTCCGCCACCGAGTTGCTGCCGTCCACATTCTTTCCGCGATTGAACGCCGCCACCAGCCCCCAGTAATGCGCCTGCTTGATCTCACGCGCCAGCGGATGGTCGTGGCACTGCGCGCAGTCGATCTTCGTCCCATACACCACCGGCGCCACCGCTTCCGCGATCTTTTGGAAATCATTCTTCCGCTCAAACAAAAACCATGAGGCACCCTTGCGGTCCGGCTCTTTCTCCGGTCTCGCGCAAAGCACATCATACACCACCTCGTTCCACGGGCGGTTGTCCTTGAAGGCCTTCTCCAGGAAAGTCCACCAGCCCGCGCCCTTGCGCCTGCCGTCCGGATTCCCGCGCTGCAGCCGCCCCATCAAAAACGCATCCCACAGCTCCCGCATCCGCACCGCATACTCCGGAGCCGCCAGCAGCTTGTCCACGAGGACATCCCGCTCCGGCTTCGCCACAAACGCCGCCAGCTCCTGCGCCGTCGGAATGCGCCCCGCCAGATCCAGATAAATCCGCCGGCACCACACCGCATCCGGCACCGCCGCCGCAGGCTTCGCTCCCGCGCGCTTCCATCCCTCTTCAATCAAAGTCGCGATCGCTTCCTCCCCCGACTTAAACTCCCGCGCCACCTTCGGCTTCTTCGTGTCCGCCGCCACCACCGGCCCCGTCGCAGACATCCCAGCGATCCACTCCCGCACCGCCGCGCGATCCGCCTCCGAGAGCTGTTTCTTCGGCGGCATGTGTGGGTCCGCGCCCTTCTCCAGGCTCGCAAACAGCGCGCTCTCCTCCGGCTTTCCCGGCACCACCACCGCGCCATTTTCGCCGCCCTTCATCACCATCGTCGGCGTGTCCAGTTCCAGCCCGCCTTTTTGCTCCAGCACCCCGTGACACTTCACACAGTTCACATCCAGAATGCCCTGCACCTTTCCCCACCCCTGCGCCCCGCCCTCCGCCGCCCACGTCATCTGGGCGAAACTCATGGAAGAAAGGATGAAAACAAAAGCGCGGCGCATCATGCAGAAAAGAGAACAAAAACGGGGGAGCAAAAACTACACCCCTCACCCCCATTTCTTGCGGAAAAAAAACGTGATACGGGCAGCCTGCCCGTCCCCACAGCGCCCCCGTCGCCCCAACCCTGTCAAACCTCCTGCCACCCTCAATTCGCGGCATACTCCACATACGCAAAGCTGAACGCCTTGTCCGTATAGACCACGCAGTGTCCAGTCTCCTCCCCCAGATCCATGCGCCAATACATCACCACCTCCGTCACATCCTCCCGCGCATGCAGATCCGCAAAAGGCGTCTGCCGAAACGAAAACGTCTCAGGCCCGTACTCCGCCTGCTTGAACGGCATCTTTTCCAAAATCCCCCGCAGGCTCGCCGGATCGCACTCAAAGTAGATCTTTGCCACATAGTCGGTCCACGCGTCCTCGCTCACACGCAGTTCACGCAGCCCCTCGGGCACATGCCCCGCCAGCGCCAGCGACACAGCCGCCCGCGGGTTCGTGCTCACAAAAGGCGCCTTGGTGGAGATGTTCATGAAATCCGCCACAAACCCCAGCCCCAAAGCCACCACCAGCGCCGGCACCAGCATCACCGTCCGTCTGAACCAAACCGAATATCGCAGGCTCACCATCACCCTTCGCACCAGCCACTGGCACCCCAGCACCACCGGCAGCACCACAGCCAGGACGAAGCCGCCGATAACCAGATTCTTGGAAACCACCGCCACGCAGGCAAACGCCAGCACCGTGGTCCACAAAACTGGAAACTTCAGCCTCACCTGCTCGCACCCTCCGTCTTCATCCGCTTAAAAGACCACAGCGGCTTTCCTCCAAAGCAGCGTGTCACATCACCCATTTCTGCCGTCTTCGCATCCCTCTGGGTCAGCCCCACAAAACTCCCCCTTTGATACAGGTGCAGCACCGGCCACATCGGCCCCTTTCCTTCCATCCTCAGAGTGATCTCTCCCGCATCCCCAATCTCATAGGCGCCCTCGACCGCAACACTTCCCTCTCTGACCTCATGAATCACGACCCGGCCCGGCGGACTCAGGGCGATGAATGCATGCGCCTCCGAGCCAGGAATCACCCCTTTGAGAAAAAAGGACTTTCTCCCACCATGCTCCGTGAGCCACCGCGTCGCCGCCGCTCGGTCCAGCCACACCTCCGGCACACCCGCATCCGCCGCCCGCAAACCCACATTCACCCCGCACACGCACAGGCAAACCCAGATCATCAAAATGCGCATCATAAAATAAAAGCGAGAAACTCCCCCCTCCGGCTCAGTCATTCATCGTTCAACGTCTCCCTTTTACCTCAGACAGCCGCCCATTGTCACGAACATCCGCCATGATCATTCCTCAAAATTCGCGGATATTCGTGCCCATTCGCGTTGGGTCATTCCATGCCCCCTCCGTGCGCGCGCAGCGCCCACAGGCCATCTCCGGCTCACGGTTGCCAAGCGGGGCGGCAAAGATCGCAGCATGCGGGTGGAAAAGGCCGGCTTTCCGCACTTAGTGGTGGGCATCACTCATGAATGCCCGGTCCATCGCACTGTCCACCGGCTGCTTTTACAGGCGCAGAATCTTCGATGTTTTGGCAGCCGTGCGTGACGCGGGCTTCGCCGAAATCGAAGTCTGCTCCTCGCCGCAGCATCTGGACTATCATGACACCGGGCAGACCCTGCGTGCAGCAGCGGAAATGCACCGGCTGGGGCTCGTCGCCGTTTCCCTGCATGCCCCTTTTGCCGCGCATATCGACATCACCTCTCCGGACGAGGCCGTGCGGGAGGCATCCGTGCAGGACTTGTTCCGCGCATGCGAAGCCGCAGCGCAGATGAATGCGCGCCATGTGGTGCTCCATCCCGGGCCCGAGCGCGAGGGCCGCCCTCATGAGGAGGAATTTCTGAGCCGCATGCATCATGCCGCCGTCTCGCTCAACCGTGTGGCCCGGCGCTGCTGCGAGCTGGGCGTGCACCTGCTGCTGGAAAACATGCTCGCGCATCTCATGTTCGGCCACGTGCGGGACATGCTGTATCTCCTTGGCGAGATCAAGACCTGCGAGGTGGGCGCCTGTCTGGACACCGGACATGCGCACCTCGCGCGGGAGCTGGACATGGTCATCCAAAAGCTCTCCGGCCATCTGTGCATGGTCCATGTCAATGACAACAATGGAGACTGGGATGCGCACCTCGCTCCCGGAGAGGGCGGCATTGACTGGCCCTGGTTCATGCGGGAGCTGCACCGGCGCCACTTCCATGGTCCCCTGGTGCTGGAGATGTCCGGCTCCACGGACGAGCCTGTCGCTGTGGTGCTGGAGCGGGCCGTCCGCGCCCGCGACTATTTGTGGCTGCTTGAGTCTCAGATCAAAGCGGAGGCTCGTGAGCAGCCGCCATCAGATTTTTAGTCTGATCCGCCCCTTCATGCCCCCTGTCTCAGCCTCTGGCTGAGAGCGGCCGGGAGCTTCTGCCCGTTGCAGCGGGCGGGCGTCCCCGCCATCCCTTCCTGCCGGTGGCACATGCCTGCATCCTTTGAATACCCCGTACGACAGTCCTGCGGTTCGTCAGCGGTTCACTGAGTTTCTCGGTGGCGGAGACCTGCAGCATGCCACCGCCGCCTACCTCACGCACTCGGATGGCGTGCAGTTTGACGTGCGCGAGCTTTACCCTCCCGCTGAGCTGGGAAGCTGCCTCGACCGCGAGCTGGATGTGGCGCGCTCTCTCGCGGACGCCTCCTCCTATCTCCTCCATCTCGATGTGGAGTATGTGAATTTCGATTCACCCACCGAGGCCTTCACGGACCCGTGGCGGGCCTTCGAGCTGCAGGAGCCGCTGGTGCGGGCCATCGAATCCGTGCTTCTCGAGCACGGCATCCGTCCGTTTCATCTCATCACCGGCCAGGGGCATCACTTCGTATGGCGCATCCAGCGCTCGTCCGCGGTGGCGCGGCGTCTACTGGCCCTGGCCCCGGCCAGGGAGCTGGCCGCCGAGTGCATGCAGCGCATGCCGGCGCTGCTGGCCGGCCGCATCGACTCCGATGCTCAAAACGCCTTCTTCGCCGTCGGCCTGCTGATCGAGCATCTCGCTCATCAGGTCAAAGAGCGTGCCACCAGCGCGAGCCAGCTGCCGGTGAAAATCACCGCCGTGCATGTGGGCCCGGTCGCCACCGGCCGTCGCGAGATCCTTTCCATCGACATCTCCGAATACGGCGATCCCCTTCAGACGCGCATGATCCGCATGCCCTTCTCCCATTACCTGAAGCCCTGGGTGGCCCGGGACGGCAGCACCGCGCACCTTGAGGATGAAGTGCCGCATATTTATTCCATACCCATGCACGAGATGGACTTCCGCCAGGCCATCAAAGTGCGCCAGGTGCCGGAGGAGGTGTGCGAGCTGGCAAAGCGCGCCTGCACCCGCATTCCGCTGGAAGAAGAAGGCACCGCGAACCTGCTGGAGCACTACCTCAGCTCGCGGCTGCGCCTCTTCCACGAGTACTTTTACTCCGAGCGTCATGACCCCCGCGAGTGCTGGCCGCGCACCTATCAGCAGACCCCGCTGGACACGCTGCCGCACTGCGCCCGGCATCTGCTGGAGTGGCCCAATGACCTTCTGCTCAAGCCCGCCGGCATGCAGCTGATCACACGCGTGTTCACCTCGCTCGGCTGGCATCCCCGCCACATCGCGGGCCTCATCCGTTCCAAGTTTGACAATCCCTCCTACGGCTGGGGCATCAGCTGGAGCGACTACGATCCCGGCACCCGTGCGGACTTTTACACGCGCCTCTTTGCAGGACAGCTCTACACCGGCCTCGATCACCTCATCGACTTCAACTGCACCTCCATTCAGGAAAAAGGCTTCTGCTTCCCGGATGGCACGGGCTGCTGCAGCGTGGCACCCTCCCACCACGCCCTGGCCGCTCGCATGCCCACCCTGTAGCGTCATCGGTTCATCAGCCCCGGGGATGAATGATCGACTGGCATGTTCGCCAGTCAGCATCATCGCAGGACGGTCGCGGCGAAGCCCGCCCGTCCATCGGCGCCCGGCAAACACCATGGCGTACAAACGCCCTCGCAGTCGGGCGGTTTGGCGGAGGGCACACTGGAGCATGAAACCTCCACGACGCCAAACACGACCGGCCTACGTCCGGAGAGCGCCCTCGTCCGAAACGCACTCTATCCTCGATCAAGAAAACAAAGCCGTTTCCACCAGGGCATGGTATAAAAGCCGCCGCCGTACCGCAGCGCGTCTGCGATACGGCGGCCTGCTTATACCGGTGCTCGTGCCGGTGCCGTGTGTCAGCGTCCGCCGCGGTTGGAAAGCGCCTTGGGGCTGGCTTTCAGCTGGCGGATGCCGCGATCTTCCCGCAGGTCCTTGGACTGCTTGAAGTTGTTGTGGTGTTTGCGCGGCCGCTTGGCGGTGTCGCTGTGGTTGGCGCCGAGTTTGCGCGGCAGCGGGGCGCTGCC
The DNA here is from genome assembly GCF_044226605.1 of Prosthecobacter sp. Classification (GTDB taxonomy): domain Bacteria; phylum Verrucomicrobiota; class Verrucomicrobiia; order Verrucomicrobiales; family Verrucomicrobiaceae; genus Prosthecobacter. The sequence continues at coordinate 60,637 of NZ_JBGAGS010000018.1, read as the reverse complement.
ACTGGCGGCTGCGTCAGCAGAATCAGGTGTCGTTTTCATGGGATGATAAGAGGCTCCGCACGCTCGCATGGGGCGCAAAGCGGTCTATGCCCTGAACCGCTTTTGACGCCCCATGGAGCATGGGAAAAGGCGCGTTGGGTTATTTCGGCGGCGTAGGAGCCGTCGGGGCGGGAGTTGGCGCAGGCACCGGCGTTGGTGCTGGTGCCGGCGTGGGCGTAGGCGTGGGCGCCGGAGTCGGGGCGGGTGTGGAGACGGCTTTCGGAGCCGGGGCGGGTGCGGCAGTTTCCTTGGGGGCCACGGTTGGCTTGACCTCCGGCTTTGGCTCTTTGTGGCAGGCCGACAGGGCGGCAAGCGAGAGGATGGCGAGGAGAGTGCTCGTTTTCATGTTGGTGTTCCTTCGTGTGGGTAAATCGCGAGTTCAGGAGCGCTCAGAGTGGTGGTCTCCCTCTCACGGGTTGTGCCTGATCTTACGCAGGGCCTGAATGCGCATGCCATGAGCAAGAGCGCTCTACGCTTCTCAGCCATTGGCTGACTGCGGATGCAGACATCCCCTCATTGATGCCTCTCCGCCCATGCACCACTGGCTGTGCATGGGCGGAAAACCGATGAACCATAGACTCCAGATTTTTCTCATGTCCTTTTCTCGCTCTCAGCAGCGGCAGCGTCCCCATGCACGCAGCCTGCATCTCCGCAAAACCACACCTGGATCTTCGCACATGAAGTCTTCGGCCTTCTGCCTTGTCCTCGCCCTGGTTTTCTCCGCATCCATCTGGGCGCAGCCGCCCGTCGAGGCCATCACCTTCGCAGCAGAGCCCGGCGTCATCTACGCCCCTCTGCTGGAGGTAGCCCGGCACCTGCACCTGGACACCACTTTCGACAAAGACGGCCGCTGCGTGCAGTTGCAAAGCTCCACCGTGAAACCCGGTTCGCTGCGCCAGTTTACAGACGGCACCGAGCTGCTTCGCGCCATCGACCTGCCGCTCGCGGATGCCCGGATCACCTTGGAAGAAAAAGACGGCGTCACTCTCGTCCGGCGTGGCTTCTATCGTCTGCGCCTGCTCATCGGCCCCAAGCGTGTGGAGGTAAATCTGGCCGCCCAGCAGCTGGAGGCATGGCAGGGCAGCCGCCTGGTGCTCAAGAGGCACATCAGCTCCGGTCGCCACGGCAGCACGCCCACCGGCAGCTTCACCGCCGGACCCTTCAGGGCCAGGATGCATTACTCCAGCCTGTTTCAAAACGCACCCATGCCCTGGAGCGTGCAGATCTACGGCCACGTGTTCATCCACGGCTTCACCTCCGTGCCGGACCACCCCGCGTCTCACGGCTGCATCCGCCTGCCGCTGGATGGCGGGAATCCCGCCCGCTTCTTCTACGAGTGGGTGGACGACGGCACGCCCGTGCGCGTGCTGCCCGGAGACACCCCCGCCTGACACCTTCCCGCTTCTCCCTCATGCGCCAGCGCCCCCATCATCTGCCTCCGGCACAAAAGCAGCACTGCGTATGACAGCGCCCGCAGCGCAAACCCGGCGCGCCGCCGTTATACCTGAAACCACAGAATAGCACAAAAAACCATCTTCCCCCGCCGCACCTCATGAAAGCACACCTCTCAGCGGTTCTTCTTTTCCTTTCCGGCCTGGCTTCCTGCTCGCAGATCCAGCCGGAGCTGCCACCCGACAAGGCAGTCGATTTCGTGAGCCAGGTGAAGCCTCTGCTGGAGTCCCGCTGCCTCGAGTGCCACCACCGCCGCTACGTGTGCGCCGGGCTGAACCTGGAGACCAAGGCTCTTGCGATGAAAGGCGGACGCAGCGGCCCGGTCATCGTTCCGGGAGCACCGCACCAGAGCCTGCTGTACAAGGTGCTGCGCCTCGGCCATGACAACCCGGTCTCCATGCCGCCCACTCCGGAAAGCCCCGAACCCGAGGAACTCCAGCTCCTGCACGACTGGATCCAGCAGGGCGCGCAGTGGCCCGCGGACGTGCGCCTCGTGCCGCCGCAGGACTGGAAACACCAGCGCAGCTGATCCCACGCCCATGAAGTCACGCAAGCCACTCCCTTTGTCCAAAGTTTACGGCCTTCTGGAGCCCGGTCCCGTTCTCCTGCTGACCACCGCCCACAAAGGCCGGCGCAACATCATGACCCTGTCATGGCACATGATGGTAGATTTTGAGCCGCCATTGGTGGCCTGCATTGTCAGCAATCTGAATCACTCCTTCTCCCTGCTGAAAGCTTCCAAGACCTGCGTGCTCAACATCCCTACCGTGGACATCGCGGAAAAAGTCGTGCGCTGTGGCAATGTCACCGGCGCTCGGACGGACAAGTTCCAGCGCTTCGGCCTCACCCCCCTGCCCGCCAGCACGGTGGAGGCGCCGCTCATCGCCGAATGCCACGCCAGCCTGGAGTGCCGGGTGGCGGACACCCGGCTCGTGTCCCGGTATGGCCTGTTTGTCCTGCAGGTCCTGCGCGCATGGATCGACCCCGCGGTGAAAGATCCCCGCACCCTGCACCATCGCGGCCATGGCTGCTTCATGGTAGCAGGAAATACCATCCGCCTGAAATCGCGGATGAAATAGACATCATCCCTCCCCGCTTTTATGAAAAAACTCCCTTGTGCAGCTCCGGCGCTTCCGCGGAAAGCGGCTGCGCGCTCTGCCACGGGGCCTCCCCCGCAGGCGCCGAAGCCTGAGTCCGCCGCACTGGAGATGCTGGTGGCCTCCACCACGCGCCTCTGGCAGATGCAGGACCTGCATGAGGGGCTGGAGGAGATTCTCGGCTCAGCCATCGCCCTGCTCGGCGCGGATTTTGGCAATGTGCAGCTTTTCGATCCCGCAGCGCAGATGCTGCGCATCGCCGTGCATCGCGGCTTCAAGAGGCCCTTCCTCGAGTTTTTCCAGGAGGTTTCCACCCGCGAGGGCTCGGCCTGTGGTCGCGCCCTGCGTTCAGGCAGGCGCATCATCATTGAAGATGTGGAAAAAGACCCCGGCTACCGCCACTGCCGTACGGTGGCACGTGCGGCGGGTTACCGGAGTGTGCAGTCCACACCGCTTTTCCACAGCGATGGCACACCACTGGGAATGATTTCCACCCATTTCCGCAAAGTCCATCGACCGGATGGCCTGGAACTTGCGCGGCTGGACCTCTACATGCAGATGGCGGTCAGTTTTATCGGTCGCTGCCGCGCGGAGGAGGCGCTCCGCGAGAGCGAGCGGCGCTACCGCCTCCTGGCGGACAATACCGCCGACTTCGTGGCTCTGAGTGATGTGAAGGGAAAGATCCTCTATCTCAGCCCCTCCTATGAGCGCCGGCTGGGCATTTCGGTCAGTCTCCTCAATGGCCGGGGCGCTGCTCCCTACATGCATCCGGACGACCTGAAAGCCATCCGCCAGGCACGAGCCGCCAATCTCGCAGGCACCAGCACCACCATCGAGTACCGCTTTCTCAAAAAGCCGGACACCTGGCTCTGGATGGAGGGGCACTGCACTCCTATTTGCGGTCCGAAGGGGCAGGTGGCCAGCCTCCTCCTCGTCTCCCGGGAGGTCACCGCACGCAAGCAGGCCGAGCTCGCTCGGCGCGAGAGCGAGGAGCGCTATCGCCAGCTCGTTCAATCACTGCCCGCAGCGATTTACACCTGCGATGTCTCCGGCCGCATCACCCTTTACAATGCGGAAGCCGTCAAGCTCTGGGGCCGCGAGCCAGATGCGCGTGACCGCTGGGACGCCTCCCACCGCATTCTGGATGCCGAGGGCAGGCCGCTCAAGCGCTCCCAGCTTGCCATCGTGGAGGCGGTGCGCAGCGGCGAACCCCTCCGCGGCATGGAGCGCATCGTGGAGCGTGCGGACGGCAGCCGCTCCCACGTCCTCTGTTTTCCAGATCCCGTGCTCGATGCAAACCTCCGGATCGTCGGCGCGGTGAGCATGCTGGTGGACATCACCCCGCTCAAGGACACCCAGTCCAAGCTGCGTGCCGCGCTCGGCGAGCTCCAGACGCTCTCTCATGCGGTGAAGCAGAGCCCGGCCGCGGTGATCATCACCTCCGCCGAGGGGGCCATTGAGTTCGTCAATCCGAAGTTCACCAGCGTCACCGGCTACACCGCCGCCGAGGTGCTCGGGCAGAATCCGCGCCTGCTCAAGTCAGGGGAGCAGCCGCAGTCCTTTTACAAGGCCATGTGGGAGACTCTCTCCGCCGGCAAGGAATGGCGCGGGGAGTTTTGCAACCGCAAGAAGTCCGGTGAACTCTTCTGGGAGTACGCCGTCATCGCCCCCATCATGGGGGACAATGGCAGGATCCGGCATTTTCTCGCCATCAAGGAAGACATCACCGAGCACCGCCGCGCGGTCACCATGCTGCGCGAGCGCGAGGAACGCCTGTGCGCCATTCTCAACACCGTGGCGGACGCCATCATCACCATCGACCAGCACGGCACCATCATCGCTGTGAATCCCGCCACGGAGCGCATGTTTGGCTACCCCGTGCAGGAGCTGGTGGGGCAGAATGTAAAGATGCTCATGCCCTCCCCCTACCACGCGGAGCATGCAAGCTACATCAGAAACTTCCACCGCGGCGGCAGGCCGGGCCTCATCGGCATCGGGCGGGAGGTCCAGGCACGCCGAAAGGACGGCAGCATCTTTCCCATCGAACTCGCCGTCAGCGAGGTGGATCACCTGAACCTCTACACCGGCGTCATCCGGGACATCACCAGCCGACGGGCCTTGGAGAAAGAAATCCTGGATGTCAGCGAGAGCGAGCGCGCCGCCATCGGCGAAGATCTGCACGATGACCTCGGGCAGCAGCTCGCCGGACTGTGGTGCATCAGCAAGGGCCTGCATGACAGCCTGAAGAAGCGCGATGCCCCTGAGGCAGGCGAAGCCGCAAAAATGTCGGACGTGCTCCGCCAGGTGCTGGCGCTCACGCGCAGCCTCGCCCAGGGGCTGCACCCCGTGGCGCTGGAGACGGGCGGCCTCGTGGCGGCGCTCAAAGCCCTCGCCGCGCGCACGCGCCTCATGTTTGGCGTGCCCTGCCGCTTTTACGGCCTGAACCGCGACATCGGGCTGGACCAGACCACCACCACCCACCTCTTCCGCATCTGCCAGGAGGCCGTGACCAACGCCGCCAGGCATGCGCAGGCTGCGCGCATAGACATCCGCCTCTCCACCCGGAAAGGGCAGGTGCTCCTGAGCGTGCGTGACGATGGCTGCGGAATTCCTGAGGTCAGTTCGTACACTCGGGGCATGGGTTTGCGTATCATGCACCACCGCGCCAGCCTCATTGGCGCTGATTTTAAAATCGAGCACGCCCCTCACGGCGGCACGCTCATGACCTGCAAAGTCCAGACACACACACCCAGCCCTGCGCCATGAAAAAAAATGCCGGCATCCTCAAGCGCGTCTTGATCGTGGACGACCATCCCGTTTTCCGGGACGGCATGCGCCGCATGGTGGAGGGAGATGGCATCTTCACCGTGTGTGGCGAGGCCGGCACCGCCGCCGAGGCCATGAACGAGGTCACCCATCAAAAGCCCGACCTGCTCATCCTCGATCTCAATCTGCCCGGCAAGAGCGGCCTGGAACTGCTGCAGGACATTCATGCCATGATGCCGGAACTCCCGGTGCTCGTCGTCTCCATGCACGAGGAGGGCCTCTTCGCCGAGCGCGTGCTGCGCGCGGGCGGGCGCGGCTACGTCATGAAGATGGAGGGCCCGGAGAAGATCATGTCCGCCGTGCATCGCATCATGGCTGGAAAGGTGGCCGTGAGCGAGCAGATGTCCTCCACCATCCTCGACTCCCTCTCGCGCCCCGCCGCCAAAAAAGGCGGCTCCGTCATCAGCGCGCTGACCACCCGCGAGTTCGAAGTCTTCCGCCTCATCGGCCAGGGAAAAGACACGCACGAGATCGCCGATGCCCTGCACCTCAGCACCAAGACGGTGGACACCCACCGCGCCAACATCAAGACCAAGCTCGCCGTGAAAAACAACACCGAACTCGTGCGCCAGGCAGTCTGCTGGTGCGGCGAGCAGGGCTGATCCGCCCTCCGGCTGTCGTTCGCCCGTGTTTGGCGTCATGGACGTTTCATGCTCCAGCGCCCCTGCGCCAAACCGCCCGACCACGACGATATCCGTACGCCATGGCACCTCGAAGCACGCTTGCAGACGCACGCGCTGTCACCACCCATGACCTAAGTGACCCGGAAGCCATTCTCACGCTCTTCCCAAGGCATGACCGGTGAGCAGATTGCTGGCGTCTTTCCGCACTTCATCTCAGCCGCAGGCTGAATGCGGCGGCGCTCTTTCGCTGATTGCCCGGCCTCCGCCCGAGGCGGATGGAGGCCCTGTGGAGGTTCTCCACACACAATCCAACACGAAATACCACCCCTATGATTTCCAAATTCTCCGTCGAATACATCATCCATCCGCAGCACAACAAACGCGTGGACACCCACCGCACGGACGACCCCGTGGAGCTGGAGGATTTTCTCATGCAGCTCCTCATCTCCGGCGCCCGCATCGTCGCCATCAAGCACGAAGGCATCGAGCGCGATCAGGCGCAGAGCACCCAGATGCTGCGTGTGGCCGCCGAGCGCATCGCCTCAAGTCTGCTCGCGGACTCCCTGGGCCTCGACGCCGCGGCGGTGAAGCATCGCTTTGGTTTCGCGGCCTGAGCCCTTTGCTCATGATCAACCAAGGATCCGCGCAGTCATGAAACCCTCCTCCACTCCGCTTTCGGCCGAGGTTCACAAGATCGTCCGCATTCAGGGCTGCAGCTACGCGCTGGAAGGGGAGCTGCAGCTGCCACCCGGCGCGCGTGGCCTCGTCGTCTTTGCCCACGGCAGCGGCAGCAGCCGGCACAGCCCGCGCAACCGCTTCGCCGCACAGGTGATGCGCGGCGCGGGTTTGGGAACCCTGCTGCTGAATCTTCTGACCCAGGCTGAGACAGAGGCGGATGTGTTCACCCAGGATCTGAGCTTCGATGTGGAAATGCTCGCTGGCAGGCTCGTGGCGGTGGCGCAGTGGCTGCACACCCAGCCTGAAACGCAGGGGCTGCCGCTCGGCATCTTCGGAGCCAGCAGCGGCGGCGGCGCGGCGCTGGTGGCCGCCGCGCGCCTCGGCAAAAAGATCTCCGCCGTCGTGCTGCGCGGAGGCCGCCCTGACCTCGCAGGCAGGGCGCTCTTCCATGTCGAAGCTCCCACGCTGTTCATCGTCGGCAGCCAGGATGACGTGGTGCTGGATCTGAATGGAAACGCCCTGGATCGCATGTGCTGCAGCGAGAAGGAGCTGCGTGTCATCACCGGCGCCAGCCACCTCTTTGAAGAACCCGGCAAACTGGAGCAGGCGGCGCAGATCAGCGCAGACTGGTTTTGCCGGCACATGGCAGCAGCAGCGGGGAAGGGGGACACAGCCCCATGAAGACGGTCGTTTTCAAAAACCGCGTGCATGCCGGAGAACTGCTCGCCGCGGCGCTCATGAAATACGCCCGGCGCACGGACGTCCTCGTGCTCGGCCTCCCGCGCGGCGGCGTGCCCGTGGCGTATGAAGTCGCCAGGAGGCTCCAGGCTCCGCTGGATGTGCTTGTGGTGCGCAAGATCGGTGTGCTCGGCCATCCTGAACTCGCCATGGGAGCCATCGCCAGCGGCGGTGTGACGGTGACCCACCATGAAGTGATGCGTGGCATGGACATTCCGCCATCCGCCTTCCAGGCCGCCGCCGCCGCGGAGCTCAAGGAGCTGCACCGTCGTGAAATGGCCTTTCGTGGCCGTATGGAGGCGCCGGAGGTCGAGGACAAAACCGTGATTCTGGTAGATGATGGTATTGCCACCGGCAGCACCATCCGTGCCGCCGTTTTTGCGCTCAGGCAGCAGCATCCCCGGAGCATCGTCATCGCCGTGCCCGTGGCCGCACCGGACACCTGCGCCGAACTGGAGCCCCTGGTCGATGAACTGGTGGCCCTCTCACGTCCCCACGGCTTCCTGGCGGTAGGCCAGTGGTATGAAGACTTCTCCCAGACGCAGGACGAGGAAGTCGCCAGCCTCCTCGCCAGCGCCGCCCACCCGGAACCCACTCCAGCCCCACGCTGACCCACCGAAAACCTCCAGCACAGCTCCGCCAAAATGTAGCGCGGTATTCCGATACCTCGCCCGCCCCTCTCGATCACATCGCCCGGCATCATAGCTACCCCTGGAAACCCCACATCACCCCAGGTTCGTATCAAGCCACCACCCGTATTGTAGTACCGGCTTTAGCCGGTTCCGAAAGCATCCTTTCCGCCATAAGCTCCCAAATACCGGCCCTCCTGCAGCGAGTCACCCGCCACTCCGCGTCACCCGCCACGCACTCGCATCCGCCAGCGTCCGCCAAACCCGCTCCGCCGCTGCCTGAAACCATCTCATCCACGGCCCTAGAGCACTCAGGCGCCCTGCCAATTGCCGGCACTTTGCCCCTCTTCAGGCTTTTGGCGAAGCCAGCATTCATCCCGGTGCTTCTCCCCTCAAAAACTCCACCCCTTCAAGGCCATGTCCATCCTTTGTGCCACCGACTTTTCCCCCTCCGCCCGCGGCGCTGCAGACGTTGCCGTGCTGCTCGCGAAGAAACTCAAGCTCCCCCTGCACCTCGTCTATTGCGGCGTCGATTACATCGTCATGGGCGATCTTCCGCTGCTCCTTCCAGACGACCGTCCCGATATCGAGCGCCTTCATGCCGAAGCAGAGCGACTGCGTGAATCCGGCGTGGAGGTCACCGAAGACCTCCGCCATGGTTCCGCGATCGCCGAACTCCTGGCCGCCGCCAAAGAGCTGCCCACCGAATTGATCGTGCTCGGTTTTGCCGGTCGCAGCTCCGGTCGTTCCCTGCTCGGCAGCATCGCTGAAAACGTGGCCGAAAACGCCCCGTTTCCCACGCTCGTCGTGCGTCAGCCGGATGTGCTCCTCTCCTGGCTGCGGGATACGGCCACGCTGGATCTCTTGTTCGGCGTCGATCTCGCGGGCACCTCAGACGCCGCCATCACCTGGATGGGAAAGCTTGCCGGCATCGGTCGCATCAAGGCAGGCGTCGCACACATCGAGTCCCTCCCGGACAAGGGCACCACCCTTGAGGAGCACCGCGCCCATGAGCGCGATGTGTGGGACAAAGTGCATGCCGCCCTGCCGGAGTTGTCTCTCACCGTTCACACCCGAGAAGTCTCCGGTCATCCCACGGAGCACTTCCTGGATCTCGTCAGGGAAAATGGGGCTGGCCTGGTGGTCATTGGCAGCCGTCAGCGCCATGGCCTGAAGCGCCTCTCCTCGGTCTCGTTTTCCAGACGCGTCCTCGCCTACGCCGGGACCAATGTGCTCTGCGTCCCCATGCATGCCGCAGTCGCCACCGCCATACCGGTCATTCACCGCGTGCTGGCCGCGGTGGACCTCGAAGGCCAGGACTGGGAGGTGCTGCGCCACGCGCACAGCCTGCTTGCCGGGGAAGGGGAGATCCGCCTCGTGCACGTCTGCCTGGAACCCACCAGCGGCATCAATCCCGTCATCGCGTCCAAGGTGTACTTCGACCACAGCCTCGCTGCCGCCGCGCAGCGGGAGGAGGCGGAGAAAACTCTCAAAGCCCTGCCTGCGTCGCTGCTGCACGCAGGCAATGTTCGCATCACCTCGGAAGTATTGACCCATCATGATGTGGCCGCCGCCATCTGCACCGCGGCGGAAAAATTCGGCGCCGATGCCATCTGCATGGGCGCGCGGCGCCGCTCCCGCATCGCCACCGCGCTGCTCGGCTCCGCGGTGCAGAGCGTCCTCTCCCACACCCACATCCCCGTCTTCATCACCGCACCTCCGCTCTCATGAACGCCGCTCCTCGCTTCATCAAAAGGTTCGCTGAAATCCACATTGAGGACGTTCCTCTCGTGGGTGGAAAAAATGCCTCCCTCGGCGAGATGTTTCGCGAGCTCGGCGCCCAGGGCGTGAAGGTGCCGGATGGCTTTGCCGTGACGGCGGAAGGCTACCGCCATTTTCTGCACAGCACCGGACTGGACGCACGCATCTCGCAGATCCTTGCCGGGCTCGACACCCGGGACATGGACAACCTCCAGCACCGCGGCGCTGAAGTGCGGCAGGCCATCCTCTCCACTCCGCTGCCGCAGGATCTTGAGGCCGAAATCCTCGCCGCGTATCAGCGGCTCGGCGGCGCACAGAAGCCACCACCAGACGTGGCCGTGCGCAGCAGCGCCACCGCCGAGGACCTGCCGGACGCCAGCTTTGCCGGCCAGCAGGAAACGTACCTGAACGTGCGTGGCGGCAGCTCCCTGCTGGAGCATTGCCGGCGCTCGTTTGCCTCTCTCTTCACGGACCGCGCCATCTCCTACCGTGTGGACAAAGGCTTCGACCACTGCGCCATCGCCCTTTCCATCGGCGTGCAGCTCATGGTCCGCTCAGACCTCGCCTCCGCGGGTGTCATGTTCACCCTCGATACCGAGACCGGCTTTCGCGATGTGGTGCTCATCAATGCCTCCTACGGCCTCGGAGAAAACGTCGTGCTCGGCTCCGTGAACCCGGACGAGTACTACGTCTTCAAACCCACGCTGAAGCAGGGCTTCCGCCCGGTGCTGCAAAAGCGCGCCGGCTCCAAGGAGTTCAAGCTCATCTACGACACCGGCGGCGGCCGCATGGTGAAAAACGTCCCCGTGCCTCCCGGAGACCGCGCCCGTTTCGCGCTCGATGACGACGACATCCTCCAGCTCGCACGCTGGGCCTGCGTCATTGAAGACCACTACTCCGCTAGGCGCGGCCGCCCCACACCCATGGACATTGAATGGGCCAAAGACGGCCGCAGCGGAGAGCTCTTCATCGTGCAGGCACGGCCCGAGACCGTGCAGGCGCGCAAAGACCGCGATGTCGTGCAGACCTGCCGCCTGCACCAGCGCGGTCCCGTGCTCCTCACCGGCCGCAGCGTTGGCAGCAGGATCGCCTCCGGTCCCGTGCGCATCATTCGCAGCGTGGAGTTTCTGCGAGATTTCCGCGAGGGCGAGATCCTCGTCGCAGACAAGACCGATCCCGACTGGGAGCCCGTGATGAAAAAGGCCGCCGCCATTGTGACCAATCGCGGAGGCCGCACCTGCCACGCCGCCATCATCAGCCGCGAGCTCGGCGTGCCCGCCATCGTCGGCTCGGAGCACGGCACCGAGGCATTGCAGGACGGTCGGCAGGTCACCGTCTCCTGCGCTGAAGGAGACACCGGCTTCGTCTACGACGGCATCGTCGGCTTTGACGTGCACGAGACCCGCCTTCAGGACCTCCCGCGCCCGCGCACCAGGGTCATGATGAACCTCGCCAATCCCGAATCTGCCTTCGCGCTTTCCTTTCTGCCAAACGATGGCGTCGGCCTCGCGCGCATGGAGTTCATCATCTCCACCCACATCAAGGTGCACCCGCTGGCACTCATTCACCTGGGCCAGCTCGAAGATGCCGCCGCCAGGGCCGAGATCGAAAAACTCACCGCGGGCTGTCCTGACAAGCCGCAGTACTTTGTGGACCGCCTCGCTCAAGGCGTGTCCATGCTTGCCGCCGCCTTTTATCCGAAGGACGTCATCCTTCGCCTCAGCGACTTCAAGTCCAACGAATACGCCAATCTCATCGGCGGCAGGCAGTTCGAGCCGCAGGAAGAAAATCCCATGATCGGGTTTCGCGGCGCCAGCCGCTACTACCACCCGCGCTACCAGGAAGGCTTTGCCCTCGAATGCCGCGCCGTCCGCAAAGTGCGCGAGGAGATGGGCCTCACAAACCTCAAGGTCATGATCCCCTTCTGCCGCACCGTCGAGGAAGGCCGCCGCGTTCAGGCCGAAATGGAAAAGCACGGGCTCGTCAGCGGTGTGAACGGCCTTGAAATCTACGTCATGTGCGAGATCCCCAGCAACGTCATCCTCGCCGCCGAGTTCGCCGAAATCTTTGACGGCTTCAGCATCGGCTCCAATGACCTCACCCAGCTCATCCTCGGCGTGGACCGCGACAGCGAGATCGTCGCGCCCATCTTTGACGAACGAAACCCCGCCGTGAAAAACATGATCGCCAGCGTCATTCGCACCTGCCGTGAGAAAGGCCGCAAGATCGGCATCTGCGGCCAGGCCCCGAGCGACTACCCCGACTTCGCCCAGTTCCTCGTCGAGCAGGGCATCGACAGCATCTCCCTCAATCCCGACACCATCCTCAAGACCAGCCTCGCGATTTTGGAAAAGGAAAAGAGCGGGCGCTGAAAAAATTCATGGCCCCAGAATGGAACACATCCGCTTTCAGGCCGCGTTATCTGGGGCCGAAGGTGAGACATCGCCCGCGCCCATGAATGAACGTCCATTGCTCTCCCGGCTGATCGATCTGGCGATCGTCATCTGCCTCTTCATCACCCTGGGAGCATTGATTTATGGTCACGTCGGAGGCGAATCCGTCGGCCTCAGCCTGACCGACAGCTACGTCACCGAATACATGAAAAAAGCCCCGCACTGGCCCTGGCTCATCGTCGCCAGCTTTGCCTTTGCCATGCTGCTCTTCCTGCTCGCACTCGCCTTCCTGCGCCAGAGTGAAGGAAACATGCTGACCCTCATCGGCAGCCTCCTCCTCGCCGCCACAGCCATGGGCGAATTCTTCGTGGCCTATGCCCCCATGCGGCGCGTCGAGCAGCCCCCGCCCCCGGCGCATGAATGGTGGACGCCCACCTGGTGGTTCACCTCCAGCACCTCGCGCACCCCGTATGAACACGGCATGGCGGACGCCTACGCAGACGTTCACTACCGCGCCATCCGTCTCGTCATCACCACGGGCCTCACCGGCATCTTCTGCATCGCCACCGCAGCAGCGGCCACCCCGCGGCACCGCCCCTTCGGACGGCGCACCCTCGCAGCAGTCCTCGCCATGGCCGTCCTCTTTTGGACCGGAGATCACGCCACCCAGCATCACGGCACCTGGCAGCGCCTCGGCTTCGCCACCATGTACGCCTGGCTCTGGTACGCCCGCCAGACCATGTCGCCCAAAAACACCGCAGTGCCGGGGAAGCTCACGCTTGGCAGCGAGGTCGAGGCGTCAGCCAAGGGTTGAAGATTGGCCTGTATGTGGTGCTCGTTTGCCCAAGATCCGGGAGGTGAGCCAGGAGGTGCAGAGGCCGAGGAGGACGGAGAGGCAGAAGGAGTACAGTCCCCAACGAACTTTGACGGTGACGAGGTCCCCGACTTTCACGAGGCAGACGAGGAGGGCCACCACGAAGACGTCCAGCATGGACCATTTCCCCAGCATGGCCACGCTCGCGGCGATCCTGCCGGAATGGCGGTGCGCTTTAGTGAGCCAGGACCAGGTGAGCAGCCAGATTTTCAGCACGGGAAAGAGGATGCTGAAGATGAACACGAGCACTGCGATCCAGCGATCGCCACCGGCGGCGAGATCCTGGATGCCTTCAAGCATGGAGTAGGTGGTCTCCTCCTTGAAGATCCACAGTCCTTTGTGCAGCGTCATCATGGGAGCAAAGAGTCCGGCGCCAAACGTCAAGGTGTGGAAGAACGTGAGAAACTTGTAGATCTCCCAGGCTTCGGGACTTGTCCGGGCATGGGGCTGGAGGTGGGAGTGCTGCATGGGCGGCGGGAAATTCAGGGCTGCTGCTTGTGGAAGTCTCCGAGGATGCCGCCCACGGGCCTGACTCGCTCGAGTTTGAAGGAGCCGGCCTCCGAGGTGCGGGTGATGCGCACTCGCGCCGCAGGGGCTCCGCCAGCCTGATGGTCATCACCCAGAAGCTCGATGACCTGGCCAGCGTCGTCCAGCACCCTCACTTCGACCGGGACCATCTCTGTCTGGAGCAGCTGGCGTCCGCTGACGGTCGTGTAGAAGGAAAAGCTTTTTTTCTCCGCATTGATCTCCACCCTCGCTTTGCCGGTGTCTGAGATGAAGACACCGGCATACTTCAGCAGCAGGTTTGGCGGAGCGGCATGGCCCGGGCGCTCGGGTGGCGGTCCGCCTGAGGGAAATGCAAAACGCACCATGCTGATGGTGAGATAGAGCGCGATGACGATCACAAAGCAGCCACAGCCCAGGATTCTGCGGCCGGAAGATGCTGGCGTGTTGCTGCCTGGAGGCTGGGTGGGATTGTTCCTGTTTGGAGTTGTGGGCGTTGTCATTGGGGTGAGTCGGGGGTGAAGTGGTGAAGCACGCGGGTGGTGTTTTTGGGCGAGGGTGCGCATGCCGCCACCACCGCTTCATTCAAAGGTTCCTGGAGTCGCAGGGCATCGCGGAGTCTTTTTACCAGCGGCGTGTCGCGCACCTCCCAGGTGTCTGCGGCGAGCATGGCGGGCAGCCCGCCCTGGGCGGAGGGCACCAGGGTAAGAAAGATGGGAGAGTGCACCCCTGCTGCCTCCGTGCGCGGAGCGGGGAATGCGGCCACCGCAAAGCCGTCCTTCCGGCCGGTGACATTCGTCGCGAGGGGCCTCACTTGAAAGCACCAGCCTTCCAGCGGTGCCTGCAAGGCGTCGGCATCGGCATTCCACACGTCCCTCAGCATGAGGGTTCCTCCAGGTTCTGCACCGGAGCCGAGCTCGCGGATGTTCCGGGCGAAGCGGTCGCCATGCATGATGTGGACGCAGAAGGTGTGCTGCGCCTCCACGAGCGCGAGCATGCCGGAGAGCACGCGCCGCCTGCCAGCCAGAGAGAGCGGGGCGGTGCCACCGTCCGCGTTTGCGGCGGCAGCTGCATCAGCTGCGCGCGAGGCCTTGGGATGGGTGGCACTGCTGGCGCATGCGCTGAGAAGGCAGGCAAAGGCGGCGGGCAGCAGGGATGAAAAGCAGCGGAACATGGATGGTCAGGGTTCAGGGCTCGGTGGGGGAGATGGACTGGGTGTAGGACAGGTTGAAGTGGAAGTCTGCGTCCAGTCTGATCTTGGCATTGAGGTCTCCGATGCGGGGCAGACAGCCGTTGTACTTGGAGCCGTCCACACGCAGCTCGCCGTAGCGCACACTCTGGTTTTCAGCGTCCAGCCAGATCTCACCGGAAAACCTGCCGTCCTCCGGCGTGAGCTTCGTGGAGTGAGTGCCGCCGTCCACCGTCTCGACCTCGAAGCGGAGATCTGTGACAAGACTTCTGCCGTCCACGATGCCGCGGGGGATGAACCTGAGCCTGAAGCCGTTGATCTCCTCCACGGTTCGTACCGGAGACTGGTTTCTCACGACTTCCGCGCGGACGATGGCGGATCCGCGAAAGGAGCCTTTCACCGTGGGGTGGACCATGGCGTCCAGCGTCTCGCCCTCGACGACCCACTGGTCGCCTTCTTTTCGCTCTCCCTGAAAGCCCAGCATGGCCTCGTAGAGGAGCTTGGACTCGCGCTTGATGACGTCATTGACCATGGTGCTGGCGTGCGCGCCGGTGGCCACCACACGCTTGTCCCGCAGCTCCGCGGGAGAGACTTTCACGGCGGCGTTTCGCATCGAGTTGGGCCGGGTCCATTCCAGAAGGAACCATTGTTTTGACAGGGCGCCCATTGACTGGAACGCGAGTTCCAGCGCGCCGCCGCCCAGGAGGTCCGGAGAGCCCGTCTTCTGGCGCACGATGATGTAGCTGCCGCCGAAAACTTCGGCGTTGCGCTCCTTCACCTCCACATGCGGCTGCCACTCGGCTGGCAGGTCATACCAGAGCCGCTGCGCCCACACCTCCCAGAAGCCGGCCTCCACCTTCAGCTCCAGCGGGTTGGTTTCGCTTTTCATGATGTCACACAGCTGGTAGTAGCGCCTGGCGGAGCCGTTGTAGTTGGCCTGCTTCTCCAGTTCGGTGTTGTAAACCATGGCGCCCTGATAGTGAAAGGAGCGCGGCTGGTGGCCCGCGGCGGAGCGGTCGGTCATGTTGACCTCGATCTTGGTGTTGGTGAGCGAGATGTCGGCCTTGACCTCGGTGCGGTAGGCAAAGTTTTTTTTCCAGAGGAGCATGTTGGAGTCCAGGTTCAGAGAGGACTGGGCGCGCAGGCCGGGCACGCAGGCGAGCAGCAGCATGCCGGCGCGAAGAAGCAGGGGGCGGTGGGGATGTGTATTCATGGAGTGCGGGAGAGGGGGAAGGGGATGGGGTTAGTGGATCTCGTAGTTGCTTTTGTTCTTGAAGGTGAGCCAGGTGCCGAGGAGGAAGAACAGGCCGGACAGCAGGCTGCAGGCGAGCGTCTCCAGCCCGATGATCCTCAGCAGCAGTTGCGGGAATGCGCCTTCCCCGAGAGGCTTGTTTTCCTCCTCCAGGATCTCGCGGACCTGCGCGAGCGTTTCCTTGTTGGTAACGCGTTTCCAGCTTTGCCAGCTGGCTGCGACCTCGCCGGTGAGCTTGTACTCAAAGTCTTCATTCCTCTTCACGTAGCGCTCGGAGGACTCGAGGACGTCCTTGTCCAGCACGCGGCCGATGTTGAAGAAGTAACGCTGCGGCAGGAGAAATGAGACGTCTTCCAGCAGGTGAGGCCAGAAGCCTGCGTGGGGCTGCGCGCTGTAAAAAGTGGCGGGCATGGAAAGAAAGGGCGCGGGACACTGGAGCTTCAGATACAGAGGCGGCGCCACGGGCATGGCGCTGCCGTCTCCCTTTAAAACTGCGGTGGAGGAAACCATGGAGACGACCACGATTCCGACGGCGATCTTCAGAGCGCCCAGGGTGTCCTTGGCCACGCAGCTGATGAGGGTGCCCAGTCCTGTGCCTGACAGCGCACCCATGAGAAGGCTGGAAAAAAACAGGCCAACTACAAGGAGAAGGGAAGGAAGGCCTGCCACGGTTTCGATGAAGTACACGGGCAGCTGCGACTGATTGACGAAGACATTGAAAAGGCTGTCCTCCCCGCGCAGCGCTGAAAAAAGGAGCACCGCTGCCGCAAAGACGCTGAGCTGAAGCAGGGAGAGGAGAAAGCTGACCAGCGCATTGGCGAAGATGTAATTGAAAAAAGGACGGCGCATGGCCAGCACCCAGTAGTTCCACTCACCGGAGGCCACCGCGCCATTGACGATCTGGCAGCTGTTGAAGATGCCGATCCAGAAGGCGTAGATGGTGCTGAAGAAGATGAAGCGCTCGGGATTGATCTCATTGCGCGCGAGAAACGCGGCAAAGACCACCAGCCCGACGAGCAGAGGAATGAGGAAGACCGCCCGCTTTCCCTTGCCCTCAAACTGTTTGCCATAGGCACGGCGCAGCTCTCCGCGCAGGGTGGAGCACAGCAGCGGGAGGCCGCCGGATTTTGCCAGGACGGGCGCGGCGCTGCCTGCCGTGGAAGCTGATGCAGTTTCCGAAACGGACGCGCGCTGTGAGCGGGCGGCGGCTGCGGGGACGAATGTGCTGCGGCTTTTTTGCTGGCCGTTGAGCTCCGCGAAGTGCTCGGAACTGACGAAATCCTGCACACTCCCGCAGAAGGCCAGCTGGCAGTGCTTGCTGCCGGAAGTCCCGGGTCCATCTCCCCGGCATTCTTCTTTGCGAACGTAGAGCACGCGGTCAAAGAGGCCCTCCCCCGTGGCTTCATCCCTTTCTTCCAGCAGGGAGAGTGCATGGGTGGCGATGACGAAGGAGATGCTGATGTCTGTGAAGAGCTGCCGCGTCTGCTTCAGGAAGCGGAAGTACTCACGCTGCGTGGCATTGTCCAGGCCGGTGGTGGGTTCATCCAGGAGGAAGAGCACCTCCTCCCGCCCTGCCTCGCGGTCACGCAGTTCCACGCCGGTGAGGCGGGCGATGATCTCCACCCTCTTGCGCTCGCCGCCGGACAGGTCTTTGAGAGGCTGCTCCAGCACATTTTCCAAGCCGAACGCCCGGCATTTTTCGCGCAGCTTTTCCATGGCGGCGTCCGGCGGGCACTGCAGGGCGACGGCGCACACCACATCCACCATTTCAGAGAGGCAGAGCCGCTGCATGGAGCGGTCTTCCGGCAGCTTCTGCGGCAGGTAGACCAGATTCTCATCCCGCAGGGCTGCGCGCAGGTGGGCTGGAGAGGAAAAGGTCTGCTGCGAGACGGCAGTCCTGCCTACTCGGAACAGGTCAAAGCTCACCGCGTTTCTCTCCTTCATCCACGGTCCGAGCGGGTGCCCGGTGATGATGCTGAGCAGCACGGATTTGCCGGCCCCGCTCCTGGCCACCAAGGCGCAGAACTCCCCGTGCAGCACTTCCAGTTTGTCGATTCGCATCGAGATGGCCTTCGAGTGCGCTTCGAAGTTTAGGATTTCAAGACAGGGCTTCGTGGTCATGGGCGTGGAGAGAGAATGGGTCGGGATGAGGGAGGCGAGGCGCAGCGGTGCAGAAGCCGCGCTGCGGTGGCGGCTGAAAGCGCCGGGTCTCTAGCGGGAGTCCTTTTTGAAGTTGGAGATGAGAAAGCTTCCGCGGTGGCTCTCCGGCGAGTAGTGCGCGAGATCCGTCATCATCACTTTGTTTTGCTGGAAGAGTTCGCGGAGCTTCTGCGCCGCGTCCGCGTCCTCGATCTCCCAGGTGTCTGAGGAAGACATGGCAGGGAGTCCGCCCCGGGCATCTGGGATGATGCTGAGGTAGTGCGGCCATTTGAGGTCCTTCTCAGGGAAGGCCAGCACGGCAAAGCCGTCCTTCTTCTCCGGCCCGTAGACGACGGGACGGCATGTGAAAAGATAGCCATGCACGGCTATTGGCTCGTCCACGGCGTCGGACGCATTGTAGGCCTTCTGGACCATGACGGTGCCGCCTTTCTCATTCACGGACCCCAGTTCCTTCACATTGACGGCGAAGCGCGTGTTGTGCGTGACGTGCACGTAGAAAGTGTGCTGCGCCTCCACCAGTGCCAGGGAATCGCTGAGGACCTCGTTGTACTGGTCCAGCGTCGGGCGGGGTGGCGGAGGCGGAGGAAGTGGGTCTTTCGGGCCACCCGTAGGATCGGGGGCGTTGATCCAGCGCCCGACCTGCCGGGGCAGCTCCGGACGAAGCGCGCTGGCGAGGACGCCCAGGCCAAAAAAGATCGCGTAGAGCACAAGGCTGCTGACACGGAGAATGCGGGGAAACTTCATGGTAGGATGTGGTTTAAAGTAATATTCGTTTCATTTGATTTCATTTCACCGGCTCGCCTTTGCAGGTGTACTGCACCTCAAAGCGTGCGTCTCCGGCCACGTCGAAGCCCTGGAGGATCTCCATGTCCGGCAGTCCGGCCTGCACGTTGCTGATCATGCTGAGGTTTGCCTGCCTGACGTAGCCGTTCTGCTTGTCCACAAAGAGCACGCCTTCGGTGTCCTCCCGCAGGCTGGCGGAGAACTGGGGTTCGGTGTATTCCAGCGTGCTGTGCACGGTGCGCCCGTCCACCTTGCCTTTGTAGGACACTTCGATCTCGCGGGCTTCAAAGACGACGCCTTCCTCGTCGCGTGAGGGCACTTTGACATCTCCCACGTAGTGGAGGACGACGCTTCCTCGGAAGCTTCCCTTCAGGTCCGGATGCAGGAACGTATTGAAGAAACTCGCCGGGACGATCCAGGTGTCTCCAGGCTTGCGCTCCTTGGAGTCGAAGATCTGGCTGGAGAGGGCGAAGGTCTCCCGCTGCAGGACGCCTTTCACGATGCTGGTGGGCTCCTGATAGGCGGCCATGCGTCCCTTGAGCCAGTCAAAGGCCTTGTCAGCGCCTTCAGCGGCTTTCTTCTCGGCATAAACGGCCAGGTCGCCGCCTTCATTGTAAATCTGCCGTGCATCCAGCTCATCTCCAGACCTGGCGGAGGCGCGGATCATGAACATGCGGCGGTTGAAGGCCTCGTTAAGCTGCATCGCCAGGTTGGCCAGGTCTGCGAGCGCCTTGGTGGAGTCGGAGAATTGCAGCAGCGAGGAGTCCGGGGAGATCTCGATGCCGCCGTCCGTGCGTTTCTGTATGCCATGCTTTTTGAGCTGCTCGCTGGCGAGGTCGTCCGCCTTGCTGCCGACCCAGACGCCGGCGGCGCCCACCACCTTGGCAGTGGTGAAGGAAGGGTCCTGCACCACAAGGGTGGAAGCCGCGCCAAACAAGCTGCCCATGAAGGTGGTGATGAGGCTGCCACGAGTTTTGTCGTCCACGATCATGCCGAGCACATCGTCCACGAAGGTGGGTTCTCCCACGGGCTTGCGGAAGATCGCGCGCGTCACGTCCGTCCTCGGGTAGTACCGGGAGATCATGATCTCACCGTTTTGATTTCGCAGAACGCCGCTCTCGGCGAGGGATTTCCCGCGCGCCTCCAGGTTCATTTCTCCGAGGTATTCCTCGGCACCGGAGATCAGGGACTGCCACCAGTGGACCTTGGCCTTTTCGCGAATCCGCACACGGGCCCCCAGTGTGAAGTCACCGCGGTGCTGGTAGGTCCAGCCTTCGTTCCAGGATGTTTTCCACCAGTCCCCGGCTGGAGCAGCGGGCACGGGAGCTATCTGCTTTTCGAAGCGGTTATCTTCCCCGGCCCGCAGACCTGACACTGCGGTGCCGAAAGTGAGCAGTAGCCCTGCGAACAGCGTGGGGCGCCATGGGCGGACACGCTGATGAGATGGCCGCTGTGGCTGTGGCTGAAAAAGCTCTTGGGAGATGGCGGATGGGTTTCGATGGGTGGTCATAGTCGGATGGGGTGAAGCGTTTGCGGATGATTGATTTTGATTTTTGAGATGGGGGTAGAGTGGAGATCAGGACTTGAACCAGCCCCGCCACTGGTGATCGCAGACGCGGCATTTGTAGATGGAGGAGCAGGTCATCTTGGCACCGATGAAGAGCAGGCCGAGAGCACCGGCGATGGGGTGGCCGCCGGTGAGATTGCGGGCGGTGTGATTGGCGCCGATGCCGTCTCCGGGCAGGCCGGAGTTCCAGTGCAGGCGGTTCGAACTGCCGGAACAGCGTGGGCAGGCGGGGCAGTTGCTCTGATTGTCGGACATTTTGCTCATGGCGGTGATGGGGTTTGAGGAGGTGATGATTTTTGGGGGGTTATAGGGGAACTCGAAAAAGCGGGACGAAGGTTGGAAAAAAGTTGAGGTTTTTTTGGGCGGTGGGACTGGGATGCTTTTTTGGGGGGCTTATTGGGGAACTCGCCAATGCCGGATGAAGGTTGGAAAAAAGTTGAGATATTTTTTGCGGGGCAGGCTGGGTAAGGGGCGAGGCGGATGTTTCAATCTGGGTTCAATCCGGCGCAGACATGCTTCTATGTAGTAGGATAGGGTATTAAATGGTATTAGAGACCGCCATGGATAGGGTGGATATGTGAGGGAGGACCGCGGAGCCAAGGTAGAAGGCTTCGTGCATGGTATTTGAGGTGCTGCCGGTAGCAGGCTCGGCGCGGCTTCTTCACCGGAGGGGAATCCGCTGCAGTGGAAAGGTGCCCCAAGACCTATGTGACGTTTGAAGCGGGACCAAGGGCGGAGAGCTGTGCATGGCGTTATGCAAGGCGCTTGCAAAGAAGTGCCCGCAGGTCCGCACCGGAGGTCAAAGAAAGGTCACTTTTTGTTTTCCGAAATCATGTCAGGACCCGGAGTTGCGGATGAGGACGATTTTTGAGCCGGCGGCCGGAGGTCCAAAACGCAGCGGAACGTGTAGCGCGTGCTGTAGACACCTTCTGGCACCGAGGACTTCTTTGTTTCCTTGGCGGTGCTGGCAGTAAAGGTGGTCTTGGCAGGAGGCTTTGGCACCACCAGTGCTCTGATGAATGCTGACAGGGGATTGCGATCGGTCTCCAGCGACGACGTCCGAAACACGATGGCCTGCCCGCCGGGCTCGAAAACACCCGAACGCAACCAGCGGTAGGTGTGCAGGCTGCCTGCGGCAAAGCCTTGAGCGTTGCCAGGGGCCGCGGTTATAACCTCACTGTTCTCACACCACTCAAAGTCATCGAGATCGATGGGTTCGATGCCGAGCCGGTTGGGCTTGGTGGAATCATCGTAGTCCTCCCAGGGGATATAAATGGTTTTGGCGTCTCCGTAAATGGGCCCTCCGGGCGCGACAGCCTGCTCCCACTCCTGAGAGGTCTGCAGGCGGTAGTTCAGGCCCTCGCGCAGGGAGAGCCAATCGACGAAAGCTTTCGCCTCCTTGCAGCTGATGTGGCGCACGGGGTCGGTCTTCGAATTGGCATTGCTGTACGTCAGCCAGCTGCGGTCCCAGAAGGTGCTCTGCTCATCAACGAACTTGTGGTATGCCCGGGCCTCCGTTGGCCGCACGGCGATGAGAACCTGCGTGCCAGGCAGGGGCACAAAGCTCATGCCGAGGGAATTGACAAAGGGGCGGTCTGCCTTGGCGCGGGAGGGGGAGACGGGCAGGAACGCCCACCCCATCCATGCCAGCGCCACAATGCCAACGCCCACCTGCCGCAGACGCAGCGAAACACGGGTGAACAAGAACACGCGCACCGCGGCAGCCAGGAAGAGCGCATGAGTAAGGCCGATGTTCCACGCCACCACGGCGATGGCTGCCGCCCAGGTGAAGCACTGAACCCAGTTTATCTGAGGGCTGAGCCTTTCGATGGAGAGACTGCCTTTCAATCGATGCCACAGACTGAGCTTGGGCTGCGGCCGCGTTTGGGGTTGCGTTTGGGGTTGCGTTTGAGGCCTGGGTTTCGGCTGTGGTGGGGGCGCCGAGACTGGTACGGGTGGAGCAGTGGCGGTGGGAGCAGCAGTGGGGATGGGGGCAGCGGCAGCGGTGGGAGCAGCAGCCGGGATGGGCGGGGGCTGGGCTTTGGGCGCGGGCGATGCTGTCCGACCTGGCAGGGAAGGGTGTTGCATCTGGAAGAGACTGCGCTCCAGCGCTCCTTCCATGGCCTTCATATCATCAAAGCGGTCTTTGGGCTGCAGCTGGCAGGCCTTTTTGACATCCGCCATCACATCGGGTGGAACCTTGGCGGCAAATTCCTCCTCCGCTCCGGGATCAAAGACACGCACCCGCGACTGCCCGGTGAAGAGCCACCACAACGTCATGCCCAGGGAGTAAATGTCGCTTTGGTGGGTGACACCGGTGCCAAAAGCCTGCTCCGGGGATTGAAAGTCCTGCGTACCCAGCCGGGTGAAGCCGGCAAGTCCATCACTCATGCACGCGATGCCGAAGTCCATGAGCTTGATCTTTTCCTCCGCCAGAACCATGATGTTGTCAGGTTTGACATCGCGGTGGATGACGCCTCTGGAATGCACAAAGGCGAGCACGCGGCAGAGGCTGATGACCACGCGAAGCTTTTGCTCGGCGGAGAGATCCGGGGCTGATTCATGAAGCGTGCGGCCCGCCACCAGCTCCATGCTGTAGTAGGGCACGCCACCGACTTCATCGTAGTCGTAAATACGCACGATGCGCTCGTCCGTGAGGGCCAGGAGGTTGTGGGCCTCTTTGCGGAATCGCTCCAAATCTTCCTCGGAACGGAGTCGAAGTCCGGGGAGCTTGATGGCCACTTTGATGTTGAGCTTGATGTGGCGGCCGCTGTAAACGGCGGCCATGCCGCCTCGGCCGAGGTAGGTGATCTGGTCATACTTTCCCTCCAGCATGGCGGCGACTACCTCCACTGCAGGCGCGTGCCATTCCGCACGGACGCCTTCCGCGCGTATGCGCGCACGGCAGAAAATTTCATCGATGACGTCGGGATCGCAATGGAAGGTGGGATCTTCTTCTCCCGGAGTGGCAGGAAGGCTCATCTCCCTTCACCTCCATGCTTTTCGGCACTGGTGCTGCTATGCCTTACTTTGCTTTTTCCTCTGTGAATGACGCGCAGGTTGCCGAGATAATCAAGCTCT
The DNA here is from genome assembly GCF_044226605.1 of Prosthecobacter sp. Taxonomy (GTDB): domain Bacteria; phylum Verrucomicrobiota; class Verrucomicrobiia; order Verrucomicrobiales; family Verrucomicrobiaceae; genus Prosthecobacter. Next base: position 36,991 of record NZ_JBGAGS010000018.1, on the reverse strand, counting down.
TCGGATGCCTCCTCCAGGGAGCCAACGGTCTCACGGACGACCTCGAGGAGCTGGTCAGAAAAGTGTCCGCGCATGCGGTGTACGTATTGCTTCATGGTCTCCTCATTCCAGCCCTGGCGGGCGGCAATGAGGTGGTGGGGCTCCGTGCTCAGATTCAGCAGGATCGGCCTGAGAATATCCAGTATGGGGCTGAGGTTGCGTTCTGCGCACCAGGTGGCAAGGCGCTGCATGGAAAGGTCCAGCACAGTCAGGAGCCACTGCTCGTCGAAGGCCTTGTCCGCGGAGTAGGTGTCCGCAAGTTTGTTCTCCACCTTCTGGGCGTCCACGTGCTCGCCGTGGCGCTTTTTTGCACGCTGAAAGCGCACCCAGGTCACGTAAAGGCGGTGGAGCTGCGTCTTCAGCCACACACGGAAGGGCTTGCCCTCAATCTTTTTTACACGGCCGAACGGCCGGTGCTTGCTCACAAGCTGAACAAAGTAGGTCTGGCTGAGGTCGCGTGCATCTGCCTCATCAACCAGCTCTCTGAAATACGCCAGGATGCAGTGTTCATACAGTTTGCAGTATTTCCCCAGCGCCTCAAACGCCTCCGGGCTGCCGTCATTGGTGACTTGGGAGAGGAGTGTCCAACTAGTTTTAGGAACATGAAGCATGGCAGAGATGCCGAGCTTAGGTGGCCGCCCGACGAAGCAAGCGAAAAGCAATGTGAATAAATCGGTTGATTGGAAGCCCGCTGAATAGGGTTGAGATCTATTGGATGCCGAGCAGCCAATGTCGGCTGCTGATCTGCCCGAGGTTTTCCAGCAGCGCATAGCCTTTGGACCAGAGATCACGTCACCCAAAACACCGCAGGGCAGGGGAAGCTCAAGCTTGGCAGCGAGGTCGAGGCGTCAGCCAACGGTTGAAGATTGGCCTGTAACCTTTCTCAGGTGGTCCGGATGTAGCGCATAAATCCACCACTCCGCGCACCGCTTTTCACCCGCCACTTGTTAATTTTTTCCCGGCCATGTCGACTTTCTGGCATCCCATTTTTCACACCTTTCTTGCACACCTTTACTTCGACAAGGTCACGGTCGTCGGCGCGGGCCATGTCCCTGCAAGTGGTCCGCTGCTGCTCCTTGGTCTGCACCGAAATGGAGCCGTGGACGGTTTCGTCTACCACTCGATCGTCCGGCGGATCGAGTTCATGATCTCAGTGCAACTGCGCAAAAGCCTTGTCGGGAGGGTCTTTTTTAACGGCTTGGAGGTGGCCCGGGAGAGGGACCTGAGCGATGCGGCGGAATCGAAAGCAGTTAACACGCGCGGACTCGCCCAATGCGTTGAGCATCTCAGGAAGAATGGCTGTTTGTGCGTGTTCCCGGAGGGCACGAGTTCGCTCGGCCCGCGTCATTTGCCGTTCAAAAGCGGGGCGGCCCACCTCGCACTCGAAATCCTCGAAAGTTCGGACGGCTCACTTCCCATCGTTCCCGTTGGCATTCACTACGAAGCACCGGGAGAGTTTCGGTCGCGGGTGGAGGTGGTCTTCGGTCCGCCAGTTTCCACAGAGATGCCCGCGGAATGGAGCCGTGCCGTGAAGCTGCGGGAGTTGAAGAGACGCTTCGAATCCGCACTTGAGCAGGTGGGCGTCAATGTCGTTTCGGATGAATATCAGTCCACCATCCAGCCCCTGGCATACATTGCCACGCTGGGCACCCGGCGCAGTTATTTCAAATCACTCAAGCAGCTTGAGCACGCCATTCCCACGCCGTTGGAAACGGGGTGGAGGCAGTTGTCTGCGGACTTCGTACGGCCCGGTCTGCTGTTTCATCAAGGCGTCCCCCTCTGTCCGATCTTTCCGCTGTTCGTGATGTTCATCGTGCTGGTGCTCATCGGTCCCATCACTCTCGCGGGTTGGCTGCTGAACGCGCCGCCCTTGCTCGCGGGCGCATGGGCGGGTCAGCGCTTCGCCGACGGGCCGAACGTCGTCTCCCTCTGGCGCCTCCTCGTGGGCGCGCCTGTCTTCGTGGCATGGGTGGCCTTGCTGACGGTGGTGCTGATCCTTTCGGGGCACCCGGCATGGCTGGCCTGCTACGCGCTCATCACCTTGGCCACCCTCAAGCTCACACGACTGACGCGCAAGGTCATCATCGAGATAAACAACGGCCTGCGGCATCGCGACTTGCGCGGCCGTGCGCTCCACTTCCACCAGCAACTTTTAAGCACGCTGCCCGATGAAACGATTTGAGCACTGGCCGCTGCTGCCGCATGAAATCGCATTCGGTGTGTTCTTCGGGATCACGCTGGCAAGGCTGGTGCCGCAGCTCGGCCTGTTTTCACCTCCGGTGCTGGTGTACACGGGACTGATCGCAGCAGCCTTGCCTGCACGCTCCTTGCCATGGGGCTGACTGCCACGGTCTTCACGACTGCCAACGCCCAGCCCGTTAATTCGGTGATCTCCACCGGGGCCAGTATCGGTCTCCAGCGCGTGGGGCCCATCGACCCTCAAAACGGTTTCCCACAGTGGTACCAAGACAAGACAGGTCTGGCTCTCGAAATGCTGACGCCCAAAAGCGCGACTGAACTGGCCGCCGGCTACAACGTCATCCTCCCCAACGCGGTTGGCGCCCCAGGCGCTGTCTTCCCTGAAGTTTTCCCAACCAATTGGTTCGTGGAACATTTCTACTTCCTGGCCCGCAATATCATGAACGTCCCCGTTGCAGCAGGTGCCGGTGCCCAGACTGGCCGCTGCACGATTTCCCTGGCGCATGAAGGCAGTTTCAGCAAAGGTGTCACAGCTGTCGGCGATCAGATCGCCTTCACCCGCATCCGCATCGACTGGCGCGGAGTGCCGTATGATGGCGACTACATCGTCGAGACTCCGTACAGCACCACCACCTTCACCACGCTTCGCGCTGGCGACCGTATCTTCAACACAGAAGACGTCGGCCTGTCCGCAGCTCCGGCGGGATTTCAGCTTTCGCTCGGCAGCAAAGTCGGCCCCTACCTCTTGGCCTCCGCAACGCCCGGTGGTGCAGAGCTGCCTCCGGTCACCTTTGAAGGCCGCAGCTATCTGGCAGACCCAGTCGCTCTGACCAAGGTCACCGGCAGCCCCCTGGGTGCCAGCCGCAACGCCTGCCGTATCTGGTATGTTGGACCTCCTGTGAACAATATCCCTCCTGCTCCGGTGCTCCTCAGCGAATCTACAGACTTCAACCTCTTTGGCCGCGTCAAGACCGGTGCTATGCCCAGTTCAACACAGATCACTCGCTCAACACAGATCACTCGCGCTTCTCGCACCTTCGTATCAGCCGCACCGGCGGATCGTCGCGTCGACGTCTGCGCTATAGCGCCGAGCACGCTCGCCAACCGTTTGCCCGGTGCCCCCGTCTCCACCTTGAGCGCACCTACACTGAATGTCTACATGGCACCTCCGGTCAATACGAACGGGGTCCTGAGCGCTCCGGCTGTCACCCCGGCCGTGATGAACAAGAGTGGCACCCAGTTCTCCTATCAGAGTGCGCAGTATGCCACACGAGCAGCCATGCCGACAGCCATCACGGTGACCGACGGAACTGGCGGTGTCTTCACCCTTCCTGTGGTAGATAACATCGTTCTCGCATCCTGCGTTTACAACTATACGACGAAGGTGCTGACCGTTAATGCAAACTCCACCGACAACGGTGCAATTCTCACCATCAACACCGTAGACGGTCCGCTGACGACAACCAAGTCGGGCAACATCTACACCACTGGAGTGCTCCCCTTCGCTCCATGCGATGTGATCGTGACTTCCAACCAGGGTGGCGTCAATACCATGGAAACCGCCACCACCAAAAAGTAACCCCAAAAAAACCTTAAACCGTGCGCGGGGGGGCTGCTCCCCCCCCCGCGCCCATTTTCAGGATCTCATTTTATTCATCCGCATGACTCACCGACTTTCCGCCTCGCTTCTGGCCGTTGTCACTGTCGGGACATTGCACGCGCAGGAGACGGAAACGCCATCGCCGTCGTTTGAGCCCAAGCCGCTGGCAGGCTACCAGGCACTTTGGACGCGCTCCCTCTTCACCACGCATGAGGTTAAACCCGTGGTGCCCACGGTCGAAAACTCCGACTGGGCGGCCAATCTACAGCTCTCTGGCTGGTCAGAGGTCGATGGACAGATGCTCATTTACCTATATCGCACCGACACGACGGAGACCTTCACGGTAAAACAAAACGAGCCCTCCGAGGCCCGGGTGATGCAGGTCGTGGAAATGGAGAATGCCGAATCCATACAAGACGCCCGCGTCCGTGTGCATCTAAACGGGCAGGAGGCTTGGATAGCCCAGCAGAAGGAGTCTGAGGCATCTCCGTCTCCGCCTCCTCCTACCCCACAGCAGCCTGCTCAGCAGGCCGTGGCAGGCGTGCAGGTGCCCACCTCTGTTGACTCTCGTGCCGCTCTACTGCGACCGGGGGTAGTCTTGGATGCCGGAGCCACCTTTGAAAACAGCCTGGCAAAACCCGGCACCCCGTCATCAGCCATGCCCGCCTTCGGTGATCAAACCCGAAATGCCACCGACGAAAGCCGCTCTAACGCAGCCGTGCTGCTGCGGTTGCGGGAGCGCCACGAGCACCTCTACCGCATGTTTCCCCGGCAGGACGGACCATGACCGTGATGGCGCGCGCACCATGAGGCAAACCGGGCTGAGGTAACCCATTAAGTTAATAGCCTGAGTCGACACCGCATCGTTTTATCATTCAAACCACAATGAGTACAGAAGTTCAAAACGAAAACAGCCTGCAGGTCCTTGTAGCGCAGGGTGCCTGCTATCCTGTTGCATGGCTGGCCTGGCATCATCTTCTGCCAAAAAAGCCCAGTCGGCTGTCTTCCCTGTTATCAGGTAAGCAAAATGGTTCGCCGCCTGCGCCTGAACCTGATGAAATGACGGACACGTCTGCCGTAGGTTAAAGGTTGGAGAGGTGGGGGCACACTTGAGTGTGGGGATGCAAAAGGGATGTGGAATACGGCTCAGGGAAGGGGACTCTTTTTCCCCATGCGCTGCGACTCCAAGCTCTCCAGCGCTCAGCTAATCATAGCTGCCTTCGAATTCGGAATCGCCTTGAAAGTTCATGGCTTGAGCCAGCCCCTGGCCACTGTTCCGCTTGGCACCTTCTCAGTTTTGTCTCGTGAGCTGCCAGCCAGCCAACTTTGAGTCTCAAGGGGCAGCGTTAAGCCTGAGTCTGCCTAACATCGTATGCCACGGCTTGCGCTAAATCCACGAGTGGAACAAATTGGCAGAGTTTCTGAAACAAGTTTTCAAATAGATGTGTGGAGCTCACCTAAGCCAAGGTGTCAAAGCTCTCGTTTTTTTGATCACCGCCCCCTCCACCTCGCGCTGGCGCATCTGTCGTTCGTCCCAGTGGAGCACCAAGGGCCAGTGTTAGTTTTCAACAGCTCGAACTCGGAAATTGCTCCCCATCAAAGATAACTCCCTTTCGGGAGTCGTAGCACTTAGAATGAAGGTGGTGGGCAGGGCTGGATTCGAACCAGCGTAGGCGTAAGCCAGCAGATTTACAGTCTGCCCCCTTTGACCGCTCGGGTACCTACCCATTCTCCTTTCGAAGTGGGCCGCGATTATGGAGTCGGCCTAACGCTTTGCAAACGCTTTGTTCCTTCTATTTAAATTCTTCCGCTTCAAACCTCAGCGGCGGCGCTTGCCGCGGCGGCTGTACGTGGGCTGGACGATGGGGTTTTGGGCATGCAGAACTTTGAAGCCGCCGGTCTCGATGACCTTCTCCGTTTGCGCAAAGGTTTCGGCCAGGAGGTTTTCATACGGAAGCTGGCGGTTGGCCACCAGCCAGAGCTGCCCTCCAGGGCGCAGGGACTGGGCGGCAGCGGCGATGAATTTGAGGCCGATGAGGGGATCCGCCTCCTTGCCCTCATGAAACGGGGGATTCATGATCACGGCGTCAAATTTGGTGCGCTCAAAGCCGGTGGTGATGTCCTGCCAGTGCGGCTGCGCCTTCACCCGCGTGGGGACGAGGCCGAGATTTCGCCGGGCGCACTCAAAGCAGTCGGCGTCGGCATCGTAGATGTCGAGACTGTCAATGTCGTGGCAGTGCCGCAGCAGGTGATCGCTCAGGAAGCCCCAGCCGCAGCCGAAGTCGGCCACGTTTCCGGCGATGGTCGCTGGCAGATGCTGCGCGAGCAGGGCGGAGCCTTCATCGATGCGGTCCCAGTTGAAGAGTCCGGGGCGCGACCAGAAACGCCCTTCCAAAATGCGGCGCATGGCGGCCCCTTGGCGCCAGCGTTCGAGAATGTCGGCCTTCCACGGTTTGCCGTCTTCCTTGGTGGCCCAGAAGACACGGCTGTGGTGCTTGGAAAGGGAGTCGATGTGTCCGGAGACTTCACGCAGGTACTGCTCGCAGCGCTTGGCGCCGGCGTCATTGTGCACGGCTGCCATGAGAATGCCTTCCGGCGCGAGGTGGTCATGCCCCCGGGCGAGATCGGCCACCATTAGGTCGCGCTGCGGATCTGGCAGCACGAGTACCAGATTGAAAAGCCCGTTGACCTCGCGCTCCACGCGGTGTCCGGCGGCCTGAAGCAGATTGGCCCGCGGCTTCCAGGTCTGCTGGCAGACGAGGCGGCCCTCAAAGTGCTGCAGGGCAGGGTGCTCCTGCGCTCGCAGAAAGAGCACCCTCCCGTCCGTGTTGATTTCAGGATTGACGTCCAGGGCGTAGATGAGTGCGTCGATGGGGTAGGACATTAAGGGGCAAAAAAACGGTGAAGGTGTGTCGTGTCAAAGCGCCCACCGCAGCAGATGCGGCGCGGCATAGGTGGAGAAGGCGAGCATCATCAGTCCAATTCCCGCCGCCACGAGGCCGACGATGAGGACTTCGAGCACTTTGACGGTAAGCAGGGACATGCGTGAGACGCCCACGGCTTCAAGCGTGGAAAACTCACGCTGTCGCAGGCGGAAGGAGAGCGCAAAGACGAGCGCTGTCACAAACAGCGCGGCGGTCGCGGTGAGCAGCAGCGCGCTGGCGGCGAAGCCCTCCAGGCGCACCAGCTGCGTGAGCAGCGCCTCCATCTCATCGCGCGGGCGGATGAGCTGCTGCTCCTTGGACCGTGCAAACTGGCCCGCCAGCAGGGCTTCGGCTTTCGCATCCTTCGGCAGCAGGATCACGGCGCTGATGGGGTAGGTCGAGACGTCGCCATGAAAGTGGAAGGAGGCGATGTTCGCATCCGTGACTTCATTAAACATGCGCACGGCGGCATTGCCCACGATGTTGCCCTCCTCTTTTTTCAGCACCACGGCCTGATCTTTTTGCAGATCGTCATGGCCATGGGAGCGGCCTTCGATCAGCCACGCCGTTTTGAGATCCACAAAGAGCGCCTCGTCATCCGGCGTGCCGTTGGCGGTGAGGATGCCGGTGACGCGCATCTTCAGCGGATACACCCCTGCCATGTCAAAGGCCTGCTCGGGAGAGGAGAAAACATGGCCGCCCGGCTGCAGTCCGCGCCGTCTGGCCAGCGTGGCTCCCACCACGCAGTCGCCCAGGCGGCTGAGCTGTTTGCCCGACGCGAGGTGCAGCCCGCGAAAGGGAAAATACTCCAGCTCCGTGCCCACGATCGGCGCGCCCTGCGCCTGGTAGCGCACGTGCAGCGGTATGGCCGTCGCACCCAGATTGTGCCGCTGCTCCGTCAGAGCGCGCATGGGCAGAGGCAGGAGGTTCTCACGCTTGAAGTACAGCGCCGTCATCATGAGGTCGAGCGCGCTGCCTCGCGTGCCGATGATCTGTGGCGTGGAGGCGGCCCGGGCGCGCAGCTCCTGCTGCGCATGCTGGATCAGCACCCGCAGGCAAAGCGGCAGCGCAAAGACGAGGCCCAGCGCCCCGGCCAGCAGCGCACTCTGAATGCGATGCCGCAGCACATAGCGCGCCGCGAGGTGAAAAGCCGCTCTCATGATGTGGTGGCCAGGTCCTCCATGCGCAGGGTTTGATCAAAGAGCGGCAGCAGGCTGGGATCATGCGTCACCATCACCAGGCAGGCACCGCGCTGCCGCGTATCCTCCAGCAGCATGTCCACCACGATGCGCCCGCGTGCGGGGTCGAGCGAGGCGGTGGGTTCATCGGCAAAGACAAACTGCGGCGCATGCACCAGCGCACGCGCCACGGCCACGCGCTGGCGCTCGCCCTGCGAGAGCTGCGAGACACGCTTGTCGAGATAGCGGTCGATGTGCAGGCGCTGGGTGAGATCGAGCATCTTCGTGCGGGCAGGAGTGCCCACATCACCCCGGAACTGATGCGGGAGCAGGATGTTCTCAGCGACGGTGAGATAGTCGAGCAGGGCGAAATCCTGAAACACCAGGCCGATATGCTGCAGACGGAAGGCGCGTCGTGCCTCCGCGGCCATGCTGTGCAGCTGTGCCGTGCCCAGGCTCACTGTGCCGGACCCAGGAGTCAGCAGGCCCGTCAGCAGACGCAGCAGTGTGGACTTGCCCGCTCCGCTGGGCCCCGCCAGCGCCAGCGACTTGCCCGGGGCCAGCTCCAGCTGCGGCAGATGCACGCGAAAACCCTCTGCCGAGGAATAGGCAAAGCGGAGGTCGGAGACTTGAAGGCCGGTGGTTGCTGGCATGCTGGGGCACTCTTAAAGCAGCAATCCTGCGACACAAGCGGTGCAATAGCAGGACAGAAGCCCGCCCAGCATGGACTTCATGCCGAGCTGCGCCAGCTCCGCCCGCCGCTCCGGCACCAGCGCACCGATGCCGCCGATCTGGATGGCGATGCTACCGAAATTGGCAAAGCCGCAGAGCGCGTAGGTGATCACTTCCACCGTGCGCGGCGAGAGCGTGCCACCCTGCTGGCTGAGGTGCAGGTAGGCGATGAATTCATTCAGCACCACGCGCTCACCTAGCAGCGCGCCCACCTGGCCGCATTCGCTCCACGGCACACCCATCAGCCACGCACAGGGCGCATTGAGCCAGCCGAGCGCCAGCTGCAAAGGCTGCGGGATGTTTTGGCCAAACGCGCGCAGACCGAGCGAGAGCATGTAATTGAACAGCGCCACCACCGCCACAAAGGCGATGAGCATGGCGATCACGTTGATGGCCAGCTTCATGCCATCGCTCGCGCCCAGGCAGAGGGCATCGATGCCATTCGCGGTCTCACGTTCGATGGGCTTGTTCGCCCCATGCGCGGTTTCGCTCTCTTCGGTTTCGGGGATCAGGATTTTCGACATCATCAGCGCCGCCGGAGCGCTGATCACGGAGGCCGTGAGCAGATGCCCCGCGGAAATGCCGAACGACACATACGCCGCCAGCACCCCACCTGCGATGGTAGCCATGCCGCCGACCATCAGGCAGAGCAGTTCGCTGCGCGTCATGCGCAGGAGGTAGGGCTTGATGACCAGCGGAGCCTCCGTCTGTCCCATGAAGATATTCGCCGCGGCGGCCAGCGTTTCGCTGCCGCTGGTGCGCATGACGCGCCGCATCACCCAGGCAGTGGCCTTCACAACCATTTGCAGAATTCCATAGTGATACAGCAGCGATGACAGCGCCGAGACCAAAATGATGCTGCCCGTGATCGTCAGTGCGAGGATGAAGCCGCTGCCCGGGCCAAAGGCCCCGGAGAGTTTTGCAGGCGTCCCCAGCGGCCCAAAGACCAGCGCTATGCCTTCATCGCCAAAACTCAGCAGACGGCGGAAGACCCTGTCCAGCAGCGCAAACGCATCATGCCCCCACTTCGTGCGGAGAATCAGTGCGCCGAAGGCCAGTTGCAGCCCCAGCCCTGTTAGCACCACGCGCCACGGAAACAGCCGGCGCTTTTCAGAAAGCGCCCAGGCCAGCGCCACAAACACCAGCAGACCGAGAAGACAGATGAGACGGGACATGAGGAGAAAGTGACGGGTTTAAGCGATGAAGTTTTGCATGCAATCTGGAATGTGCACGGCAGGCAGGGCGAGCAGGAAAGCAGCCCAGAGGAGCTCAAAAGGGCGATTCATCTCTCTGCCGTGTCCCGGCGGCTCCGTTTTCCCCTTCGTTATCACCTTGAATCTCGTCGCGTCCTGAGGCATGGACACGGCCCTACTTACAACCATGTCCGAAGCCCGCAAGACCCTCGAAGAACGCGCTCAGATGTCTGACATCGACCGCCTGCGCCACTCCTGTGCCCACGTGATGGCCACCGCCATCCTGCGCCTGTGGCCCAACGCCCAGTTTGCCTACGGGCCTCCGGTGGAAAACGGCTTCTACTACGACTTCGACCTCCCAGACCACCGCATCACGCCGGATGACTTCGAGAAGATCGAGGCGGAGATGAAGAAGATCTCGAAGGAGAACCAGAAATTTGAATGGAAGGGCGTCACCCGTGACGAAGCCATCGCGATGGCCAAGTCCGGCCGCCTCGGCGGTCTGACGGAGCGCCCGGGAAATCCCAGCGTGTTCAAACTCGACCTGCTGGAAAAGATTCCTGAAGGCGAGCAGATCTCCACCTTCCAGAACGGCGACTTCATCGACCTCTGCGCCGGCCCGCACGTGGGCTACAGCGGCAAGTGCAAAAACGTCAAGATCATGTCCGTCGCCAGCGCCTTCTACATGGGCGATGAGACGAAGCCGCAGCTTCAGCGCCTCTACGGCACCGCCTTCCCAACCAGCGAAGAACTCGCCAAGCACCTCGAGCAGCTCGAAGAGGCGAAGAAGCGCGACCACCGCAAAGTGGGCAAAGAATTGAAGCTCTTCCACATCGACGAAGACGTGGGGCAGGGCCTCATTCTCTGGACGCCGAACGGCGCCATCCTGCGCCAGGAGCTGCAAAATTTCATCAGCGAAGAGCTGCGCAAGCAGGGCTACAGCCAGGTCTTCACGCCGCACATCGGCAAGACCGTTCTCTACAAAACCAGCGGCCACTTCCCTTACTACAAGGAAAGCCAGTTTGCGCCCGTTATTGAAAACGACGATCTCGCCAAGGTGATCAAGGAAGGCTGCGGCTGCTGCGAGGTCATGGAGCGCCTCGGTGCCGTCTCCTCCCGCCTGCGTCAGCAGCTCAATGAGCGTGCCGGCAAGGAAGTGGTGCCCGAGGACCGCGTGATGCCGGACGACCAGCTTCTCGACGGCTTCCTGCTGAAGCCGATGAACTGCCCGCATCACATCAAAATCTACGACAGCCAGCCGCGCAGCTACAGGGACCTGCCCGTGCGCTTCACGCAGGATGACGCGCACCTCTTCTGCACCGAGGAGCAGGTGGCCAAGGAAGTGCTCGGCTGCCTCAGCCTCGTGAAGATCGTGCTCAACACCCTCGGCATGCACGACTACCGCGTGCGCGTGGGCCTGCGCGATCCCGACAGCAGCAAATTCACCGGCGACTCCGCCAAGTGGGACGCCGCCGAAGAAGCCTGCCGCACCGCCGCCGCCACTCTCGGCGTGCCTTTCACCGAAGAGCCGGGCGAAGCCGCCTTCTACGGCCCGAAGATCGACTTCGTCATCAAGGATGTCATCGGACGCGAATGGCAGCTCGGCACCGTCCAGGTGGACTACGTGCTGCCCGTGCGCTTTGACCTCACCTACAACGGCGCGGACAACAAGCCGCACCGCCCGGTCATGATCCACCGCGCGCCCTTCGGCAGCATGGAGCGTTTCTGCGGCGTGCTCATCGAGCACTTCGCGGGTCATTTCCCCACGTGGCTCGCCCCCGAGCAGGTGCGCATCCTCACCATCAGCGAGAAGGTGGACGCCTTCGCCGACGAGGTGTACGCCAAGCTCAAGGACGCCGGCCTGCGCGTGACCCTCAACAACGACGCCGACAAAATCGGCGCCAAGATCCGCCTCGCCCAGCTCGACCGCATCCCCTACATGCTCGTCCTCGGCGAGAAGGAAGCCGCTGCCCAAAGCGTCGCCGTCCGCCACAGCAAGAAGGGTGATCTTGGCGTGAAGGCCATCGATGACTTCATCGCGGAGGTCACGAGTGAGGTGAAGGAGCGGAGGCTGTAAGGCTCCAATCTTTCGCCCATGCGTTTCCATAGCTTAAGTTCCCCAGGTCAGGATTTCGGTTCATTCTCGGCCCCGAATTCGCTGCTTGGGGGACGGCCATGGATTCGGTCCCAAATGTCATTTGCTCGAGGGGAGTGCTGGATCGCTCCTCCGACACAGAGTCTTATAAATCGAGCTGTAAGGCTCCGCGGTTCGATGGAAGAATGGCGCTCGATTCCAGGGAGTCATCTGATCAAATCACCTGATCGTTGTTTTGAGGTGGGAGGAGATCCTGACGGGCACCATTACTTTATCTCAAGTGATTCGGGTGAGTTCCATGTTTGGTGGCATGATCCAGATGAGATCACGCGCCTGGATCTGAGGCCGTTTGCCATGGAAGAACTCATCGAGTGGAGCATACGAAATGATCCCGCCAATCCCCGCGACAGGCACTGGAGCACCTTTGTGGAAGTGGGTGCCTCGAAAACTTTGGATGTTCCAAATGGCCTTGGCACAACCATAAGTATCCCATCAACGAGATCGATTTTTTTTGGACACCCACTGGAATACCCATTCGCTCGGATTCGCGAGCGTATGGCTGTGTTTGGTGATTTCGAAGAACAATTTGAGTCAGATCAGGTGCTGGCATTGCTCCAGCCTCATCGGGGTCTTTTGGTCGAAATGACGCACCGGCTTAGAGGTCGTCGATGCCAGATTCACTTGGAGGCCAATGAAGCCTTGATCTCCGACACCACCTTCGTGGAACACGCCCGCAAGCTTGATGCCTGGATGAAGACCGAAGGATTCTGCGATGTTGACGACCCGTCGGTGTCGATGTCCGATGGATAAGTCAATGAGACCGACAGGTTAAGTTCAGGATTTCGAGTGGATGTAAAGCATGCGGAGCGCAACCTCCCCCCTCACTTCTCCTTCTTCTCCTCAAACCTCTTCATGTCCATCAGCTCAAACTTGTTCATCTTGTCAAAGGTCGGCGCATAGATGTGCCAAAGCTCTTCGCTGGTGCCGGCGATGGACACCACGGCGATGTCCGCTTCATTGCCCCAGAACAGGGAGTAAAGAATGTGGTTCGGGCCTTCCTCGATCTCCAGGCACATGCGACTGAAGATTCCCTGATCCTTCTCCTCGCAGGTACTCACCACCCGCACGGCGGCGTTGTCCTTCTTGGATTTGATGAAATCCAGAATGAACTCCTTCGCCGTTTTGCCAGTTGCTTTCTGAATGCCCACAAATGCTTGGATGCGCACTCCTGTGACATACGGGCCTTTCTCGCTGTCCTCGACCGAGAGCGTCCACATGTAGGTGGATTTGCGGTGGCCTTCCTGGTAGTGCCAGTCTTTGGGTTTCTGGATCTTGCCGCCCAGCGGTTCCAGCACCTGCGTGACAAACTCGGTGGGAGCTTTCGGGCGTTTGTCAGCGGGCGGCGTCCACCCCGGCTGGTCAGGCCAGACCTTTGCCAGAAAACCTTCCGGGATCCTGACGCCCTCCTTGGAATCCTTCACCGCATCCTTCCATTCTTGCGGAATGGGCGGGCCGTCGCCGTCCTCGGCTTTCGCCGCCGGATTGCCTCCGGCGATCTTGCCACAGATGGCAAAGGCAAACGGTCCGCCATAGACATCGATCGCCGGCAGCGCCTCCAGTTTCTTCTGCAGCTCAGCGAGTTTAGGAGCCTTCGCTGCGGAGGGAATCAACCAGATCTTCGATTGCTTCCCGGGCTTCACCGCCACCACTACCACCAGACGTGAGGCCTCCGTTTCTTTGGCCAGGAAATTTTGGCACTCAGATTCGATCTTTTTGAAGTAGTCCCCGAGCGCATTCACCGAAGGCACCCGCTGCTTCAGGACGTCATCAGGCTGATACAGCACCAGGTTCTCCGTCTCAAAACCCTCAGCCGCAAAGCCTTGAGAGTATAACAAGCAGCCAAAGATTAAAACTGTAAGCAAGAGCCGGATCATCCCGCCATTTTCAGCTTAAATCCGAAGCCATGGCAAGCCACGAATAACACACCAGTCACCCACAAAGCCCACACCCCACCCGTCTTGACCTCCTTGACCGTTGACCTCCTTGACCCTCCCCGCGTCCCCACCACCGCCACACACTTTCCATTGTGTTTCAGCACAACGGTGTTTTTTTGCCATGCCTTGGCAACCAACCACCTGCTGGCACCGATGTAGAGTCATGAAGATGATCTATCGCCGAATCAGCTTTCTGTGCGCCTTGATGACAGGCGTGCTTGGAACGCTCACGCTGATCGGCTGGGTTTCGGGTTTGGAGACGCTGGCCAGCATTCGCGAGACCTACATTCCCATGGCGCCGAGCACGGCGCTGGCCTTCACGCTGCTGGGCATGGTGATGCTCCTGCGCGAGAATCCGAAATTTCGCCGCCCAATTGCCGAACTGCTGCTGCTCGTGGTGGCGATCGTGGCCGGAGGAAAACTGTTTGAGTTCTTCAGCGGTGTCAGCCTCGGGCTGGAGGAGATGCTGGTGGCGGATCCCGCCATGTTTGGCCGGGTGCGCACGGGCAGGATGTCCCCCATCACAGCGCTGAATTTCCTGCTCATCTGCATCGCCATACTTGCGCTGCTGAAGGTGCGGCTGCGCTTCTGGGCCGGCCCGGCGGCAGCCGTGGTGCTGGCCATCAGCGGCGTGGTGGTGCTGGGGTATCTGCATGGCACGCCGCTGCTCTATGGCGGCACCATCATCCCGGTGGCGCTGCCCACAGCCGCCGCCTTCATCCTGCTGGGCAGCAGCATCATCGCGGCCATCGGCGCCGAGTGCTGGCCGCTGCGCAGCTGGCAGGGAGAAAGCACCCGCGCCATGCTGCTGCGCTGGTTCCTGCCTGCCGTGGTGCTGGTGGCGCTGGCGGAGGGGCTGCTGCGCACGCACTTCCTCACCGGCTGGACGCTGAACCCCGCACTCTCTTCTGCGCTCTCCACGCTCCTGTACATCCTCATCGTCACCGCCGTGATCTCCCAGGTGGCACGCATGGTGGGCCGCCGTATCGACAAAGCCGAAAGCGAACGCAATGCCGCGCAGGCCGCCCTGGAAACTCTCAACCGTGAACTGGAGCGTCGCATCGCCCAGCGCACGCTGGAGCTGAGCACCAAGAACCAGCAGATGGAGGAGGAGCTGAAAATGGCGCGCGAGCTCCAGCTGGCGCTGCTGCCAGACCGTTTTCCCAGCGTGCCACGCTCCGCCTCCGCAGGCGAGAGCGCGCTGAAATTCTTCACCCTCTACCAGCCTGCCGGTGCGGTCAGCGGCGACTTCTTCAGCGTCTTTCCCGTCTCGGAAACCGGTGTCGGCATTTTCATCTGCGATGTCATGGGCCACGGCGTGCGCGCCGCGCTCGTCACCAGCATGATGCGCGCGCTGCTGGAGCAGCACAGCGGCACCGACCCCGATCCCGGCCGCCTGCTCTCGCAGATCAATCAGGGCCTGCACTCCATCTTAAAACAAGCAGGCACCACGATGTATGCCACGGGCGTGATGATCATCGCAGATGCCGCCAAGGGCGAATTTCAATACGCCATTGCCGGCCATCCGTCACCGCTGCACTTGCGCCGTCACGAAGGAAAGACAGTGACCCTTGAGGCAAACGGCAGGGCAGGGGCATTGGGGCTTTTTGCCGATGCCACCTTCGCCACCTCTCGCTCCAGCATGGCCGCTGGAGACCTCATCATGCTCTTCACCGACGGCCTGTTTGAAGTCGAAGACGCCGAGGGCGATCTCTACTCCCAGGAGGATCTGGTCAAGGCCGTGGACCAGCGCCTGCATTTCCCCACAAGCGACCTCTTCCAGTCCGTGCTCGCAGAAGTCCAGGCCTTCTCGCAGCGCAGCGATTTCGATGACGATGTCTGCATCATTGGCATCGAAGTGACTGCCGTTCTCGGCGCTGTAAAGCAGGGCAAAGAAACCGGTCAGACCGCAAAAGAGTTGCCCTCGGACGTTCAGGCGGTGGCCATGTAATGAGTCTCTGCAGCGCTCAACGTCCTTGAGCAGCGGCCGCGGCAGTCTGGATCACCGGCTTGATGTAACCCTCGATCTTGTAGCTCTGCCGGGTCTCCTTGCCGTTGGCTGTGAGGATTCCTTCAAACTCCACCGACAGCCACCCAAACAGCCGCTCACCAGCCTTGAAGCCATCCTTTTTCAAACGCAGCGTCTTCCGCGTGATGTTCCACTGAATTGTGCCTGCAAACGGTGCCACGGAGATGAACTCGAAGTCGCAGGTGAACTGTTTCTTTTCATCAATCTTCACCGTCACCCCGCTCGTATAGGCGGGCAGGCCCCCGTAGATCGACAGCTCCACTCCGCCTCCGCTCATCAGCGTCGCATCACAGGAGTTCATCACGTGTTCCCCCTGATGATTGGAAACGCAGTTCGACGTGTGCTCGATCTTCCGGACGGCTTTCCGACTGGGGTGTCCGCCATTCATCGTGTCCTCCAAATGGCCATCGTCATGCTTAACAATGTACCAAGGATAGGACGCCTGCTTCGATCTTAAAAAATCGGAATCAAGCGAGGCGTCAATGACGACGGTCGCTTTTACGGAATCGATACACCCCAGCTCTTGCGGTGGCGCTTTGCCAGCGGTCGGGACTTTGGTTTGCCCCGCCACCTCAGCCACCATGCAGAAACAGACCAAGAGACAACACAGGATCCATGATGCTGCTCGTCCGTTTCTCACAGGGGTTGGTCGGTTGGTGGAGTCTTATTCCCCGGGCAGCTTTTCCGTCGGCCACGTCTCCAGCCACGGCAGGCCATAGGCGTTCAGGTCCGCCATGAAAGGATCCGGATTGAGCTGCTCCACATTCCACACGCCAGGCTGGCGGTATTCAGCAGGATTGGTCAGAAGCTGGCGCGCGGCGATCATGGCGGGCACACCGGTGGTGTAGCTCACGCCCTGGCTGTTCGTTTCCTTGTAGCACTCCTGATGGTCGCAGATGTTGTACACGTAGTAGCGCAGCGGCTTGCCGTTTTTGTCGAGTCCCTCGATCCAGTTGCCGATGCAGGTCTTGCCCTTGGTGTCGGGGCCGAGGGTGCCAGGCTCAGGCAGCAGCGTCTTGAGGAATTCGATCGGGATGATGTCTACACCCTTGTGCTTCACCGGGTGGATGCCCGTCATGCCCACGTTCACCAGCACTTCCATATGCTTGATGTAGGCATCGCCGAAGGTCATCCAGAAACGCGCGCGGCCAATATCAAAATGCTTCGTCAGCGACTCCAGCTCCTCGTGGTAGAGGCAGTAGATGTTCTTCGGCCCGATGCCGTCAGGGAAGGGGAAGCTGCGCTTGATTTCAAGCGGCTTGGTCTCCACCCACTTGCCATCCTGCCAGTAGCGGCCATTCGCGGTCACTTCACGCAGGTTGATCTCAGGGTTGAAATTGGTGGCAAAGGCTTTGCCGTGATCGCCCGCGTTGCAGTCCAGGATGTCCAGCGTGTCGATCTTCGAGAAGTGGTGCTTCATCGCGTAGGCGGTGTACACATTCGTCACGCCCGGATCAAAGCCGCAGCCCAGCAGCGCGGTCAGTCCTGCTTTCTTGAACTTGTCCTGATAGGCCCACTGCCAGTGGTATTCAAACTTCGCCACATCGCGCGGTTCGTAGTTGGCCGTGTCGATGTAGTGCACCCCGGCCTCAAGGCAGGCATCCATGATCGTGAGGTCCTGATACGGCAGCGCCACATTGATCACCACCTCCGGCTTGAAGCTCTTCAGCAGCGTCACCAGTTCCGGCACATTGTCCGCATCCACCGCTGCCGTCTGAATCGGGCGCTTCAGTTCCGCAGCGATGCCATCGCACTTCGACTTCGTGCGGCTGGCCAGCATGATCTCACCGAACACGTCGGGAAGCTGGGCACATTTATGAACAACAACGCGGCCAACGCCGCCGGCTCCGATGATGAGGACTCTGTGGGACATGATTGGGGAAAGGGAAAATGGAACAACTGCCGCCAAAACGGGCGGGAGGTCGAGTGTAGCAGGCATGGGGGGAATGCAAGCGACGGAAATGAATGAGAATGGCAGATGAACAAGGAGCGGGACTTGCCAAGTCCCGGCTTGGGAAACGCAGCGCACCGCAGCCCGATCTCCGTCCTCTAGAACCATGGCACCTGGCAAGTGCCACTCCTTGGGGTCATCACCCCTTCACCGGCGGCGGCGTAGCTCCGCCTCGCGTCTGCTGCGCCGCCAGCAGATCCGCAAGCAAGCCACCTCCAGACGCCGGCATCAGCGTCACGGTCGCCTTGCCATTGACGATCTTCTGCGCCTCCAGCACATCAAATACGGCCTGAGCCACGTCGGGGTCATTGGAGATGTCACGAAGCGCATTGCCCACGATCTCCGGGCGCACGGCGGCGGCTTTGGCGAGTTCGACGGCGGCGGTTTTTTCGGCGGTGCTGGTGATCACGCTGACCTGATTGGCGCCGTCCTGCTTGATGGCGGAGGTCACCTGGCGGAGACGGTTCACCACCTTGCTTTCGATCTGCTTGATCATCATGGCATCGCGGAAATGCACTTTGCGGATGTACACACTGCCAAGCTTGAAGCCCCAGTCGTGGGACTTGGGCGTGACTTCGCTCCGAACGGTATCGCTCATGATGTGGCGGTCGATGAGCATCTTGGCCAGCGGCAGATTGCTCAGGCAGCGCACGGTGGAGTTGCTGACGTTGGCGGAGAGAGAGCCGCGCGGATCGGTGTTCTTGAAAAGGAAGGCCACTGGATCGCTGACAAACATCTCATACCAGATGCCAATGCCCATCGGCGCGCCCTCTTCGGAGTTCACCGCTTGGCTGCGCAGGTAGGTCTGGTCCAGCCGAAGATCGACCGTCTGGCATTTGCCGAGCCAGTTCACGAGCAGGGCGGAAAGGCCCAGCTTGGCGGGCAGGAAATGCAGGCCGGGTTCATCGATCGTGCCGATCACTTTGCCAAACAGGATGTACACCTGGCTGCGGCGCTCCTGCACGACGGCGTAGAGCCCGATGATGCGGCCAAGCCAGAGAATGAGCGGCATAGCGATGCTGCAGCCGATGAAGGTGATCGCTGCGGTGAGGAGGAAATGAGTTAAAGCGTCCATGGCATGTGTGTGCTGAGGTTCCTGTTCGGGTGCGCGGATCAGTCCTTGTGCGTTTCCACAAAGACCTGCGTGGCCTTGTCAAAGAGAGCGAGGCGGACGTTCCGCACGTAGGAGCGCAGCGCGGCGCTGCCACGAGACTTGAGGTCCAGCAGCTGTGTGGCGAGCCGTTTCAGCGGCTCCACTTCCGCCTGCGCCTTGAGGGTTTCGATTTCAACCGCGCGCTGCGACTGCACGATTTTCTGGTCCGCGCTGGCCTGCGCCAGGCTGATGTCCGAGGAGACCTGATTGTAAGCCGTGTTGATGGCGGCCAACGCAGACTCGACTTCGTGCGGCGGATCGATGCCCGTGATCAGGGAGGCATCAAGCTGAATGCCGTAGCGTGCGGAGGAACTCAGGCATTCCTGGTCCATGTGCTCGTTGAGGTCGCGCATGTTTTTGCGGATGTCATTGATGGAAATGCCGATGGTGGAGGCCGCGCCGGAATGCTCGGGATCCACACCCGTCTCAGGCGGCGCCTCAAAGGTGGCGATGCGCTCGCGCAGCACGCTGACGAAGTAGCCCATCACATGCGCGTAGGCGTTCTTCACCCCGAAGACGAAGGCGTAGAGGTTGCGCTCGGACACGCGGAAGCGGATCTGCCCGTTGAGCCCCACATTGAGCTGGTCCTTCGTGACCGCATCGAGGATGCTGCCCGATGCGTTGGCCGTCGGATCATCGGGATCCCAGGCCATGTTCACCGTGCTGGTGGCAATGTCCACCTTGTACACTTTTTCCCACGGCCACTTGAAATACGGCCCGCCCGGCGGAATGACGACCACCTGCGGGTAGTCATAGCGCTTCTTCTGCTCCGGAGTCAGGTGGTCCGCCACAGGATCGTCAATCGTGCGGAGATTGCCGACGCGTTGCGCACGCCCAAAGCTCGTTTTTACCGCCCGCTCGTTTTGATTCACCGTATAGAACCCGGCGATCAGGTAGCGCGTGAGGAACCACACGGTGAATCCAACAAAAATGCCAAAAGCAGTGGTCAACATAGGATTGGGAGGTTGCTGGACCTGAGCTTCGGACGAAAGACCGGCCTGCCAACTCCAAAGGTGGGAAAGGTTTGGAATTCAGGGAAGCCCTTAGCTGGGGCCTCTTGCGAGTTTCCCGCTTGACCCCGGGCGGTGGACGCGGCAACTGCGGAAACCCACCATGAAGAGCCTTTCCCTGTTTCTCCTGCTCACGAGCGCCCTGTCATTGATGAGCTGTGCTTCCGGTCCGCGCCGCCAGAAGGTGGCCGGTGGGGAGCAAGTTTCCTTTCCCGCCCAGCACATCTCCTTTTTCCTGCCTCACGGCTGGAAGGTCAGCCCAACCTCGAAAGAAGGGCGGCTGATGTCGGCGGCCTGCGCGAACGATGTCGGTCCGACCGGCGGAATCGTGATGGCGCTGGTCCGGGCCCCCGATACCTCCCACCGCAACGCCAGAGATCCCTATCTCTTGAAGGACTCCCAGCGCTCCCTCGCTCTCAAAGGCTTCACCAAGTTCAGCAAGCCGCAGCTCGTGCGGGTGGGCGGTCGCGAGGCCATGCGCTCTGAAGCCCAGAAGCCCGATGGCTCGCAGTCCCTCCTCAGCTACTCCTTCATCGAGCCCGGCTACCGCGTCGGCCTCGTCTTCTCCTACTACGCCATGCCCATCACCCGCAGCCCGGCCGTGCAGCGCATCGTGGACTCGTTCACCCTAGGGAAGTAGCCGACGGTCAGCCAGAGTTGCAAAATCAGGTCAGCTATCCGCCGCGCAAGCGGTCCGTGGAGCGCGGAATTTATTCCGCAGAAGGTCGCAAACACCTGCAGGACGGAGCGTGGCTTCCTGCAGGTGGCAAGCACGAGCGTGCTGGCAAGCGCCAGCAGCGTTGGAGTTGGGAGTCTGAAAGAGGGATGCGGATTTGCTGAAGCGTGCGGAGTTCTGCGGAATGAATTCCGCGCTCCAAAAGCGCTTTGGCCTGCCACCTTGCAACCGGTTTTCAGACGCGATTGGATCGTCGAAAACCTTGGGGAACCATGCGCGCTAGACTCATCTCGCCGAGCGAATGCCTTTCTGATCAATCTATCCCATCCCCCCAAAGAAAAAGACCATGAGAGCAGCGCTCTCATGGTCTTGATAATTTTTCAGGCAGATCAGCCCGGCGTGATTACACCGTCCTGCGCTTGCGCTTGATGTTGAGGTGGGCGGTGGCGCGCTGGATGGCGGCCATGGCGGCGGCCACTTCTTCCTGCTGCTCGCCGGGCTTGAGTTCGGAGAGAGCTTTCTGGGCGCGGGCGATGGCTTCCTCAGCCGCTTTTTCGTCGATCTTTTCAGCATCGACGGCCACATCCGTGAGGACGCGGGTGACGTTGCCGGTCACTTCGACCAGCCCTTCGCCCACGGCGAGTTCAATGGTCTTGCCACCCTTGGTGATGCGCAGCTCCCCAGGGAGCAGCGTGGTCACCAGGTTGCTGTGCGCCGGCAGGACGCCCATTTCACCCTCGTAACCCGGAAGCACGACGGTATCGACCTCATCGGAGTAGATGCGGGCTTCAGGAGTGACGATTTCGAGTTTGAGAGGCATGTGAGGGAGGTCAAAAAGAGGTCAAGGATTCGTCAAGCAGTCAAGGGTCGTGCTGGCCGGCGAGTCTTGACTCTTTGACCAGCTTGACCCTCGCAGAGGTTAGTCCTTCTTCACGCTGTCGATGCCGCCCTTCATGTAGAAGTTGGCTTCGGGGACGCTGTCGTGCTTGCCGTCAAGGATTTCGGCGAAGCCCTTGATGGTGTCGGCCACCTTGACGTATTCGCCCTTGGTGCCGGTGAAAATTTCAGCCACGTGGAAGGGCTGGGAGAGGAAGCGCTGCAGCTTACGTGCGCGGAACACGGTCAGCTTGTCGTCTTCGCTCAGTTCGTCCATGCCGAGAATCGCGATGATGTCCTGCAGGTCTTTGTAGCGCTGAAGGACGCGCTGCACGCCACGGGCCACGCGGTAGTGCTCGGCACCCACGATTTCAGGGGCGAGAGCCTTGGACACGGAGGCAAGAGGATCCACAGCAGGGTAGATGCCCAGCTCGGCGAGGGAACGCTCAAGCACGACGGTGGAGTCAAGGTGGGCGAAGGTGTTGGCCGGGGCAGGGTCGGTCAAGTCGTCAGCAGGGACGTAAACGGCCTGGAAGGAGGTGATGGAACCCGTCTTCGTGGAGGTGATTCGCTCCTGCATCTGGCCCATTTCTGCGGCGAGAGTCGGCTGGTAACCCACGGCCGAAGGCGTACGTCCAAGGAGAGCGGACACTTCGGAACCGGCCTGGGAGAAACGGAAGACGTTGTCCACGAAGAAGAGCACGTCCTGGTTCTTTTCATCGCGGAAGTACTCGGCCATGGAGAGGGCGGAGAGAGCGACGCGGAGACGCGCTCCTGGGGGCTCGTTCATCTGGCCGTACACAAGGGCCACCTTGGAGCCGGGCTCGCTGATGTAACCACCCTGATCGTTCTTCACGATGTCGTGGCCGTTCTTCTTCACCTTGATAACGTCGGACTCGATCATTTCGTGGTAAAGGTCGTTACCTTCACGGGTACGCTCACCCACGCCGGCGAACACGGAGTAACCACCGTGGCCTTTGGCGATGTTGTTGATCAGCTCCATGATGACGACCGTCTTGCCCACGCCAGCACCACCGAAGGCGCCGACTTTACCACCCTTCGTGAAAGGGCAGATAAGGTCGATGACCTTGATGCCGGTTTCGAGGATCTGAGCGGAAGGATTCTGGTCCACGAGCGCCGGAGCGGGGCGGTGAATGGCGTAGCGCTTTTCGGTCTTGGGATCAGCCTGGTCATCGCAAGCGTCGCCAGTGACGTTGAAGATACGGCCGAGAACTTCGTCGCCCACGGGAACGGTGATCGGGCCGCCGGTGTCCTTGACGTCCATGCCGCGCTTGAGACCTTCAGTGGAGATCATGGCGATGGAGCGGACCCAGCCGTCACCAAGGTGCTGCTGCACTTCGCAGGTAAGGCGTGCGGCCTTGCCACCCTGCTCGAAATTGATTTCGAGGGCGTTGTAGATGGCGGGCAGCTTGCCGCTGGCGGAGAAATCCACGTCCACCACGGGACCGATGACTTGAACGATTTTGCCGATGTTGCTCATAAAAGGAAAAGTGAAAAAGAGGGGGGGTGGAAGGGGCTTATTCGAGAGCCATCTTGGCGGTCGTGATTTCGAGGAGTTCGTTGGTGATCGCGGCCTGGCGCAGCTTGTTGTACTCGAGGCTGAGGTCCTTGATCATCTGCTTGGCGTTGTCGGTGGCGTTCTTCATGGCCACCATCCGGCTGGAGTGCTCGGAGGCGCGGGATTCGAGCACCATCTGGTAAACGGTGTCGTTTACATACTGCGGCAGCACGGTTTCAAACACGACCTGCGCGCTTGGTTCAAAGGTGTACTCGGTCGTGGCGGTGGCGGCGGGCAGCTCGTGGCCAAAGTCACGCTTGCCACCGAGGGTCACCGGATTGACGGGCAGCAGCTGCTCTACGGTCGGCACCACGGTGACGGTATTGATGAAGTTGTTGAAGACCACGAGCACCTTCTTGTATTCGCCGGTGCGGTACTTCTCCTGAATGAAGCGGCCCACGGCGCGCACTTCGGCAAACTTGGCGGGGTCCTTGATCGGGAAGTCAGCCAGCAGCGTGCGGCGCAGGCGGTTGATGGCCTGCACGGCTTTCTTGCCGATGGTGACGTACTCGACGGTGCCTTCGATCTGTGTGGTGACGAGCTTCTTGAACAGGTTGGTGTTCAAGGCGCCGCAGAGGCCTTTGTCAGAAGCGATGAGCAGCACGAGAGTCTTGTCTCCCTTGCCTTCGGCGAAGAAGGGATGGATGCCTTCTTCCGCCTGCTCCTTGAGGTTCACCAGCACCTTGTTGAGCATTTCGGCATAGGCACGGCCGTTGCTGGCCTGGTCCTGCGCCTTTTTCATCTTCGCAGCCGCGACGAGCTGCATGGCCTTGGTGATCTGGGCCGTGTTTTTGACCGATTTGATTCGGCGTCGGATGTCGCGGGTGGAGGGCATCTTTTAAAGGATGAAGGATGAAAAACTCAGAACGAAAACAATCAGTTACTTCCAGGCGGACTTGAAGTCATCGAGGGCGGACTTCATGCCGGCTTCGACATTGTCCAAGGCCTTCTCGTTGGCGAGCTGGTCCATGAGGTCTGCTTTGCGGGTGGTCAGGTATTCTTCCAGCTTGGCCTGGAATTCCTTCACGCGGTCCACGGCGACGGAGTCGAAGTAGCCCTTCTGCATCGCGTAGAGAGTCGTGACCATGATCGGCAGGCTCTTCGGCTGATACTGCTGCTGCTTGAAGAGCTCCACGATGCGAGCACCGCGGTCCAGCTTGGCCTTGGTGGAGGCGTCGAGGTCGGAACCGAACTGGGCGAAAGCGGCCAGTTCGCGGAACTGGGCGAGGTCCAGCTTCGTGGTGCCGGAGACCTTCTTGATGGCCTTCGTCTGAGCAGCAGAACCCACGCGAGAAACGGAAAGACCCACGGAGATAGCAGGGCGGATACCCTGGTAGAAGAGGTCGGTTTCGAGGAAGATCTGACCGTCGGTGATGGAGATCACGTTCGTCGGGATGTAAGCGGACACGTCACCAGCCTGCGTCTCGATGATCGGCAGAGCGGTCATGGAGCCACCGCCGTAGTTTTCGGACACGCGGCAGGAGCGCTCAAGCAGACGGGAGTGGAGATAGAACACGTCGCCCGGATAAGCTTCACGACCGGAAGGACGCTTCAGGATCAGGGACACCTGGCGGTAAGCCACAGCCTGCTTGGAAAGGTCATCATAAACGATGAGGACGTCCTGGCCCTGGTCCATGAACCATTCGCCGATGGCGGCGCCGGCGTAAGGGGCGAGGTACTGGTTCACCGCGGAGTCAGAAGCGGAAGCGCTGACGATCGTGGTGTACTCCATGGCACCGGCGTCTTCGAGGGTCTTGACGACACGGGCGATGTTGGACTGCTTCTGGCCGATGGCGACGTAGATGCAGTAGAGGGGCTTGTGGCCCTTCAGCTTGCCCTGTTCAGCAGCCTTGTTCTGCTGGGCCTGGGAGATGATGGCGTCCACGGCGATGGTGGTCTTGCCGGTGGAGCGGTCACCGATGATCAGCTCACGCTGACCACGGCCGATCGGGATCATGGCGTCGATGCTCATGATGCCGGTCTGCACGGGGACGGACACGGACTTACGGGCGATGATGCCAGGGGCGAGCTTTTCGACGGGATACTGGGTTTCACCCTTGATCTCGCCTTTGCCGTCGATGGCCTGACCGAGCGCGTTCACCACGCGGCCCAGGAGGCTCTTGCCGACGGGCACGGAGAGAAGGCGGCCGGTGGTCTTGACTTCATCGCCAGCCTTGATGTTTTCGCCGGAGCCGAGAAGCACGCAACCGACTTCGGTTTCTTCGAGGTTCAGAGCCAGGCCGTACACGCCGCCGGGGAACTCGATCATTTCGTTGAGCATGACATCGCTCAAGCCTTCAATCTTGGCTGCGCCGTCACCGATTTCACGTACGATGCCCACATTGGACTTCGTGACGGCGGTCTTGAGGCCGGCGATTTGGGATTCGATCTCCTGGAGGATGTTGCTCATGGTATTGCTGGTGTGAAAAAGCTGAAGGGAAGGGGCGGAATATTAGGCAGAAAGGGAGTCAGACAGGGCTTTGAGGCGGGCTTTGACGCTGCCATCCCAGACGTCGGAGCCGACCTTCACGCGGATGCCGCCGAGGAGCTCGGGATTGACTTTGAATTCAAGGGTAAGCGGGCGGCCATACTTCTTGGAGAGGCTGCTCTGAAGCTCGGTCTGATTGGCCGGAGTCAGGGCGCTGGCGCTCTCCACGAGGGCGCGCTGGCGGTCCACTTCATTGGCCACCAGACGTGTGAAAGCGTCCAGGATGCCGATGTAGCCGCGGGGCTTGTTGGCGGCCACGGTGCTGACCACCTTGCGCACGCGGGAGTCATCGAGCTTCCCGTCTGCGAGGCAGGCGCGGAAAAGCTGGCGGGAGGTGCGGCGGGCTTCCTTGGTGATCTTCATGGTGGCGAAGCGGCGGGAGAGAGGGAAAAATTAAGCGGAGACCTGGGCGGAGGTTTCCTGGTTGATGCGGGTCTGGTCTTCCGTGTTGAGGACCTTGCCGGTGACACGGCTGGTGGCGTCGGAGACCATGCGGCCGAACTCGCGCTTGAGCTGCGCCATAAGCTGCTCCTGCTCGAGCTGGGCGGCTTCACGGGCCTTGGCGATGATGGTGTTGGCGCTGGCCACGGCGTCCTGCTGGCGACGCTCCTGGATGGCCTTGGCGGCGTCGTCGGCTTCCTTCACGAGGCGGGCTGCATCAGCCTCCGCCTTGTCCAGAATGGCCTGGGAGTTCTGCTTGGCCTCGGCGGCGTCCTTGGCGATCTTTTCCAGCTTGGCTTCGCCATCGGCGATGCGCTGACGGCGCTGCTCCAGCATGGCCAGGATGGGCCCGAATGCGTATTTCTTGAGGATCGTGAAGACGATCCAGAAAATGATCACCTGTGCGAAAAATTTGCCCCAAGCGAGACCGAACTTGTCTGCAATGGCATCAACTTTGCCTGCGGCGATGATGATGGGGGTGGCGGAGATCATAAGCGGAACAGAGGTGACCTAAAAATGAGTAAAAGAGAGAGGGGGGAAGAAGAGGGAAAAGCGGCGGGCCGTTTCGGCGGCCCGCCGCAAAGCGGGAATTAGAAACCGCCAAGGTAGGCGATGATGCCCAGACCTTCAGCAAGAGCCATGGCGATAATGCCAAGGGTCAGGATGTTGCCGAAAGCGCCAGGGTTGCGGCCCACGGCTTCCACAGCCTTGGAGCCGACCATGCCCACGCCAAGAGCAGCACCGGCGCCGCCGATTGCCATGGTGAGGTTGCCGGTGACGCCTGTTGGCACAGCGTGAGCCGCTGCTTCCTGCGCCATAGAGATGAGTTCCATTGTCATAGTATTAGTCGAGTTGCGTTTTTGTTGTCTCGCCGGCGTCCACGCGTTGCGCATGGTCCCGCAGGCAAATTCAGAGATTAGTGGTGCCCGTCCTCCTCATGGCCGTGGTCGTCATGAGTGGTGGAGAGCTGAATGTAAACGGAGCACAGAAGCGTGAAGACGATGGCCTGCAGCAGACCGACGAGCAGCTCCATGAAGTAGAAGGGCAGGGGCAGGGCGACGCTGCCGAGGAAGCTCATCACCGGACCTTGCCCGGCAAGGAGGTCGCTCATGGTGTGCAGCACGTTTTCACCGGCGAAGATGTTGCCGAACAGACGGATGGAGAGCGTCACCGGGCGGATCACGATGGAGACGATTTCAATGACACCCACAAAGAGGAACACAGCAGCCACGGCGATTCCCATGATGCCCTTGAGGCCGCCCTTGGGTCCGAAGGTGTGAACGATGAAACCCCACACGCCCACTTCTTTGATGGTCAGGAAGAACCAGACGAGGAAGGCGGAGATGGAAAGGCCGATGGTGGCGTTCAGGTCAGCCGTCGGGGGGCGGAGAAGGGGATCATGCGCCGCCTTGATGGAAAGAGGCCCGGTGGACTCGCCCCAGCCGATGGTGCCAACGCCAGGCAGGAGGCCGAACCAGTTGGAGACAAGGATGTAGATGAAGAGCGTACCGAGAAGGGGAAAGGCCAGCTTGGCCTGCTTGGCTCCCACGATGCCTTCCACCTGACCGTAAAGAAATTCGATGATAAACTCGAACGTGTTCTGCGCCTTGTGCGGGACGAGAGTCATGTTCTTGGTCGCCTTACGGGCAAACCACATGACCACGCCAAGAACGCAAAGAGCGACGAGCGTGGAGTTGGTGATGAACCCGAGAAAGCTTTCCTTCTCAAAAAGCTCCGACGCGTGGCTGTGCACGTTCGCGAGCAGCGGCGAGAAGGTTGGTTGGGAAAACGAAGACAGCATGTGGGGTAGGGCCTGCCGGGGAGGGTCGGTGTAGGGTCTCTCCGGGATGGCGGCCCTTGTTTTTAGCCACAGGTGAAAGGGTCGCAAGCCCTATTTGTGAAAAATTTCACAAAGTCCCCTCCGTCCCCGAAAATTAGGTGAATGCATTGAGTTTTAAGACCCAAATTTGATAGGTGAAACAGGGCTTAAATAAGCCCACAATCTGATGCCCGTCTGTCCCTCGGTGATTCCACCGGACGCTGGCTCGACATTCCCTCGCCGCCGTGCAAGCTACGGCCGATGTTTTCCCCAAGCTCCGCCCTCCTGCTGTCCCTGGTTTTGCTGGGCGCGTCTGTGCCTGCCGATGCCGCTGTGAAGGCTAGAATCAGAGTAACTGCGCCTGCGGTCGAACCCGCGAAACCCCAGCCAAGGACGAAGCCGATTTCCGCCGAGGGGAAGCCCAACGTCCTCTTGATCATCGCCGACGACCTGCGGGACTACGTGGGCTGGATGGGCGGGCACCCGCAGTCCCTCACGCCGAACATGGATCGTCTGGCAAAGATGGGCATGCGCTTCACCAATGCGCACTGCAACTACGCCCTGTGCAATCCCTCCCGCACCTCCCTCCTCACCGGCATGCTGCCCTCCTCCAGCGGTGTCTTTGGCAATGAACAGGACTGGCGCCGCAGCGTGCAGATCGCAGGCAAACCGACGCTGCCGGAGCATTTCAAATCGCAGGGCTACACGACCGCTGCCGCAGGCAAAATCTTCCACGCCAACCACGGCGGGCCGGAGGGTCGCTTTGCCGGATGGCACGGCGGCAGGCGCGGTTTTGAGCAGGATACCGCCTGGGACCAGCGCTTCCCACAGCCGGGAGTGCAGATCCCGGACCTGCCCGTGCACACCGGGCAGAATTTCAACGGCCTCAACATCTGGCACTGGGACTGGGGCGGCATCTCTATTGAGGAAGAAAAAACCGATGACGGCCAGGTCGTTGGCTTCGCCGCTGATTTCCTCTCTGAAAAGCAGAACCAGCCCTTCTTCCTCGCGCTGGGCCTCTACCGCCCGCATTCACCCTGGTATGTCCCGCAAAAGTATTTTGATGCCCTGCCGCTCGACTCCACCAAGCTGCCGGAGGTCAAGGCGGACGACCTCGATGACGTACCAGCCATTGCCAAAACGCACCTCAAGGAGGGCTATCACAAACTCATCGTCGAAAAGAGCCTCTGGAAGGACGCCGTTCGCGCCTACCTGGCCAACATCGCCTTTTGCGATGCCATGCTGGGGCGCATTCTTGCCGCCGTCGAAAAAGGCCCCAACGCGAAAAACACCATCATCGTCTTCACCTCCGATCACGGCTGGTATCTTGGGGAAAAGCAGATGTGGCACAAAGGCAAGCTGTGGGAGGAGACCACGCGCATTCCGCTCTCCATCTACGCCCCCGGCCTCAGCCAGCCGGACTCCGCCACCGCCCAGCCAGTGGCGCTCATCGACCTGTATCCCACCCTGTGCGATCTCACCGGCCTGCCGCTGCCAGAGCACCTGGACGGCAGCAGCCTGAAGCCCCTGCTGCAAGATCCCAAAAACAAGCGCGACCATCCCGCCATCACCTGCATGAACGGTGGCAAAAACGCCGGTTACGCCGCCCGCGACGAACGCTGGCGCTACATCCGCTACGCCGATGGCAGCGAAGAACTCTACGACCATCAAGCCGATCCCCATGAGTGGACCAACCTCGCGGCCCAGCCCGAACATGCAGCGCTGAAAACCACACTGGCTGGCTTTTTCCCCAAGGAATTCAAGAGCGCCGTGCGCCCCGTGGCGGAAATCATGGGCGCGCCCAGTCCTGCCGGATCCAACGACTTGGTGCTCAATATTGGCGACACACTCACTGCCACGGAAGCCCCCAAACTGCAGGGCAGGGGCGTCTTCATCGATGCCGTCTTCGAGTTCGACCCGCTGGTCGATCAGGACAGCACTCTGCTAGCCCAGGGCGACGAGCAATCCGGCTACGTGTTGCATCTGGTGGCTGCCCAGCCCACGCTGACCGTGTTTGCCAATGGCAAAGACACCGTCATCACCGGCGCGGCTTTGGAAAAAGGCCGCATCAATATCCGCGCCCAGATCGAGACTGGTGGCGTCATCACCCTCGCAGTCCCCGGCCATAGTGAAGTGCTCGGTGTGGCCCCCTTCGAGCAGGGCTTTCCACAGGAACCCAAGGCCGGTCTCGCCGCTGGGCAGAGCTTCGGTCTTTTAAAGAACGCCAAATATCCCAACAGCACCCCTTTCGATGGCCAGGTGCACCGCCTGAACTTGACCGTCCTTCCTCCCCACCCGCCCGCCGCCAAACCCGTTGCACCGGAGGAGGTCCGGAAACCCTGACCTGCCAAGGAACAAATTAAGATCATCATTTGTGCTGGTGAGCAGCCAATGGTGGTTTAAAGGACACATTCACCAAAAATCATGCGCGCACGCATCATCAAAGACTTCCGCTTCGAGGCAGCCCAAACGCTGCCCAATCTCCCTGGCGACCACAAATGCACCAAGATGCACGGTCATTCCTTCAAGCTGGAGATCGCCATCGAGGGCGAGGTGGATCCGAAAATCGGCTGGGTCTATGACCACGCGGAAATCTCGCGCGCCATGAAGCCCATCATGGACCGCCTGGACCATTCCTACCTCAATGAGATCGAAGGTCTGGAAAACCCCACCATCGAATACATGGCCGCCTGGCTCTGGAAGAAACTCGCCCCCCAGCTCCCCGGCCTCTGCGAAATCACCATCCACGAAACACCCAACGCCCGTTGCGTGTTCCGCGGTGAGTTTTGAGCACTCAGCCCTGCGCACGCCCGCCGCGCCGGCGACGCAAACCAACAAACGCCAGTCCCACCATTCCCAGCAAGGCCCGCGAAGGCTCCGGCGCTGCATCCACATGAAGCGTGAGCGAATTCGCCCCAATGGTGAACTCCCCGCTGAACCCTGCGGGCGTGCTGCCGAAGGACAGATTTGAAAGCGTGAGCCCCGAAGAGGAGCCGAAGTTCATCAGCGTGTAGTCGCCGCCATAGGTCATGCTGCCGGTGTCGGAGATGTCAAAAATGGCGCTGCCACCGCCGGTGTAGCGCAGCGCTCCGCTGATGTTCAGCAGGTCGGAGGTGCTGCCCAGATCAAAGGCAAAGTGAGACCCGCTCGTGATGTCCAGCGTGCCGTTGACGTTCAACGTTCCGACGGTGACGCCCGGTGCAAGAACACCGCCACTGGCAAGGGACACGCTGCCCACAGTGCCTGTGCCATTCAGTGTTCCACCTGAATTCACCATCACCGAACCTGAACCCGTGGCGCTGCCCGTGGTATTGGTGACGCTCAAGGTGCCGCTGACGGTGGTGTTGCCGCTGTAGGTGCTGGAGCCCGAGAGAATGACGTTGCCCGTCGAAATGTCCACGCTGCTGAAATTGGAAAAGGATCCCGCGTAGCTGAAGGTGTTGCCCGCGCCGGGACTGATCGTGGCGGTGTTGGTGCCTGTGCCGCCGTCGATGTTGCCGGTGATGGTGCCGCCCGTGATGTTGAGCGCGTCATTGCCGCCCTGCAGATCGATGGCGCTGCCGTTGTCTCCGGTGATCGTGCCGGCGTTGTTGAGCGTGTCGTTGCCATTGCCCGTCTGAATGGCCGCCCCGGTGCCCGCGCCCCGAATGGTGCCACCCGCGTTGTTGGTGACGGTGTTGGCAAACGTGCCGATCATCTTGATGCCGAAGCCAGACTTGCCTTGAATGAGGCCGCTGTTGGTGATGGTGGCGGCGGCGATGGCGTTGCCGCCGTTGCTGTCATCCACCAGGATGCCGTGGCCTTCGGCGGCGGGGTCGCCATTCGGGGCGTCTGCCGCGAGACTGCTGCCGATGATGCGCCCGGTGGCGTAATTGGTGATGCTGCCGCCGCCAATGGAAACAGCCTCCGGATTGCCGCCGGTGCCTTTGGCGCCGAGGCCGAAAATGTCGCCGGAGTTTTGGAGCGTGAGAATGCCATCCACATCCACACCATCGCCGTCTCCATCCGTGGTCGTTGAGAGAACGCCGCCCTGGATCGTCGCCCCCTGGGCATTGGTCACGCTGGCGGTGACACCGGTAAAGACGCCGTCGATGTTGATGCCGGAACCGTTCGCCGCCGAGATCATGCCGCCGGCGTTGTTGGTGACGGTGATGGCGTAAGTGCCGCTGGTACTAAGACCACCGGTGATGCCGTGACGGCCTGAAATGGTGCCCGTATTGGTGACGTTGGCCCCGGTGTTGGTGCCGGTGTCGATGCCATCGCTGCCTGAGGCGGCACCGCTGGTGACCACCGGGGTGGCGGTGATGCTTCCCGCGTTGTTGATCACGCTGCTGACGCCCGGCTTGATGGCGTCTTCACCCACATCCGAGATGATGCCGGTGGCCTGATTCGTCACGGAATTGCTCTTGGTCGTGATGGCCGCCCAGTCGAGCGCCTGGCCGCCGTTGCCTGCGGTCACGCTGATGGTGCCGCTGTTGGTCAGTGAGATGGCCGAGTCTTTGTTCACACGGATCGCATCTGAGGAGGCGGTGTTGATGGTGCCGGTGTTGATGATCGTCATTGCTGCGCCGGCCGTGTTGTTGTCCACTGCGCGTCCCGTGCCCGTCTGCTGGATCGTGCCGTTGTTGGTCAGCGCGGTCGTGGCGCTCATCGTCACCGAATTGGTGCTGCTGCCGAGGACGAGGGATTTGCCCGCGTTGACCGTGCCGGTTTCGCCGTTGGCGCTGAGTGTCTGTGCCGTGGTGGAATTGGAACTGATGACAAAGGTGGCGGCCTGAAGCGAGGCTGCCGTGAGAACCAAGGAGAGGCCGGCAACGAGGGAGCGAAGATGGATTTTCATGTCGGGAGAGGGGGCGTGATCCCGCGCTCTTGCATGCAGTCCACGGCGCTGTCGAAAGGCGCGGCGTTACGATTTTGCCTTGTGTCAGACCTGACATTTTGGCGGTGAGATTTTCCTTGGTTTTGGATGCCGAATCTGTGAGAAATGTCACAGGACGGATGGTCGCCACGTCATCGCGCCTACTTCATTATTTCATCTCCATGCCCGTCCTTACCGATCGCAAAACGCAGCCGCAGTATGATGTCATTGTCGTCGGTTCAGGCGCCGGCGGCGGCATGGCGGCGATGATCCTCGCCTTGAATGGAGTGAAGGTCCTCATGATCGAGGCCGGGCGCAATTATGATCCGGCAAAGGAGACCGCCATGTTTCACACACCGGAGATGGCGCCACTGCGCGGAGCGGCCACGCCGGACCGCTACTTCGGCTTTTACGACGCCAACATCGGCGGCTGGCAGGTGCCCGGAGAACCTTACACCAACAAGCCCGGAACCGAAGGCGACTTCTGGTGGTGGCGCGGCCGCATGCTCGGCGGACGCACCAATCACTGGGGCCGCATCTCGCTTCGTTTTGGCGAGTTCGATTTCAAGCCAAAATCACGCGACGGCCTCGGCGTGGACTGGCCCATGAGCTACGATGACATGGCTCCATGGTATGACAAAGTGGAGCAACTGATCGGCGTCTATGGCGAGAACGATGGCATCGCCAATGCGCCGAATTCGTCACCGGGCGTGCTGATGCCGCCGCCAAAGCCGAGGGTAGGGGAGCTTCTCGCAAAGAAGGCAGGGAGAAAGCTCGGCGTGCCCGTCGTCGCAGCGCATCGTGCCGTGCTCAGCCAGCCGATGGATTGGAAAAATCTGCCGAAGATTCTCTTCCCCAACAACCCGAAAGCGCAGGAGATCATCGGCAAAGACATGATGTCCCGTGCCGCCTGTTTCTGGGCCACCAACTGCATTCGCGGCTGCAGCATCCGTGCCAATTTCCAAAGCACCACCGTGCTTCTACCGCCCGCGCTGGCCACCGGAAATCTCGACATCATCACCGATGCGATGGTGCGCGAAGTCGTGATGGATGGCAGCGGCAAAGCCACCGGTGTGCATTACATCGACAAGGTAACACGGCGCGATGTCATCGCCAAAGCGCGCGTGGTCATTCTCGCCGCCAGCACCTGCGAAACCTCGCGCATCCTGCTCAATTCAAAATCCCGCGACAAAGCCGGGCTGGCTAATTCCTCCGGGCAGGTGGGACGCAATCTCATGGACAGCGTCGGCACGCGCCTGAGCGCCCACATTCCCGCCATGGAAGGCCTGCCGCCAATGAATGAAGACGGCGCAGGCGGCCTCCATACCTACGTGCCTTGGTGGCTGGTGAATGAGCATGCCAAGCTCGGTTTTGCCCGTGGCTACCACATCGAGATGAGCGGCGGCTGCCAGATGCCTGAGCCGAAAAGTTTTGGCTATCTCGACTATCTCTCGCCCGCCACCTATGGCCGCAAGCTCAAGGAGGATGCGCGTCGCTACTACGGTGCCCAGTTCAGCTTCTCCGGGCGTGGCGAGATGATCCCCAACAAGGACTGCTATGCCGAGCTCGATCCCCATGTGGTCGATCAATGGGGCATCCCTGTGCTGCGCTTTCATTGGAAGTGGAGCGATCACGAGATCAAACAGGCCGCGCACATGCAGCAGACCTTTGCCGCCATGCTCGAAGGCATGGGCGGAAAGCCCAAGCCGCAGAGCGGAGCCGAGGCCATCCAGCGCCCCGGCGAGATCATTCACGAAGTCGGCACCGCCCTCATGGGGGCCAAATCCTCCGATAGCGTCACCAATCAATACTGCCAGACCTGGGACGTCAAAAACCTCTTCCTCATGGACGGTGCCGTCCTCCCCAGCAACCCCGACAAAAACCCCACCCTCACCATCCTCGCCCTCGCCTGGCGCTCCAGCGAATGGCTGATGGAAGAGATGAAGCGGGGGAATATCTAACCAACTGCGCGATGTCCGAGTCCACCTCAATCTCCCGCCGCCACGCCCTCAAAGGCCTCCTCACCGGTGCTGCAGGCGCTGCTGCCGTGCCCGCAGCCATCGCCGCACCTCACGATACCGAGCCCGCGCCTCCGGCTTATCCCTCGCGGTTTGTCTTCCACGATCCGGACTTCATGCAGCCGCTCAAGTTTCCGTGGGAAAAACTGCTGTCTGCCGAGGAACTGGCCACCACACAGGCGCTCGCAGATCTCATCCTGCCCAAGGACGAAACCTCCCCCGCCGCCTCCGAGGTGGGCGTGCCGGATTTCATCAATGAATGGGTCAGCGCCGACTACCCCGCCCATCAGGAGGACCGCGAGATCATCCGCGGCGGCCTCGGCTGGCTCAATACCGAGAGCTTCAAGCGCTTTTCCCGGCGTTTTGAGGAGCTTTCCGAGGTCCAGCACTGTCAGATCGTAGACGACATCTGCGACGCGGCCAAAGCCGAACCGGAGCACCAAATCGGGGCCGCGTTTTTCCGGCGCTTCCGCCAGCTCTGCCTCAGCGGCTTTTACAGCCACAGCCAGACCTGGAAAAGCCTCGGTTACGTGGGCAATGTCACCCTCGGCGGCCCCTATCCCGGCGTCCTGCCGGAGGTAATCGAAAAACTGGGCTTGCAGGACGTGGTTTAGGGGCCGGTTTGGAGGCGAAAAAAGAGTGTGTCTCTGAGCAAATAATCCTTTGCTCGGCTTGGCATCTCGCTAGTCTGAAAAGACCTTCATCGAGCACGTTTCCGGAGTGGTCAAATAGGACGGATTCAGGCGATGGAACACCCCGTAACGCAAAGCCATGTCTGACGACAACAACGACCTCCACAGCACGACCCACGTAGCCGCCAACCAGGCCTACGGAGCAGAACAGATCCAGCACCTCGAAGGCCTCAAAGCCGTCCGCCTCCGGCCCGGCATGTACATCGGCGATCCCGACGAGCGCGGCCTCCACCATTGCGTGTTTGAAGTGGTGGACAACTCCATCGACGAGCATCTCGCGGGCAATTGCAAAAACGTCAGCGTCATCATCCACAGCGACGGCTCCCTCAGTGTCGAAGACGATGGCCGCGGCATCCCTGTGGAAATGCATGCGAAGGGCATCCCCACCGTCGAACTCGTGCTCACCAATCTCCACGCCGGCGGCAAGTTCGGCGATGGCGCTTATGAATTCTCCGGCGGTCTGCACGGCGTCGGCGCCAAATGCGTGAACGCCTTGTCAGACTGGTTCAAGTGCGAGGTCTTCCGCGACGGCAAGATCTACGCCATCGGCTTTGAGCGCGGCATTACCACCGAGCCCCTCACCGTCCTCGGCGAGCAGGACGAGCCGAAGCGCACCGGCACGAAGATCACTTTCTTCCCGGACGCCACCATCTTCACCATCACCACCACGTTCAACTTTGACCGCCTCCTGGTGCGTCTGCGCGAACTGGCCTTCCTCAATCCCGGCATCAACATCACCGTCACGGACGAGCGCGTATCTCCGCCACGGCAGGAGACGCTGCTCTACACCGAAGGTGTGAAGCAGTTCGTGCGTGAGATGGGTGCGGACAAGGACAAGGTGCATCCCGAGCCCATCGCGCTGGCAGGTCGTCGCGAAATCACGATCGATGACAAGCCGAAATTCATCCTGGTGGACTGCGTGCTTCAGTACAACAAGGGCCTCAGCGAGCAGACGCTGTGCTTTGCCAATGCCATCCCCAATCCGGACGGCGGCACGCATTACAGCGGCCTCAAGAGCGCGCTGACCAAGGCGGTGAAGCAATACATCAACGCCAATCCGAAGGCTTTCAAAGACAAGCTGCCAGACATCGAGGGCGACGATTGCCGCGAAGGTCTGATCTGCGTGCTCAGCGTGAAGCTGCCCAACCCGCGCTTCAATTCGCAGACGAAGGTGAAGCTCGTGAACGGCGAGGTCGAAGGCGTGGTGAGCTCCGTGGTCTATGAAGGCCTGCTGCGCCACTTTGACGAGAATCCGGAAACTGCTGTCGAGGTGATCAAGAACATCATCATCGCTGCCAAGTCCCGCGAGGCTGCGCGCAAGGCGCGTGAAGCCATTCGCAAGGACGCCATGAGC
This sequence comes from Prosthecobacter sp., assembly GCF_044226605.1. GTDB lineage: Bacteria > Verrucomicrobiota > Verrucomicrobiia > Verrucomicrobiales > Verrucomicrobiaceae > Prosthecobacter. Next base: position 93 of record NZ_JBGAGS010000018.1, on the reverse strand, counting down.
AGCGGTGGTCTGCCCGGCAAGCTGGCCGACTGCTCCGAGCGCGATCCCGCGAAGACCGAGCTGTTTATTGTCGAGGGTGACTCCGCCGGTGGC
>NZ_JBGAGS010000017.1:0-180947 GCF_044226605.1 Prosthecobacter sp. | reverse complement strand
CGCTGCGACGTAATCATCCAGGCATGGCGGCAGCATCTGCAGTTCGCTGCGATCAGTTCCTCGAAGGTGGCTCATGCCCATCTTGTTGCGCATGAACGCCCCCGGTCAAACCGGTGAAATAGTTTTCACACAGCCTGGACGGCCCGCCCTACCTTTGCGCTGGGCGCGAGCCGGGTTTTGCCTCTAGGGGAACATCACTTTTTCCAGGAGGGGCCGGTGGGTTCTGGGACGAGGGACCAAGTGGCTTTCGGAAGCTCTTTGGCTGTTTCGTTTTCCTTCATGATCACGCCATCGACAGGACATTTGATTTCGAAAGCTTCGGCTTTGCTGGTCTGGATGGTGTTGCCCATGATGAGGGTTTCGATGGGAGGGAGCGTGGCTTTTTTGTCGCCCTGCATGCCGATGAGGATGTTGTGCTTGCAGTTGATGAAGGTATTGCCGCCGATCTTGGCGCGCTTGACCTGGAAGTAACCGTTGGGGACGGAGTCGGGGATGCCGAGCATGATGCAGAGGGCGCTGCGCTCATCGTCGCCGGTGAGGTTTTCAAAACGGTTGCCGGTGACGGTGTGGTCTTCGCCGATGATGCGAACGCCGCCCGCGCCTTTGGCGCCGTCGCCAATGAAGGTGTTGTTTTCAACGTTGCAGCCATTGCCGTGGCGGAGGGTGAGGGTGCCGGAGACGCCTTTGAAGGTGTTGTGACGGTAGAGGTTGCCGCAGGATTTGTTGGAGATGCATTCGGCTTCGCCATCGCATTTCTCGAAGAGGTTGTGCTCGACGATGCAGGCGGCGGTTTGCATGGAGGTTTTGCTGTCGCCGAGGCGGATGGTTTCGCCGCCGTTTTTGCCGAGCTTTTCGCGGGGGCCGAAGTGGTTGTGATCGATCTGGTGCTTGCCCTGGTCTTTGGCTTCATTGGAGAGCCAGACGACCATGGTGGTGCCTTCGGTGGTCTTGCCGGCGATATAGCAGTGATCGACGCGATTGCGGGCGCCGTAGATGGAGACGTATTGGGAGGAGCCAGTGGAGACGGGCCTGGCGTCGTTGGTGACGGCACAGTTGGTGATGCGGGAGTCGGTGGCGAGCTGCTTGGAGTCTTTGCGCAGTTCGATGACCTGCTCGCTGGTGGGATTTTGGAACCAGAGGCCGTCTACGATGATGTGGGAGCCGCCGACGGAGAGACGCGAGGCGCCGGTGAAGATGACTTTGCCGGGAGTTTGCGCTTTGATGGTGACGGGTTTTTCTGCGGTGCCTTCGGCGCTGAGCTTCAGCTTGGCATCGGCCCACGTGCCGTCTGCGAGGATGAGGATGTCGCCGGCAGCGAGGTTCTTGGCGGCGTCAGCTAACGCGGTGGCATCTGCGACGGGGATGTCCCGAGCCAAGGCGGGGACTGCGAGCAGGAGGGCGAAGACGAGAGGGCGCATGGTGGTGTATGAGAGATGGAGGAAGGTGGAACGGCAAGACGGATTTGCAGCATGCGGCTGTGTGTGAATGCGCAGCGCGGGAACAAGGAGTGGGGGCGCTGGGCTGCTGAAAGGCCTGGACGAGATCGGAAGTCAGCGGACGCGCGAGCCGCACAGAGGATTCCCTTCGGGGCTGCGCAGGTGCGGACCACTTCGGGCTGAGGTCGTGCGGGAGACACCCGGCGTGGGGGAGCGCGGGGTATTCTGGCGAAGCTGTGATTTGCTTTTGCAGCACTGCCGCTCACTCTTGCGGGCATGAAACCCAACCTTGTGTGGTTTGACATTCCGGCGGTCGATCTGGACCGGGCGATGCGTTTTTATGCGGCGGTGCTGGGGAGAGAGATGGAGAAAGAGGAGATCGGGGGCGTGCCGACGGTGATGCTGCCGACGAGCGACGGAGGGCAGCAGGGATGCATTGTGGTGGTGAAGGATTTCAAGCCTTCGGCGGATGGCATCATGATTTACTTTGATGTGAACGGAAGGCTGAAGGAGGCGGTGGCCGCGGTGCGGGCAAATGGCGGAACGGTGCAGCAGGATGTACACTCGATCGGGCAGTATGGCTTTCGCGCGGAGGTGCTGGATTCCGAAGGAAACTGCATCGCGCTGCATTCGGAGACGAATGCGTGAGGATTAATTCATGCTGCGCAGGGCTTCGCGGATGAGCTTGTCGGCGGTGTCCATGCCAGGGTTTTTGGCGAGGTCGTTGACGGCTTTGATGGCTTCGGACTGTTTGTAGCCGAGGGCGATGAGGCCGAGGACGGCGTCGGTTTGAGCCTCCTGTTTGGGATCGTGCGCGCCTTTGGCGGTGCGGGAGGCCTGCCAGGCATCGACGACGCCGACTTTGTCCTTGAGCTCCAGGACGATGCGTTCGGCGGTCTTGCCACCGACGCCTTTGATGCGGGAGAGGGATTTTACATCACCACTGATGACGGCGTCTTTGAAGGCGGCGACGGGCATGCCGCTGAGGACGCTGAGAGCCATCTTGGGGCCGATGCCGGAGACGCGGTCCATGAGGAGGCGGAAGAGATCGCGCTCGTCTGCGGTGATGAAACCAAAGAGGGTGTGATCGCGGTCGGTGACGTGGTAGTGGGTGAGAAGCTGAACTTTTTCACCGATCTGCGGGAGTTTGTCGAAGGTGGTGAGAGGAATGAGGACGAGGTAGCCCACGCCATTGACATCGATGGTGGCGCGGTGCGGGAGGGCTTCGGCGAGGAGGCCGCGAAGGAAGGCGATCATGCGGGCATGAAGGCGGGTGGGAGAGAAGGTGCAAGCGGAGGTTTGCTGCTTCTCATTTTCCAACTCGCGCACTTGAGCCTTCTACCACTTTAGGACGGAAGCTCGGAGGTCCCGAGTCGAAGGTTTGCTCTACACAGTCTCCTGTACGATTCGAGCAGCCGTCGCCGTGTTTTCCCCAATCCGCCGCGCTTTTTCCAAGTCGGTCAACAATGAATGGTCGTTGGGTTTTGCTCAAATTTATGGTGACTCGTGCAATAGGGGGCTAGCGAGCCGCACAGAGGATTCCCTTCGGGGCTGCGCAGGTGCGGACCACCTTGCTGGCGCCCACGAGCACGCCCTGCGGCGATAGCTCACCGCAGAGCACTCTGATCCTGTTCAAACCTTTACGCCGAGAGCTTCTCCATGAGCTTCTGGGTGCGCTCGATGATGCGCTGGGGTTCTTCAAGGAGACCGGCGGAGAGGAGGGCGTTATCCAGAATCTGCTCAGTGATAAGACCGGCGGTTTCGGGATCCTTTTCACGGAGGGTGGAAAGGTTGCGGACGAGCTGGTGCCGCGGATTGATTTCGAAGATGACCTTGGAGCCGGGCATGTCGCCGTCCTTGCCCATGGCTTTCATCATCTGGCGGATCTGCGGGCTCATCTCACCTTCGGGGGTGAGGACGAGGGCGGGGCTGCCGACGAGGCGCTTGCCAGTGCGGACGGTTTCGACCTGTGAGGTGAGGCGGTCTTTGATCCAGTCACAGAGAGAGGTGGCGTCGCTTTCGGGAAGGGCTTCGCCTTCGCCGGTGGCATCGCCAAGATCAATGTCGGGGGCGTTGACGGACTTGAGGTCCTTGTCCTCGAACTTGCTGAGGCTGGAGATGACGTATTCGTCGATGTGCTCAAACATGTAGAGCACTTCGAAGCCCTTGGCCTTGAAGGCGGCGACGTAGGGGCCGCTTTCGATGGTGCTGCGGGAGGTGGAGACCTGGTAGTAGATTTCCTTCTGGTCTTCCTTCATGCGCTTCACGTATTCGGTGAGGCTCACGGTTTCGCCGGGCTCGGTCATGCTGGACTCAAAGCGGAGGAGCTTGGCGATGGCGTCGCGATTGGTGTGGTCGGTGGCGATGCCTTCCTTGAAGAAGCGGCTGAAATGTGAGTAGAACTCATTGTACTTCTTGGGGTCTTCGACGGCTTCCTTGTCGAGGTGCTTGAGAAGGCGCTTGGCCACGACGTCGCCGAGCTTGCGGACGAGGGCGCTGTCCTGCATGGACTCGCGGGAGATGTTCAGCGGAAGGTCTTCGCTGTCGATGACGCCGCGGACGAAGCGCATCCACTCGGGGAGGAGTTTCTTGGGCTTGGGGTCGATGAGGACTTTTTTGCAGTAGAGGCCGACGTTTGGCTCCATCTGGCCCATGCCGTAGGACTCCATGTTTTGAGTCGGGGTGAAGAGCAGCGCATTGATGGCGATGGGGGACTCGGCCTGGAAGTGGAGGCGGTAGCTGGGATCGTCAAAGGCGTGGGCGGCGAAGCGGTAGAACTCCGTATACTGCTCTTCGGTGATGCTGTCCTTGGATTTGAGCCAGAGGGCTTCGACGGTGTTGACGCGCTCGGTGTCGAGGATGACGGGGAAGCTGACGAAGTTGGAGTATTTCTCCAAGATCTGCTTCACGCGATGCTTGGTGGCGAATTCGGCGGCGTCTTCCTTGAGGTGGAGGACGATTTTGCAACCGCGGGCTTCTTCGGAGGAATCGTCAATGGTGTAGCTGGAGGTGCCGTCGCTGGTCCAGACCAAGTGCTCGCCGTCATTGCGCCAGGAGTGAGTGTGGACTTCAACCTTGTCCGCCACCATGAAGGCAGAGTAGAAGCCGACGCCGAACTGGCCGATGAGGGAGGCGTCGTTTTGCTTGCCAGCGTTTTTGAGTGCGGCGGCGAAGGCCTTGGAGCCGGAGTGGGCGATGGTGCCGAGGTTTTCCACCAGCTCAGCGCGGGTCATGCCGATGCCGTGGTCCGCGATGGTAAGGGTACGGGCGGCTTCATCTGTGGTGATGGAGATTTCCAGCGCGGCGGAGGCATCAAAGACGTCCTTTTCCGTGAGCTGGGTAAGGCGCATCTTTTCCATCGCGTCAGAAGCGTTGGAGACGAGCTCGCGGATGAAGATCTCGCGGTCGGTGTAGAGGCTGTGGATGACGATATCGAGGACTTGTTTGACTTCGGCCTGGAATTCGTGGGTTTGGCTCATGGTAGTTTTTGTTGGTTTGGGGGCGAAGAGAGTAGCGGGACGGGGACGGAGGTCAAGGGTGTGCAGGTCTCTTGACATTCCCCTCCCCTCCCCCACACTCGGGGTTCCTATGGGACTCTTTGATTCACTCGCAAAAAATGCGCTGGGCGGCATGCTCGGCGGCTCTGGTAAAATGGACCCGGCAGCGATGCTCTCTGGAATGCTGAGCGAAGCGGGAGGGCTGAGCGGGATGATGGCGCAGTTTGAAAAGGCAGGCATGGGCGCCACCTTTTCCTCCTGGGTGGGAACGGGAAAAAATGAGCCTATCAGCGCCGAACAAATGCAGGCGGCCGTGGGCGTGGACCATCTGAACAATCTGGCGGCCAAGGTGGGCATGAACGTGAACACGGTGCTGCCGCTGCTGTCCCAATTTCTGCCACAGGTGATCGACAAACTGACCCCGCATGGACACATCCATGAGGACCACCCGAGCGGCAGCCAGATCCAGAGCGTGCTGACGAGTGTGATCAGCAGCAGCTTCGGCGGGCTGTTTGGCGGCGGCAGATAACGGCTGCGCCGCGGCACGAACCACGCACGTAATCCTGCTCATGCTGCGACTTGCGCTTAAAATGCTGTTTGGTGACACCGCGAAGTACCTGATGCTCGTGGCAGGGATCGCGGTGGCGACGTTTTTGATGGCGCAGCAGACGGCGGTGTTTTGCGGGCTCATGAACTGGACAAAGTCGACACTGAAAAATGTGCCGGCGCCGATCTGGGTGGTGGAGGAGAAGGTGGAGCAGGTGAATGAGACGAACCCGCTGCTGGACACGGATGTGGCGCGGGTACGCAGTGTGAGCAGTGTGGCGTGGGCAGCGCCGATCTATTCGGGCATTCAGCGGGTGCGGCTGGAGAACGGGAATTTTAAGATGATCCAGCTCATCGGCATTGATTCGAACACGCTGGCGGGTGCGCCGGCGAAGATGCTGGAGGGCGATCTCATGAAGCTGCGGCTGCCGCATTCGGTGATCATTGACGACCTGGGGGTGATGCGGCTGGCCAAGAAGCGCGGAGACAAAGTGAAGGTGGGAGATGTGTTTGAACTGAATGACCAGGAGGCGCGCGTGGTGGGGATTGCAGATGCGGCGACGTCATTCACCGGCGGACCTTATGTGTGGACGACGTATGAACGCGCGCTGCAGTATGTGCCGGCGCAGCGGAAGATGCTGCAGGCGGTGATCTGCGCGCCGCGCGAGGGAGTCAGCCTGGACCAGGTGGCTGCGGACATCCGACAAAAAACGGGCCTGAAGGCGTTCATCAACCGGGATGCCGACTTCGGTGAATTCTGGGGCCAGCGGGGCGGCGGTGAGACGGACAACTTCAATGTTTCAACCGTGTGGTGGTATGTGAAAAACACGGGCATTCCTTTCTCGTTTGGCATCACCGTCGTCATCGGACTGCTGGTGGGGGTGGCGGTGAGCTGCCAGACGTTTTACTCGTTTGTGCTGGAGAACATGCGGCACCTGGGAGCCCTGAAAGCGATGGGCACCTCCAACGGGACGCTGTGCCTGATGCTGATCACGCAGGCATTTACGGTGGGGCTGATCGGCTATGGGATCGGGCTGCTGGGCACGGCGGGATTTGCGATGGGGGCGCTGAAGAATGAGCAGCCACCTTTTTACATGCCGGAGTTTGTGCCGTTTGCGGTGCTGGGGGTGGTGCTGGGGATCTGCTCGCTGGCGGCGCTGCTGGGAATCTGGAGGGTGAGCAGGCTGGAGCCGGCGATGGTGTTTAGGAGCTAGGCAGGGAAGCGATTTATGATTTACGATTTTTGATTTATGATTTGGGGGAGGCCGGAGAGTGGTGACGCGGAGGAAGTGGGTGTGGCGTGAGAGGTTTGGATTGCCGCAAAGGTGCGCAAGAAGGCGCAAAAATGGGGGAGGAGGGGATGTGCGGTCTCGGGACTTTGATTCCGAGGCGGGGCGGTCGCGGTATCGGAATACCGCGCTACAACCGGGCATGGCCGTGGAGGGGCCGTGACACTCTTTGCACAAGGGGAGGTGCGAACTGCGAGCGGGGTGGGTGAATGGCAAACGCTGGCCGACGGACAGCAGTGGCCATCGTACTCCGGAGGGAACTACTCGAGCTGGAGTTTGGCGAGGGAACCGTAGAGGGAGCCGGGTTTGGCGACGAGTTCGTCGTGGGTGCCGCGTTCGAGGATGGCGCCGGAGGACATGACGAGGATCTGATCGCAACGGCGGACGGTGCTGAGGCGGTGGGCGATGATGATGCTGGTGCGGTTTTCCATCAGCTTGTCGAGCGCGTCCTGCACGAGGCGCTCGCTCTCGGCATCGAGACTGCTGGTGGCTTCGTCGAGGACGAGGATGGCGGGATCTGCGAGGATGGCACGGGCGATGGCGATGCGCTGGCGCTGGCCGCCGGACAGCTGGGTGCCGCGATCTCCGACGAGGGTCTGGTAGCCTTCGGTGAGGCCGGCGATGAATTCGTGGGCGTTGGCTTTTCTGGCAGCGCTGATGATTTCTTCCTCGGTGGCGTCGGGTTTGCCGTAGGCGATGTTTTCCTTGATGCTGCCACCGAAGAGAAGGACCTCCTGCGGAACGAGGGCGAGATTGCGACGCAGAGTGGTAAGCGACATGTCCCGGATGGGCTGGCCGTCGATGCGGATCTCTCCGGTGGTGGGATCGTAGAAGCGGAAGAGGAGGGAGACGCTGGTGGATTTGCCGGAGCCGCTGGGGCCGACGAGAGCGATGCGCTGCCCGGCCCTGGCCTGGAGATTGAAATCGCGAAGGACGACGGCTTCGGGGCGGGTGGGATAAGCGAAGCTGACATCGCGAATCTCGATCTCTCCTTTGAAGCGCTGTTTTGGTTCCTTGGCGGAATCTTCAGGCTCGGTCTGATCGCGGAGGATTTCACGCACGCGCTCGGTGGCGCCGAGGGAGCGCTGGAGCTGGGTGATGAGCTCCGGGAACTGCATGAAGGAGGCGGCGATCATGCCGCTGAGCCCGGCAAACTGGGTGAGCTCCTCCTTGCCGATGCCGCCGTCATTGAGCATGCGCATGGCGTACCAAGTAACGAGGATGAGGGCGACGCTGAAGGCGAAGATGATGAAAGCGATGAAGGAGGCGCGGGGGACGGCCGCACGCAGAACGGTGCGCAGGTACTCGCTGAGATTTTTGTCGTAGCGGGCGAGCTCGTAGGCCTCGTTGCGGAAGGCTTTCACGCTGACGATGCTTTGCAGGCTTTCATCCACAATCACCTGGGACGAGGCGAGATTATCCTGGGCGCGCTTGGTGAGCTTGCGGATGCGCGCGCCGAAGATGGCAATCATGATGATGACCACGGGGATGGTGCCGACCATGAAGAGGGAGAGTCTGACGGACATGTTCAGGATCAGCACCATGCAGAGCGAGAGCATGACCGTGTGGCGGATGAGCATGGGGATGGTGACCACGAGGGTCTCGCGCATGGCCTCGACGTCGTTCGCCAGACGGGAGGCGAGCTCGCCGACGCGGCGCTTGTTCAGCGTGGCCATGGGCAGGCGGATGATGCGGCTGAAGGTGTCCAGGCGCAGGGCGGCGAGGGCGCGTTCGGAGGCCTTGGCAAAGAGCATGATGCGGAAGAAAGCGATGACAGCCTGGGCACTGACAAGTGCCACAAGATACCATGCGCTGCGGGTGAGCTCATCCATCCACGCGGCACCGCTGGCGCCTTTCAGGCTGCTGTCCAATGCGGCGGCATGGCCGGCAGCATCTTTCAGTTCAGCGCCCCACTCAGGCCTGGCAGCCTCGGCAGGCCAGCCACCTGCCAGGGTGGAAAGCTGAGCGGCAAGCGCCTTGAACTGAGCGATCCACTCCGCACCGATGCCGCCGCCGAGCCCCTTCCCTGCGAGCGCAGCCAGCTCCTTGATAAAAAGGATGGTCATGCCGCCAGTGATGGCCAGGGCGATGAGCGCCGGGATGAACACATTGTAATGCGGACGCAGGTAGGTGAGGAAAAAGCCGGCATCCTTCCACGCCGCGCGGTCCCACAGTTTTTTGCTAGCTCGTTCTTCAGCCATGTTCTTTTTCTCTACTCCACACGAACCGTCCAGCGGAGGGTGGGTTTATCGGTCAGTTCCAGCACACCCAGACTCTCGGCATCGTCACCATGACGGCTGCTGCGGGTGAGAAAGTAGGTGCGGCCACCGGCTTTGAGGCGGAAATTCAAGCCCAGCTGGCTGTTGCCATTTCCGAGCGCCCATTCATGCAGGTAGAGGTAGCTCTTTGGCAGGGCAATCGTGAGCCTGCGGCCGCCGCCTGCGGAGCTGCTGACCGCCGCCTGGATGTCCTTGGTATCAAAAAAGGCGGCATACTCATTGCCAAAGGCCCACGGGGCGATGGGATCGATCACTGCATCACCATCAGCGGCTTTGCCAGTCAAGCGGATGGCAGCGGTGCCCCCCGATGTCAGGCGCTTGCCATAACTGCGCGCGTCAAGGTTCAGGAGGAGTTCAAAGGCCCGGCCAGATTCGTCGTCGGTGAGATTGACCCCGGTCAAATCGAGGGTGAAGAACAGCTTCATGCTGTCGGCATCCGCTCGGAGAGTCACCGCGCTGGACTGGCCGTCTGCGGTGGTCATGGGCACCACTTCCTTCAGCCCGATGTTGCGAATGATTTCGACGCTGCGATCAAAGTTTTGACTGATGCCGCCGGAGGTTACGGTCATTTTCAGGGGCAGGACCTGGCGCACCGGAACCTTCCCGTCTGCCGCCGGCATGGCGAGGGAGAGCTTCAGCATTTCCGAACCGCTGGCATCGAGGGAGATTTTTCCCTCCTGCTTCCTGCCATTCCAACCGGACTCCCAGGCAGCGGAAAGGCCGGAGCCGGAGCTGTTTTCGATCTCGAGTTCAGGGGAGAACTCAGATTCCTGATTGAATGCAACGCGTGCATTCCAAGTGACGCTGAAAGGCTGAAGCGGAACGACCATGTCTTCGATGCGGGACTGCCTGCCCGAGACAATGAGGACGGGCAGGCGCATCCTGCCATCAGCAAGGGGCAGGCAGCTGGGATCTGTGATGGCGTAGTTCACCTTCATTGCCTGGCTGGCGCCGGGAGCGAACTTGATTTCCGGATTGGTGTCCTTGGGTTTAAGGCCGGAGGGAACAAGGGGTAGAACGGTCAGAGACAAATCTTCGCGGCGCGTATTGGTGATCTGAAACTCGAGCGCCAGCGCGCCCTGGCCCTGCATGGTGGCTCTGGCTTCGCTGATCTGCCAGGCGACAGCGGGTGGGCCCAGCATGACATCCTGATAGAGGATGCGCCCCATGACCGAGTGCATGGCCGCCGTGGGGGTGGCCGCAGAACCGGCCGATGGCAGGTTCAGGAGGCTTTGATACTCCTGCATCAAAGCAGGAAAAAGCTGATCCGCGCCGTGTGCGCCAGGAGGAGTCTCCAGGAGCCGTGAGAGGTCTCCCAGATCGGAGAAAAGAATGTTTTCCGCAGCACAGGCATCGCGCAACACGCTGACGGGTGTGCGGGTAAGAGCGAGGCTGGCCTCCTCCGGCTCCGCAGCCTGAGGCACCGGGCCGGCAACGAGGACCTCCAGGCGCCTGCCGCGAGCGGTGTCCAGAAGGCTGCGAAACGCCGCCGCCACATCGGGAGCAGCCACACCTGCAAGGCCGTCTTCAAGCCCCTGAGCGAGCAGCACCAGATCCGGCTGGCCGGTAACGCCCTCCGAGGCCAGAGCCGCAGCAGCGGACACGATGCTCGAGGTGCGCACGGGCTGGAGCAGAATTTCAGGCCCGAGGACTTTGGACTCCTTGCTGCGGAGTTTTGAGCCGGGACGCACAACGCGCACCCCGCCGGTGTAGTAAAACTGCGCCGCGAGCTTGCTGGCAAAAACGCCTGCGAAACTCTTCAGCAAGGGATCCGCGCCAGCATCCGCCTTGGCACCATCGAGGATGGCATCTCCGAGCACGACGATCTGCACACGCTCGCGCCGGTTGAGCTTGAGGAAGGTCTGGGGGAGGAACTTGCGCCAGCGGTCTCGCTCCACGGGCGAGAGGTCGAAATAGGTCTGGGTCTGAATCGCAGGGGAAGGCAGCCTCACTTCGATGTCCTGAGCGGCCTTTTTCAACGCCGGGAGGTCTGGCAGCTTCTCAGCAGCAGGGGCGGGCACCGCCGGCGCCGGCGCAGGAGCCACGGGGGCCTGTGCGTGGAGCCCAGTCACGCCCAGCAAAGCCAGGGCGAGGAGTAGGTATGTCTTGCGGTTGGAAAACATGCGGGTGCTATCTCAGCGAGGCCAGCGGCGGCTGCAACCGGGGAGTGCAGGCTGCACGGGTGATTCCAAGGAAGTGGCGCGGCGTGTGGGAGTGCTTTGGTGGAGGAGGCGGAAGATTGGGTGAAGCGGCGCGGCGGGGGTGCGAGGGCATTGAGGGATCAGGATGATCCCACTCCTTCAAGCTGGTCCGCCCTGCAGCAAGTTCGGCAATGTATCGCTTGCCCGCCGGGCGGGATTCTCTCTCATCCCGCCATGTCCACCCTCGCCCCAGCCGCCGTTTTGTATGAAGCGAAAAAGCCTCTGCGCATTGAAGAAGTGAAAGTGCTGCCGCCGCAGGCGGGTGAAGTGACGGTGCGGATGAAAGCTGCGGGGGTGTGCCACAGCGACCTGCATGTGATGAAGGGGGACCTGACGATGCCGATGCCGATCATCCTGGGGCATGAGGGGAGCGGAGTGATCGAGGCCGTGGGAGAAGGTGTGACCTCCGTGGAGGTGGGGGATCATGTGATCCTGGTGTGGCGTGGCTCGTGCGGGAAATGCGAGTACTGCAGCAGCGGCCGCCCTGCGCTGTGTGACATGGGCACGGCGATGCGCTTCACGGGCCTGATGCCGGACGGCACGACGCGCTTTCAAAACTCTGCGGGCGAGAGCATCCGGCATTATGCGGGGGTTTCGGCGTTCTCGTCTCTGGCGACGATGCCGCAGGCTTCGGTGGTGAAGATTCCAAAGGAGTTTTCATTTGAGAAGGCGGCTCTCATAGGCTGCGGTGTGATCACGGGCGTAGGTGCGGTGGAGAAGGCAGCGCGAGTGCAGCCGAACAGCACGGTGGCGGTGATCGGCTGCGGCGGCATCGGCTTGAACATCGTGCAGGCGGCGCGGATGGCCGGGGCGCGGCAGATCATCGCGGTGGACAAATTCAGCCGGAAGGAAGGCGATGCGCGGCAGTTCGGCGCGACGGATTATGTGGATGTGAACGCGGGCGATCCGGTGCAGGCGATCAAGGACCTGACGGAGGGCAAAGGCGTGGACTATGCGTTTGAGGCGTATGGCTCGGGCAAGACGGCGGAGCAGGCCTTTGACGCGACGAAGAAGGGCGGGATGTGCGTGATGGTGGGGATCACCAGCGCGGCGGATCGGGCTTCGATCAATGTGAACCAGCTGGTGTATGCGGAGAAGACGCTGCGTGGCAGCCTGTATGGGAGCACGCAGCCGAGGAAGGATCTGCTGCTGCTGATCGGCATGCATCAGTCGGGGAGATTGATGCTGGATGAGCTGGTGACGAAGCGGTATCCGCTGGAGGGGATCAATGAAGCCTATGATGCGCTGCAGAGGGGCGAGGTGGCGCGGAGTTTGATTGTGTTTGAATAGAAGGGCCTATGGAATACGCGGAAGACGCGGAATCCAGAGGGGAGATCAGAATGGAGCGAAAGATGACGTGCATCACACTCGAGTTTCCTGATTCTTTGATTCGCGGCATTCAAGAGCTGGCGGCGAAGGATGGCTATTCGGTGGAACAGTTTCTGATTTCGGCGGCGGGAGAGAAACTGTCGCGATTGTGGCGGAGGATTATCTGGATAAGAGGGCGACGCGGGCTGATGTCGTGGAGTTTGGTCGTGTGATGGCTCAGGTGCAGGAAGTGGAGGGTGATGAGATGCGGTGATTTTCACCGGGCAACGAAGCTTGTATCTCCTCGGGATTGCCCCCTCACCCTTACCTCTCCCCAAGGAAGGCATGGGTGTTGCCCTATCATCGAGGGGGAGAGGGGATTTGCGTTTTGTTCGCTCGTTGCTGCTGAGTGTTGGAGGGAGATCTTGAGCGAGCGTTTTTGAAGATTCAAAAACCTGATGAGTCCTTCGTGCCGGTCATCCTAGAGCATGAGTGAGAACTTTCCCGAAGAGACGCAGAGCCACGCTGGTATACCACAGCACGGGTGAGGAGACAGTGAGACCTACCAGCAAGCGCGACCACCAGCGAAGGCCGAGGTGTTGTAGGAAGCTGCCTATGGCAGGAAACAGAAACGCGGCGAGGCAAAGCCAGACATAGTGATGCTCCATCAGTTTCCAAAGATGCTCCGAGCGGAGACAGGCATCATCGGCATAGGCGATGGCAAACTGATGCTGTTGAAGAAATGCGAATTTCAAACGGCCAGCGTGATGCGCGCCGAGAGCAGAGACGGGTGCGAATGACCATGCGGCCACCTCGAGTGCTCTCGCGCTGGCGATTTGCCATTTCACGCGAGGGCTCTTGCGATGGCGTTTTTTGTTATCTGCTGCACACGTTCATCCGGACCATGTGGGCGGGAGTAGTGGCTCCAGGGGATCATGTGGCCGGGGGGATCGCTGAGGGCTTGGGACCAGAAGATGGTGGTGGCGTTGAAGACGATGTTTTTCTTCGGGCCTTCGTAAACGGTGGCGGCGTATTTGCCGAGGCGGGTGCCGCCGGCCCAAACGTTGCCTTCAGCGATGACTTCGAGGCCGGGGCGGGCGGTGTCGGGATCGCCGTGGAATTCCCAGCCGACGAGACCGGGGATGCTGTCGCCTTGTTTCATGCCGGTGCCGGCGAAGAGCCAGTGGTCGGGCTTCACACAGGTCCAGTCTCCACCGCCATTGAAGGGAACGATGGTGCGGGCGCCGATGATGTCGCGCTCATCCGGGCCGGGGCTTTCGAAGGGGCCAAGGATCTTTGAATAGGCGGCTTTTTCTTCCTCGCGGAATTCACCGTAGCAGGTCTCACGAGTTAGGCGGCGGTTGGGGGCTCCCGTCGCGCTGGGGGTGAAGGGTGTGACCATGTAAACGTCGTTGGCTGAGAGCCAGAGGACGCTGAGGCCGTTGGCGATGGCCTGCTTGACGTTGTCATACTGGCGGAGGTCCCAGTATTCGTCGTGCCCGACGCTGAGCATGGTTTTGACGCGGGCGAGATTGGCGGGGTTGAGGTTATCGACGTTGGAGCAGTAAGTGACGTCGTAGCCTTCTTTTTCGAGCCAGTAGCAAAGGGGAAATTCCCAGAGGAGGAACTCGCCGCTGCCCATGCTTTGGGGATTGTCGAAGATCTGGACGTATTTGCCGTAGGGGCGGTCAAAGCTGACGCTGACGCCGGGGGCATGGGCGGCGCGGGGATCGGTGTAGAGAGACTCGTTGACGGGCCAGCGGTTGTAGGCCTGCCAGGTGTTGTCGCTGCACTGGAAGAGGATGTCGGCTGGGCGGTCGTCGGTGACGATGAAGATGATGTAGCTCTGCCAGTAGGGTTTGTCGGCGGACTCAGGAATGGTGGAGAGCCTGCCGAGATAGACGCCGCTGGGCCAGTCCTGCGGGATCGTGAGCGTCGTAGTGGCTTCCCACTGGCACTCGCGGAGGCGTTTGTCTTCCATCTCGGGGACGGGCTGTGTTTTGCCTTCAAAGGGGCCGAGGGTGGTCATCAAGCGTGAGCCTGCACCGCCGTAATAGCCCATGCGGAAGAGGTCGATGGTGAACTGGGCGGCGGGTTTGGTGCTGACGAAGATATCGATCTTTTCGCCAGCTTTGACGGACTGGCGGGAGCAGTAGCCTTCGATGAGGGAGGTGCGGTAGGACTTCAAATCATCCGGCCGCATGCGAGTGAGCTGGAAGCTGGCACCGGGCCGGGCGTTTTCGGCTTTGATGAGATCGGGCTGGCGTTTGGCCGAAGGTGCGGACAGAACCCGACGCGCGCTGGTAATGGCGGCGGCGGCGCTGGTGGTTTTGATGAAATCGCGGCGATCCATGAGAAGAGCAATACGAGAGCGTGGCGGCGCGTATAGCAACGTCATGCCGATTCACCTTGCTTCACGCCGACAATTTATCGCCCAGATGGGGGCCGCTGCGATCCTGACGCAGGGCAAAGGATATTCTGCGGAGGTGGATGGCGATTTGATCGCGATCCTGAACGACACGCATGTGGGAGGGAAACATCCGGAGAACTCGCCAATACCGACCCACCTGCGTGAGACGGTGGCGTATCTGGTGGGGCTGCCGAAGCGACCTGCGGCGGTGGTCATCAATGGTGATCTGGCGTTGAACAACGGGCAGCCGGACGATTACACGCATTTTGCCAAACTGATCGCGCCGCTGCGGGAGGCAGGAATGCCCGTGCATCTCAGCATGGGGAATCATGATGACCGCGATGTATTTTATGAAGTGCTGACGACGGAAAAGCCGACGACGGCGGCGGTGGTCTCCAAGCATGTGGGCGTGGTGCAGACGGCGCGTGCGAATCTCTTTCTGCTCGACTCGCTCAAGGCGCGCATGGTGGCGCAGGGGCTGCTGGGCGAAGAACAGCTCGCCTGGCTGGCCAAGGCGCTGGATGCGCATGCGGACAAGCCCGCGCTGGTGTTTGCCCACCACAATCCACGCCTCGGTGGAGACGCGAAGCACTTCCCTGGCGGCCTGGAGGATTCCGAGCCGCTGTGGGAGCTGCTGGTGTCGCGTCCGCAGGTGAAGGCCTACGTTCATGGACACATCCATCACAGGGACTTTTTCAAGCATCGTGACATCCACATCCTCAACACACCGGCGACGTCTTATGTGTCCAATCCCAAGGAGAGCACCACGGGATGGACGATGGCCAGACTGAGCGCCACAGGAGGGAGCTTCACCACGCATACGCACCTGCCGGAACACGCGTGGAATGGCTCCAAGGTGGATCTGGAATGGCGGGCTTAGACGGGCGTGCATCCCCTGCCCCGCAAGATTACGGCGTGGGTTCCGTAGGTTTTGTCCGTGAATCCCTCCGCACCCCAGATCCGCTTTTCGCGACGCAGCCTGCTGCATGCCGGCGGCATGGGTCTGCTCGGGATGGGAATGAACCGGCTGGCAGCCCTGGGTGCACCGATGAGCAACAGCAGCATCGGGCTGGGGAAGGCGAAGTCCGTGATCATGATCTTCAACGGGGGTGCTCCGAGCCACATTGATTTGTGGGATCCAAAGCCAGATGGTCCGGTGGAAATTCGTGGCGAGTTCAAGACGATCAAAACGAATGTGCCGGGCATTCATGTGACGGAGCTGCTGCCACAGATGGCGAAGCGGATGGACAAGCTGGCACTGATCCGCTCAGTGCACCACGGGCACAGCAGCCACAATGGTGGGATGCACTGGGCCACGACAGGACGGCCCTACCGGGTGGACAGCACCTTGATCACGCCGAGCCCGACAGATCTGCCAGGAGTGGGCACGCTGGTGGGCTGGCTGGCGCAGCGGGACGGTTTCAGCAAGGGAGTGCCGCCGTATGTGATCACGCCATTTCCGCACTGCGACAGCAAGGTGTACCTGACACCGGGGCAGTTCGGCGGCTGCCTGGGCACGCGCTTTGACCCCTATGTGCTGGATGATGATCCGAATGCAGCGACGTTTCGGGTGAGAAACATGGGGTTGGATGCGAGCCTCACGCCTGCACGTTTCCAAGAGCGCCTGGCGCTGCTCAATCACATGAGCGCCGCGGCGCTGCCCATCGCCTCCACGCAGGTGGCGCAGATGGACATCTTTAACGAGCAGGCGACGGCGATGCTGCAATCTGGCAAGGCGGCGGACGCTTTTGATCTGAGCAAGGAACCGACGAAGGTGCGGGAGCGCTACGGCAGGCACAGCTGGGGGCAGTCCCACCTGCTGGCACGGCGGCTGGTGGAGGCGGGCACGCGATTTGTGACAACGGTGAACGGCCCCTCCATCACCTGGGACACACACAAGGACAACTTCAACGGGCTGAAGAACCGGCTGGTGCCGCCGATGGAGCAGGCCTATGCAGCACTGCTGGATGACTTGGAAGAACGCGGCCTGCTGGAAAGCACGCTGGTGGTGTGGATGGGCGAATTTGGACGCACGCCGAAGATCAACAACGATGCGGGACGGGACCACTGGCCCGGGTGCTACAGTGTCCTGCTGGCAGGCGGCGGCGTGCGGGGCGGACAGGTCATCGGCAGTTCAGATGCCAGCGGGGCCTATCCCAAAGACCGGCCCGTCTCTCCGGCGGACATCCATGCGAGCATTTACTCCGCACTGGGATACGACTACCGCGAGATCAGCTATGCCTCGGCGGATGGGCGGCCTGTCGCCCTGACCGAGGGGACGACGATCAGCGAGCTGTTTTGATTTCGGGCGGTCCGCGCTATGGTGCGCGGTGCCGACGAAAAAGAAGAAAGCCGCCGCCAAAAAGAAACCCGCCAAAAAGAAGTGGGTGCTCTACGTGCTGCGGTGCAAGGACGGCACGCTGTATTGCGGGATCACCAATGATCTGGAGAGGCGCATCGCGCAGCACAACGCGGGCAAGGGCGCCCGCTACACGCGTGGCCGGGGACCGGTGAGCCTGGTGAAATCGTGGCCTCAGAAGAATCAATCGGCGGCCCTAAGAGCAGAAATTTCTTTCAAAAAACTGAGCCGGCCGGCCAAAGAAGTGCATCTGGCTGAATAAGAATGCATTTCGTAGCAGAAAAGTGACATTTACGCAGTGTTTCTGAGACAGAAGGGCATTTGTGTGGTACTGGGAAAGATGGTCACCACAAAAGCCGCCACCAAAAAAGCACCTTTCTCCCGTCGAGTAGTTGATCACGTCACCGATGAATTGGTGAATGTTCTTTCCTCCGGTGAAACTTTTGAGTTCAAAGCCCTGTTCGCCAAGGTTTTCGAGGGGCTGAAGCTGAAGAATGCCGTGAGCGGTGGCGAAGAAATGCTGCGTCTGCGCTCCTATGAGAAGATTTTGAAGCTGACCAACTGTGGTCTGGTGAAAAAGGTGGGCAAAACCTATCGCGCCCTGGAAGGAATCGAAACCGCCTCCAGCACGCACCGCCTGGCACGCCTGGACTCCGCAATCCTGGCAGCTACTCAGGCGAAGGCCTGATCCATTCGTCTCTTATTCAACACTCGGCACGGTAATCCACTCAGGATGCCGTGCCGTTTTTGTTTACTGCCTTTGGCAGAGTGGTTGCCTCACAAGGATTCGAACCTTGAATAACAGATTCAGAATCTGCTGTGTTACCATTACACCATGAGGCAGTGAGTGGCGGGCGAGGATCATAGAGGCGACCGGCGCTCTTGCAAGTGGGACGGCAGATTTTTTCTCAGCTTTTTCCTTTCAGTTCGTGGCTGTGAGCCTTGGTTTCGGCCACAATGACGCCGCTGAGGCAGATCAGGCAGATGAGATTGGGGATGGCCATGAGACCGTTGGCGGCATCGGCAAAGTCCCAGACGGCCTGTGCAGGCTGGACGGAACCGAAGAGGACTGCGAGCACCCAGAGAATGCGGTAGGGCTTCACCGAGCGGGTGCCGAAGAGGTACTCGGCGGCCTTTTCGCCATAGTAACCCCAGCCGAGAATGGTGGAGAAGACGAAGGTCATGAGGCCGAAAAGCAGGATGTAGGGTCCCCAGGTGTGCAGATCATTGAAGGCGGCGCTGGTGAGCGCGGCTTTGGGCAGACCGTCCTTCCAGTGGCCGCTGCTCACCACCACCAGGCCAGTCATGAGGCAGACGACCACGGTGTCCCAGAAGGTGGCCGTGCTGCTGACAAGCGCCTGACGCACCGGATTGCGCGTCTGCGCCGCGGCCGCCACGATTGGAGCAGAGCCGAGGCCGGATTCATTGGAGAACAGGCCGCGCGCGATGCCGGCGCGTGCGACTTCCTTCAAACCAGCCCCCACGAAGCCGCCTACCGCCGCCTGCCCGGTCCAGGCGCCGTTCCAGATGTCCAGGAAGGTCTGCGGCAACACTGCATAGTTTTTGATCAGGATCAGAGCGCAACCGACCACATACCCCACCGCCATGACCGGCACAAGAAAGCCGCACACCTTGGCGATGCTCTTCACCCCGCCGAGCACCACTGCCGCAGTGAGTGCCGCCATCACCCCGCCAGCGATCCAGCGCAGCTGGGTGACGGACTCGGGCTTTATTTTCTCGATGAGCATTTCCACGATGCTGTTGGCCTGGGTCATGTTGCCGATGCCAAAGGCGGCAATGCAGGTGAAAATGGCAAACACCACGCCCAGCCATTTTTTCCCCAGACCGCGCTCAAGCGCATACATAGGGCCGCCCGCCATGCTGCCGTCCGGCATGGTGATGCGATACTTCACCGCCAGCACCGCCTCTGAATACTTGGTGGCGATGCCAAACACGCCCGTGAGCCACATCCACAGCACCGCGCCGGGCCCGCCCGTGGCCACCGCGCCGGCCACGCCAATGATATTTCCCGTGCCGATGGTGGCGGCCAGCGCCGTCATGAGCGCGCCGAACTGGGAGACATCCCCCTCACCTTCCTTCTGCCTGGAGAAAGAGATGCGGATAGCCTGCACAAGATACCGCTGGATGAACCCGGTGCGCACCGTCAGAAAAAGATGCGTTCCGAAAAGCAGGATAATGAGAGGCGCTCCCCAAACGAAACCGGCAAGATCCGAGGCAATTTTGGCAAAATCCATGCAGTCCTTTTAAGGGGGGAATCCATCTCCCGCCAAGAAGAAAGAGTGCCGAGGGCAGGCTTTTTGGCGGACTGAAGCCCTCATCGCTTGAATTGGTGATTGCCATTCTGGCGCGGGGCCTGCTAGCCTTGCATCAACTTCACACACTCCCAGACACTTCTCCTCATGCCAAACCAGCTTCTTGCCACCAAGGACATCCCCACCATCATCCATGAAGCCGAGAAAGGAGAAGGAGACGCCCATGTGACGCTGAAGCGGTCGCTGGGAGCGCTGAATCTCGCGACGCTGGGAATCGGGGCCATCATTGGCGCGGGGATTTTCTCCCTGACAGGCCAGGCGGCGGGCGAGTTTGCGGGGCCGGCGGTGACGATCTCCTTCATCATCGCGGGCATCGGCTGTGCGCTGGCGGGACTGTGTTACGCGGAGTTTGCCTCGATGATCCCGGTGGCTGGCAGCGCCTACACGTATTCTTACGCGACCATGGGCGAGCTGATGGCCTGGATCATCGGCTGGGATCTGGTGCTGGAATATGCGGTGGCGGCAGCGACAGTGGCGATCAGTTGGTCGGCGTATTTGAACAAGCTCGTCGCCATCATGGCGGGACCAAAAGTGGCGGCAAGCTGGCTACCATGGATGCTCTCGCCGTTTTCAGAAACGACGCTGAAAGACGGAACCGTGGTGCACGGCATCGTGAATCTGCCAGCGGTGTTTATCATTGTGCTGATGTCCGCGCTGCTTATGAAAGGCACGAAGGAATCTGCGACGGTGAACAATATCATCGTGGCGCTGAAGATCGCGGTGGTGCTGTGCTTCATCGCGCTAGGCTGGGGCCACATGAATCCACAGAACCATGTGCCGTATATCCCGGAGAATGTGAGCGGGCATTTTGGTGAGTATGGTTGGACGGGCATATTGCGCGCGGCGGGAGTCATCTTCTTTGCCTACATCGGCTTTGACGCGGTCTCCACGGCGGCGCAGGACGCAAAGAATCCGAAGCGTGACCTGCCGCTGGGCATCCTGGGATCTCTGGCGATCTGCACGGTGCTGTATATCCTGTTTGCACATGTGCTGACAGGCCTGGCAAAATATAGTGAATTCCGCAACGGGGAGGACAGCCTAGCACCCGTGGCGATCGCTATTGAGAACACCCCTTATCATTTTATGAAGACGGCGATCATCTGCGCGATTCTGGCGGGCTATGGTTCGGTGATCCTGGTGCTGCTGATGGGGCAGTCGCGGGTGTTTTTCTCTATGGCAAAGGACGGACTGGTGCCGCAGGTGTTTGCGAAGGTAAACCCGAAGACGCAAACGCTGGTTTCGAGCAATATCCTGTTCATGGTTTTCACCGGCCTGTTTGCGGCGCTGGTGCCGGGATCCATCGTGGGGCACATGACGAGCATCGGTACTCTGCTGGCGTTTGTGCTGGTCTGCGTAGGGGTGGTCATTTTGCGCCGCACCAAGCCGGAGCTGGAGCGCGGATTCCGCTGCCCTTGGGTGCCGGTGGTACCGGTGCTGGGCGCGCTGGTTTGCTTGGGCATGATGGCCTCACTCGACCGTGAGACGTGGGAACGGCTGATCATCTGGCTGGCGATCGGGCTGGCGATTTATTTTGGCTATGGCAAAAAGCACAGCAAGCTGCGCGCAGGGAAGTAACTGCGCTCCGCAATAGGCGAAAAGCATTCCTGGAATAAAGCGCGTTTCTGATTGCGTAGATGAGCGCCGCTCCGCTATCTTCGCGGCCCAATCCATTCCACATGAAGCCTTCGCTCTTCCCCAACCGTCGTACCTTCCTCCGCAACACCGCCGCAACAGCCGGCAGCATCTTTCTGCCCAATCTGCTGATCGGCCAGGAAGGCGGCGTCAAAAAAATCAACGTAGCAGGCATCGGTGGTGCAGGCGGCAAGGGAGGCTCTGACGTGGGCATTTCTGCCAAGGGTGCCAACATTGTGGCCATCTGCGACGTGGACCGCGACCGCCTGAAGCAGGCGCAGCAGAAGTACCCGGACGCGAAGATGTTTGAGACCTTCCGCGAGATGTTCGACGCGATGGGCGACAAGATCGACATGTGCACGGTGTCCACTCCCGACCACGCGCACTACCCTGCGGCGATGGAGGCCATCAAGCGCGGCAAGCATGTGTGCGTGCAGAAGCCGCTGGTGAACCGCATCTGGGAAGCCAATCAGCTGCACGAAGCCGCCAAGAAGAAGGGCGTGAAGACCAACATGGGCAACCAGGGCCACACGGGCAAGGGCATCCGCTTCCTGAAGCAGTGGGTGAGCGAGGGCATCGTGGGCAATGTGAAGGAAATCCACGTCTGGACCAACCGCCCCATCTGGCCGCAGGGCAACGAGGCCAAGGCCAAGTATGTCTCCGGCGACGTGCCAGCGAACCTCAACTGGGACGCCTGGCAGGGCGCTGTGCCCGCGACTCCTTACATCAACGGACTGCACCCCTTTGCCTGGCGCGGCCACCGCGAGTATGGCGCAGGCGCCATGGGCGACATGGGCTGCCACCTGCTGGACGGTCCCTTCTGGGCCTGCGGCCTGGGTGAGCCCTACAAGATGGAAGCCGAGTGCACCGAACTGACCGACGTGAGTTGGCCGAAGTCCTCCCACGTGATCTTCTACTTCAAGACGGAGAAGTACGGCGAGATCAAGCTGCACTGGTATGAAGGCAGCCTGAAGCCCGAGCGTCCGGCTGAGCTGGAAGCAGACCGTGACTGGGACAAGATCAAAGGCGGCTTCCTGCTCCGTGGTGATGCAGGCGTGATCCTGAACACGGACGACTACTGCGGCAGCCCGCGCCTGATTCCGAGCACGAAGATGGCTGACTTCCTCGGTGGCAAGTCCCCTGAGCTGAAGATCGAAGGCGCGCTGGCCGAAGGTGAGCCACAGCTGGAACTGATCCGCGCCATCGAGCAGAACAAGATCTGCGGCAGCAACTTTGACTACTCCGTGCCGCTGACCAAGCTCTGCCTCTTCGGCAATCTGGCGATCGCCAACCCCGGCAAGGTCATCAACTGGGACAGCTCCAAGCAGCAGTCCGACAATGCTGAAGCCAATGCGCTGATCACCCGCGCGGCCTACCGCCAGGGCTGGGATTACAGCGCTGCGAACATCTAGTCGGCACCTGAGAGGCTCAATCATCAAAACGCCCGGCAGATTCCTCTGCCGGGCGTTTTTTTTGTTATTGGGAACTGACCTCGACCTCAGGCGAAGAGGTGGGTGAGCGGCTGGCCTTTGTCGGCGACGGTGAAGGGGCGCTTGGTGGGTGAATAGACGACCTGGTCCAGCGGCAGACCGAGCGCGTAGCCGATGGTGGCATTCAGATCGGGAGGACCGACTTTGTCTGCAGCCACGCCAGCACCGTCCGGTGTGGTGGCGCCGTATTTGATGCCGCCCTTGATGCCACCGCCGATGATGACAGAGGAGAAGACGGGATAATGATCGCGGCCCTGGTTCTGATTGATCTTGGGGGTGCGACCAAACTCGGAACTGACCACGATCATGGTGCTGTCCAGCATGCCGCGCTGTTCGAGATCGGTGATGAGAGCAGCGAGTGCGGTGTCGAGAGTGTTGCAAAGCTGCGGCACGTTGATGAAATTGGCCACGTGGGTGTCCCAGCTGCCGAAGCTGACTTCAATGAAACGGACACCGTGCTCGACGAGGCGGCGTGCGAGCAGGCAGCCCTGCCCGAACGTGTCCTTGCCATAGGCCTGGCGCACGGCGTCGGGTTCCTTGGTGAGGTCAAAGGCGGCGAGGTCCTCGCTCTTCATGAGCTTCACAGCATCGTCATAGACATCCGCGTAGGCTTTGACGCCGCGGGTGTCCCACTTGCCCTGGAACTCGGCATCGAGGGAGCGGGCGAGATCACGACGCATGCCGAAACGTTCGTCGGTGACGCCTTTTTGAGGCGTGACATTTTGCAGCCCGGCCTCGGGATTGTTCACCATGAGCGGGCCGTGCTTTTTGGCAAAGAAGCCGGCACCCGGATGGCGGCTGTCATTGCCGACATAGACATAGGGCGGCAGCGCGGGATTGCCGGGCCCCTGGAAAACGCTGAGCCATGCGCCCATGCCGGGATGCTTGATGGTGCTGCGCAGGCCAAAGCTGGTGTGCATGAAGTAGTTGGCCTGTTCATGCGCCGCGGTGTTGGTGGCCATGGAATTGATAACGCAGGCGTGGTGCATCTTTTTGGCCATGCGGGGCAGGTACTCGCTGAGGAGCACGCCATCGGCACTGGTCTTGATGGCCTTGACCGGGCCGGCGACATCCTTGTTGTCGGGCTTGGGATCCCAGGTGTCCAGATGGCTCTGGCCGCCGGTCATGTAGAGGAAGATGACGTTGCGTGCAGTGGCGGCCTGTTTTGCAGTGGCGCTGCCTTCACCGACGGCGAAGGCTTTGCTGGAGAACAGATGCTCCATGGAGGGAAGCAGGCCGACGCCGAGGCATGACTGGGCCATGCGGGTCAGGACAGCGCGGCGGGAGAGATCGTTGGATGGCGTTTTCATGGTGAAATCGAAATGAGGTGTTGGTTATTCAACGAAGATGAAGCGCTGAGTGCTGAGGGCGGCGAGGGTGACGTCCTCCCAGAGAGTCTTTGAAGAGGCGTAGCTTTCCAAAGTCTGAAGCATGTGGGCCTTCTCCTTTGCGGTCGGTTTGCGGGAGTAGAGGCTGAGGAAGAGGGTGTCGATCTTCTCGTCGTTGGTGGTGGCCTTGCGCAGATTGATGCTGAGGGTGGACCAGGCACTGGTGAGCTGGGTGAGGAGGGAGCCGTTCATCATCGTCAGTGCCTGGGGGACGCTGGCTTCGTCATTGGCGTTTTCGATGATCTCGCGGTCGCTCTGGCCGAACTCGCGGAGGAAGTGGCCGCGAGGTGCGGGGGACGGAAGCTCCGCGGCGCGGCTCCAGGTCTGGTGGAGGGTGCGCTGGTAGTTTTCGAAGCTCTTGATGCTCTTTTCATCCTTCATGCCGAGGAGTGTTTCGTCATCCTTCAGCGTGGCCATGATCTTTGGATTAAGCGGGGCGGCCTTGGGATCGACGCGGCTGTCTTCCATGAGGTTCATCATGGCCATCTCCATGGGGCCTTCCCCACTTGCGGCGGCAAGTTCCTTCTGGATGTCCTGATTGCCGGACTTTTTGGCGGCGGCGTAGAAGCATTTGGAAACCTGCTCGCGCAGGATGCGCTGGCTTTCACCGAGGCGGCGCTGGATGTCCTTGGCCTTCGCCTTGTCCTCCTTGGCGCGGGCTTCATCGAGTTCCTTGCGGAGCTGGTCGAACTGCTTGTTTTGCTCGCGCATGGCGGCGGCGACTTCCTTCGCAGCTTCGAACAGCAGAGAGGCCTCGGTCTTGTCGAGCAGGCCCGCAAGGTGGTGGCGATTTTCAAGGTCACGGCGCTCGCGTTCGCGGCTGCTCCAGTTTGGCTGATCGGGGTCCGGGCTGACGAGGGTGACGAGAGAGTCCCACACCTGCTCGGCACGCATGCGATGGAAGACGGGTCCCTGGAAGTAGTAAGGCGTGCCGGGAGAGATTTCCTTGGTGCTCTCGCGGGCGAAGGCCTGGGTGTTCAGCAAAAGGCGGAGATAAGCCTTCATGTCGTACTTCAGCGCGACCATCTGGCGCTCGAGGAAATGCATGAGCTCAGGGTTTGAGGCCACGCTGCTGTCCATCATTTCATCCACCTGCTCATAGAGGCCCGCGCCGAAGACGCGCTGCCAGAGACGGTTGGCAATGATGGTGGTGAAGCGGGGATTTTCCGAAGAGGTGAGCCACTGGCCGAATTCGCCGATGGTGTTTGCCTCCTTCTGCAGCGCCACGGGTTTGCCAAACATGACGGAGGCCTGCACGACGTCCTTGGGTTTGGCGTCCTTGTATTTGTAGTCGTGCGGGAGACGGAGCTGGGACTTGTTTTGCACCACGAGGGTGTCGCGCAGAGGACGCATGGCTTCATTGAGCGCCTGGCGCATGAGGTCGCGGGTTTCATTATCCAGGGACTTGTCCGTGCGCAGCATTTTCTGAGCTTCCTCGGCACTCTTGGAGCGGTAGCTGGAGGCGCTCATGTTGTGCGTGAAGGCGGCCATTTCGTAGAACTGCTTCTGCGTCCATTTGTCGAAGGGATGGTCATGGCACTGGGCGCATTCCATGCGGGTGCCAAGGAAGATGCGGGTGGTGTTGGAGAGATTGTCCAGCGGCATGCCACGGTCCCGCATGTAGTAGCCGATGGCGCCGGTGTCGAAGCAGGTGCCCTCGCTGGAGACCAGCTCGCGTGACATCTGGTCCCAGGGCTTGTTTTCCCGCAGGGCGGCACGGATGTAGTTCAGGTAGTTCAGGGAGGTGGTGCTGCCTGCCACGCCCTGGCTCTGGGCACGAAGAACGTCCGCCCAGTAGTTGAAAAAGTTCTGCACGTAGCCTTCGCTGGAGAGAAGGGAGTCGATGAGCTTGGCACGCTTGTCCGGCATCTGGCAGGCGTGAAATGCGCGGGCTTCATCGAGGGAGGGAATGCGGCCAACCACTGTGAGATAAGAACGGCGCAGGAAGGTGGCGTCATCCACCGGGGCGTTTGGCTTGATCTTGTGTTTCTGCCAGCTTTTGGCGAGTAGAGCATCGACCTGCTTCGAGGCAGCGGAGGTGTCCACAGGGTCTGCGTGCGCCGTGATGGCAAACAGTGCGGTGGCGAGGAGAGAAAGTGGGTGGATGGCTTTCATGCCAGAACCAACGCCATCCCGTTCAAACAGATGTCAGCGCGAGCGCAGGATGCCAATCGCCGCACAAGAAACGGCAACCCAGTGCTTGCCCAAAAGCGCAAAGAGAATCACCCCAGCGGAAAAATCACTTCGCGGAAGTGTCGTTGAGCAGCCCTTTGATCACATCCATGGCCTCGCCCATGCCTTTGGAAAGTTCGGCGAGTCCGGGCCCGAGAATCCATGAGGCGTAGGTGATGCCGACCCACCACGCAATGGCGTTCAAGATGATCAAGACGGTGACGAGCACCTCCACCCAGCGGCCCCAGACAATGAGGTAGCCATTCTCGTCCTTCTTCTGGCGGAAGATGTGATCGGAATAAAGGGCGACAGCTGCCCACCAGAGCATGGGAGGGAAGAACAGGAAACCTGCGATCATGCGCCGCAGCACGACACCGCCGCGTTGATTGTAGGGCACACGATTGTAGTCCCGGTAGCGCGCCACACGACGGCGGAGAGGCAGGACGGTGAGGCCGTCGGCAGCCACCTGGCCTTCGGCATGAAGTTCCAGAAGGGTGGAAACCGGCCGCCACTGCTCCTCATCTTCGCGCTTCACCAGATCGCTGTCACGGATGGATCCGTAGGCGAGAAAATTGCGCAGATCGTCCTTCGAGCAGGGGCCGAGCGTCTTCTGTCCTTTGGCGATGTAGTAGGTTGCGTGCACGAATCGTTAGGGAATCGAACGGCTCAATATAGTTGGGAAAGCCGGTAATATGCAATATTCGCACCAAGATGTAATGTAAGTTTTTTATCATCAAAGTGACTCAAATCTGACGTACGTGCTGGATGCGACTGTTCATCACCCTTGCCTGCCTGTTCACGGTTTCACTTCACGCCCAGACACCCTCGGTGGGCTCCAGCATCAAGGCCGGATTTGCCGAGCGGGACATCACCCCGGGGATCGGGATGGAGCAGCCGGGGGGCTACGGGAAGAGCTACCACCGGACCTATCATGACGCCTGCAAAGTGCGGGTGGCCTTGTTCGATGACGGGAAAAAGACAGCCGTAACCATCGGCCTCGACACGCTGGTGGTGCCACGCCAGGTGGTGCTGGACGCGCGGGCGCAGATTGAAAAAGCCACGGGCATCAAGGGAGATGCGGTGCTGATCTGTGCTTCGCACTCGCACAGTTCAGGGCCCGTAGGAATGGTAATGCCGGGAGAGTATGACACGGCCTCGGATCTGGTGAAGAAGCTGGCGTATGAAGAGTCTTCCTGCGCGGACCCCGGCTATCTACTGCGGCTGACGCATGAGATCGTGGCAGGTGTGGTGGCGGCACATCAAAGCAAGGTGCCGGTGCAACTCGGCTGCGGCTTTGGCCATGAGGACAAGGTGGCTTACAACCGCCGGCTGCGGATGAAGAACGGGCAGACGTGGAGCCACCCGCGAGCGGGAAATCCGGACATCATCGAATACGCAGGACCGATCGATCCGCAGGTAGGAGTGATCGGAGCCTGGGACATGCAGGGACAGCTGGTGGGCGTGGTGGTGAACTACGCCTGCCATGCGACGACGAATCCGGGCGGTATCTCTGCCAACTGGATCCAATACCTGGAAAAGACCATTCAGGGAGGCATGGACACGCACGCACCAGTGGTCTTTCTGCAAGGGGCATGCGGGGACATCACGCAGGTGGACAACCTGAGCCCGTATCAGAATCCAAAACCAGAAGAGTGGAGCAGGCTGGTGGGAGGGAGGATCGGTGCGGAGGCGATCCGGGTTTTGCTTTCGATGCCACGCTTCACGGCTGCGCCGATCGATACGAGGCAGGAGGTGCTGAAGATCAAACGGCGGCCGCCTTCGGCGCAGCATGTGCAGAAGAGCCTGGAGATCGCCAGCAAGGCCAGGGCGCCCGGAGATCCGACGGACTACTTGTTTGCGAAGGAGATCCTGATGCTGGACCATCTGAACAAGACAGTGCCAGTGGTGGATTGCGAGGTGCAGTGCATCAAGGTGGGACCCGTATGTTTTGTGTCGGACCCGGCGGAATATTTTGTGCAGTATGGGCTGGACATCAAAAAGGGCAGCCAGCACGCGTTTACGTTTCCGTGCGAACTTTCCAATGGGATCGTCGGCTACGTTCCCACGGAGGAGGCCTTCGGGCCGCATGGGGGCGGGTATGAGACGAGGCTGACGGCTTATTCGAACCTCGAGATCACGGCGGGGACGCAGATGGCCAAGAAGGGTGTGGAGCTGGCGAACCAGATGACGGCGGAACCGAAGCCTGAGCCTCCGAAAGCACTCCCATTTGGCGGGGCGGGCAAAGGGGTGCCGTGGACGTATGGGAATGTGCCGCCGGAGCTGGAGTAAAGGGCGCCCCGACCAGAACCGGCTAAAGCCAGCCATACAATAGGCAGGATGTGGCTTGCGGAGTGATGGAGGGATTGCGTGCGCGGCTTGCGGGCAACTTTGAGCTTTAAAGGTGGGACTTGTCACTCATAGTCGCGGCTCAATGACCTCCGCCGAACTTCTCACTGCCCTGAACTGGCGCTATGCCACGAAAGTTTTCGACTCCACGAAGAAGATCCCTGACGACATCTGGGCTGCGCTGGAAGAGTCGCTGATTTTGACTCCGTCGAGCTACGGGCTGCAGCCATGGAAGTTTATCATCATCCAGGACAAGGAGCTGCGGGAGGAACTGGTGGGGCATTCATGGAAGCAGCGGCAGGTGGTGGACTGCTCGCACCTGGTGGTGATGGCGACGAAGCGGACGATGTCTGAAGCGGAGATCGATGCGAACCTGATGCGCATTGCGGAAGTTCGCGGGGGCACGCCGGATTCGCTGGCGGGTTTTCGCAAGATGCTGACCGGGACGCTGGCGCAGGGCTACATGACGCCGGAGTGGGCGAAGATGCAGGCCTACATCGCGCTGGGGCAGTTCATGGCGGCGGCGGCGCTGCTGGGTGTGGACACCTGCCCGATGGAGGGATTCAAGCCGGACAAGTATGACGAGGTGCTGGGACTGGAGGCGCAGGGATTTACGGCTGCGGTGCTGTGCCCGGCGGGATATCGGCATGCGGATGACCGCTATGCGGTGCTGCCGAAGGTGCGGTTCAAGAGCAGCGATGTCATTGAGCACCGCTGACCCATTGCACCAGGCATGGCTCGGCCGAGGGATCGAGCCAGGTTAGGATGTGGAGAAGATCGGATTCTGACATGGCGGTGCAGCCTGCAGTGGGAGTATCTGGCGTGAGCCAGATGTGGAGGAAGATGCAGGAGCCGAGGCCAGGAGTGCGGCGGGGATTGTGCGCGATTTCAGCGCCCAGTTTGTAGAGGCTGCCGCCGGGGATCATGGTTTCGGGACCGGTCCAGTCACAGGGCACGATGCGGTCATCGACGATCTGGTTGTAATGCTTTGAGCGGACGTCATCGATGCCCCAGTGATGCGGGGTGCAGTGGATGTAGGGGAGCTTGATCGCAGAGGGTTTGGGGTCGCTGCCGAAGGCCTGGGGGATGCGGAAGATGCCGACGGGGGCGCAGCCATCCCCTTCCCTTTTCGTGCGGAAACCGGCGGGCGCAGAGAGAGCGAATTCGCCATGGCCCCAGGCGAGGCCGTTGCGACCGATGCGAGCGAGGATGGGGGCGCTGACGGACTGCCAAGTGTTTGACGAGGTGCGCTCCAGAATGCGGACTTCGGCCGCAGTGGTGTGCGAGTCTGCGGCGGTGACGTAGAGGACCTGCTTGCAGCTTTGAGGCAGGACAGCGCTGATCTCAGGAGGGAGCGTCACGGGGGCATGCATGTGCGCACAGGAGGCGAGTGTGAGGAGCAAGACAAGGAAACGATGCATGCGCGGCGGATGAAAATGAAAACGCCGCAGAGGTGTGAAACTCTGCGGCGTCAGGGAAGTCATGGGGCACAGCACAGGGGACTGTGCGGACCACTATGGTTACCAGCCGTGGGCGTCGCGCACTTTGATCATGGCGGCGAGGATCTTGTTCCAGGTGTCCGGCGTTTCGAGCACGGCGTTCGGGAACATGCAGCCATCCCAGCAGATGTGCTTGATGCCACGGGAGGCGGCGTCTTTGAGCCAGTAGCCGGAGGCCTTGGTGATGTCGAGCTTACCGTTTGGATCGTCAGCGCGGCAGTGCTTGCCGGTTTTGTCGTGGGAGCCGGCGCCGTGCACGGTGCCGTCGTTCTGCGCGACGTGGAAGTCGATGGTCCAGGGGCGGAGGGCATCGGTCATTTTTTCATAGGCGGCCCAGAACTCGGCGTCGCTGTAGCCTTCTTTAAGGAGGGCGTGCTCAGGAGCATTGTAGCCGAGAGTGTAGAGGTAGGTGTGGGCGAGGTCGGCCTGGAAGCCGAGGGCGTTCGGCATGCCAACGCCTTCGAGGACATCAAGCATGTCCTTCCAGGAGTGCATGCCGGCCCAGCAGATTTCGCCTTCGGCGGCGAGGCGCTCACCGCTGTCTGCGGCGATCTGCGCGGCCTTCTTGAAGGTGTCCACGATGCGGGCGGTGTTTGCCTTCGGATTTTCGCGCCACTTGGCGATGCCGAACTCGGCGGAGTCGATGCGGATGACGCCGTATTTGCGGACGCCATGGTTGTTGAAGATCTTGGCGATGCGGCAGGCCATCTTGACGGCGCTGAGGAATTTCTCCTGCTGCGCGTCGTCGCCCATGGCGGAATCACCGACGGTGCCGGGCCAGACGGGAGCCACGAGGGATCCAACGCTGAAGCCCTTGCCGGCGATGAGGTCGGCGATCTTCTTGATCTCGTCGTCGCTGGCCTCAGGATTGGTGTGAGGGAGGAAGAGGAAGTAGTCGATGCCCTCGAACTTCTGGCCGTTCACTTCCGCGGCAGCGGTGAGATCGAGCATTTTTTCGAGGCTGATCGCCGGTTCCTGGCCTTCGCCATCGCCTTTGCCGACGAGACCGGGCCACATTGCATTGTGAAGTTTGGGAGAGGAGTAGCTCATGGTAGTTGCTTGGATTGGGAAACGAGGCCGCGAGGTTAGCGGGAAGGTTTGGGAACGCACGAACAAAGTTGCGTGATTTCAGCCATTGGACTAGACCAGCCCTAGGGGGGCTCCCGGTGTGAACCCCGGAAACACATTCGACACCTCTGCGCCTCGCATCCGGGCCAGCAGCACCTCGCTGAGGACCTGGCGGTAGTCCGTGGTGATGGCGAGGTCAGCGTGTTCGTCGAGCTTGTCATTGGCGAGGCCGGGCCAGACGCCGTGGCAGCGCCCGAATTCGCTCATGATGACGATGGTGGTGCGCTGATGCTGCGAGGCGACTTGAAGGCCGAACTGCTGGTCGAGGAGGCGGAGCAGGCGCTCCTCATCTTCATTGACCTTATTCGGAGCAGAGGCGGCCATCATGGACTTGGTGCCGGCGGCAACGGCGGAGGTCATAGCCTGGGTTTCAAACTTGATGTGGAGACGAAGTTTGCTCAGGCGCTAGCGGCAGTCGGCGTCGGCTTTTCATCGGGTGCGAGCTGGGAGGTGACCCAGCTTTTGCATCTAGACAAATACAATCCTGCCAGATGAACCGATATCGTTTAGCAATTCTCTTGAGCAACCCGCCTCACTCATTTTATTTTGAATGTTTTGCTTATTTTTAATATATACTTTACTTAATCCGTAAAAAATAATTGCGTTTGAAAAAGTTTATTTATGATCCTCAAATCCTTTGATCCATGAGTCAATCCGCAGGAGACAATTCGAACTCAAATCGAGATACAGATATGGTCATTGTGGCCATGGGAGCGTCCGCTGGTGGCCTGGAGGCATTTTCTGAATTCTTCCGGCAGATGCCGACGGACAGCGGGCTGGCCTTTGTGCTCGTGCAGCATCTGGATCCGAACCACGAAAGCATCATGCCGGAACTCCTGACGAAGGAGACCAAAATGGAAGTGCGTCAGGTGCAGGATGAAATGGAGTTGGAACCAAATCACATTTATGTGATTCCGCCCAATGCGACCATGCGCATTGAGGATGGCATCCTCCGGCTGGCAAAACCCATCGAACCACGCGGCCGCCGCATGGCCATCGACACTTTTTTTCAATCGCTGGCTGAGGACTGCGGCCATCGTGCGATATGCATTGTGCTCTCCGGAACGGGAAGCGACGGCACCCAGGGATTGAGGGCCATCAAGGAGCGTGGCGGGCTGGCGATCGCACAGTCCGCGGAATCGGCCCGATACGACAGCATGCCGCGCAGTGCGATCAACACCCGGCTGGTGGATTGTGTGGTGTCGATAACCGAGATGCCCGGCCTCGTCCTAGATTATGCGAAGCACCTGCAGGAGCACCCCGGAGAGCCGGTGGACAGCGCCGAATGCGAGGAGCACCATCAAAAGGACGGTGACGAGCTGCGCCGGATCTTTCACGCCCTGCTGCGCCGGACCGGCCATGACTTCAGCAGCTACAAAAAGGGCACCCTGATGCGGAGGATTCAGCGCAGGATGCGTGTGGTTCAGGTGGATACTTTGTCCGACTATGCCGACCGACTGCTGGCGGAGTCCGCTGAAGCGGAGGAACTCTTCAATGATCTCCTCATCAGCGTGACGCAATTCTTTCGCGAACGCCCTGCTTTTGACACCCTGGAGAGGCTGGTGCTGCCGCTCATTTTCGCCGGCCACGACATTGATTCACACGTTCGCATCTGGGTGCCTGGGTGTGCCACCGGAGAAGAGGCCTATACCATCGCCATGCTGGCCGCCGAGCAGATGCAAAAGATGGAAAGTCCGCCCAAAGTGCAGATTTTCGCCTCCGACATCGATGAGCACGCACTCGAAACCGCGCGTGCGGGAAAATATCCAGAAACGATCGAGGCGCAGGTTCCTCCTGAGTATCTGCGGAAGTACTTTACCTTCGAAGGAAACTCTTATGCGGTGGTGAAAGAGCTGCGGGAGATGTGTCTCTTCTCCGTTCATAACCTGATCAAAGATCCGCCCTTCTCCTCGCTGGATCTGATTTCATGCCGGAATCTTCTCATCTATTTTGAGTCAGACCTGCAGAAGCGCCTGGCCCGGCTGTTTCATTACGCCCTCCGGCCCGGCGGCTATCTCATGCTGGGTCCTTCGGAGAACGTGGCTTCCGCCCCGGACCTGTTTCGCCCGGTGGAGCAGCGGCACCGCGTCTTCCAGACCAAGCCGACGGCCATCCGCGTGCCCGTTTCCTTTCCGCTGACCCGTGGCGAAAACGATGAACTGCAGCAGGCGCTCGAACCCGAAGGGCTGAGGATCACTCGTGAGCAGGCCACGATGCGCAGCCTCGAGCGAGTGCTGCTGGAATCCTTTGCTCCCGCAAGTGTCGTGATCAATGAGTCGGCGGAGATAGCGTACATCATCGGGCGCTGCGGAAAATTCCTCGAACCGGGGGTGGGCGCCCCTTCGAACAAACTCGTCGAAATGGCGCGGGAGGGGCTGCGGCTGCCGCTGCGCACGGCAATCTTTCGCGCGGTGAAATCACGCGAGGAAATCGTGCATGACCGCCTGAAGATGGAGGCGGATGGCGTGGAGCGCTCCGTGCGGCTCACCGTGCGTCCGCTGCGCGAGCTTAGCGGTGAGCACGATTTGTTCATCGTCATTTTTCAGGAACTCCATGATCCAGGCCAGGCAGTCCAAGACATGGTGGCCCAGGCCTCCGGGGATGACACCTTCGCCCGGCAGCTGGAAAGCGAACTGCGTCACACCCGCGAACATCTGCAGGCCACGATCGAGGAGCTGGAGACCAGCAACGAGGAACTCAAGAGCTCCAATGAGGAACTGCTCTCGATGAACGAGGAACTGCAGTCCTCCAATGAAGAAATGCAGACCTCCAAGGAGGAGCTGCAGTCCGTCAATGAGGAACTGGAGACGGTGAACACCGAGCTCCACAAAAAGATCGAGGAGCTGGACCGTGCCAACAGCGACCTGCAAAACCTTTTCCAAAGCACCCAGATCGCAACCATTTTCCTCGACAACGAACTGCGCATTCAACGCTTTACGCCCGCAGCCACGCAGGTCTTCCGCATTCAGGCCACGGACATCGGGCGGGAGATCCAGGATTTTGCGCCGCGCTTTGGCGGGGTGGATGTCGCCTCTGAAGTGGAGGAGGTTCTTCGCACACTGATGCCAAGGGGACGCCAGGTGCAGACAGCGGATGAACATCGCTTCTTTGCCATGCGGATCACCCCCTACCGCACCACTGCCAATGTCATTGCCGGGGTGGTGATCACCTTCGTGGACATCACGGATCTGACGCGAGCACAGCGGGAGCGCTCACGCCTGGCCAAGATCATCGATTCGTCACAAGACAGCGTCATCGGCAAGGATTTTAACGGTTTCATCACCAGCTGGAACGCAGCAGCCGAAAGGCTCTTTGGCTACACAGCAGTCGAAATGGAGGGTCAAAACATCCGCGCGATCATCCCACCAGAACACTGGGAAGTCTGGGAGCAGACGCTCGAACGTCTGCGCCGTGGAGAAAAAGTGGACCCGGTGGATGCCGTGCGGGTGAGAAAAGACGGCCGCAAGGTGGATCTCCAACTAGCCTACTCGCTGATTTTTGACGAGACTGGCCAGCCGGCAGGTGTATCATCCATCAGCCGCGACGTGAGCGCCCTGAAACGGGCTGAAGCGGAAGCCGTGCGCCGTGCCGCCGAGGTGCAGGCCATCATGGAGGCCGTGCCCGCCATCGTATGGATCGCGGAAGATCGCGAAGGCAAAAGCATCAAAGGAAACCGTGAATCGTACCGATTCCTGCGCATACCCGAAGGTCATAATCAGTCTCTCACGGGAGGAACTGGAGACCGCCCGACGCACTTCCGTGTCACCAAGGACGGGAAAGAGCTGCCGGACTCCGAACTGCCCGTGCAGCGAGTCTGCCGCACGGGGCAGTCCATCGAGGGCTGGCAGAACGAAGTGGTGTTCGACGATGGCGAGACGCGCACCATTTTTGGCAACATTGTGCCCCTCATCGGACAGGATGGCAGGCCGGCTGGCAGCGTGGCGGCGTTCATCGACGTGACCGAGTTTCAAAAGTCTCAGACTGCACGAATGGAGATTTCGCAGGAGCTTGAAAAGCGGGTCGTGGAACTCGAGTCCGCGAGACATGAGTCGGAAAGGGCCAATTCTGCAAAGGACCGCTTCATTGCCATCCTTTCCCATGAGCTTCGCACACCGCTGACGCCTGTGCTCGCCGCAGCCCAGGTGGTCGCCCGTGAAAACGAAACCCTTCCAGAGTCGACCCGCGAGCTGCTTGCGTTGATCGAACGCAATGTGCTCCTGGAGACGAAACTGATCGACGATCTCCTCGACCTGAACCGGCTGAGCTTTGGCAAAATGACTCTGGACCGCCGAGCCGTCGAGCTGGCCTCATGTGTGGCAGATGCCATCCAGATCTGCCGCGAGGAGTCGCAGGCGAAGCAGGTCAAAGTCACTTCAGACGTATCGACCAGCCTATGGGTGGACGGCGACCCTTCACGCATGCGACAGATCATCTGGAACCTGCTGCGCAACGCCATACGCTACAGCCCGACAGGCTCCGAAATATGTGTGCGCGGCAGCCGTGCCAGCCGCACAGAAGCCCGGCTGGAGGTTCGTGACCACGGGTGCGGTATTTCTCCGGACCGGCTCTCCTCGATCTTTGAGCCATTTGAACGCGGAGCAGAGGCAACCAGCGCCAATCACGGCGGACTCGGGCTCGGACTGGCGATCTGCAAGGCTCTCGTAGAGCTGCACGGCGGCTCCATCTCAGCGCATAGCAAGGGTTCGGACCAGGGTGCGGTCTTTGCCGTGACGCTTCCACTCACCAACGCACCAGAGATCGATCCAGCCAGGACGGAGCTCGACGAGACTGACATCCGGGAGTTCGCCGGGAAGAGGCTGCTCCTGGTGGAAGACCATCATGACACCTCCCGCGCCATGAAGCGTCTGCTGGAGAAATATGGCCTGGTCGTGACCACGGCATCCACCGTCAAGGAGGCCCTCGCCATCGCAAGCAGCCAGTCGTTTGACATGCTGCTGAGCGACCTAGGGCTGCCGGATGGGCACGGTTCGGAGCTGATCGAGCAGATTCGCAAGACCAACCAAACACTTCCCGCCATCGCC
The DNA here is from genome assembly GCF_044226605.1 of Prosthecobacter sp. Taxonomy (GTDB): domain Bacteria; phylum Verrucomicrobiota; class Verrucomicrobiia; order Verrucomicrobiales; family Verrucomicrobiaceae; genus Prosthecobacter. Next base: position 144,592 of record NZ_JBGAGS010000017.1, on the reverse strand, counting down.
TTGTCCGGCTTTGGAATGGACCATGATGTGAAGCACGCTCTGCACTCTGGATTTGACCGTCACCTCACGAAGCCGGTGGAGATCGTCAAACTCGAGCAGGCCATCTTCTCGCTGCTCAAGAAGTAAACTGTTGCGGAATTTGAACGTGAGTAGGGCGGGAAGTCCCACTCACGTTTTAAGTGCGCGTTACTTTGCCTTTTTGGCAGCCTTTGCTTTTGCCTTCTTCTCGGCGGATGCGGGAGTGGGTTTGCGGAGGACGACTTCGACGGCGTTCTTTTGCGGGGCGCCTGGGGTGCTGCGGCCGGAGATGACGATCTCGTCGAGCTGAGCCTTCATCTTGGCGACAATCTCGGGGTTCTTGGCTTCGACGTTGTCCTTCTCGGCGATGTCAGTTTTCAGATTGTAGAGCTGGGTGTCGGGCAGGCCTTTTTCGCCGGGGCTGCCGGGGCGGGGATCGCTCCAGCCGCCGGAGCCGGCGCAGAGTTCGAGTTTCCAATCGCCTTCACGCAGGGCAAAGGAACCATTGATGGAATGATGGATGACGCTCTGGCGCACGGGCTTGCCGGATTCACTGAGAAGTGCGGGGAGGATGCTGAAACTGTCTTCGGCAGCGGTGTCGGGAAGTTTCACGCCGGTGATGTCGGCAGCGGTGGCCATGAAATCGGTGAGGCAGACGATCTGGGAGGAGGTCTGGCCGCCTTTGACCTTCGCGGGCCAGCGCACGATGTAGGGGACGCGGTGGCCGCCGTCGAAGATGTCGGCTTTGTGGCCTCGCATGTTGTAGCTGGGATTGTGGCCTGCGGCGAGGAGCTTGGGATAATCAGCGCTGGGCGAGCAGCCGTTGTCACTGGTGACAATGATGAGTGTATCCTTGGCGATGCCAGCGTCTTCGGTGGCCTTCATGATCTGGCCGAGGGCGTCGTCGGTTTCCATGACGAAATCGGCGTAGAGGCTGATGCCGCTTTTACCCTGCCATTTTTCGCTGGGGAGGATGGGTGTGTGGGGGGAATTGAGCGGCAGGTAGAGGAAGAAGGGCGCGCCTTGTTTGGCTTTGGATTCGATGATTTTTTTGGCCTCACGCGTGAAGGTGGGGAGCACGTCTTCGCCACGAAAGCCCGGGGAGCCGGGACCTTCGCGGGTGTAGCTGACCGGGCCGCCTTTGTTCATGACGAGCTTCATGGTCTCGGTGGGATTGGCCACGACATGGTCGTTTTCAATGTAGCAGTAGGGCACCATGTCCAGCGAGGCGCTGATGCCATAGTAGGTGTCAAAGCCGACACTGGTGGGGCCATTCGTGATGGGCTTGGTGAAATCCACGTTATTCACCTGATCCGCTTTTTCGATGTTCAGTTCCTCCGTTGGGCCGGTCCGCACCCAGTCCATGCCCATATGCCATTTGCCGACGCAGTGGGTCGAATACCCCTGGGCCTTGAGCATGGAGGCCACAGTCAAACGCCCCTGCTCAATGAGGCGCGGGCTGAGTCCACCCAGGACACCGCTCTGAAGCTTGGAGCGCCAGGCGTAGCGGCCTGTCATGACGCCGTAGCGCGTGGGGGTGCAGACGCTGGAGCCAGAGTGGGCGTCCGTAAAAATCATGCCTTCTTTGGCGAGACGGTCAAAGCCAGGAGTGGCGATTTTGCCGTCTGGGTTGAGGCATTTTACATCGCCATAGCCCAGGTCATCGCAGAGGATGAAAATGATGTTGGGCTTGTCGGCGGCACTGGAAGCAGCGGCGAAAGCAAGGCACAGCAGGGTCGTGAATACGAAGAAGCGGTTCATGGTTGACCGCATTCAACGTGTTCAGCCTGCGGAGCTATCGAGATATTCCAGCGCCTTCGAAAAACTGGCCTGGGTGAGGAAATGGTTCAGCCGCGGAGGCAGGCCGGAGCGCAAGCGGAGCTGCTCGGCTGCAAGATCTTCAGAAACCTGCTTGAGAGCCTCGAGGTGCGCAGCGGAATCGCGATCGCGAAAGGCATGATCAGCGATGAGGTCGAGGCGACGCTGGAGGAGGATTCGAAGCTGGGCGTACTCGGACATGGGTCTTCAGGATTCGCCGTGGAGGAAAAAATGCAATCAGAACGCGGCACGGCCTGTGTGCCTTCTGCCCGGCGGGGACATACCGCGGGGCGGCTACATGTTTTTGTTCCGGAAGTAATTCACGAGCAATTTCTGGCCGGGTTCTACTTGGAAAGAATACTGTTTGAGGAGGTCAGGCAGGGTTTCAAGCATCCAAGGGTAGGTGAACGTGGCGCCGTTCTTGGTATAAAGGACATCATCCGCCAGGTATACCGCCGAATGCACAATGTCTCCCGCCGGGGTGGTGAACAAGGCAATGTCTCCGTAGCGCGGGTCTCCCGAAGCAGGCAGGTAGTCCTCCTTCAGTTTCTGCATGAAGTATTCCGGCTTGCTCAGCTGCTCGTTTGGCTCGCTCTGAAAGAAATTAAACGAAGTCCAATGACAGTCGCGGAGGGGGGCGGGACCATTCAAAGGATTGTCCGGCATGGGATAAAAGAACATCTGGGAGGACGGCAGAGGAGGGAGAACATTGATGACACCGAGCGTGCCACCGGTGGGCTCCCTTGCGATCGATTCAAAAATGGTCCGGACATCGGTGGACTTGAGGCCCTTGCCCCAGTAATTCGCCAGGTGAGTCGTGTCAGAGCCTGATTTGATGAGAAGTCGCAATGTCAGCGTCCGCTGCGAAGTCAGTCCCCGCATGAAGTCCCGCTTTTCCTCATAGGTGGGCAGCTGCGAAAGCATCACCGAATAACCGCAGAAAACCAGGTAGTCGCCATGTTCGCAGCAGAGCTGCTTGAAAAGCATCAGCGTATGCTCGCAGTTGTGGTTACGACCAAAACGCTCGCCAAGGGTGTCCTTGTGGATGAAGGTGATCTGGCCGCGGTTTTCCGGATAACGCAGGAGCGCCTGATAAAGCTTTTTGCGAGGCTCCGCGGGCAAAGCGAGCAAAGTCCTGGCATGTGGCAGGATTTCCAGGCCATCCGGGGTTTGCACCAGTACTCCGGGCTCCATCAGTTCAGCCTGCAAAGTGACCGGCATCTCCGTGGATTTGAGAAGCTGCGCCACATCCGTATAACTCGCGTGTGGAAACACCCAGCGCGTGCCGGCTTCTTCGAGCTTGCGCAGCGGCAGCAATTCTTCCGGCGCAGCAATGACAAAAGAGGTGAAGTAAACATCCCCCCAAGGCCCCGGGCGCAAGGGTTTGCCAAGGGCGGAGACGACCACCTTTTCATCTCCCTGCTCGTAATCGTACCACAAAGTGAACGCAGCACCCAGAACTATGCCTATGCCGAGTAAAGCGACGCGTTGCAGTGTTTTCTTGATGGATTTGGATGACTTGGTGGACGCTGCTTCAGTGCTCTGCATTCAGGTTTTTGGGGGGCGCAAAGGATGCCACACAAACTACGTGTCTCAATTCGGAATCCTCATCATTTTTTGCGACGATTTTGCGAGATACCCTGTGTCCGGAGTAATCCAGCCACCTTGAGCCCCGAGGCGCACATAGGGCGGGTGCCCAGCGCAACGATTTTGCTCTCCTTTGACCCGCAGTTTAGAGTTTTGAAACAGGCAAGGTGTTCTAAAGCTGGCAGGCGACTCGGAAGGCCATGCACCGAAATCCACGTCCTGAGACTGCAAACGCTGCAAGCTGCCGAAAAATCACGGATTTGAGGACAAGGGATTAGCAAAAAACCTATGCCACCGAGCCTGAGTTCGAGCTTGTTTCACAGGAGGGTACGGCTAGCATGAGGCTGCAAATTCCCCCCTCTTCTTTGATCCATTTGAAACCCGGTTTTGTTCTCGCATGCGCGTTTGTCGGCGCGGGGCTTGCCATGGCGGCCCCGAAGGCGGAAAAGCGTACGGACGATCCGGGTGCGAGCCCCGACATCGCCCTGCTGCGGCTGGGCTACGAACGGGACCTGATCGAAGCCAGTCTGGCGCCGGTGAAAGAGCAGATCACGACCCTGGGGGCGCTGGAAAAGCAGTTTGCCACGGAACGGGATTATGACGCGGCGATCACTGCCCGGGATGAACGGAAACGACTGCAAAACGAGCTGGAGCGCCTGGACAAGGAGCTGCTGCTGCTGCAGACCCGAGAGCAGATTCTCAAGACCTCGCTGCTGCCAGACCGCATCAAGCTTCCGCTGGATGCCGCGACGCTGACCGACCTGCGGCACGAAGGCGGAGCCATCACCGGATGGACAAAGCTGGGAGCGGCGGCGACATGGAAGCTGCCGGGGCTGCCACCAGGCGGGTATGAAATCATGCTGCGATACCGCTGCGGGCCGACTGAAGGCGGCAAACTCCTGATCAAAGAGGCACGCTATACCTTGCTGGCGACCATTGAAACCACGCTCAAAGGCCCGGAGGAACGCAGCGCGGGGACCCTCAAAATAAGCGATGGCGCAGGCACGCTGACGCTCACGGCCCAGGCGCTGGTGACGAACAATTTGATGCAGCTGCTGGGCGTGGAGCTAGTGCCAGCCTCAAGATGAAACGACACCTGCCAGTCCTGATGCTGATGCTGCAGACCTGTGCAGGACTGCAGGCGCAAACGCCTGTGCAGGAACCTGCGGCACTTACTACGACGCGCACAACCTTTCTGCGCCAGGTAATGTCGGAGTCCCAGCTGATCACCCAGCAGTATGAGCGCGCACTGGCCAAGGTGGAGGCGGATGTGGCGGCTGCGGGAGACTATGAGGAAGCGCGCGCCATCCGAATGCGGCGGGAGCAGCTGCAGGCGCTCTACGCCGGCACGGTTTCCAGCCTTGCCACATCCCTGCCATTGACCCAGGCGCGGATGATGGGCTCCGCCCAGGCCGCGGGTGAAACCTTGAGCAACTGGCGCTCAAACGGGAGCGGCGCGGAGTGGGCCAACTTCCGGCTCATGCCGGGCAGCTATTACCTGGAATTTGACGCCAACATGAGCGACGCACCGGTGGCGGGCAGCATCTATGCCTCCTCAAAATTTCAGCCGCAGCAGACGGCGCATTTTGAATTTGATGAGGTTACGCTCCTGGGTGCCGCACAGGAAAATCACCGCACTTTCGAAATCACCCGCAGCACAGATGAGACTACATTTACCACCGTGCGAGTGGGTCCGCTGACTTTCACCCGGAATCCCGTCACCCTGCGTTTTGCGGCCACCAGCGGGTACCCGGCGAACATCATCCGCATTCGTAATCTGCGACTGGTGCCGGTGACGGAGACTGCCACCACGAACTCGACCACGGCAGGCTCGGCAACTTCGGCACCGACCAACTCCACCACAGCCATGCAGCAAGCCAGCGCGGCTTTGAAGGAGGCGATCGACGCAGCGAGGAAAGCGGCCGCAGAGAAGTATCTCGATGAATTAAAAGATCTCGCCGTGACCAAAGCGTCTTTGCAAAAACAAGTTGATGCGGAGATCCGCCGGATAGAACGGCTTGGGGAGCAAAAAACGGGACCGACAGGTGTCCGCACGATCACCTCCACGAGCGACGGATTCAGCGGCTTTGAAGACATCAGTGATGCGCGCCTCGCGGAAGAAGAACCCATCTCAGGTGATCGGTTCAATGTGGTACATGACGGCCGGACGATGCTGGTGCGCCTGCTGTGGGTCGACTGTGCGCCGCTGGAGAGCGATGATCCCCACGTGAAAAAGTTCGCCAGGCATTTCAATATCGAGGATGAGGATGTGCTGGCGGTGGGGCGCGCCGCACGTGAGTTTACAGCAAGCTACCTGCGGGACAAACCCCTGCGGCTGCTCATCCGCCCGGATCGTGACAAGGACGGCACCATGGCGGCCCTGCTTTTTGTGCCGAATGTGGGACTGTACCAAAACGTGCTGGTCAATCATGGACTGGCCGCAGTGGTGCCTCCCGCGCGGGACAAGCAGCACAACGCCATGGAGCGCGCCTTCATCTCCATTTTGAGCGCTCTTGAAACCACGGCCAGGAACCGCAGGCCGGCACCGGGAGCCTGGGCGCTTTCAGAGGGAACGAACGGAGGAAAACAGCCATGAGGCTGCCGCTGCTGACCACCGCGAGTGTGCTGGGGCTGGTGTGGCATGCCACAGCCCAGCAGCCTGCGACACCGGCGCCCCAGCCCCCTCCTGCAGCACGTTTGCAGCAGATGGAAGCCATCTACCAGAAAGGGCTGAGTGCGCGTCACATTCCCCTGCTGGGCAAATACCTTCTGGAGTTGCAGCGCCAGGCCGACGCGGCGACACCTGCGGACAAGGCCGCGTACCAGGCGGAGATCGCCCGAGTCCAGCAGATCATTTCTGCCGGCGGGGTGCTGGATCTCATCGCCACGCAGCAGGCACAGGTCGGCACCATGCCCATGCCGGCACCGATGCCTGCGCCTGTGCCGGTCGAGCAGAAGCAGGCACTGATAGCCCTCTCGCCCGCGCTGGCCCAGGAGATCATCCCCAAGGCTCCCGCCGACGCGCGCACCGCCACCATTGGGGAGATCGGCTGGCGCATTGAGTTCATCGCCGCAGGGACGTATGACATCCTGCTGCACTATGCCTGCAAAGAGCTGACGGCACCGCTGAAGCTTCGTGTCGATTGCAACGGCCAGACCCTGGAAAAAGAGCTGGAGGTGGACCGTGCCACTCGAAATCCCGAAACTTTCCGCATCCTGCGTCTTGGAAGCCTCACCTTGACCAGCGATCTCCGTGGAGAGACTTTGCGCCTGATCGCCGGTGACAAAGACAGTCCGCAACTCATCGTGAAGGGCCTGCTCATCACCCGGCCAAGGCCTCCTGCCCCCAATCCCTGACGCCATGCGTTTCCTTCTTTCGTTTATCCTCATTTTCCTCTCCCTGGGCGCATTGCCATCGTGCAAGCGCATCGAGGCCAAGCTGCGCCGCCTCGCGGAGCAGAGCGGCGTCACGCCGAAACCGCCGCCGCCCAAGCCTGAAGAGCCCGCTTTGACGCCCGAAGAACAGGCGATCGAGAAAAAGCTGCAGGAAACCGCCCTCGTGGAGGCCGCGGCGCCGCCGACTGAAGCACCTGCAGCACCCGCTTTAGAGATCAACAAGTCCTCCGTCGTTTCCGTCCTTGGTTACCATGATTTTCGAGATCGCGGCGGCAGCCCCATGCTGATCGCCGCGCCCAAATTCAGGGCGCAGATGCAGGCCATCAAAGACTCCAAGATTCCTGTGATTTCCCTCAGTGACATGATGGCGTGGAAGCGCGGGGAAAAGAACATTCCGGAGGAGTCCATTGTCATCACCATGGACGACGGCTGGGAGGGTGTTTACACCTATGCCTACCCGATTTTGAAAGAGTTCGGCTTCCCGTTCACCGTCTATCTGTATAAAAAATACGTGAACATCGGCGGACGCTCCATGAGCTGGGACCAGATCAAGGAGATGATGCAGCACGGCTGCGAGGTGGGCAGCCACAGCGTCTCGCATGAGAGTCTGAAAAAGAAGCCCAAGAACGCCAAGAGCGACGCCGATGTGCAGCAGTGGATTTTGAGCGAGCTGAAGGATTCGCGCGAATTCCTGGAACAAAATCTCCACGTCAAAGTCCCTTCGTTTGCCTACCCCTATGGCAACTTCGATGACGCCATCATGGAGACCGGGCTGCAGATCGGCTACGAGTCCATGGTGACGGTGAACGGCCAGAAAGTCACCTGGGACACCCCCAATGGCAAGCTGGGCCGCTACATCGTCCACGGGGACAACGACATCAATTTCAAGCTGGCCACCAGCTTCCGCGGACGGGGAGATGTGGGGTCAAACAAATTCCTTGTGGCCGATGCCAAGAACGACAAGGGCGAACAGCTCATCCAGCTCAAGCCCAAGCCTGACGCCACCATCACCGAGCGCCGTCCGATGATCGAGGCGGATTTGAAAAAGCTCGGCACCATCGTGCCGGAGAGCATCAAGCTGCGCATCGGCGGGCTGGGCACCGTGCCGGTGGATTACGACCCGGCCACGATGGTGGTGCGCTTCCAGTTTCCCTACAAGCTGCGGCGCGAGGACTGCGCCGTGAGCCTCAGCTTCCAGCGTGCGGCCGCCCAGCCCGTGGAAGTGGTGAGCTGGCACTTCAAGATTGATCTTGCAGCAGCCTATCTGCCCGCCCAGTGATCTCGTTTTCAAGGCCTTGATCAGCCCCGCCTTCGCAGTTGTCATGCAGGGACTGCTGCCGACTATCCCAAGCCCCCTTCCCCTTTCCCACGATGTTCTCCGCCCTCTCTGAAAAACTCGAAAGCGCCTTTAAAAAGCTGCGCGGCCAGTCCCGCATCAGCGAATCCAATGTCAGCGAAGCCATGCAGGAAATCCGCATGGCCCTGCTGGAGGCGGACGTGGACTTCAAGGTGGCCAAAGACCTCGTCGAGACGGTCAGCAAGCAGTCCATCGGCTCGGAAGTGCTGCTGAAGGTTTCGCCCGGGCAGCAGATCGTCAAAATTTTCCACGATGAACTGGTCAAGCTGCTGGGCAGCGACGCCAGCGCGCTGAACGTCGATCCCCCGCAGCGCATCCTGATGACCGGCCTCAATGGCGCGGGTAAAACGACCACTTCAGCCAAGCTGGCCAACTGGCTCAAGAAGCAGGGCCGCCGCCCGCTGCTGCTGGCGCTGGATCTGTACCGCCCCGCCGCCATCAAGCAGCTCCAAGTGCTGGGCCAGCAGCTCAATGTCCCAGTCTTTGCCCCAGCGGAAGGCGAAACGGATCCGGTGAAGGCCGCGAAAGCCGCCATGGTCTGGCTCAAGGAGCAGGGCAATGGCATCGCCATTTTTGACACCGCCGGTCGTCAGGATCTCGATGAAGAACTGCTGGCTGAGCTCAAGCGCGTGCGTGCCGTGGTGGAGCCCAATGAAGTGCTGCTGGTGGCCGATGCGGCGACCGGCCAGCAGGCCGTGAGCGTGGCGCAGAAATTCAATGCAGCCGTGGGCATCACAGGTCTGATCATGACCAAGCTGGACGGCGATGCACGAGGCGGTGCGCTGCTCTCGATGCGTCAGGTCACGGGCTGCGCGGTGAAATTCCTCGGCGTGGGAGAAAAGGTCGATCAGCTGGAGATTTTCCACCCCGACCGCATGGCGCAGCGCATCCTCGGCATGGGCGACGTGGTGGGCCTGGTGGAAAAGGCCGCCGAAGAAATCGACGAGAAGGAGGCCATGAAACTGGCCGCCCGCATGCAGTCGAACAAATTCGACTTCACCGACATGCTCGCACAGATGCGCATGATGAAGAAGCTAGGCCCCATCGGCGGCATTCTCGGCATGCTGCCGGGCATGGGCAAGATGAAGGACATGGTGGGACCGGATGCTGACAAGCGCATGAAGCACGTGGAAGCGCTGATCCTCTCGATGACGCCCAAAGAACGGCAGCGCCCCGAAATCATCAACGGTCAGCGCCGCAAGCGCATCTGCGCCGGAGCGGGACGCCCGGTGATGGAGATGAACCAGCTGCTCAAGCAGTTTGAGATGATGAAGAAGCTCATGGGCAACAAGGGCATGATGGCCCAGATGATGGGCGGCATGATGGGTGGCGGCGGAGGAGGCATGGGAGGAATGGGCGGCCTCGGCGGCCTGTTCGGCGGCGGTGGTGGCGATGGCAAAATGCCAAAGATGCCCCCTGGTATGAAGTTCCCCGGCAAGTTCTAACCGACCGTTCCTTTCACATCTTAGATCATGAGTTCCCCTTTCCGCATCGGAGTCGCCGGAGTCGGCGCGATTGGCAAAAACCACGCACGCATCATGGCGGAGATCGCCGCGAAGAGCGAAGGCGCGATCACCTTTGCAGCGGTGTATGATGCCGACCCCGCGCGTGCGACTGAATTTGCCGCGCAGTACGGCACTCACGCCGCGAGTGACCTTACGGACTTCGCCTCGCGGGTAGATGCGGCCACCGTCGCGGTGCCGACGATCTTCCACCGCAAGGTGGCCGAGCCGCTGATGCAGGCGGGCATTCATGTGATGGTGGAAAAGCCGATCAGCGAATCTTATGCGGAGGCGCAGGCGCTGATTGAACTCGCGAAATCCAAGAGCGTCATTTTGCAGGTGGGGCACATCGAGCGCTTCAATCCGGTGCTGCTGCAACTGGAGCAGCGCATGGACAACCCGCGCTTTATTGAGGCGCATCGGCTTTCCCCTTTTCCAAACCGCAGCATCGACATCGGTGTGGTGCTGGATCTCATGATTCATGACATCGAGATCGTGCTGCATCTGGTGAAGTCGGAACTGGTGCAGGTGGATGCCGTGGGCATTCCGGTGCTGACCAAGCGCGAGGACATCGCGAATGCGCGCCTGAAGTTTGCCAACGGCTGCATCGCCAACATCACGGCCAGCCGCATCAGCCCGGAGAAGATGCGCAAGATTCGGGTGTTCCAGAGCGCGAGCTACCTGAGCCTGGACTACCAGGAGCAAAGCGGCTGGATCTATCGCAAGGACGGCATGCAGATCGTGCGCGAAGCCGTGGAGGTGGAGAAGGATGAGCCACTGAAGCTGGAGATCGCCGCCTTTGTGGAATGCGCGCGCCATGGCCGCCGCCCGGTGGTGACCGGTCAGGAAGGCGCGGAGGCGGTGCGCATCGCGCTGGAGATCACGGATCAAATTGAAAAGAACTCCGCACTCGGGGCCTCATGAACCGCATCTTCATCATCGCAGGAGAACTCAGTGGCGACACCCATGCCGCGGGACTGCTGCGTGAAATGAAGCTGCTGGAACCGGACATGAAAGTGGTCGGCCTGGGCGGACCGAAGATGCGTGAGGTCGTGGGCGATGGCGTGGAAGACTGGGTCGAGACCGCCGGCGTCGTGGGCCTGTGGGAAGTGGTGAAAATGTACCGCTACTTCAAAGAGAAGATGAATGGCGTGCTGGATTCCATCCTCGATCAAAAGCCCGAGGCGGTGATCCTGGTGGACTATCCCGGCTTCAATCTGCGCCTGGCCAGCGGGCTGCGCACGGCAGGCTACCAGGGCCGCATCCTCTACTACATCAGCCCGCAGGTGTGGGCATGGAAGAAGGGCCGGGTGAAGACGATGGCCAAGGTGCTGAACCTCATGATCTGCATCTTCCCCTTCGAAAAAGATTTTTATGAGAAGAGCGGCCTGCGCACTGAATTCAGCGGACACCCGATGGTGGACCGCGTGGTGACGCTGAAACGCGAATGGAAACGCGAACCCGGCCTCGTCGGCTGGTTTCCCGGCAGCCGCCTCAACGAGGTGCGCCGTCTGTTTCCCATCATGATGGACGCGGCGAAGGTCATCAAGGAAGCGATGCCGAATGCGCGCTTCGCCGTCTCCGCCGCCAACGAAACCCTCGCAGGCTTCATGCGCAACATGGCCGACGAGCACGGCATGCCCGAGGCCAAGCGCTGGATCGAAACCGGCACCGTCTATGACCTGATGCAACGCGCCGAAGCCGGAGCCGTCGCCTCAGGCACAGCCACCCTAGAAGCCGCCTGCTTTGGCCTGCCCTACACGCTGATCTACAATGTCAGCTGGCCCACGTATGTGATCGGCAAGCTGGTCGTGCGCATCAAGCATCTGGGCATCGTCAACATCCTGGCCAAACGCGAGGTGGTGAAGGAACTGGTGCAGGGAAATCTCAACCCGCAGACGCTGGCCACGGCGACGCTGGAACTGCTGACGAGCCCCGCCAAACGTGAAGCCCTGCAGCAAGATCTGGCGGATGTGGTGGCCACGCTGGGAACCGGCGGCGCGTATGCACGTGCGGCGCAGGCGGTGCACGAGGTGTTGGCCGGAGTATGAGCAGGCTGCAAGTGGCGGAGAGGGCAACCACAAGCATTGTGCCAACACAGACCTTATCAGATCTGGTCACGAAACATCTCGATGAGGTGCCAGCTCGGGAATAGTGTAGCGAGTCTGTAATTCTTCGCCTTCGCCCACAGCAACGAGACTATAGTTAAACTGTCCCGGCGCAAGTTCCTCTGCAGCTTGGCGAAACTGCTGCGACACGATGTGCATCCGATGCGCATTGTGGCCGCCGCCAATACGCTCTGTCGACATAATGACATCCACATTTGGTATGTCTGCCAAATCATTTTCTCGATACTTTAAAACCATGGGAAAATATGATCCTTCATTCACGCAACACGCCCGGGACTCTTCACCAGGAAAGGGATTCCCCTGACCATCTGTTAGTTGCATGGCCAAGGACGGCATGCGTGCATGACTGGTGAGCCGCCAAAGACCGGATGGCGTGCCATCTTCCAACTTCACCGATTGGAAGCTTATACCACGAAGGCCGCTTGTAAAAAACCTGTCCTTTAGCGCGTCTGAAAATAACATCATCCACCCCACAGTACGAGTGGAGCCAAACGCGATTTTCTTTTTGCTCTTCACCTTGGCAACCACATAGCTATCATCCGGTTCCACGGCAGAGAATTCTGCTAATGACAATGGTGGAGGTGTAAGAAAGAGCCAAGGGGCAGCATCCAGGTCTGGAACCTCGATCAGGCGATTGACTCGTACATAGTAATATTTTTCAACGTTCTTCAGAACAAACAAAGGATCAGCCGAAGGCCTCCTACCGGTTTTAGCCAAAATAATTTCAAACAGCTTTTGGTTCACGGCCTCGTCATACAATATTTGGAGGTTAAACCACTGAGGATTTACGGAACTATCTGGAGAGCGAGATCGAAGCTGAGCAAAAAGTTTCTGATCTGACAAAACCACTCCTTCTGACTTCTGGGAATTGCTTCCAAGAGTAATGGAAATATTTAACTGATAATTCATTCAAGGAGGAAGGTTAGTCATTCTTTTGGATAGTAGCGTCTGAAATTCCAAATGCTTGGCATTATCTTTAAGAGCCATCGGAACCGATGTAGTTTGCTCCTTCAAGGTGCGGGTGCTTGAGGCTTTGATTCTCCAAGTTTGCGGATCTTGCTGGCATATTTCCGCAGGCGTTCGAGTTCCTCCTGCCAGTATTCTTGTTCCAAAGCGGTGGCTCCCAAGGACATTTTTTCGAGCCTGGAAAGGAAGGGTTCATGAAGTCCCTCGGCGTAGCTTTTGAGCTGCGCTGCCACGGCGGGCGCATTTGGAAGAGGCAGGGAAAGAATCAACGGCACGGACGAATTAAACACTCCATGAGGGTAGGCCGCGAAAGACGCCTGCGGAAGGGAGACACGACAGGCACAGCGCACCAGGCTTCCGATCACATAGCGAAAACCCGCAGGATGCGGACCGGTGCCCGTCTGCTCTCTCGTCAGCTCCAGCAGCACCTGGTCCGATGATGCCTCAATTTTCAGCCACCACGGATCTCCCCGCCAGACGCCTGCACGATTGAACGGCGGGCGATGTTCCAGCAGCAGCTTGGCCTCAAGCGCGATGGCGTCTGCAGCCGTGCCACATTCCTGCCATTCGATGCGGACGATCCGATGAACCAAGCGCAGCGTTCGCTTCGGGTTTTTCTCCGGCGTGACATGCCGGTAACTGCCAATGCGCGCCCTGAGATCTGAGGACTGACCGATGTAGAGCAGTTCGCCGGCCTGCCCATAAAAGAAATAGACGCCCGGCACCGAAGGAAGAGCGCGAAAAAAGTCAGCCCCCAGACGCACCGACAACGGATTCTCAAGGTGGAAAAGCTTCAGCTGCTTGGAAGATGTCCGCGAGGCCTCCATGACGGGTGGGCCGCCAGCATGCCTTAGTTCCGGCTCTTTTCAACGGATGCGAGGCAGGCGTTTCGAACACGCCCACCCGCCCTCAAACGACAGGCAGGAGCGCCTGTCGTGCCTTTGACTTCGGCTTCGCCTCAGACGCCGATCTGTGGCAGGTTCCACACGTTTTTGGCGTATTCGAGGATGGTGCGGTCGCTGCTGAATTTGCCCATGCGTGCCGTGTTGTGGATGGCCATTTTCTGCCAGTGCGGCTGGTCGCGGTAGGCCTTGTCCACTTCGGCCTGGCAGGCGGCGTATTTGTCGTAGTCGGCCATGACGAGGAAGGGATCGCCGTGGGAGAGGAGGCTGTCGCGCAGGGGTTTGAACTCATCCTGGTTGCCGGTGAAGTAGTCCGAGGCCAGCCAGTCGATGCTGAGCCGGAGATCTTCGCTGGCATGATAGAAGTCCCAGGGATTGTAGCCACGGGCGTAGAGATCGGTGACTTCCTCGACGGTGAGGCCGAAGATGAAGATGTTTTCCGGGCCGACTTCTTCGAGGATTTCCACATTGGCGCCATCGAGTGTTCCGATGGTGAGGGCGCCGTTGAGCGCCAGCTTCATGTTTCCGGTGCCGGAGGCCTCCTTGCCGGCGGTGGAGATCTGCTCGGAGAGATCCGCGGCGGGGATGATGCGCTCCGCAATGGAGACGCCGTAGTTCGGGATGTAGATGACCTTGAGCTTGCCATTCACACGAGGGTCATGATTGACCTTGCTGGCGACGGCATTGATGGCGTGGATGATGTTCTTGGCGAGGTAGTAGCCCGGCGCGGCCTTGGCACCGAAGATGAAGACACGGGGGGCCATGTCGAAATTCGGATTGGCAATGATCTTTCGGTAGAGGCTGACGATGTGCAGCAGGTTGAGGTGCTGGCGCTTGTACTCGTGCAGACGCTTGATCTGCACATCAAACAAGGCATCCGGACTGACGCTGACACCGCAGGTGTCCTGAATGATCTTGGCAAGGCGCACCTTGTGGCCGCGCTTGATGGCCTGGAATTTTTCCTTGAACGAGGCGTCATCGGCAAACTTGTCGAGCGCGATGAGCTTGGTGGAGTCCTTCAGCCAGCCCGCGCCGATGGATTCGGTGATGAGAGCGGAGAGCTCCGGATTGCACACATCCAGCCAGCGGCGGAAGGTGACACCGTTGGTCAGATTGAGGAAGCGGTCCGGGTAAAGCTCGAAGAATTCGGGGAACAGGCGCTCGCACAGAAGGCGGGTGTGCAGCGCGGCCACACCATTGGTGGCGTGGCTGCCGAGCACGGACATGTGGGCCATGCGCACTTTTTTCCCACCGCTTTCCTCGATCAGGGACAGGGCGCGCTTTTTCTCGCCATCGCCGGGCCAGCGGGCCTCGACTTCGTCCAGAAAGCGCCGGTTGATTTCAAAGATGATCTGCAGGTGGCGTGGCAGCACACGCTCAAAGAGGGCGACGCTCCACGTCTCCAGCGCTTCAGGAAGAAGGGTGTGATTGGTGTAGGAGAAGGTCTTCTGGCAGATGTCCCAGGCCTGGCTCCACTCCAGCTTCTCCTGATCCACGAGAATGCGCATGAGTTCGGGAATGGCGACGGCAGGATGCGTGTCATTGAGCTGGACGGCAGCCTTGGACGGAAACTCACTCCACGGGAGATCGTAACCGCCTTTGAACCGGCGCACGATGTCCGCCAGCGAGCAGGCGACGAAGAAGTACTGCTGCACGAGGCGCAGCTCCTTGCCGCTCTCAGTGGCGTCGTTGGGGTAGAGCACCTTGGAGACGGTTTCAGCGATGGCCTTTTCACGCAGGGCCTCGATGTAGCTGCCTTCGTTGAAGACTTTGAAGTTGAAGTCTTCATCCGCCTGCGCCTGCCACAGGCGGAGCACGTTCACGGTGTTGCTGTCATAGCCGACGATGGGGATGTCCCACGGGAGGCCGAGCAGGCATTTGGTTTCGATCCACTCATGGTGCGGACGGCCAAATTCATCGAACTTCTGAATGACCTGCCCGTAGAGTTTGACCGACTGACGGTAGGACGGACGGGCGATCTTCCACGGGCTGCCGTCACGCATCCAGGCATCGGGGTGCTCCACCTGCTTGCCATTGACAAACTCCTGACGGAAGAGGCCGAACTCGTAATGAATGCCGTAACCGATGGCTGGCAGGTCCATGGTGCTGAGCGAGTCCATGAAGCAGGCGGCGAGACGGCCAAGACCGCCATTTCCGAGCCCCATGTCGGGCTCCTTTTGCACCAGAGCATCAAGGTCTTTGCCCATCTCCTTGAGGGCTTCCTTGGTGGCATCATAGATGCCGGCATTGCGCAGGTTGTTTTCAAGCAGGCGCCCCATGAGATACTCGAGCGAGAGGTAGTGCACACGGCGCACGCCCTGCGAACGATGCTGCCGGCGGGACTGCGTGGCACGCTCCATCACGCGATCCCGAACAGCAAGGGAGGTGGCGACGTACCAGTCATTCTCGCTGGCTGTTTCTACGTAGGCGCCCAGGGTGAACCGCAGATGATTGGTGATCGAAAGTTTAAGACTGTCGGTGGTGTTGAGGACGGCGCAGTTGGCAAGGGCTTCCATGGGGTGTGCTGAGAGTTGAATGAGTTACCAAGTCAACCACTTGGGGGGATCGACCGGGGCGATAAGGAGGGTGATTTCGCCTTTCGGCGTCTTGGTTTGATAATGAGATAGCAAGATGCTTGCCGGACCACGTTTGAATTCTTCAAACTTCTTGGTCAATTCCCTTGCCACGACAAGCCTTTGCTTAGGTGCCGCGGTCGCGAGGATCTCCAGCGTATCAACCAGGCGGTAGGGACTCTCGAAGTATACACTGGTGCAGTCACGCTGCAGGGCTGCCGTAAGCTCCGTGGTGCGGGCGCCTTTTTTATGCGGAAGAAATCCGCCAAAGTAGAAGGGAGTGGTGGGAAGCCCGGAAGCGGCCAGGGCCGTGATGACCGCGCTGGGGCCAGGGATGCCCTCCACGTGCAGGCCTGCGGCGACCACTGCTCCGACCAGACGCTGCCCGGGATCGGACACCGTAGGCATGCCGGCATCCGAGATCAGTGCCACGCTGCCACCCTGTTTTATGTGCTCCAGCAGCTGCGGAATGCGGTGGGCTTCATTGTGCTCGTTGAGGCTGATCAGCCGCGCCCGGATGTCATGATGCTTCAGCAGCATGCCGGAATGGCGGGTGTCCTCGCACGCCACGAGGTCAGCGAGCCGCAGGGTGTCGATGGCGCGCAGCGTGATGTCGCGCATGTTGCCAATGGGCGTGGCCACCAGATGCAGGCCCGGGGTCAGGCGTCCTGAGGGGGCAACAGGCTCCAATGACACCTCCGCCTCTTCACAGAATGGCGGCTCTGCGGCTGGATCCTGCTCCGACGACATGGGCGGAGAGTCGGTCACCAGCCTTCAGAAACCTGATCCGCCACATTGTTGGCCAGGCGCTGCGCGGCGTCTTCGAGCAGCTGGGTCTCAGACAACTGCAAGTTCGAATCCAGGATGATGTAGGAATCAGCGTAGGCGTTTCCAATGTGGATGACCTTGCCGGTGGAGACGTCCTGAATGGTAAAGGGGCATACCAGGGTGGCCATGATCTGGGAGCTGCGCAGGACGTTGTTCAGGTCAGAGCGAAACTGCGTGCGGTTGATGTTGGAGATTTTTCCCTGCAGCACGGCTTCCGCCTCGCTTTTGCTGACGATTTGATAGGAGCCGTGGTTTTGCAGCTGTTTGATCACCGCATTCGTCACCAGCACTGCCAGCCGAGGCTCAAGAGTGAGGTTTTCAAACGTAGGAACGGCGATCTTGGTGATGTGGCGAAGGTGGGCAGGCTTGTGTGCCCCCAAGGTGTATCCCGCACAGCCGGAAAACAGCAGGCAGGCGGACGCCAGCAAAAGAAAAAGCGATTTCATCCAATGAATTAAGAAGTGACCCGTCCAGAATGGCGTGCTGCCATGCCTGCGCAAGAATTATGAGGCAGGCTTTGTGGTGCTCGGAACCGGAGGGACTGGAGGCACCGGAGCCCCCTGCCCTGGAATCAATGGCAGCTTGGGAGCATTCGGAGTCGGAGGCACGGGCAGCAAGGCAGGCTTTTCCGTTTCAGGCACCGGCGGCAGCAAAGAACCCGCCCCAGGCTGAGAAGCACCTGGGCGCAGCGGGAGGTTGGGCTCCTCAAGCGGAACGGGCCTGAAGGTGTCGTCGCCAGTACGCATCTTGGGCCTCTGGCTGAGGCGGGCCAGATCAGGAGCCATGGGGCCCACATAATCATCACGCGCCTTCAAATTCTCCGCGGTAAGCGCGGTGTAGTCCTGGCCAGGGCCTTTTTTGGCGCCAGCCACGCCATCCGGATCTGCAGCGGCGAGCTGTGCCAGCATGGTGCGGGCTTCGGCTGAAACACTGGGCGAACCAAACTTCAGCGCTTCATTGAGGTAAATGGCGGCGGATTTGGTTTTGCCCATGCGCTGGTAGAATTTTGCCACCGTGAGCGACTGATTGGCCTCGGCGGTATTGACCTGATGCAGGATCAGCTCGGTTTCCTTCTTGCGATCTCCTTCCGGATGCGTGGCGATGTAGGTGCGAAGAGCATCACGAGCGGCCAGGAGGTTGGAGGCGTCTTCACTGCGCTGGGCAGCGATGTTGCTGATGGAGCCGATGCGGAACTGGGCTTCAGCGGCCTGGGAGGTGTTGGGATAGTTTTCGACCACCTTCTGGTAGGCGGCGATGGCTTTGTCCTTTTCCTTCAGGTCCTGCTGGACTTCCGCGATGCTGAACTGCGCCAGGGGAGCGTATTTTCCGAAGGGAGCATTTTTGATGATCTTCTCGTAGAATTTGATCACCTCCGAAGAGTTCATTTTCATCGGCAGGAGCAGCAGTCCGCGCTGCCTTTTCCCGCCTTTGGCTTCTTCGGCGATTTCATACTGCTTCTCAATCGCCTCGGCGAAGTGCGGGCTGTCACGGTAGGCGACGATGAAATTCTGGAAGGCGTCGAACGCATCATCCATCTTTCCGGTGTGGCGGATGATGACCGCATTGTGGAAGGAAGCCTCCGCAGCACTGGGGGTGAAGGGGTACCTCTTCACGATGGTCTGGTACAAAGCCTGGGCCTTGCTGGTCTTGCCCGCATTTTCCGCCATCCGCGCCTGCGCCAGGACACCCTGGGCGGCGAGTTCCTGCGAATCACGCTCGCTGTTCACCGGCACCACCTTGTCCTTCTTGGCAAAAGGCCAGATGGCAGGAGAGGCGGTCGTGAGTGCAAGGAATGAAACGGCACTTGCCAGAAACACTGGCAGGCGGGCGTGGGGGAAATAATTCATCAAGTCTATAGTAAGTTCTAGTTAAGCATGCGTCAAGGTGGCAACACGCCTGTCTGTCCAGCCCTCACGGCCCTTGTTTTGCCCCCTTCCCTAGTCTAAGAGACCGGCCGACATGCGTTATTTGCTCTTCATCGCCCTCAGCATCCCCCTTCTGGCCCAGTGCCAGAAGGCCCCCTCTGCGCCGGTGGGTTTCAAAGCTTTGCGGGATCTGGACTACGTGGGTGCGGGAGACCAACGCCAGATGCTGGACCTCTACCTGCCCGAGGGGAGATCCGAAAAGCCGCTCCCCCTGGTGGTATACATCCATGGCGGGGGGTGGCAGGCAGGGAGCAAAGACGACGCCACTGTTCTGACTGGCCTCATCCAGGGCAGTCCAGCCTACGCCGGGGCCAGCATCAACTACCGCCTGACCAGCCAGGCCCAGTGGCCCGCGCAGATCCATGACTGCAAGGCTGCCATCCGCTGGCTGCGCGCCCATGCGCAGGAGTACAACCTGGACCCGGAAAAAATCTCCGTTTTTGGCATCTCTGCAGGCGGTCACCTGGTAAGCATGCTAGGCGTCACTGGTGGTGTGAAGGAACTGGAGGGAGACCTTGGCAAACACCTGGACCAGAGCAGCCGCGTCACCTGCGTAATGGACTTCTGTGGCCCGTCTGATTTTCTGACTTTTGGCGGCAAAGGCAGCGTCATTGACCCGGAAGATCCCAAGGGACCGCTGGCCAGGCTGATCGGCGGACCTTTGACCGAAAAGAAGGAGGAGGCTCGCAAGGCCTCCCCGGTGACCTACCTGACTTCGGACGACGCCCCATTCCTCATCATCCATGGGGACAAGGACAACATCGTCCCCTATGCCCAGGCAACGGAGTTTGACACCGCGCTGAAGGCGGCAAAAATCTCCTCCATTCTCCTCACCGGAACGAATGGCGGGCACGTCTTCCTGAGCGAACCCCTGCTGGAGCGCATGCGGGCTTTCAACGCCCTGCACCTCCTGGGCAAAGACGTCCAGATTCCTGCAGGAGCCGTTCCTTCCAAATAAACCCGTAGCGCAGCCATCCCGGTTGCCCCCCCTTTCAATGACCGATTCCGAAATCAAGTCCGCCATCCTCGACATGGGCCGCCGCGCCCGCGCCGCCTCCTACGCCCTCGTCAAGCTGACCACCCAGCAGAAAAATGCCATTCTAGTGGCCATGGCGGATGAAATCATGGCCCGGCAGGACACCATCCTCGCCGCCAACGCCCTCGACCTGGAACGCGCGCAGAAAAACGGCCTCAGCAAGGCCATGGTGGACCGCCTCACGCTGGATCCTAAACGCCTCAAGGCCGTGGCCGATGCCGTGCGCGAAGTGGCCCTGCTCCCCGACCCCGTGGGCGAAAAACTCACCGACTGGACCCGCCCCAACGGGCTGCACATTCGCAAAGTGCGCGTGCCCATCGGCGTCATCGGCATCATCTTTGAGTCACGCCCGAACGTGACCACCGACGCCGCCTCCCTCTGCTTCAAAACCGGCAATGCCACCATCCTGCGCGGCGGCAGCGAAGCGATCGACAGCAACCGCGCCCTCGCCGCCGCTTTGCAGGCCGGTGGCGAACGCGCCGGACTGCCGCCCGACAGCATTCAGCTCATCCCCTTCACCGACCGCGCCAGCGTGGAGCACATGGCGCAGATGGACCAGTACCTGGACCTCATCATCCCCCGCGGTGGCAAAGGCCTCATCGAAAAAGTCGTGGCCACCGCCCGCATGCCCGTTATCAAGCACTACGACGGCGTGTGCCATGTGTTCGTGAACGCGGATGCTGATCTCGACATGGCGGCCAGCATCATCATCAACAGCAAGTGCCAGAAACCCGGTGTGTGCAATGCGCTTGAGACCATTCTCGTGCACGAGGATCTCGCTGCCACATTCTATCCGCTGATCGGCCAGCGCTTGCTGGAGGCCAGGGTGGAAATCCACGCCGATGCCACGGCACTGCAGCACCTCGGTGTGGCGGCCACACCTGCCACGGAAGAGGATTGGAGCACCGAGTATCTCGACCTCATTCTCGCCGTGAAAACGGTTGGCGGAGTGGACGAAGCCATCGCGCACATCAATCGCTACGGCTCGCACCACACGGACAGCATCATCACCAAGGACCGCGCCGCCGCGGAACGCTTCCAGCACGAAGTCGACAGCGCCGTCGTCCTCCACAACGCCAGCACCCGCTTCAACGACGGCGGCGAGTTTGGCTTCGGCGCCGAAATCGGCATTTCCACCGACAAGCTGCACGCCCGCGGTCCGATGGGCCTCGCGGAGCTTTGCAGCTACAAATATCTTGTGGACGGCAGCGGCCAGGTGCGGGGGTGAGAGACGCCTGAAGCTCCCCGCCGCTAACTCGAAGTCCAGCGTGGTATTTTTTTACCCATCGGTGTGACTTGTCGTATCGGGACTGCATCTCCGCTTGCGGGGCCCGGTGTCCCCGCTCTTTTTGCGGCACTTCGGTCCACGAAAAACCGCCGCAGATGCGTATGGCTTTTCAATTCCCCATGAATCTTTCGTTTGTGAAACTTCTTCCCCTGCTTCTTCTCGCCTGCGCCTCTGCACAGGCGGTCATTCCAAATCCCCTGCCAAAAGCGCCGGAACCGGTCGATGACATCCTTCGGCTGCAAATTTTCCTGGATACGCAGCTCTTTGGCCCAGGCAAACTCGATGGTCGTCCTGGCGAATTCACCACCAAGGCGCTGAAGCGCTATGAGAAGTCTCATAACCTGCCTGAGACAGAAGTGGAGAACAACACCCTGGACCTTTCCAGCGTGAAGGAACTCTACACGAACTACACGATCCGTGAAGAGGACCTCAAGTTTGTGGGCGAGGTGCCCAAGCAGCCTTCGGCCCAGAGCAAAAAGAAGTACCTGCCCTATGATTCGCTGCTGGAGTTTCTGACGGAGCGATTCCATTGCGCGCCAGAACTGCTGGAGTTCATCAACAAGCCCATGAAAATGGACGCCCTAAAGCCGGGCGATGTGGTGAAGGTGCCCGCCGTGCAGCCATTCCTCATTGAGGAGCTGACGGAGATTCCCAAGCTGCCGGAGGTGCCGGAATTCCTCACACGCGTCATCAAGATCGACACCCGGGAAAAGATTCTGGATGTGTGGGACGGGGAGAAACTGGTGGCCAGCCTGCCGATCACACCCGGCACCGGACACCTCGCCACTCCTCCCGGCACGTGGCGCATCCTGGGCATCACGCAGATGCCGACCTTCCGCTGGGACAAGAGCGTGCTGGAGTACGGTGTGCGCAGCGGCAACTACTACGAGCTTCCCATCGGCCCGAACAATCCGGTGGGCGTGATGTGGATCGGGCTGAACCGGCCGGGCATCGGCATCCACGGCACGAACTCTCCCCAGAACATCGGGCGTACTTCCAGCCACGGCTGCATGCGCACCGCCAACTGGGATGTGGTGCGGCTGGTGAAGCAGATCACGCAGGGCATGACTGTGATCATTGAAGGACCTGCCGCTGAACCACGTCCGGTCGTGATTGCCAAGGCAAAACCTGTGGCGCCCCCTCCCCCGCCGCCAGAACCGAAGCGCGGCTTCTTTGCCCGTCTGTTCGGAAGAAAATAGCCGGCGCGTCAGTTGGGACGCAGGGTGATGGAATTTGAGTCCTTCACCTTCAAACCTCGCGGCGAACGGGTCATCTGCTCAAACTGCCCGGCCCAATGGCTCATGGTGTTCACCGCATGGCCGTAGGGCTGATAGTCGCGGACGCTGATTAAGGTCAGCTGGTCGCTCTCGTTGTCGGCGAACTGGAAGAAGGTGCGGCCTGTGGCGGAGTCCGTGACTTTGCCTTCGATGGCCATGTTGCCCTTGGTGAGGTAGGCGGCGAAGCCCATCATCGGCGTGGCCACAAACTTCAGCACCGTTACCACGGCGTTTCCCTTGGGACTGGTCGGATTGAGCTCGGTGATGGCGAGCTGCAAGGTGAGCGTGTCCCTGCCAGGGCGGTTCGCAAGCTGATACAGCGGCGCAGGTGAGCGACGAAACGCGGCGACAAACTCATCACGCAATCGTGCGGCCACATCTACCTCACGGCGCTGCACGCCACCCCAGGCGACTTCACTGGAAGCAAGGCCGCGGCTCAGCGGTCGCAGGTAGCGCAGCGTGACCGGGGCGATGAAGAGCTTCCGCTTTGCTTTGCCAGCGGCCAGGACCTTGGGATCGGGCGTGGTCCACACCTTTTGAAATCCCAGCTGCGCCGCTGCATCCTGCGCCAGCGCGGGTTGCTCGAAAAACGGGGAGAGCTGCACGGGCTGAGCTTTGAGCATGCGGTTCGTCGAACTGCATGCCGGCAGCACGAATAGCAGCAGCAGGAAAAATGAATGCGGGAAACGCATGATTGATGACGTCATGTTAATGAGCCCGCCATCCATTCCGCAATCACAGACCGCTGTGGAGGTACGAAAGATCATCCGCCTGTATGGATTTGTCTTTAACACCCGTCTTTTTTGCCCACCATCCGCCAGCTGACCTTTCATGCCACCCGCCACCGTCCACCTCGTCATCCCCTGCTATCAGGAGAGCGGACGCATCGGCCCCTTTTTGAACGAACTGTGCGAAGCGACGCGTGATCTCGGTGGCGTCACCATCCAGGTGGTGGAAGACGGCTCGGATGCCGCGGAGGCCGCCCGCATGCGGGACATCATCACGCCCATGTGCGAGAAACATTCCCATCTGCAGCCTGCCTTGTTCCTGCCGCAAAACCGCGGCAAAGGCGGCGCCGTGTATGCAGGCTGGGATGCCGCCCCGGACGTGGACTGGCTGGCTTTTGTGGATGCCGATGGCTCATGTTCCGCTGTGGAGGTGGTCAACCTCATCACCAAAGCGCGACTGCAGCCAACGCCGCAGACGGCCTTGTTCGCTTCACGCTGGGATCAGACCGGAGACAAGGTGCAGCGGCAGTGGAAGCGCCGGCTCATGGGCCGCATCTTTGGCACGCTGGTGTCCACGCTGCTGAACATTTCCATCCATGACAGCCAGTGCGGTCTCAAGCTGATCCCGCGTGCGGCGTATCAGCGCATCGCCCCGGGCCTGCGCATCCATGGCTTCGCGTTTGATGTGGAACTGCTGGCCGCGCTGCACGACAGCGGCTGCGGCTTTGAAGAAGTCTCGATCGCCTGGCACGAAACACCCGGCGGCCATGTGCATTTGATCCGCGACTCCATCCGCATGGCGCGGGATGTCCTGGCAGTGCGCAAAGGGCGGCAGCGAGACAAGGCGATCAAATAACCCGGGGACGCGGTCCGCCTTACTCCCACTTCAACTCAGTGCCCACCGGAAGGAGGCGCACCACGCGGGCAATATCCCAGTTCGTCAGGCGAAATCCGCCGATGCTTTCCTGTTTCGTCATGGTTCCGGGAATGCTGGTGCCATGCAGTCCGTAAGGCAGGACTTTGGGATCACCGCTTTTGGCGAGATTGATCCACACGATGCCTGCCGGATTATTGGGACCCGCAGCCAAAGTTACCGGAGTGGGAAGCGGCGCCGCGTCCGCGCCTGCGCTGGTCATGCGCGGACGCGGGATGGCTTCCAGAATCTTCCAGGCCTTCCGGCCATGCAGCCCAGGACGGGCCGAAGACACAGGCATGCTGGCGATCACCGTGTCTCCACGACGAATGATGAGGCGGCTCACTCCAATCATGCTGGCGGAGACTGGCGCCGCAGGGTCAGCGGCAGGCTGCAGCGGCTCTTCAAAAGCTTTCTCTATTTCAAACGGCTGAACGTTTGGGACGAGGAAGATGGCCCCGGGCACATTCGGATTTTTCAAGCCGGGGTTGATGTGCCGCAGAAATGACTCCGCCGCATGAAAGCGCTCGGCCACAAATTCCCAGGCGGAATGGTAGGCCATGAAATTCTCTCGTGTTAGTTCTTCAAAAGTCGGCGGCGGCTCCACGGCTTTTTCTTTCGACCTGCTGACTGGCGCGCTGACGCCTCGCGGAGCAATCCAGCGCATGTCTGCCGCTGTCAGCACGTATTCCACATAGGGCCCGCCGATGGCTTTCATCGCGGGGGAAGGCAGTCCTTCGGGAGTGTGCAACTGGCCTGGATGTGCTTTTTCGAAAGCCTTGTAGGCCGAGTCATAAACGGGGCCCGCCGTGCCGTCGATCGGTCCGATCGTGAAACCCTGCCGGTCCAGGAAGGCCTGAATGAGCACCAGTTGAGAGGCACCCCACGCGGCCGGTGGCAGCGGACGATGCGGCTTGGTGGCGATGAGCACTGGTGGTTCTTCCTTGGGGGCAGGCGGCGCCTTTTTCACCTTTTCCTTCACAGGTTCCTTGGGCTCCTGCTTGGGTTTCTCCTTGGCGGCCTGTTCTGAGGCCTCCTTGGCACGCGCTTCAGCGGCAGCAACCATGGCTTTGACGTCATTCTCTCCCGGCACCTTGACAGTTTGACCGATGACAATGCGGTCATTCTTCATCTCATTGAAGGTCCTGAGCTGATCCACGGTGACACCGTAGGCATGACCGATCTTCGTGAGCGAGTCGCCCTTTGCCACCGTATGCTCAAGCATCTGTGCGGGCGGACCTTTGGGAATGACCCCGCCAGCCGGAGTTCCTTTGGCAATGGTTACGGGCTTGGCGGGGTCGCCGGGTTTTGCCGCAGGTTCCGGCGGCGCTTCGATGGGAATGCCCCAAGCCGCGGCATCCGAAGACGCCACCTGCCAATGCCACTTCACCGCCTGCTCAAGCCCTGGCTCGATGACCGGGATGGCCGCTTTGATGGTTTCCTTCTGCGCCAAGGTCGTGAGGGGAAGGAAGCCCGCCAGCGAGGGAAGAACCCAAAACACCCACGATACCTTGGTTGGCGGCAGATTCAGCGTCATGCAGCATTCAAACCGCATTTGCTCCATGCACAAGCTTCTGTTCGTGCGCGGCGGGCGAAAACGATGAAGTGGCCTTCATCGGCCGGATTTGGTGAATGCATCGTCGAACAGAGTCATTCACTTTCAAGCATTCGCACCGGAACATTGAACTGAAGCAGGCTCGCTGTGACGCGACCTATGGCCGTTTTCGGAATAAAAAACGGCCCCGCAGTTCAAAAGGATTCTACCAGGAACGCAGGCGGGGATGAAAACGTGCGTCACAGAATACCTGCTGACAAGACCCTATTTCCCCAGCACGCCCTTCAGCACCTCGATGCAGCGCTCGTTCTGCGGCATGGTGCCGATGCTGATGCGCACCCATTCGGGAAGCTTGTAGGCGGCCATGGCGCGGACGATCACGCCCTTGTCCATCATGGCTTTGAAGACGGCATTGCCATCGCCCACTTTGACGAGGACGAAGTTGGCGTAGCTGGGGATGTACTCGAGGCCCATCTCGCCAAACTGCTTCTGCAGGTAGTCGCGGCCTTCGTCGGTGATGGCCTTGGTCTTGTTCTGGTGCTCTTCGTCGAGCAGTCCGGCGAGCGCGCCGGCCTGGGCGATGGAGTTCAGGTTGAATGGCTGGCGCGTACGCTGGAGCACATCGATCAACTCCTTGTTCGCAATGCCATAGCCGACACGTGTACCCGCAAGGCCCTGGATCTTGGAGAAGGTGCGCAGCAGGATGACGTTGCGTCCTTCGCGGACGTACTTGAGCGTGTCCGGCGGATTGTCGAGGAACTCATAGTAAGCCTCGTCAAACACGACGACGACGTGGTCCGGCACCTTGGCCATGAAACGGTCGATCTGCTCCTGCGTGACGAGGGTGCCCGTCGGGTTGTTCGGATTAGCGATGAAGACTTCCTTGGTGTTCGGCGTGATGGCGGCGGCCATGGCGTCCAGATCATGCACGTAGCCGGGGTCCGGCACTTCAATGGTGTCTGCGCCAAAGACCTTGGCCATCAGCTTGTAAACCAGGAAGGCGTGCTCGGCGGTGATGATATTGTCGCCGGGCTTGAGGAAGGCGTGGCCGATGAATTCAATGACTTCATTGGAGCCGCAGCCCATGATGATGTTGCCCATTTCCAGGCCAAATTTTTCAGCGAGCGCATTGCGCAGCTTCCACGACGCGCCATCGGGGTAGATGTTTACCTCCGTGACGGCCTGCTTCATCGCCTCGATCGCCTTGGGCGAAGGTCCGAGCGGATTCTCGTTGGAGGCGAGCTTGATGATGTCCTCCGGCTTCAGGCCACGTTCACGGGCCACATCTTCGATGGGTTTTCCGGGTTCGTAAGCGACGAGATCTTTGAGCTGTGGGTTGGCGTAGTTCCAGATGGACATGGTTGGAGGACTGGGAAGTCCGTTTCTTGGACTGGGATGGCCAAGATGGCAAGTCCGTGTAAAGTCTCCCGGAGACTTCGTTTTACCTCCCATGCCAACCACGATGCCTGAAACCTCGGAACTGCTGCTCTCCCTCGGCACCGCCACCGGCCTTGGGCTGCTCGTCGGATTGCAGCGCGAATGGGCCAAAAACCGCGTGGCGGGCATCCGCACCTTCGCTCTGCTGACCCTCTTTGGCGCGCTGACCGGCCTGCTGGGAAACACTTATGGCAGCTGGGTGCTGGCCGCGGCTTTCATCACCTTCGCATGCATCGTCGTGCTCGGAAGCTGGATCCGGCAGTCCAAACGCGCGCCCGCCTCCGGCCTGGCCACGGAAATGGCCATGCTGGTGATGTTTGTCACTGGAATCATCACGGTGATGGGGGAAAGGCTCCTCGCGGTCATGATCGCGGGGGGAGTGATGGCGCTGCTGCAGAGCAAGAAGGCGCTGCATGCCGTGGCGCGGCATTTTGGCGAGGATGAACTGCGCGCAATAGCCCGCCTCGTGCTGCTGGGCCTCGTCATCCTGCCAGCGCTGCCAAATCGCGAAATGGGCTATCTGGGGGTGCTCAATCCCTTTTCCATCTGGCTGATCGTGGTGCTGATCGTCGGCATCAGCCTGCTGGCCTACATGGCGGAAAAGTACCTGGGGGGTTCCAAAGGGGCCGCCGTGGCGGGGATACTGGGAGGCTTGGTTTCCAGCACCGCCACTACGGCCAGCAGCGCCCGGCGCAGCAAGATTTCAGCCCGGGGCAGCCTCGCACTGGCAGCCATGGCCTTGATCGCCTCGGCGGTGGCGTTTGTACGCCTGCTCGGGGAGGTGGCCATCGTGGCCTCCGATCACATTCGCGAACTGCTGCCTCCCCTGGTCGCCATGATGGTCTGGGTGGGCCTGATCGCTGCGGTGGCACATCGCCTCGCGGAAAACGCTGAATCTGAACCGGTGGATGAACACCCGCCGTCGGAGCTCAAGCACGCGGTCATGCTGGGTCTGCTGTATGCACTTGTGCTTGTCTTGGTGGCCTACACGCGCCAGCACAGCAGCTCGTCCGGGTTGTACATGGCGGCATTCCTCTCCGGCCTCCCGGACATGTCCGCCATCACGCTCTCCACTTCGCGCCTGGTCAACACCGGCCACCTCGAAACGTCGGTCGCATGGCGCATGATCCTCGTCGGAGGAATGGCCAACCTGTGTTTCAAGATGTTCTTTGTCCTCGCACTTGGCTCCAGGTCTTACATGAAGCCGGCATTGCTGGGCCTGCTGCTTTCAGTCGCGGGTGGCGCGGCCATTTTGACCTTCTGGCCTTGAAGTCCCGGCATCCGGCCAAGGAATACAGGACGAATCACAACGACAGATCGCTGCGCGACGTAATCATTACCCACCATGCCCGCCGAATTCAAAGACTACTACGCCACGCTGGGCGTCGCGCGCGACGCCAGCGCGGACGACATCAAAAAAGCCTTTCGCAAACTTGCCCGGCAGTACCATCCTGACACTGCCAAGGACAAGAAGACCGCCGAGGCCAAGTTCAAGGAAATCAACGAGGCCAACGAGGTGCTGAGCGATCCTGAGAAGCGCAAAAAGTACGACACCTTGGGCGCAGGCTGGCAGGACGAAGGCCACTACCAGCCACCGCCAGGTGCCGAAGGTGCTCATGAGCAGGAGTTCCACTTTGGCGGCACCGGCTTCAGCGACTTCTTTGAGCAGTACTTCAGCGGCGGCAGCCGCTATGGCTTCCCGCAGGACTTCGAGCAGGAGATCCCCACGGGCGCCGGCAGGAAAGGACGAGCCCGCCGAGGCCATGACATCGAGGGCGATATCCTCGTCACCCTGGAGGAGGCCATGCATGGCACACAGCGGCCCATCTCCCTGCAAACCGCGAATCGTCAGACGGGCGAAGTCCAGACCCACAGCTTCGAAGTGCGCATACCACCCGGCGCGACCGACGGCCGCCGGATTCGTGTGCCCGGCCAGGGAGAGCCCGGCCAGAACGGCGGCGCAGCGGGAGACCTCTTCCTGCGCGTGCGCCATGCCGCGCACCCTGACTTCACCACGGTGGAGGCAGACGTGTATCACGAGCTGGACGTTGCCCCCTGGGAGGCTGTGCTGGGTGCGGAGATCATCGTTCCCACGCTCGATGGCTCCATCAAGCTGCGCATTCCCGCTGGCGCGGCCAGCGGCCAGTCGCTGCGTGTGCGCGGCCGCGGCCTGCCCAAAGGAAAAACCGGAGAGCGTGGTGACTTCTTTGTGAAGCTTCAGATCGTGCTGCCCGAAAAGATCAATGATGCGGAACGAACGCTGTGGGAACAGCTGCGCAGCGCCTCAACCTTCAACCCACGCGCCTGATATGAGCGACTCCACTTCTCAAGCCTACACGCTGGAAATCCTCTCCGAGACCACCGGAGTTTCCGCGCAGATGATCGTCACCTATCAGGAGCACGGCATCATCCGCCCGCAATATGATGATGAAACGGTGCGCGCCCTGCGTCGCATCGAACACCTGCGTGAAACCTGCGAGATGAACCTCAATGGCATCAAATTGCTGACACAGCTGCTCGATGAAGTCGAACAACTGCGTCACGAACTGCGGGCCAAACGCTGATCGTTTAGACAAACTTCGTCACGCCCGGCCGTGGCATCGGGGTGGGCACAAACTTGTCGCCAAACTTGAGGTTGTCAGGTGCGAGGTCCTGCTGTGAGGCCAGGATGGCCAGGGGAGCACGGTCGGACTTCTTGTCCTTGCCTTCCGCAGCATCATCCTTCCACATGATCTTCTGCCCGGTATAGGCGGCTTCACGTCCCATGATGGCGATAAGGGTGCTGCTCATCATGCGGTCACCATCGTTGATGACCTCGCCTTTGCGGATCGCGTTGAACAGCGCCTGATGCTCCAGGTCGTACATGTTCTTTTCCTCGCCACGCCAGCGCCAGCGCTTCTCGCCGTCGATGTAAGGCGCGGGTCCTTTGCCGATGACCAGCCGCCCCTTGGTGCCGTGGATGACGTCAGCCACTTCATTGTGGCAGCCGGTGATCTGGCGGTTGGTGATCTGGCAGATGAGGCCGCCCTCCCATTCATAGGCGCAGTGGAAGTGATCGAAAATGTTGCCGTCTTCCGCGGGAATCTGACGGCCGCCAGTGCCGATGACGCTTACGGGCGGAGCATCCTTCATGGCCCAGCAGATTTTATCCAGACTGTGAACGGCCTGCTCCACAAGGCTGTCTCCGCTGAGCCAGGAGAAATTGTACCAGTTGCGCACCTGCCACTCCACATCGCCCATGCCCGCAGGGCGTCCTGCCGCCGGGGGCATGACTTTCACAGGCCCGGAATAGTAGGTCGCGAGAATGCCGGTGATGTCGCCGATGTCGCCATCATGGAGGCGCTTGTAGCACTCGATGCGGCTGGTGGCGTAGCGCCAGCAGAAGCCGGCCACGAGATTCAGCTTCTTCTGCTTGGCCTTTTCCACCGCGGCCTGGGCCACACGGTAGCCCGCTGCATCCACCGCCATCGGTTTCTCGCAGAAGATGTGTTTTCCGGCTTCGACCGCGGCGGTGAGGTGCATCGGGCGGAATCCGGGTGGTGTGGCCAGGAGCACCACATCCACACCGCAGTCGATCAGCTTTTGGTAAGCATCAAGACCGGTGAATTTCATTTCCGGTTTCACATCCACGCGATCCGGGAAGCTTGCGGACAAGTTCTTGATGCTGCTCTCGATCTGCGTGTCAAAGGCATCCGCCATGGCCACGATTTTCGAGTTGTAATCCGCGCCGAGGGCCTGCGCCGCCGCACCGGTGCCACGACCGCCGCAGCCGATGAGGCCGATTTTCAAAGTCTCATTGGAGTCCGCTTTTTTTTCCGCGAGCAGGCTGCCAGTGGAGGTAAGAATGGCTGGGGCAAGGACTGCTCCTCCGCTGGCATTGAGAAAGCGGCGGCGCGAGAAGGCGGAAACGGCTGGATCAGACATGGGAGCGGAGGGTGGTTGAATGACAGAAGTGAGATTCGGCACGGACTTGCCAAACCTTTCAGCGAAAGGCCAGATTGAAACCAAGATCACACGTCCTGCACCAAAATCAAAGGTCCGGCGTTAGGAAGCCGCTAATGGATCGACCCCGGCTCTGCTCTGCCGTGGCGATGGATGATGTTCGTCGGACCGGAGGACTGCGGCGGGTAGCCACCGGCCTCCAGATTTCCCAGCGGCTGCGTTTCATCGCGGCTGATTTCATCATCCGGCGAAGGCTGCAGCAGCGTCTGCACAAGGAGCTGGGTGTCCTCCAAAAAGGTCAGTCCCACACGGCGAAGAAAATCCACCTCCGAAGCATGCGAGTGCAGAGTGATCAGGAGGCACTCCCCCTGGAACAGCGCCAGCACAAACACGCCCTCATACCCGAACCAGAAAGTTTTGACGTCCCGGTCGCCACCGCTGGCAAAGTGAGCCCGCGCATC
This sequence comes from Prosthecobacter sp., assembly GCF_044226605.1. Lineage (GTDB taxonomy): Bacteria > Verrucomicrobiota > Verrucomicrobiia > Verrucomicrobiales > Verrucomicrobiaceae > Prosthecobacter. Next base: position 112,954 of record NZ_JBGAGS010000017.1, on the reverse strand, counting down.
ATGCAGCGCCTGCAGGAGGCGCTCGGCACGGAATTCCTCAAAGGGGAGCAGATTGATCAAAATCTGCCGCCGCCAGCACAGCAGCAGGCCGTTGACCGCGCCGGCGTGCTTCAGACGTTCGAGAGCGGAGCGAAGAGAGGGGGTGATGGATGCAGCCATGGTGTTTATGCCTCCAATGCGTTTGCCCGGGTGAGCAGTTCAAACATCGGCACACGTTCTCCGATGAGCGCGCCGGCGCCAGGATCCTTGGCGTCCGTGCCAGCATCAAAATAGGCGAAATTCAGGGTGAAGTCATCCTCCTGCAGCGATCCCATCCAGGGCGCGCCGAGTTCGAGGCACTCCCCCACTTTCAAACCGAAATGCCGCAGCCCTTGGAAATCTGCAGCGTAGTTGTTGACGGCTTCCTGACCGCTGTCACTGGCGACGACGCCATCTTTCAGGGTGAAGAGTTGCAGGGGTAGAGGCAGAACCTCGGATTCGCTCATGGAGAAATTGGAGTTGTGGCTCTTTCGTCTCAAAAATTTGCTGATGAGGCAAGCAGAATCCACATGAAGCTCAAAATAGAAGCGCCCTTGGCGGCTTGACACCATGACGCTTCGCTTTCTTTCATTCTTTTCCTGCGCTATTCGTATCTCCCCCCATGACCGCCGTCGCTCCCAGTTTCAAAATCGGCAACGAAAAACTCATCAAGGTGCTGCCAAACGCAGCCAACCGTCTGCTAGGCCTGCTCAAAAAACAGGGCCGTGCGGAAAACGGCGCCCTGCGCGTGGCCGTCGTCGGCGGCGGCTGCTCCGGCCTGCAATACAAGATGGATCTCGTCGATGGCCCGGCCAACCGCGACATCATGGTCACCTCCAGCGAAGTACGGGTGGTCATCGATCCCAAGAGCGCCCTGTTCGTCTCCGGCTCCGAGCTGGACTATAGCGACGACATCCAGAGCGGCGGCTTCAAAGTGAAGAATCCGAACGCCGTCGTCACCTGCTCCTGTGGCGAAAGCTTCTCTGCCTGAGAACGATGCCAAACGCCTTTGCCCTCCTCGGTCTGCCACGCATCGCCGCTCTCGATGACGAGGCCCTGCAGCAGGCCTGGCTCGCCGCCAGCCGCAGCGCCCACCCCGACCAACCCGGAGGCGATGCCACCCGCGCCGCCGAGATCAATACCGCCTACGAAACCCTGCAAGCCCCCGAGAAACGCCTGAAGCATCTGCTGGAGCTTCACGAGGTTCCCTGGCGCACCGTCCCCATCGACGAGCCCATGATGGCGCTCTTCGGCAAAATGGGTCCTGCACTTCAAGCCGTCACCGCCTTCCTCAAGCGCAAACAGGCCGCCACCTCAGCCCTCGCCAAAGCCCTGCTCGCACCCGACGAGATGCGCCTGCGCGAAAATCTCGAAGCTCTGGGCACCACGCTCGACGCCGAACGCAGTGCCCTTTTGGAAAACCTGCCCGCATTGGATGCACGACTCAGCACCGGAGACACCGCAGCGCTTTCGGATCTGCAAATCCTTCAGGCGCGGCTGGCCTACTTCAGCAAATGGCAGGCGCAGGTACGCGAGGCGCTGCTGAGTTTGATGCTGTGATTGAAAGCGCTGGATGCAGCCAAAGCGTGGTGTCGAGGATGGTCCCTTCCCCAGTGGAAACCCCGAAGGTCCCAGCGCCTGTCGAAGCACCCGTCCGGTGGAAACTTCATCAAATTCATCAAATTCGGGGGGAGTGTCTCTCCCGGGTGCCAGCCAAAGTCACCCGTCCCGTGGAAACTTCATCAATTTCATCAAATTCGGGGGGAGTGTGTCTCTTCGCTCGAACCCCCTTCGCCACCCATTTTGACTTCACAGGGCGCGATATCTGCAATCCGTTGCCATAGAAATCACAAACAAGCGCCCCAAGCAGCCAGATGGAGTACCTCCCCCCGTCCGGCAAGGGACAAGCCTTTTAGACCTGGCTTGCCTGCCCCCTCATAAGCCAGTGTGGAAAGAAAACGCTCCGGCGGCAGCTCGGCTCGCCGTCCCGCAGGCCATCCAAGACCAACTGTAAACCATTGATTGCCATGAAATACCACATTGTGGCAAACAATAACAATCCAGACACGCCACAGAGCCTGAGCTTCCGATGCTGCAAAGCACGCGTACGTTTGCCACCAACAGCTTAAATGTCATCAGAGGTCCATGACTACGTTTCTTTTCTCCACCCTTTCCGTGAGAGAGAGACATACCTCCCGAATTTGATGAATTTGATGAAGTTTCCCCACGCTTCTCGCTCCACCGCGCCCTTGCGAGAGACACACTCCCCCCGAATTTAATGAATTTGATGAAGTTTCCGCTCCGCCTGCACGACATCGACCAGGCAGAGGAGGCGCTGCGCCAGGCCACTCCGCACTCAGCCACCCACACCCGCCGAAGCATGCCCACGCGTCAAACGTGCCTCACGCAGAAATGTGTCCCACTCAAACCGCCGCGGATAGTCGTGACCGGCCTCGTCCACACCATCCCATAAGCCTGCACCCGACGCGTCAACGTCCTCGCTGTTGCATGACGGACACTTGATGGAACGTGGATTACTTATGCGCGTCCGTGATGGCGGGAGGTAATCACCTCAAGCTCAGATACTGAGGAGGCTGGCGTGCTGGCTGCTGGTCGAAGGCGGTGATGAGGCTGACCAGCAGCCAGTGTGATGCCCGCCGGGTTCGCTGTAGCGAATGGCTAGGCGTTGTGGGTATTGTCATTGGATGTTCGAGCTTGAAGGCGCTGAGGCAAGCTGTTGAAGACGCCGAAACTCTGCGAAGTACAAGGTTGCTCGCTGCTCGTCTGGCATAACCGCATCGTAGAAATGGGCAGCCTCCTCGTATGCCTCTGCAAAGGTCGGGTCAATGGCGATGGCCCGGAGAAAGCATGCTCCGGCTTCGTCAAGTGAGTGCGGGCAAGACTCTGATGCGAGTTGAATGAGATCGCCCCGCATGCACCAGAGCTTTGGCGAATTCGGAAAAGCACGAACAGCCTCGTCCGCGAGCGCGATAGTCTCTGGCGTCGCCTCGAAATTGGGCTCGCTGGAAGACGAACCGCGAGGCCACCGGGCTCGGAGTTCTGAGATATAGTCGTGCTCGTTCACAGGATGCGCTTACCAACGCCGAACCATTTGACGGCCGGCAGTTTTGTCGAGCACCAACAGAGTTGTGCCTTCATGACTGTTCGCTTTTGGCGCTTGGGGCTGCCGTTGACTGCTGCATCGTCACAGCCGCCACCGCCTCCCTCACAATCCGCAGGCACTCTTCAGGACTCGCATCCATCGGCAGCGTGATCGCTTTCTGAGCAGCCTGCAAATGGCGCACGGGGCCTTCGCGGCGGACGTGGCTCACCTCGATGTCGTGACTGGCAAAGAAGCGCACCACGTCCTGATTGCTGGCGTAACGGGCCATGGCAGAGGTTTAGAAATCTCCGCCGCCACCGCTGTCACCACCGCCAAAATCGCCGCCGCCACCGGAGTCACCGCCGAAGCTGTCGCCAGAGCTGGAGTAGTCAGTGTCCGTGCCGGAGTAACCGCCGCCGCCGCCAAAGCCGCCGTCACTTGAGCCGAAATCTGAACGATGCTGATCATTGAAGGTGGCGGCATTGCTGTGGCCGCCGAAGAAGGTGTCATACATCCACATGCCCGCGGCAGCGCCAAACATGCTGCTCATCATGTTCTGGAAGAAGCCACCGCCGCCCACATTGTAGGGCTGGCCCATGCCACCATTCATGGTGCCACCACCGCCGCCGGACATGGCGCGGAAGAGGCTGCGAATGACATTGATGACCACGAGGATGACCACGAAGCCAAGAATGGGGCCAAGCCATGAAGAACCCGTCGTAGGCTGAACCGAGCTCGACCTGTAGTGGGAGGTCGTCGGAGCAGCACTCCCACTGCGATGCGAGGTCATGGTAGTGGCGATGAAGTTCACGCCATCGATCAGCGCCTCATCGTTCTTCTTGTCCCGCAGCTGCTTGATCATGCGCTCCACCAGCGTCTGGCGATCCAGCAGCGTGAAGGCCTGCCTCTGCGTGTCATTGCCCACAACGACCTGCAGGTGCGCGGGTTGTTTGACGAGGAGAATAAAAACACCGTTCACGCTCTTTGAGCGGGCGAGCTGTTCGGCCCACTGGGAGAAGCCGCGATTGGTGGCGGCCTTGTCACCCTGCAGCACCTTGGCCTTCATGTCCTCAGGCACTGCGGCAAAGGTTTGCACGGAGATATCCTTGTGCAGCCGGGTGGAGACATCCTTGATCGTCCCCGAGGCATTCACCTTGGCGAACTCGGAGAAAAAGGCGCCGTCATCTTGAATGCCGCCGGCTGCGCGGACAGCGGAGGTGCCAAGCAGCAGCGTGGCAGCGAGCACGGGAAGGGATAAGAGGCGTGGAAGTGTGGTCATGATGGGAGAGGTTGGCAGAAGTAGTGTCTGCCATAAATACGCACCGGGAAGCTACGAAACGCGACTGATTTTGTAGGCGCTCACGCCTCGCTCAACCAGGAACACCAGACAAATTTCACACAAACACATTACAATACCTGCCTTTACCGAGGCCTGCGCAGTGTGAAACTTCCCCTATGGAAAAGACGACATGCCTAGAAATTCTCAAACAGGGCTCCTACGCTTGGAACACCTTTCTTCTGGACGAAGGTCTGCAAACGGCCTGCCTCAGTGAAGCTTATCTCAAGGGAGCAGACCTCCGCCGCGTGAATCTCGCGCAGGCGGATCTTCATCTGGCGAACCTCAATGGCGCAGACCTCAGTCTGGCCAATCTCCGCGGCGCCGACCTCAGCCTGGCCGATCTCCGTGGCGCAAACCTCAACGGCGCCGACCTCAGCCTGGCCAATCTCGAAGGTGCCGACCTGCGCGGGGCCAAATGCACCGGCGTACAACTCCTCGGTGCAGACCTGCGACGTGCCAACTTTCATGACACCGACCTGCGCCGTGCCAATTTTGCCAATGCCAATCTCTGCGGAGCCGACCTCGGGGGCACGCGCCTGATCCGGGCCAATCTTGCGGGCGCCGATCTCGGCGGCGCTGACTTGACCGGGGTGGAAATGGTGGAGAGCAAGCCAGAGCCGCTGCGCGCAGCGGCTTGAGTGCGCACTGTTTGACGCGGCAACGGCACAACCTTTTGAAGATGCACAAACAGCGTCTTCTTTGCGCGATTTAGCGTCTGCGAAATCGAATGGATGGGCAGGGATATGCTCAGCGTATGGGCGGTTAATCGGCCCCCGCATGCACCTCACCCGTCAACATCATGGAACAAGGCAGCCCTCGTTTCGAGACGGGTGGGGACTTTAGAGAGGTGGCACGATTTCAGGCACTTCATCACTCACCCCACCCCACACATCATGCCCCGCGTCTCACGTTACTCACCTGCTGAAAAGGCCGCCATCGTGGCCGCTGCACGTTCCCGCATCCGCCTCGGAGAAAGCTGCAAAGAGATCGCCCATCAGCTGGGCGTGAACCAGCCCTCCCTGCGCGGCTGGCTGCGCGAATCGACGCTGGACATGCTCTACCCGCCCCTGCCGCCCTGCATGCCGCGCAATCGCTCGGCATGCCCGCACTGAGCGGTTTCAAACTGGCTGCCTACTTGCTCTTCACCTGCCAGAGATCGTCAAAGAAGTCCGCGGCCACGACCTTGCCGGCCGACTCGGCGCTCGGTGGCTGAGTGATGTCCAGGATGGCCCAGTCCGGCAGCTTCGGATTTTGCAGCGAGTTGGTCTTGTCATGCGCTTCCCGGAAGGTGAGGCCCGAATTGATCACCGCCTCAAACCCCATCGACTTCAGGCAGGGATAGGTCAGCAGCGGCACGTGCGTCTTCGCATCAAACGACTGCCCGCCCACGCTCACCTTTTCCGCATCCCACTTCACCGGCAGTGATTTGGCGATCTGCTTCAGGCAGGAGTTGGACTCTGGCGTGCCCCAGAGAATGAGGCTTTGAGTTTTGCCCGCCTCGAAAACATCTCCCACATCCGACGCCTTCACCACGCGCACGTCACCACGCATCAGCCCCCTCCAGCGCTGAATGAAATGCGCAGACTCCGCCTTCACCCACGCATCCACCTCGGGCGAGGAGGACTTGCCATCCGGCAGCACCACGAGGAAGCGCTTCAAGAAACTCGCGTCCATCGGCCCAGGGTGCGCCCCCGGCTTGCCGCCCGCAGGCGTGTCATGCTGAAACGGCTCCGCATTGCCAAAGTCGCGCCACGCGCCGTTCTCCTTGATCAGGCGGCAGAAGGCCCCCGCCACCTTGGGCCCGGGCGTCATGAAGGTCTCAAACTGCGGAGCCACCGGGCCGGTCTTCAGCGTCAGCGTGGCACCGTCGATCTTCACCGTGAGCGATCCCCCGCCCTGCCGAAGCTGCGGCGGCGGGTAGAAGACGATGCGCATCACGTTCTGCGTTTTGATTTCCAGCGTCTGCCCGTCCACCACCTTCGCATCCAATCGCGCCTCCTTCCAGCTTTCCTCCATGCCGTGGAGGTTCAGCCACTTCATGCGGCCATAGAAAGGCGTCTTGGTCTGGATGTGCACTTCATTCGGGAAAAGATCGCGCCCTTTCGCCACCGCCTTTTCAATCCACGCCTGCACTTCCTTGATCGTTTCCGGATGGTATTTGTGCGGCATGCCAGGGCCGATCAGGTGCGGCGGATGGAGATCCTGCTTCGCCAGCACCTCCATCATGTACTCCGCTGAATCGCGCTGCGCATCCACTTCGCCGCTGTAGCTGATGAGCGGCACGTTGAAGAAATTCCGCGCATAGTCCGGCACGTCATACACGCCCCACAGCGTCTGCTCATACGCCACGGGATATTTGTCCGGCGTGAGTTTTTGGTAGCGCTTCACATCCGCAAATCCGGCCCCCGTATGCACGCAGGCCCACTGGTCCGCATAATGTGCGCCCATGTGCCACGCGCCAGCGCCGCCCATGCTGAAACCCGCCAGCGCGATGCGATTGCTGTCCACATTGAAGCGCTTCATAGCGTCGTCGCGACATTCAAACACATCCGTCTCCCCCGCGCTCTTCCAGCCATTGCAGTAGCGGCCAAAGGGATGAATCACGATGGTGCCCGCAGGCTGAAACTGCCCCGGCTTCTTCGCCGTCAGCTTGGAATACACAAACGGCAGATCCGTCGCGGTGTCTCCCCGGCCATGCAGCCAGATCCACATCGACACCGGCTTTTTGCCTGCGCCAAACTCCAGCCCCTCCGGCACCTCCACGCCATAAGGCTGCGGCGAATCATCAATCTTCGAATAAAACCCCAGCACCTTCTGCCCGCTGCCATTCATCCACGGCGTTTCATTTTTGCCGAGCGATGCAATGCGCTTCTTCGCCTCATCAAGCAGCACCGTGGCCTTCTTGATACCGTCCTCCGGCTTCTTGTCATACCACTCGTCAAACTCCAGCGCATAGCGCACCGCTTTGAGGAAGATGTCTGCATCCGCTGCGCGCGGATGTTTCTTCACCGCCTGAAAAGACTTCGTCACCACCGCCAGCTCTTTGGCGAGTCCCGCCTCCTGCTCCGCGGAAAGCGCAGCCGTGGGTTTCGGTGGCAGACTGCCTTTAAAGGAAGCCGTGGCACCAGTGGGACTGAGCTGCGCCTGCGCAGTCACCGCAAGCAGGGAGAGAAAGAAAAAACGCTTCATCATGAGAGAAGCTTAAACGCAGCCATCCCGCATTTTTAACAGCTCAATGCCCTGAAGCACTTTGCCCGCCTGCGGAATCAAAGAAGAGTTCCCCCGTGGCGCGCACGCCGATGTAGGCATAGGTGCCAGCCACCTCGCTGGTGCTGACGGTTGATTGAAAATTCATGCTCGCCAGCGAACCACCGTTTGGCTTCCGGCCCGCCAGCACCGCAGCCACCTGCGTGGCCACATCTCCTTCCGGCCATTCCACACCCGCCGCCGCACCGGTCGTGTAGGCCAGCAGGATGTTCTGCGCATTGCGCTTGTCCTTCACCTTGTCCGCCGTGCCTGAGAGAAAACTCAGATTGGGGATCACAATGGCAGCCAGCACACCAATGATGACCATCACCGTCAGGAGTTCAATCAAGCTGAACCCCGACCGGCGACGATCAGGCTGGGTGGTTTTCATGAGCAGGAAGGAAAGGCACTCGGGACAGGCAGCGCTTCAGCAGCTGCGCACCTCAAAGTTCTTCCCCTTCCCTCCACCCTGCACTGCGCTAAATATTCAAAACCACTTAACGCAGGCAGATGCTCAGGACCTCTTAACCTCGCCCTTGAATCACGCCGTCTTGAGCCAGCGCGCCAGTGTTCCGAAAGGAACCTCCGGCACCCCGGCCTCCCCCGTAAGCAAGATCTCCCCGCTCTCCACCTTTCCGCCAAAGACGCTGAACTCCTGCCGCATGAGATGCTGCAGCGTCGTGGGCGAAACCACGCCCTGACGGCAGCAAATGACGACTCCAATCGGCTTGTCTGAAAGCAGGCCGCTGACCGTGCCAAGCAGTGCGCCGAGATCGCGCTCGATCTCAAAGCCGCGCTTGGCATCCTTCGGCGTGTGCGGATCGATCACGATCAAATCATAGCGCGTGGTCTGCGTGCGCTCGCGCTGGGCGAACTTCACCGGATCATCCACCACCCAGCGGATGTCGCGATTCGCCAGCGTATTGATCGCGGCATGGTCACGGGCACGTTTGATCGCGTCCGCCGAGGCGTCCACATGCGCCACCGCCGCACCGGCTTGCGCGGCCGCCAGGGTGAAGCCACCGGCTCCGCCGAAGAGATTCAGCACCCGCGCCGGACGCCGCTGCTGCTCGGCAAAGGTCACGCACGCGGCGCTCACGCGCTCCCACTCTTCCTCCAGCTCCGGTGCAAGCCCACGCACACCGCCCTGGGGAGAAAGCAGAAAGCGCACGCTGCCGATGCGCACCTTGAGCGTCTCTTTCACATCCCTCTTTAGATCCACGGCCTTGCGCCATTCACTGCCCGGCAGCTTGCGCCGCCACCACGCCGCGTGGCTGTTGCGGGTGGACACGAGGGTGCCTAGTTTTTCGAGCACTCGCCCGCCGCCGCTGTCCAGCAGCGCATACATTTCCTGGTCGGTTTCGGTTTCAGCCATTCCCGACTTTGTGCGGCTAAGTGTGGCAGACAAGGAGGGATTCGAGGCGGAGCTTGACTTTGCAACGTCAGACGACAGTGAATGTGCGCAGGCGGTGGTGCCAAGCCGCCATGAGACACGATGGAATCCAACCGCTCCCCCAAACCCTCTGGCGCCGCAAGCGGCAAGACCTGGTCCCGCCGCATTTACTACACGGGGCTTGCCTTGTTTTTCGCCACCCGCCTGCTGGGCATCTGGGGTGGCTATTTCACCGGGGAAAACGCACGCAATGGCGGCGATGCCCTCACCTACCTGTGGCACGCCCAGGCCAGCCTCCACGGCTACCCGACGGACTCCACCGCCATCCAGTCGGTCAAGCAGCAGCTGGCCGATCATCACCTGAATTTCGAGACAGATGGCACCTATCCGATGTTCATCCACACGCGTCTGCAGGGCACCGCCACGCCGCTGTTTGATGTCGTCCTCGGCAGCCTGCACGCCTTGGTGCATGACGACGGGCTGGCCTATGCATTGGTGGAAACGCTCACCACCATCTTGCTCAGCCTCGGCGCAGGGTGTTTCCTAAAGCGCCTCGTCGGCTGGCGCGCCGCCGGCCTGGGCCTGCTGCTCATGGGCGTGATGACCATGCCGCGCCAGGGCATCGATACCCTGATCGCCTCACTCGCGGCCACGGGCCTCTGCCTGTGGATCGCCGGGGCTCTGCTGAAAGCTGGCCGCCCGCGCTGGGGCTGGATCGCGCCAGGCATGATCTGCCTGCTGCTGGTGCACAGCATCGGTCTGGTGTTTGCGGTCTTCCTCTGCGCACTGGCGGCGCTCATCTCATGGCGCCGGGGGGAGAACCTCCTGCGCGGCCGTGCCGCATTGTTCATCACCATCGCGGTGGGCGCGGTCGCGCTGCGCACCGTCTTATATGCCAGCGTGCCGGGCATGAGCCTGCCCAAGGAATACCACGGCGTGGTGCATGACCTGAGCCAGTTGGGCGGCAATGCCGAGCGCGCCTTCCGCTTCATCTACGATGTGCTGCGCAAAAATCTGGCCGTGCTGCTGCTGCTGGTGGTCGGCGTGTGGCAGTCGCGCTCCCGCTTTTTCCCCCGCCATGTGTGCTGGACGTTCCTGGCCTGGGGGCTGGTCTCCATCTGCACGCTGGCGCATTACCTTCCGGGCTTCAAAGCGGACGTCTTCGGCCGCGTGCTGGTCGTCGCCGCCTTCGTGATCTGCGGTCTGGCAGCGCGCATGTTTTTCCGCCGCTCGACTCCGCAATGGGTGAAGACGCTGGCCTGCGTGTTTTTCGCCGTGCACGTCACCCACTGGTTCGTCGTTCAGCTTGGCGAGCAGATGCACTTCAACTGGTATGCCTTTGACCTGAACAAGACCGAGCAGGTGCTGAAGCAGCAAAAGCCCGAGGAAAAGCTTCTCTTTGTGGAAGGCGAGCAAACCCTTCAAACCCTCATGCTGGCGGGCGCAGGCAGCCATGAAATCCTCTGGATGCCGGCCTATGCCAAAGACGTGCAGCCGTGGAAAGTGGCCACGGAGACTCCACAGTGGACCGGCGTGGTCGGTCCGCCGCGCGAGCTGAACTGCCTCGCCATGATCCGCCCCATGGGCCTGTCCAAACGGCGGGAAGGCGTGTCCTTCATTCACTGCACGGGATTGCAGATCGAGGCGCTGGACCGCCGGGAGCTGCCGCCCCTGGTGCTGAAATTCCTCAATACCAAGGGGCTTGATCAGGTCCTCTTCGTCCCCTACGACAAAACCGGCGCACGCATGCCCGCCGAGGTCCTGCAAACCAAACACAATGATTCCGGCGAGATCTGGCTGGTGCAAGGGGCCGGGGTTCATCGTCTGGACGCCATGCTGCCGGAGAAAAACAACTGGCTGGTCGGATTGCATGCAGGCACGGACAACACCATTCTGAACTGGCCCTGGAACTCCGGCCTCCTCATGCGCTACTCCGCCCGCAACGTCCGCGCCAACCCCATGTACACCGTCGATTTCGACCTGCGCCACGCCATGCAGATTCAGGCCACCGGAAACCTCCCTCCCCCGCCCTTTGACGTCGTTCCCGTGGATGATTCTTCAGGCCTGATTTTCTTCCGCCGTCAAACTCCCTGACCCTTGGGGAACCCACCCGCCCCTAGGGGGCGAAGGAATTCAGTTGTGAACACCTATCACCGCTTTATCTAGCGCGATTGATGCCCACAGATTCCCACACAGCCACAGGAAAAGGACTGCTCAGCGCGGTCCCTCCTTCCTGGATCACCTGGATTTATACCGTCCTGCTGCGGCCCAAGCCCCTGCGCATGCTGGCACAGTGGGCCGTGCGCACGCTGTTCATCAAGAAGGAAGTGCAGGTCCATGGCGTCCGCTTGGCCCTCAATCCGCAGGATGCCATCGTCAGCGGCGCCCTGAGCCTCGGCTGCTATGAGACCAGCCTTTCCGAGCTTTTTCGCGCCACCATCAAGCCCGGCATGAACGTGCTGGATATCGGGGCCAATATCGGCCTTTACTCCATGATCGCCGCCAATGAGGCAGGCCCCACTGGACGCGTCGTCGCCGTGGAGCCAGAGGCTGGGAACTGCGCCTTTGTCGAGCGCTCCCGCCAGCTCAACGGCTTTGAAAACATCGCCATCATCAACAAGGCCGCCAGCGACCGCGAAGGCACGCTGAACCTCTACCTCTGCGCGGAAAACAAGGCCGACCACCGCGTGTACGACGCCGGTGGCGACCGCCCCCATGTGAAGGTGCAGGCCACCTCCATTGACTTCCTGCTTCAGGAGCAGGGCGTCACCCGTCTGGACGTCATCAAGATCGACGTCCAGGGCGCTGAATACCAGGTCTTCGTGGGCATGCAGAAAACGCTGCAAAGCCAGCCCAATCTGACCATCTTCATGGAGTTCTGGCCCTGGGGCCTCCTGCAGTCCGGCTCCGATCCGCAGAAGCTGCTCGACCTGCTGGTGCAGGCCGGTTTTTCCATGGGTGAATTTGATGACACCACCGCCCAGGTGAAGCCCATCGCGGATCTGGCCGCACTGGCCGCCCACAAACTGGAGCGTGAGCATTTCAATCTGGTGCTCACCAAGGGCGCCAAACCCGCAGCATCGGCACAATGAGCGTGAGCGTCATCATTGGCAGCGAAGGCCAGGATGGCCGGCTGCTGTATGACCAGCTCGTGGCAGCGGGAGAAAGCGTGGTCGGCATCGGCCGCAGCGGCGTCCGCTCGCACGGCTGCGAAGTCCCGCCCTTCCATGGCATCGCCGACGCGAAATCCGTGCGCGATCTCGTGCGCGAAACCAAGCCCGTCGCGCTGTACTATCTCGCGTCCTTCCACCACTCCTCACAGGAAAACGCCCTCACAGATGCCTCGGCGCTGATGACCCCCAGCCTGGAAGTGCACGTGACCGGCCTGCTGCATTTCCTTGATGCCCTGAAGCACGAGGCCCCCGGCTGCCACGTCTTTTACGCGGCCTCCGCACTCGTGTTTGGCGATGGCAACGGCAGCGTGCTGCAGGATGAGAACACGCCCCTGCGCCCCCGCTGCATCTACGGCATCACCAAGACCGCCGGCATCCACCTCTGCCAGAAGCACCGGGAAAAGGACGGCCTGCCAGCCTCCGCCGGCATTCTCTTCAATCACGAATGCCACCTGCGGCAGGAGAAATTCGTCTCCAAAAAGATCATCAATGCCGCCGTGCGCATCAAGCAGGGCCGCCAGGATCAGCTCGTGCTGGGAAATCTCTCCGCGCAGGTGGACTGGGGCTACGCGCCGGACTACGTCAAGGCCATGCGCGCCATCTGCGCCCTGCCTCAGGGAGACGACTTCGTCATCGCCACCGGCACGCTGCACACCGTGCAAGAGTTTGTGGACATCACCTTCCGCGCACTGGGCCTGGACTCCCGCAATCACGTCAGCCAGGCCGGGCAGGTACTCACACGCTCGCGCTGCGCCATGGCAGGCGACTCCGCCAGACTCACCCGTGCCACCGGCTGGAAACCCGAGACCGGCTTTGCGCAAATGATTGAGAGCATGGTTCAACACGCACTTCAGGAACACATTCAATGAACAGGCTGCTGGTTTTTATCCCCACGTACAACGAACACGAAAACGTCGGCCCGCTGCATGCGGAACTGCGCAAGCTGCCGCTGGACTTTGACATCCTGTTCATGGACGACGGCTCGCCGGACGGCACCGGAAAAATCCTCGACGACATGGCCGCCAAGGACCCGAAGATGAAGGTCATCCACCGCGAGGGAAAGCTCGGCATCGGCAGCGCTCACTTCACCGCCATCCGCCATGCATGCGAGCAGGGCTACGATGTGCTGGTGACCATGGACTGTGACTTCACCCACAATCCCGCCGACATCCCCCGCCTGCTCGAAAAACTCTCGGGTTATGACATCGCCGTCGGTTCCCGTTACTGCAACCCCGACAGCCTTCAAGGCTGGAGTCTGCCGCGCAAGATGCTCACGCATTTCGGCCACTTCCTCACCTCCAACCTGCTCGGCCTCCCCCAGGATGCGAGCGGTGGCCTGCGCGCCTACGATTTGAAGCGGATCGATCACCACGCTTTCGGCCCCATCCAGTCGCGCAGCTACTCGTTCTTCTTTGAGAGCCTGTATGTCCTCATCAAGCAGGGCTACAAAGTCAGCGAACTGCCCATCACCCTTTCCGCGCGCACCTACGGCCACTCCAAGATGAGCCTGACCGAGGCAGCCCGCAGCGCCTCCTTCCTCTTCCGTCTCTGCCTGGAAAACATCGTCAACCCAGGCCGCTTCCACCCTTCCCGCGATCCCGACCGTATTGAGCCAGGCCTTAGCGATCCGCAAAACTGGGAGCCCTACTGGCGGCAGAAGAGCCGCCTCAGCGCCTTCGTCTATGAGGTGATCGCCACGATCTATCGCCGCCTCATCATCCGCCCCAATCTCGAGCGCGCCATCCGCCGCGAGTTCCGCCCCGGCTCCGCCCTACTGCACGCCGGCTGCGGCAGCGGCCAGATCGACGTGAGCCTGCACGCATCCTATCAGATCACCGCCCTCGACATCTCGCTGGCGGCGCTGGAACTTTACTCGCGCTACAATCCCCAGGTGCACCGCCTGGAGCAGGGCAGCGCTCTGGCACTGCACCATCCGGACGGCACCTTTGACGGCGTGTACAATCTCGGCGTCGTCGAGCATTTCTCCCACGAGCAGATCGAAACCATCTACCGCGAGTTTTACCGCGTGCTGAAGCCCGGCGGCAAGATCGTCATCTTCTGGCCGCACCGCCGCGCCACCAGCGTCTTCGTTCTCAAAGTCTGGCGCTACATCCTGGACAACATCCTCAAAAAACCCGGCGAATTCCATCCCGCCGAGCCCTCACTTCTCGACTCCGAAAAGCAGGCCCGCGGCTTCCTCGAGCGCACCGGCTACAAGTTCGTCGGCTACGAGTTCGGCCCGCGCGACATCTTCATCCAGGCCGTCGTGGTCGGACAGAAGCCCGCCTGATACCACGATCAGTTGAAAACAGGTCTGATCACCCACAAACACTTCGCCTGATACCGCATGCTGGACCGTAGGATGGGCGTGGCGACAGCCCGCCCGTCTGCGAGCGCACCGCAAACACTGTGGTGTAAGAGCGTCCTCGCCCACTGCTCGTTGTGATACGCCAGAAGTAGCACGGGCAATCCTGCCCGTGTCCAACGCATAGCCACGGGCAAGATCACCCGCGTTACGTCGCAGCCTTCGCGCCTGGGTTGCAAAGGCTCTCATACAGCCTCCGCAGCCCCTCAATATAATCCCCCATGCGCGGCTGCCGCGCCCATTGCTCATTCTGATACGCCATCAGCCGTCCGCGAAATTCACCATCCTTCAGGCACTGCTGCACCTTGCGCTGGTAGTCCGCATCATCATTCAGATCAAACAGCCCCGGATGCTCCGCGCCCAGCGCCGCCACATTCCCCTCGATCCTACTGGCCACGATGGGAATGCCACAGGCCATGCCTTGCAGCAGCACCATCGGCTGCCCTTCCCACGTCGAAGGCAGCAGCAGCACATCGAGCGCCTGCAACCACGGCGCGATGGGCCGCTTGTTTCCCGCCAGCGTGAGCACATCCCCCACACCCGCTGCGGCGATCTCAGCCTCCAGCGTCGGGCGCATCATGCCCTCACCAAAAATGATCCCCTGACACGCAGGCAGCGCCTTCTTCAAACCGCCCATCATCCGCACCGTCGCCGAATGATTCTTCTGCGAGGACAGCGAAGCAATGCCACCAATGATCTGCGCCCGCGCATCCAGCCCCAGCACTTCACGCATCCACCCACGGTCTTTCATTGGAGCAAACACACGCGTGTCCACCGTGTTGGTCATCACATGGGTGGCGCTGCGCGGCACCTTCAGCGCGCTGATGATGTCGTCCCGCGTTTGCTCAGAAAGGGTGATCTGCGCGGCCGTGATCTTGGACAGCATGCGCAGGGTAAACCAGCGTCTGCGCCGCTCCCTGTTAAAAGTCTTGTGGTGATGCATCACCACCGGCAATCCAGCCAGCCGCGCCGCCAGCACGGCATACACGTGCGCATTGTACACATGCGAATGCACCACATCGATGCGCTGCTCCCGCAGCCAGCGGGAGAGGCGCCACACGCCCGTCGGACTGAAGCGCCGGCTGCGCGCGGCATGCAGCAGCTGCACCGGCACGCCCGCCTCGCTGGCCTCCGCACCGGCCACGCCCAGCTCCCGCAGGCACACGGGCAGAATCTCCACGCCCGGCACTCCCGCAGACGCTAGCGAGAGGACAATGTCCTCCGCGCCGCCAACAGGCATGCTGATGAATACGTGGGCTGCTCTCATGGGTGGGTCTGCGGGTGAGGCACTGCTGTTCGTAGCACTTTGAAATACCGGCGCAACCACCGGCCCGGCATTTGATTTGCACACCCGCCCCACGCGGATTAGAGGCACGTTTCCCCTCCTTCATGAAGTCCCACGCCCGCAGCATCCTGGACGCCTACAATCGCCTGCTCCGGCTTTGCGGACGGCGTCTGCGCGTGTCAGAGCCCGACAAGGCCGTGGGCCTCCAGGAGCGCCGCACCGTCGTCTCCGCCGGCAGCCGCAGCGACACCAATCCGCTGGAGATCCGCGTGAACGGCCCCGAGACCGCCACCTTCGATTTCGACTGGCCCGCTGCCGAGCTCTTCCGCCTGCGCGACGTGTGGCTCACCGGCGACCAAGGCCAGGTCTTCCTCAAAGACGGCAGCCTCTTCTCTCCCTGGGTGCTGCCCTACAATCTCGCGAAGCTCAAAATTTCACAGCCGCTCAAACTGGGCGTAAAGAAGATCGCGGGCCCCGTCTTCCACCTCACGGGCCGCAATCACGAAAACCGCGGCCACTTCATGCTGCAGCATCTGCCGCGCCTCATGGCTGCACGGGATTACCTCAAGTCGCTGCCCGACTACCGCATCCTCGTGGCTCCGGGCCACTCACGCTGGCAGGGCCGTTACATCGCCTGGGCCGGACTGGATCCCTCCAAGCTCGTCGAAGGCACACGCGGCACCATGCAGATTGATGACCTGATCTTCATCCCCAATCTTTACGGCAAGTCCTCCCTCTGCCCGCCGCCGTTTTACAACGAACTCTCCGACTGCGCCGCAAACTACCCCGTTCCCAACGGCCCCGGCCGCCCGCTCTTCATCACGCGGCGCGATGCACCCGACAAGCAGCTCATGAACGAGGAGCGCATCGTGGAAATCCTGCGCAGCAAGATCGGCCCCGTCGATCTCATCCGCCTCGGCGAGCACTCACTGCCGGACCAGATCGGCATGTTCCGCGCCGCCCCGCTCGTCATGGGTGCCATCGGCCAGGGCATCTGCAACGTCCTCTTCTGCAAGACCACCCTGCTCGTCATGCTCGCCCCCGGCACGCCCGACAATCAGGTGTACACCACCTCCCACGGCGCGCAGCTTGCCCGCATCTGCGGCAACGAAGCCCTCACCTTCCTCTCCAACGAACCCGCCCCTTCGCGTGGCGACTGGACCTTCCCCGAAGAGCGCTTCATCACTTTGCTCGACCGCTTGCTTGAGCAACCCGAGGCCGCCAGGATCAAACCCGCCGCACCGTGAATCCGCGCCGCATCCTCGCGATCAAGAACAAACATCTCGGCGATGTGATCTGCGGCGTGCCCGCCTTCCGCGCGCTGCACAACGCCTTTCCCCAGGCCGAGCTCGATGTCATCGTCTCTCCCGGCAGCCGCGATCTCATCGCCGGCTTCGACTGGATTCACGCCGTCATCGAATCCCCACGCAAGCTCAAAGGCCTCGCCCGCGTGCGCGATGAACTGCGCGTCGCGAAAGCCGTCGCCACCGGCGGTTACGACCTCGTCGTCGATTTCACCTGGAGCGACCGCGCCATGTGGTACGCCGCCCTCAGCCGCGCCAGCCGCCGCTGGGCCATCCAGGTCACCGCCGGTTCCAAACTGAAGCCGCACATCTTCAACGGCTACGGCGGCAAGCCCGACCGCAGTCACCATGTGATGGAACACGAGCGCGAGTTCCTCATGCGCATGGGCATTCCGTACTACGACATCCAGCCCGACTTCCCGCCCACGCCCGTCGAAGAGCAGGAAGCCCGCGACTGGCTCGCCGCGCACGGCGTGCAGCGCGAAAAACTCGTCGTCGTCCACCCCACCTCCCGCTGGCTGTTCAAATGCTGGCACGACGAGCGCGTGGCCGAGGTCATCGACTGGCTCACCGCCCAGGGCTGGCAGCCCGTCGTCACCTGCGGCCCTTCGGAAGACGAGCTCAAACGCGCCCGCAACATCGTCAGCCTCGTCCGCCAGCCCTGCCTCTCCCGCCTTGGAGACATGAGCCTCCGCCACCTCGCCGCTTTCATGCGCCAGGCCCGCTTTTTCTTCGGCATGGACTCCGCCCCCTCTCACATGGCCTCCGCCGTGGGCGTCCCCGCCGTCATCCTCTTCGGCCCCTCCCAGGTGAAACGCTGGCGCCCCTTCGGCGACCAGCACATCATCCTCCACCGCGACTGCCCCTGCATTGCCGCCCGCGGTGCCGAACTCGCCTGCGACAAAACGCAAATCGTCAAATGCATGAGCGCCATCACGGTGGATGAAGTCACCAGCGCCATTCAGTCGCGATTTCCAGCCGCCCCAAAGATTGCAATGGCTGATTGAGCATCGGGGGAGGTGCCAAATTATTCGGCTCCTCCTTGGCATTGTATGCTCTACTTGGTCAACCACGCCGCTGAATGAAACGAGCCACTTGCCGCCTTTCTGTTTTCATTCTGGCCTTTTTGATGTGGTTCATTTGGTCCGCAAACAAGGAACGGCTAAGGTTGAATGCCATTTCCCGCCTTTCCACGGGTGGATGGGATATTTATTTTGCTCGCTCTCCTGCAAACGTCCCATGGTCGAGAAGGTTGTGGATATGGATGCTGCCGGATGTGCTGCCGCCAGACTATCTCAAAGAGGTGGAAGGCATCGCCTTGGGCGGCGCCACAGAGCAGCAAACTCTGCTGGTTGATTGCATTAAACACATCCCAAGCATTCAGGGGGTCTATGTTCCTAACAACCTGCACCTGTCAGCAAACTTCTTTGCCAGCCTTGCAACCTTGCCAAATCTCAAGCGGCTGAATCTTGATGGAAGCAATGTGGATGATGACATGCTGAGTTCCTTTTCTGCTGCCTCGAGAATCGAGTCGATAACCATGTACATCGCTGTGAATGTGCATGGGAAGTCCTTGGAAAGATACAAGTCACTCAGGGAGTTGGTGGCCAGTGAGAGCGGCATCGATGACAAGGGGATCAGCATCATTGCCCTTAATTGCCCTATCTCCAGAATGGATGTTGATGGAACAAACATCTCGCGAGAGGCCCTGAAACACCTTGAGGGTATGAAGTCCCTGCAAATTTTGTCGCTTCCAGATCGTGTATTTGATGACAATCCGGAGCTGGCCCAATTTCGGCAAAAAAGACCCGACGTTCATATTTCTCATTAGAAGTGGGGATCTCTACAGGCATGAATGTTTTTTCTTCCGAGGTGCCGGTGCATCCAAGCAATTCGGCCAGAGCTGTCTGGCCGTAAGATCACGGCAATCCCCATTCCTCCCTCTCCCACGATTTCATCTTGCCGCCCCGTGCCTGCTGGCTTTGTATCCGCCCAGTGAATCAACCCGAAACAGAGGCCCAAATCCGGGGCATCCGAGAAAACATCATCCGTGCGGCCAGCGTCGCTGGGGAGGGGCATATCGCCAGCGCCTTTTCCATCCTCGACATCCTGTATGTGCTCTATCACGGCATTCTGAGCAACGACCCCGCCCAGCCGCAGGATCCGCAGCGCGACCGCTTCGTCCTGAGCAAAGGCCACGCCTCCCTCGGCATCTATGGTATCCTGGCAGAGCGCGGCTTCTTCCCCAAAGAGGAACTCAACACCTTCGCCTCCTCCAGCGGCCGTCTCGGCGGCCACCCGGACTCTCGTAAAGTCCCCGGCGTAGAGGCCTCCACCGGCTCCCTCGGCCACGGCATGCCCATGGCCGCTGGCATGGCCCTCGGTTTGAAAATCAAAGGCTCCGGCTCCCGCGTCGTCTGCATCGTCGGCGATGGCGAGTGCAATGAAGGCTCCGTCTGGGAAGCCGCCCTGCTGGCCGCGCACCACAAGCTGGGAAACTTCACCTGCATCGTCGATTACAACCACTCAGGCGACCGCGCCCTCATGCTCGGCGACATCTCCGCCAAGTTCCAGTCCTTCGGCTGGGAGACCAAGGAGATCTACGGCCACAACCACGCGGAGATTCACGCGGCGCTCGAACCCCATGGCGGCGACGTGCCGCGTGCCGTCATCGCGCACACCGTCAAAGGCCACGGCTGCAAAGAAATGGAACACAATCCCGCGTGGCATCACAAGGCCCCCAAGGCGGATGAACTGGAGGCATTGCTGGCCCAACTGACATGAGAAAGCAGTTTGTCACCACCACCGAGCGTCTGCTGGATGAGGATGAGCGCGTCGTCGTCCTCCTCGGCGACATCGGCGTCTTCGCCTTTCGCAACGCCTTCAAAAAGCACCCGCAGCGCATCATCAACATCGGCATCCTCGAGCAGGCCACCGTCAGCGTGGCCGCCGGTCTGGCGAAGGAAGGCCTCATCCCGCTCTTCCACAGCATCGCCCCCTTCGTGGTCGAGCGCGCCTTTGAGCAGATCAAAGTGGACTTCGGCTACCAGCAGCTCGGCGGCAATTTCGTCTCCGTCGGAGGCTCCTACGACTACGCCGCGCTGGGCTGCTCCCACCACTGCCCCGGAGACGTCTCGCTCATGCAGGCCATCCCAGGCGTGGAGATCATCGCCCCCGGTCATCCGGCAGAGCTGGACGTGCTGATGTCGCAAACCTACGCCAGCGGAAACCCCACGTATTACCGCCTCTCCGAGCGCTCCAATCGTAGCGCTCAAAGCGTTACTTTTGGCAAAGCAGAAGTTATTCACAGTGGCAAGGGCCCCACCGTCGTAACGGTCGGCCCGTTCTTGGATCGCGTCGTCGAGGCCCTCGAAGGCACCGACGCCACCATCCTCTACTACACCACCATCACCCCCTTCGACGCCGCCACGCTGCAGCAGCATGCCGGCGATGGCCGCATCCTCTGCGTCGAGCCCTTCTACGAAGGTACCCTCGCCGCCAGCGTCACGCAGGCCCTGCGTGGCCAGCGCATCGCCCTCAGCAGCATGGGCGTGCCACGCCAGTTCCTCACCTCCTACGGTCCCGCTTCCTACCACGATCAAGCCTGCGCCTTGATGCCAGCGGACATCCGCGCCCGCTACGACGAGCTTCTCCATGTCTAGTTCCTACTTCCACGAAGATGCCGGCATCGCCCTCGACGGCGTCCCCCGCGAACCCTTGCAGGACGCCCGCGTGCTGCTCACCGGAGCCTCCGGCGTGGTGGGCATCCACATGGCCGCCGCCTTCCGCCGCCTCATCGCCGAAGGCTCAAAGCTGCGCCTGCAGGTCACCTTTCAAAGCCCCGTCACCGGCGTCATCGCCGAGATGCTGGACCACCCCCAGATCTCCATCCGCCGCGGCGACCTGACCGATCCCGCCTTCCGCCGCAGCCTGGACCAGGCCGACCTCATCCTGCACGCCGCCGGCTACGGCCAGCCTGGCCGCTTCCTGGAAAACCCCGGCAAAACCATCCGCCTCAATACCGAGGCCACGCTGGACCTGCTCGAAAAAGTCCCCACCGGCGGCCGCTTCCTCTTCGTCAGCACCAGCGAGCTTTACGTCGGCCTGCCTGTCGGCGAGCCGAACCGTGAAGACAGCATCGGCACCACGAACACCACCCACCCCCGCGCCTGCTACATCGAGGGCAAACGCTGCGGTGAGGCCGCCTGCAATGCCGCACGCGCCGGAGGCATCCAGGCCGTCTCCGCCCGCCTCGCTCTCGCCTACGGCCCCGGCGCCCATGCGCACGACCGCCGCGTCCTCTACACCTTCATCGAAAAAGCCCTCCATCAGGGCGAGATCGCCATGATGGACCACGGCGAGGCCCGCCGCATCTACTGCTACGCGCCGGACGCCGTCCGCATCATGCTCCGCGCCGTGCTGGAAGGCCGCGAGCCCATCTACAATGTGGGTGGCAAAGGCGTGCTCCTCATCCGCGAAGTGGCGGAGAAAATCGGCGCCCAGCTTGGCGTCCCCGTGCGCCTGCCGGAAACCGCCCGTCCGCTGGAGGGCGCCCCTGCGGAAGTGGGGCTGGACATGGGCCTGTACGAGCGGGAGTTCGGCCCCCTCAAATACGTTGACTTTGACGAGGGACTTCGTAGAACCATCGCATGGCACCGCCGGGAAAAACCGGCAGGTGCCTGATTGATCTATGGCTCGTTATCTCGTCACCGGCAGCGCCGGCATGTTGGGTTCCTCGCTTCGCCGTCTGCTGGGCGAGGAGGGTGCGGTTTATCTGACCCGGGAGGACGCGGACCTGACGAATTTTGACGCCACACTCGCCCTCTTTCGCACCCACCAGCCCGAGTTCGTCATCCACTGCGCCGCCGTCGTCGGCGGCATCGGCAGCAACAGCATCCACTCCGGCGAATACTTCCGGAACAACATCCTCATCAATCTCAACGTCCTCGAAGCCGCGCGCCAGACCGGCGTGAAGCGCCTCATCTCCTTCATGTCCACCTGCGTGTTTCCGGACAAGACGGAATACCCGCTGAAGGAAAAAAACCTGCACAACGGCGCACCGCATCAGTCGAACTTCGGCTACGCCTACGCCAAGCGCATGCTCGACGTGCAAAGCTCCGCCTACCGCAAGGAGTGGAACTGCGACTTCATCGTCGCCATCCCCACCAACATGTACGGCCCCTGCGATGACTTCGCCATGGAGGGCGGCCACGTCATCCCCTCCCTCATCCACCGCTGCTACCTGCGCCAGCAGGAAGGCGCCGACCTCCCCGTCTGGGGCAGCGGCACCCCGCTGCGCGAGTTTGTGTATGTCGATGACATCGCCAAGCTCACCCTCTGGGCGCTGGAAAACTACCGCGAGGAAGACCCCATTATCTTCTCCTCCGGCATCGAGCGCAGCATCAAGGAACTCGTCGAAATCGTGGCCGATAAGATGAAGTTCACCGGCAAGATCGTGTGGGACTCCACCAAGCCCGACGGCCAGTTCCGCAAGCCCTCGGACACCACCAAGCTCAGCGGCTACCTGCCCGACTTCCAATTCACCCCGCTCGACGAAGGCATTGAAAAAAGCGTCGAGTGGTTCAAGGCCAACTATCCCAACATCCGCCAATGACCGTCCAAACCATCCAGCCCGCCGACCTCGAAGCCATTCTGGGCGAGCCGATCAGCGAGCGCCTCACCAAGCGCCTTGCCGAATTCGACCTGCGCTTCACCGAGATCACCCCGCAGGAGCGCGACCAGTACATCCTGGAAGCCGTGCGCGCGCTGGTGAATCCCGAGATCAAGGTGGCCGGCGAGCACCGCATCGGCGACTGGGAAAAAGGCTGGGGCGAAAACTTTGACATCTTCTGCAAAACCGGCAACCCCGATGCCGCCGTGCCGCTTTATTTTGGCAAGCACCCCATCGTACGCTGGCGTCGCCGCTGGGTGCGCCCGGTCTCTGAGTCCTTCGACTACCGCATCATCTGCCTCCTCGTCGAGTACGCCATGGAGCGTTACATGAAGGACACCGCTGGCATCTATGAATTTGGCTGCGGCCCCGGCTACCACCTGCTGCGCGCCCGCAAGATCAACCCCACTGCGCACCTCGTCGGCCTCGACTGGACCACAGCCTCGCAGAAGATCCTCAACGGCATGGCCGCCAGCGGCATTGACCCCAATCTCGAAGGCCGCAACTTCGACTTCTACCACCCGGACGAAACCCTGGAGTTCCTGCCAAACAGCGTCGCCTACAGCGTTGCAGCCCTGGAGCAGATCGGCCCCCGCCACGAGGAGTTCATCCAGTTCATGCTGCGCAAGAAGCCGGGCCTCATCGTCCACTTTGAGCCCATCGACGAAGTCCTCGAAAAAGACGACCTCCACGACCAGCTCTCCGTCTTGTACTCCAACAAGCGCAACTACCTCCGCGGCTACCTCCCGCGCCTCGAAGAACTCGAGCGCGAAGGCAAGCTCACCATCCACCGCAAGCAGCGCGTGCACAGCGGCAGTTTCTTCATCGAAGGCCATTCCCTCATCGTCTGGTCCCCCAACCGCTAAAGCCATTCCATGAGCGATTCATTCAACGTCGTCAATTTTGCCTCCGCCGATGAGCGCGAACGCCGCAAGGCGATGACCAGCCTCATCGAAAACTGCCCCATCCCCCCGGAGGAGCGCATGGACAACATGGGCATCTTCCTCAGCTCCAAGACCTGGGCCCGCCTGAAGTTCATGGACTTCATCTACCAGAAAATCGTCGAGCTGCCCGGCGTGGTCATGGAGTTCGGCACCCGCTGGGGCCAGAACGTCGCCACCTTTGCTGCGCTGCGCGGCATCTACGAGCCCTTCCACCGTCATCGCAAAATCATCGCCTTCGACACCTTCGCAGGCTTCCCCCACACCGCCAATCAGGATGGCGATGGCGGCATCATGCGACAGGGCGGCTACTCCGTCACAGACGGCTACAAGGAGTACCTCACCAAGATCCTCGAATTCCATGAGGCGGAAAATCCGCTGAGCCACATCCGCAAATTTGAGCTCGTTCAGGGAGACGTCTGCGAAACCCTGCCCGTCTATCTTGAGCAGCATCAGGAGACCATCGTCGCTCTCGCCTACTTCGACCTCGATCTCTACGCCCCCACCAAGAAGTGCCTCGAACTTCTCAAACCCCGCCTCACCAAAGGCAGCGTCCTCGGCTTCGACGAGCTCAATGAGCACGCCACCCCCGGTGAAACACTCGCTGTCATGGAGGCCCTCGGCCTCGGGAACATCGCATTGCGCCGCCTGCCCTACACCTCGCGCACCTGCTACTGCGTCATTGAGTAAACCCTCTTCGCCGTCATGACAGCCCAACAGCCGGACAGCGCTTTCACGCTCGTCGTGCCTTCGTGCGATTTCTATTCGGACACCTGGCCGTACTTCTTCCACTTCCTGTTCAAGTACTGGCCCGACATCCCCGCGCCGATCTACCTGCTGTCCAATCACCTCAGCTACGACGACCCGCGCGTGCACACCGTCAAGGTGGGCGATGACCACCAGTGGGGAGACAACCTCCGCGCCGCCCTACCCCAGGTCCCCGGCGATGTCCTCCTCATGCTGCTGGATGACTTCTTCCTCAACCAGCCCGTCATCACCGCAGACGTGCAGGCCGCCGTGCAGCGCTTCCGCCAGCTCAATGGCCGCTACCTCGGTATCGATCATTTCAAAAAGCATGGCACCCCCATCCCCGGCACCACCTGGCACGCCATCCTGCCAGACCCTCCCTGCGTCGGACTCAACGCCACCATCTGGAGCGCCGCTCAGTTGCAAGCCGTCGCCAACTCACCCGGCATGAACATCTGGCAGGCCGAAAACCGCGCCAAGCAACTCGCCCGCGAAGACCAGACCGGCCACTTCTACATCGGCCCCGAGGGCAAAGCTCTGATGACCTACCAGGAGTCCATCAAAGGCCTCTTCTGGAAGCCCTCCACACTCGACTTCTTCAAAAAAGAAAACGTCCCCCTCAGCGCCACCCCACGCCCCTGCCCTCCCCAAGGCCAGGACCCCATTTCCAAATTCATCCGCAGCTGGAAAAAGCGCAGCTTCAGAAACTGGCTCCGCAAACGCTCCGAAAAAATGGCCATCGACGGCACCACCGTCATCAAACCGCTGAAATAACATGCCCGGCATGAATGGCACTCGGTTAAAGCGGCGCATCGCTGAATGCAGTGTCGCAGGCCAAAGCGCCCCTGGAGCGCGGACTTTAGTCCGCAGCACGCCGCGCACATCCACGCCTCCGTACGTCCCTTCAGCATCGCAGCCTCCAGCGTCATCCTGCTTGCCATGCGCCGGAAATAATATGCCTGTCATGAATGGCACTCAGTTAAAGCGTGTCGTCGCCGATTGGGTGCTCTGTCGCTCAGGTGCGCAAGCGAACGCGACAGCGTCTTGGAGTGCGTGCGGGAAGCGTAGCGCCACGCCGCTTTTCGCAGGCCGGACAGAGCGGCAAGGCCCGATAACGCTCATGCCCGGCATGAATGGCACTCCGTTCAGCCCCTCGATCTCGAGTTTCCCCCTCCCTCCGCACCGCGCCTTAAACCGCAGAATTACCTTCGCCAACACAGCTCTCTCCCCTCGCACCAGCCCTGAAGGGGCTGCGGATCATAGCCCAGGGTCAGCCGAGCCTCGGCGAGGCGACCCTGGGTTGTCGCAAGCAAATCAGGAAGCAAACCGAGCACTCCTGACACACCCAGCGTTTACCAGCAGCGTCTGCAAAAAGCCCCGCCGCACGCCTGCCGCCCAGCACCCCCTTCACTCCCGCTAACCCTCCCTAACCGAGTCCCCTCCATGTCCGCCGCCCTGCCCATCCTCTACCTCGGCCCCGCCTCCGGCATCGCAGCCGTCACCACCACCCTTGGCAGCGGCTACGAAGTTCTCTCGCCCGCCACCACCCCCGATGCCGTCCTCCCCCTGCTCCCCCAGGTCCACGCCATTCTCGACGCATCCATGAAGGTGCCCCTACGCCAGGCAGACCTCGACACCGCGACACACCTCAAACTCATCGCCACCGCCACCACCGGTGCCGATCACATCGACTCCAAAGCCCTCGCCGCGCGCAATATCCCCCTGCTCACCCTCAAAGGCCAGAAGCAGGTGCTCAACGAGCTCACCCCCGCCGCCGAGCTGAGCTGGATGCTCCTCATGGCCTGCGCCCGCCACCTGCGTGCCGCCAATCGCCACGTCGAAGCCGGCAAATGGGATCGCGAACTCTTTCCCGGCATGCTCCTCAAAGGCCGCACCCTCGGCCTCATCGGCTGCGGCCGCATCGGCCAGTGGATGTCCCGCTACGCCACCGCCTTCGGCATGCGCGTCATCGGCCACGATCCCTACCTCCCGGAAACCGAATGGCCCGCCACCATCGAGCGCACCGACCTCGACACCCTCCTGCAAAACGCCCACGCCGTTTCCATCCACGTCCATCTCAGCGATGAAACCCGCGGCCTCATCGGCCCCCGCGAGTTTGGCCTCCTGCGCCCCGGCGCCATCCTCATCAACACCTCCCGCGGCGCCATCTGCGATGAAGACGCCCTCCTGCAGGCCCTGGAAACCAACCACCTCGCCGGCTACGGCACCGACGTCCTCGAAGGGGAGCCCGCCATCCAGACCAGCCGCATCTGGCAATACGCCCAAACCCACGACAACTGCCTCATCACCCCCCACATCGGCGGCTTCAGCCCCGACGCCGTCGACATCGTCCTAAAATTCGCCGCCACCCGCATCCGCGACTTTTTCGCTACGCAAAGCTGAGCCCCAGGGCGTCATTAAGCTAATGACTTCTTAATGCACCCCTCTGAATTCATATTCCTAAAAATTTGCGGATATTCGCGCCCATTCGCGTTGTGAATTCTTCGTTCGACAACGCTCCTAACGCGCAACTTAACAGCAATAATCCGGAGCCCCTGGCCTCGGTTCTCAATGGATTACGCGATTTTGTGGCGAATGCAAAATGTCTTCATTGCAACAGAGACGCTAAGTTACCACTTAGCCCTCCACCCGTCGCTTCGTCGTCCGGACGAGACGACGGACTCCACGAGCTAGTTCGAAGGAACGTTGATGTGGTAGATGCAGCGATTGATATCGCCTCTACAACCAGAGCAACAGGGTCTTTTAGGGACGTTGTGCCTGCCGCAAACAATCTGCGTTGTCGACCATCGAATATTTCCCCATCACGCACAGCTTGAAGCGCTGCGTTCTCTTCTTTCCCCGCATTTCGAATAATCGCCCGCAATGGAGCCTCCAGGCCAGCCATCAAAATCCGATGAGCAGGTTCCAATGAACTGGCGGAGCTACCAAATGATGCCGTCGCAAGCCTAGCAAGTAGCGAAGCAGCCGCGACAATCGTTCCACCTTGCATTGCGTGTAAACATGCGCCAACAGCCTCTTGAACCTGGCGCTTAAGTAACTGACACGAATCAGTTGTGGCACCACCAACAAACACGGTGGAACTCAAACCAGACAGCAGCGCCATACGTCGCTCAAGCTGTTCTCGATCGTAATCTGAATCGCAACCACTCAGCTTGGATCGAATGTTCCCAACACGCTCTGCTATAAGGTTACGATCTCCGCCTCCATCCTGAATTTCAGTCGACTTGGCTGTAATGACAATCCTCTTTGCTTTACCAAGCTTATTTAAGCCAGCATTCTCAATGGAAAAGCCTGTCGCAGGATCAAGGACATTTGCTCCAGTGGCCACCGCGAGGTCTTGAAGTATCCCAATTTGACGCTCACCAAATCCGGGTGCGAGCACAGGAACACACTTTAATGCGCCTCGATTATTGTTGAACTGTAGTGTTGCGATCACTTCGTCTTCAAAACCCCGGGCTACGAACAGAAGAGTTTTTTGAGCCTGACTCACTTTTTCAAGAATAGGCAAAACCTGTTTTAACGACTCAACAGAGCATGAGCAAACGAGCACCAGAGCGTCCGATAGAATCGTTAACGTTTTATTATCTTCCGAGAGGAAATCATCGTTAACAGCTCCACGCTCCAACCTAAAATGTTCCTGCCGTGCAATTTGAATTCCGGTTACAGATGAATCCTCAATTGACACGATGCCCCCTTGAGTCACAACTTCAATTGCGCTTAGAAGCTGCGAAGGAACGCTCTCCATCTTGGCCGCCGTTGCTGCCAAATCCTGCCACTGTTCAGGACCTGCCATGCCCGAGCATTTATGCAACTGCTCAATAACCACATTGGCAACGGAAGAGAGTTTTTCGGCCACAGAAGGGCCCGGGCAATCACCTGCGCATTCGGCTACAGATTCGATCATGGCGGCTGCAATCAGGATGACCATCTTTGAGCCGTCTCTGTATTTTTCAAAAATCGAACGCGCAGCGTGTCCCAACAGCCTGATTCCTTCATGTTCAAAGGGGTTGTTAGATCTTACTGCCATCGCGATGTCTTTGCCGGTAATTGCAAATGATGACGAAGTGGCATTGCGAACTTGCATGCCCAACCCCAAAGGTCCGTATGCGACGCGCGTGCTGTCCGCTAAATGCTTAATTCCACGAAGAACCAACACGCGCTGTCGATCCGGCGAAATGCTGGTGGGATCAGGCGTTATGAGCGTGAGTTCCTCCCGAATGACTCTCAACACCTCGTTGTCGAACTTCTCTTCGCCAGTTTCTAGACGTGCGAGTTTTTCGAGCAGATGCTTTTCCAACTTTGAGTAATCAAGCGGGTCATAAAACTTGGTAAAATAACCAATCACATCGAAAGGATTTTTCACCCCGGATATATCTTCACGAATCAGGATTACCGGGGCATGTGAAACCGCCAATCGAACGCCAAGTTCGTACATGACATTCGGATTAGGTTCGGTTCCTGATAAATCAGCGATCACAATGTCGGCGCTGCACACCGAACGAATAATCTCGCGCGTGATGCTAAAGTCTTCTCCTGAGCGCGTCACACTGTATTGGCACTGCAAATGCTCGGCGCCTTCGATGGGCCGCTTAATGTTGTTGTGAAAAAACGCGGACAATTGCTCTTGGTTACGACTGCCGCCGTTGATACGGACAAACGGCATCACCACAAATATATTCTTAATTGGCTTTTTGCTCATACGCTTATCCGGCTGAAATTACTCATAGTTTTTTCGGGCATTAGCGGAGGGTTGTCAATGAATGCCGTATCAACCCCTTTACAGCCTTCCTGCACCCCATTAAGAATCGTCTTTCCCACCCTTCTTCCCACCCACCGCGCCTCCTCCCAGCCCCCGCATGGCCTTTGAATCTTTCGCTCAGCAGTTCACCAAACTCGGCGGCACCCGCGTCTTCGGCGTCCCCGGTGGCGGCCCCAGCCTGGAACTGATCACGCAGATCGAAAACGACGGCGGCTCGTTCCTTGCCACCGGTCACGAAGCCGTCGCCGCCCTCATGGCCGGTGCCCATGCGCGACAAACCGGCGCACCCGCCGCCTGCGTCACCATCAAAGGCCCGGGCTTCATGAACCTTTCCCCCGGCCTGCTCTGCAACAGCTACGAGGGCTACCCCTGCCTCTCCATCTCCGAGGCCTACCCGCCGGATGAATCCACCGGCCGCAGGCACAAGTGGCTGAACCACCTCGACGTCGCCTCCACCTTCCTGCGTGGATTTCACGGCTTCAGCGAGATCGGCGGCACCGTCGAAACCCTGTGGGCCGAAGCCACCCAGGAATGCCCCGGCCCGGTCCACATGGAATTGGTGCCGCGCGCCGAAACGGTGAACGAACTGCCGCGCGCGATGCAAGCCGCCACGCAGCCCGACTGGCGCAAACAAATCGCCGCCGCGTCCTGCCCTGCCCTGCTCATCGGCACCTGGGCCACCCGCGCCCCATGGCGCGCGCAGCTTGCCTCATTGAACATCCCCGTCTTCACCACCGCCGCCGCCAAGGGCGCGCTCTCCGAGCACCTGCCGCAAAGCGCCGGCATCTGCACCGGCGATGGCAAACCCGGCACGCCCGAAAAAGTGCTGCTGCCCCAGGCCGATCTCCTCATCTGCCTCGGCGTCCGCAGCGGCGAGATGCTCTCCCCTTCCGCACCGCACGCCAACACCCTGTGGGTTGACGCTCCCGGCCTACATGAAAATCGCGTCTTCCCCGACAACGTCTTCGGCACCCGCGCCAGCGCTTTGACCGATGCAGAGGCCACCGAACTCTTCGCCGCGTTGCAGGAGAAAAACTGGGGCCTCGAAGCCATCGCCGCCGCGCACGCCCACCTTCAGGATGCCATGTCCGGCTGGGAGGATTCCCCACTCGCCGCCATGCGCACGGCCTCTCAACGCCTGCCCGGCGCAGCCCACATCGTGGACACCGGCAACTTCACCGTCTGGTCCGAGCACTTCCTGCGCGTGGAGCATCATCTCGATCTCACCGGCACACCAAACGGTCGCTATCTCGGCGCAGGCCTCGGCTACGCCCTCGGCACCGCATTCGCCCGTGCGCCCAAGCCCTCCGTACTATGGATCGGCGATGGCGGCATCCGCGCCAACCTCGCGGAGCTCTCCCTCGCGGTGGATCACAAGCTGCCGCTGCTCGTGCTGGTGATGCGCGATGGTTACCTCGGCAGCATCCGCGGCCGCGCGCGCAAGCTGGGCTGGTCGCAGCAGCCGCTCACCCTCCCAGACCACCGCCTCCTCCGCGTGGCCGAGGCCATGGGCCTCGCCACCTGGGATGCCCCCAATGCGTCAGCGCTTGATGCCGTGATCCAGCAATGGCAGCGTGCAGGCAATCCACCCGCCCTGATCGAGTATCACCTCGCGCCGGACATTTACGTGGATATGACTGAACAGCTTCGATGAGCGCTCCCACCCTTCACCTTCTTGTCATTGGTCTCGGCTCCGCCGGGAAACGTCATGCCCGCAACCTGCGCGCCCTCGGCTGCACCGTCAGCGGCTTCGATCCTCGCGCCGACCGCCAGGAGGAAGCCGCCGCCGAAGGCCCGCTTGAGTCCACTTTCGGCGATCTCAACGCAGCACTGGCCGCCACCGTCTATGACGGCTTTGTCATCGCATCGCCGCCTTCCTTTCACGTCGATCAAATCATCGCCGCAGGTGCCACCGGTCGTTGGATTCTCTGCGAAAAACCGCTGAGCATCGATGCCGCAAGCTGCCGCAAACTGCAGGCCGTCGGTGCCAAGGTGCTGCTGGGCTACACCTACCGCTGGTGGCCGCCCGTGGCGGAGTTACGCCGCCGCCTGCAAAGCGGCGAGATCGGTGCCGTGCGCCACATCCGCTTTGTGATGAGCGCCCACCTCGCCGACTGGCACCCCTGGGAGCGCTATCAGGATTTCTTCATGGCCAACAAGGAGCAAGGCGGCGGCGCCTTGCTCGACGAAAGCCACTTCCTCGACCTCCTCCTCTGGATCTCCGGCAAACCGCAGTCCGTCATGGCCTCCGTCGATAAAATCTCCGATCTCGACATCAGCGCCGACGACAACGTCGATGTCATCGCCTCCTTCAGCAATGGCATGAAGGCCAATCTCCACCTCGACCTCATCGGCCGCCCGCATCAGCGCCACATCATCGCCGTGGGCGAGACCGGCACGCTCATGTGGTCCTATGAAGAAAACGCCGTGAAGCTCTCCCGCACCGGCGAATTGAACTGGGCCAGCCAGCCCTTCACCTGCGAGCGCAATGAGATGTTCCTCGGTACCGCCATCGAGCTGCTCGAACTCATTCGTGGCAATCGCAACGCCCCTTCCTGCTCGCTCGAAGATGGCATCGCCGCATTGGAAGTGGTGGACGCCTGCCGCCAAAGCTCCGCCCAGGGCCAGTCCATCCGCATCCTCTCATGAAGCACGGCCGCCGCATCCTCGCCGTGGTCCCCGCCCGTGCTGGCAGCAAGGGCATCCCGGACAAAAACATGCAGACCATCGCCGGCAGGTCACTCATCGCGCTTGTCGGCGAAGTGCTCAACTCGCCCGCCTGCGACTGGATCGACCGCCGCATCATCTCCACCGACTCCGAACGCTACGCCGAAGAAGGTAAAAAACACGGCCTCGATGCTCCCTTCCTCCGCCCGCCAGAACTCAGCTCCGACACCGCCGGTGCCGTGGAGACTCTCTGCCACGCCGTGACCGAAATGGAGCGCATCGACGGCGTCACCTACGACGTCATCCTCATCGTCGAGCCCACCTGCCCCTTCCGCCAGCCCGAGGACGTCAATGGCGTCATGGACCTCCTGGCCGCCACCGACGCCGGTTCCACCGTGACCGTGAGCCGCGTGGACACCAAATTCCATCCGCACAAAGTCCTGCGCGTCAGCAGCAGCGAAGACGTCATCACCTTCTACAACGAAGCCGGTGCCGGTGTAAAACAGCGCCAGTCCCTGGAGCCGCTCTTCTATCGCAACGGCGCCTGCTACGCCCTCAGCCGCGCCTGCCTCATGGACGAGCACAAGATCTTCACCACCGGCACCCGCGCCCATCTGGTGGAGCGCCTTCTCATCAATATCGACGAGCCGGAGGAAATCGAGCTGGCCCGTTATTATGCCGAGACACGTCACCTTCCCGTCGGCTATAAGAAAGCATAAGCATGAAAAAGAAAATCGCCGTCGTCCTGGTCAACCGCGCAAACTACGCCCGCATGAAGCCCGTCATGCAGGCGCTGCAGCACGAGCCTGACGTGGACATGCAGACCCTCTGCGCCGGTTCCATGCTGCTCGATCGCTACGGCTGCGCCCGCAATGTGGTGGAGGCCGACGGCTTCCCCGTGGAGTCCGAAGTCTATCTCCAGCTCGAAGGCTCCGTGCCCATCACGATGGTGAAATCCATCGGCCTCGCCGTCATCGAGTTCGCCTCCGAGTTCAGCCGCATGAAGCCCGACTTCGTGCTCATGATCGGCGACCGCTACGAGGCCATGGCCGCCGCCATCGCCGCTGCCTATCAAAACATCTGCCTCATCCATTTGCAGGGCGGTGAAATCTCCGGCTCCATCGACGAGTCCACCCGCCACGCCATCACCAAGCTGGCGCACTACCACTTCCCCGCCACCAAACGCGCCGCAGAGTACATCGTCGCCATGGGCGAAGACCCGGACACTGTCTTCCCCCTCGGCTGTCCCACCAGCGATGTCGTGCTCGCCGCATCCAACGATCTCCCCCAGGACGTCCTCGGCCGCCTCGGCGTCGGCACTTCCATCGATTTCTCCAAGCCCTACCTCCTCGTCCTCTTCCACCCCGTTACCACCGACATCGGCCACCAGGAAGAGCAGATGGAGGCCGTGCTGGAAACCGTGCGCCGCCTCAACATCCAGACCGTCCTCCTCTGGCCCAACATCGACGCCGGCTCCGACCTCGTCTCCCAGGCCATCCGCCGCTTCCGCGAGCACCACCACGAGTTCCCGCTGCACGCCTACAAAAACCTGCCGCCGGACATCTACATCCCGCTGCTGAACCACGCCGCCTGCTGCATCGGCAACTCCTCCTCCTTCGTCCGCGAGACCTCCTTCTTCGGCACCCCCGTCGTCCTCGTCGGCTCCCGCCAGGACGGCCGCGAATGGTCCCCCTCCGTCATCCGCGTCGAGCCATTGCAGCCAGAAATCGAATCCGCCACCCGCAACCAACTCGCTCACGGCCGCTACGGCGTCTCAGACCTCTATGGCAGCCCAGGCGTGGCCGCACGCATCGCCTCCCAGGTCGCCAAGCTGACGCCCTACGCCCAGAAGCAGCTCCATTACGTCAAACGCCCTTCCGCATGAGCCTGACCACCCCCTGCCCCATCTGCAAGGCCACCTCTTGGAGCAGTTGCTACCACGGCTCCATCCGCATGGGCTCCTTCGGCAAGAAATCCCCCGACGACCTCGACATCTGGGAATGCGCCGGCTGCGGCGCCCGCCATCTCCCCCCGGTGATGGCCGACATCGAAGCCTACTACAAATCCGGCGAATACCGTGACGACCTAAGCCAGGGCAATGCCGCAGACGCCTACTTCAAGGTCAACGACAACGACCAGCCCCACCGCCTCGACCTCATCGGCATGCACAACCTGCGCGGCCAAATCGTCGCCGACATCGGCTGCGGCGCCGGCCCCTTCCTCGATCTCGTCAAAGGCATCGCCACCCGGACCATTGCCATCGAGCCCAACCAGTGCTACCACGACTCCCTCCGCGAACGCGGCCACGAAGTCTTCACCTGGGCGCAAGACGTCCCCGCCGGAACCACCGTCGATGCCGCCGTCAGCTACAGCGTCCTCGAGCACGTGGAAGACCCGCTCAAATTCCTCCAAGACATCCACCGCCTCCTCAAACCCGGCGGCACCCTCGCCCTGAGCACCCCGAATGCCGACGACTGGATGGTCGCCAACAGCCCCGATTATGCGGCCTTCTTTTACCGCAAAGTCCACCTCTGGTATTTCACCGCCACCTCCCTCCAAAAATTGGCGTCCATTGCCGGATTCGACACACAAGTCGTCACTTTCGACCACCGTTTTGACCTCTCGAACGCCATGGTTTGGATGCGCGACAAACGCCCCTCCGGCAACGGCAAGATCCCCTTCGACCCCGCCCTCAACGCCGTCTGGCGCGAAACCCTCATCCGCCAGGGCGCCAGCGACTACCTCTACGCCATCTTCCAAAAGCCCGCTTAACGCCTAGGCGCACCCGCTGCCAGGTAACCTGACACAGCTTCACGCCACCTCTTGCAGGTCTGCCCGTCCGTATGCGTCACCGCGCGCTCCAGGAGACGCCGGCGCTCTTCCCGGCGCTTTTCGGGATGATTGACGCATTCCTTCAACGCATTGCGCAGTTCTTCATCGTTATGCACCATCCAGGTCGCATCTTCCTGAATCACCGGCTGCGCATGCACATACTTGAAGAACCGCACCACCGAAAGCCACGGCGGCAGATCCAGACCACAGTCGTAGGCCAGGTTCACCACCGGCACATCAAAGCACGCCGCATCCAGAATGATCGAAGAACCGCTCGTGAGCAGCACGTCAGTGTTCTTCAAGGTAGATGCCCGTTCATAGTCCTCTTCGGCCAAAGGAATCCATGAGTGACGTCCATACGCAGCCCCTTCGCCCAGCGGATACTGAATCGTGGTATGCGGCAGACCTTCAAACTCCTTGTACAACGTGTAGATGTCTTTGGGGCTCACACGCACCAGGAGGTGACATGGATGCTCAAAAGGCTGCTCGGCGATGATGCGCTGCAGCAGTCGCACGAAAGGCTGGTTGCAGCGGATGACGGCGCTGTCTCCGGTGGCAAACTGGATGATCTTGGTGTTTGGGGTCACTCCAAGCTGCTCGCAGAATTTTTCACGCGGTATCAGCTTCTCAGGAGAGAAGTAGTTTTCAAAGTAGATCACGCCCACGATGGACATGCTGTCCTCAGCAATCCCATGGCACTGCGCCATCTCCTGCTTCATTTCCGTGGACCACACCAGCGTGTAATCGGGAATGACCGTGAGCGGCCCTTTGGAGGTAGGATTGTCCCAGCTTGCCACCGCTAGAATGAGCGGAATCTTGTGCCTCCGTGCTTCCTTAAGGCACTC
The DNA here is from genome assembly GCF_044226605.1 of Prosthecobacter sp. Classification (GTDB taxonomy): domain Bacteria; phylum Verrucomicrobiota; class Verrucomicrobiia; order Verrucomicrobiales; family Verrucomicrobiaceae; genus Prosthecobacter. The sequence continues at coordinate 77,245 of NZ_JBGAGS010000017.1, read as the reverse complement.
CAAGTCGGAAGGAATCATGTTGGCAAAGACCACGGCATCCGGCTTCACCTCACGGATGAGCCGGTCAAAATCCGCATCATGTCCAAAGTGCTCCATGAAACGAATGATACCCTGTGACGTGATGCCCATGCTCAAGGCAAGGCGTGCGATGCCAAGGCGGAAGTCGAGGTTTTTGCGCTTCCGGGCCAGTGCCTCCACCATCCGCTTCTGTGTGAAGCTGCTGTCTGGCTGCTCCACGGTCCACAGGTCCTTGGCCCACGAGAAGAGGAAGGAAGAGAACCAAGTGGGCTTCTTGCGCTTCAACGGCACGATACGCACCCGCTCGTGCTGAAATTCCTTCTGCGTCGCCTCGATATTGAAGGTACAGTAGAGGGTAATGCGGCTGGACTCGTCTGCGAGCAGTTCTCCAAGCAGACGGCTGCGAAACACGTCCCGGTAAAACTGCACCGTATCGACGATTAAAATCAGATTCATCACTCGAAGTCTTCCAGCTTCAGGAACTGCGCGGCGTTCACGGCATGTTTGAGTTTTTTGCCAAGAACGGAAGTGTAGTCCGCTGCCGGGATGCCGTGGCACGGCTTGCGGCAGGAGAGATTCTCCCGCGTGATCACCGTACCTGCGGCCAGATCCGACGCAGCCACCAAGCTCTGGCCGAACATGCGGCGTAGAGGCTCCAGCGCCTCTGCCACCGAGTCCTTGGGAAACGGATGCGCCTTCATGGTCTCGATGCTGCGCACACCTGCCACCATTTGCCTGAACTCATCCGTCGTCAGTGAGGCAGAGACATCCGGCCCGAACATCTCGCGACTGAAGGTGATGTGCACTTCGATCAGCTTTGCGCCAAGGGTAACAGCCGCAAGGGATGGATACGGCGTGCCGGAGTGATCGGACAAACCGACGGGGCAATCGTAACGCTGAGCCAGTTCGGTGATCTGATTGAGGCCGATTTTCTCTGGCGGGCACGGATACGCTGTAGTGCACTGAAACACCGCCACGGATGATCCTGCTGCCTTCAAATGCGCGACGGTGGCGTCCATTTCCTCCAAATAGCTCATGCCGCTGGAAACCAGCACCGGCTTACCGGTGTCGATCATGGCATCGAGAAACAGACGGTTGGTCACTTCACCGGAGGCCACTTTCCATGCGGACATGCCGAGGCGCTCCAGCAGACGGATGGCGGCGAGGGAGAAGGGAGAAGACAGAAACACGAGGCCTTTTTCCTCGGCATGCTGCTTGAGTTCCACCCACTGCGGTTCGGTGAACTCCATGCGCTTCCAGTAGTCGTAGCGGGTGGCGTCCTGCTTGCTGAATTTCACCCGCCAGGTATCCAGCTCGGAGCTTTCCTCTGCGGCAATGTGGGTCTGGAACTTGATGGCGTCCGCTCCCGTGGCGGCCACGGCATCGATGTAAGCGTGTGCGCTGCCGAGACTGCCATCGTGGGCCTGGGCGACTTCAGCGATGATGAAGCTTGGCGCAGCGGGGTTCTGCCAGAGGTCGTTGATGTCACGCGGGGGGGCCATAGGTCACCCAGCCTTGCCAACTTGCTTGTAAAACTCCAGCGTCTGGCGCAGGCCTTCCTCCCAGGAAACTTTCACCTCGTAGCCCAAACCTTCGCGGGCGGCGCTGATGTCCGCCAGCGAGTTCAGTACGTCGCCTGCACGGGCCGACTCAAAGCGCGGCTCCAGTTGCTGGCCGGTGAGTTGGTTGATGTCTTTGACCAGACGGATCAGGTCGATCGAGTGGCCGGTGGCCACGTTGAAGACTCTGCCAGCCGCCTTTTCAGCAGGCGCTTCCGCCGCAAGCAGGTTGGCGGACACAGCGTTATCCACAAAGGTGAAGTCACGCGCCTGGCTGCCATCGCCGAAAATGACGGGAGCCTTGCCTTCCAGCATGAAGGTGCAGAACTTGGCGATCACGCCGGAATACGGTGAATCAAAGGCCTGGCGAGGACCAAAGATGTTGAAGTAGCGCAGCGCGATGGCTTCGAAGCCGTAGAGCTGGTAGAAGAGCTGGCAGTAACGCTCGCCGCCGTACTTTTGCAGTGCGTAGGGGGAAAGAGGCTGCACGGGGAGGCTCTCATGCTTTGAGGGCGCATCCGCGTTTCCGTAGATGGAGGACGAGGAGGCAAACATCAGGCGCTTCACCCCGGCGTCGCGGGCGGCCAGCAGCACATTCAGCGTGCCATCGAGGTTTTGCGCATTGCTTTCCAGAGGTTCGGCGACCGAACGCGGAACGGAGGGCAGAGCGCCCTGGTGGAAAACCCAGTCCACCCCGGGCATCAGCTTGGCGAGAAGCGCTGTATCACGGATATCTCCTTCAACGAGGTCGATTTTGTCCCCCGGCTTCTTCCAGTCGAGGTTGGCCGGGTTGCCGAGCGAAAGATTGTCCAGCACAATGACTTCGGCGCCTTTGCGGCAGAGCGCTTCCGAAATGTGGGAACCAATAAAACCTGCACCACCAGTGACGAGAGCCTTCATGCTTTGAAATAGTTCGGTTTGCCCTTCATCAGGGCGCTAAGGGAGTTGCGAGAATCCACCACCAGCCGCGAATGCTCGGCCACGAGGGCAACATCCACAGCTTTGTGATTGGTGGCCACCAAGACCAGATCGTATTCAGACAATGCCGCCGCCGTGAGCGCAACGCTCTTTCTCCCGGCAAAGTGGGCGTGCTCCCGCGAGGGGCGGATGACTGGAACGTGGGGATCGTGATAGTCCACTTCCGCACCCTGCTGCTCCAGAAGCTCCCAGAGAACATAGGCGGGGCTCTCGCGGTCATCGTCCACATTCGACTTGTAGGCGATGCCGATCATGAGGATGCGGCTGTCCCGGATGGTCAGGTGAAGAGACGCCAGCGCCTCGCCGACACGTTTGATCACGTAGGAGGGCATGGCGGTGTTCACCTCTCCAGCAAGCTCAATAAAGCGCGTCTCCTGGCCGTACTCGCGTGCCTTCCAGGTGAGGTAAAAAGGATCGATGGGGATGCAATGCCCGCCAAGTCCGGGTCCGGGATAGAAGGGCATGAAGCCAAAGGGCTTGGTCTTCGCCGCCTCTATCACATCCCAGATGTCGATGCCCATGGCGGCGTACACCACCTTAAGCTCGTTCACCATGGCGATGTTGACGGCGCGGAAGATGTTTTCGGTCAGCTTCACCGCCTCGGCCACACGGCAGGACTCCACCGGCACGAGGGTCTTGATGGCACGTCCATACACTTCCATGGCGTGTTTCTGACATTCCGGGGTAAGACCGCCGACGACCTTCGGGATCAGCGCCACATCGCTCTGCGGATTGCCCGGGTCTTCACGTTCGGGAGAGAAGGCCAGGTGGAAATCCACGCCCGCCTTGAGATTTGAATCCGCCTCAAGCACTTCGCGCAGTTCGGTGTCCGTGGTGCCCGGATAGGTTGTGGACTCCAGCACAACGAGCTGCCCGCGCCGCAAATGGGGCGAAATGGATTTGCCGGTGTTCAGCACGTAGGTCAGGTCAGGATCGCGATGCTTCGCCAGCGGGGTGGGCACGCAGATGATGATGGCCTCGCATTCTTTCACCCGGGCGAAATCCGTGGTGGCGGAGAAACGTCCCGCATCCCGCTGCGCCTTCACGGCCTCACCTGTGATGTGAAGGATGTAGCTTTCACCCGCTTCCAGGCTGTTGATTTTCGCAGGATCGATGTCGAATCCCAGCACGGTGCTGCCCGTGCGGGCAAACTGAAGGCTCAAGGGCAGGCCCACATAGCCCAAGCCAATGATACCGATGGTCGATGACGTCATGTAAAAGGTCGGAGGTGTGAAGAAAAAATTGGATATGACGGCAAGGCTGGAGCCTTGCCAGAACTTTTTTCCATAAAAGGTGCCTCTTCACAGCACATGCAGTGTCGGCCACGACGCAAGAATAGTATTGAATATCTAGATCGAATTACCTAAAACTGTCACGAAACAATGACGTTAGGGTCGAAAATATGAAGCGCCAACCATTACAACATAATGATATTGATTATCTAATTTCAATCCCGTAAAACACGTGGATTAATTGAATTAATTCGTTGCGCCATCAACGATTGAATCAATCACAATCAGCTAATTTTCAATCGTTTAAGATTATGAGCCTCTCTTCCTTCCCACACTGGCGAATTGTTCATTCGGAGGCTTCTCTTGGATGGGGAGGACAGGAACACCGCGTGATGGCGGAGCTGCTGGGATTCCAGCGCCGAGGCAGCTCAGTTCGGCTGGTGGCACACCCAGACAGCCAGATCATGGCACGGGCCCGTGCGGCGGGCCTTAACACCCGTCCCTGCACTTTTGACCGCAGGCTGCTGCCGTTCGAAATCCTGCGGATGGCGCTGTGGCTGCGGCGCGAGAAAATCGAGATCGTCAACACGCACAGTTCGCGCGACGGCTGGCTGCTGGGGCTAGCAGCGCGTCTGGCGCGTGTTCCCATGGTGCTCCGCACGCGGCACATTGATGTTGTTGACCGCAGCCCGAAGATCAGCAGGCATAAATTCACCACTCTGGCTGATCATACCCTGACCACGAGCGACAAGATCACCCGCGACATCCGCAGCCGCTACCAGCTGGCGGCGAGCAAAGTCAGCACCGTTCCCACCGGCATTGACCTGGATCTTTTTCATCAAACCGGCCCCACTGCGGAACTGCCGGTGCGCAGCGGTCCCGGGGCGCCGCCGGTGATCGGAATGGTTTCCGTGCTCCGCTCATGGAAGGGACACTCCACCTTTTTTGCTGCGATCCAGCTTCTACGCGAGGCGGGCCGTGAGTTTCAATATGTGGTCGTCGGCGGCGGCGCTCCCGTTGAGGTGTATGCCGCGAAGGCGAGATCCTTTGGCGTGGAAGACCGCGTCAAGTTCACCGGACAGCGTGAGGATGTGGCCGACGTGCTGCGCGCACTCGATGTGCTGTGCATCCCCTCCACCGCCCACGAAGGAATACCCCAGATAGGACTGCAGGCCCTGGCCTGCGGCACGTCCGTCGTGGGCAGTGACTGCGGCGGCATTCCCGAAATCATCCGCGAAGGCGAGAGCGGACGCATTTTCCACGCAGGAGATGCAGCGGCGATGGCAGAGCGCATCGCAGAAACCGTGGACCAGCGGGAACGCAGCGCTCAGATGTGCCGCGCCGGACGCGCGCAGGTGGAAAGACAGCACAGCCTGGACAGCATGCTCGACCGTCTGAGCGAGATCTACCTACAGCGCCTCGAACGTACGGCCGCAGCTCGAAGCCAATCCGCTCAGATGGCTTCGTTCACCGGAGGGAGTTTGCTGAAACTTGCAGTCAAAAAAAAGGTTTAGTTCGGCGCTGCTTGGGCCAATAGAGCAGTGCGGACTACATGGCAGACTCTCCCCCCCAAAAACGTATCTGGCGCATCGCCCACTCTGAAGCCTCCCTCGGCTGGGGAGGGCAGGAGCACCGCATCCTGGCCGAGATGAAGGGATTTCGCGCCCGGGGCAGCGAGGTCTGGCTGGTGGCTCCTCCGAACAGCCAGCTCTATCAGCGCGCCGAAGAGGCCGGCATACCAGTGCAGGCCCAGTATTTCAATCAGCGCCACCTGCTGCCGTTTCACGTGATGCGTCTGGCGAGGTGGCTGAGCAGGAACCGGATCGAGATCGTCAATCCGCACAGTTCGCGTGACGGGTGGATGCTCACCCTGGCGGCACGCATTGCCCGGGTGCCGTTGATCATTCGCAGCCGCCACTTTGACGTGCCGATTCCCAACAAGTCTCTCAGCCGCCTGATGTACAAGGAGTGGAGCCACCACATCATCACCACCAGTCCGAAGATCACGGACACGCTGGTGACGACCTTTGACCTGGATCCTTCCGAGGTCTGCACGATCCCCACCGGAGTGGATCTGCAACGCTTTAGCCCGGATGGACCAAGGGCGGCGCTGCCGCTGCCAGAGCTGCCTGCTGGCACGCCGATTGTGGGCATGATCACCGTCATCCGCTTTGCGAAAGGGACGCAGGTGCTTGCTGAAGCCGCAGGGCTGCTGCGGGAGCAGGGACTTCGCATCCACTGCGTCATCGTCGGTGACGGGCCCTGGCGCACCCACCTGGAGGAGGCGATACAGAAGCTCGGCGTGCAGGATCTTTTCACCCTCACCGGACACCGTGAGGATGTGCCGGACATCATGCGTACGTTCGACATCGTGGCCATCCCCTCCTTTCACGAGGCGATCCCGCAGTCGGGTCTGCAAGCGCTGGCAAGCGGCGTGCCGGTGGTGGCCAGCAACATTGGCGGCATCCCCAGCATCATCCAGGATGGGGAGACGGGCCGCCTGGTGCCCATGCAGAATCCCGCGGCACTGGCACAGGCCATCCGCGACACTTTGGAACATCGCGAAAAGACACAGGCGATGTGCGCCGCAGGACGCCGCTTCATCGAGCGTGAGCACAGCCTGGAAAACATGCTGGACCGGCTGGAGGCGATCTATCGCCAGCACCTGGGGTGATGACTTCCCAGTTGTGAGGATGGCGATGCTGCGGCACTGATCAGGTTCCGTCATTTTCATGTCCCAGCCTTCCGCTCCCAAACCTCCGGCCAAAATCAATCTCGCTGATCCCCACCTCCGTGCGGTGGTGCTGAAAACGCTGGGGGCCATCTGGAAATACGTGGTTCCCTACAAAGGGCGCTTCATTCTGAGCACGGTGCTGGGCATTCTTAGCGGTCTGTTCACCAGCGTCATGCTTATCGGTTTCCAGCTCATTTTCTCGCTGGTGCTCAAGGGCAAGACCACCACGCTGGGAGAGACCATCAAGCTTCCACTCGTCGGTACGATCAATCCGGCGGAACTCCTCCACGTGTCCTCGGACACGCCCATCGGCGTCACCGGCGTCGCCATCGCCTGCGCCTTCATCCCGCTGCTGATCTTCCTGCGCGGCTTCCTCGGCTACCTCTCCAGCTACATGCAGGCATGGGTGACGAGCAAGGTGGTGTATCAGATCCGCAATGACGCCTTCCGCAGCATCATGCGCCAGTCGCCGGGATATTTTAACAACGCCCGCACTGGCGAGCTGATGCAGACCGTCATCAGCCAGACCGGTGTGGTGCAGCGCAATGCCATGATGCTCATCCAGACGCTCGCGCAACGCCCGGTGACAATCATCGCCATCCTCGTCACCCTCTTTGGCATGGACTGGTTTTTCACGCTGATGTCTCTGGTGGTCTTCCCGGCCTGCCTCTACCCGATCCTGCGCCTGGGCAAACGTGTACGCAAGGTGGGTGCCAAGGAGGAGTATGACTCCCGCGCTCTCATGGCCTCAATGCAGGAGTCCTTTGCTGGCATCCGCCTGGTGAAGGCCTATGGCCGTGAGGACCACGAGATGCAGCGCTTTGACCGCTCAAACGCCAGCATGACCAAGAACATGGTCAAATGGGCCAAGGCCTTGGAACTCATTGGCCCCATCGTGGAAACCGTGGCCTCCTTTGGCATCGCAGCCGGGCTGATCTATGCCTGGAACAGCGAAATCCAAGCCCAGGATTTCTTTCTGCTGGTGATGGCACTCACGCAGATCTACCCGCCGCTCAAAGAACTCAGCAAGGTGCAGCTCTTCCTGCAGAAGACGACCGTGGCCGCAGGCATGGTGTTTGAAATCCTCAACCGCCAGCCGGACATCCAAGATGCTCCGGGCGCCACCGCCCTCGGCAGGACCTCTGGGGCTGTTTCATTCCAGGACATCACCTTTTACTACCGCGACAAGGACGACGTCAAAAAAGACCTGCCTGCCGTGCAGGACATCAATCTCCAGCTCGAGCCCGGCAAATTCTACGCCTTCGTGGGCCGCAGCGGCGCTGGGAAGAGCACCCTCTTCTCCCTCCTGCTGCGCTTTTATGATCCGGACAAAGGCTCTGTGCTGCTGGATGGGAAAGACATCCGCACCTGCACCCAGCACTCTCTCCGTGCCAACATCGGCATCGTCAGCCAGGACACCTTCCTCTTCCACGACACCATCCGCGAAAACATCCGCTACGGCCGACTGGACGCCACGGAGGCTGAAATCATCGCGGCAGCGAAGAAAGCGCATGCGCATGAGTTCATCGAGCAGATCAGCAATGGCTACGATGCGATCGTTGGCGAGGGTGGCTGCAACCTTTCGGGCGGGCAGCGCCAGCGCATTTCCATCGCGCGTGCTGTCCTGCGTGACGCGCCGGTCCTGCTGCTCGACGAGGCCTACTCCGCGCTCGACACCGAGAGTGAGAAAATCGTGCAGGATGCCATCCACACGCTTTCCGAAGGCAAGACGGTCGTGGCCATTGCGCACCGTCTTTCCACCATTCTAGAAGCAGACCAGATCGTGGTCATGGATCAGGGGCGGATCGTTGACCGCGGGCCGCATGCGGAACTGCTGAGCCGCAACGCGATCTACCAGAACCTCTACAACCTGCAGTTCAGCAGCGAAGAGCAGCGATAAGCTTGAGAGCTTAGGCGCTCTTGTGGGACTTGGTGATGATGGTGCGGCCAAGCAGCATGTCGATGCTGTTCATGGCACGCACCAGCGGCTCATTGGCCTCGTCCAACGTTTTGACCCGGTGCCGCTCTTTGTACATTGCGCGGCCGCCCAGAATCTTTATCAACGGGTAAAGAAAAATGAGCTTCGCCATGCCGGAACGCTGACGGTGGTCAATGTGCGGAGACACATCAGCAAAGCCGGCATCCAGCAGGGAATGAGCAACATAAAACCAGGACACCGGATTGATGTGTCCACCCGTGGAATAAAGGGCGCTGTTTTTCACCGGCAGCGGCCCGAAGAGATTCCAGAAACCAAACCAGAGAAAGCGCAGGCGCGAATTAAGATTCAGGATATTCGGCGTGCTGAGAATGCAAACACCACCGGGCTTGAGCACACGATAGATTTCCCGCAGTACCTGACGGTAGTCTTCGAGGTGTTCGATCACCTCCGTGGCAGTAACTACGTCAAAGCTTGCATCGGCATAAGGCAATGGCTCATTGTTGAGGTTGGCAATGTCCACCTTTTGACTGGGCAGTTTCATCAATGTGTCAGTGTAGTCGCAGACGCTCGACTGGACCTTTAACGCTGCTTTGACCCGCTTGATCAGCCCGCCATGACCTGCGCCAATGTCCAGATGGTGCGTCCACTGATGGCAGCGGTGTTCTGCGAGAACCAGTTCCAAAACTTTTTTGTGAATGCGGTCAACAGACATGAAGTATGGCTGGATATCGTAGCAAGTTGCATGGGCAACTTGATTTTTATTTTGTCATAGCGCCGCCACAAAAATCGCATCGTGCATCCAGCAGGCGCTTGATCTACGGAAGCTAAAGGCCGAAGAAAAACTCCTGCATGCTTCACACCATCACCATCGCCGCATCTGCCATTCCACCGCTGTTTGCACTGCTGGCGCTGATGCTTGCCGGTGTGGTGCTGGTGTCCCTGCTGCTGCTGAAGCTGCGTCAGTCAATGCTTGCGGGGTATTTCATCTGTGGCGTGCTGATTGCAAACTCCGGCGTGCTGGGACTGTTGGGCGGCGGTGAGTCGCACGTGCAGGTTTCGCAGATGGCGGAGTTTGGTGTGGTGCTGCTGATGTTTACGCTGGGACTAGAGTTCTCACTGGGGGAACTGCGCTTTCTACGTCGGCTCGCCTTTGTGGGCGGTGGCTGGCAGATGGGCCTGTGCGCGCTCGTGGTTGCGGCAGTGTCGAGCGCCTTGCATTCCAGCACGTGGCAGGGGGCCGTCATTTTGGCGGTCGCGCTTTCTCTGAGCTCCACCGCAGTCAGTTTGAAGAGCTTTCAGGATCTCGGACTGGAGGCAAGCCCCGGTTCGCGCATGGCGCTGGCCGTGGCGATTTTTCAGGACCTTTTCATCATCGTCTTCTTCATGTTTCTGCCGCTGCTGCTGCCACATGAAGGGGAATCCACAGCGCTGATGCCGAGGCTGGGCTCGCTGGTTTTACGTGGGGGTGCTTTCGTCATTCTGGCGGGCGTGGCTGCGCGGTGGATCATCCCGTGGCTGCTGAACGCGGTGACGCGAACACGGAGCCGCGAGCTTTTCACACTGACAGTCATTGGCAGCTGTGTTGGCTTGGCTTTTGTGGGTGGTTTGCTGGGGCTGGGATTGGCGCTGGGCGCGTTTGTCGCGGGACTGGCGGTCAGCGAATCCATTTTTAAGCACCGGATTCTGGCGGATGTGATGCCGCTCAAAGATCTGTTTCTAACGCTGTTTTTTGTCTCTGTTGGACTCATGATCGATGTGAAGGCTGCCATGGTTCTGTGGCTGCCGATCTGCCTGATCACGGTGGCGCTGATGCTGGTGAAGGCGGGGCTAATCACCGCCATAGCGCGTTACCTCGGACTCGGGCAAAAGCAGGCCCTCATGGCGGGCATCGGCCTGTGCAGCGCAGGGGAATTTTCGCTCGTGCTGCTGCAAAACGCTAGCAGCACGCATCTGTGGAGCGATGCCACACAGCAGACGCTGCTGGCCGCGAGTGCGCTTTCCATGGGGCTGCTGCCTGCCCTGTTGAAATTCGGCATTCCGCTCGGCGACTGGCTGGTGAAGCGCGGCTGGGGGCGTGGCAAGCAGGTCAAGGTGGATGCTGGCAATCTGCGCCAGCGCATCAGCGGACTCACGGACCATGCCATCATCTGCGGTCATGGGCCGGTGGGTGAGAAGCTCAACAAAGCACTGCTGGATTCTGGAGTGCGTACGTTGGTGGTGGAGCTGAACGCTGAGACGGTGCAAAGCCTCAAGCGTCAGGGGCAGGCCGTGCTGTTTGCCGATGCCAGCCATCAGGAAACCTGGGAGCTCACCAAGCTGAAACATGCGCGCATGGTGGCTCTGACATTTCCGGATGCCACGGTTAATGCGCAGGCGCTGGCCATGATTCGCGAGCATCGCCCGGATATTTCCGTGCTGGCCCGTGCGCGCTTCAGTTCGGATGTGGAGCGCCTGAAACGCCTCGGGGCCACGCAGGTGGTGAATGATGAGACGGAGGCGAGCCGAGCGATGGAGGATGCGGCGATTACCTTGCAGGGGGCTTGACGAAAATGACGAATGTCGAATGCGGAATGACGAATGACTGAGGTTCTCGATATTCATTCTGCATTTGTCATTCGTCATTGCTCCCCCTCCCCCGCCCTGCTTAGTCTGAGGGCAAATGTCCCAACGCCTTTTCCTTCTCGACGGCATGGCGCTGCTTTATCGCGCGCACTTTGCTTTCATCAAAGCTCCCATCCGCACCAGCGATGGCGTGAACACCTCCGCGCTTTACGGCTTTGCCAACACGCTGCTCGACATCATCAAAAACCAGCAGCCTACGCATCTGGCGGTGGCTCTGGACACCTCTGCGCCGACGCCGCGGCATGAGATGTTTCCTGCTTACAAAGCCCAGCGCGAGGAGATGCCGGAGGACATCAGCATGGCCATCCCGCAGATCAAGCGCCTGATGGAGGCGATGAACATCCCCATCCTCGTGCGCGATGGCTACGAGGCGGATGACATCATCGGCATCATGGCGAAGCGGGCTGAGAAGGAAGGCATCGAGACTTTCATGGTCACGCCAGACAAGGACTTTGGGCAGCTCGTGTCGGAGCATGTGAAAATTTATAAACCAGGCCGCCAAGGCAGTGATGTGGAAATCCTCGGCGTGAAGGAGGTCTGCGAGCGGTGGGGCATCGAACGCCCTGAGCAGGTCATCGACATCCTCGCACTCATGGGAGACACCGTGGACAACATCCCTGGAGTGAAAGGCTTTGGCGAAAAGACCGCCACCGCCCTCATTCAGCAGTTTGGCAGCGTGGAAAACCTCCTCGCCAACACGGCGCAGCTCAAGGGCAAGCAGAAGGAGAAACTTGAGGCCAGCCGGGACGATGCGCTGCTCTCCAAAAAGCTCGCCACCATTTTTCACGATGCGCCTTATGAGCCGCAGGTGACTGATCTCGTGGTCAAACCGCACAATGATGATGCGCTGAAAGCTTTCTTCACCGAGTTCGAGTTCAATGCGCTTGGCCGACGTCTTTTTGGTGACGAATTCAAGGCGGGCCGAGGCCGGAAGGCAGAACAAGTGGCCGCCTCGTCGGCCGAATCGGGAGCGGGTGCAGACGATCTTTTTGCAGCCCCCGCTCCTGCGGCTCCAGCCAAGCTCAGCACCATGTCTGACACGCCGCACGTGTATCATCTGGTGCAGACGGCGGAGGAGCGAAAGAAGCTGATGGCGCAGCTGGCCACGTTGAAGTCGTTCTGCTTTGACCTTGAAACCACCGGACTCGATCCGCGCGATACGGAGATCGTGGGCATCGCGCTTTCATGGCAGGCGCATGAAGGGTGGTTCGTGCATTTCCCGCGTGAGAAAGCCGCCGCGAAGGCGGTGCTGGATGAATTTCATGCTGTGCTGACCACAGAAGGCATCGAAAAAGTCGGGCACAATCTGAAGTTCGATCTCAGCGTGCTGCTGGCACATGGCGTCGAAGTGAAGGGGCCGTTTTTTGATTCCATGCTGGCGCATTCGCTCATCGATCCCGAGCAACGCCATGGCATGGACTACCTTGCCGAGTCGTACCTGCACTACACGCCTGTGCCGATCACAAACCTCATTGGCACGGAAAAGAACGATCTCTTCAGCCAGTCCACCATGGCTGATGTGGCCGATCAGGACATTCGCAAGGTGACCGACTACGCGGCGGAAGACGCGGATGTGACGTGGCAGCTGGCAGCGAAGATGCGGCCGGAATTGAAGGAGCAGCAGTACGTGTTTGAAAAAATCGAATGCCCGCTTCTTCCCGTGCTCACGAAGATGGAGAACTACGGGGTGAAGATTGATGTGCAGGCGCTGCGCGAGTATGGCGTCGAACTCGACAAGAAAGCGGCCGAACTGCAAAAGCGCATTCAAGAAAATGCGGGCGGACCTTTCAATCTCAACAGTCCAAAGCAGCTCGGCGAGGTGTTGTTTGACCGCCTCAAGCTTCTCGACAAGCCGAAGAAGACCGCCACGGGGCAGTATCAAACGAATGAGCAGGTGCTGCAGTCGCTCCTGGGCCTGCACCCGATCATTCAGGATATTCTGGACTACCGCGAAGTCACCAAGCTTAACAGCACGTACGTCGAGGCGCTTCCGCATGCGGTTTCAAAAGTGACCGGACGGGTGCATACGACGTTTCATCAGCTCATGGCCGCGACGGGCCGCATGGCATCGACGAATCCGAATTTGCAAAACATCCCGATTCGCAGCGATCTCGGGCGCGAGATTCGCAAGGCCTTCGTGCCCGGTCAGGACGGCTGGGTGCTGATGAGCGCTGACTACTCGCAGATCGAACTTCGCGTCATGGCCGCGCTCAGCAAGGACAAAGCCATGATCGAGGCTTTCGCCAGCGGACTGGACATTCATCAGGCCACCGCTGCGCGAGTCTATGGCGTGGAACTCGATGGCGTGCTGCCGGAGATGCGCCGGACAGCCAAGATGGTGAACTTCGGCATCATCTACGGCATCTCTGCCTTCGGGCTGAGCCAGCGTCTCGGCATCCCACGCGGAGAGGCAGCCACCATCATTGAGAACTACTTCAAGCAGTTCCCTGGCGTGAAGCGCTTCATGGAGCAGATCATCGTCGAGGCCAAAGAGCATGGATACGTCAAAACTCTCACGGGCCGCCGCCGCCTCATCCGCGACATCACCAGCAGCAACGCCACCGTGCGTGGCGCCGCCGAGCGCGTGGCCATGAACACCCCCATCCAAGGCACGGCAGCAGACATGATCAAGCTCGCCATGGTCAACGTGGACGCCGCGCTAACGAAAGCGGGCCTTCAAACGCGCATGCTGCTGCAGGTGCATGACGAACTGCTGTTCGAGATGCCGGAGAGCGAGGTCGAACAGGCCAAAGCTATCATTCTCGAAGCCATGCAGAATGCCCTGCCGCTTGAAGGCGTTCCCTCGGAGGTCGAGGCCGGCACCGGATTGAACTGGCTGCAGGCGCATTGATGGCCTTTGATCCACAGCACTGAAACGACTGTTCATAAATCTTCCATTTTACTTTTCCCCATGGCCTGGCGACCTGACAAATGCATCGTTTGTGGTGAGATCGACAATACTGTGAGGGGGCGTGTGACAGGGCGCATCTGGCTGCTGGGAAAGGAGGAGCCGCTGGTGCTTGATTTGAGCGGGGATGCTTGGCCGGATGTGGCGGGCTCGAAGCTTACGTTTGTGAATCCCAATCCTGTGGCGCAACCGGATTATGAGGGGCTGCGTTTGAATCAGACGGGATCGGTGGGAGACATCACGGCATCGCAGAGGGTGAAGAAGCTGCTGGTGCCCGAGGAAGAATGGATGCTAGCCATCAAGGAGGACCGGTTTCATGAGATTCCCTGGGTGTGGGCGAATGCTCTCTACCTGGAGTGGTACGGCGACTTCAATGGACGTGTGGTGATCCAGACAACGGATTTCGAGATCACGGCCTCCGAGCGACTTTGGGTGCTGGATCCCGATGAGCATGCGGCACAGCAGGCGATCAATGAGGCAGACATGCAGGCTTACATGGAACAGATGGGAGACGCGCTGGCCGAAGAGAAGGAAGACGAGGACGAAGAAAAAGGAGAATAGCGCAGTCCGTCATTCATCACTCCCCGCCCTTTGGATCAAACGCATCGCGCAGGCCATCGCCGAGGAAGTTTAGGGCGAGGAGACTGACGGACATGAGGAGGGCTGGGAAAACGAGGAGCCACCATTTGCTTTCGAGCGGGTTGATGACTTGAGCGCCGTCTTTGAGGAGCGAGCCCCAGCTTGAGGCGGGGTCTTCGATGCCGAGGCCGAGGAAGCTGAGGAAGGATTCGTCGAGGATGACGGCGGGAATGGTGAGCGTGAGGTAGGTGAGAATGATGGTGCTCAGGTTTGGCAGCAGATGGCGGCGCAGCACCTGCCAGGAACTCTGCCCCATGGCGCGTGAAGCAGTGACGAAAGTCATCTCCCGCAGCACCAGCACCTGACCGCGCACGATGCGCGCCATGGTGAGCCATTCGACGAGACCGAGCGAGATGATCATCACCAGCACCTTGGTGTAGGCTTTCAGCTCGTTCATGACCTTGGCAAACTCCAGCCGGTCGCTCTGCTCCGCAGCCAGACGCCAGCCATCGATCCAGCCCTTCACGTATTCATCGAGGGCGGCGATGAGGATCATGATGAAGAGGATGCGTGGCACGGATTGCAGCACCTCGACCGTGCGCATCATGAAGCCGTCGATGCGCCCGCCTGCATAGCCGCTGATCATGCCGTAGAGAGTGCCGATGCCCAGGCTGATCAGCGCGCCGACCAAGCCTACGCCGAGGGAAACGCGAGCGCCGGAGAGCAGGCGGTAGAGCATGTCCTGGCCGTTTACATCGGTTCCCAGAAGGTGTGCTTTGGAGGGCGGCACAAACGATTCGCTGCTGGTGAGCTTCAGAGCCTCGGGCAGGAGCAATGGCACCACGATGGTGATGAGCGTCAGGGCCGCGAGGAAGCCGAGCGAGATGAGCGCCACGCGGTTGCGCTTCAAGACCTGCCAGCCGTCCGGCCGAGCGATGGAGGCTGGAGCGGCGGCTTCAGGCATAGAGACTGATGCGTTTGTCCAGCAGCGTGTAGATCACGTCCACAAGGAGATTGAAGAGCACGAGCAGCACGCAGTAAACGATGACCGCGCCACTGAGCAAAAAGACGTCCCGATTCTGAATCGAGTTCACAAAGATCATCCCCGCGCCGGAGATGTTGAAGACGACTTCAACGATCATCGAACCCGTCAGCAGATTGGCAGCGAGGGGTCCGAGAAAAGTCACGACCGGCAGAATGGCGACTTTGGCGGCATGCCTGACCACGGCCTGCGTTTCGGACAGACCTTTGGCGCGTGCGGTGCGCAGGAAATCACTCTTCAAAACATCCAGCAGGCTGTTGCGCATCAAACGCGCGACGTAAGCGACATAGGGTGCCGCGAGGCAGAGCGCTGGCAGCACCATCTGCGGCACGGTGCCCCAGCCACCCACCGGCAACCAGCCGAGCCAGAGGGCAAAAGCGGCGATCAAAAAAGGCCCGCTGATGAAGGAAGGAATCGAGATGGACAGCAGCGCGCCAACCATGGCCGAGTGGTCGATCCAAGTGCCCTTCTTCATCGCTGCGAGAGTCCCCAGAAAGACGCCCGCGAAACTCGCGATGACAAAAGCAAGAGATCCGAGGACGAAGGAGTTCGGCAGCTTTTGCCGCAACAGCTCCGCCACAGTCCAGTCGCGATACTTGGTGGACAAGCCGAGATCGAAATGAGCCAGGGAGGAGAGATAGGAGAGGTACTGCTGAGGCAGGGTGCCGCCCAGTTTGTACTTTTTCTCCAGTGCTTCTTTGACGTGTGGAGGCGGCTCCTTCTCCCGGTCAAACGGTCCCCCTGGTGTGATCCGCGCGAGCACGAAGGTGATCGAGATCACGCAAAAGATCACGATCACGCTGCTGAGAGCGCGGCGGAGGAGAAACGGGAGCATGGGTGCAAATGTCGAATGACATCATGCCAGCCACCAGGCGAAGCTGCCACTGGGGACGGGTAGGACACTGGCGGTGCCGCGAAGCTGCATCTCGCCGTGCTCCACTTTGCCGCCCTTGCGGCCGAACTGCTGGAGGAGGAGGTGGTGCAGGGAGATGGGCGTCAGCTCCGGGGTGTGGCAGGAGAGCAGCACACCGAGGGGCTGGTCGGACATGAGCTTGCCGAGCAATGAGAGGAGCGGGGGCAGGTCGTTTTCGATCTTGAAGACTTCGCCCTTGGCGCCGCGGCCATAGCTTGGGGGATCGAGGATGAGCAGGTCGTATTGACGATCACGGCGGAGTTCACGCTCGAGGAATTTGGTGACGTCATCCACGATCCAGCGCACGGGCTTTTCTTCGAGGCCGTTGAGCGCTGCGTTTTTGCGCGCCCAATCGACCATGCCCTTGGAGGCATCCACATGGCAGACTTCCGCGCCGGCGTGCGCTGCGGCCAGCGTACTGCCGCCGGAGTAGGCGAAGAGATTCAGCACGCGCGCTGGGCGGTTGTGTTTTTTGGCGTATTCGGTGCAGACTTCGCGGATGCGACGCCATTGATCGCGCTGCTCGGGGAAGATGCCGAGGTGGCCGAAATCGGTGGAGCTGAGCTGAAACTTGGTGCCATCGACTTCGATAGCCCATGTCTCGGGCAGCTTGTCGCGGCCGCGCCATTGGTTGCCGCCATCGCGGAAGAAGGTGGCGGTCACTTTCTGCCAGTCGGCCTTGGCCAGGGTCTGCTGCCAGACGGCCTGTGCACACGGGCGTGAGAGCACGACGCTGCCAAAGCGTTCCAGCTTTTGAAAGGAGCCGCTGTCGAGGAGTTCGTAACCGTTGGAGTCAGACATGAGGTAGTTTAATCGGCCTCGGGCCGGGGGTCGCGTGAAAGGAGAGCCTTCATGCCTTCTTTGGGGGATTTGCCCTGGTGCAGGACGGCGTTGATCTCGTCGATCAGCGGCATTCGCACGCCGCGGGCGTGGGCGGCGCGGTGGAGACTGGCGGTGTTCAGCACGCCTTCGGCGACCATGCGGGTGCTGGCGATGATTTCATCCAGCGGACGGCCCTGGCCGAGCATGACACCGACGCGATGATTGCGGCTGTGCTCCGAGTAGCAGGTGCCCATGAGATCTCCCACGCCGCTCAGTCCATAAAATGTCTCCACCTTGCCGCCTTCGGCCACGCCAAGGCGCACCATCTCGGCAAGTGCCCGGGTGACGAGAGCCGCCAAGGTGTTGTCTCCGAGCTTCAGGCCATGCGTGATGCCGGAGGCGATGGCATAGGGGTTCTTCATCGCGCCCGCCCACTCGGCGCCGATGATGTCGTCCGTGGTATAAGTGCGGAAAAACGGCAGCGTGAAGCAGGACTGCACGGCCTTGGCGATTTCATCATCCGTGCAAGCCACGACGGCGGCGGTGGCCAGTTTCCGTGCGACTTCCTCGGCGTGATTGGGGCCGGTCAGCACCGCGAGAGGAATGCCGGGAATGGATTCGCCGATGATCTCGCTCATACGGCGGCCGGTTTCGAGCTCGATACCCTTGGAGCAGGAGACGAGCACGCGGGCCTTGGAAGCCGCGCCACTCTGAGCGACGAGTTCCGCGGTGGCGCGCATGGCCTTGGAGGGGATCACAAACACGAGCATGTCTGCGGGCTGCAAGGCATTCAGGTCGGAGGTTACTGTGATCTGCGAGGGCAGTTCCAGGTCAGGGAGATAGCGCGCGTTGCGGCGGGTGTCGCGGATCTGCGCCATCAGTTCGGCATCGCGGCCCCAGAACTGTACGTTCAGCCCGCGCCAGGCCAGCAAAGCGGCCAATGCGGTGCCCCAACTGCCGGCACCGAAGACTGTGGCGGACTGGATCATGGCTGCGGCTTCTTTTTGGTGAAGGCCTTGCTCTCGGTGCCTGCGAGCAGCCGTTTGATGTTCGAGCTATGACGGGCGATGGCGAGGATCATCACCACGATGCCGAAGCCAAGAAGCACGAAGTCCCAGCGGCCTTCACGGTACATCTGAATGGCCATTCCCGCAGGCACGCCGAATGCCGCGGCTATGGAACCAAGGGAGACATAGCGAAATGCGAAGAGGAAGGTCAGGAAGCCGATCCAGCCGCCAATCATACCGGCCAATGAGATGCCCAGCAGCACACCGCAGGTGGTGGCGATGCCTTTGCCGCCTTTGAAGCCGAGCCAGAAGGTAAACATGTGGCCAAGCACAGCGGCCAGGCCGGTCAGCACCTTGCCGATGGAAACCATCTCAGGCGCGGCTCCGGTCTGTCCGATCCAGATTCCTGCCAGAAACACAGGCAGCCAGCCTTTGAGCATGTCGAGAATGAAGACAGGAATGCCAATCCCCTTCCCCAGCACGCGGATGGCATTCGTGGCGCCAATGTTGCCGCTGCCGTGCTGGCGGATATCGAGACCTTTCAAACGTCCGGCAAGATAACCAAACGGCACTGAGCCGCAGAGGTAGCCGCAGGCGATGCTGAGGAGTGTGGCGGTGGTGGTGGTCATGGCGTGAGCAGCCTCCTAGTAGCCGAATCCGGCATGCTCTGGCAAGCGTTTCGTCAGGCCGAAACTGCGGGTTCTCACTGCGCTCCGTACTTTTCCTTTAGATACTGCACGGTTTCGTCTGCCGTATCGGCCTGAATCATGAGCAGGTCTCCGGGTTGCGCAGAGGCGAGCGCGAGGTCGAGCGACTTCAGGTGACCGAGGATGGATTCCACGCGCTTCGTGCGTGCTGCATTCTCCAGGCCGGCGGCGAGGAGCTTCATGATCTCGCCGGACTCACGACCACGCACGTAGTCGCCTTCATACAGCCAGGCTTCATCAAATTCGGTGCCGAGCATGCGGCCCTGCTCGATGATGTCGCTGTCACGGCGGTCGCCGGCAGAGCTGTAAACGACAATACGGCGCGCATTTTCAAACTGGCGCAGGCCATCAAGCAGCGCACGCAGGGCGTCGACATTATGACCGTAATCGACGATGACGGTGATGCCCTTCAGGTCCAGCACATTAAAGCGGCCCGCGTTTTGATCGAGGCTGGGCACAAAGGTGCGCGCGCCCTGGCGGATGAGTTCGTCATCGATGCCCAGGGCCCAGGCTGCTGCCACGGCGGCGAGGGTGTTTTCGACCTGGAAGCCGATGCGGCCACCATGAGTGAGAGGGACCTCGCTCAGCGGCATGAAGACCTCCTCATTCGGACCGGTGGCGCGGATGATGTTCCCGTTGCGTACAAAGATGGCGCGCTCGCCTTTGATGCGGTGCAGAACGATGACGGCATTCTCACCATCCTGGGCGAAGAAGATCGTCTTGCGCGGGTAGGTTTCCGACATTTTCACGACCAGCGGGTCGGCGGCATTCAGGACGGCGCTGCCTTCTGCGGAAACGGCGGCGACGATGCATTGCTTTACTTCTGCCAGCTGCTCCACGGTGTGGATTTCATTGATCCCAAGGTGATCCCCGCAGCCAATGTTGGTAACCACGGCGACATCGCAGTGATCAAAGGCGAGCCCTTCACGCAAAATACCACCGCGTGCGGTTTCCAGCACGGCGGCATCGCACAACGGATAAGAAAGGATGCTGCGGGCGCTCTTCGGGCCGCTGCAGTCCCCGCTGTCGATCATGCGCGAGCCGACAAAGACGCCGTCCGTGCTCGTCATTCCGACCCGCCATTTGTTTTGGGCGAGCAGATGGGCAATGAAGCGGGTGGTGGTGGTCTTGCCGTTCACCCCGGTCACGGCGACGATGGGGATGCGGCCACGGCATTCCGGTGCAAACATGGTGTCGATGACCGCTTTGCCGACAGGGCGCGGTTCACCTTCAGAGGGATAGAGGTGCATGCGCAGACCGGGGCGCGCATTGAGCTCAATAATGACGCCATTACGCGGACTCAACGGCTTGGTGATGTCCGGCGCGATCATGTCCAGGCCGCAGATGTCGAGACCGACCATTTGGGCGGCTTCCACCGCAGCGGCGCAGATGGTGGGATGCACCTCCGCAGTGCAGTCCACGGCGGTGCCGCCCGTGCTGAGGTTGGCGTTGCGGCGGATCAGGACCATGCGGTCCTTTTCGGGAATGGATTCCGGCGTGACGCCCTGCTCGGCGAGCACCGCCATGGCCACGGCATCAATGCGGATGCGGCTCAGCGCTGCGGCATGATCTGCAGCACGGCGGGGATCGCGATTTTTTTCAGCGATCAGCTCCTGAATGGTATGCTCACCATCGCCGATCACGTGCGCGGGGTAGCGGCGCGAGGCAGCGATGAGTTCACGGCCGATGACGAGGACGCGGTAGTCCTCCCCTTCCGCAAACTGTTCCACAATGACCGAGCGGCTCTCTTCACGGGCTGCCGCGTAGGCAATGGCGACCTGTTCCCTGGTGTACAGGTTCAAGGCGACACCGCGTCCTTGATTGCCGTCCAGCGGCTTGACGACGACGGGCAGGCCGATCTCATTGGCAGCGGCCCAGGCATCGTCAGCATCTTTGACCGGGCGGCCCTGCGGCACTGGCAGACCGATCTTATTGAGCATGCGGCGGGTGAAGTCCTTGTCCTGCACGATGTCCTCCGCGATGGCGCTGGTCTGGCTGGTGGCTGCGGCAAGGATTTTTTTTTGCTTCGACCCCCAGCCGAGCTGAACGAGACTGCCCTCATTGAGGCGCAGGACGGGAATGCCGCGCAGGCGTGCGGCATCCACCATGGCGCGAGTGCTGGGGCCGAGACAGACGTCCTGGGCCAGCTCGCTGAGTTCGGTGATGGCCGCGTTTACGTCCATGGTCTGGCCAAAAAGGGCGGCATCGATCAGGCGCCGGGCGAGCTCGAAGGCGGCGCGGGCGACGATTTCTTCGTCGAACTGGGTGATGATGCGGAGTGTCAGCGGCTCCGACGTGGGCATGACCTTGCCAAAGCTGACCTGGAGATCGGAACGGCTCTGCAGGTGCAGGGTGATCGATTGGAGCAATGCCGCCAGGGACTCAGGCTGAGGAGTGACGCTGGTCTCGCTGAGCTGAGGCTCCAACGCGGGAAGCCAGGAGAGGAGCCAGGAACGCCAGTTGGCGACGTAATCGGTCAGTTCAGGAAACTCCACCTTGCATTCGAGAACTGTTTCACGCGCCCAAAGATTCGGACCGCGCAAAGCAAGAATTTTACGAACAATGGTGGAGCGGAGTTCGCAGGATGGAGCTGATGAGGGCACGCAGGAGTAGAGAAAGCGCGGAATAGTCCCCAGACCGGCGAGAGGTCAAGGGAAACATCGGCGGGAAACGAGATGCCCAGGTGCTTCTTGCGCCCTGTCTTGGGTAAATATTTGCACAAGTTTGACAACCTTCGGGAACATTGGAGTTTCAGCGGGTTACACGTCCCGACCTCCCCACTTTGCCGCGTCCACCCATCCAAGCCCCTCCCGACCGCCTGCTTCAGCACGCTGAATCCAAGCTGGCCTCGGGTGAACGTACGGTCGCCCGCCTGATGACAGATCTGGATTCGGCCCTGCATTTCCGCCATGGGCTGATCGTGCTGACCAACACGCGCCTGCTCAGTTTTGAGGATCGTGGTTCAGCACATCCCGCCGTGCAGACCTGGAAGCTCTCGGACCTGCAGGAGTTCAAACTGGAGGAAGTTGGGGCCACCATCTCCCTCCAGCTGATGGGAAACGGGACTGTGATCTGCCAGTGGCGGGTGACATCCGGACGTCTGAGGGAAGCGGAGGCCTTTCTGGCCCGTTACCGTGAGCAGTGCCGGCTGCTGAGCGGTGTCGATGACATGGGAGATGTCGGAGATCCTGAGCTGGAGGAGGACGAGGAGGAGATCTTCAGCGCGGAGAATTCCGAGGAAAACATCAAGCCGGGCAAGCCGCTGTTCCGCATTCTGGTCTTTTCGAGGCCGTGGTACCGGCTGCTCCTTCTCGGTCTGGGCCTCACCATGGCCAGCACAGGTGCGCAGATGATCGCCCCGTGGCTGACGATGTCTCTGGTGGATGACGTGCTCATCCCGCTCCAGAGCCAGACGGAGCGGGTGCATGTGCACAAGGTGTATGAATTCATCGGCGCACTGGCGCTGGCAGCCTTGCTGACCTGGGCGCTGAACTGGGGGAAGACTTTCGTGGTGGCACGGATCGCCGAACTGGTGACCAGCCGCATGCGGCGGGAGACCTTTGAGCATTTGCAGACGCTTTCGCTGACTTATTTCAACCGCAAGCGCACTGGTGACCTCATCTCCCGCATCAGTTCGGACACGGAGCACCTCTCGCTCTTCATCTCGGTGAACTTCATCGACTTCTTCTGCGATGTTCTGCAGTTCATCTTCACGGCGGTCATTTTGTTCAGCATCAACCCCATGCTGGCCGTGGCCGCTCTGGGGCCGGTGCCGGTCGTGGCGTGGCTGGTGCAGCGCGTGCGCGACTACCTGCGCGGCGGGTTTGCAGCCGCAAGCCGTGCGGGCAGCCAGCTCACCAGCGTGCTGGCAGACACGATACCCGGGGTGCGCGTGGTCAAGGCCTTCGCACAGGAACAGCGGGAGATCGAGCGCTTCCGCGCAGCGGACAAGCACATCTTCGACACCAATGACCGCGTGAACAAGACCTGGTCATTCTTCACCCCGATGATCAAGCTGCTCACGGACATCGGCCTGCTGATTGTCTGGGCCGTGGGTGCCTGGAGCGTGGCGCATGACAGCATCACGGTGGGGGTGCTGACCGGCTTTGTGCTTTACATCAGCAGCTTTTACGAGCGCATGGACTCCATGAGCCGCTTCACTGCCTCGATGCAGCGCGCGGCAGCCAGCGCGCACCGCATTTTTGACGTGCTGGATGTGAAACCAGACGTTCCGGCGCAAAAAAACCCGATCAAGGTGGGCCGTCTGCAAGGGGAGATCGAGTTCCGGGACGTAAAATTCCGCCATGGCTCGCGTGAGATCATCAAGGGACTCAGTTTGAAAATTGCGCCGGGAGAGATGGTCGGTTTTGTGGGCCCCAGCGGCGCGGGCAAGACCACCCTGGTGAATCTGGCCTGTCGTTTCTTTGAAGTGAGCGAAGGTGCGGTGCTGGTGGACGGCCACAATCTGAGCGATGTGGATGTGATGGACTACCGCAGAAACCTGGGCCTGGTGCTGCAGGAGCCGTATCTTTTTTATGGCACCATTGCCGAAAACATTGCGTACGGGAAGCCGGATGCGACACGGGCGGAGATCGTGGCCGCTGCACGCGCGGCACGCGCGCATGACTTCATCATGCGCCTGCCAGATGCGTACGATTCGCTCGTGGGGGAACGCGGTCAGCAGCTCTCTGGCGGAGAGCGCCAGCGCATCAGCATCGCGCGTGCGCTGCTCGTTGACCCCGCCATTTTGATTCTGGATGAGGCCACCTCCGCCGTTGACACCGAGACGGAGCGTGAAATCCAGGCGGCGCTGGATCACCTCGTCAAAGGCCGCACGACGATCGCGATCGCGCACCGCCTTGGCACACTGCGGAAGGCGAACCGGCTGGTGGTCATCGAGGAAGGCCGCATCAAGGAAATCGGAACGCACGAGGAACTTCTGCGCAGCAGCGGTACTTACGCACGACTGCACCAGGCCATGCTGGAGGTAAACAACGCATGAACAAGCCGCTGGAGCAGAACATTGAGTTTTTACAGGACGAAAGCGGCCGCCTCGTGCTGGTGGACAGCAACGGCATCCGCCATGCCAATGTACACCCGGCCAAAATGTTTCCGCTGACCGAGAAGGACCACTGGATTTCCATCCAGTCCGAGGCCGGGCGCGAGATCTTGTGCGTCGAGGATCCGCAAAAACTGGCGGAGACTTCGCGCAAACTGCTGCTCAGCGCCCTGGCCCGACGGGATTTTGTCCCCATCATCCAGGTGATCCACCGCATTGTGCGTCTGGCGGACGGTCATGAATGGCACGTCACCACGGACCGCGGGGACACCAGCTTTGAAGTGGAAACGGACGAAAGCATCCAGCCCCTGGGCCATGGCCGCCTGGTCATCATTGACCGGCGCAACACACGCTACCTCATTCCGAACGCCGCAAGTCTGGATCGGGTGAGCAAGCGTAAGCTGGAGCATTATTACTGATCTCTGATACCTTGAGCACTCCGCAGCCAGTTTCTCTGCCATCCACAGCTCCGCGAATCGGCTCCATCGATGTTTACCGCGGGATCGTGATGTTTCTGCTGGGGCTGCGCCTGCTTGAGCTCGATGAGGTGGCAGTTCACTTTCCCAACAGCGCCATCTGGCAGTTTTTAGGCCATCACTCTTCCCATATTCCCTGGGTGGGCGCATCACTCAACGACCTGATCCACCCCTCCTTTGCGTTTTTGACGGGCGCCTCCCTGGTGTTTTCCGTGTCATCGCGCACCAAGCAGGGGCAGTCCCAGTGGCACGTCGTGCTGCATGCGCTGTGGCGTTCGGTGGCGCTGATACTTCTGGGAATCTTCCTGCGCAGCGTGGACCGCGACATCACGCACTGGACGTTTGATGAAACACTGACCCAGACCGGCATGGGTTACATGGCTGTGTTTGCGCTGGCCTACTGCACGCCGCGCACGCGCTGGGTCTGGTTTACCCTCATTCTGACCGGCTATTGGCTGCTCTATGCCCTGTATCCGGTCATGCCTCCGCATGCCACCCCCATGGACTTCAACACTCCGGAAGGCTGGCAGCACGACTTCAGCGGATTTTTCGCGCACTGGAATCATAACCGCAATGTCGGCTGGAGTTTTGACCGCTGGCTGCTCAACCAGTTTCCACGCGAAAGTCCGTACGTGGGTTATCTTGGCGGCTACACCACACTGAATTTCATTCCGACCATCGGCACCATGATTCTTGGCCTGACCGCCGGCACCTGGCTCCGGCAGGCAAACAAACAGGGCCTCAGCCCGGTCAAAACACTGGCGGTGGCCGGCGCGGCCAGCCTGGCTCTCAGTTTCATTCTGCACTTTGGCGGCGTCTGCCCCATCGTGAAACGGTTGTGGACTCCGGCCTGGGTCTTTTTCAGTGGAGGCTTGAGCCTGCTGATTCTCGCCGCTCTCTATCAGATCATCGACATCAGGCAATGGCGGCGCTGGTCGTTTGCGTTTGTGGTGCTCGGGATGAACTCCCTGGCCTTTTATGTGATGCGCCACACGATGGACATCTGGTTCTCCGAAACGCTGCAGAAGCACTTCGGCACACGCATTTTTGATGTGTTTGGAACGGAACTCAGACCCGTGACTATTGGGGCCTGCACTTTCCTGGTTTTCTGGCTGGTGACGCTGTGGTTGTACCGCCGCAAAATATTCATCCGACTATGAGGCCTCCAGCGCGCGGATCAGGTCCGTGTGCGGTGCCAGCACAAACTTCGGGGCCTCCCGCGTGGCATCCATGCAGCCGCCCTCGGCATAGATGCCCTGGGCATCCCGCATACGGTGCATGCGTTCAAACACAGCCGCAGTGGCCTCGGGAGATTTCAGGGTCTGCGCCACAAGCTGCTCCACCTTGGTCTCGTCCATCTGCAACTGCCCTTCCTCATCCCGGAAGGCACCCTCATGCCAGTGATGGATTTCGAGGCATTTGGCCAGCAGGCTGAAAGGCTGGTCAGATTTCCAAAAATTGGCAAACATGCCGCCCCCGAGGTAAAACACCCACGAGCCCTCAAAGCCCGGGACGTCGGAGGAATGCGGATCCGGATTGCGAAACCAGGCACGGTCTCCTGGCACATAGTAATGCATGGGGAGAGGCTCCTCCATACTGCCAAGCTCGTGCATGAATACGTCATGAAACCGGCCGGAGGAGATGGCCTTTTTTTCCCACTGCGCCTGCAGCATGCCCAGCAGCTGAGGATGGCTGGTCTGCACTTCCTCAGCTATGGCAAGGAGGATCACATACTCCGTGGCGCGGTAGCAGGAAAAGGAGTACCACTGCCCTGCCCGGTCCGGCTGGCAGGCTTTCTTCAGGGAATCAATCAGTGAGCAGCCTGGGATAAGAACAAAGCCCGTCTCCCCCGAGTAACGCCAGCAGTCGGCCGGACGTTCGATGGCCGAGGTGTGAAAGTTCAGCCGGGTGCGCTCGGCATGCCGCACGATGTTTCGCCGGATGCGCACGGATGCCAGCAATTCCTCCGCACACGGAAACTCGAGCGGCACCGGACTGTTCAGCAGCGTCAGCCAGATTTCGCGCAGAAGATCGTCATCGTTATGGGTGACGTCCAGTTTCAGCGTTTCTGCCAGACCGAGAGTGTCGAAGTCGGGCATCCATTCCCGGGCCTTGGATTCCATGATCTGAATTCGCAGGGCAGAACCTTCGACGCAGCATTCCACCTCCGATTCAAGTCCCAAGCGCAGCCACTCTGCCATTAAAGACTCTTTGCCAGAGCTCTGATCAGCAACGGATAATGGAATGGATACTCCTCTCTGCATCATCAGACAGGGAGCATGAAGGCACAGGTGGAACTGAAGGAAGCTCTGAGCATGGATAGGAAATAAGGCAGGTAGCAGTTCTGCTGCCAGTAGAACGCGCCTTCGCCCTTTTTTCCTTCCTGGAGGTGCTGATTTTAAGCGTAGCTGGCCAGGCCCTCCGCAATCAACGGGTCTGGCAGGCCGTAAGCCCATGCGGCACCAGCGGCGGCGAGAACATTGTGAATGTTAAACACAAAATGGCCTGTGATAGGAATAGAAACCGTGCTCAGGGCACAAAGGAGACGCTGCTCGCCTCCTTCGGCCAGGTGAATGGCACCATCCTGGATGAAGACTGCCCGGCCACCTTTTTCCCGGTGAGCGCTGACGATGGGATTGTCCGCGACGTGGGAAAAGAACATGACATTGCACTGGCAGTGCTCCGACTCCGCCATGCCTGCCACCAGTGCATCATCCGCATTCAGCACAGCCGTGCCCTCTGGCAGCACCACATCCACCACACAGCGCTTCACCTTGGTCATCTGTTCCATGGTGTCGATGTATCCGAGGCCCAGATGATCGGTGCCCACATTGAGCACCACACCTATCTGGCAGCGGTCGTAGCCCAGGCCTTCCAGAAGAATCGACTCCGCACTTGTCTCGCAAATGGCCATTTCCGTCCATGGGTGGAGCAAAACACCCCAGGCACCCGTAGTCCGGTCCCCCATCTTGGAGCACGCGTAGCGGTCGCCAAACTGCAGTCCTTCACTGTGGCAAACACCAAGGAGCTTGCCCGTGGCTTTCATCAAATGCGCCACCAGCTTGGTGGTGATCGTCTTGCCATGCGTGCCGGTGATGCCGATGACGGGAATGCGGCCGTTTTTCCCTTCCGGGAACAGCATGTTGATGATGGCCTCCCCCACCGGCCTCACTTCTCCCGTGGCAGGCCGCAGGTGCATGATGAGACCAGGGCTGGCGTTCAGCTCCACGACAGCTCCGCCCTGATCTTCCAGCGGCTTGCTGATGTCCGTGCAAACCACATCGATCCCGCAGATGTCCAAGCCCGCCACTTGCGCGGCAATGGTCACGTGCTCACGGTTCCGCGGGTGCACCAGGCCGGTGACTTCGGTGGACCAGTTTGCAAAGCGTGAGATCAGCACGCGCTCGCCGTCATTGGGAACGGAATTCGGCTCGTAGTCCTGCTTTTCCAATTCCGAGAGGATCGCCGGATCCCACTCTTCGGTGTCGATCTTGGACCAAGGGCAGAAGTCGCTCACACCGCGCAGCGGGTTGCTGTTCAGCTGAGTGTCCACCAGCACGGCAATCGTGTCAGTGCCATTCCCTGTGACGACGGCATGGTCGCCACGGCTTGCGGCGATCAGTTCACCGCCGACGACCAGGAGACGGTGGTCATTGCCAGGAATAAAACGCTCCACCATGACCCCTTCCCCTTCCGTGGCAGCAGTCTGGAAGGCGCTGTCCACCTGCTCACGGGTGGTGAGGTTGATGAAGACGCCGCGACCGTGGTTGGCA
Organism: Prosthecobacter sp.; assembly: GCF_044226605.1. Classification (GTDB taxonomy): domain Bacteria; phylum Verrucomicrobiota; class Verrucomicrobiia; order Verrucomicrobiales; family Verrucomicrobiaceae; genus Prosthecobacter. Next base: position 48,877 of record NZ_JBGAGS010000017.1, on the reverse strand, counting down.
TCCTGCGGTTTCACCACCACGGGAGTGCCGATGTCCTCCGCAGCTTCCCAGGCGTCCGCCGGATTGGCCACGACGCGCCCCTCGGGCACGGGCACGCCCGCCTTGCGCAGCAGAGTGCGCGTCAGATCTTTGTCCTGCACAATGTGCTCGGCAATGGCGCCCGTACGGTCCGTTTCCGCCGTCCAGATACGGCGCTGATTCACGCCCTGGCCAAACTGCACCAGACTGCGACCTTCGCGCAGCCGCCGCCATGGGATGCCGCGATCCTCCGCTGCGGCGATGATGGCGCTCGTGCTTGGCCCCAGGGCATTGCGATCCACCACGCGTTTCATCCGCGCCACGGCCCCTGCGATGTCGTAGTCCTTGCCGGCATACCCTGCCAGAAGGATTTCCCGCGCCTCACGCATGCAGGCTTCGGCCACGTTTTCATCCAAATATTCGATGACCACCTTGTACAATCCTTCCACACAGGTTTCCCGCGCCTTGCCAAAGCCAACGGTGTTTCCAGCCAGTGTCTGCAACTCCAACGTCACATGCTCGAGGATGTGCCCAGGCCAGGTGCCGGTGTCGAGCCGCTGGAAAAAGCCACCACGCTCGCCAATGCTGCAGCGGTGCTCGATCATGCCGGGGAACCAGGCCTTGAGCTGATCGGCAAATCCGGGCACGATGTCTGAGGAGGTGTCTTTCAGGCTTCCCAGATCCACCCAGGCTTCGAGCACGGGGTCGTTTGACCAGATGTTGGGGCCGCGGAGAAAGTGGATTTCACGAATGTCGAGATCGGTCATGGCGCGCCGATGTTACGTGTGACTCTCACGGAGGCAAGGATTCCCCGTCGAGTGTGCGCGTTTTGGTTTGTAGCAGCCCGACTACACATAGCCCTTGCCTTCGACGGTCAAAACGCCTTGAATCGCACCCCATGTCCCTCCCACTCGAAGACCTGTTCAATGATGTGATCGCCAAATCCATGCGCGGCCTGAGCATCAGCGATGCCGATCTGGCCGCCAAATCCGGAGTCAGCGAGGAGGACATCGCCGACGCCAAGGCGGGCAAGGTGAATGACAAGGTGCTGCGGAAAATCGCCCCCCATTTGCAGCTCGACGGTCTGGCGCTGGTGACGATGGCCCACACTGAGTGGCGCCCCCTTTCCGTGAGCCTGCCGTGTCTGGAGCAGTTCAACTCCTCCTATCACGACATGACGGTGAACTCGTACCTCGTCTGGGACGCAGATACCAAAAACGCCGTGGCGTTTGACACTGGTGCCGATGCCACCCCCATGATCGAGTTCATTCAGTCCAAGGGACTGAACCTCAGCCTCATTTTCCTCACTCACACGCACGGCGATCACATCGCGGACCTGGCCAAACTCTCCGCCGACGGAGCTGTCACCGTCTTCGTGCATGACAAAGAGCCCTGTGCCGGAGCCAAAACTTTTACGCTCGGCGAAACGGACTCGTGGGAGTCGGGCGGATTGCGGATCGAACCCCGCAGCACCTGGGGCCATTCCAAGGGAGGCATCACCTACGTTGTGAGCGGCCTGAAGCGGCCCCTGGCGATCGTGGGAGATGCGCTGTTTGCCTCCAGCATGGGGGGCGGAATGGTTTCCTATGCCGATGCCCTGGCCACCAACCGCAAGGAGATCTTCACCCTCCCGGACAACACCGTCATCTGCCCCGGCCATGGCCCTATGACCACTGTCGGGGAGGAAAAAGAGCACAATCCCTTTTATCCCGAATTTAAATAACCCAACCAACCATCATGTCTCAAACCGTTGCTTTCGTCGGAGTCGGAAAAATGGGGGCCAACATGGCCCGCCGTCTCAAAGAGTGTGGCTACAAAGTCACTGCCGTGCTCGATGTGAGCACCCAGGCCGCCGCGGATCTGGCTGCGGAACTCGGCTGCAAAGCCTGCACCAGCCTGGCAGACGTCACCGCTTCCGCGGATGTCATCTTCACCGTCGTCACAAACGACGCCGCCATGCGCAGCATCTTCCTGAGCAGCGGAGACAGCCTCCTCACCAACGCGAAGGGCAAAATTTTCATCAACTGCGCCACGCTTTCTCCCGCGATTCATCGCGAAGTCTATGCCGCAGCTGAAAAAGCCGGCGCGCACAGCCTGGAGGCCTGCATGGCCTCCTCCATCAGCCACGCACGTGAAGGAAAACTATACCTCATGCTGGCCGGAGATGAAGCCATTTACCAGCAGGTGCAGCCCATGATCGAGCAGATGAGCGTGAACCGCCGTTTCATCGGCGGTCCGGGCCGCGCAGCGGAAGTGAAGGCTCTGGTGAACATGGTCATGAACATCAACACCGCCGGCCTCGCCGAAGGCCTGGGCCTTGCCTCTGCTCTTGGTCATGATTTAAACATGATCCGCGAAGTCTTCAGCCAGACCGGCGCCAACTCGCGGGTGCTGGAAACCGACAGCGCCGACATGGTGGCCCGCGAGCACGACTGCTGGTTCTCCGCCGAACACGCCGCCAAGGACAGTGGAATCGCCGCCGATGTGGCGAAAACCGTGGGCCTGAGCCTGCCGCTGAATGACGCCACCAAGGCGCAGTATGACCGAATGGTCAGCCTGGGCCTCGGAGGGCTGGACAAGAGCGGAATCGCTGAACTGACATTCAAAGGGCGGCATGCGTAACGCCGCAAGGCGGTTCGCAGCTCCATCTGGCGCCTTACTGCGGCGCAGTCACCTTTAAAACTTCCAGCTTCTTGCCCACCTTGTGGCGTTGCAGCTCGGGGCCTCCGGCGGACGGACGCATGATCAATGTCTGCCCGACGCGGACAGGGATCATCGTTTCGTCGCCGGCATTCAGCAAACGCAGGAAGATTTCGTTGTCCGCTCCAGGTGAAAGGCCAAAGACGCGCACCGCACCTGTGTGATTGTTGGTGATGACGACTTCGGCAGGATCGCCAGTGTTAGGGGGAGGCTTCACGGCAGTAGCGGAAGGCGGAAGCGGCTTGAGCGGCGGCATGCCGGTGCTATCAGGCGCAGTCGCTGGTGCCGACTGCGCAGGCATGGCGGGAAGTACAGTGAGGGGTGTGCCCGAAGCTGTTGGTGCGTTCGCTGCCGGGGGACGGGCACTGACGAAATCAGGCTCTTTGATCTCAACAGCCCGCGCCGTGTTCGCCGGGCGCGCGGGCTCTTTCGCTGCTCCGCAGTTGAACAGCGCAAGAACCTCCTCCCGGCGCACCTCCAGAGGCAGGTCGCGGTACGTTTTTAGCGAGCGTCCCCGACGAACCAACCCATCCAATTCAGGCGTGCTGTAGGCTGCAGGATCAAAGGGGGCCGTGCGCTGGCGGTCCAGCGTTTCAAACTCCCTGGCAAGCACCTCCCTGCGCCGCACCTTGGTGTCGAGGTCCGTCTGGGCAGCCCCCGCGTCGCGTTTGAACTGGTTCTGCAAATTGAGGACGTTGGCGCCCATCTGCGCATTCTGGTTTTGAATAACCTGCATTTGCTGACGGATCTGCTGGATCTCCTGCTGGTGCTGCTGGATCTCCGCCATGATGACCTGCGTATTGGCACCGGGCTGCATCATGCCGGGACGCATGCCCGGCTGCATGGTGGTGGGAGACTGCGGCATCTGCTGCGCCGCCCCCTGCATTCTCACCTGATCCTGCGCCATGCACGCGGAGACCTGCTGCATCCGTGCATTCAGCGCCTGAAGCTGCACCGCGTTTGCCTGCTGCTGCTGAGTGAACCCGGCCACCTGGATGCGATACTGCTGATCATACTGGGCCACGGTGGCCTGCAGAGCCTGAATATCTGGATCAAGCACCGCCACCTCCTTGCTCAAAAGGGTCTGGCGTTCCGCGATGCGTGCAAGCTCTGCATTGCGCTTTTCCGTGATGCCGGCCAGCAGACTGCTGCGTGCGGCATCCTGAGCCGTTTTGAGTTTGCCATACTCATCGGCGACAAAGTCGCGCGCTTTCAATACTTCGGCCTGCAACTCTCCTTTGAACGCATTCAGCAGTTCGGATTCCATAAGCGAGACGTCTCCTGCACGCACCTGATCCTGCCACGGGCCTTTGAACATGCCGAGACCCACGCCGCAGAGGTAAGCAGCGTCTTTTGCAGCCGGGGTGGAAGGGCGCTTCGGATCATGATTCTGCGCCAGTGATCGGATCTCACGCACGGCCTGAGCCGGCTGGTGCATGCAGAGATTCATCCACAACCGGACCTCACACGCGCGATCCCACGTGGCGTGGTCACTCTTCTTGCCAATCGCCGCGGCGAGGTTCTGCTGAGCACCACTGTAATCGCCCGCACTGAGCTGCGCGAGCGCTTGCGCGTAGTTCACGCAGCAGTCATTGGGCCCCGCTTTCAGCGCTCTCTGGTAGCCGCGATCCGCCGCTGCTTTTGCCTGTGGGGAGGCACCCCAGCCATCGTTCAAAATAACACGGACATACCCATGGAGCAGCTCATTGCATGGCTGGAGTTCAAACACGACGTCTCCATCCTTGTCACATTTTACGGTGAGGTTCCCTGTGAACGGCTCGCATTCAGGAGCATCGATTGCAACCGCGTAACCGCCTTCAGCGAGGTCCTTCACGGTGAATTCGCCCCTGGCATCTGTCGTGAAAGGCTGGTTGATCGGCGTGGGCAGATTTCCTGCAGGCTGAAGCAGAAGTCTTGCGCCTGTCACAGGCAGGCGCGCATCATTCGCCCGGTCTTTGCCGCTGCTGATGCGCTTTACCACGAGCACGGCCAGATCACATTTCTCCCGCTTGGGTGGCACCTTGGAGAGAATGAAATCATGCACATACTCAAGCGTCCCTCCGGGCACCGTGAAGCCGCGTCCGGCATCTTCCGCCGCAAAGCCTGCGACCGTGACCCGATAGGCATAATCTGCGGGGGGCAGATTTTTGATTTCATAATATCCTCCCGGTGAACTGGCCGTCGCGGTGGCCACCACTCGGCCGCCCTTGCTAGCGAGCAGTTCCACTTTGGCTCCGGGCAGAGGTCCTAGATTTTCGCCTTTCTCCGTCTGGCCATAAACACGGCCATGCACGGCGGGCTGCACAATGTTTGACTGCGCCGGGCTGCTGCCGGGCTTTGGCTCTCGCGAGAGGAGAAAGTCATGGACAAACTCACGCGTGTCCTGCGGCATGACAAAGCCACGCTTCTCATCTTCACTACGATAACCAGCCGCCACGACCTTGTAACGATAGGCCCCCACTGCAAGCGTGGCGATCTGGTAGTAGCCATTTTCATTCGTTGTCACCGATGCCATGGAGCCGCCTGTCTCGCCTTTCAGCTCGATCCGGGCATTGGCCACGGGGCCGAGATTTTCACCTTTCTCGTCCTGGCCGTAAACACGGCCGTGTACAGCGCCGTCCGCCGCATGCAGGAGCGGCGCAGCCAGAAGAATGAAAAGAGGCAGGAGCGTTTTCATGGCGTGTTGTCGGGAACGAGACGGACTCCAAGCATTCCCACGGCGTCCGTCGCATCCGTCGTGTTCAGCGCAATCATGTAAGTAAGCGTGACATACATGGTGCCCGTACCCGACTGCGCGGTGTAGGCGGCCAGATTGAACGGCGGCGCTGCAAAGGAATAACTCGCCCCGTTTACCGGATCGAGCGGGTAGCCGGCGAAGTTGTTGGCCGCCAGGCGGTCAAAACGCAACGGCATGTCCATGAGCAGCAGCGGCTGCGTTTTGGCCAGCGGCGCCGCGGGCACAAAGCCGGTCGTCTGCAGCGTGAAGAACGGCTGCGCACCAAATGGCAGCGGCACCACATTGCCCGCAGCATTGCGCCGGATGGGACCGCTGCTAAGCTCCGCACGCGCCAGCACCTGCGCGGTGGTGACAGGCGAAGAACCGCCCACAAAAGCAACATGCGCCACCGCACGCAGTCCATTGGCACCCGCCGGCAGTGGCACCAGCCCCTCAAACCGGACGGTGATCAACTCCGCGCCATTGCCAGTGGGACGCAATGCGGTGCTCCAGGCAGGAAGAGCAACCGGTGGAGGAATGGTTTCATGACTGGCAAACAGCAATCCGAAATGGGTGCCATGCTCGGCATTCAAGCTCCAGGCATTGCGGATCGCCAGAGGATCGGCCAGAGCCATGCCCTGCCACTTCAAAAACGGCGGCGTCACCGCAGGTGTGACCTGAAAACTCGGCGCAGGAGCCTGGCCGATGCCGAACGGCGGAAGAATGCCGCCACGCTTCAAGCCCACGTTTGCCGGTGCCGTGCCGGCTGGAAACAATGGCAGCATGGAACCATTGGCTGCCGTGATTACATTGCCCAACGGACCTATCGCCGTGACTCGCGGCTGCACATAAAGATACAGCGCCTCGGCGGAACCCGGCGTCAGCAGACCCGCAATCGCGGCACGGTTGATCGGCGGCATGACCATGCTCGTGGAGCCGGGAAAACCGCCGAACTTCGTCGCCATGGGAGTGATCAGCACGGGCACGGGTTTGTGCGGAAGCACGGCAAACAAATCGACCCGCCAGGTGGCGATGTTGGAAGCACTTCCACCCACGGTCCAGTTCACCGTCACCACATCCCCATCACACACAATGGGTGTTCCAGGCGCGATGCGCACGCCGCTGATCAACGGGGCAGCAGGCGGCGGCAGAGGCAGAAGCAGCTGCGCCAGTGCGTTCAGCAGCGGAAAGAGGCCCCCGCCCGGTGGCGGCAGACCGCCGGGCAAAATCGTGCGCACGGGTGGCAGCAGCGGTGGCGGTGGCAGAGGAGGAATGGGCGGGACATTCACCAGCGGCGGCGGAGGAGGAGGCTCTGGGGGCACCACAGCGGCCGGCCCTGCAAGCGTCATGCCAGATTTCCACACGGGCACTTCAGCGCCGCTCGGAGTGCTCCGCACCACATCCCCCGATTCATCAAAATAGGCCGGAGGCGTCAGCCAGAGTTCGGCCAGTGTCTTCTGATCATTCGGCTGCTTGTCACTGTTGTAAACCTCCTGCCCGTCCGCCTCGATAACCACGCTCTGGAGCTGAGCCCGGTCGGGAATCTTGTTCATTGGGCGGCCACTGCCAATGATGCCAACGCCCGGAGCGGCCAGTAGTTCTTTCGTCAGCGGATTCGTGGCCAGCTCGAACGCGGCGAGATCAAATAGCTGCGGGTCATTCACATCACGCAGGGGATCGGCTTCAGAAGAGAGCAGAAACTTTCGCCCCCCTGCCACCAGATAAACAGGATTGCGCGAGCCCTGCTGCGGCCCTTTACCCCCCGTGAGGGTTATGCGGAGATTCTCCACCTTTGTTCCTGCAGGTGGCGCTGGCTTGAAGGCTTCATCCGTTTCTTCATACCAGGGAAACGCCCCGACCACTCGCCCGCTCAGCGCACGCACCAGCGCGTACTCGGTTTTTAATTCCGCCTTCTGATCCTGCGTGAGCGCCGCTGCATTCGTCTTTGCCTCATACTCCGGAAGAATTTTCATGAGGCTTTCCCGGCTTGAGGCCAGACGCTCCTGCGCCCGTGCATCCACCTTGCCGTTGGCGGCAAACAGCCTGCCGTTCACTTCGATGCGATAACCCGCGAGCACCCAGTTGGTGCGTCCTTGCGACGCGAATCCGATCCGCTGCAGGTCGCCGCATTTCACATCAGCCAGCAATTGTTGCGAGGTGCGCAGTGCATCCAGTCCCGTCTCAGCGCCTGTGGCGGAGAACTCAAACGTTGCCATCTGCCCGGGCTGGATTGCGCCGGTCGTGTCATCCAGAGATGACTTGTGCGGAAATGCTGCGAAGGATGGCTCGCGCCTCACGCCCCCGAGCGGATAGAGCCGCAGAGGAAACCCTAGACCTAGGTGTACGTCCACGGGTTCGCTCAAAGCCGCGCCATCCGTACCCACGCCCAGCGTGATTTTAATCGATTCAACAGGTTCATCTGGTGGCAGAGCACCCTTTTCAAAGGCCGTGTGCGGCAGTCCATTGTCTTTGACCGGCACCTCCACTTCCTCCCCCGCAGGGAGCCCCGCCGCCGGCTGCGCAGGGACAGACGCAGGTGATGCTGCTTTTGCGAGCAGAGAGGGATCCACCTTGGTCACATAGAGCGCTCCCGCCCCAATCATTCCGCCTAGCAAAAGGCTAACCAAAATGCCGCCCCATCGGGACGGAGGCTTTACAGCAGATGCTGAATCTTCAAGAGAACCGTCTCGCATGGCATTTTCAGAGTTTGAAACAACCAGAACCACACAGACCAGTCTGCATGGAAACCGTTCGATCTTAAGGCTCCGTGCACCGACGGCGCAATCCGAAACTATGCCAAAATTCCTCGCGCCACCTCTCCTCCCACATTCGTAAGGCGGAAGTTTCTGCCCCCATACGCGAAAGTCAGCCGGGTGTGATCCAGGCCGAGCAGATGCAGGATCGTGGCATGCCAGTCATGGATGTGCATGGGATTCACTTCCGCCTGATGTCCCACTTCATCCGTCGCGCCGTAGGTCAGCCCACCTTTCACCCCGCCGCCAGCCATCCAAATGGAGTAGCCTTTATGATTGTGATCACGCCCGTCTCCGCTCTGTGCGTACGGCGTCCGGCCAAACTCACCTGCCCACACCACCAGCGTGTCCTTGAGCATGCCGCGTGACTTCAAGTCGGTCAGCAGCGCTGCAATCGGCTGATCCGTGGCAGCACAATTTGTTGCGAGAAGCTCCCGCAGACGGTTGTGATGATCCCAGTTTCCCGGGGAAGCGATTTCAATGAACCGCACACCAGCTTCCGCCATGCGCCGCGCCAGCAGGCACTGGCGTGCAAACTGATCCTTCCCCTGCCCGATGCCATAAAGTTTCAGCACAGGTTCCGGCTCGCTGCGCAGATCAAGCACGTCAGGAATTTCACTCTGCATGCGAAACGCGAGTTCGAAGGATTCGATCGCGCCTTCCACCTCCGGCTGAAAACCTTCACGCTCCATCTTGCGTTCGTTAAGCCCCCGAATGAGGTCAAGCTGCGCCCGCTGCACGGAATTGGGCGCGGAAGGAACGATGTTTTTCATCGGCGGCCCGGGCGCCACATCCTTCTTCAGCAGCGCCGCATACAGCTCCGGGAGCTGGGAGCCACCGATTCGCGTGCCCTGGCAGATCGCAGGCAGAAACGCGCTGCCGTAGTTCTGCGCGCCGCCGTTGTCGGCCGGTGGATTCAGCGTGATGAAGCCCGGCAGATTCTCATTCTCCGTGCCGAGGCCATAGAGCGTCCACGCACCGATGGATGGACGCACAAACTGGAAGCTGCCGGTGTGCATCTGCCCAAAGGCCTGCGCGTGATTCGGAAGGTCAGTGTGCATGGAGTTGATGATGCACAAATCATCCGCGTGCTGCGCCAGCTTCGGGTAGAGCGTCGTCATCCACTGTCCAGACTTCCCATACTGCTTCAGGGGGTGCACCGGTCCAAACAGCTTCGCGCCCGCCGAATCCCGCCCCAGCGATGCGGTCTGGCCATTGCGTTTGATCAGTTCAGGCTTGTGGTCAAACAAGTCCACATGGGAGGGGCCGCCGCGCATCGTGAGGAAGATCACCCGCTTCGCCCGTGCGGGAAAATGGCCTGCCTGTGCCACAAGACCGCTCCTTCCCTGCGCAAGCGCTGAGAACGCCAGCCAGCCGATGCCGGAGGACAGCGTCGTCAGCAGTTCGCGTCGTGTATGGATCATGTTCATGGTGTTAATCAACAATGCGAAATTCCGCGCTCGCGAGCAGCGACTGGCAAAATGCCGCCAGCAGCTTCGAGTCATCTGCGGAAGCGTTTCCGAAAAACTTTTCCGCGAGCGCGAGCTCCTGCGCGTCCGGCATGCGATTGAAGCAAAGCTGAAACGCCGTCTTCACGCGGTCAGGCGAGGACTGAACCCGTTTTGCCAGCGCCGCCGCCTGCGCCTGCACAAATGGCCCGTTCATGAGATAGAGCGCCTGCAAAGGCACGTTTGTCACGTCCCGATCTCCGGTGACCAAGTTCGGATTCGCCACGTCAAACTGCTCCAGCACATCTGGCAGATGATCGCGGATCACCGGCAGATAAATCGAGCGGCGTCGCGAGCCATCAAGGTCCTGCGGCAGTTTCGAATCAAATCCGATCAACGACACCGACTGCCCGTCCAGCTCCGCCACCAGCGATCCCGGTCTGCGAGATGTATCGAGCGATCCGGAGACCGCGAGCATCGAGTCACGGATGACCTCCGCATCCAGACGCCGTTTGTTGGCATGCGAGAGGAATTGATTGTCGGGATCCTTCTCGCTGTGTCCCGCGCTGCTCTGCCGGTAGGATTTTGACATCACAATCTCCTTGATCAGCTTCTTCACCGACCAACCGCCATCCATGAACTTGAGAGCGAGATGATCGAGCAGTTCGGGGTGGCTGGGCCGGCCGCCGCTAAAACCAAAATTATCCACGCTGCGTACGATCCCCGCGCCAAACAGATGCCGCCACACGCGGTTTGCCATCACCCTTGCGGTGAGCGGATTGTCACGACTGACAACCCAATGCGCGAGTTCAAGACGGCCACTTTTCTGCCTGGGCGCACTTCCCCTGACCTCGATGACACGAGGGAATTTGCGCGGAACGGATTTCACCGGATGCGCGATCTCACCTCGATCGTAGAGCTGCGAATCCGAGATATGGTTCGCGTCACGCACCCCCATGCACAACGGAAGAGAACGCCCGGTGTCGTCAACCGTCTCCAGCGCGCCTTCCACTCCGCCGCGAGTCCAGAGGATGCGGATCGCGTTGGTGAGAATCTTGTGATATTCGCCGCTGATGTCGCGGCCTTCCACCTTGGCCTTGAGCACATATTCCTGCTGCGCTTTTTCATCCGCATTGAGCTGCGCCAATTCCTGCTTGAGCTGTTTGACGCGGGCCTCCGTCACGGATGGCCTCGGTATCACCTGCCCGGGCAAATCTGGCAGGCGGATGAGGTGCCCCTGGTTGTTGTTCTCTGAGTCAATCCAGTTGCCGTAAAACGTCTGCGTGCTTTTGAAAATGCCCGCAAGCCCGTAGTAGTCCTCCATGCTGAAGGGTTCTGTCTTGTGATCATGGCAGCGCGCGCAGGCAACCGAACTGGCCAGCACGGCGCGCGTCACGGTGTCGAGCTGTTCATCGGCCACATCCGCGGCAAACTGCTCCTTGTTCATTTCATTCAGACCTTTCGGCCCTATGGCAAGAAAACCGGTGGCGATCAGCAGACGCGCACGCTCGGCATCATTCTCCGCAGGCAGCTGATCACCGGCAATCTGCTCGGTGATGAAGCGGTCGAAGGGGACATCGGCATTGAACGCATCAATGACATAATCACGGTAGCGCCAGGCATGCGGAAAGGTCAGGTTCGACTCACGCCCATTCGACTCCGCGAAGCGCGCCACATCCAGCCAGTGGCGGCCCCAGCGAACGCCAAATTCTTTGGACGCGAGCAGTTCATCCACCGTCGTCTCCAGCTTCGAAATCGAAAACGCCGACGCCTGTTCCTGCGTCGGCGGCAGGCCGATCAAATCCAAATATAACCGCCGCAGCAGCACCACTGGCTCGGCCTCGGGTGCGGAGGAGAGACCGTTTTCCTTCAGCCTGGCCCGAATGAACCCATCAATTTCACCCGCGATTCGTTGCGGCTTTTGATAGCTCCAAAACTTCCTTCCCGACTCCACATCGACCGGCGGACGCTCCGCTGCTTTCGCCGCCGTCTCCCGCGGATCAGCAGCACCCGCTTTGATCCACGCTTCAAAATCCGCGATGACCGCCTTGGAAAGCGGCGGCTTCTTCGGCGGCATTTCGAGATCAGGATCGGCATGCTTGATCGCCGTCAGCAGCAGGCTTTTTGCGGCATCGCCCGGCACCACTGCCGGACCGGAGTCTCCGCCCGTGCGAATCCCCTGTTTTGTGTCCAGCATCAGCCCGCCCTTTGATTTGCCCGATTCAGCCGAGTGGCATTCGTAGCAATGTTTTGCCAGGGCCGGGCGGATCTTCGATTCAAAAAAAGCCACCGCGTCATCGCCGTGCACTTTTCCGGCGATGAGAAGCACCCATAGCAGTGGAGACGCCTTCATGCGGAAGACTAAACGAAGCGGCCATGCCGTTCATTCCAAATCTCAGCGGCCCGCCAAGCCTCGTTAAGACGCAAAAAAATAAAGCCGCGGAGGCTGTCCAGTCTCCGCGGCTTTAAACCATGACCTGCAGATTTATTTGCCGGTGGCCACCACAGTGCCGTTCAGATCAACAATGGAGACACTGGTGATCGATGATCCAGGCGTGCAATAGATCTGGGAGGTGCCCTTGGCGGAGCCACCTGTCACGCTCATGGAACCGCCGAGAAACGGATAGAAGGTGCCGCCTGCGCCATTGACAATGATGAACAAAGGCGAGCCGTCTGACGTGCTCAGTGAGCTGACCGACACATCCACCGTGATGAGCGAAAGCGTGGGATAGTAGGGGTCAATGCGGTAAGTGCCCCCACAGGTGGGCGTGGATCCATTGTAGCTGCCCGCGGTGAACGTCAGCGTCCCCGTGACCAAGGGCTGAATCGGAGTGCTGGGAACCGGCGGGAGTGTAACCGTGGTGGAGGAACTCTTGCCACCACCGCCGCCGCCGCCACCACCACCGGAGTTTGTCGCGCCCTTGCTGGTGCCGGGAATGGGATCTGTCGCACCATTTTTAGCCTGGGCGAAGGAGGAGAGGAAAAGGCCGCTGAGCGTGAGGCACGCCAGAAGCTTCTGATATGGGAGGATGAGTTTCATATGCTTGTTGGTTTGGTGTTGTGTTGTTGCTGACTGTTCTCATCATCACCGAAGGCGATGAATTACATCCGCATTATCAGGTCCATGCCTCGCAACGTGAAGCACATCACCGTAACGTGGCTGTTACCATCCTGCCAAACTGTTACGTTTCAGCGCTTGCATCCCCCCGCCTCCATCCGGCTTTAAAAACGAATTGTAAGCTGCAGTGCCAGCATGTGGGAATAGGGCCGGAACGAGACGCTCTCATGCTGCAGGCTGTATTGCAGCTTGATCTGAGTATGCGCCGTGGGGCGATAACCCGAGGCGACATCCATGCGCCACATGTCCGGAAACCACGGCGCGCTGCCACCGGTGCCGTCAGACATTCTCGAAAAATGCATCTGGTTCCAGCGCACGGCGCCAAACATCTGCGGCGTGAACTTGTATTTGGCCTCAAGGTAATATCCCAGCGTGTCGGCATTGCCGGCATTGGGCACTTGAAAGCGGGACGCAAAGACCTCGGCCCACAATTGCAGATGATGCCATGCAAAGCTGAGGTCCTGCGCGATCACCTTCTGCAAATAATCACCCGGCCCGGAACCAGGAGGCTGACCGGCAAAGGCGCGCGGCAGAAGATAAGATCCCTCGCTGTAGGACACACCCAGGTTCCAGGCCTGATCCGGTCGAAAACCCACACGCGAACTGATCGTTGGGTGCGCAAAGTTCATCGAACGGAGCTCCCATGACTCAGGGCGTGAGGCGAGGCTGGAGTTCTTGATTTCCGCCGCGTAGTCGAACTTGCCCAATCCTCCGGAAATGGATGCTCCCGTCGCATAAGAGGGCCCCCAGATCACCGGATTGTAGTCGTAGCGGTCATCCGTTGCACCCGACAAAAACTTTTGCGCAGTCGCAGGGATTTCCGCGTCATAGATGGCCGTGAAGTTGTCATACATCATGGGCGCATTGACGAACGGGTTCTCCCAGGATTGATGCCGGCCGACCCAGTTGCCCACAACCGTGGCAAACTTGCCGATTTGAAAATTAAAACGCCCGTCATTCCATGGCGTGAGCCTCAGGGCATATTCGTCCATGCGAAGCTGGGTGGTGTGGTCACGCGGATTAAAACCACGGTCAAAACGCGACTGCACAAAGCCATACCAGTGAGATCCCATCTGCACGTCGGCAAACAGGATGAGGCGTGGATTGAAGAAATCACGACGGGAGGTGAACACGGAGCCCAGGGGCGTGCCGCTGAAGCGATAGGCTTCATAGCTGGCCAGACCGCTGAACTTGCCGTGCAGCTCCCCGCCGGCCGTGCTGAAGGCCAGCGCCTCCTCCACCCGGTCAAGCATGTCCTCAGCCCTCACAGAGTTGATGCAGGCGAAAAGAAACAGGAATGATGCAAGTCGAACCAAATTCATGCGGTTTCCGCCGAGCTGGCGAGTGTGAAAGTTGCTTCAAATTCGGTCCACCCGGGGGCAGAACCCACGAGGCGAAGTTCGCCTCCGTGGAGGCGTGCGAGTTCGCGTGCCAGATCAAGACCCAGCCCGTGTCCTGGTGTGCCCTCATTGGCCGCCGCACGGTGAAAACGTTCGAACACATGCTTTTGCGCGTGCTCCGGAATGCCCGCTCCGTTGTTTCCCACTCGGAGATGCACCCGTGACTTTTCAACGGTGGCGCCAATGCACACCTTCCCTCCGCGCTCATTGTACTTCCACGCATTCTCCAGGAGATTATGCAGGATGATGGCGGTGTAGCGTTTTTCTCCCATGATCTGCAGTCCCTCCGGCACGTTTGTCTCCACCGTAACATCAGCCGCATCTGGCAGCACACTCAGGTCATCTGCGAGGGAGGCAATGAGTTGAGAAAGGTCCACACGGACCAAATCCAGATGCAGCCGGCCTGCGTCCATGCGTGAGAGCAGCAAAAGGTCATGGATCATGCTTGTGAGCCTCGCAGTCTGTCCTATCAGAGCCTCGATCTCTTCTTGCGACCGCCTGGAAAGCCCCGGCTGCTGCAGGAGTTCCTCCAGCCCGGCGCGCAGCACGGCCACTGGCGTCTTCAGCTGGTGAGAGGCATCCGCCGAGAAGCGCACGGAGCGCTGCAGTTCCACGTGGGTCATCTCCAGCGCAGCCTCCGCCTGCTCACGTCCTGCAATGTTCACGGCAGAATCATGCGCCAGCTTTTCCACCGGCACTGAAAGCCGCGCAGAAATGAAATGGCTTGCCACAAGGCCTGTCAGCAGCAGCACCGCGCCTGCCGTCACAATCTGCCAGCGCAGATGGCGCAGGCGTTCAAGTGATGGCGCAAGAGAATAAAGGCTGACCTCAAAAGCTGGAGCGAACATCGAGCCGGGGTTCAAACGCATAAAAAACGCGCGATGCGGCACGCCATGCACATCAAGCTGCAGGCTGCTGAAAGCATCCCCACCCGGTGCAGGCGCCCGGCTCATCTGCCCTGCGAGCGCCGTCATTCCAGGAGCTTCCACCAGCGCCGGAGTCATGCGTCCCTCCACCCAGATCGCCCGTTGAATCCCTGCCTCCTGCATTTTGTCCGCAAAGGGTTTGAAACCCAGGACCAGCGCTGCAATGACCTCATGCGTCTCGGTGGAGATCACCGGCGCGGCGATCACGGCATCCACCGTCTCGGAACCGTCGGGCATTTTGCGCGCCAGATAACCCGTCTGCTGCGTGGCCGGCACCTGCTGGAGCGCCAGACTCCCCTCCTCTTCCTCGTTTAGCGCCCCCACTTCAGCGTCGGGCGGCGGCGCGATCACTTTGCCAGAAGCATCGAGAAATCGGTAGAACGTGGCATGCAGAATGCCCACTTCATCATCCGCATCCATCACATCACGCAGTTCATCTCGTGCGCTCGGGTAGAGAAGGTCCAGTGCATTGTCCTCCAAAGCCGCGTGAATGCGGGGGCGGCGCACAAGTGTTTTGCAACGCTCGGCCAGTGCGGCGTGGCGCAGCTCCTGCAGACGGTGCATGGACGCCAGCTCCTTTTCATAGGCCTGCCGCGACGCCTGCTCCGAATCCGCCACCACTTTTCGCTCCACGACGTACAACACCACCGCCGTAATGCCCGAAGCGATGAGCATCATGCCAAGGAGCAGCCGCGCACGAAATCCCGCGACCCCTTGTTTCTGCGGCTCTGCGGCAGTTCTCACGGGAAATTGACGCGCAGGGTGGAACCGCCGGTTAAAGTCACGGATTTCTCCAGCGTGGTGCGGCTGCTGATCCAGGCTTTGAGCTTGTAGGTGCCGGTGGGGAGGTTTTTGAGCTTGAAGCTGCCGTCTGCCTCACTCACGACAAAATGGGGCGTGTCGAGCACGAGAATGATGCCGCGCATGTGCTCGTGGATGTCGCAGCGGAGGGTGATGAGCCCCGGCTTGTCCAGAACCTGCGAAGGCACGGGCTTTTCATCCGAACGATAGCGCCCAAGGTCAAAACGCTTCGCAGGTGAGAATGAGAAGACATTGTGGTAGGTGTCGTCGAGGTTCGGAAACTCCACTTTTGTGCCTGTTTGCACAGGCATTAAAGTGGGTGAGAACATGAAGTCCTTCTGTATGATCTGCTTGACCACAGGTGTGGCCGGTTTTGCAAACGCCCCCTCCAGATATACCACGGCAAGTGGTGGGTTGGTGGACATGACTCCGCCTTTCGTCACCACTTCATAGCGCTTGTTCATCACCGGAGTGGAGCGTGTCTGCGGCAGCGCCACCTTGCCTTCCACGATGTTCTGCGCCACCAGACCGCCAGGAAACAGAAATAAAAGAAGCAGGCGCAGAATGGCAGGATGCATGTGAAGTCAGGTTTGAAAGTCAGGCGGGCGAAAAGCAGCTGCTCAGCCATGGGCTTTGATCATGTAGCCGGCGGCGCGGACGGTTTGAATGAGAGGATGATCAAATCCGGCATCCACTTTTTTTCGAAGTCTCACAATGAATATCTCCACCGTGCGTGTGTCATATCCGTGGTCGCGCTGCCACACCCGGTCGCTGAGCTCAATGCGCGAGAATACACGCCCAGGCTCCTCCATCAGCACTTGCAGCAGTTCGAATTCGCGCGGAGACAGCGGTATTTCCTGCCCCTCTCGCATGACTCGTCTGCGGTGGACGTCCAGGTGCAAACTTCCCACCTTCAGCACATCGCTGGCTTGTGGTGTGGCTGCGCGGCGTCCCAATGCTTCCACGCGGGCCACCAGTTCGTCCATGGAAAAAGGCTTGCCCAGATAATCATCCGCCCCGGCCTTCAATCCTTTGATGCGATATTCCACCTCGCCACGGGCGGTTAGTATCAGGACACGAGCCGGGCAATGCTTTTGCCGGAGCTGATCCAGTAGATTGAAACCATCCAGACCCGGCAGATTCAGGTCCAGCACGATGAGTTCGGGCGGATCCGTCAAAGCCGACTGCAAACCTTCCGCGCCATCATGCAGCGCGCTGGCAGTGTGTCCGTTCCTCGTGAGAGCGGAGCAGATATGTCGGGCAAGTTGACGTTCATCTTCAATCACCAAAATGCGCATGAATAATAAAGGTTGGAACTAAGCGCGTTGGCTTATTTAGCTCACGACCCATTCATTACCAGACTTTTTTCACCACGGCCATGCTGGCGGCAAACTTGTTCATCACAAGCTCCCGCGCCTTTTCAGCCTTTGCTTTGGAACCCGCACGATCTTTGGCCATCGCCACCACGGTGGCGGCGACTTTTTGCAGCTCCTCCTCCTTGTCGAGATCAAAGAGCCAGTCGCCGAGCCCGATGTCCCGCCACATGTAGCCCTTGCTCGTCTGCTCGGCCCAGCGGCAGACGATGGCGGGGATGCCATTGCCGATGCACATGATGGGACTGTGCATCTCATGGCCAAACAGTCCTGCGCTGCGACGGTAGGTGCTCAGGGCCTCATTGGTCAGCCAGTAGTTTTCACGCCAGACCACGCGCGCCTTCACATCATCCGGCAGTTTGTCATAGAGCATGTCTTTGCCCACCTGCATCTGCGTCTTGTCCTCCGGGCAGAGCAGGATTTTGAGATCCGTATTTTTGATCACGCTCACGATGGCATCCAGCAGAGGCTTGCCGTCATGGTCCATCATGGACTTGTTGCGCGAGTCTTTTTTCTCATCGATGGCCGCATGCTTTTCAGGCAGGATCCAGTAGGGTGTGTTGCGCAGGCGCGGGATGCAGCAGAGGAATTTGCCATGCTCCAGTCCGTGCTTTTTGAGAAATGCCTCCGCCTTCTCATCATCCTGCAAATCGACCGCAAAAGCACCATCGGGTCCAAACTCCATCAGCGGGCAGGTGCAGCCCATCTTCTTCGCGAGTTCCAATGACACGGAGTCACGGAAATAGACAAACCTGGCTGCACTGAGCACATCGATGGTTTTCACCGGCGGCTGCGTTTTGCTCTTTGAGTTTTGCTGGCCCGAAAAGGTGATGCCATACACGCCGTAGGGCTTCCCGGTGGCCTGGCTCCACTTCACCACATCTGCCTGCGCCACAAGCGAGGGCCCGGAGCCGTGCAGCAGGAAGTCGCATTCCTCGAAGGCCGTTTTCACCTCCTCGCCGCGGATGACTTTCACCTTGGGAAAACGTGCCGCCAGCATCTCTCCGACGCCGTTGTCCAGATTGCTCGGCCACAGCCGCACTTCGACCTCGGGCAGGTGCTTTTCCAGCAGTGCAAGCACGCCCGGCGTGTGGGCGATGTCACCGATGTTCACCGTCTGCCACGAGGAGCGCAGGATGAGACGCTTCGGCTTTTCCGCCGCAACAGCGTTGATGATAGGCAGGGCTGCGGCAGTGCGGACGAAATGGCGGCGGTTCATGAGCGGGGGTTTGTCTGTAAACGGAACGTAAATTGACTGCCACAGCTTCATCCATCTTGCCACCGTCGATTTGAAGGGTGCATAATGCGAAAATCTTAACGGAGACCACCATGCGCCGTATCATCCTGTTCCTCACTCTTGTCCACCTTCTCGCAGCCTCTCCCGTCGAAGATGCGGAGGTGCTCCTGCAACGCCAGCGCTACGCCGATGCCGCCAACGCCCTGACCGATGCAGTCGTCACCGCCGCTGCTGACGCGGGTTATGCGCATTACCTGCGGGCCGTCGCACGCTCGGAGTCCAAGCAGCAGGCGGCAGCCATCGCTGACTGCGACGCCATCCCAGCGGGCCATCCCTGGCAGCGCAAGGCTTTGTTCCTGAAAGCGCAGTGCCTTGCCGAGTTAAAACGTCACCAGGAGGCGGAGGCCATCTACAGCGTGGAGGCGGCGCGTCTGTTTGCCACCCAGCGAAAGGAGAAACTGGCGGAGTCACTCGTCACGCTGGCGCAGGAGATCATCAAACCAGCCGTGCCAGGGCAGAGCGTGAGCATCGATGCGCAGGCTCGCGCGCTCGCGCTGTATCGCAAGGCACTGGAACTCGAGACCGGCTCCAAAATGCGCGAAAACCTTCTGTTCCAGACCGCCGCAAGCGTGCGTGACATGAAACAGCTCACCGAGCTGGCACAGGCCTGCGATGCTTATTTGCGGGAGTTTGATCCTGCGTGGAAAGGCCTCGCCGGCAGCGCACCGCCCGCTACGGCAGCCAAGGAAACCGGCGCAAGACGCTGGGAAGTGCGGCAGATGCTCATCGAAGGCATGCTGCACGCAGGTGCCGGCGCGGACGCCGTCCGCTATGCCGAGGATGTGCTGACGCTGTGGAAAATCAAAGCACCCGCAGCTGGCGTAAAACCGGACGTCGGCGACATCGAGTGGCTGCTGTGCCGCAGTCATGGACCTCTCGCCGTGGCGGTTTTCCCTGCCGTGCCGCTGCAGGGCAGTCCGGTCATGCAGCAAAGCGAGCGATACAGCTCCGTGCCTGCTGCTGATCCCACAAAGCATGTCTCCAATCTGCGTGCATTTTTGAAGGCGCATCCATCCCACGCACGTTCGGCAGAGGCCGCGTTTACACTGATCCAGGCACTGACCTCGCTCAACAAAAGTGAGGAAGCCATGGAGGCCTGCAAGGCCCTGTATGACCGAGCCGACTGGCCGCCGCCTGCTCCCGATGAAAGGGACAAGCGTACACCAGGCGAGCGGCTGGAAGCCTGGAGGCAGAGGGCCTTTTTCGAAATCGGCACGCTGCGGTTTGCGGCACGGCAACATCCCCAGGCCATCGAGCAATGGCGTGCCTACATTGCCAGACACCCGGACGGCAGCCTGTGGCAGCAGGCGCAGGCGCGCATCATGGAGGCGGAGTTTCAGCTCTGCCTCAATGCCGTGGCAGCCGGCGATCGAGCTGAAGCCACCCGGCTCTTCGACGCCTTCATCGCCGCGCATCCGCTGGACGCACGCTGCGCCCAGCTTCTCTTTCTGAACGGCCAGTGGCATTTCACCGCCGCACAGGATCTGGCCAGGAAGGAGGCCGGCAAACCACGCTCTCCCGAGCTCACCGCGCTGTTTGAAAACGCCATCGCGGAGTGGGCGCGCCTCATCATCAAGCACCCGCAGAGCGAGGAGGCATCCCTGGCGCTATACCGCACCGGCATCATCCAGGCCGAGCATCTTGACCGCCATGAGGATGCGCTGAACACCTTCCAAAGGCTCACCTGGGGCGGCTGGAAACAGCTGGCCGCAGAACGGGCGGCGATGATGCCGCAGCGCTCCCTGGCGCTGCGCACACCACGCACCTTCCGCACCAACGAAACCGCCCAGGTGCGCGTCAATGTGCGCAACATCGAGAAGCTCAAGATCTCCCGCTACACGCTCAACCTCGAAGACTTCTTCCGCAGCCGCCACCGCCTGGACGGCGAGTCAGGCATCGGCTCGCTCGACATTGATTTGATCCAGCCGGACAAGACCTGGGAGGTAAGCGTCGGAGGCTACACGCGGCTTAAACCGATTGAGCAGGCCATCGATGTCCCCTTTGAGGGAGCCAGGCCCGGCGTGTGCCTCGTTCGTGTGGAGGGCGAGGACTGGCAGGCCAGCACCATCGTGATCCGCAGCGACATCGATCTCATCGTGCAGTCCGCCTGGACGGAGGCGCTGGTGTTTGTGCAGGACCGCATCAAGGACGCCGTGGTGGCGGATGCCGAGGTGCTGCTGAGCAATGGCAAGGAAATCATCGGCCAGGGTCGCACCGGCAAGGACGGCGTCTTCCGCCTGCGTGGCGAAATGATCCGCGCCTCCGCGGATCTCTGCGCCTACGTGCGCACCGGTTCCGGCGAAGCCATCCAGCAGATCGATCTGCGCGGCATGACGCAGGAGATCACCGGCGGCGATACCGACCGCAGCAGTGTGGCGCTCTCACGGCGCGGCTTCATCTACACGGACAAACCCGTTTATCGTGCTGGCGATTCCGTGCACTTCCGCGGCATAATCCGGGATGTGCAGGACGGCGCCTACAGCGTTCCAGTGGGCCGTGAATATGATATCAGCATCACCGATTTCGAGGGCCGCGTCCTGCGCCGCATGCGGTCAAAACTGAGCGACTTCGGCACCTTCACCCACAGCGTTCCCCTGCCCTCAGCCACTCCTGCGGGCTCTTTCTTCATCAAGGTAACATCCGTGCAGGGAGATGAAAAATATCAAGCATCGTTCGATGTCAGAGAGTTTGAGATCGCCGAAATCACTGCGGTGATCGAAACCAAGCCGGATGCCGTTTTCCGCGGCGACCGCATTGAAGGAACGCTGCGGGTCAACTATTCCTGGGGTGCGCCGTTGGTGGATGAACCTGTGCGCGTACACCTGCCCGATGGACGTGTCCTGGAAGGCAAAACAGATGCCACTGGCGGTTTTGCTTTCACGCAGGAGACCACGGCATTCCAGCAGGGCGAGTTTGTGGTCATATCCGCCGACCTCCCAGTGCGGCGGCGCCGTGCCCACCATTCCGTCAGCCTGCTCCAGTCGGGTGTTCGGCTCGAGTGGGACCGCATGCCAGATCCGGCACTGACCGGAGAGCCTGCGCCTGTGCGGATCAAAGCGCTCGACCATCGCGGCAAGCCCACGGCGGCGACGGTGAAAATCACGCTCTCGCGCCTCGACAATCAGCCGGCCAATCCGGTGCTCTCTGCGCTGCCCGGGCTTGTGTATCTTCCACAAGCCAGTGCACCGACGCGCATTGCTGAGTTTACCGTTAAGACAGACGCCACCACGGGCCTCGGCAGCTCCACGGTGGTGCTGCAGTCGGCTGTGCCGCACAAGCTTGTGGCCCAGACCACCGATGCGCGTGGGAACGTCGTGGAGCGGGCCTGCGGCCTGCAAGTTTCCGGCCCTGATGACACAACGAAGCTGCGCCTGTTCAGCGACCAAGATGAAGTCAATGAAGGCAGCACGCTCAAAGTGGATGCGCACAGCCGCATCAGTGCTCCTCTCGTTCTCCTTACCCTCGCAGGTGAGGACATGATCGAGCACCGCATCATCAAGCTGGGCGTCGGACACAACGAACTGCCCTTCCCTGTTGCCGCGGCGCACTGGCCGCAGTTTGAAGTCGGCATTGCCTGTCTGGATGGAGACAAGCTGCGCAAAGCACGGCGCGGCTTCGTGGTGAAACGTCCGCTGAAAATCGAAATTCAAACGCCGGTCCAGCCTGTGAAGCCCGGCGAGGCTGCCGAGATCACCCTCACCACCACCGATGCCAATGGCAGTCCCGTTGCCGCGGAGCTCAGCCTCTCCCTCGCCAGCGCCTCTCTCTTTGCCCAGTATCCCGACAACACGGAACCCTTGGATGACTACTTCCATGGCAGTCTTCGCCGCCACAACAGCCTGCGCACCGGCAGCACCGCAGCCTTTCAGCATCGGGCTGCCTCCCGGCTTCTGACCAAGGATGAGTCCGGCAATGTGATCGGCGTCGCGGAGGAGGTGGAGTCCCACCTCGACATGCTGCGTCATATGGAGCAGCGCGAACGCAACGTCTGGTATCAGCGCGTAGCGGAAGGCGAACAGAGGGCACGTGCAATGATGAACAACGGCACTGACAACCTCGCCGAATTCAATGTGCAGCAGACAGGACAAACGGTCACCCTGGGAGGTGCGGCTGTTCAATCGGGATCCAACGGACTGAATTGGTCCAGCGGCGGAGCCTTGACCCTGAATGGAGCGCCCGACAATTTGCTGCCACCAACAGCCGCCTTCCCTGGCGGAAGCGTTACCGCCCCCTTTCCGTATGGCGGAGGCCAGATCACTTCAGGCCTTCGCTCCGGAACTTATGCCATCGCCAACAATTCCATCGACGGGCTCCTCCTGACTGGCGACAGCGGCATCACTGCTGGCATGCGTCTCGGAGGGAACACGCTGCCAGCCGGCGCCCGCCGCATGCATCTCGGTGGTGTAGCAGCCCTCGCCGGTGCTCCCGTCCTCGGCGCACTCTTCCAGGAAGCGGGAGAACAACCGTTCGCGGCAGATGCGCAGTGGCACTGCCCATTGGTCACAGATGCATCCGGCAAGGTGAAGGTGAAAGTGACCGCGCCGGAGATCGCGGGGGCATGGCGTTTGTCCAGCCGCGGCTGCACCGTCAAGACCGAGGTCGGAGAGGCGGAAGAGGATTTGGTCACCAAGGCGGATTTTTTCGCGAAGCTGGAAACGCCATCGGTGCTCCGGGTGGGAGATTCTTTCCAGCCAGCTGTCACGCTTTTCGGCTCTCCAGCCAATCTGCCAGACACAGCGGTGAAGCTGACTTTTAGCAGCACACTCGGGGCTTATGTGAAAACTCTCGATCCGCAGACGCGCGACATCCAGGTGACCAAAGACGGTCAGAAAACCGTGCGGTTTGACTCCGTGGTGACACCCATGATGCGGCAAACTGCCTGGTTTGATGCTGAGGCGAAGCACGACGGAAAGTCTGCCGCTGACACCCGGAACAATGTGCAGGTCCTGCCAGCTGAAAAAGCCGGCGCCACCACCGAGGTGAGGGTGCTGTCTGCCTCTGGCGACCAAGCCATCCCGGCGGCCAAAGGACAGTTCATGGCGGCATGGGTGGTGGATTCTCCAAGACGGCTGCTGCAGAACCTGGGGCTGACGTCGGGGGCAGATGCCGGGCGAACACCGCAGACAGCTGCCAGCCGTCTGCTGGCACAGGTGTCCGTGTTTGAAACCGTGGAGAAGGAGCCGTCAAAAAAAGGCGCCCGGAGCATGATCGAGAAAACCATCTCCGAACTGCAGATCACGCAGCATAGCGGCGGATGGCCCTGGCAAGAGGTGAGGTGGCAGCATGACAGCCTCGTCACCAGCCTGGGCCTGTGGGCTCTGGTGGAGGCGCGAGCGCTGGGAAATGAGGTGGACGAGACCACTCTCAAGTCTGCCACCGCCTATTTGAAAAAGGCCCTGGCCATCATTCCTCCAGACGAGCCGGACAAGGCGGCCGTCATCCTCCATGCCCTGGCCTGCGTGAACGAAGCCGACTTCTCCGTGGCCAACCGCATGTACCGGGATCGCGCCAAGATGAATGATCCCGCACTAGGCTGGCTGGCCGCCGCTTTCCAGCGCATGGGCCGCATGGACGAGGCTGGCGAGCTGCTCAGAATTCTCGAATCCCGCCCCGCATGGACGGGCAGCAAAACAACCTCACGCCTCAGCAATGCGGACGACACCACTGCCATCATCCTTTATGCCGCTGCGCGGACCGCACCCGGCTCCGCTTTGGCAAAGAAAGCCGGGGACATGCTGCTGCATCGCCTTGGTTCGGCGAACGATTCCGCGCTGAAAGGTTTGTGGGCTGCTGCCATGGCCAGGCATTTCATCAGCACCCGCCAGCATGAAGCGCCGGAGGCTGAAGGCCTCAAGCTCCAGGTGGACGGCGTGAAGGATGACTGGACCCTGCCGGCATCGCTTCCTGTGCCAAAGGCCGGCGCGGATGGAAAAATCCATATCAGTGTGACGTACGACAATCCCGCCGCCAGGCCTTTCCTGTTTGTTTCATTCATTCATGAAGACGTGGTCGATCCCAAAGCTCCCTCCGTGGCCACCTTGCCCACAATAGCGCAGCGTCGGTGGTTGCACGAGGGGCTGACTCACCACGACATGCCGATCGAGAACAAGAGCACCTCTCCCGTCACAGTGGCAGCGCATGGTCAGCGCCTGCGTGTGCGGCTGGACCTGAAGGCCCCAAAGAAGCCGCAGGCCGGGTACGTCATCATCGACGAGCCGCTGCCCGCAGGCTGCCTGTTTGTGCCCTCTTCGCTCAGCGCCGAGGCTGTCCGCGTGGAGCAGCTGCCGGGCATGCTGCGCCTGTGGTTCATACCGGATACGTTCAAGGCTGACACCACCATCACGTACGATCTGATGGCGCTTCACCCTGGCACCTATCACATCCCCCATACCCGTGTGTGCGATGCCTGCCGCCATGACCTCTTCAATGCCGGGCCCGATGGGAAACTGACGATTCTCGCCCCGGGCCAGCCCTCCACCGATCCGTATGTGATGAACGGCTTTGAGCGGCTGGAACTCGCACAGCTGCTGTTCAATGAAAACGCGCTCGAAGAAGCCCGCACCCACCTCGAACTTCTGCGCAACGACACCGAGGCCATGAAATACCACGAACGAGACATCGCGCGCATGCTGCTGTGGATTCACACCTCACGTGAAGGCATGGACGCAAAGCAGGTCGTGGAGCTTTTCGAAGCCTTGAGCGAGCGGCATCCCGACATCGTCATCCCCTTTGACAAGATTCTGAAAGTCGCTGCCGCCTACCGCCAGATCGGTGAATTTGAGCGCGCATGGCTGGTCTATCGCGCCACGATGGAAAGCAGCTTTGTGAGTGATGCGGGAGTCAGCGCCGCCATGGAAACAGCGGGAGATTTTCCCGGCAGCGCAGAGCATCAGATCCAGCTGTGGATGGAATACCCCGATGGCGCAGACAGCCTGCTGGCCTTCTTCAGCCTGGGCCAGCGCTTTCAGGAGCTGGCCGCCGATCCGTCATCCGTCCTCCTGCGTCCTGGCGCCGCGAAATGGACGAAGACGCAGCTGCTGGAGCGCAGCCGCGATCTCCTGCGGCGGGTGCTGACCCTCCATTCGAAGAACGACCTGGCGGATGATGCGGCATTCAGCCTCGCGAATGTCTTCTTTGACCTCAAAGACTATGCCAGCGTGGTGCAAACGGCGGGAAATGCTGCGACGACTTTCACCAAGAGCTCCTTCCTGAACAACTTCCACTACATGACGGCGCTGGGGCGCTTCTGGCAGTATCAGTTTCCCGAAGCACTCGCCGCCGCTGCACCCGTAGCCGCCGGGAGCAGCGATGATGCGCCCAATGCGCGCTACATCACCGCGCAAATCCATCATGCGCAGGGCAAGTTTGCCGACGCGGTGCGCTGGTATGAAAAGGTGAAGGACGAGTTTGAAGATGCGCGCGAGTCCATCACCATGCTGCAGGAGAAGGCCGTCAAGCTGCCCTTTGCCACCCGTGTGAAGCCCGGCCAGCCGGTGAAGCTTGAACTGGAGCACCGCAATGTGAAGGAGGCCGCGCTGCTCATCTACCGCGTGGATTTGATGAAGCTGCAGGAGCGGCAGAAAGACCTGAGCAGCGTCGGCAGTGTGAACCTTTCTGGCATCACCCCGCAGGCGGAGATGAAGGTGCCCTTGGGAGACGGCATGGATTACACGTGGAGCAGGCGCAGCATCGAACTGCCGCTGAAGGACGAGGGCGCCTACCTCGTCATCTGCCGCGGCGACTCACAAATGACCAGCGGCCTGGTGCTGCTCACCACGCTGGAAACGGAGGCGCATGAGGACGCTGAAAACGGGGGCATGCGTGTGCAGGTGCGCGACACCGTGCGCGGCACCTACGTGGCGGACGCCGACATCGCCGCTTACGACACCAGCGGCATTGCACAGCCGCAGAAAGGCCGTACTGATCCGCGCGGCTCCTTCAGTGCCGCAGGCATCCATGGGCAGGCGGTCGTCGTGGTGAAGCTCGGAGACTCCCGCTATGCCGTCCATCGCAGCAGCGGCAATCTCATGCCTGTGCAAGCGTCCGGGCAGAGTCCGCAGCCTTCAGCACCGGCACCGCCCACCGTTTCAGGCATGGCCAACCGGGAGATGGCCCGGCGGATGGCCCCCAAGCCCGAGGGCAAGGACGCCTACCTTCTCAATGTTCGCGGCAAACTGGACCTGAATAATTCAGACAACCGCGCCGCATGGTCCGAGAAGCTCAAAAACGAAGGCAAGGGCGTCAAGGCGGAGAAGGCCTTCAAAAAATGAGCACTTCTTCCCGTTGCATGCATGCCATCCCGAGTTCTGTTTCCACCATGCACCGCTACTGGCACTCTTTTTTCTGCGCTTTGGTTCTGGCCTCCTGCGCCACACCGCCCGAATCGGAAACCAAGCCCATGGGAGAAAACGTCCTCAGCCCGGCAGCCATTCACGCTGCCAGATCCGGGCCGGTCGATTTCTCCGCCCATGTGAAGCCGGTGCTGGAGGCCAAATGCGTAATGTGCCACAACCGCAAGGCCCTGCCCGGCCACATCAGCCTGGAAAACCGCCGGGAGGCCCTGCGCACCAAAGCCCTCGGGACTGTCATCGCACCCGGCCATCCGGAGACGAGCCTGCTGTTGGCCAATGTGAAGACGGTGCATCAAAAAGTCAGCGTCATGCCGGCAGTGGGCGAGCGTCTGACAAAGGATGAATACGTGATCCTCGCGAAATGGGTGAAGGAAGGTGCGCACTGGCCGGAGGGAAAAGCAGGCCAGCTGAAGATCATTCGTTGAATCAGATTTTCCAATCTCCAGCATTCGCAATTCATCTTGGCCGCCAGTTCGGGGCGTGCTCTACTGAGCGCATGGCAGACCCACGCGCCCTCATTTCCAACCCCGCCGACCTCCAGCCTTCCACCGCCTGGAATGAGACGGTCTGGGCCTATACGAGCGAGGAGGAGCTCATTGATCACACCACGAAGGCCCGGCTTTGCGTGGCCACGCTGCTGCCGTTTAAAGACAGGAAGCCCGACTGGGATGGCTTCACCAAAAGCGTACGCTGGATGCAGCAGTGCGGTGAGCACTACGGCGTGGAGATGGTCTTCGTGCTGAATGCAGACACCGGCTATATCTTCGACCTCAGCAATGACTTGTACGCCGAGGTGCTGAACCGCTTCCGGGCAGAGTTTCCAAAGCAAAAATTCATCGCGGGAGTTACTGCACGCGGTGCTGAAAACGACACCGCCTTCAAAGCCGAGCGCTACTGGCCCCTGCTGGACATCGCGCAGGAGCATGACAACTGCGAGATGATGATCATGACCAGCAAGCTGCTCAACACGCTGGAAAACGAGCCTCGCCGAGATGCTTACTTCCAGATCGCCGAGCACCTCATACGCCCCGGAATCGCGCATGCGCTGGAGCCTTCCTTTGTGCCTTGGGCCACGCCGTTTGATCCGTGGTTGTTCCACGAGATCGCGCTGCATCCGGCTTATGTGGGAGGCAAGGTCAGCACGCTGGACGAACCGCATTTCCACTACTGGGCCGCCATGTGCAAAGGGCTGAACCTGCCATTCTCCCCGCACAGTGGCGACGACTACGGCATCGCCACCGCCATCAAGCTCGGCCTGCCGCTGCTCATCGGTGCCGGCGTCAGCGCCTGCCCGCTCATCTGCGCCGCACGTGACATGTGGCTGCTGGACAGCGTGGCCGACAAAAAATTCAAGACCGGCACTGGCCGCTTCGACACACGTGTGTACAAGCTCTTCGAGGCCTTCCAATCCTTCGAGGACCTCGTCTTCCGCCTGGATGACCGCATGAGCGCATCCCCCTACAAGCACAGCACCGCCCATGTGCTGCATCAGCTTGGCCTCATCGAATCCGCTGAAGCCCACCCCGACTGCAAAGACCTGCGCGGCACGGATGAAGCGCAGCGCATGGCCGAAGCGATGCGGAGGCCCAGGCGCATTGCGCAGAAGCTGGGCGTGCCGTTGTTTGGAGTTTGATCACGGCTCGCCGGACCAAGGCAAGCTTACGCGCCAGCATCCCTCACCTCCTTCTGGCCAGCCTTTCCCACCAATCAATGTAGCTTTCAATGGGTTGCTTCATAGGAGTATGCTCATGCAACCAAAGAATCGGAGCATAGACCGCAGAGGCCGCGTCCTCGACTCCTTGTCCGGCGCGGAATTTACTCATAAGGTAGGCTGCGGGGCCGATGCTAAGCACATAGAGGAGCGGCAGCGCCACCACGAGAGCCAAAATGGCCGACGAACTGGAACTCGGGCGGGAGTTGTCTGGTTCGTCGTTCATGGCTACGCCTTGTATTACCGAGCCGGCTCCAAAATCGCCTCCATCATTCGCAAAGCCTCACGGTTCGGCTTCACGTCATGCACGCGCACGATGCGCGCCCCGTGCTCACGGGCATAGGCGCTCAGCGCAACGGTGGGCCAGAAGCGGTCTTCCATGGCATCGGAATGCACGATGCGGGCGATGGTCGATTTGCGCGAGATGCCCACAAGCAGCGGGCGCTGCGTGGAAAGACGCGGCAGCTCGCGCATCAGCGTGAGATTGTGCTCCAAGGTCTTGCCAAAGCCGAAGCCGGGATCCAGCACGATGCGCTCGGGATCGACGCCTTCGTTTTGCAGCACGCTCAGACGGTTCGTAAAGTAGTCCCCCACCGCCGCCACGACATCGTCGTACTGCGGGCGGTTCTGCATGGTCTGCGGCGTGCCTGTCATGTGCATGACGACGAGGCCCGCCTTGGAATCAGCCGCTACACGTGGCATGGCGGCATCGCCTCGCAGGCCTGTGACGTCGTTGATGATGTCCGCTCCGGCATCCAGCGCGGCGCGGGCCACGGCGGCTTTCATGGTGTCGATGGAAATAAGCGCCTTCGTCTGCGAGCGCACGGCACGGATCACCGGCAGCACGCGGCGCAGTTCCTCGGCCTCCTCCACTGGCTCGGCACCGGGGCGTGTGGACTCTCCGCCAATGTCGAGAATGTCCGCGCCTTCCGCCAGCAGAGTGAAGGCGTGCTCCACGGCGCGGCCCGGATCATTGAACCGGCCGCCATCTGAAAAGCTGTCCGGCGTCACGTTGACAATGCCCATGATGAGACCGCGATGGGTGAGATCGAGGTCGTGATTGCCGAATCGCCAGCGAAACATGGGTGGGTGCGGGCGCTCCGCCCGTTGCCTTGTATGTTGAATTGGATCAGGACATCGCCAAGCGGAAAAGTACGCGGAAAAACTGCGCGCCGTATTGCCCGCACCGCTTTCCCGCTGCATGGTTTCACGATGAAACTCAATCCGGCCGTCCTGCTGTTCATCCTCCTCGCGCTCGGAGGTGCGGCTGCATTTTTGCTGCCGGAAGCGAAACCCGCCAAGCCGCCGGCTGCCGCAGCACCGTCTAACCCACCGCCCGCAGCCCCTGCAAAGGCAGGCGGCGTTCCAAATGCGGCTTCGGACAAACTCGTGGAAGATCTGAAAAAGCAGATCGTGCTGCTCGAAGGGCAGATCGAATATCTTCAGGGGCAGAATGACGTGCTGAAGGATGAGAACGCGCAGATGATTCAAAAGCTCGGCACGCTGGGCATGAAGAATGTCCCGAAGATGGACCTGAATGATGATGACGTCCCACCGGACTTCGTCGGCATGGGCCTCGAAATGATGAAAATGCGCAAGCTGCATGCGCTGCCGCTGGTGACCACGGAGGTGAGCCAGATGGAGGTGGAGCTCGTCATTCTGGCCTGGCTGAAACGTCAGCAGCCAAAGGATGAAGCTAAAAAGCTAGCACGCGGGCTCGCCGCGCTCGGCTGGATTCCCGAGGCGATCGATCCGCTACCCATGCGTGCCGCCATGCTGGCACGTCAGCTGGGCGGCTGGTATGATGAAACGTCCGAAACCATGTTCACCATCGAGCCCGCGACAGCCTCCGCTCCTTCGATCACCTCCAATGAACCTCTGGGCATCGCCTTCGGACAATTGCTGCGCGAGTACGGCGGCATTTTGTTTCAGCCCCAGCACGGACCGCTCAAGACTGACGCGCGACTGGCGCGCGATTCCCTGATCACGGGCGACGCCGCGCTCACACGCTTTTTGCATTCGATGCAAAATCCCACTTCGGAGGCGAAGGACGACCTTCCGCCCGAAGACCCCGACCACCCTTTAAACCAGGTGCCCATGCCAGCCTTTCTCCGCGAGCTCTATTTGTTTCCGTTCAGCCGTGGCTTTGACTTTGCCCAGACCCTGCACAGCGCGGGCAGCTTTGCCCAGCTCAATGCCGCCTACAGCCGCCCGCCCCTCAGCACTGCGGAGGTGATCGAGCCTGAAGTGTATCTTGATCCCGAGCACGCCGCTCCTGTGGCGGTGCAGCTGGATGACGTGAAGCTCAAAGGCGTGGCACCTTACCTCGATGACCAGCTGGGAAAGTTCGCCTGCGTCACAGCACTGCGCACCTACAACGACGATGAACACGCAGCTCTGGGTGCGCGCGGACTGATGGCAGACCGCCTGCTGGCCTGGACGGCGGATGGCGGTGCCAAGCGCGACCACGCCGCATGGCAGACCCTGTTCATGGACAAAGCCTCCGCCGATGCGTTTTACACAGCGATGCTCAACTGCCTGAAGCAGCGCTACGAAACCAAGGGCGAAAATGAATTCACCGCGCAGGGCCGTTTCGTGAGCCTGCTGCGTAATCGCGATGAAGCCGGAGTGCTGCTGATCGAGGCGGCCAGCGAAGACGCCAGGACCGCCTTGAAACTTCTGATCAAATGATGACCGCCAAAAATGTTTTCTACACCGGCCGCGTTCAGGGTGTCGGTTTTCGTTACAGCACCAAACGCATTGCCTCCGGTTTTGATGTGACCGGCTGGGTCAAAAACCTGCCCGATGGCCGCGTGGAAATGGTCGCACAGGCTTTTGAAGCCGATGAGCTGGAGGCTTTTCTGGAAGACATTCAGCAGAGCAGCCTGGGCTCCCACATCAAAGGGCGCGAGGTTAATGCCATCGCCGCAGACCCGAGCTTGCGCGGGTTCAGCATTCTGCGTGATTAATCCTGCCCCCACCAACATGAGCGCCACGCCCGCTGTTTCAGTCAATCACCTGACCAAGATTTTCAAAGGCCACATCGGCAAAGGTGCCTTCCGTGCCGTGCATGATGTGTCGCTTACGGTGGAGGCTGGCGAGGTGTACGGCCTCATCGGCCCCAATGGCTCCGGCAAATCGACGACGATGAAGGCCATCCTGGGCCTGCTGAAACCCACTGAAGGCAGCACAAGCATCTTCGGCATCCCGAGCACGGAGGTGGCCAGCCGCCACAGCGTGGGCTTTCTGCCAGAGAACCCGTATTTCTACAAGCACCTGAACGGACGCGAGACTCTGCACTTCTACGGCAGGCTCTGCGGCATGAGCGGTGCCCAGCTGAAGTCGCGCGCCAATGAAATGCTGGCGCTCACCGGCCTGGAAGATGCGGCCACGCGGCGTGTGGGCGGCTACTCCAAAGGCATGCTGCAGCGCCTTGGCCTGGCGCAGGCTCTCATCCATGAGCCCAAGCTGCTCGTGCTGGATGAGCCCACCGCGGGCGTGGACCCTTCCGGCTCCCGCACCATCCGGGATCTCATCATCGGATTCCGTAAGCGCGGTATCACCGTGCTGGTCACCTCTCATCTGCTGGAGCAGATGCAGGAGGTGTGCGACCGCGTGGGCATCATGGCGCATGGGCGCATGGTGCGCGAAGGCCGGCTGCAGGATCTGATTTCGGTGGAGAACCAGACTGAGATGGTGCTGGAGAATGCCTCCCCTGCCCTGCTGGGAAAAATCGAGGCCCTGATCAAAGCGGAAGGCGGCGACACACGGCTGCTGCGCAGCGGCAATCCGCGCACCACGCTGGAGCGCCTGTTTCTCGAAGCCACGAACGAAGCGAAAAAATCATGAGCACCGCCTCCCCCAGTCCAGTCGCTGTCACCACGGCCCGTGTGAGCTTCTCGCCCTGGCGCGTGTGGACCATGGCGCTTGCCACCATGACGCAGCTCATGCGCATGAAGATCCTGCCCTTCCTGGTGCTGTTCTGCATCCTCCTGGTGGGCGTCAGCTTTGGCTTCTCCGCTTTCAATCCCGAGCAGCAGCTCAGCCAGCTCAAAACGTGGTCGCTCGGCTCGCTGCAGTTGTTCAGCATCGTGTTCGGCATCGTCGCCACCGCGCTCCTGCTGCCCAAGGACATCGAGGACCGCACGCTCTACACCATCCTGTCCAAGCCAGTGCCGCGGTTTGACTACCTGCTGGGCAAGCTCTTCGGCGTGCTGCTGCTCATCGCCTCGGGTCTGCTCATCATGGATGCCATGCTCAGCCTCATTCTGTGGATGCAGCAGCACCTGCTCTTTGACGCTGCCATCGCCCACCTGGAGGCCGACAAACAGGCGACTCCTGAAGCTGTGGCGCAGCTGAAGGCCATCGTGGCCAGGCAGGGCCTCACCTTGAACTTGCACTGGGCGGTCTTCGCGATCTTCCTGAAGGCGGCCGTGGTCACCACCCTGACGCTGCTGATTTCATGCATTTCGAGTTCGACGCTCTTCACCATCGTGATCTCCTTTTGCATGACCATCATCGGCCACGGTCAGTCGCTGATTCGCGAGTTCTTTTTTCAGCCGCACCTGGGCTCCACCGCCAAGCGCGTCGCCTCCCTGGCACTGGCCACCATTGCTCCTGACCTCGCCCAGTTTGATATCGTGGACAGCGTGGTGAATGGCGAGATCGTGCCGCTGGCAGCCGTGTATGAGATGTCTGGCATCGCCGCGATGTACATCACGGTTTATCTGTTCGTCACCCACCTGGTCTTTGCGGAGAAGGAGCTATGAAACGCAAACTTCAAGCCGCCGCCGTCCTGCTGGTCTTTGGCCTGGTGAAGCTGCCCATCGAGCAGGGAACGACGCAGCATCTGCGGGCCATGAAGCTCGTGGATGAGCCTCTCCACATGGGAGTCGGAGAAAACATGGGACAGATGGGACTGGCCGCGGTGCTCGGCGGATTGCGCGGGCTGGCCGCCAGTATCTTTCAGCTGCGTGCCCATGTGGAATTCACGAACGTGAACTGGGCACAGGTGGACAGCTACTACCGGCTGGTGACCCGCCTGCAGCCGCGCAATCCGCGCTACTGGGACGAGGCCTCCTGGCACATGGCCTACAATGCGGCCTCATATTATCTGTACAATCAGGAGCTGAAACCCGCCCTGCGCGGCCAGCTTTACAGTGACTATGTGAAGCGTGGCATCGCCATTCTGAACGAGGGCCTCACAGTCCTGCCGGACAATGCCCGCCTGTGGCAAAAGCTCGGAGACACCCACTGGAACCGCAGCAAGGACTTCAAAGCTTCCGGAGATGCCTACTGGAATTCGTTCCAGCATGGCGGCCTCAATTACACCGAGCGCTTCGCCGGCTATGCCTATGCGCAATCCAACGATCCGGCCTCCTGGCAGAAGGGTTACTCCATCTTGAAAAAGCTCTACGACGAGAAAAAGGCCACCCCGGGACTCATCGAATTCTTAAAGATGCTGGAGCAGAACCTGCACATTCCGGCGGCGCAGCGCATCCCGGACGCACCCACCGTCCGGAAGACCCCGGATCCTCAGGCAGGGCCACAACGTTGATAGGCTGTTACCCTAGCTCGTTTGACATCCACTGCTTTCGGGTGAATTTTCACATTGTTCCAGCCAATGCCCGCCAAAATAGACATTCCCCGCAAGTCCATCTATCGCCTGTCCATCTACCAGCGCTGCCTCCAGCGCCTGCGTGAAAACCAGGTGGACACCGTTTCTTCGGCGGCCCTGGCCAAGGCGGCCGGGGTTAAGTCCACGCAATTGCGCAAAGATTTGGCCTATTTTGGGCAACTCGGCACCCGGGGCCTGGGCTACAATGTGGACGCGCTGAGCGGCACCATCGGCGATGTGCTGGGGCAGAACAAACTGCAGCCTGTGATCCTTGTCGGCGTCGGAAACCTCGGTTCAGCGCTCCTGCGCTACGGAGGCTTCCGCAAGGAGGGCTTCGAAGTGGCCGCAGCCTTTGACCTTTCCCCCCGCAAACTGCCCCAGGTGAACGTGCCCATCCTGCCCATGACGGCCATGGCGGAATTCATCAGCCGCCAGAATGTTAAAATGGCCATCCTCACCGTGCCCGCCAATGGAGCGCAGTCCGTGGTCAATGAACTGGTGCAGCACGGCATCCAGGCCATCCTAAATTTCTCCCCCACGGTGCTCGACGTACCGGAGCACGTCGTGGTGAACAGCGTGGATCTGGCGGTGGAACTGGAAAACCTGAGCTATTTCATACGCTGAGTTTTTTGAAGCCCCCGGCGCTGTGATTTGATGCAAAAGCGTCTCTGCATGCGTTGATGTCGGCACTGTTCCAACCGACCACCCGCCATGCTTCGCCTCCTAGCCGCCCTCTTCGCTCTCATCACCACCGCGCACGCAGCTCATCCCTTTCTTTGCTGCGACTACGGCGGCGGCAAGGTGTGCGTGGTTTCTGCCGAGGGCAAAATCGAGTGGCAGTGGGACTGCAAAAGCCCGCAGGACTGCTGGAAGCTGCCAAATGGAAACTACCTCTTCTGCTTTGTCAGCGGCGCCC
Source organism: Prosthecobacter sp. (assembly GCF_044226605.1). Classification (GTDB taxonomy): domain Bacteria; phylum Verrucomicrobiota; class Verrucomicrobiia; order Verrucomicrobiales; family Verrucomicrobiaceae; genus Prosthecobacter. The sequence goes on along the minus strand of NZ_JBGAGS010000017.1, from coordinate 13,732 downwards.
TTGAGGTGACGCCTGACAAGAAGATCGTCTGGGAGTACAAGGCCCCCACGGATGTAAAAGTGGAGGTGCACGCCTGCCAGCCACTGCCGGATGGCAAGGTGATGATCGTGGAATGCGGAACGAGCCGCATCATCGAGGTGGATCGCGCAGGCAAAATCGCCAAGGAGATCAAACTGACCGCCGCGCCGGAGATCAAGCTGCACAATCAATTCCGCGGCACGCGCAAGCTCGCCAATGGCCATTATCTCGTCGCCTTCAAAGGCGAGGGCAAGATCGTCGAACTGGATGGCGAGGGCAAAGTGCTGCGCCAGATCAAAGTCCCCGGCGATCCGCATGAAGTCGTGCCTCTTCCCGATGCCCACCTGCTCATCACCTGCGGCGACGGGCACGAAGTGCGCGAGCTCGATGCCAAGGAGAACATCGTGTGGCAGCTCAAAGAAAACGACCTCCCCGGCAACACCCTGCGCCTCATGGCCGGCTGCCAGCGCCTGCCCAATGGCAACACCGTCTTCTGCGTCTACCTCGGCCACGGCCACATCGGCGAGCAGGCCCAGGTCATCGAAGTCACCCGCGACAAAAAGATCGTCTGGGACGTCGCCGACCACAAGCAGTTCAAAACCATCAATCAGATCATGCTCCTGGACGTGCCAGGAGATGTGACGAAGGGTGAGATTCTGCGCTGAGGAGGGGGCGCACAAAGCATTCGCGTGCGCTTTGCGTCTTGGAGTGCGGTGGGAAGCGAAGCGCCACACCGCTTTCGAGGCTGTGAAGAATGCGCACAGTTCGACAAACGTTTGTCCGGCTGACGAAAGCGGTGCCGTCGATGCAGGCTTGCGCCTTGCATCTCTGCCACCGCACTCCACGACGCTGTCGCGCTTTTGGTCAGCCCGCGGCCTTCTCAATAACTCCGCGCAAACACCACGCGTCTTGCGCTCGGCTTGCCAGTCAGGAAGCATTTTCCTTCTTCGGCAAACTGATCGCCGTGCGGGATGCAGCGGATGGTGACCTTCATGTCCTTGCTGAGGGTCTCTTCCTCGGCGCTACTCCCGGCCCAGTGCATGAGAGCAAAGCCGCCTTCGGATTTCTCGTCGAAGAAGGCTTTGAACTCCTCCAGAGTTTCCAGCTTCTTCATGTTGGCATCGCGCAGTGCGGTGGCGCGGGCCAGCAGGGCGTCCTGGATCTCCTGCAGGCGCTCGGTGACGGACTGAATGAAGTCTTCCTTCGGCACAAATTCCTTGGCCTTGGGTCCCTGATCGCGGCGGCACACGGCCACGCTGCGGCTGGTGATGTCGCGCGGTCCCATTTCGAGGCGCATCGGCACGCCCTTCTTGATCCACTCCCAGTTCTTCGCGCCACCCTGCAGGTCGCGTTTGTCCACATGCACGCGCAGCGGCTCGCCGGCGAACGACTGCGTGCGCAGCGTCTGGGCCAGCGCCTCGCAGGCGTCGATGACTTCCTGACGGGTGTCGGGTTTCGGCGTGACGGGCAAAATGACGATCTGCGTGGGGGCCACGCGGGGAGGGATGATCACGCCATCGTCGTCGCCATGCGCCATGATCAGCGTGCCGATCATACGCGTGCTGACGCCCCAGCTCGTAGTATAGGCCAGCTGGCGGGTGTTGTCGCGGCCAAGGAACTGAATGTTCGCGGCCTTGGAGAAATTCTGCCCCAGGTAGTGGGAGGTGCCGGCCTGGATGGCCTTCTTGTCCTGCACCATGGCTTCGACGGTGAAGGTCTGCACCGCGCCGGGGAAGCGCTCGCGCTCGGTTTTCTCGCCAGGGATCACCGGAATGGCGAGGTGGTTGCGCATGAAATCCTCATACACCTTGTGCATGGTGCGAGTTTCCTCGATCGCTTCCTCCGCCGTTTCGTGCGCGGTGTGGCCTTCCTGCCAGAGGAACTCGGCGGTGCGGAGGAAAAGGCGCGGACGCATCTCCCAGCGCATGACGTTGCACCACTGGTTGATGAGCAGCGGCAGATCGCGATAGCTCTCCACCCAGCGGGCAAAGGCGGCACCGATAATGGTTTCCGAAGTCGGGCGGATGACGAAGGGTTCGGCCAGCTCGCCTGTGGGGATCATCTTCGTCGTGCCGTCGGGCTGCTTCTGCGCCTCCAGGCGATGATGCGTGACGACCGCACACTCCGTGGCAAAGCCCTCGGCATGCTGCGCTTCTTTTTCCAGATAGCTCAGGGGAATGAGGAGCGGGAAATACGCGTTCACATGGCCGGTGGCCTTGAACTTCGCGTCGAGCTGGCGCTGAATGCTCTCCCACAGGCCGTAGCCCCAGGGCTTGATGACCATGCAGCCGCGCACCTCGGAGTTCTCCGCCATGTCGGCGGCACGAACGACCTGCTGGTACCATTCAGGAAAATCTTGGGCACGTGTGGGGGTGATGGCTGTTGCGTTGCTCATGGAATAATTTAGGACGCGCAGGATAGAAGCAAACCGCGGGCGGTCAATGACCGGGTGGCACTCACATCGAGCGCGGTGAGGTGCCGGCTGGCGGGCAGTCGAGTCGTAGGTCGAAAGATTGGGCCGCCTCAATAGAAAGAGGTCTCATGATTCCCCACTGTCGTGATCTTTCCGTTCTTTTCGAACATCACCCGGCTGCCGGCAGCGTTTTCGGTCACCCTACGATCAAATTCGATGATCGACCATCCTTCCAGAAAGAGCATGCCCATGGTCCCTCTCCAGCGGGCTTTTTCGGCGTAGGCATAGTGTGTTTTCCCCGAGATGCCAGCATCTCCCGAAGGCGGTATCTCAAGAAACACACGCCCCGTAAACAACACTTCACTACCTGCGATTTCCTCACGCTTGTCCGCATGAATGACGCCGATGCCGGGCAGTTTCAGCTCCTGCCTGCCGCCGATGCGCAAAGCTGAGTAATCTTTCTTTTGCGCCGGTTTGTCCGGCTTCGCGGGAGGAGCGGGCGCTGGAGCGGAGGTGCAGGAGGCCATGCCGAGGCTGGCGATGATCAGCAGCATGTTTCTTTGCAGACGAAGGACAGCCGGACTCATGGCGGCAGCCTATCCAGCGGGCTTTGAAATGGCAACCCTCCTCCCTGCCCCATCGCAAAAAATCATCATTGCCCTGCAAGACTCGCCCCGCATAGACTGACTATCTCGTTCCTATCTTATGCGCTCCCTCCTCTGCCTCGCCCTGCTCTCTTCGGCGGCTCTCGCTGCCGATACCCACAAGCTGACCCGTGTTTATGAAAAGCTCAAAACCGAGCGCCCCATCGCGGTGGTGATTCCGGAGGATGGCAGCGGACGTGAGTTTCTGGCGTTGCAGCGCGGGCAGATCCTCATCCTGCCCAAGGACGAGGCAGGCGGCGAGGCGAAGACTTTCCTCGATCTCTCCCCGCGTGGCATGGAGGCCAAGGACGGCCTCTTTGAAGAAGGGCTCAATGGCCTGGCCTTCCACCCCAAGTTCAAGGACAACGGCCTCTTCTACCTCTGCTACACGATGCAGAAGCCCAAGCGCCTCGTCATCACCGAGATGAAAGCGAAGGGCGACAAGGCGGACGAAAGCACCGAGCGCAGCCTGCTGGAGATCCCGCTGGTGAACTGGAACCACCACGGCGGCAACATCCTCTTTGGCCCCGACGGCTTCCTCTACATCGGCGTGGGAGACAACTCGAAGCGCAACGGCGAGCTCAAGATGTCCCAGCTCAATGCCACGCTCTACGGCAAGATCCTCCGCATCGACGTGGACAACCGCGACTACGCCAAGGCCTACGGCATTCCCGCCGACAACCCCTATGCCAGCGGCGTGAACGCCCTGCCTCAAATCTACGCCAACGGCATCCGCAACCCCTGGGGCCTGAGCTTTGATGCCAAGGGCCACCTCTGGTGCGCCGATGTGGGTCAGGACATCTGGGAGGAGATCAACTGGATCACCAACGGCGGCAACTACGGCTGGCAATACCGCGAAGGCCCCGCCGCCTTCCCGCTTAACACCGACACGCCCCCTGCCGACCTTAAGCTCATCGAGCCCGTCCACGCCTATAGTCATGCCGACGGCCTCAGCATCACGGGCGGCATCGTTTACACCGGCAAGGCCCTGCCCGAGCTCCAGGGCAAGTACGTCTATGGTGACTTCATCCTCGGCAAAGTCTGGGCACTCAAGACGGACGACAGCGGCAAGGAGCTGAGCAATGACCTGCTCTACACCAGCCCGCAGACTCCCGCCGCTGATCCCAAAAAGAAGCCCACCATCCTGGTCAAGCCCACCGCCTTCTGCGCCAACGCCGCCGGCGAAATGCTGGTACTCGACTGGAACGGAGCGATCTACAAGCTGGGCAAGTAAACCCCGGCCACGTGCGACCCCGGAGAGCGAGGCGGACAGCCCGCTCTCCAAGTCTGGTCCTTGCTTTTGTCCGGCATCAGCGCCTAGCTCCGGGCTTCCATGGATGAATGGTATTATCAGCGCGGCGAGACCACCTTTGGCCCTATCAGCAGTGTTGTGCTGCACGGCCTTCACAAACGCGGGCGTTTGCAGGACGACACCCGGGTGAGGAAGGCTGGGGAGGCAGAATGGATCGCTCTGGGCGGAGTCATGGCAGGCATGCCAGCCCTGCCAGACGCGCCGTCAACTGAGGCTGCGGTGCCGTACACGAATGCCCAGCCCTTTGATGAGACCCAGCCTGCGGCAGCCGCAGTTTATGCACCACCGCAGGCTGACTTGAATGTGCAGCCGGAGCCCAGCCTGCACCCCGCCCTTTGGTTCGGCATGTTCCTCTGCAGCGCTGCACTGCTTTTTGAGATCTTCAGCTGGTCGCTGGTTCTGATGCGGCTTCCCGAGGCGCTGGATGCGGCAAATGAGCAAAAATGGCTGCCAAAATCCCTTCAGTTTTTCTCAGTGGCGGTGGGCTATCAGTCCGCCCTTTTCTCAACGCTCTTCAGCGCCATCGCCGTCGCCGTGTGGCAGGGCTGTGCCTTTGCCTCCCTGAAGCGTGTTTACGGAGGAGACATGATCCGCCGGAGCAATGCGTCAGGACTCTGGTGGTTCGTACCGATCGCCAGCCTGTTCATGCCGCTGCTCTGCCTCCGGGACCTGCGGCATTACAGCCGCAAACGCCGGGATGTCATCAATGTCCACGTCCCTTTTGGCCCCCTGCTGATCGTCATGGAGACGCTGATTCTCATTCACGTCCCCCTGAACCTCATCGCAACGAAGGATTCCAGCCCCGTCGATGCCAGCGGGCATCTCACACCTTTGGAGCTTGTCTCCATATGGGCCCTCATCGTCATGGCAGTCACGATGCTGACCATCGTCATCCGCAACTTTCTCCAGCAGAGAAACCTCTGCGCCCACTGGCGGGATGACGCGTATTGGCAAAATCCGGGCGGGCAATGACAAGATTTGTCCAGTCCCTCACTGCCGCCGAAAGTCCACGCCTCCTTGGAGCGTAGTTCCCGGTGTCCCTACCTATGCTGTCCAAAACCACCCTTTCGCTGACTTGCGCGGCCCTCGCCGCTGTGTCCCTTCGTGCCCAGGATTCTGGGGAGAAAATCACGTACCAGGACCACATCCGTCCGCTGCTGGAGAACAAATGCTTCTCCTGCCACAATCCGGACAAGAAAAAAGGGGACCTGGACCTCACCAGCTTCGGTGCACTCATGACCGGCGGCGGCGGCGGCTCCATTGTCGATCCCGGCAACCCTGACAGCAGCCGAATCTGGAGCACCTGCGCCAAAAAAGAGGAGCCCTTCATGCCACCGGAAGGCGCCCCTCTGGGCCCGAAGGATCTCGATCTCATCGCCGCGTGGGTCAAAGGCGGAGTGCTGGACACCAAGTCGAGCGTCGCTAAAAAATCCTCCAAACCGAAGGTGGACATGTCCGTGGCCGTCACCGGTGGCAAGCCCGAAGGCCCCATCGCCAAGCCCGAGCACGTCCTGCTGGAACCCGTCATCGTCACCCAGCACACCACGGCCATCACCGCCATGGCCGCCAGCCCCTGGACCTCGCTGATGGCACTGGCTGCGCCCAAGCAGATCCTGCTCTATGACACCGACACGAAGCAGCTCGTCGGCATTTTCCCCTACACCGAAGGATACGCCCGCAGTCTTCGCTTCAGCCGCAATGGCTCCCTGCTCGTCATGGGCGGCGGCCGCGGTGGCAAATTTGGCCACGCCGTGGTGTGGGATGTCAAAACCGGCAAGCGCATCACCGCAGTCGGCAAGGAATTTGACCAGGTCATGTCCGCAGACATCAGTCCTGACCACAAACTCATCGTCATCGGCAGCCCCTCCAAAAAGGTGAAGGTCTACAACACCGCCAACGGCGAGGAGGAATACGTCATCAACAAGCACACCGAGTGGGTGATGAGCACAGCCTTCAGCCCCGATGGCGTGCTGCTGGCCACCAGCGACCGCAACGGCAATGTCAATGTCTGGGAAGCCGACAACGGCGGTGAATTCTACATCCTCGGCCAGCACAAAGGCTCCTGCGTGGACGTGGCCTGGCGTGCTGACTCCAACATCCTCGCCTCCTGCTCCATGGACGGCACCATCAGCACCTGGGAAATGAACGAGGGCAAGCAAGTGAAAAACTGGGCCGCGCATGGTGGCGGTGTGCAGTCCGTCTCCTTCACTCCGGATGGCAAGATCATTTCCTCCGGCAACGACGGCCTCGTGCGCGTCTGGGACATCAATGGCAACAAGCTCGGCGAAGCCGCCAGCCAGGGAGATCTCGTCACCAAAGTGGTCGCGCTCTTTGATTCCAAGTCCGCCATCTCCGCCAACTGGCGCGGCGAGATTAAGCTCTGGAACATTGCCGCACCTCAGCTCGCAGAAATCGGACAGCTCACCAGCAATCCCTCGCAAATCGCCCAGCGCATCGTGCAGACCGAGCAGCGCACCGCGGAGCTTACAGCAAAGCTGCCCGCCCTGCAGGCCGCCATCAAAACCGCCGAGGCCGATGCCAAAGCCCGCGATGAAGCGCTGGCCAAAGTCCGCGCCGAAGTCGCCGCCACCGAGGCCCGCAGCAAGAATCTCCCCGGGGAGATCGCCAACGATGAAAAGACCCTCGCCACTCTGAAAGCCGCACGCACCAAGGCCGATCAGGACAAGGCCGCGCGCACCGCTGCCATCAAGGCCTTCGCTGAAAAGTCCGCGAAGATTGCCGCTCAGGAGAAGGAGCTTGCCCCCGTCACCGCAGAGGCCGCCAAGCTGCCCGCCGCAGACAAAGCCGTGGCAGATGCCAGCACCGCACTGGAAGCCGCTAAAAAAGAACTCGCCGCCAAGGCCGGAGACGCCGCGCTGACCGCCAAGGTCAAAGACAGTGAAGGCAAGCTCGCCGCCGCCAAGGCCGAGCAGCAGAAGATCGCTCCCGCCAAGGCCAAGGCCGACCAGCTCACCGCCGCTCTGGCCAAAGCCAAGGCCGAACTTGGTGCAGCACCTGCTGCCCCTGCGGATCTCGACAAGCTGATCACCGAGACGGACGCCAAGATCAAGGCCACCGCCGACGGCATCGCCGCCAAGAAGGCCGAACTGCCCAAGCTTCCCGCCCTCGTGAAGGCAGGCCCGGATCGCATCAAAGGTGCTGAAGGCAACGCCGCCGCCGGCAAGACCGCCCTCGCCGCAGCGCAGAACGCCGCAAAATCCGCCAGCGATGAGATCGGCGTCCTGCAAAAGGTTCCCACCGCTCTGAAGGCAGCCCAGTTCAATACGGGCGTGCTGGCCGAGAAAGAAAAACTCGCCAAGCTCGAAGAAGACTTCAACGATTTCACTGAGGCCAAAAAAGACGCCGAAGCCGCCAAGGTTTCTGCAGCTGCGCGCATTGAAGAATCCAAGAAAGCCATCGCCGCTTCCACTGCTGCGCAGCCAGGTCTCGAAGCCACGCTGAAAAAACTGCAGGGCGAGCAGGCCGGACTGGAAACCGCCATCAAGCCCGCACGTGATGCCGATGCCGCTGCTGCCGCCAAGGTGAACGAGCAGAAGACCATCATCACCACCAAGGAGGCCGAACTCGCCGCCGCCGCGAAAGCGAAAGACGAAGCCATCGCCGCTGCCAAGAAGGCCGCCGAGGACATCGCCAAGGTCATTGAAGGCAAGAAGAAGAGCCTCGCGGATGTGAGTGCCAAGCTCGACGCCCCGGAGAAAGCCGTGAAGGCCAAGCAGGACGCCATCGCTCCAAAGGATGCCGCACTGGCCGCCGCCAAAAAGGCCCAGGCAGACGCCACTGCAGATCAGACCGCCAAGGCCAAGGCCGAGAAAGATGCGGAAGCCGCGCTGGCCGCTGCCACGACCGCTCAGACCGCCGCTGAAAAGGCCCTGAACGACACCCGTGGCAAAGGCAAGCCCGCCGCCGATGCCGTGGCCGCAGCCAAGAAGGAACTCGCCGCCAAAGCGGGAGACGCCGCACTCACGGCCAAAGTCGCCGCCGCTGAAAAGGCCGCTGCTGACATCGCCAATGCCGTCAAGGCAGCCGAAGGCGAAGCCGCCGCCAAGAAAAACGCCCGCAATGATGCGTCCAAAGCCCGCGATGCCGCCAAGGCCGCCAGCGCTGCCAGCACCCAGAGCGTGAACAAAGCCTTGGCTGCCGTGAAGACCGCCGAGCAGCAGCTCGCCCAGGCGAAGAGCGAACTCGCCACCGCCGAGAAACAGGCTGCTCCCCTGCGTGGCCAGCGCGAAGCCATCCAGAAGGAAATGGAAGCTCAGAGCAAAGCCCTCGCCGATAAGCAGGCCGCTCCCGCCGCCATTGAAAAAGACTACGCCGCCAAGATTGCTCCGATCAACGCCGCCATCGCCGCCGCGAAAACGGCACTGCCTCCTCTCGAACAAACCTACGCCGCCGCCCACGGCAAGCTGGATGCCGAGCAGAAAGTGCTCGACGCCAAGAAGGCCGAAGTAGCCAAAGCCAACGGCGATTTCGAAGGTGCCAGGAAGAAGAAAGCAGATGCCGAGGCCACCATCGCCGCCGCCACCAAGGAAATCCCCGAGAAGGACAAAATCATCGCCGAAGCCACCGCCGAACTCGCCAAGCTCCAGCCCCAGCTGGAACCCATGCGCACCAAGGTGAAGCAGATGAACGACCAGTATCTGACGATGCTGCCGAAGTAGCGCAGGAACCGCGGCACTTCGATGCCGCGCTAGTTCCACGCTTCGCAGACGCCCTACCCCACAGCCACCGCCAACGGTGGACCGGGGAGGGCATCGTAAAAATCAAGGCGTACTGACATTCTCAAAGTCCGGCGGTTTTGAGGTACGACAGACACTCCTGTCTGTCGATCAGCGTGCAGCAAACATACTGAACCCACGCCCTTCCCTCCGCGTCTGGCTTGGCGGCTGTGGCAGATCATTCGCGGACGAGCCCCCCTGAGTGAGCGCTGATCGACAGACAGCAACCGTGTCAGTTGGCAGGTTGGAAGTTAGGATCGGCGATCAAACGGTTGAGCACGCAAAGGGTTTGCCACGTTTGAGCAGGCCTCGGTCAAAGGTGCTGAGAATGGGATTGATGCTCACGCTGCGCACTACGGCCATGTAGAGCGCTCGGCGCACCTTTTTGCGCCCGCCCTGGATGTGGCGCTGGCCACGCATGGGGGCCGCTATCATAGGGGTGTGGGGCGAGGCCTGCGAGGGAGGCGATGCGTGTGTTGTCGAGGCTGCCGAGTTCGGCCACCTCGGCGATGCACTTCATCTGCTGGAGGCGCCGGGGCTTCTGTCGTGCGTGTTCATGGTCCAGCACCTTTTTGATGAAGTTCTGCGATCTGCTTGCTCAAGCTTTGATCAGGGTTTCGGCCTGGGCAATGAGCTGCGGACAGGTCAGCTGCAGCAGCTGGGTCTTCTGGATGGCACGTGCGGTGACCAGCTACTCGCGGCGGCCCACCAGGCTGGAGAGTTCGAGCTCCCAGTCGGCAGGCAGGATGTCGGGCTTCGGCTTGAGCGCAGCACCGAAGGCGGCGAGCACTGCGGCGTCGATGGCGTCGGTCTTCGCCAGCTTCATGCTGACCTTGGCGAAATGGCGCACGCGGGTGGGATTGAGCTTGCTTACGGCCTTGCCTGCGCGCAGCAGGGCCAGCGAGAGGGCCTGTTCGTAGCCGCGGTGGCCTCGAGGATGACGTGTACGCCAGAGGGCAGCATGGCGACAAGCTTGCGGTGGCCGGCGGTGGTGTTAGCCAGCCTGAAGGCTTTCTTTTTGCGGGGAATGCCGTGAATGTCGAGCCAATCTGCGCAGATATCGACGCCAATATGGACAACCTCTGAAGCTGAGGCAGATTGGGTGTTCATGGATAGGATGAGTTTGAGTGTTCGACTTCTTCCTTGTGATGCGAGCTTCCACCGCAGGCATGGCCTGTGGCAGGCTCAGTCAACTGTTCGAGTTCGAGCTTGTCCTGGCGTGTGAGCGACTGGCTGCCTGACGATCTCAAAGGATCAGGAGTGCCTCCGGTCTGTCCCACACGCTCTCAGGCTGGCTGGCCGTCACCACCCAGCCTGAGTTCCAAGCCGCTTTACTTTCGTTGCAGCCTGAAATCAGGACGTCTCCATATACAAGGAGTGTCTGTCGCACTGCCCATGAATCCGCGCCGAGGACTTTCATGCGCCATCGTTTTGCGGCGCGCTCATGGAAACACGGACTCACGTCGCGAGTCTATGCAGTCTGCCACTTGGGCCGTCGATTTGATCTATTTGTGAACCGGTCAATCGCGACTGAAATACCGCCCCTTTTCCACGGGCCTCGTGGCACAACATTCATTCAACATCCCGGCATCTGGGCATGGTCACTGCTGGGAGTCGGGTGCTCATGAGCGCCTATTTGATCACCCGCGAAGGCCAGGAACTTGGCACTTACACCACCTCCCAGATAGAAAAGGGCCTCGAGACAGGATTTTTCCGTGTGTCAGATCTCGCCTGGTGCGAAGCAGACGGCTGGAAGGTGCTGACCGAAATCGTCGGCTCCGCCCCGGCGCCGGATTCCGTCCAGTCGCCCGCACCCGTTCAGGTGCCTCCCGCTTCAGCCCCTGCCATCGGAGAATCGGAGACTGCCAAACCTCTGGCCCTCAATCCCATCGCCGCCACCATGGCCCAGGCCCGGGCGGCGGCAGGTGCCATGGTGACGCCCGCCGTGCTTTCGGAGCTTTCCCATACATGGCCGTGGCTGAGGTTCATCTCCTCTCTCATGGCCATCGGCTGCCTGCTCATGATCCTGGCCAGCCTCGGTCTGGCAGTAAATGGAGAGGGTCCGTGGACTGGCCTGCACCTGCAGCACCTTGGCAGAGACGCTCGGTCCCTACTCCTGGCGGCCGGCAGCACACTTCTCACCTTCCTCATCCTCTATCCCGCGCTGAAGATGAGCAACTACGCCGCAAACATCGCCCGGCTGGCCCAGACTCAGTCTCCAGCGGATCTCGCCGCGGCACTGGCAGAGCAGCGTCGCTTTTGGAGGTTCTACGGCATTCTCACGCTTCTTCACCTGTGCGCTGCACTGGCGCTTTTGTTCGGGTGTCTCTTTGCGACACGGTTTCGATTTTCCGCCCCTCCAGGAGATCAAAAAAACCTCGACACTCAGGCAGGACAGGCATTAAAGGCCGGACACCTATGAGCGACTATTTAATCACCCGAGACGGCGAAGAACTCGGCTCCTTTGACGCTTCACAAATTCAGGAAGGCCTGAAGTCCGGCTATTTTGAGGCGACCGACTGGGGCTGGCGCGAGGGCATGGACGGCTGGGTGGCTCTGCCAGAACTCGCCGGAACCGCCACGGCACCCGCCAGCACTGCCCCCGCAGCTGCTCCCCCGCAGACCCGCACCATTGTCTCACCCGCCAGCGCTCCGATCCGGAAGCCCGTGGCACCGCAGCCCCAAGGCGTCAATCCCTATGCCGCCCCCACCGCCAGTGTGGCGATGCCCCAAAAACCGACCACCGGCGGAGTGCCTTATCCCGTGATTGCGGAACTCAATGGCACCAAGCCCTGGGTGCGATTCATCTCGGTGCTGATGTGGCTCGTGTGCATTTTCTTTATTGCGGTCGTTCTTATCATCCTCGCCACCCATACCGTCATCGCGAAAACAATGTCCGACATGGGTTCCTCATTGGGATGGGGCTTCCTTGTCGCCACCGCATTCTTTTATGGCGTCACGGGCATGCTCATCGTTTATCCCACGCTGAAGCTGAGCAATTACGCCTCAAACATTTCCCGGCTTGCGGAATCGCAGTCGTTTACGCACCTCACGAAGGCTCTCGCGGAGCAGCGGCGCTTTTGGAAGTTCTACGGCATCATCATTGCCATTTATATGTGCCTGGTCGCCCTGCTGATTCTGGTGGCCTTGCTGCAGCCCAGCACCTCCATCGTGCAGCCCCGCTGAGCGGAGCCCCCTGGGAGCGCGGCACTCCGATGCCGCATTCTTTGCGCTGCCGCGGACACCCATGCACTCCATTCCGCCGTCCAAGGTGTTTGGAGCGGAGGTATGTTTGCGTGAACGCTGACCAGAGCGGCATCGGAGTGCCTCGCTCCCGGCATCAATCCGCCGCGCTCCCAGCGTATTTCACGCCGCACTTGAATTGAGCTTCGAAGGGAGGCATGGAAGGGCTTGAGCCTGACCATGAAGCCCTACTACATCACCACCGCCATCGACTACACCAATGCGCCGCCGCACATCGGCCACGCTTACGAGAAGGTGCTGGCCGATGTCATGGCGCGCTTTCAGCGCCTCAATGGTCGCGAGGTGTACTTCCTCACCGGCGTGGATCAGCACGGCCAGAAGGTGCAAAAAAGCGCCGACAAAGCCGGGCAGTCACCGCAGGAATTCGTCGATGGCGTCACGCAGCACTTCACCGCGCTGTGGGACAAGCTGAACGTGCGCTACGACGGCTGGGCCGCCACCACGGACATCAAGCACAAGCGCGTGGTGCAGGCCATGCTGCAAAAGCTGCACGACTGCGGCCAGCTTTACAAAAAGAGCTACGCCGGATTTTACTCCGTGCGTCAGGAGCAATTCCTCACCGACAAAGAACGCGGCCCCGATGGCAGCTTCGGCGAGGAGTGGGGCGAAGTTGTGGAACTGCAGGAGGAGAACTGGTACTTCCGCCTCAGCGATCACGTGGAGTGGCTGAAAAACTACATCCGTGGCAATCCCGATTTCATCTATCCGCCGCATCGCGCCAATGATGTGCTCAATTCCCTCGAAGGCGCCGCGCAGGACCTCTGCATCTCTCGCCCACTCGAGCGCCTGAGCTGGGGCATCCCCCTGCCCTTTGACGAGAAATTCGTGAACTACGTGTGGTTTGATGCGTTGACGAACTACATCAGTTTCGCCGGTTATCTGGCCGATGAAGTGGGCAATGAAGGCCTGCCGCAGTTTGAAAAAATCTGGCCCGCCGATGCCGAGATCATCGGCAAAGACATCCTCGTGCCCGCGCATGCCGTTTACTGGCCCATCATGCTGCACGCCCTCGGCTTCCCCGACGAACAGATCCCCAAGCTCGTCGTGCACGGCTGGTGGAATGTGAAGGGTGCCAAGATGAGCAAGAGCCTCGGCAATGTCATCGATCCGAACGTGCTCGCAGACACGTTTACGCCCGATGGCCTGCGCTACTACCTCATGCGCGACATCGCCACCGGCTACGACGCCGATTTCAGCGGCGAGCGCATCGACATGTCCTACAACAAGGAACTCGCCGGCGGCCTGGGCAACCTCCTCAACCGCTCTCTCAACATGGCGCAAAAATATCGCGAAGGCGTCCTCACGCCCGGCGACTACGATGACGAGATCAATCAGGCCCTGCGCC
>NZ_JBGAGS010000016.1:0-202465 GCF_044226605.1 Prosthecobacter sp. | reverse complement strand
GGGCTGTTGCGCAGCGCGGAGGCACGCACGCCCGCGCAGCTTGATGAAGCCATCACCATGGCGTTCTCAAAAATCACGGCCAAAAACGCCATGGGTTGGTTTGCCTCTTGTGGCTATAGTATTTTTTAATATGCTCTAACAGCATCCATGATTATCAGCGTGATAGGTGCGCTTTGTTTTTGGCGACTGCAGCCATTAATGTGGGCCGTCGCACTATGCTCGGCACTTATCAGCGGCAATCCTGTTATCACCATTGTCGCACCAGTGCTTGCCTCTGCGACCTATGTGCTAACCAACAAGCTTCGGATGCTGCTTGGCTTTTATTGGCCCCATAAAAGGGCTGGCACAGAAGAGTAAAAAAGAAAGCCGGGGTCGCTTTCGCAAGCCCCGGCCCCGCTCGTTGTTGGTTGCGGTAGTTATTTGATGTCGCCAGCGAAGCCGGCGGCATTGAGGGCGGTCTCCAGTTCAGACTTGGTGAACTCGCCCTCGACAGTGAATGATGTGGCTTTGGCGACGATGTCGCTCTTGGTGATGCCTGGAACGGTCTTCACCGCATTGGCTGCGGCGACTTCGCACTTCTTGCAACAGAGATGCACGCCGGAAACGGTGGCCTTGGACATCTTGGCTTCAGGCTTTGCGGTGGCGGCTGGCTTGCTGGTGGATTTTTTGGAGTCGGACTCTGCGCCTTCAATCTTGCCGTAGTAGCCTCCAGCAATGATCGCCTCGGCGGCCTTCATCGCGTCACCCTTCTTCTTGGAGGTGATGGTCACCGTGGTGCTTTTTTCAGGAACGTCGATGGTCACACCTTCGCCGATGCTGCCGGCCTTGATGATACCCTTGGCGCAGCTGCCGCAGCAGTTGTGCACGCCGGTCATGGTGAGTGTGGTCTCAGCACGAACAGAAGCGGTGAGAGCAAGAATGGAAAGCAGAGTGATGAATTTCATAAGCGAACACTGAGACGATACGACAAAACGATTTCTTTGCACAATTTAATTTTTAACGTCGAATTGCTGTCATGAATCCGCGCGCAACAGCGGTGTCATGATAGGCACCTGGAACGAAGCCAGCCTTGTCGAGCATTTCGGCATACTCGCCGGTGCTGTAGCATTTCCCCTGCGTGGAATGCATCAGAAGGCACGAATATTCCGCCACGTGCAGCGGACCGGTCTTGTCTGCCTTGATGATGGCATCATGAATAATGAGCATGCCACCGATGGGCAGCGCCGCATGCGAAACAGCGAGCAGCTTCTTCACCTCCGGCAGTCCCCAGTCATGGAGCACGTTGGAAAACAGATGCACATCACAGCCTGTGGGCAGCCCGTCAAACATGTTACCTGTTGCTACGCTGACGCGTTCCGCGCAGCCACGTTCCGCAATCAATTTCCCTGCGATGCGATCCACGGGTGATTGATCGTATGCGATTGCCTTCATGTGGGTGTGCTGTGCGGTGATGGCGCAGGCGTAGATGCCTGAGCCAGCGCCGATGTCGAGCAGGCAGGAGCGCCCGCTGAGGTCCAGCTTCTTGGCCAGGGCCTGGGAAAGATACAGACCGCGGCAGTCCATGGCTGCGGTGAATTTCCGCGCGAAGTCCTCCTGCTCCATGGCCTTGTGCCAGTCAAAGGCCGACTTGTCACCACTCCAGCCAGCAGGCTTGTCGCTTTTGAGCACTTCGATGAAATCACGCGCAATGGGGCGCTCATGCAGGGAGGCGTAATACGGGCGCACATCCCACACGGAACCTGCCACCAGGTGCTCCCTGGCAGTCTCGGTGGCATGAAACACACCGGCGATGTTCTGCACCCAGCCATTGGATGCAAACAAGGTCATCATGGTATCCACAGGGCGCTCGGTGAAACCAAAGTGCGCACAAATCCCTTCCAGGGTGGAAGGATTGGACGAAAGCCAGGTGAAGAAATCGAGACTGAGAGCAGCGGTGATCAGATCGACCGCATAGAGGCAGTCGCGA
The DNA here is from genome assembly GCF_044226605.1 of Prosthecobacter sp. Lineage (GTDB taxonomy): Bacteria > Verrucomicrobiota > Verrucomicrobiia > Verrucomicrobiales > Verrucomicrobiaceae > Prosthecobacter. Next base: position 200,499 of record NZ_JBGAGS010000016.1, on the reverse strand, counting down.
TAGCGGTAGATATTGAGCGGATCAGTGGCAGGGGCGGAGGTGAGATCATGCAGCATGGTGCCGCACCATGAATGACGAATGCCAAATGACCAATGCCGAATGACGAATGAGGTCCGGCTTATTTTTTCCCATCATCAGCCGGGTAATCCAGTCTGGCGGTGATGAAGATCACACGAAACACCTTTTCCTTTTCCGAGGGAATGCCGCTGAATGCCACAGTCTGACCATCCCAGACCATCACGGTGCTTGTCATCAGCCTCTTCGGTGAGGGGATGAGATCCGGAAACTGGAGGGCAAGGCTCAGGCTGCCACTGCTCGATGTGATCAGCGGTCTCACGGCAAGGTCACCGCCTCCCAGTGCTGCTGGCATGGCAAACACGGCTCTTTCGTTGTTCTTCACACCTTTGCCCGGCAGTGAATCGAGCAGCACCCCATTCCTGCCATTGATGGACCCCAGCAGTGTTTGGAATTGTGCCTCCGTCATGACACCCGCGGCGGAAAAGAGATGCCGAACTTCCGGCGGCGCCTGCCTGATGGATACCGGTGCGGAATCTGGCTCGCGGCGCCATGTCATTTTTTCAGGATTCCATTCCCCCAGAGTCTTGCCCTCCTCCACTTCAACCACGTGGACACTGAGCTTGATTGAGACGCCCAGGGGTCCGTCTGCAGTCATGTTTTTCAGCAGCAGCCCCTCAATAAGATCGAGGTTTTTTTGAGTGTTACGCACGGTCATACTGCCGTCCGCGAGCTGCACATCAGTCCCTTCCGCAAAGACCACGCCATTTTTTTCCAGATATTCCACGGGCTTCTTTCCTTTTCCGAAATCAGCGGGCACCCGGTAAACACGCGTGGCCATGTCAGAACCGTTACCGGCGGCTTTGTTCTTCTCCGGCATGTCTCGGCCCTGGCTCGCGGGTGGAACTTTCGTGGAAGTAGCGTTGAAGCTGCCAGCATTTTGTCCATCTGGCTTCAGAGCGGTGGCCGTGATCAACACGGTGACGGGTTTTTTGGAAGTCTTGAGATGAAGCAGGAGAGTCTCGCCGCTGGCCAGGGCCGCCTGCGAGGCAACGCTGAAGATGAGGATGCGGTCCCAGTCGGCTGCCTTGTCCTTGCTCGGGAGCCAAGGGGTGGCGGAGTCGAGGTCGAGGCCGAGATCCACCTTGGCCTCAAGGGTGGTCTTCCCCTCCACAGGCGAGCTGGCAGTGAGCTTGATCTTAGAACCGACAAACTTCATAACGCCGCTTAACTTCCCATCTGGCAGCACTTTCGGCATCACCTCTTGGCCGACCTCCACCATGGCCCTTTGGTCGAACTTCATGGATATACTCGGCGCACTGAGCACATCGGCGCCTTTTTGCTGCATGGCACTGCGAATGAGCTCATCTGCTTCCTTCTGCGACAAAATGCTCTCATGTGCGCCAATGAAATCGTTCGCCTGGATGAGCTTGCAGGTGCAGAGCGCCATTCCCGGCACTGTTTGAAGCTGGTCAATAATGGATTCAATCAACTGAATGTTGGTCCTGGTGTTGCGGACGACGAGCTGGGAGGTGGCCGGTTGGTAGATGGCGGAGGCACCTGGAGGAAATGACACGCCTTTTTGCTCCAGCAGTTCGCGAGCGGTTTTGGCCACCCCAGGGGAAGCCAGAAAATCGGGAGCCACTTTATAGACGCGCGTATCTAGCAAGCTTTCATTCGCCTGGGGCTTTGGTGCATCCTGAGCCGAGGCGATGGTGATGCCAAATGATGCTGCAACTACTGGAACGATGAGGAAGAAGGCGGCAGATGCGAGCACGAATAGTGCGCCAAGCTTTTTGCGGACTCCGCGGGCCTCCATGAGCGCAACGAGGCGCAGCTTGAGGCGGCGTGCGGGGAGCGAGTGGGAGATGGGCATGACGCATGCGGACTGCGGCGTGGATGTGGCGGCCCATTCCAGCAGGAAATCGGCATAGGCGGCATGATCCGCTTCTTCCCCCACAGCAGCGGCATCGCAGGCTTCTTCGCGGGCGCGGGCGTATTCTTCGATGAGGGCGTGTGCAAAAGGATTCCACCAGAGGAAGGAGCGGACGATTTTCTGCAAAAGCACCACCAGAGTGTCGTGGATGCGCAAATGCTCCCCTTCATGACGCAGGAGCCAGCGCCATTGGTGGGGGGTGAGACTTCCAAAGGCGGAGGCGGGGACGGCTATGACGGGGAAGAACCAGCCTGCGACGCAGGGAGTGCCGGTGTGATCGAACACGCGAATGCGCGACAGCGTTTTGGAGTGCTCCAGTCCTCTGGAGCTTTGCGCAGTCTCACTGGCACTCGAAAGCGCCGGAGGCCCGGCGCACTCCAGGACGCTGTGGCGCAAAAACTCCATTTCCTCGCGATCGAGATGCCTTAACCCCCATGCCCAGCGCTGCACGCTGAGGCATTGGAGCGCAAGACGGAGAAGCAGGGCTGCGGTGACAAGCCAGGAGAGGCGGGTCAGCCCAATGACCACCTCATTTAAACCCCAAGATGGATGCAGAGGGCCTGCGACAGTGGGAGAAGGGAGTGCAGGGGCGACGGTGATGCGCCAGCTGGCCTTGAAGGTTGGTGGAATGGAGGGCAGGACCGGAGCGGGCGACGGCTGTGGCAAAAGGTCCTGGAAAGAGATGTTTTGCGGGGCGAAGAGGCACATGAGGACGGCCAGATTCGCCAAAATGCAGCGGCGGAGGGCATCGCGGATGATGAAGCGGACGAGGAGCCAGGCGGCGGCGCCGATGACGAGGCTGTGGATGATGAAATTGAGGGTGGTGATGGTGTCCGCACTCATGATTCCCCTCCCTTTTTGGCGGTGGTGCTGCGGACGTATTTGCGCAGTTCTGCCAGTTCCTGCTCTGTTATGTCACCGCTTTCCACAAGGCAGCGGACGAGGGCGAGATTGCTGCCGCCGAAGAAGCGGCGCTTCAGGTCTGCGAGGACGCTGGTGCGGCCGGGGCGCTCGTGGACGGCGGGTTCGTAGGTGTGGGTGCGGCTGGAGTCATCGCGCAGGATCCAGCCTTTGGCCTCGAGGCGGGTGAGCTGGGTCTGGAGGGTGTTGCGGGTGACGGGGTCGGAGCGGCCCTGGTTGACGGCGTCGAGGAGCTCGCGGACTCCGGAGGGGTGCTTTTTCCAGAGGATGTCCATGAGCGCCTGCTCGGCGGCGGAGAGCGGAGGGAGGGATTTGTGTACCATATTTCGCAATGAATTATGCGAGAATGACGACAAGTGTCGGACTTGTCGAGACAAATCCGACATTTGTCGGATGTTATGTGAGGAGCACACGGGATGATGAATTCTGGCCACGGTGCGCGTTGACTTCGCCCTCTCTCACTGACAGCATCGCCCGCCATGTCCAATCCCGCACCCAAATTCACCGCCACCCACTGGCTCATCATCATCATCGCCAGCATCGGCTTTTTGTTTGATACGTATGAACTGCTGATGACGCCGCTGACGGCACCGCCGGCGATCGCGGAGCTGCTGGGGATCGACATGACGCACCCGGATGTGACGGTGTGGACGGGACGGCTGCTGTGGATCAGCGCGCTGTGCGGCGGGTTCTTTGGCCTGATCGGCGGATGGCTGACGGACAAGCTGGGCCGCAAGTTTGTGATGGCGGCGAGCATCTTCATCTATTCGGCATCGCCGTTCTGCGCGGCTTATTCCACATCGCTGGGCATGTTTGTGGTGTTTCGCAGCCTGACGTTCATTGGTGTGTGTGTGGAGTTCGTGGCGGCCATCACGTGGCTGGCGGAGGTGTTTGAAGACAAGCATCAGAAGGAGAAGTGGCTGGGCATCACGCAGGCGTTTGCCTCGCTGGGCGGGCTGCTGGTGACGGGCATCAATGTGTGGATCCTGGGCCATCTGAAGGAGCTGCCGCACATGGGCCTGCCGGAAGCCTCCTCATGGCGCTACCTGCTGATGACGGGCATTCTGCCGGCGATCCCGATCGCGCTGATGCTGCCGTTTGTGCCGGAGTCCAAGGCGTGGAAGGACAAGAAGGCGGCGGGGACTTTGAAGCGTGCGAGCTTTGGAGCGCTGTTTGCGCCGGAGCTGCGCCGGGTGACGATTGTGACGGCGGTGCTTTCCGCCTGTGCGTATGGCATCGCGTTTGGCGCGCTGCAGCTGACCCCGCTGCGTGTGGCCCCAGGTCTGCCTGAGCTGGCGGACACGAGCAAAAAGATGGCGCCGCTGCGCAAGCAGGCAGCCGAGCAGGCCATTGCGGCGAAGAAGGCGGCTCCGGGATCGCCGGAAGCGGCGGCTGCGAAGACAGCGCTGGCTGAGATCAAGAAGAACATGGGGCCGCTGGACAAGAGCGTGAAGGAAGTGGGCAACACGGTGCAGTTTTATCAGGAGATGGGCGGTCTGGTGGGACGAATCCTCCTGGCGGTGCTGCTGGTGGTGGGCCTGAGCCGCGTGGCGCTGCTGAAGGTGTTTCAGCTGCCTGCGCTGGTGCTGCTGCCGCTGACGTACCTGTACTTCTTCCATACGGGGGGCGCGACTTTCATGTGGGCGTATGCTCTGTGCGGCCTGGTGACGGTGGCACAGTTCAGCTACTTTGGGGAATATCTGCCGAAAGTGTTTCCGATGCATCTGCGTGGCACGGGCGGCAGCTTTGCGACGAACGTGGGCGGCCGCATGATCGGCACGAGCATGGCGTTTGTGACGACGAATCTGGTAGCGCCGATGATCTCGGGAGATCCGACGAAGATCCTGCCAGTGCATCTGGCGAAAGCGGCGGGCTATGTGGGCGGAGGCATCGCGTTGCTGGCGCTGGTGGTGGGGTTCTTCCTGCCGGAGCCGAAGGGTGAGGAAGTGTGAGGATGCGGCGTGAGCTGCCCGCACGGCTGGGGCTTGGCATGCTGAGCCTCAGCTGGTTTGTGACTCTGTTTTATTCGCAGGCAGCATCGCCGGATTATCGGTTGCTGTTTTTCGGCCTTTTGCCGTATGCGGTGCTGGCTGTGTACTACGTCACTCGTGCGCGAGGCTGGAGAAGGTGGTGTGTCGAGGGCTTTTTATCGCTGGCGTTGTGTTCGTTTTTTGAGCTGGGGGCAAGGGTCTGGCTTTAGCGGGGGGTGTGGGACGCGCTGGCTTGGGAGAGCTAGCGGAAGGCTTTCTATTGGGCGTGGGTTTTGGGGGTGTTGGGAGCGCTGATCGACAGACAGGAGTGTCTGTCGTACTTCTGATCATGGGCGCTTTGATCGCTGGGTAGTTTGGGGGGACGTGACATTTTTGGGAGGGCTGGTGCGTAGTGGTGGGATCATGATTCGTGCACTTACTTTTCTTTTGGTTTGTTTCGCCTCATTCACCGTGCATGCGGAGGAGAAGGGGGATGGGAAGCTGAGGATTGTTGTGTTTGGGGCGCATCCGGATGATGCGGAGTATAAGACGGCGGGGACGGCGGTGAAGTGGGCGAGGATGGGACACCATGTGAAACTGGTGTCTGTGACGAACGGAGACATCGGCCACTGGAAGGAGGCGGGCGGACCGCTGGCGCTGCGCAGGGCGGCGGAAGTGAAGGCGTGTGCGGCGAAGCTGGGGGTGACCTCCCAGGTGCTGGATATTCATGACGGGGAACTGCTGCCGACGCTGGAGAACCGGAAGCTGATCACGCGGGTGATCCGTGAGTGGAAGGCGGACATCGTGATCGCGCACCGGCCGTGGGATTATCACCCGGACCATCGATATGTGGGTGTGCTGATCCAGGATGCGGCGTTTATGGTGACGGTGCCGTTCATTGTGCCGGATGTGGCGCCGTTGAAGAAGAATCCGGTGTTTCTGTATTCGAGCGACGGGTTTCAGAAACCGTATCCCTTTACACCGGACATTGCGGTGAGCGTGGATGACTCGTTTGAGCAGAAGCTGGACGGTCTGCATGAACTGACCTCGCAGGCGTATGAGGGCGGAGCGAGCGGCTCGGCGGAGTATGTGGAGAAGGAAGTGCCGGCGGCGAGTGATGAGGTGGCGCGGCGTGCGTGGCTGAAGCGGCGCTGGGGTGCACGGCAGAGCAACGAGGCTGAGAAGTATCGGGCGCTGCTGGTGAAGATGTACGGGGAGGAAAAGGGAAAAGCCGTGAAGTATGCGGAGACGTTTGAGGTGTGCGAGTATGGGCGGAGGCCGAGTGAGAAGGAGATCAAGCAGCTGTTTCCGTTTTATGGGGAGTGAGGCGTGGTTGAGGGAGGTCCTACGGAATGCGCGGAAGACACGGAAACTGGAAGGGAGGACTTGGATCGCAGGAAGGGTGATGAAGACGTTCGGTTGAGCCGTGGCTGAGAGAGTGCGGGGTACCAACCGGCTGGCGAGAGCGAGCGTCCTCCCCTCACCCCAACCCTTTGACTCACTGCGTTCGCCCTTCGGGTTGCCTGCGGCAGTCTATCTCCGCTTCGCTACGGTTCCCCGAAGAGAGGATGCTGGTTTTGTCGACTTTCAGGGGCGGGGAGAGGGAGTGCCGCGTTGGCCTCCCTGGATCTAACGGACACGAAATAGCTTCAAATGCTCCACGTTACTCCATAGGCGGAAATCGTGGTTACTTCAGAGCTTGGAAGCGGGTGCGGAGCTTTTTGAGAGCGTCATTTTTGGTGGCGTTTTTGCGCTCGAGTTCGCGGAGCAGGGTGGCGGCGCGGATTTTTTCGCCGGAGTTGAGGAGGTCTTCGGCGTGGTTGGCCAGGTCGTTGAGCTGAGGAGTGAGGCCGGTGGCGGCGGGGGGTTGGGAGGCTCTGCCGGGAGTGGCGTGGATGTGGCCGCCGAAGATGTCTTCGATCTTGAGCCAGGTGGCTTCGGAGCCGTCTGCGGAGACGGCGAGCCAGAAGAGGCTGCCGTCTGCGCCGGAGGCTTCGAGGACGCGGCGATTGGCAACGATGGCATCCACTTTCTGCACGATCCATTTGTCTGTTTTGGCGCCGATTTCGAGTTCTTTGCCGTTCCAGCGGAGCTTGAGCTCGGCCTGCTGATTTTTGCCGATCCAGACGATGTTCTGGATGTCCTGAGGAAAGTTTTTGACGGGCCTGATGGCGGTGCCGGGTTCGGCTTTGAACTCGACCATGTCGCTGATGTTGACGGGGGTGATGAGCTTCAGGTCGTCGCTGACGAAGTACCAGGCGGCGCGGGTGTCGCTGAAGACGAGCTGGAAGACGCCGACATCGACGAAGGCGTGTTCTTTGAAGGGTGACTGATTCTGGCCGGTGGCGGTGACGGGGAAGATGTTTGTACCGTCGTAGCGAAGGTGCTTGAGGGAATTGGTGCCGCGGAGGTCCCAGAGAAGGTTGGTGATGGAAGAGGCGAATTTTTCGACTCCGGGCCATTCTTTCTGCTGGGCCTGGGCGAGGCTGGTGAGGGTGCAGAGAAGGAGAATGAGAAGCGGAGGGAGGGGTCTCATGCTGGGGAGAGTGACATGCGGAGGGTGGAGTGGCAAACGGGGGAGTGCGGGAGCTGGAGACGGGATTCCAGACTCTGAAACGGTGGGCCGTGGGAGGTGTTTAAGGGCAGAAAAATTGGGGGCAAAAAGATTTTTCCCGGAGTTTGGGTTTTGGGGTGTGGACGAGGCAGTGGCTGAGAGGTCTGCCTGTTTTGGGGAAAGATGGCAGTGGTAGGCCCAGTTGCGGCGCAACTGGGCTACTTTGGGGGGCATTTGGGGTGGCAAAGTGTTTGGAAGGGGGTATGAAGACGGCCCACCTATCTGTACGATCCCATGCAACCGACGCCCGCTAACGCTCCTGCTGCTGCTCCTGAACATTCTGAGTCTGAACTTCTGCAATTTCGCCGTGAGAAGCTGGACGGACTGGTGAAGACGGGCATTGATCCGTTTGGGGGAAGGTTTGACACGACGCACCAGCCGGGGGCGCTGAAGGAGCGGATGAAGGCACAATTTGAAGAGCTGCAGGTGAACGTGGCGGGCCGGGTGCTCTCTCGTCGTGAGATGGGCAAGGCGACGTTCTTTGACATCGGCGACATCACGGGCCGCATGCAGTGCTACCTGAGCAAGGGCGATGTGGGCGATGAGGCTTATGTGCAGTTCAACCAGTTGATCGACATCGGCGATTTTGTGGGGGTGGAAGGTTTTACATTCGTGACCAAGCGGGGTGAAAATTCGATCCATGTGAAGAAGCTGACGCCGCTCTCCAAGGCGCTGCGGCCGCTGCCGGACAAGTGGCATGGGGTGACGGACAAGGAGATCAAGTATCGCCAGCGGTACCTGGACCTGATTTCGAATGATCGGAGCCGGGAGATTTTTGTGACGCGGAGCAAGATGGTGGCGGCGATCCGTGGCTACATGCAGGAGCGTGGTTTCCTGGAGGTGGAAACGCCGATGATGCAGGATGTGCCTGGGGGAGCGGCAGCGAAGCCGTTTGAAACGTTTTTCCATGCGCTGAATCAGCCGATGTTTTTGCGCATCGCGCCGGAGCTGTATTTGAAGCGGCTGCTGGTGGCGGGTTTCACGCAGATTTTTGAGCTGAACCGGAACTTCCGCAATGAGGGCCTGAGCCGCCGGCACAACCCGGAGTTCACGATGCTGGAGGCCTACTGGGCGTATGCGGACTTTGAGAAGATGGCGGACCTGGTGGAGGGGATGATCTGCCACCTGGCGGAGAATTTCTGCGGCGGACTCAAGATTGAGCACAAGGACGAGGAGGGTGCGGTGACGAAGTCGATCGACCTTTCACGCCCATGGCGTCGTGCGCGGTACACGGACCTGCTGAAGGGCGTGGACCCGAAGTGGTATGAGTACACGCCGGAGGAGCGCAAGGCACGTGCGCGTGAGCTGGGCGTGGAGATCGGCGCGAACTTCGAGGACTACGAGGTGACGCAGCATGTGTTTGAGCGTCTGATCGAAGCGAAGCAGTTTGATCCGCTGTATGTGACGCATTGCCCGAAGGAACTGGTGCCGCTGGCGAAGCAGAACGCTGAGGATGGCTCGATCGTGGACGTGTATGAGCTGATCATCAACGGCCAGGAAATCAGCCCGGGGTATTCGGAGCTGAATGATCCGATCGTGCAGCGCGAGCGTCTGGAGCATCAGGCGGGCGAGGAGACGCAGAAGATCGACGAGGAGTTCATCCTGGCGCTGGAGCATGGGATGCCGCCGGCGGGTGGCATCGGCATCGGCATTGACCGGCTGATCATGATGCTGACGGGTGCGGAGAGCATTCGCGATGTGATCCTGTTCCCGCAGTTGAAGCGGAAGGAGTAGGGTTGGCGGGGAACTTCGAGTGTCATGGGACACTCGATTTTGCCGCAGAGGGGCGGAGAGGCAGAGGGGGCAGAGATTGATTTGGGCTTGTTCCCGCAGTTGAGGAGGAAGAAGCAGCTGCCTGTGTGGCAGGGGAAGCCGAGGGGCACGGATTTTAACAACACAGAGATTCGAAGACCGCAGAGATGAGGTTTTTGATCGGGGGGTTATGCGGCGTGTTGGGAGCAGCGCGAATGAGATGCGGCGATGCGCAAGCAGGGGCAGAGTTTTGAACCGTTCATCGAACGCTAATCAACCACTCATGGAAGAGGCCGGGACCGGTCAATGATGCTGAAAACGCGGCAGTCCTTGAGTGGACGTTACTTACTGAGGCTTGCGCAATAGGCTGACATGATAGGAGCTCACGTGAGGGGGATGATACGAGGACGCGCCGACTGCGTGGCGGACTGGCGAGGCAGACGCTGCTGGAGGACGCGGTGTGTCAAGAAGGCACTGGGTTTGCTTTCCTGAAGATGCACCCGTACCAGGGTAGCCTCGCCGAGGCTCGGCAACCCTTCGCTATGATGCGGAAGGCCGTTGGCCTTCAAGACAGAGGTGTCAGTCTATTGCGCAAGTCATAATAGAAGATTCGCAGACAACAGAGAGCACCTGTGGAGCCGGATTTTTGGGGTGTTTCAATCTCTGAGAGGTTGCAGTTGTTTGTTCCCTAAAAGCGGGCATCTCAGTGATGGCCATGACAACACCTAAAAAATTTAGCTGCGGCCTGCCGCTCCTAACTTTCACCGCTGCCTCCTGCCTGGGTCTGGGCGTATTGGCGGGCTTTTATTTGAAGGACCATCTTTCGACGACTGCGAAGGCACCCGCACCGGCGGAGGCTTCGAAAGCTTCGGCTCCGGTTCCGGCGGTGCTGGTTTCCGGGGATGCTGATGCTGGCAAGGACGAGACGCCCCAGGAAGCCAAGGCTGCTGTGACTGCGCTGAAGAAATTTCTGACGGCCACGACTGTGGATGAGCGCCTGCGGCATACGCTGGGAGGTGAGGCCATGAAGCCGCGGATGGAGCGGTACTACCACCAGAGCGCGGAAGCACCTGTAACGGTGGACTTGATCAAGTTTGTGCGGATGGACCCGAACCCTGAACTGGGCAGCGGGCGCCACTGCATCTTCACCCTCGAAAGCAAGGCATGGGAGTTTGCGGTGCCGGTGATGCTGGAAGAAAAGCCTGATGGATTCAAGGTGGACTGGGTGGCGTTTGTGGAATTCAAGGACCGGCTGCTGGAAAAGTTTTTCCAGGCCTACCGGGAAGAGCCGATGCGCTTTCATGTGGGAATCCAGCGCGCCCACTCCTTCAACAACGAGGTGCCGGACATTGCCGGCAAGGACTGCTTTCAGATCAGCCCCGCTCCTCCGAACCCTTTCAAGGCTGACGCGCTGCTTGATAAAAGCAGCGAAGTCGCAGAGAAGCTGCGTGCTCAAATGCCATGGGAAACGCACATCTGGGCGGTGGTGGAGCTGACCTGGAAAAAGCAGGGGGCGCAGCAGTGGGTGGAGCTGAAAAGTGTGCCGCAGATGCACTGGTACTCACTGCCAGAGGAGGAGGGGGGAGTGCCGCCGAAGAAGTGAATGAGGTGCCCGGCCGGAGTGGGATCTGGCGGGTTTGGTCTCTGGGTAAATTGGACTGGCTGAAGAGTTTTCTTGTGACGAGAGTGGCGAGCATGAGAGCCTTTGCACCGACTTCGAACATTGCAGTCGCCACGCCGAAGTCTGCTGCGCGGGCGGTTAATGCGCTGGGGGTGGAACTGCATAAGCAAATGCCGAAGGTGGGCAATGTGTGCTTTTCGCCTTACTCGATCCAGATGGTGCTGGGGATGACGTATCTGGGAGCGAGCGGGGTGACGCAGGAGGAGATGGCGAGGGTGCTGCACCTGCCGAAGGAGAAGAAGGAAGCGGGTGAGTCGTTTGCGGCGCTGAGGAAGGCGCTGGATGAGGTGCAGAAGGAATCTGAACGAGACGTGGAGGAGAGGAAGGAGTCCTACGACCAAGCGCGCCTGGATGGAATTGAACTCATAGGGGTGGGCGAGGCTTTGACTCTGCACGTGGCCAACCGGCTCTTCGGGCAGGAGGGGCATGATTTTCGCGCGGCGTTTTTAACGGATGTGGAGGCCTGTTTTGGAGCGCCTCTGCAGCCGATGGATTTCAGCCGAGATCCGGCGGGAGCGACGAGTGATATCAACCGATGGGTGGAGGATCAGACCCGAGGCAAGATTTGTGATCTGATCCCGCCGGGCATGCTGACGTGTGACACGCGGATGGTGCTGGCGAATGCTGTCTATTTCAAAGCGTCCTGGGCGAATGAGTTTCAAGTTGATGAGACCGTACTGGAGCCGTTTCATGTGAATGGTGGCATGGAAACGGCCGATGTGCCGATGATGCGAAAGACGGACTGGCTGCGCTGCTGCCTAGGGCCGGGGTTTCAAGCGGTGCTGCTGCCTTACCAAGGCATGCGACTGCATTTTCTGCTGATCGTGCCTGATCGCGTGGACGGGCTGGCGGCTGTGGAGGCCGGGCTGACAGCGGAGGTGCTGTACGACTGCTGTCGAGGCAGGGGACAGGAAGTGATTTTGCATCTGCCGAAGTTCAAGATCGCACCGCCTGCGAGTGACCTCAGCGGGATGCTGAGAGCGATGGGCATGGCGACTGCATTTGATCAGCCGCGAGGCAGTGCGGATTTTGATGCCATGGCTCCCTGGCGAACGGAGGACTATCTCTTCATTTCAAATGTGCTGCACAAGACGTTTCTGGAGATCGATGAGAAGGGTACTGAAGCAGCGGCGGCGACGGTCATGATGATGGCGGGGGGATGCGCGGGGTTTGAACGACCGAAGCCGCTTGAGATCAAGGCGGACCGGCCGTTTTTGTTTGCGATCCAGCATGCGATGAGCGGGGCGTGTTTGTTTTTGGGGAGGGTGGGGGATCCGCGGTGAGGTGAGGGGTGTATTTGCGGGCGGGGTGTGGGGGCGCCTGGGGTGAGGCGAAAGGTGGGGAAGGTGGCGGGGGCGCTGATCGACAGACAGGAGTGTCTGTCGTACTTTTGGGTGTGGGGCTTTGCGGGAACGGTGGGACGTTCGAAAGCGGCGCTGAAGCGCGCGCACTCCGGGGACGCTCTCGCGCTATTTGCGGGCTGCGTTGTGAGGACAGGGGCGCTGATCGACAGGCGGGAGTGTCTGTCGTACCGCCCGGGAAGGGCGCTTTTTTTGAAGCGGGGGCGGGAGGGGAGATGGGAGCGCTGGGCTCATCTCGGCGGAGCGAGATGGCTACTGAACGGAGGCGCTGGGATCACTTCTTGGTGGGTTTGCCGGCGTCGAGGTAGTCGAGGGCTTTTTTGAGCCATTCGGCTTTGGGGGGCTGGTGGCCTTGGGCGGGGATGTTCATCATCTCGACGGATTTGAAGCCTTCCTTTTTGAAGCCGTTTTCGAAGACGGCGGCGGTGTTTTTGAGGTTGAAGTCTTTTTCTCCGGTGACGAGGACGTAGCGGCAGTCGGTCTTGGCGAGGGCGAGGATTTCGTTGTGAGGGATGTAGCGGGCTTCGAAGACTTCAGTTTTGTCGAGGGTGACGACGTCGGTGTAAAAGTTCACACCCATGAAGGCGATGGTGCCGGTGAACATTTCTGCATAGGTGACGCCGAGCATGCTGGCGACACGAGCGCCGCCGGAGAAGCCGGAGACATAGACGCGCTGGTCGTCGATGTCGTAGAGATTGCGCATGTTGTCGTTGGCATCGACGGCCATGCGCATGCGGGCGAAGACTTCGCGGTTGTTGCCGGAATTGTGGGCGCCGACGAAGATGAGTTTTTTCTCGGCGAGGACGGCTTCCCATTCGGGCGAGAGGGAGGGGGCGTTGCTGGGGCTGATCCAGATGAAGAGGCCGTGGGGATCGCCCTTCTTGTATTTTTTGGGGACGATGATGTCGAACTTTTCCATGCCGATGCTGAAGGGCGGCGGGGTTTCGGCGGCGCTCATGCGCATGCGGAGCTGCGCATTGTCCGAGACTTCGGGGGAGGTGGAGAACGTGATGGGGGAGCGGATGCCGGGCTTGATGGCGGATTCCGAGGCGGCGGAGGTCTTCTTGGTGTCGGCGGCGAAGCCCAGAGCAGCCAGGAGCGGAAGGATCAGAAGGGAGCGGAGCATGGGCCGATGAAAGCGGGTGGGGGTGGGGATGTCGATGGTGAAATCATGCAATCTCGCGCCGCGTCCGGTCGTTCAGGGGCGCATGAAGCACCTGCTCTGCCTGTTCCTCCTCACTCTTTCCCTGAGCGCCGCTGATCGTGCGCCGAACATCGTTTTCATTTTGGCGGATGATCTGGGGTACACGGATGTGGGGTGTTTTGGCTCGAAGTACTATGAGACGCCGAACATCGACAAGCTGGCGCAGCAGGGGATGAAGATGACGCGCCATCACCACTGCCAGAACTGCCAGCCGACGCGTGCGGCGCTGATGAGCGGGCAGTATGGGCCGCGGACGGGTGTGTATACGGTGGGGGGAATCGGGCGCTTTGAATGGGAGTCGCGGCCGCTGCGGCCGGTGGACAATGTGACGGAACTGCCGCTGGAGAAGGTGACGGTGGCGCAGACGATGAAGAAGGCGGGGTATGCGACGGGGATGTTTGGCAAATGGCACCTGGGGGAGGATGAGAAGCATCACCCTGCGGCACGCGGATTTGACGAGGCGATTGTGTCGATGGGGAAGCACTTTGGCTTCAAGACACAGCCGAAGGTGGAGCACCCGAAGGAGGAGTATCTCGCCGACTTTCTGACGGACAAGGCTGTGGACTTCATCCAGCGCCACAAGGATGGGCCGTTCTTTTTGTATCTGCCGCACTTCGGGGTGCATTCACCGCATGAAGCGAAGGAGAGTCTCATCGCGAAGTTCAAGGACAAGGCGCCGGTGGGGGGACATCACAGTCCGGTGTATGCGGCGATGATCGCGAGTGTGGATGAGAGCGTGGGGCGAGTGATGGCGACGCTGGATGAGCTGAAGCTGGCGGACAACACGGTGCTGATTTTCAGCAGCGACAACGGTGGCGTGGGCGGCTATGCACGCGAGGGGATCAAGAAGGGCGGAGACATCACGGACAATGCGCCGCTGCGCAGTGGCAAGGGCAGCCTGTATGAAGGCGGCACGCGGGTGCCCTTCATCGTGCGGTGGCCGGGGGTGACGAAGGCGGGGTCCAGCAGTGATGTGCCGACGGTGCATGTGGATCTGTACCAGACGTTTGCAGATATCGGCAAGGCGGCGCTACCGGAGGGGCAGCCGCTGGATGGCGAGAGCCTGGTGCCGGTGTTTCGGGATGCGACGGCGGGCTTGAAACGCGAGGCGATTTATCAGCACTTTCCGGGGTATCTGGGCGCAGGCGAAGGGACGTGGCGGACGACGCCGGTGGGGCTGATCGAGGAGGGTGACTGGAAGCTGATGGAGTTCTTTGAGGATGGACGGCTGGAGCTGTACAATCTGAAGGACGACATCGGTGAGAAGAAGAATCTGGCGGCCGAGATGCCCGAGAAGGTGAAGGAACTGCATTCGAAGATGATCGCCTGGCGCGAAGGGATCAAGGCGCCTATGCCGACGAAGAATGAGGCGCCGAAAGCAGCCAGCGAGCCGAAGAAGGGGAAAGGCAAGGGCAAGGGGAAAGGGAAGAAGGCGGATGAGTGAGGCGTGGTAGCAGGCGCTCTCCGCGCAGCCGCTCTGGCAGGAGTGGGATCATCCTGATCCCACACCCTCTCGCCCTGCCCATCAGTCCCAAACCAGATGGTCCGGCAATACCCGTGGCTTGCCGCAGGAGCTTCAATGGCTCTTGCGGGCGAGGTAGACGAAGGCGGGGGGGACGTTGCCCCAGACGATGCGGGTAGTTTCGACGCCGTGGGTCATCTCGTGGAGGAGGGCGCGGAACTGGCGGCCGCCGGGGAGCTTGTGAAAACCCCAGTAGGCGAAGGTGGCGAAGCAGCCGCCGGGGGCGAGATGGGGGAGGACGTTGTTCAAGATGGCCTCCTGCAAGGAGCGGGGGAAGGCGGTCCAGGGGAGGCCGCTGACGATGGTGTCGAACTTTTCGCCGGGAGGAAGGACCTGGGTGAAGTCGAACTCCTGCGCGCCGGCGCATTCGAAGCGCATCTTGGGGAAACGGGGGCGAAGCTGCTGGACGAAGGTGTCGAGGAGCTCGATGCCAAGGTATTCGGAATCGTGGGGCATGGAGTCGGCGATGGCGCCGGTGAATGCACCGGTGCCTGGGCCGAGCTCGAGGATGCGCTTGGAGCGCCAGACGCCGGCGGCTTCCATCATACGCTCGGCCAACGCCGGACTGGAAGGAGCGACGGCTCCGATGGTCTTCCAGTTGTGGCGCAGCTCTTTGACGAAGGTGACGGCGGACATGTGGGGCCGATGGTAACGAGTACGCGGCGTGGTGCGAGAGTTTTTGTGCGTAGAGGGCTGGGAGCGCAGTGCGGGGATTTATGATTTACGATTTATGATTTCGCAGAAGGAGGGGCTGGATTTGCAGAGGCGTTGTTCAACGCGAATGGACGCGAATTTTCTCAAATGGAGATGGGCGGGCTTCTGCGGGGAGGGCGAAGAGATTACTTTTTGAGTTCGGAGGCGATGCGGCGCTGGGATTCGTCGGCGGATTTTGTGTAGGGGTGGGCGGGGCCGAGGGTTTTTTTGAAACCGGTGTGGGCGCGCTGCATGATGGGGAGTGCGTCTTTGAATTTGGACTGGGCTTCGAGGCAGAGGGCGAGATTGTAGCAGCTGAGGAAGACATCGGGGTGGCTGGGGCCGAGGACTTTTTCGCGGAGGGCGAGGACGGTGCGGTGCTCCTGCTCGGCTTCGGCGGGGCGCTGCTGCTCCTGGAGGACGGCGGCGAGGTTGTTGCGGCTGGCGAGGGTTTTGGGATGACGCGGGCCGAGGATTTTTTCGCGGAGGGCGAGGACGGCACGGTGCTCTTTTTCGGCTTCAGCATGACGGCCGAGATCGTTGAGGGCGGTGGCGAGGTTGTTGCGGCTGTCGAGGGTGTCTGAATGCTCGGGGCCGAGGATGCGCTGACGGACATCGAGCACAGCGCGGTATTCGCGCACAGCCTCGGCATGGCGGCCCTGCTCCTGGAGGGTGGTGGCGAGATTGTTGCGGCTGAGGAGGGTGTCGGGGTGTTCCTTTCCAAGGACCTGCTGGCGGATGGCTAGCACGGCGCGGTTTTCTTTTTCGGCTTCTGCGAACTTACCTTCCTGAGCAAGAGTGGCGGCGAGATCGCTGCGGCTGGTGAGGGTGTCGGGGTGATCTTTGCCGAAGACTTCACGGCAGGTGGAGACGATTAGACGAAGCTCGGCCTCCGCCTCGGCAAGCCTGCCTTCTGCGGAGAGAGAGGCGACGTTTTGATAATGCTGATGCAGAACGAGCAAGCGACCGGTGTCACGTGCTTCAGGCGCTTTTGGGGCCTGGGCAGTCACCGGCATACATGGAAGAAACCCCACTGTGAAAACCAGCATATATAGGCGCATTTTCTGCATGTATACCTGGTGATAATGTGGATAACGCAAAGAGCAGGCAAGACTAAAATGCCTGCGTGCGGGGGGCATTGAGGTGGGGATGGAGCATGGGGAGTCCCAAATTTTTTGAACGGCATTAAGGAGATCGCATCCAACACGGCTGTCAGCTTGCTCAACCAAACAACCTATGAAAATGCGTCTTCCATCCCTCTATTGCTCCGCCCTTCAACTTTCCGCGGTTCTTCTGCTCAGCCAATGCGCGGGCACCCAGACTGCGACGGTGCGCACGGCATCTCCGACTCCCACGGGAGAAGTGGCTGTGAAGTCCTACGGTGACACAACGGTGGCAACGCGAAGGCTGATCCACCACCCGCTGACGAACAAGGACATCGGCAAGGTGTATGAGGAGATCACGATCGTGTCTCCGCGCGGAACTTCGGTGGAGGAGCGGGTGATCGTGAGGGCGCTGCCGAAGCTAGAGACGAACGTGGTCTCGAAGTGACGGAGATCGAAGGAGCCTGCGCCCGCTGAGAGACTGGCGGGCGGCAGGCTGTGCATGAAGAGCCGGAACTGCTCTGGCGGTTGGAGAATGGTCTCGAGACCGGAGCCGGCTAAAGCCGGTACTACAATACGGCGATGGATGATTCGAAGGTGCCAGATGGTGATGAAGCCGCCTGCCCTCCCTTTTTCTGGGTGCGCGTGCCATGGAGAGTTTGGCCGGTGGCAGGCTGTGTGCTTGACGTGTGTGGTGATCTGCGGCGAGACTTCGCGCCACACACGCCATGCCTTACCTCCTCGATGCGCTCGTCATTCTCGGATACTTTGCCCTGATCATTGGGATCGGGCTTTCGCAGCGGAGCAAGAGCGGCAGTGTGGAGGGCTTTACGCTGGGGGACCGGCAGATCGCGTGGTGGGCGGTGCTGGCATCCATCCTGGCGGCGGAGATCAGCGCGGCGACGTTTCTCGGGGCGCCGGAGTCCGGCTACAGCCGGCAGAACTGGAGCTATGCGCAGTTTGCCATCGGCACGGTGATGGCGCGGATCATTGTCAGTTTTCTTTTCATCCCGATTTTCTACAAGCATGGGGTGATCTCGCTGTATGAGTTTCTGGAGACGCGGTTTGGACCGGTGACGCGGAAGTTTGCCTCTGTGACCTTCATGCTGACGCGTGTGCTGGCGATGGGGACGCGGCTGTATGTCTCGGCGATCATTCTGGTGCTGGCGGTGGCGATGTGGCAGGGCGGCGCGGTGGATGCCCAGACGAAATTCTGGCTGTATGCCGGGGCGGTGGTGGTGGTAACGCTGCTGACGGCGCTGTACACTTCGGTGGGCGGGATCCGTGCGGTGATCTGGACGGACTTCATTCAGGTGGGTGTGCTGGTGGCCTCTCTCGGGTTCACCATTCCCTACCTGCTGATGAAGATACCTGGCGGCTGGGATGCGGTGACGGGAGTCATCAAGAGCCCGGTCTTTTTTGACTTTGCCAAACCTGCAGGGGACCCGGGAGTGTGGTCCTGGGTGAAAAATGTGTTCACGAATGAATACACCATCTGGGCCGCGGTGATCGGCAGCACGTTTGTGACGATGAGCACGCACGGGATCGACCAGGATACGGTGCAGCGGATGCTCACGGCGAAGAACCGCCGACAGAGCGCCTTTGCCACGATTCTTTCCGGGATTGTGGATCTGCCGATCGTGTCCGCCTTCATTCTGGTAGGCGTGCTTCTCAAGGCCTACTATGCCGCCCACCCGGCGGTGAACCTGCCTGCGGAAAGCCGCGAGGTCTTCCCGTTCTTCATCATGAACGAGATGCCGGCGGGCATGCGCGGACTCGTCACGGCGGGCATTTTGGCGACAGCGATGGGCTCTCTGAGCACGGCGCTCAATGCGCTGGCCACAAGCCTGTCGCGTGATTTCATCCTGCCGCGACTGCCTGCGGATGCGCCGGAATCCAAGCGCATCTCGGTGCTGCGCTGGAGCACGGTGTTTTTTGCGGCGCTGATCATCGGCGTGGGCATCTGGACGGCGTGGTTCATGGCCCACAACCCGAAGGTGGAGATCCTGCCGCTGGTGCTGGGGATTCTCGGGTTCACCTTCGGCTCCCTGCTGGGGGTGTTTCTGCTGGCGGTGCTCACGAAGTCACGCGGTTGCGACACGGGAAACATCATCGCGATGGTGTGTGGCATGCTGGCGGTGCTGTTCCTCAGCAATGTGCTTGGCATTCAGTCCAAGGTGGGGATCGCGGAGCCGTTCGTGCTTTCGTTTCCATGGCGCATCACGCTGGGCACTTTTGTGACCATTGGAGTGGCGATCTTGTTCAGGACGCCGGAATCGCGCCTGGCGTCGGCCAGGGCAGCTGAAGCGAACCATGTGGACGTGTGATGGGGCGTGCGGCAAACGCCGCGTAATCACACAAAAAAAGCGCGGACTGTTTCCAGTCCGCGCTCTGTTGAGTCTTTGACGACTTCGGCTTGCTCTTACGAGTAGCTGGCCTGGGCGCCCTTGATGTCGCGCTTCTTGATCCAGGGCATCAGGCTGCGAAGGCGGGCGCCGGTCTTCTCGATCGGGTGCTTCTCGCCGTCTTTGAGCAGCTTGTTGAACTTCTTGTAGCCGGTCTCGGTTTCTTTGATCCATTCCTTGGCGAACTTGCCGGTCTGGATGTCCTTGAGGGCCTTCTTCATGCGGGTCTTCACGCTCTTGTCGATGATGGCCGGACCGACCTTCACGTCGCCCCACTTGGCGGTCTCGGAGATGGAGAAGCGCATGCCGGCGATGCCGGACTCGTTCATGAGGTCAACGATAAGCTTCAGCTCGTGCAAGCACTCGAAATAGGCCATCTCTGGGGAGTAGCCGGCTTCCACCAGGACTTCGAAGCCCGCCTGCACCAGCGCGCTGGCGCCGCCGCAAAGCACGGTCTGCTCGCCGAAGAGGTCGGTCTCGGTTTCTTCCTTGAAGGTGGTCTCAAGCACACCGCCGCGGGTGCCGCCGATGCCGTGGGCCCAGGCGAGGGCGATCTTCTTGGCCTGCTTGTCAGCGTTCTGATAGATGGCGATGAGGGCGGGGACGCCCTTGCCTTCGGTGTACTGGCGGCGGACGATGTGGCCGGGGCCTTTCGGGGCGACCATGATGACGTTCACATCCTTCGGCGGGACGACGGTCTTGTAGAGGATGGCGAAGCCGTGGGAGAAGAGGAGGGTCTTGCCCTTGGTGAGGTGAGGGGCGATGTCCTTCTTGTACACGCCGCCGATCTTGGTGTCAGGAACGGCGACGAAGATGACGTCCGCGGCCTTCACGGCTTCAGCGGTGTCCATGACCTTGAGGCCCTTTTCTTCGGCGACTGCGCGGCTCTTGCTGCCGGGGTAGAGGCCGATGATGACTTTGACGCCGCTCTCCTTGAGGTTCAGGGCGTGGGCGTGGCCTTGGGAGCCGAAGCCGATCACAGCGCAGGTCTTGCCTTTGAGCGGTGCAAGGCTGGCGTCTTTTTCAGTATAGATTTTCGCGGGCATAGTAGTTCTGGTTAGAGGGGCGGCGATAGTGCTTCAAGGGGGGGGCGGGGTCAAACGGCTTTTTCCCGGGGTGGCAAGGCTTTCATTGACCGGTCCGGAAGCCGTGGGTAGGTTTCCCGCTCCAATTATGAAACCCACCATCGCCCTGCTTTGCGCCGTTCTTGCGGCCACAGTCATCACAAACGCCCAAGAAGTCAAACCCGCACAAGCTGTGGCCGCCCCCGCTGCCGCAGGCCCCGTACCCATGGACAAAGTCAGCTATTTCATCGGTCTTAACATTGGGGAAAATTTCAAAAAGCAGAACGTGGCCATCGACGTGGTGGCACTGAGCGAAGCCATCAAGTCTGTGATGGCCGGTGAGAAGCCAAAGTACACCCAGGCGGAACTGGAAGCCGCGATGCAGGCCTTTGAAGCCAGCATGCAGGCGAAGGCGGCGGAGCGCGTGAAGGAAGCGAAGGCTGCGGGCGAGAAATTCCTGGCCGAGAACGGCAAGCGCAAGGGCGTGACGACCACGGCCAGCGGTCTGCAGTATGAAGTGATCAAGGCCGGTGACGGACCGAAGCCGGTGGCGACGGACAAAGTGAACGTGCACTACCACGGCACGCTGCTGGACGGCAAGGTCTTCGACAGCTCCGTGGAGCGCGGCATGCCGATCACCTTCGGTGTGCAGGAAGTGATCAAGGGCTGGACGGAAGCGCTGCAGCTGATGCCGGTGGGCTCGAAGTGGAAAATCTTCATCCCTTCCCAGCTGGCCTACGGTGAGAACGGCGCAGGCGGCGACATCGGCCCGAACGAGACGCTGGTGTTTGAAGTGGAGCTGCTGGGCATCGTGAAGTAAAGCAGCAGACGATTTTTGAATCATGAAAGGCAGGCCTGCGGGCCTGCCTTTTTTTTTGTGGGACGGGGTGGCTGCGTGTTGCCGGAATGCAGGGAGGAAGAGGAGGTGCAGGAGGAAGATTTGGTGGAGCGGAGGGATTTGATCGAGGACGAGTTCGAGGAGGAGGACGAGGAGGATTCGGGAGGCAGGGCGTTATTTTGGGCCGGCGTGGATGATCATGAGTTTTTGCCAGATTTTGCGGGAGAGACCGGTGGTGAGGTTTTCGATTTCGTCGACGGTGCTGAGGACGACGGGATCATCGGTGCGCTGGAGGTAGAGGGCGGCGAGCTTGCCGACGAGGGAGAGCATTTCGCTGCAGTAGTCGAGGTAGCGGATGAGCTGGTCGGGGGAGAGCTCGTCGGAGGGGGAGGAGGGTGTGGTGACGAGGGAGCCGGAAGCGCGCTGAGGATCTTTGGTGAGCTGATGCATGTCGATGACATGGGCGAGGGAGCGGAGTTCATGCAGGGCTTTGAGGATGCGGCGGCGCTTGATGCGGCTCTCGAGGCTGACGAGGAAGAAGATGCCGGCGCCGACAAAGATGACGTCATTGATGCCGGACTCCATGGCCTGGATGAATTCGAGCCAAGTGACGGAGCCGGGCTTGAACTGGATGCGCAATTCAGAGGTGCTCATCCATAAGCCGAAGACGAGCAGACCGAGGAGGAGGATGATGGAGGCGTGGATCCAAATGGAGCGGCGTGCGGACTCGCTGACGCGCTGGCGGGAGTCGCGGGCGATGCGGCAGAGATGGCGGGAGACTTCGAGGAGGCCTGCCTCTGGGAAACGTTCTTCAATGCGCCGCGAAAGCTGCTCGACGGTGGCGACGATGAGCTCGGGATTGAGCTGGGAGTAGTTGTTGTTGTTCGACATTGTTCTTGTTCAAGGTGCCGTATGCCGGATGCGGAGGTGGGCGAGGTAAATGTTGGCGGGATTTTTGCCGACGCCTTTGGGCTGGGGGTATTCGTGGGAGGAGTAGTAAGCGAGGAGGACTTCGTCGTTGGCGGGGCCGTCGGCGAAGCTTTGATAGGCGCCATCGCCGGCGCTGGGGATGATCCAGGGTTTTTCGACGCCGGTGGCGGTGACGGTCCAGACTTTGCAGACGCTGGGAAAGCCGATGGTGCTTTTTTCCGGAAGGGCGCGGGCGGCGAGAAGGATGCCGCCGGCTTTGGTCTGATGAAGGGCGGGGCCGCCGAAATTCCAGGCATCAGTGGCAAAGGCTTTCCAGGGGCCAAGGGGTGCCTTGCCGAAGACGATGACGCCGGGGTTGCTGTTGCGGATGGCGCTGACGAGGGTGCCATCGGGTGTCCATGCGACATCGGCTTCGTGGCCCCAGCCGGAGCCGCCGGCCTGGCTGATGGCGCTGGTGGGGCCTTCGCCGTAGGTGTGCATGCCGGTGAATTTGATGCCGTCTTCGGAGCGAAAGAGGATGAGGCCGAAGGAGCCGCGGCTGTCCTTGCCGTGGATACCACAACGTGCCAGACTGTAAAAGGCACCGTCGGGTCCCTGACGGATGCGGAAGAGCCAGCGACGCTGTGAGGTGAAGGTGAGACGGCTGTCGGACTTGGGCTGGACGAATTCGGTTTCGAGTTCGCGTGGCTCGGTCCAGGTGAGGCCGTCGGCGGACTGGGAGAAGAAGTCTTCCTGGGAGTGGAAGACTACTTGAACTTTGCCTTTGTTGTCGAAGACGAGGGGATCGCGGCAATCGTGATCGCGGGTGAACTCGGCGACTTTTTCCCAGGCTTTGATGTCGGTGGCGGGAGCACGGATGACGATGATTTTGGCGGAGGGGGAGTCGTGGGCTTCGGCGCTGCGGAAGGTGACGTAGTAGAATGCGCCAACGCACGCGATGCCGGGGAAGCCATTGTGGTGGCCGTCTGACCAGATGGACTGGGTCCAGAGGCTTTGCACGTAGGCTTTGGGGAACGGGGTGATGGTGAGGTCCTGGGCGTGGAGGGTGAACGCGAGCAGGAAGAGGGTGAAAAGGTGGAGAAACACTTTCATGGGGGGAGAACGTCGGGAGTACGACTATCTTCCCTGAGGAAGGAGGGGCGCGGTATCAACGTGCCGCTTCGGGCGAGACTGCAATGTGGTGGAATGGAAGAGAGCACGGGGTGTTACAGATCAGATTTCGGACTGCCTAAAGCCCGGACTTCGTAAATGCGCCGGGCTGACGATGGAGCAGCGGTGGTCGCGGAACGGAACGCACGAAACCGCTAAACGAATATCGAACAGAGAACGAAATGGATGACTCGTCAGCGGTATTTCCGAACGTGTGGCTCCTCGATTCCGCGACCTCCAGATCTTATGCGCAAAGGAGATGGCTCTCCTTTTTTAAATCCCACAGAGCTCTCCTGCCAGTAGACCCCAGTTCCTTTGACGGTGCTCATAAGCCTGACGGTGAAACCATCTTTCTCATTATAGCTGCAGTAGGACTCCCACCATCTGATATCATTATCGCCTGGGAAGATGAGGAAAGGCCGATAGCCCATGTAGCCAGATGGTGCTGCGTCTTGGATTCCAAACCAGACACAGACAATGCCATCGCCATTTTTGTTTTTGCCATCTTTCCAAACCACAAAGCGGCTAATTTCCTTCCCTCCGATCTCGGCGATTTTTTCCGATTCGCTCAAAGTGCCTAGTTCCATGGCCACCCATTCCAAACTTAATGGCTTGCCATTTTCCGAGGTTTTGACGACAGGATAACGCCTGGCTAGATTCGCGTCGGCTTTCACCGCATCCTTAACCACGAAGGCAATGTCTGAGTCTGTCGTTACGCATTTAGTGCCTGCTTCTTCGGCAACTGACTGCACGCTGGAAAACAGCAGGATAAGCAAGCAGGTTAAGCTTCGTTTCATGGGGTGGCATTTGTCGTTAAAACATCTCCCTGTATCAACTGTTTCCATCCCTTGGCCAGCAAACCGCAATCATCGGAGATGAAGGTCCGTTCTACTTTGAAGTGGGCCGTCAAAGCGATCCCTGATACTTCCTTGGTGTATGTCTGAATCTTCCCATTCTGTTTCCCTGCCGCAGGCGCGGCTGCTGTCCCTGGATGCGCTGAGGGGTTTTGACATGTGCTGGATTCTTGGACTGTCGGCAGTGGTCACCAAGGTGCTAGGGCGGGCGTTTCCGGGGAACGGCTTGGTGGCAGAGATTGCTGCGCAGTTTAAGCATGTGGATTGGGAGGGTTTTCGCTTCTATGACCTGATCTTTCCGCTGTTTTTGTTTCTCGCCGGGGTGTCGATGGCGATCGCGCTGCCGAAGCGCGTGGCGAGGGATGGAAAGGGAGCGGCGGTGCGACACCTGATGGCACGCGCGCTGATCCTGGTGGCGCTGGGCATCCTTGCATCTGGCGGACTGAAGGACGGCGTGGAGCACATTCGCTGGCTGGGGGTGCTGCAGCGGATCGGGATTGCTTCGGCGGCGGCGGGATTGATGTCGCTATGGCTGGGGGCACGCGGATTGACTTTGGCGACAGCGACTTTGCTGATCGTTTACTTTTGGCTGCTGCGCTGTGTGCCGATGCCGGATGTGGGCACGGGGCATTTTGCGGAGGGCGTGAACCTGACGAACTACCTGGACAGTGTGTGGCTGCCGGGAAGGAAGTATGACGGGGATCATGATCCGGAGGGGATTCTGAGCACGCTGCCGGCGATCGCGACGGCGCTGCTGGGGGTGCTGGCAGGCCGTTGGCTGACGGGGAATGCGAGGCCGGCGCGCAAGGTGGTGGGATTGATCGTGGCGGGCGCGGTGATGATCGCGCTGGGATGGGCGTGGCATCCGTTTTTCCCGGTGATCAAGAAGATCTGGAGCTCAAGCTTTGTGCTGGTGGCGGGTGGATGGAGCGCGGTGCTGCTGGGGGTGTTTTACTGGAGCGTGGATGTGCGCGGATGGCGACGTGGGATCGCGCCGTTTCTGTGGGTGGGGGCCAATCCGATCGCGCTGTATCTGTGCTCGGGGTTTGGATTTTTCCGAGTGGTGAGCGAGAGGCTGATGTTTCCCACGCCGTCGCCTTATGACTGGATGCCGGCCTGCATGACTTTTTTGGTGATGCTAATGGTGGCGAGGTGGATGTACTTGAGGGGGATTTTTGTGAGGGTGTAGGGGGTGCGCCGGTAAAGCAGTGGGCGGTGAACGGTGGCTTTGTGGTGGAGAGAGTCCTTCTCTGCTCAAACGTTGGGCACTCACCCCTCACCCCGACCCTCTCCCCGAAGGGAAATACGCTTTTTTGCGTGAGTCAGGGGCTGGGAGAGGGAGAGTTGCTTTGGCCGCCTTGGACTTATTGAGTGCGAAATGATCCGACGCATGCTGGGCTCATCGCACGGAGCGGGATGGCTACTGTACGGAAGTCTGCTTCGCTTTGGGGGGAATTTATTGATGATTGCGCGATAGACTGACGCGAATGGAATGCCTGTGGAGTTTGAAACTGGGAGCCATGGAGCATGCGGAGGCTGTGTCTGCGGCGGAGTGGCGTGGAGACGCTGCTGGTGAACGCCGTGTGCTAAGAAAGCAATGGGTTTGCTTCCCAGGCTGTGCTTGCAAACCCAGGGAAGCACTCGCTATCGCTCGGCATCCCTGGGCTCAATTACGGAAGGCCGTTGGCCTTCAAAGCCTCAACAGACCAACTCTCAAAAATCTTGTCACATTGCCCTGACGGCGGAGCGGCAGGATCGAGGCCCCATTCTTCGATCAAGCTACGAAGGGCAGGCCGAGTTCGAGTTTGAGGACGAGGACGATGCTGCGGAAGGGAGCGGGGAGTGAGGTGGCGGCTTTATTTGCCGCTGGCCCACTTGGCGGCGTTGGTGAGGATCTGCTGGTAGGGTTTGAGGTCGTGGACGCGGGCGTCGTGACCGAGGGCGATGCCGACGATGCGGGCCTTGGGGTGGTCGGTGATCCAGACGCTGGGGTGAGGTGCTTTGTATTTGTCGCTGGGGCTGGTCTCGGCGAGGACGGTGATCTTGGAGGTGCCGGCTGGGATTTTTTCGGGCTCGGCGTTTACGTAGTAGAGCTCGTCTTCCACGGTGAAGCTGGCGGGGACGCCGGCCATGATGGGGTGATCTGCTTTGAGGGCTTTGACATCGAAGGGATGGATGCGGTCATGGCCGCGGGCACCGCCGCCGACGATTTGGGCGTTCAGCTCGGGCCAGCCGCCGAAGCCGTACCAGGTGCCGGGGTGGAGCATGACGATCCCCTTCCCTGCGGCGGCGAAGTCGAAGAGGGCTTTGCGGTAAGGGATGGTGTCGAAGAATTTGCGGTTCACGCTGATGATGGCGACGTCGGCATTGGCGAGTTCCGCTGCGGCTTGATCGCGGTCTTCGGTGTAGTGGGCGGTGAAGCCTGCGGCTTGCAGTGTGGCGACGTCGGTCTTGCCGAAGAATTCGGCGAAGTTGTGGGAGGAGCCGCCGCCGATGACGAGGACGCGAGTTTTGCCGGCTTCCCATTTGATGGGTGTGGCGGCTGCGAGAGGGCCATCACCTTTGCCGCCTTCTTTGGGGCCGGTTTCGGCTGCTGGTGCGGGAGCGGGAGCTTTGGCTTTCGGCTTGGGCGCAGTCCCCGATTGTTTCGCAGGCTCGGTGCTGGCGGTGATGGCGACGGTGCAGGGGGTGACGATGCTGCCGCTGGTTTCGAGGGTGATCTTTTTGAGGGCACCTTTCTTTTTCAAGTTGAGCGCGAAGTAACGAAGCTGGCCGCGGCGGGTGAAGTCGCCGGCATCATCGCTGAGAGGGACTTCGGCTTTGCCGATGTAGTCGGCGAAGTGTTCGCCGTTTTTGAGGAGGATGCTTTCCTTGTCGCCATCGGCGAATTCGACGTGAACGGTCATGGCGGGCTGGCCGAGGGCCTTGTCACCGCCGAAGGGCCAGCCCCAGCCGGCAACGCCGCCGAGGAAGTGCAGGCTGGCAGCGGTGGCATTGGTGGCGATCTCCACTTTTGCGGGGAAGTTTTCGGCCACGGTGCCTTTGCCGCCGCCTTTGAGGGCGATGAGGCTGGCGCCGGTTTGTGATTTCTCGGGATCCATGACGAAGAAGGGCACACCTTCCACGGTGACGTTGCCGAATTTGTGGAGTGTCACGGTCTGGTCCTTGGCGTCTTCTTTGGCGAAGATGCCCGCGCGGCTGTCGGCGTTGTAGGCGGTGCGCAGGTCAATGACGCGGAATTTCTGATCGCCGCCGCAGATGAAGGCGAGGATGTCGCGGAGGGCTTCAGCGCCGAGGCCTTCGAGGCCTTCGGGCATGAGGCTGCGGCGGGTGTTTTCGCGAGAAGCGATGTCGGCTTTTTTGACTTCAACGTCCCCGCCCTGATTGCGCAGGGTGAGGCTGGCCTGGTTTTCACTGGCGATGACACCGGCGAGGGTTTCGCCTTTTTTGGTGGTGATGTTCCAGGCCCAGAAGCTGGGGTCCACTTCGCGGTTGGGGTCGATGATGTGGACGAGGAGTTCGGCGGGGCCATGGGAGCCCATGCCAGTGAGCGGAGGGCCGACATCGCGGAGGCCGACATCGCCGAGCTTGTGACAGACGGAGCAGGCAGCGGTGAACATGGCCTTGCCCTTGACGGCATCGCCGGGTTTTTCGACTTCAGGAGTGAACTGGGCGATGAGTTCGTTCTTGGCCTTGGCGTTGGGGTTGAGCTTGTCGATCATGGCATTCGCCTGCTTGGCGACCTGCTTATTTGGGTGGGTGCGGAGGCGGGCGATGTTGCCGGGGCCGATCTCCTTGGGATCGAGCTTGCCGTTTTGGATGAAGGCAAGGAGGGCGAGGGAGGATTCGGGGCGCTTGAGGATGGCGTCGAAGGCCGGGGAGCGGAGTTCGGGTTTGAGGGAGGTGAAGGCATCCACGAGGGCGGTGGTTTCTCCTTTTTCGCCGAGGGATTCGATGATGGCGGACTGGAGAGCGGCGGGGCTGTCCGGACCGGCTAAAGCCGGCACTACAATACGAAGAGAGTCGCCGCCGATGGTGATGAGGGATCTGGCGGCGGCGATGCGGTCGGGGATGGCGGCGGATTTGTCCTGGAGCTTGGCGGTGAGGGTGGCGAGCTGGGCTTTGACTTCGCTGGCGAGAGCGCCGGCTTTATCCCACTTGGTGACGAGGGGCAAAGTGGCGGGTGCGAGGGCGGGCTGAGCGAGGAGTTTTTTCAGCGAGGCGGTGAGCTCCGGGGTGATAGCGGGTGCTTCGGTAAGCTGCTGGGCGATGCCTTGAAGGATGATGATTTTCAGGGGGGAGGCTTTGGCGTCCGCGGTGGCGCAGGTGGAGATGAGCACAGCCACATCAGCAGCATTTTTCGTGAGTGCCGCGGGCAAGACCGCGTTTACGAATGCGCCCAGTTCATTAGGAGAGTCAACGGACAAGGCTGCTTTGATCCACTCGGCTGGCATCGCAGAGGACGCGGCAGCCACCACCGCCGATTTTGTCCAATCTTCAGACGCCGAAGTGAATGTTTTGAATCCTCCTGCGTAATCCGTCATGCCGGCATTCCAAGGGCTGTATTTGGCGAATGCCTGAGCTGCGCCACTCAACATCCGTTGGTTGGGCGGGCCTGCTTTTGAATTTTGATCGGGCTGCAGCTCAGCGAACATTCTCCATGCCTCCGCTTTTACGTGAGCATTCGGACTCGTCCGCATGGCGGACTCCAGACTGGCGACGTTGGTTTTATCCAGCACCGGGACATCGAGCTTTTTGGCCTGCTTGTGGTTCACTTTCCAGATGCGGCCGAAGTAGTGGTCGCGGTCCGGGCGGACGGCGGCGTTGGCGGGGCCGTGAAGGGGGCCGCGGGTGTCATTGTGAATGACGGCCTGATTGTAAAAGTCGATGACGTAGAGGGCGCCGTCCGGGCCGATGCGGGTTTCGATGGGACGGAACCAGAGGTCTTTGCTGCGGATGAACTCGGTCTCTTCGCGGCCCGCTTCTTTGTGGGCCTTGTAGGTGACGCCGTCTTTCTCGACGAATTCGTGGTGAACGATGTTGAGCGTGGGCTCGGTGGTGAAGTAGCTGTAGTCCCACTTCTTGGGCCAGGCGCCGCCTTCATAGATGGCGCAACCGGCGGCGGCGGTGAACTCGCCGACGAGATCGATCTGTACATAGGCCTGCTCTGGCCAGGACATGGCGGGGTAGGTCTTCTGGTGGGTGACCATGCCGTTCCAACTGGTGGTGCCGGGGATCTTGCCTATGGCGAGGATGTTTTCCGGGAGCACGACGTGGAAGAAGACGGTGCCGCTGGTGGGCTGGGTGAAGAAGACCTGACCGTCCCAGGTGATGTCGAGGCCCCAGGTATTGCCGCCGCGGGAGGCGTACTGCTCAAAGGCGCTGCCATCGGGCTTGAACCGGACGACGCCGGAGCCGTCTGTGCCGAAGTCTTGTTTGCCATCGGGCGAGGTGACGTGGCCGGAGCTGTAACCGTGGGTGGCATAGACCCAGCCGTCGAGGCCCCAGCGGAGATTGTTGATGACGGCGTGGGTGTCTCCGGTGCCGAGACCGGTGTAGAGCTTGGTGCGCTTGTCGGCGACGTCATCGCCGTTGGTGTCTTCGAGGTACCAGATGTCCGGGGCGGAGCAGGCGATGACGCCGTTTTTGTAGAAGCAGAAGCTGGTGATGAGTTCGAGCTTGTCGGCAAAGACGTGTTTTTTGTCCATGACGCCATCGCCATTGGTGTCTGAGAGAATGGAGATGCGGTCGATGGGATCGCGGTCGTATTTTTTGGTCCAGGAGCCGCTGTCTTTCCATTTTTCGACGTTGAGCTCGCGGCGGCCATTGGGGTACTCGGGGGTCTCGCAGACCCAGAGGCGGCCTTTGGGGTCCCAATCGACGTTCATGACTTTGTTGATGAGGGGCTCGCTGGCGACGAGGGAGATGTCGAACTCAGGATGGACTTCGAGTTTCTCGGCGGCTTTTTCGGGGCGGGTGGGGCCGCCTTCGACGTAGCGGAGGTTGTCGCCGAGTTCGTCGGGCTTGCAGAGTTCATCGACGTTTTCGCGTTTGCCGGCCCAGGCGATGCCGCGGAGGAGGAGGGCGCGGAAATTGGGGCGGCTGAAGTTGGCGTAGTAGTGGCCGGGGATGCTGACGAAGGAGCGGTAGTTGTCCTTTTCATAGGTCCACACCTGGGGCTGGATGTCGTAGATGCTGACTTCCTTGCCGCCTTTGGTGATTTCATCGGCGCGCTTGGCGGCTTTTTCATTGCGAGCGCCGGAGGGCTTGGGGGTGTAAGCGCCGGCGAGGATGCGGCACTCGGGGAGGACGTCCATGTCGTAGTAGATCTCGTCGTCCATGGCGAAGTTTGAGAGATCCTTGGTGATGGGGTTCTCGTGATCGGTGAAGTAGAGGTGCATGGGGCCTTCGCGCCATTTGGTCTGGCCGTGGTGCCATGAGCCGCCGATGATGGTCTTGAACCAGTCGTGGTCCTTGGAGACGGAGGCGGCGTGGATGGTGACGATGCCGCCGCCGCGCTGGAGGTATTCGAGGAGGTCCTTGCGCTCCTGGCCGATCTTGATGTCGCCGCCGCTGTCGAGGTGGAGGATGAGCACGTCGGTTTGATCGAGCTGCGCCTTGGTAGGGAAGGAGTCGCCGCCGGTGGCCTTGGCGCCGCGTTCATTGAGGAGGGGTACCCAGTCGCGGAGGAACGAGGGATGATCGTGCGCGCCGGGGCCGTGGGATTTGGGGCCGGAGCGGATGAAGATGCGGAGCGGCTCCGCCGCGAATGACGAAAGCGTGATGCCGAATGACGACAGCAGGGCGAGGCCGAGGATGAGGCTTTTCATGGTTGGCATGATGGTAGGCAGAACCAACGCGGGATGGGAAGTCCGTTTTCGCACGGGGCGCTATCGGAAATGCACATCTGTTTTTGTTCTTGGTTCTTGGTTCTTGGAATGGAGGCGGTGGGCGGAAAAAAGAAAGGGCACGACTTGCGTCGTGCCCTGTGGGGGAATGGGGATATTGAGGAGAGCGCCTTACTTCGGCTGATCTGCTGGAGGAGCGGGAGCTGGGGCTGGGGCCGGTGTCGGAGCCGGAGTGGCTGCGGGGGCAGGAGCTGGCGTGGGAGCCGGAGCAGCTGCGGGAGCTGGCGTCGGAGTCGGAACAGCGGCGGGGGCAGGAGCTGGCGTTGGAGCCGGGGGCGTTGCAGGCGCAGGCGTCGGGGCTGGCACTGGAGCAGGAGTGGTGGCAGGAGCAGGAGCCGTTGTCGTTGCAGGGGCTGCTTTCTTGTCGTCGGCTTTGGGGGCGGCAGCGGATTTTGCGGGCTCGCCGGTTGTGGCGGGCTTTTCTTTGGAGGCGGCTTCCTGGATCTGCTTCATGAGCTTGGCTTTGAGCTCTTCTTCAGGGGTGGTGGCAGGAGCGGGAGCCACGGCTTCGGGCTTGGCATCGCCAAAGAGTTTTGGCCCCTTGCCGGCGTTCTGCTTGCGGCTGACAAGCACGGCCAGAAGGATGGTGATGCCGAAGAGGATGATGGCCAGATAGACGGTGAACTTCTGCAGGACGTTGGTGGTTTGAGCTCCCCAGACCTGGCTGGCGGCGGCATCGCCAAAGGAGGCGCCGAGGCCTTCCTGACGAGGGCGCTGCATGAGCACGACGAGGATGAGCAGAAGACAGACGATGACCTCGACTGCGGTAAGAATGCCAATGAAGATGTCCATAAGAGGGGCTGGTAGGGGGGCGCGAATATGGGGGGACTTCCCGGGTTGGCAAGGGGGAGTTCGCGTTTGAGCAGCCGGGGAGGGGTGCGTGAGCCTGGGGAGGTGCGTGGTTTTGTGTCACCGCTACGCGGTTCCACGGGTTTGACAGGGGTGGGTGATGCGGGTTCCGTGGGTTGACACCAACGGCTACGGTTGTGAGAGCCCTACGGGCTTGGGGGCGGGCGCTCGCGCACCCGCTCTTTATGCTCCAACACGTTGTGACAGCCCTACGAGTTCGGGGGCGGGCGGTGGGACCATGACCAAGCGGCGGTGGAGGCGGTGAAGTGGCGATTAACTGAAAGAGCGGGAGTATTGGGAGGTGCGGCACTGCAAACTGGGAACTGGGAACTGGGAACTGGGAACTGGGAACTGAAAACTGTAAATTGAGGAAGGAGGGCACGCGGGAGCGGTGGTGTTTGCCAGGGGCGACGATGGGACGACACCTTGTTTACAGGGCGTTTACAGACGGGGCTGGGGGAAAGGGGGACGATGGGGGCATGAAGACGACTTTTTGTGCTGTGTTTGTTTTTCTGGCCGGGCCGCTGATGGCGCAGACTTCGCGGATGCCGGGGTGGATTTCTCCGAGTGCGCGGGTGATTCATGGGCAGCCGGTGGTGGTGACCGGAGTGGAAGCTCGGATCGATGTGGCGGATCAGGTGGCGACGACGACGCTGGACATCGCGCTGAGGAATCCGACGGGGAGGCCGCAGGAGTCTGAGCTGCTGGTGCCGGTGCCGAGCGGGGCAGTGCTGAAGACGTTTGCGTTTGAGGGCGGAAACGCGGAGGGCACGGCGAAACTGCTGCCGAAAAATGAGGCGAGGCGGATTTACGACAGCATCGTGGCGCAGACGCGGGATCCGGCGCTGCTGGAATTTGTGGGAAACGCGGTGGTGAAGTCGAGCGTGTTTCCGGTGCCGGCGAACGGGACGCAGAAAGTGCGGGTGACGTACGAGCAACTGCTGGAAGCGGACGGAGCGCGGATCGACTACGTGCTGCCGCGGTCTGAAGCGGTGGAGTATGCGGTGCCGTGGAAGCTGACAATGCGGGTGAAGTCGACGGCGCGGATTGCCTCGGTGTATTCGCCGAGTCATGAGGTGGCGGTGAAACAGCCAGGCGGGAACGAGGCGAGCCTGACGTGCGAGACGAAGGACCCGGGGGCCTTCCGTGTGGCGCTGCTGCGGGAGACGAAGGACGAGATGACGGCCTCGCTGCTGGCGTATCCGGACCCGAAAATCGGTGGCGGCTATTTTTTGGTGATGATGGCGCCGCCGAAACCGAAGGCGGACGCGAAGGAGATGCTGCGCGAGGTGACGGTGGTGATCGACCGAAGCGGGAGCATGGCCGGGCCGAAACTGGACCAGGCGAAGGCGGCGGCGCTGCAAGTGATCGAAGGACTGAAGGACGGGGAGGGATTCAACCTCATTGTCTATAATGAGGCGGTGGAGATGTTTGCGGCGCAGCCGGTGGTGAAGAATGCGGAGACGACGAAGCAGGCGCGGGAGTACATCGGCACGCTGCGGGTGAGCGGGGGCACGAACATCCATGACGCGGTGGTGGAGGCGCTGCGGCAGAAGCCGCTGGAGGGGATGCTGCCCATCGTGCTGTTTCTGACGGACGGGCTGCCAACGATCGGCCAGACTTCGGAGAAGGCGATCCGTGAGACGGTGGCGAAGGGGAATCCGCATCAGCGGCGGGTGTTTACATTTGGCGTGGGGGTGGATGTGAACACAGCGCTGCTGACGCGCATGGCGCGCGAGACGCGTGCGACGGCGGAGTTTGTGCTACCGAGGGAAGATGTGGAGGTGAAGGTGGGGCGTGTGTTTGAACGGCTGCGCGGCCCGCTGCTGACGAAGCCTGCGCTGCGGGTGCTGGATGATCCGAACCGCGTGAGTGATTTGATACCCTCTCCCCTGCCCGACGTTTTTGAAGGAGAGCAGATCCTGCTTTCGGGCATGTATCGCGGTGAGGCGCCGCTGCATTTCCACCTGACGGGTGCAGGGGCGGAAGGAGAGAGGAAATTTGATTTCACGTTTAACCTGGACAAGGCCAGCACGGCGAATGCCTTTGTGGCGAGGCTGTGGGCGAGCAACAAGATCGCGGTGCTGAGCGAGGCGATCCGCGACATGGGGGCGGATGGCGGAACGGGGAACGCGACGGAGCTGGTGAACGAGATCGTGCGGCTGTCCACGCAGTTTGGCATTTTGAGCGAATACACTGCGTTCCTGGCAGAGGAAGGAACCTCGCTGGCAGCAGCGCCGGCGAACGCAAGCAAGGCGGCGGACAACTACAGCGAGAAGGCGATGAAGCTGCGCAGCGGACCGGCGGCGGTGGCACAGCAGGACAATCTGAAGAAGGGTGTGGAATCGAAGCAGCTGAACGTGCGCAACCGCTGGCTGGACGACAAGATGCGGGCTGTCGAGATCACGAAGGTGCAGCAGTGCCAGGGCGGGGCGCTGTTTAACAAAGGCAACCGGTGGACGGATGCAGGCGCGGCCAAGGCGGAACAGGCACCGGACCGCACCATCGAGATCGGCAGCGCTGAGTTCAGCCGGCTGGTGGACGAACTGGCGGAAGACAACCGGCAGGGGCTGCTGGCGCTGCGTGGCGAGCTGCTGCTGGAGCATCGCGGCCAGGTGGTGCTGGTGCGCTGAAACGGCCTTTTCAAAACTCATTCAACCGAACTCAACTCAATCAACCCAACCTATCCTAAACATGAAAACAAAACATATCCTGATGGCAACGGCACTGACCGTGTGCGTGGCCCATGCGAAAGACATTCAGCCTGCCCCTTCTCCTGTGGTGGAGGTGGCCAAGGTGGAAACGGCGACCGACACACCGCTGGTGCAAATAGCGGTGCTGCTGGACACGAGCAGCAGCATGAGCGGCCTCATTGAGCAGGCGAAGACGCAGCTGTGGAAGCTGGTGAATGAATTCATCTCTGCGAAGCAGGATGGCAAGACGCCTGCGGTGCAGGTGGCGCTGTATGAATACGGCAAGTCTTCGCTGCGGGCGGAGGAGAACTGGATCCGGCAGATCCAGCCGCTGACGCGGGATCTGGACAAGGTGTCCGAGGAGCTGTTTGCACTGACGACGAACGGTGGTGAGGAGTACTGCGGGGCGGTGATTCAGCGGGCGACGACGGATCTGGCGTGGGATGCGAACCCGAAGGTGTACAAGGCGATCTTCATTGCCGGGAACGAACCTTTCACGCAGGGGCCGGTGAACTCCACCAAGAGCTGCAAGGAGGCGATCGCGAAGGGGATCATTGTGAACACGATCCACTGCGGCAGCGAGGCGCAGGGAGTGGCGGAGCACTGGAATGAGGGGGCGCTGCTGGCAGACGGGAAGTATCTGGTGATCGACCAGAACCAGGCGGTGGTGCATGTCGAGGCACCGCAGGACAAGGAGATCGTGAAGCTGAACGAGGCGCTGAACCGCACATATGTGAACTATGGAACCGCGGCTCCGGCAGCGAAGGCGCGGCAGATCGCGCAGGATGACAATGCGGCGGCGAAGGCGGCATCGGGCGCGCAGGTGCAGCGCACGCTGACGAAGGTGGGGAAGAGCTACCTGAACATCACGTGGGATCTGGTGGATGCATGCCAGCAGAAGGATTTTGACCTGGCGAAGGTGAAGGAGGAGGACCTGCCGGAGGAGATGAAGAAGATGACGGTGGAGGAGCGGAAGGCGTACCTGGAGAAAAAGACCGCGGAGCGTGCGGAGATTCAGAAGAAGGTGCTGGAGCTGAACAAGGAACGTGAGGCGTATGTGGCAGCGAAGAGCAAGGAAGCGAGCAAGAAAGAGACCCTGGACACGGCCATGTGCAAGGCGCTGCGGGAGCAGGCGGAGAAGAAGGGGATCGCCTGGGAGAAGTGAACGGAAAATGATGAAGGGTGAGTTATGAAGGATGAAGAAGGGGAGCCGGGATCTGTGATGAGGATTTTCACCTCAGAGCGGGTTCCGGCTTTCTTTTTCGCGGAGGTTTGGGGGAGCTGGAGTGTTGGATGACTTGGGGGAGTTTTTATGGACTGTGGTGTGGCTGTGATGGTCATCACGTCGCGTGGCCGCAAACGGGAGCTTCTGTCGTCCCCTCACCCCGGCCCTCTCCCCGAAGTGAATTATCTTTTGTGTGCGTGCTTCTGGGGCGGTGGGAGGGGGAACGGATGCGGCGGTTTGGATAGATCGCGGGGGCCGATGCGGGGAGCGCAGCGAATTCGCCTGAGTTTTCATGATGAGACGGCGAGGCATGCTGATGGCGGAGTCGAAGAGGTGGATGGGACTGTCTCTTTACATTCCGTTTACAGACAAAGGGTGCGGACGGCGGGAAGATTTTGGGCGTGCAATTTCCCTGTGCGCCTTGAAACTGAGCCATGCCTTCCACCATTCTCGTTGTTGAAGATGATGCCGCGATCCGACGTGGGGTTTTGGATGCGCTGAAATTTGCCGGGCATACGACGCTGGAGGCGGGGGATGGTGACAAGGGAATGAAGCTAGCGCTGGGCTCCACCTTTGACCTCATGCTGCTGGATCTGGTGCTGCCGCATGCGAGCGGGTTTGACATTCTGAAAGCATTGCGGCGTGAAAGGCCGGGAACACCGGTGATCATTCTTTCGGCGCGAGGCGAGGAAAATGACCGCGTGCGGGGGCTGCGACTGGGGGCGGATGATTATGTGGTGAAACCCTTCAGCGTGCGCGAACTTCTGGCCCGGGTGGAGGCGGTGCTGAGGCGCGCGCCGGAACGGCAGCCGGTGAGCGAAACACTGACGCTGACGGCGGCGACGATTGATTTCGGCCAGAGTGTGGCGCGGTTCGAGAACGGGGAGAGCGCGGAGCTGTCCGAGCGGGAGCGGGATGTGCTGCGCTATCTGGCGCTAAACCGAGGCAGAGCGGTTTCGCGTGAAGAGCTGCTGCAGCGGGTGTGGCACATCGAAAACAAGCAGACGGAGACGCGGACGGTGGACATGCACATCGCGAATCTGCGCCACAAGCTGCGGGATGATGCGGAGGCGCCGAGGGTGATCGTGACGGTGCGGGGGAAAGGGTATCAGCTGGCGTGAGGGCGGAATTTTTTTAACCACTAATCGCACACTCATAAAACACTAATACCGGAGCCGGATTTGATGATTGGTGAGAATTTGTTGCTTTTTATAATCTGATTTTCATGCGCAAACCGCTTCACATCTGGATCACTTTTATCTGCTGCCTGGGGCTGCTGCTGGCGGCGATGGGGTGGGTGAGCTGGAACACGCTGGCGCTGGAGAAGGAACGGGAGACGGCGGCGCGGGAGGCGGAGCAGCAGGAGCGTGTGCGGCTGGCGCTGTGGCGGCTGGATTTCCAGGCGAGCGCGCTCATGATACGGGAGAATGCGCGGCCATCATATGATTTCAGGCCCTTCCATTCTCCGGAGGGCCTGGTGAACAAAGCGTATGACAATGTGGCGAAGGGCGAGGTGCTGGTGCCGTCTCCGCTGCTGGCCGAAGTGCCGGAGCATGTGCTGCTGCATTTTCAGATGGATTCACGGGGCCAGGTGCTGTCTCCGCAAGTGCCGCAAAACGACGAACGCACGCTGGCGCTGGCGCAGTTCATCAATGCGGAGGATCTGACGCGCAGTGAACAACGGCTGAGCGGCCTGCGCGAACTGCTGGCGAAACCGGCCCAGGGGATCGCGCCGCCGAAGGAGCGAGAGTCGAGGCTGTTGAGGAGTTCGAGCGCGCCTTCGTCTTTGCCTGCGCCTGCACCCGTTCCTGCACCTGCCTCTGTTTCGGCGGGTTCACCTCCCCTTCCCTCTGCGCCCGGCCCGGTGCGGACACCTGCGCCAGCGCCGAGCGTGGTGCTGAACCGCCAGGTACTTGCGGAGATGGCGTGTGTGGTGCGCTTTGACATTGATGATTCGAAACCCACGGAGATGAATGATGCGAAGATGCCACGCAACTATGCGTGGAATTCACAGCAGGGGCAGGTGACCACGCAGCAGGTGCAGCTGAACAATTCGGAAAACATTTCGCGCAACCGCGCGGTGACTCTGCAGGCGGAGGAAGCGATCAAGCAGCAGCCGATGATCAAATTGAAAACGGGGAGCGGGACGCTGGTGCTGAACGATGCGAAGGAGGGGGAGGCAAAAACGTCGCCGGCCAAAGCGCTGAAAAAAGAGGCTGAAAAACCGGCGGAAAGCAGCAAACCCGCCACCCGCCCTGCCATGCCAGCGCTGGCTTCGAAGGCAGTGAATGACAAAGCGGAAAAAGACCAGAAACCCATGCCGCCTGCGACACTGGCGCCCATGCCGAAGCCAGATGCTGCACCTGCCCCTGCTCCGCCTGGAACACCTGCTACGCCAGCTGTTCCCAAAGCTGCTGCCTCGCTTGCAGCGAATGCGGCACCGCCCGCAGCCGCGGCGAAAAGCGCGCTCCCGGCTTCGATAACGCTGAGCGGAGGTGCGCCGGCGCCCACCGACCCTTCCAGCATGAATTCCCTGAGTCTGGCTGCCCAGCCTGCCGTGGCATTCCAACGGAGCACCAACAGCTCCCGCCCATTTCAAGGAGTGTGGCTGGGCGGGAACCTGATGCTGACGAGAGAGGCCTATGTGGACGGCGTGCGCATGGTGCAGGGGGTGTGGCTGGACTGGCCCGCACTGCGCGCGGCGCTGCTGCGGGAGATCACGGATTTATTTCCTGATGCGAAGCTGGAGCCTGCGGCGAACGCGACTGCCGGCACCCGGCCGGAGGATGACCTGCTGCGCTTTGCGGCACTGCCGGTGCGGCTGGTGCCGGGTGCGATCCAGCTGCCGCCGCTGCCGTTTTGGACCCCGCTGAGGAGATCGCTGGGCATCGCGCTGGCGTGCGTGCTGCTGGCGGCGGTGGCGGTGGGGCTGGTTCTTTTCGGGACGGTGGCGCTGAGCGAGAGGCGCGCGGATTTTGTGTCTGCCGTGACGCATGAACTGCGCACGCCGCTGACCACCTTCCGGCTGTACTCAGAGATGCTGGCGGACGGGATGGTGGCGGATGAAGCGCAGCGAAAGACGTACCTGGACACTCTGACGGGTGAAGCAGGGCGGCTGAGCCATCTGGTGGAAAATGTGCTGGCGTATGCGCGGCTGGAACGTGGGAGCGCGAAGGCGCGCGCGGAGAATGTGACGATCGGCGAGCTGCTGGACCGCATCCTGCCAAGGCTGCAGCAGCGGGCGAGTGACTGCGGCATGGAGGTGCGGGTGCAGGCGAGCGAGACGGACCGTAAAACGCAGCTGCATGTGGATGCGGCGGCGGTGGAGCAGATCCTTTTCAACCTGGTGGACAACGCGTGCAAATACGCCGCGCCACGAGCGGCGGAGCCGGTGATCCACGTGGAGGCGGACACGAGCGGGAAATTTGCCATGCTACGCGTGCGCGACCATGGCGGCGGGATTTCCCGCAGCGAGCGGCGGCGGATTTTTCATCCGTTTCATAAAAGCGCGGACCAGGCGGCGCATTCGGCTCCCGGGGTGGGACTGGGGCTGGCGCTGTGCCGCAGGCTGGCAACGGCGCTGGGAGGAGAGATCTCGCTGGATGCGACGCACAAGCAGGGGGCTTGCTTTATGCTGAGGCTGCCGAAGTGATCAGCGCTCACCAGCGAGTGTGACGGCGCCGGTGAGGATGACATGGCCGGAGTCGTCGCGGATTTCTCCAATGACCTGGCCGAGGGTGTCCAGCATGGCCTGGAGGGAGGCGCTGAGGTGCAGGGACTGGCCCGGGGTGATGCTGCCGAGGATTTTGATCTGGCGGACGGCGGTGAGGCGGAGGTTTTTCAGCTGTGGCTCGCCGGGGCGGGTCTGAATGAGGATGCCACCGAGCTGGGCGAGGGCCTCGATCATGAGCACGCCGGGCATGAGGGGCGAGTGGGGAAAATGACCGCGGAGAAATTCCTCGTCTCCTTTGAGCCGCCATACAGCGCTGGCGGAAGCGCCTGGGGCGAGCTCGGTAAGAGCATCGATGAAGCGAAACTCAGAACCGTGAGGCAAGGAGGAAAGCGCTTGAACTAGGTCGGCAGGAGATGGCATGCTGTGGTCATATTCACGATTCACTCACAGAGCAATCGCCAAGATGCGCGCCAGCGCCGATGCTGTGGCGTGTGCTGATGCAGATGTGGCTGGGGGTGGTGCTGGTGCTGAGCATGGCGTACTGGGCCGTGGGCGGGCTGTTGTTTGTGATAGGCGGAGCGGTGCTGGTGCCGCTGCTGCCGGTGGAAAACTCCCGCGCGCTGGGGCAATGGCTGCTGAGCGTGGCCTTCCGGATCTTCCTGGGCTTTTTGCGGATGTGCGGGGTGTATGAGTGTGAGTACGTGGGCTTTGAAGCGCTGAACGATGTCAAAGGAGGATTGATCATCGCGCCGAACCACCCGGCACTGTGGGATGCGGTGTTCATCCTGTCCAAGGTGCACGGGCTGCGCTGCATTTTAAAGGCGTCGCTGATGCACAACCCTTTTCTAAGAGGGGGCTCGAAGCTGGCGGGCTTCATCCCGAACAAGCCAGCGCACAAGATGCTGCAGCAGTCCATCGAGGCGCTGCGGCAGGGAGACAGGCTGCTGTTTTTCCCGGAAGGAACGCGCACGCGCAAACAGGAGGACTGCATCAACACGCTGCAAGGCGGGCTGGGCATCATCGCCACACAGTCGTGCGCGCCCGTGTGGCCGGTGTTCATCGAAACAAACAGCGACTACCTCTGCAAAGGCTGGCCGCTGTGGCATCTGCCGGACAAGAAGATTCGCATGCGGATCACGCTGGGGGAACCGATCGCGAGTCCGCCGGATGAAAGCGCGGCGGAATTTACCAAGCGGCTGCGGGAGGTGTACGTGGCGGCGCTGGGTGGCGGGGAGAAAAGGTGATGGGAGAGGCGATGGCCGACGTTTTGATGCGAATGCGTCTGCTGCTTTTCTTTTTGATCTGCGCCGCCGGACTTGAGGCTGCGCCCAACATACTTCTCATTGTGGCCGATGATCAGCGGCCGGACACGGTGCATGCGCTGGGGAACGCGGTGATCGAGACGCCAAATCTCGACCGGCTGGTGGCATGCGGCACCTCTTTTTCGCGGGCGTATGCGGGGTATCCGATCTGCCATGTGAGCCGTGCGCAGATCCTGACGGGGAACGCGGCTTTCAAGGCGCTGCCGAAGTATCCGGAAGGGGCGATCGATCCGAAGCTGGCGACGCTGGGGGGCACGCTGCAGAAGGCAGGCTACCATACGTGCTACACCGGCAAGTGGCACAATGACGGACATCCGAAACAGCGTGGATACACGACGACGAGCGGGCTGTATTCGAGCGGGGGGGGCAAGGGCGTGACGCAGCCGGAGATGGATGAGCGAGGGAGGCCGCTGACGGGGTATCGCGGATGGACTTTCAAAGACGAAAGCAACAAGGCTGAACTGGACAAGGGCGTGGGACTGCAGCCTGACAACAGCCGGAACGTGGCGGAGGGAGCGATTCACGCGATACTGAGTGCGCCGAAGGACCGGCCGTTCTTTCTGCATGTGAACTTCGCCTTTCCGCATGATCCGCGCCAGTGGCCAGCGGGGATGAAGGACCGGTATGAGGCCACCAAGATGAAGCTGCCGGCGAACTTCGCGCCGAGGCATCCGTTTGACCATGGGAACATCGACGGGCGGGATGAACTGCTGCTGAGGACGCCGCGGGTGGAGAACGAGGTGCGGGAGGAACTGGCGATATATTATGCCATGATCACGGATCTGGATGAGCAGCTGGGGCGCATCCTGGAAGCACTGCCTGCGAGGGACGAGACGATCATCCTTTTTACCAGCGACCAAGGTCTGGCACTGGGGAGCCATGGACTGCTGGGGAAGCAGAATGAATACGAGCACAGCATCCGCAGCCCGCTGATCATCTGCGCGCCGGGGCTGCCGAAGAACGAACGCAGCGCGGCGCTGGTGAACCTGAGCGATCTGTTTCCGACGCTGTGTGATCTGGCGGGTGTGGCGACGCCGGCGACGGTGGAGTCTAAGAGCCTCGTGCCTCTGCTTCGGCGTGAGACGGAGCGGGTGCATGAGTTTGTGACGGGGGCGTTTACGGATACACAGCGGATGATCTGCGACGAGCGCTGGAAGTACGTACTGTACCCGAAGGCTGGGAGGGAGCAGCTGTTTGATTTGCAGAATGATCCGGATGAGATGCGGGACC
Organism: Prosthecobacter sp.; assembly: GCF_044226605.1. Classification (GTDB taxonomy): domain Bacteria; phylum Verrucomicrobiota; class Verrucomicrobiia; order Verrucomicrobiales; family Verrucomicrobiaceae; genus Prosthecobacter. The sequence goes on along the minus strand of NZ_JBGAGS010000016.1, from coordinate 158,587 downwards.
TGAGCGCGGACCCGGCGCAGCGGGAGAGAAAAGACGAGCTCGCCGCCAGACTGCGCAACTGGCGGGAGCAAAACGGCGACCCAGACTTGTAGAGAAGCTGCAGCCTTGCGGATGAAAGGCTGCGCAGGAGCGACCGTTCATGGCATCTCGCATGAAACACCTCTCGCTGGCACTCGTCTTCGCCCTTTCGACCGTACAAGCACAGAATCCCGCTCCTGCCGCCAAGCCAAAGGCGCCTGACGCTGTGGACAAGCTGGCAGCGGTGCACAAGCCCACGCGGGTGGTGACGTACAAGAAGGTGGGGGAGCAGGAGCTGCAAATGCATGTGTTTGAACCCGAGGGCCTCAAGGCGGGCGACAGCCGCGCCTGCTTTCTCATCATTCATGGCGGCGGGTGGACTGGCGGCGCCCCTCCACGGATGTACTCGTTTGCAGCGCACTATGCGAAGCTGGGGATGGTGGGGATCAGCATGCAGTACCGGCTGCACAGCAAGAAGACGGGTGTCACGGTCTTTGACTGCGTGAAGGATGCCCGCTCAGCGGTGCGCTACATCCGCAGCCATGCCACGGAGCTGGGCATTGATCCGCAAAAACTGATTGTGAGCGGCGGCTCGGCCGGAGGCCATCTTGCGGCAGCCACGGCCCTGTTTGACAACGTGAATGAGGATGGCGATGACCTCAAAGTCCCGGCCACGCCGAACGCCCTGGTGCTGCTTTTCCCCGTGATCGACACTTCCAAGGAAGGCTACGGCAATGAAAAAATCGGCGAACGCTGGGAGGAACTGTCCCCCTTGCATCACGTGCACCCGGGCGTGCCGCCCACGATTATCTTCCATGGAACGGGAGACACCGTGACGCCGTATGCGGGAGCCAAGGCCTTTCAGGAGGCGATGGTCAAGGCGGGCAACCGCTGCGAACTCGACACGAATGAAGGCGGCGCGCATGGATATCTCATGCGCAGCAAAGCACTGCACGATGACACCCTGCAAAAGACGGATGTGTTTCTGAAGTCCCTGGGGCTGCTGCCGTGAAGAGGGGCCGCCGGGAGCGGCATTTACTCCTCGATCCACACGGGCGTTCCTTCAGGAACGAGATCAAAGAGATCGATCACCGCACGATTGCGCAGGCGTATGCAGCCGTGGCTTGAAGGGCGGCCAATGCTGCCTTCGTCATTGGTGCCGTGGATGTAGATGTAGCGCTGGTAGGTGTTGGCATTGCGCGGCTCAGTGCCGTGCAGCCAGAGGATGCGGCTGAGGACGAGGTCTGACTGAGTCTCCATGCCGCGGGACCAATGGCCGACGGGCTGCCGCGATTTGAAGATGGTGCCGCTTTCTGCTTCATCGCCATGCTTTTCCTTCACGACGAAACGACCCAGCGGAGTTTTGTTGCTGCCTTCAGTAAAGCCGATTCCAAATTTGGAGGTGCTGCAGGGCCACTCGCGCACGAGGCGTCTGCCATCAAACAAGCGCAGGCGCTGAGTGCCAATGCTGACTTCCAGGCTGGGGGAGATGAGTTTCATGCTGAGTAGGGTGGAAAGATTGATCAACGGCGACCTTTGCGCATGTGTTTTGGGAAAAATCAAAAAGGCGATTGACGGATTAGACCATTCGGTCTAATGGTTTGCGTATCATGAGCGACCGATCGACCAAAGAACGCATTCTCGACGCAGCCGAAGGGCTGATGCTCGAGAAGAGCTTTCACTCGGTCGGGCTGACGGAAATCCTGGAAGCGGTGAAGGTGCCGAAGGGGTCTTTTTACCACCACTTCAAGTCCAAGGAGCAATTCGGCGTGGAGATGCTGAAGCACTATGTGGCGGATGCCACGGCCTATAAAAAGGAGATGCTGCTGTCCCCGACGCCTGAGCCGGATCCGCTGCGCCGGCTGCTGAGCTTCTGCGAGGGCACCATCTGCCGTGTGATGGAGACCAAGGGAAAATGCCCGTGCCTGGTGCTCAAGCTGGCGGCTGAAGTGACGGACATGAGCGAAGCCATGCGCGAGGTGCTCGCGGCTGGAAATCGTGATGCGATCGCCATTCTGGAGCAGGTGCTGCAGGAAGGCATTGAGAAGAAGAAGATCGCTAAAAGTGTGCAGCCCGCCGAAGCGGCAGGAATCATCCACGACCTGTGGAACGGAGCCATGCAACGCTCCGCCATCTGCCGGGATGCCGCTCCGCCGCGTGAGGCGCTGAAGTTCATCCGTGAACTGCTGACACCGTGATTTTTATTTTTCCAGCAACTAAACCGACCAGTCTATTTTTTAACCCTAACATCCTATGAAACCCATTGCCCTAACCACTGAAACCTTTGATGCCGCCCTGGCCAACACCGACAAGCCCGTCCTCGTGGACTTCTGGGCGGAGTGGTGCGGCCCCTGCAAAATGATGTCTCCCATTCTCGACCAACTCGCCACGGAGCAGGAAGGACGGGCCACGATTGCCAAGGTGGACATCGACACCTACCCGGACCTGCAGGAGCGTTTCGGCATCCGCGCCATTCCCACGCTGATCGTCTTCAAAAACGGCCAGCCGGTGAACACGATCACCGGTGTGAAAAGCAAGGGCTTTCTCGAAGCCGCACTGACCGCCTGATCCCCCCTTCCCTTCCCGATCACAAGACAAACCATAAACCACCACACTCATGTCCATCGACCTCACCCAACGTCCCCCACGCAGCCCGCGCGTCCGCCTCGGCGGCTATGTGCTGCTGCCACGCCTGCTCGACAAATGCCGCGCTGAAATCGCCGGCAAAAACGGCGAGTACCATTACAACTGCCCGCTGGATCAGCGCTTTCTCAAGTTCACCGGCATTGACGCCGAAGCGCTGAAAGCCGAGGCGGCCAAAGGCCTGGGGGATGCCGACATGTTCTCCTGGATCGAGAAAAGCGCTCTGTACAAACGAAGCGATTATGAAGTGGAGCAATGGAGCCGGTTCCGCGAAAGCGCGGTTCCTGCGGACAACGAAAGCCGCGAGTACATCAGCGCCCAGATCGCCAAGTCAGGCGGCGAAGCGCGTGAAGACATCGGCACGTGGTTCGACTTTCTCGACTTCGACGACTACGTCTCCTTCGGCGGCAAAGCTTAATCCCATCTCAATCACTCTCTCAATCCATTCAATCAACTCAAGATCTCATCTCCATGAAAACCTCATTCGAAAACAAAGTTGTCCTCGTCACCGGTGCCACCAGCGGCATTGGCAAAGTCACTGCACTCGCTTTTGGCAAGGCGGGAGCGAAAGTCGTCATCAGCGGCCGCCGTGAAGCTGAAGGGCAGGCGGTGGTGGCGGAAATCAAAAGCGCGGGTGGCGAGGCGACGTTTGTGAAAGCGGACGTGGCCGTAGAGGCTGACGTTGAGGCCCTGGTGGCGAAGACGGTGGAAACCTACGGCCGCCTCGACGTGGCTTTTAACAATGCGGGCGTGGAACTGACCGGCCCAGTCGTGGACGTGAACGAAGCGGACTATCGGCGCACCTTTGACATCAATGTGTGGGGTGTGATCACCTCGATGAAACATGAGATTCCCGTGATGCTGAAACAGGGCGGCGGTGTGATCATCAACACAAGCAGCGCCGCCGGGCATGTGGGCATAGCCGGAGCCAGTGTGTATGTGGCGAGCAAGCATGCGGTGGAGGGACTGACAAAAGCCACCGCTCTTGAATACGCCAAGCAGGGAATACGCGTGAACGCCGTGGCCCCCGCTGTGATCGAGACCGACATGTTTGAGCGCTTCACCGGTGGCAGTGAAGAGGCGGCCAACTACATGCGCTCCCTGCATCCCGTTGGCCGAGGAGGACGTCCGGAAGAGATCGCCAATCCGGTGCTGTTTCTGGCCAGCGATGCGGCCTCGTTCATCACGGGTGCTTCGCTGAATGTGGATGGTGGGTTCCTGGCGCAGTGATTTGCTGGGATTAACTCTTTAAACCGCAGAAAAAATTTCACAGCCATCCTTGGTGATGGCTGTGTTTTTTTATGCTGGATGTGCACCAGTATTTGGCTGTTGAAGGAAAAATACCCTGGATTTCCCCTCACCCTTACCTCTCCCCAGAGGAGGCCTTGAGCAATGTCATATCATCGATGGGAAGAGGGGATTCGCTTTGTGGCCGAGCGGTATTTTGGGGACCGTTTGTCCAGAAGACACCAGGAACCAAGGGCTTTAGACCTGGAGGACGGCACCCGCCGCCTGCATTTCAGCGAGCGCGCTGTCCACATCTCCGGGGTGCAAATTGACGCCGCGGCAGGCTGAGCTGAGAACATTGACTTTGAAGCCTTCGGCCAGGGCATCGAGCACGGTGAATTTGACGCAGTAGTCCGTGGCGACACCGGCGATGCTGAGTTCGCTGACGCCCTGAGCGCGCAGCCATATCCCCATGCCGGTGGAGGCGCGATGGCCGTTGTCGTGGAGGCCGCTGTAGCTGTCGATGAGGGGATTCATGCCCTTGGTGAAAACGCGGGAGATGCGGCGTGTGTCGAGGCCGGGGGCAAAGAGGGCGCCGCCGGTGTTTTGCACGCAGTGCACGGGCCAGAGGGTCTGAGGCAGGCCATCGAGAGTGATCTGATCAAAGATGTTTTTGCCGGGGTGACTGGCGGCGAAGCTGCCGTGATCGGCAGGATGCCAGTCCTGGGTGGCGACGATGAGTTCGAACTGGGGCATGAGATCATTCACGAGCGGAATGATTTCATCGCCGCCTGATACGGCGAGAGCGCCGCCGGGCATGAAGTCGTTTTGGATGTCGATGAGGAGGAGAGTTTTCATGTGGGGGCGAGGCTGCTGCTGCGGCAGAGATGATCCACGAGCTTGAGCAAGGTGGGGAGGCGGAACGGACCGTGCATGGACTCGATGTGTTGTGCAGCGACGTCTTGAGCAATGCCGATGGAGGTGACGAAGAGAGGCTTCAGGCTTTCACCGCGAAACACGTGGGCGGCGTGAGGAGACTGATCGAAGGAAGTTTTTGCCACGCCGATGACGGGAATGCCGGTGGCCTCATAAAGATGCCAGCCGAGGCCGGGCTCGTCGGGGCGCAGCCAGACATGGCCGTCGATCACGATGACGAAGGGAGTCTGGGGCAGAAGTTTTAAAACGGCGAGCACGCAAGGCAGTTCCCGACGGTAGAACTGGCCGGGCTGATACTCCGCCACCTCGGGAATGTGGCAGAGGTGCTGCGCCGACGCCTGCTCATCCGCCCAATCTGCAAACACCACGGCGGCGGAGGTGGCTCCGTGCTCGTGGTAGCACACGTCCACGGCAGCGATCATGGATGGAGTGGTGCTCACGATCTGGCTTTTTGAATGAGCTGCAGCTTTTGCTCATGCAGTGTTTTTTCCACACCTGCCGGGTAAGCATGTGGATGCTGGAGGCGCTTCACCGTGGCATTCAGGTGAGCGAGCTGCTCGCGGCAGCGGCTTTGGATCTCGGGGAGGCCGGGCAGCGCGGCCACCAGCGTTCCCGCCCTGAAAACGGGCTGCAACAGGTCCTCGTGCGAGGAGCCTTCCGGAGGGTGCATGTGGCGTGAGACATCGGTGGGATGCACGATCTCCACCTGCTCTGGGCAGCCGTGTTCTTCATCGTAGATGGCATCGCCGCGAAATTCCCCATCCAGAATGAAGCGGCGCACCTGCTGGATGCCGGGATTGCTGACTTTGACGGCCTGCTCGCTGAGCTTGATCTTGGGCTCCCAGGCGCCGTGTTCGTTGCGGATGGCGCCGAGTTTGTACACGCCGCCGAGAGCGGGCTGCGAGCCGCCGGTGACCATCTGAGTGCCGACACCCCACACGCTGATCTTTGCGCCCTGATGCTTGAGGCTTTCGATGAGGTTTTCGTCGAGGTCGTTGCTGGCAACGATGAATGCGTTGGTAAATCCGCCTTCATCGAGGATGCGGCGGGCTTCGATGCTAAGCCAGGCAAGGTCGCCTGAATCGAGGCGGATGCCTGCAAGGTCGTGACCACGTTCGCGAAGGCGTCTGCCCACCTCCACGGCGTGGCGCACGCCTTCGAGGGTGTCGTAGGTGTCCACGAGGAAGACGCAGTTGTTGGGCAGCGCATTGGCGTAGCACTCAAAGGCCTCCAGTTCGGTATCGAAGGACATGACCCACGAATGGGCATGAGTGCCGCGCACGGGAATGCCGTGGGTCATTCCGGCGAGCACGTTTGAAGTGGAAGAACAGCCGCCGATGAAGGCGGCGCGGCTGGCCATGATGGCGCCATCCGGCCCCTGGGCGCGACGCAGGCCGAACTCCAGCACGGCCTCCCCCTGTGCGGCGAGACAGACGCGGGCGGACTTGGTGGCGATGAGGGTTTGGAAATTGATCATGTTCAGCAGGGCCGTTTCGACGAGCTGTGCCTGAATGAGCGGGCCTTTGATGCGAAGAAGAGGCTCGTGAGGGAAGACGACGGTGCCCTCGGGGATGGCGTCCACATCGCAGGTCCATTCGAGAGCGGCGAGGTAGTCGAGGAAGCCGCGTTCAAAGAGGGGCTTGCCGTCACGCCCCGGGAGCGTGGCGAGGTATTCGATCTCCGCCGTGCTGAAGCGGAAGTTTTTCAACCACGTCACCACATCGCCCAAGCCAGCGGCGATGGCGTAGCCACCGGAGAAGGGCAGCTTGCGAAAGAACAGATGGAACACGGCCTGCTGCTCGGCCTTGCCGCATTTCCAGTATCCGGCGGCCATGGTGAGCTGGTAGAGATCGGTGAGGAGAGGGCTGGTGGTCATGGATGGATTAATAAGGAGGCAGCAGGCGACGGAAGCCGTGAAGGATGACGATGACAAGAAAGAAGAGGTTTCGCAGAAGAATGGCGGGCCAGAAAAATCCGGGGCTCTGGCGGCTGTCTGCGGCCAGTGCATCGGCCATATGCCGAATGTAGCCGACCGAGCGGGGCCATTCGAAAATGCCATTGATCCATTCGCGAGGGATGCCCGCTTCGCCCGTTTCAGCACCGCAGACAGCCCCGGTGATGGCTGCCACGGTGTCGGTGTCTCCACCGCAAAGGATGACGGAGCGTACGGCGGAACTGAAGTCGCCACGATGCCGCAGCCAGGCATACAGAGACACCGCGACGGTGCTGGGAGCGAAGCCGCTCACGCCATGGTCGCAGCCGATTTCTGCGGCGTAATCGGGCACGCTTTTGTCAGCGACCAATGCGGTCTTCAGGACAGCAAAGCGTGTTTTCATTTCGGCGCTGAAGATGAGGTTTTCCAAAATGGGGAGCACATCCTGCGTTGGGATGTGGCGTGCAGCGAGGCATGCGGCTTCGGCGACAAGAACGGCTGACTCATAGGCACGCGTGTCTGTGTGAGTGAGGCGGCAGGCGGCGAGGGCAAACGCGTGGCGTTTGATTTCATCATCGGCAAACACCACGCCGATGATGGCGCTGCGCATGGCGGCACCATTGCTGGCCGAATGCACCCCTGCCTTTGAAGCCGGAAAGCCGGTCCACATTTTTAGGATGGCCCGGGCGGTGCTGAGTCCGACTCCGGCCGGCAAGGCCAGCAGCCACCAGCGCAGCTTCCAGCTCAAGGCCTGCTGCATGGCCAGGGGATCGTCTCCATGCTCGACGAGAGCGGCGGCCAGCATGAGGGTGTGCTCGGTGTCGTCGCTGCACATGCCGCGGCCGAAAAGGAAGCGATGCCCATCGCCGAGCTTCATCGCGGCAACGCGCCTGCGTGACAAGCCCTCGGCAGGAAGACCGAGGGAATCTCCCACCGCGGTCCCGAGCAGGCAGCCGAGGATGGAAGCATGATGGCGAGGGGCGCTCATGAGGTGCCGAATTTCTGAGTGACCGTGATCTGACCGACGATGTGATGATTGAACTCTTCAAGCTCCTCGGCAGGGACCCAGAGCTCCCGATGCACGGCGGCGCCGACGACCTGCTCTGAGAAGCGGCTCAGGTATTCAGTGTCCACATCAAAACGGGTGACGAAGCCCGAGCCTGAGGCGGGCACGTTCCAGTCGCGGGCGATCTGGATGGCGTAGTCCTCATTCATGACGGGGTAAAAGATGGGCTGATCGGGGAGTCGCGGCGGAAAGGCTTTCCAGCCGGAGTCTTCGATCAGCTTCAGTTCCTTTGGGCCGACGGGGCGGTAGAGAGTGGTGGTGCTCATGGCTGTGGCTGAAGCAGAGCTTCGTAGCGCTGCCGATCTGCCGCCGCGAAGCAGCAGAAGATGACCTGCTTCAGGGACGAGGGCGTGCCGAGGAACTCGCGGACTGTCTCCACAGCGATCTGTGCGGCCTGGTCCGGCGGGAAGTGGTAGACGCCGGTGGAGATGCAGGGAAAGGCAATGCTGACGAGGTGATGCTCCGCGGCGATGCGAAGCGAATTTGCATAGCAGGAGCGCAGCTTTTCATGCTCGCCATTTTCACCACCGTTCCAAACGGGGCCGACGGTGTGGATGATGTGGCGCGCTTTGAGATTGTAGCCTTTTGTGATTTTGGCCTCGCCGGTGTGGCAGCCATTGAGCGTGCGGCATTCGGTCAGGAGGTCTTTTCCCGCGGCGTGATGAATGGCGCCGTCGACGCCACCACCCCCGAGAAGGGAGGAGTTGGCGGCATTGACGATGGCATCCACATCGAGGGTGGTGATGTCGGCCTGAAGAACGGAGATGATTGGATTCATGGTTTTGAAATTTCTTGTGGTGGTGATCCGAAGTCGTAAACAATGGCGGCAATGCCGCGGTTGCTGAGACGGGAGAGGATGAGAGGCTCGATGCGAACCCAAGCGCCTCCTGCCAGACCGCAGCCGATGCGTGGCATGTGGACGCTGGCGCCTGTTTGCAATGCCTCATCGCCCACACGGGACAATGCTTGATCGACGGCTTCGTAACGTATGGGAGGGAGCTTGGCAGTGGCGCGAATGCCGTGCTGGCCGATCATGTTTGCGACGGTGATCGTTTCGCTCACGCGAACAAACTGGACTTCGCCGAGGGCAAACGGGGGCGTGCATGATACGCCCTCTTTGTGCCACTGGCGGTATTGCAACTCGGGCTGCTTCCAGCGCTTTGACAGCGCGAGGACAAAGCCCGCGCCCCAGCCGCCGATGTCATTGCAGATGTGCGCGATGATGGCCAGACCGGTGGTGGCAGGCAGGGTGGCATCGCCCACAACGCAGCGAATGGGAATGAGTTCGCTCATGGGAAACGAATGAACTGCGGTGGCACGTGATCGACGAGCCAGACGTTGTTGGTGCTAAGGTAAAAGAGGTGACCCGCCTGATGCATTTCAGCAGCGAGGATGGTGAGGAGGACGGGCTTGCCACGACGTGCGCCGACTTCCAAAGTCATCTTGGTATCGACCGAGAGATGCACGTGATGACGTTTCATCTTGAGAAGGCCTTCCGCACGAATGGCGTCAAGGAACTGCCTGGCGGCACCGTGAAAGAGGAGTGCGGGCGGCACTTTGGCCTCGTAGTTTAACTCCACCGGAACCGAGTGCCCCTGACTGGCGCGAATGCGGGTGCCATCGGCACTGTACTCGAAACGCTTTTTGGGATTGGTGGCGACGATGTGATCGAGATCGGCACGGCTCATGGTTTGGTGCGCTTTGGCGCAGCCGGCGAGGAGGTCATCGACACCGACCCAGCCTGCGGAGTCGAGGGTGATGTGGGCGGATTGGGGCTGATGCCGCAGGACCAGACTGAGGAACTTGCTGGTGCTGACTGTTTGTGCGGGAGTCATTGAAATCTGGATGTGAAATGTTTTTGCTCAAATCTGGCGAAGAGTTCGCGCAGCTCTTGCTGGCGCGGGAGTGTCATGCGCCATTCGGCAGGGATGGCGTCGAAGCCGTAGAGCACGCCGGCCAATCCACCGGCGACGCAGCCGGTGGTGTCGGTGTCATCGCCGAGGTTCACGGCTTTGAGGACGCAGTCGGAGAAATTGTCGGTGGTGAGCAGGCACCAGAGGGAGGCGGTGAGCGTCTCCATGACGTAGCCGCCGGAATGGACATGAATTTCTGGCAGGGAAGCGAGGTCGCTATGCAGCAAGCCACGGAAGGCAGCGAGTTCAGGGGAGTCTGGGTAAAGACGCTGGAAGGTCTGCTGTGTTTTTTGAAGGGCATCGTGCGGAGCCGCATCTTGCATGAGTTCTCTAACAACGAGGCCGTGGAAGACGCAGGCCATTTGCGAGCGGGTGTGTCCATGCGTGATGGCCGAGGCCTGCGAGATGCGGGTGATGAAGGTGCTTTCGTCCTGAGGGAGGCTGGCGAGCACCACGGGCAGGATGCGCATTAGGGAGCCGTTGCCGTTGTCATATTGATCGCGGCCTCCAGCCTGCAAGGCGGGAATGCCCTGCCGGATGCGGAGCAAAGCACGCCGGGTGGCAATGCCGATGTCGAAGACGAGTCCATGAGCAGCCCAGTGCCCATGCTCGAACCACTGCAGGAAGCGCTCGCCCATGTCCTGCGGATCAAAGCCATTTTCAGCGAGGCTTTCGGCAGAGCAGAGCAGCAACGAACCATCGTCGCTCCAGGTGCCTGCGGGCTGACCGTGAACACCCTGGCCGCGCATGCCAAGCACGGGATCCTTCCTGCGCATTTCTCGCGGAGCGAACTCCACGGGCACGCCGAGGGCGTCTCCAACGAGGGAGCCGTGGAGGCCGCCGAGGATGCGTTGATGTGGAGTGAGCAGAGTCATAGGTGAATTTGTGAGAGGGTTGGTTCAATTCCCGTCGCTTTGGCCCCAGTGGAAATTGAGGGCTTCGATTTCTGAGATGATGGCGGGAATGCCGCTGGTGGTTCCTTGAGCGGTGACGAGGTCGAGGAATGAGAGGGCATCCGTGAAATGGCAGCGCTCTCTCTCACCGCCAATGTGGAAAACCAGACGGCCGACGGCAGCCATTTTTGCAGCGAGGGTCTGGAGAAGGGCCATGAGGGTGCGATTGCCGCCGAAGGCGCCGCAGCCCCACCAGCCAGTGTGGATGGTGATCTGGGCGGAGGGTACTCCGTGGCGAGCGGACTCAATGACTGCGGCGCTGAAACCGCTGAAGGCGGTCTGTAGAATGTCGGTGATCTGCCGCGGCGTGTAAACGCCTGTGCCAGTGGGCGCGGCGAGGGCAATGATGTGGGAGGGGATGGGAGGATTTAAAACGGTGGTGGCATGAAGCACAGCATCCTGTGTGGCAGAGGCGAAGGCATTTCCATAAAGCGGCTGCGGCGTGGCTGAACTGAGAAATCTGCTCCACCACGGGCGTGCGGAGGTGGCACTACCGGACAGATCGATGCAGCATTGGCGGGGGGCATTGACAATGAGCACGGGGGTGCTGATGCCGTTCTCTCGTGTCAGAGCAGGAGGCTCATGGCGGAGCATGGCCTCGCGCAACGAAGCGAGTGCGGGATGCTCAAGCACCTGCCACTCGTCCTGCGCCATGAGGGGCGAGCCATAGGCGGCGAACAAACGGGGATCGGCGAAGTTCATGTGCCAGATACCGGGATTTGATTCGGTGTAGGTGAAGAAGCCGGCTTCCGCGCGGACCTCGCAGGCATGCAGGTTCATCTCCTGCGGGAGCGGGGCCATCTGCCAGCGGGTATAGCGCAGGGTTCCTGTGAGCGGACCACCTTCGCGACGGACGCGGTCATGGATGGCCTGCTTGTGCGGATGGCGCCAGACGGGCGGGAAGTCGATGGTGAGCCGGGCGAGATCGAAGTCGAGCTGCTGCTGGAGCAGGGGAGTCATGATGAAAACTGGTCTTTGAAGGCGTGGAGATTGGGTCCGGTGCCGGAGGGATCGAAGATGGCGAAGACCACTTCTTTGAACTGGGTGGCGAATGCGCCTCCGGGCTGGAGGAGCATGGCAAACGTGCGGGCGACGAGACGTGGGTCGTTGCGAAAGACACCGCAGCCCCAGGCACCGAGAACGAGACATTCGATCCCGCTATCCACGGCGACATGCAGCACCTGGGTGGCACGCCGACGCAGGGTGGGCTCAACCTCCAGGATGCGATCTGGCTCATTGCGAGAGACGGCACCAGCGTTCGGTGCGGGTGCAGTAATGACGGTGGCAAGCATGGGCTCTTCGAGCAGCTCGCCGCCGTCATCGCGAAAGAACGGAACCTGGGGAGAAGCGATGATGAGATCGAGATAGAGGCAAGAGTGGTGGCTGCGATTGCGATCGTAGTATGTCGGCGCGCAGAGCAGGCAGTCATAGAGCGCGCTGGAGCGTGAAAGGGCCTCCTCCTGGGCCTCGGCTCCATTGAGGAAGCCGCCGCCGGGATTTTTGGCGGAGGCGAAATTGAGGCAGCCGATGCGGGCATGCCCCGCCTGCTTGAGGCGATGCAAGGCAGCGAAGGTGCTCTCGCTGGTGACGGTGAGACGTGCATTGGGCTGGTCACTCTGAAGAGCATGGATGGCTGGAAGAGGGGCATCGTAAATCCGGGTGCCGGCTTTGGCAGCAGCGACCGCGGAGGCGATGTCGATGCGGCAGCCTGAAGAGGCGATGTAGTGGCCGTCTTGAACAATGGCGACGGTTTGCCGGGCGAGCACCTGGCGGGTGGTGCGTTTCATATCTCGAAAAGGAATCCTTTCTTTTTCAGCCGCTCGTATTTCACGGGATCAAAACGGAAGAGCTGAGCCGGGCGGTGGGCTCCTTCGCGGTGCTGCTCTTTGAGGGGGATGAGGAGGTCGAAGCTGAGTACTTTTTTGCGGAAGTTGCGTTTGTCGATGCTGGTGCCGAGAACGCTTTCGTAGAGGCGCTGGAGCTGGGTGAGCGTGAACTTGGGAGGCAGAAGCTCGAAGCCGATGGGCTGGTAGGTGAGCTTGGCGCGGAGGCGGGCGAGAGCGGTGGCAAAGATCTCGGCGTGGTCGAAGGCGAGGGGTGGGACGTCGGACACCGGGAACCAGCGGGCCTCGGCAGCGTCTGTGGAAGCGGCGGTCGTATGGTCCGCGGGTTTTGTCAGTGCGTAGTAGGCGACGCTGACGACACGCTCGCGGGGATCGCGATCGACGGTGCCAAAGGTGTAAAGCTGCTCGAGAAAGATGGTGGTGAGGTTCGTCTCCTCCGCCAGCTCACGGCGTGCGGCCTCGTCCAGGGTCTCCTCCACACGAACGAATCCGCCGGGAAGCGCCCAGTGATCTTTGAAAGGAGCGATGCCGCGGCGGATAAGCAGGACCTGGAGCGCTGATTCGCCGCCATCAAAGCCGAAAACGACGCAGTCCACGGTGAGGGCGGCCCTTGGATATTCGTAAGTGTGTTTCACACACGAAGTAATGTGTAATTTGCACACTAAGTCAAGAGCGGAGTTTGGAGAGGCGGAGCGAGGATATCAGCAAGGGGTCAAGGTGCGCATTCCGGGAGCAGGAGTATGAGGAAGAGGACGAAGCGACCGATCCGGGAGGAGGAAGAAGCTTTTCCGCCCTCCCCTGCCAGACCCACCCCGTCCTTGCATACCCGCTGGGAGGGGGTAGTATCGCGGCCCCCTTGAACCAACCCCATCGTTAGAACCGTCAGAATACCATGAGCACCCTGAAAAATGTCGCCATCGTCGGAGCCACAGGCGCTGTGGGCGCGGAGATGATCCGCTGCCTGGAAGAGCGCAAGTTTCCCGTAGGCAAGCTGACCCTCCTTGCCTCCGCACGCAGCGCCGGTAAGAAGCTGAAGTTCAAGGGCGCAGACATCACCATTCAGGAGCTGACTCCGGATTCTTTCCAAGGCATCGACATCGCGCTGTTCAGCGCGGGTGGCGGCATCTCGCGTGACTTTGCCCCGCATGCGGTGACGGCCGGTGCGGTGGTGGTGGACAATTCCTCCTTCTTCCGTCAGGACCCGAATGTCCCGCTGGTGGTGCCGGAGATCAATGCGGCAGACGTGAAGAGCCACAAGGGCATCATTGCCAATCCGAACTGCACGACGGCGATCTCGCTGATGGCGCTATATCCCCTGCACCAGGCGTTTGGCGTGAAGCGCATCTTTGCCTCCAGCTACCAGGCGGTGTCCGGCACCGGAGCGCAGGCCATCGAAGAACTGGCGAACCAGTCCCGTGAGTGGGCGAGTGAAAACCGCGCCTGGGATGCCGCTAAGCTGGACAGCAAGCCGCACGTTTACCCGCACCAGATCGCCTTCAATGCGATCCCGCATGTGGATTCCTTCCTCGAGTCTGGCTACACGAAGGAAGAAATGAAGATGGAAAACGAAGGCCGCAAGATCATGCACCATGACAAGTTCCGTGCGTCCGTGACCTGCGTGCGCATCCCGGTCTTCCGTGCGCACAGCATCGCCATCAGCGCGGAATTTGAAAAGCCCGTGACGGTGGAAGCCGCACGCGAAATTCTGAGCAAGGCCCCGGGCCTGGATGTGCTGGATGATCCTGCCGCCAAGCAGTATCCGCTGGCGCTCGACATCGCCGGCCGAGACAACTGCGCCGTGGGCCGCCTGCGCCTGGACTGCGCGCTGGACAACGGTCTGTGCTTCTGGGTGGTGGGCGACCAGCTGCTGAAAGGTGCGGCGCTGAATGCCGTGCAGATTGCCGAGTGTCTGCTGTAAGCAGGCTGGCGAAAGGAAGGATTTTCAGGAAGGCGGGGCCACTATCTGGCCCCGCCTTTTTTGCAGTTTGGCTGCGGGACTTGCCGATGAGCGCGCGGAAACCTGCGGAAAAAGCACGACTTACAACTTTCTTACAACCTGCTCACAAGTGGCTGACTCATTCTTCCTGGCCTGTGAGAAACTATCCGCAGATCAAAGGGAAGGCGGCAGTGGCCGCAGGCTCAAAAGATCACCCATTTCTCAAGTGTGGCTATCCTTCTGGCTGTTGGAGACACCTACAAGTTACCGGGGCGGACCTCAAAGTCCGCCCCGGTTCTTTTTATGGTTTTTATAAATTTTAGATGACCGGATAAAGCATGAGGCTAAATTATACGTCTCTCGCATGCTTCAACGCCGCTCCACGATCCTGTTCATCATTCTGGTGATTTTGCCACTGGCCCTGCTGGCGTGGCTCGGAACGTACCTGATCCGCGATGCCGAAAAACGCACGGACGCCTCCATGCAGGCCATTCTGGCTGAAAGACTTAGCTCGGCTGACCAGCACCTGCTGCATGACATGCGACAGCTGACGGACCGGCTGGATGCGTGGGGGGCGCAGAGCATCGGCTCGGCGCGCCTGATGTCGCAGAGGCTGGCAACTCACCCATGGATCGCCCAGACGTGGTCGGTGGCTGGAGAGGGTGAGGGAAAGGCGATCGAAACCTTTGAAGGCAAGGCCGGCTACCAGCCGGGTCCGATTTTTAAAGCCGACGAGCGCATCCAGGCCATCCTGGAGTCCACGCGAAATCCGGACAGCATGCCTCAATTTGTCTCGGCACTGGAGGATGGCGGGCCGCCGTTTCAGCGGGCGAATATCTCCGGCATTTCCGGGGCAAGGCAGCGCGCCTCCGCGTGGATGACCTATTTGAAAATGTTTGGCTACCACATTGACGACCGTCCGGTGGAATCTGGCGAGCCGATGATGTGGAGCGGATGGCATGTGGGGGACTCCGTCTTCATGTACTGGCACCGGTTTGCCGATGGGAGTCTGAGCTGCGCCCTGATGAACCCGAAGATGCTCATGACCTCGCTTTTTCAGCGCCTGCCGCAGCCGGGGCTGGCCATTCCCCCCGGCCGGATGATGCTGACAACGGTCAAGGGCATCCCTCTGCACGAATGGGGCAAGAGGCTGCCCGGCTCCGAAGGACCACCTGCAGCTCACCGGGCCTGCTCGGAGCCGCTTTCCCAGTGGGAGATGGCCTATACGCCGGCGAATGAGGAGTTCCCAAAACCGTACCTGTTTCCCATCCTGCTGGGGGTGAGCTCAGGCATTGTGCTCGTGTTTGTGGTGGGCTGGCTGTACTTCCATGAAAGCGCCAGCGAGATCCGCGTGGCGCAGCAGCGGGTGACGTTTGTGAACCAGATCTCCCACGAGCTGAAGACGCCGCTGACGAACATCCGCCTGTATGCCGAAATGGCAGCGCACCGCGCGGAGTCGCAGGGCGACAGCATCGCCAAACGACAGCTGGGAGTGGTGGAGGCGGAGACATGCCGGCTGGACCGCCTGATCCAAAACGTGCTGAACTACGCACGCCAGCAGCGTGACAAGCTGACCATCCAGCCGAAGGAGCTGGCGCTGGATCAAACGGTGTCCCGCATTGTGGAATTCTGGAAGCCGCTGCTGGAAAACAAAGGCTTTGAGATCATGACCTCGCTGAACGGTCCGGCGACCATTCATGCGGACCCGGATGCCATCGAGCAGGTCCTGGGCAATCTGATTTCCAACGTGGACAAATATGCCAATGCCGGAAAATGGATCGGCATTCACACGGAGCACGACGAGCGGAATACGCGCATCATCGTGGAGGACCACGGCCCCGGCATTCCATCCGGCAAACGGCGCACGGTCTTCGAGCCATTTGAACGGCTGCGCTCCGACCTGGCCGAAGGAGTGAGCGGCACCGGCATAGGATTGACCATCTCCCGCGAACTGGCACAATTGCACCGCGGCTCGCTCACGGTCTGCCCCAATTACCGCGAAGGCGCACGATTCATTCTCACCCTCCCCAACCAGTCATGACCAAAATACTCATCGCCGAAGACGACGACCACACACGCGATGCCCTGCGTGAAGTGCTCACCATGGAAGGCTACGAAGTCATCCCCGCCAGCGACGGGCTGCAGGCGGTGGATTTCTTCCGTGCCGAAAATCCGGACTTTGTGTGCCTGGATGTGATGATGCCCGGCCTGAACGGCTACGAGGTCTGCAAGCAGATCCGCCGCCAGGATGAGAAGGTGCCCATCCTCTTTCTGACCGCGAAGGCCGAGGAAATCGACACCGTGCTGGGTCTGGAACTGGGCGCGGATGATTACATGACGAAACCTTTCGGCGTGAAGGAGATCATCGCGCGCATCCGGGCCATCCTGCGTCGCACGGCCTCTCGTGGCGGTGGCAGGACGGATGACGATTTCACGATGGATGATCTGCGGATCGTGCCGACGGAACTGCGCGCCTACCGCGACAAGGTGGAGCTGGCGCTCAGCCCGCGCGACGTGAAGGTGCTGCGGCTGCTGTATGAGCGCCGCGGGAAGGTGATCGACCGCAACACGCTCGCGGACGAAGTCTGGGGCGTGGACTATTTCCCGGAAAGCCGCGCGCTGGACCAGCACATTTCGCAGCTGCGCAAACGCATCGAAAAAGACCCGGCGCAGCCGCGAATCATCCGCACGGTGCACGGAGCGGGCTATCGGTTTGAATGACAGGTGCATTAGGCTGCGTAGAATGACGCTTCCGTTGATTTGCCTTGCCCACCCTTCGGGCTGGCGGCGGTCGCTTGTCTCGTTATCACTCGGCTTCATCACCCGTCATTCCTTCTCATGCTTACTTTCGACGCCCACCTCGATCTCAGTCTCAACGCCCTTGGCGGGTTCAATCGCGACCTGCGCCTGTCTGCACATGAGATCCGCCGCCGTGAAGCGGGGATGACGGGAAAAGGACGCGCGGGCGGGACAACGACCTTTCCTGACATGCGGCGCGGAAGAGTTGGCATCTGCGTGGCCACCCAGCTCGCGGGCTGCATGCCGGGGCCGTCTCCCATCGCGGGCTGGATGTCGCCCGAGCAGGCCTGGGCGGAGACGCAGGGGCAGCTATCGTGGTATCGCGCCATGGAGGAACTGGGGGAGATGCGCCAAATCAGAAATGTGCGTGAGCTGGACGAGATGGTGGCACTATGGAATGACACCTCCATTCCCGACGAGAAGAAGGCCATTGGCTACATCCTCAGCCTGGAAGGCGCGGACTCCATTCGCACGGTGGGCCATCTGGAGAAAGCTTGGGAGCAGGGACTTCGCGCCATGGGGCCTGCGCACTACGGTGTGTGCCGCTATGCGCTCGGTCATGACAAGGTGGGTCCCCTGCCCTCCGGCGGCAAAGAGCTGATCCAGGAGATGGACCGCCTGGGCATGATTTTGGATGTGACGCACCTCAGCGACGAGTGCTTCTGGCAGGCGCTGGAAATTCATCAGGGTACGGTGTGGGCCAGCCACAGCAACTGCCGGGCGCTTGTGCCAGATCCGCGCCAGTTTTCCGATGACCAGATCAAGGCGCTCATTGCACGCGGTGGCGTCATGGGTGCAGCGCTGGATGCGTGGATGATGGTCCCTGGCTGGGTGCGTGGCAAAACCACGCC
This sequence comes from Prosthecobacter sp., assembly GCF_044226605.1. GTDB lineage: Bacteria > Verrucomicrobiota > Verrucomicrobiia > Verrucomicrobiales > Verrucomicrobiaceae > Prosthecobacter. The sequence goes on along the minus strand of NZ_JBGAGS010000016.1, from coordinate 140,468 downwards.
GCAGGAAGTGGGGCTGAAGCTGGAGGTGATCTGTGATCACATTGATCATGTCTGCCAGCTGGCGGGCAATTCTTTGCACAGTGGCATCGGCACCGATCTGGATGGTGGCTACGGCATCGAGCAGACACCGGAGGATTTGGACACCATCGCTGATCTGGCGCGCATCCCGGCCATGCTGCAAAAGCGCGGCTACAAGGAACAGGACATCGCCAACATCATGAGCGGCAACTACCTGCGCCTGCTGCGTGAGGCATGGGCGGAGTGATGCGGCGCGGCAGACTTAGCCGCACTGAATTTTCTTCACGCCGCCCTCCAACTCCTCCACCGTGAACTTCACGGGAAGGAACTGCTCGATCAGCGCCATGTTGGTGCGGATGTGATTGCTGAGCGCCAGCGTGTGAAAGACACCGCTGCCAGCCAGAGCCATGGGCAGGAGAAGCTGATCCGCCAGATGCACCCCCACGGGTGCGGAGGAGGCCAGATAGGAGCGCAGGCCTTTCGCCGCGCCGGTGGCCACGGCTTCAGACGACTTGCCCATTTGGGCAATGCCGGTGCTGATCTCGCACACATTGGCAAACCGTGCGCCAAGCAGGATGGTATTGCCAGGACCGGCGCTGTCAGTGGCATAGCGCAGTTCGATCTGATCGGCGGGCCATTCCAGGAGATGGGATGCCGTGGCGATCTCACGATCGGCGATGTCGCGATGCAGATGTGCATGCAGGACGCGGCCAAAGGTTCCCACAGACTCGCCACGCTCGATGAGCTTGAGCTTCTTCCATTTTTTGACTGGATGAATTTCCGCCGTGATCACGCCACCGCCTGCCTGCATGAAGCCATGACGCTCCAGCGTGGTGGAGGCCTTCACGCCCATGTTCTGAATGACCGGCAGGTAGCAATGCTCGATGAAATCAAAGGGTGGAGCCATGGGGTTGTGCGTGGCGCCTTCGATGCGCACCGTGCTGGACTTCTCCGCATGCAGCAGCGCGGGCAGCAAGGTCTGCAGCACCAGCGTGGTGCTGCCACCTGAGCCGATGGCAAAGCTGTAGTCTCCACCCACGACTTTCCCGGGGCGGAAGACGAGTTCCAAAGAACCCAGCTCCGCGCCATCGACGCAGGCATCGCACACTTCCGCCGCCGCTTTCACGCAGGTGAGGTGCTGGCGCATGAGGCCCGGCTTCTCCCGCTTGCCGCGAATGTTTGTCATTCGAAACGGCTGGCCGGTGGCCAGAGAAAGGGAGAGCGAGGAACGCAGAAGCTGCCCGCCGCCGGACTCGCCGGAGATTTGGAGAATGGAAGAGGATTTCACAACGAAGAGACAAAAATTATGTGGTTGTTAACCGGGTGATGAAGAAGCCATGAGTCGCATGCCTCATGTACTTCATGGGGCATGCAATAAGACTCAATCATCCGCCTCCGCCGCGTCTTTGATCACGAAGCGAGCCTTCAGTTTGCATACCTGCTGGGCCAGGCCGGCGGACTCGACGCTGCGGAGGACTTCTTTGAAATCCTTGTAGGCGTTTGGAGCTTCGTCGATCGGGTACTGGCGGGAGTTGAAGAGAATGTCGTGGGTGTCGAAGTCGGCGTCCACGCTCTTTTGATCGAGCGTGCGCGCAGCGGCCTTGCGGCCCATGCAGCGGCCGGCGCCGTGGTTCACGCTGTAGCAGCTTTTCACGGCATCGGGTTTCGCCACCATCACCACCGAGCCATCGCGCGGATTTCCTGGCAGCAGGATCGGGTGACCGGTTGCGGCAAACGGCGTGTCTTTGAGCGAGTGGTGGCCACCTGGGAAGGCGCGCGTGGCGCCTTTGCGGTGCACCCAGGAGAGCTGATTGTCCACCACCTCCTGACGCGCAATATTGTGGCTGATGAAGTACACGAGCTGGCCTTTCGCCCCTGGCAGCACTTCCTGGAAGGCTTCAAGCACGAGCGCATTGATGAGCATGTGGTTCACGGTGGCGAAGTTCGCCCCGAGCGCCATGTCATCGAGATAAGCGTCCGCCTCAGGCGTACCGAGCGGGGCATACACGAGCTGCTTGTCTTCGGCTGGGAACGACAGCCCCCAGGTGCGGAAGAAACCTTCCAGCGCCTTGAACTGGCGCTGCGCCAGGATGTTCCCAAACCCGCGAGACCCGCAGTGGCTGAGGAAAGCGACATGGTTGTCCTGCAGGCCGAAAACTTCGGCCGTCTGACGCATCGCCGGATCATCGGCAAGCTGCACCACCTCGCACTCACCGAAGTGGTTTCCACCCCCGTAGGAGCCGAGCTGGGTCATCTTGTTTTCAAAGGATGGGAAGCCATTGAAGGCACGCATCTTGTCCAGGCGCTCATGCAACGCGGAAACAGTTCCGTCGTGGCCGGAGTGCGCGCTGTCTTCGCAGCGCTGCGCCCACTCAGGTGGGATACCGAGTGCTTCACACACGCTCTTGCTCGCACCTTCGGCGCACACCTGCACACCGAGAGCCTCGGACACGCGGCGGGATTTTTTAGCCTCGCGCTGACCGCGGCCGGCACCCGTAGGCGTACGCTCCACGATGGCGTCGATGAGACGACGGCGGATGGATTTGTCCACGATCGCATCGGCAGGAATGTTCATCTGCAGCAGCGACATGGAGCATTTGATATCCACGCCCACCGGGCCTGGATAGATGTGCGTTGGCGAAACCATCACGCAACCCACCGGCGCACCGTAACCGGCATGCGCGTCAGGATTGAGCACGAGATCGGTCACGCCCGGAGCAGAACGCGAGTTCAGCGCCTGGTCGATGCAGGTCTGGTCGAAGCCGGAACGGATGGCCTCCGTCCCGATCACAGTGATCGGTTTACCGGCATTGTTACGCGCAGGCAGGAAGGCTTCGGCTTCGTTGGTAATGTGGAATGGAGATGTCATGGTTGGAAATGGCTAAGAAGGGGGGGGGAAGTTATAAACCGGCGTGATTTTGGAGGACGCCGAGAAGCCTTTGTTCGGCCTCCAAGATATGCTTGGATTGAAGTTTGAAGCGACGAAGGGGAGCACCATTGGAACTCCATGCAAAATCGCGCCAGAGAGCGAGAACAGCAGGCCCATCGGAGATGCCCTTGAGGCGGTTGAGCAATGCTGCACCGTAGGCGGAGAGGGATGCTTGAATTCGCAAAGACTCGTCACTGAGACAGTCTTTGATTCGCAGTTCATAGGATGGCAGTTTCTCTTCACGAGCAATCATCTCCATACGACGCAGGCGGAGTTTGGCAGCACGCTCCTTGTCCTCGCGAGTGAGAGCTTTAGGCTTCAGGTGTTGCGCTTGCGCCAGGCGTGAACACCAGGGACAAAAACAGCCGCAACTGCTGAAATAGCGCTCCTTTGGCCGGGCGACGAGGTCGAAAGATGTCTCGAGGTAGGTGCCAAAGAAATTCGCAAAGGGCGTCAGTTCATCGGAGAGCGGGCGACATTCATCTGGAAGATTGTAGAAGTGGGTTTCCACCCACGATCTGGCCGCATGACCGGCGCCCGCCAAGTCATGAGCTTTGATCAACGGAACGAACCCTTCACGAATGGCATTGCCGAGCCAAAGCAGGAGCTTGAAGCAGCGATTTTGGATCGAGAGGGCGAATTCGATGTCAGATTTGGCGAGCATGGGACAAAAAGAAGGCGGTGACGACAAGGATTTGATGAAACGTTTTCTCTGCTCTACCACTGAGCTACGGTCCCGTAAGGTGGGACCGGAGGGATTCGAACCCCCGGCCTGAGGCGTTATGTGATGCATGTAGTTCCATCGGGCATTCGTCACCATTTTGAGGTGATGTGGTTTATCAAAAAAAAGTGGCGACAAGGATGGAGAGACTTCTCCGCATTGCTGCGGGGCGGGGTTTGCACCCGCTAGTCACGATGTAGTCCGCTCCGGCATTCGCCAGGATTGATGCGATAAGTTTAAAAAGGTGATGGCGACAAGGGTGTGAGAAACGCATCCAATTGCTCTGCCAACTGAGCTACTGCCATGCTTGCGCAGGACAGGCAGGACTCGAACCTGCGGCCGATTGGTCCCAATGTAGTTCCTCGGGCATTCGCCATCATTTTGAACAGAGTTGGAGATGGAGCCTGGTGACAAGAGTTGGAGAGACGTTACCGTGAAAATGTAGTCCGCTCCAGCATTCACCAGGCTCCAAAGGGTGGGTTGTTTACAGAGGTGTTTTTTCGATCTCGCCGACCCAGTGTTCTCCGCTGAGTTCGCCACGGGCAAAGGCCGCAATCACACTGAAGACTGAATCGGAGAAACCACCGATATTGAGGATGTCTGCGCGCTCCTGGGCCTGGGTGGTCGCGTAAGGCTGGATGTCCAGACATACGAGGCGGGCTTTCGGATTGCGCTGCTTGAACTTCTGCCACTCGCTCATCGTGCGGGTGGCGGAACCACCGAAGTGACCATGATAAGGAGTGTCCATCCACGACTCGTTGTCGGAGACGAAGATCACCAGATCTGCCTGCACCTTGCGGGCATTGAGATCGATGAGCACGGCGCTGCAGTTCGTCCCACCGCAAGGCAGAGACGCGAGCTTCTGGGCGTTCGTCATCACCGAATCACGGGGATTCAGGGACACACGAACGACGTTGTTCTCAAACGGCAGCACTTCGGCATCACGGTTCTGACGCAGGAAGGCGGCGGCGACCAGGGCGGCCACATCAATGCAGCGCACCTTGCTCGTGGCGCCCTTGCGGACACCGGTCACAGCAGAGTGCATGGAACCGGACACGTCCGGAGCCACGATCACCTTCCCCGCCACCACAGGCACATTGGAAACCGAGATCTCCATCGCATCCTGCAGCGCCTCTTTCACATCGTGCGGGACTTCCCCACCGACATTGAGATAGGCAGCCAGGAGCTGATAAGGGAACACCTTGGCTCGGTGCACCTGCTCCTCATGGCGCAGGCGGCTTGCCACCAGTCGGGTGATCTCCTTGATGGAGAACACGCCGTGACGGGCGAAGGTGTTGAGGTTCATGCGCGTCATCTGCCATGGGGCGCGACGGGCGATGGCCTGCCAGTGATCTGCCGTCAAAGGCAGCGCGGTGAGCATCTGAAACGGCAGGTCGGGAGGATTTCCCTCCGGCTCGGCTTTCCAGGCCTCGTACTCGCGCACAATGCCTGGCAGCGCCGACGCATCATGCTTGCGGCCGATGAGGTAGCCATACAGCGCCTCGCGGCTTTTCGTGGCAGGATGCGGGTGCACCATTTTCACGATGTCCGCCAGCGAAGGCGACTGCCCCACATCCGCACGAAAGATGGCCTCGTCAGAGCGGGTCTCGAACCAACGACGCACAAGGCGCTTTGGCAGCGAGCCGAGCGACTTGCGACCCGTCACGCCGGAGCGGAGGATCTGCACAAAGTTGCGCAGCATCTTGGCATCATCGATCACGCGATCAAAGATGAGCTCCAGACGTTCGGCATCGCGGGCGGCCAGCACGGCGCAGAGCAGGGCCGGCACGTCCTTCATGAAACCTTTCTGGCGGCAGTGCAGCGCCGTGCGGGCGATGAAGTCCGTCGGCACCTTCGCGCACAGCTTCAGCACCTGCTGGAGCTGATCTTCCGCCGTGGCGTAGTAGGTGCTGTTCAGGCAACCCGTGGCCCCATACTGGGCCAGAGCGTGACGTGGCGAGAGCTTGTAAGCCAGGCCACCGGCTTCATTGAAGCTGTCGGCCTTTGGAGAAAGGATGCCGCGCAGAGTGGAGAAGAGAGTTTTGCTAGCCATGGTGTTGATCAGGTTGGTTGTTTCGTGTGCCAATCCTTATTGCTAGCGCCGTGCCAAGTGCTGAAACGCGAGATGCGAACGGGGCTGCAGGCCTTGTAAATCAAGGGTAAGAAAGTTTTTATGATTTTTTGCTCTGCAATCGTCCCGAGTTTCCACTTGCTCCTATTTTATCCCATTAGATAATGTTTTATCTCAAATGCGTTCGACTAAGTCTGCCATCACCTTCGGATTCCTTGGCGCGACGCTGGATCGTGCTTCCGGGCCAGAACGCTGGTCCAAATGGCGGCCCACGGTGGCCATGTGCCAGCAGGAGGATCTGCTGATTTCACGGCTGGAACTGCTGGTGGAACCCAAGTTCGCAGATCTGGCGCAGCAGGTGAAGGCAGACATCCACAAGGTTTCGCCGGAGACCGAGGTGGTGCTGCACGAGTTTGCGCTGAAGGATCCCTGGGACTTTCAGGAGGTGTATGAGCGGCTCTATGATTTCGTCCGCGCCTACAGTTTTGATCCGGAGAAGGCGGATTATTTGATCCATCTCACCACTGGCACACACGTGGCGCAGATCTGCTGGTTTCTACTAAACGAGGCGAATTTCATCCCCGCGCGTTTGCTGCAAACTTCCCCCTCACGCGAAGGTGGGCGTGATGCGAGTGCGGCGGGGCGCTACGAGATCATCGACATCGATCTCTCCAAGTATGACCGGCTCTCCACCCGCTTTGCGCAAGAGCAGGAGCGCACACTGGATTTCCTGAAAAGCGGCATCGCCACAAAGAGCAAGGGCTTCAACAAGCTCATCGAGCAGATCGAACTCGTGGCGGTAAATTCGAAGGCACCCATGCTCATCATGGGGCCGACGGGTGCGGGCAAGTCGATGCTGACAAGCCGCATTTATGATCTGCGTCGTTCGCGTGCGGGACTCAGCGGAAAATTCGTGGAGGTGAACTGCGCCACCCTGCGTGGCGACCACGCCATGTCTGCACTCTTTGGCCACAAGCGCGGATCATTCACCGGCGCTCAATCAGATCGGCCAGGCCTGCTCAAGGAGGCGGACAAGGGACTGATCTTCCTGGATGAAATCGGCGAACTCGGCCTCGACGAGCAGGCGATGCTGCTTCGAGCGCTCGAAGACAAAACCTTCCTGCCCATGGGCGCCGACAAGGCGGTGCAGAGTGATTTCCAACTGATCGCAGGGACGAATCGTGATCTGCGCGCGCAGGTGGCCGCAGGCAAATTCCGTGAGGATTTGCTGGCGCGAATCAATCTGTGGACCTTCACGCTGCCGAGTCTCGCCGAGAGACGCGAGGACATCTCGGTGAACCTGGATTTCGAGCTTGAGCGCTACGCCAAGGTGCAGCGCCGCCAGGTCCGAATGAACAAGGAAGCCCGCGAATCTTTCCTCAAATTCGCCCGCAGTCCCGAGGCAAAATGGAGCGCCAATTTTCGTGACCTGAACGCCGCCGTGACACGCATGGCGACGCTGGCGCCGAAGGGAAGGATCACCGTAGCATGCGTGGAGACAGAAGCTGCGCGACTGATGGAAGGCTGGAGAGATCCGGGGGCACAAGCGCACTCAGGAAATGCAGTGCTCACGGAGGCACAGCGGGCGGAGATCGATCCGTTTGATCTGGCTCAGCTCGAGTTTGTTTTGCAGGTGTGCCAGGACAGCAAGACCCTCTCGGACGCAGGAAGAAAATTGTTCTCCGTTTCGCGCGCGAAAAGGGCGAAGATGAATGACGCGGACCGGCTGAAGAAGTATCTGGCGCGGTTTAAACTAAACTGGGATCAGGTCACCCGGTGATCGCTCACGCCTGCGGCTCGCGTGATTTCAGCACCTCATGCTTGGTCAGTTCGCGCCACTGCCCTTTCGTGAGGTTTCCTAGAGCCAGCATGCCGATCTTGACGCGGACAAGGCGGAGGACCTCGATATTAAATGCCTCAAGGAGGCGGCGGATGTGGCGGTTGCGCCCTTCATCCAGCACCACCTCCAGCCACACGTTCTTCTCACCAGCGCGGAGAATCTTGATGGTCTTGGCGGAGAGGTGGTCGCCCAACTCTTCGTCCACGACTCCCTGACGAATCTGCGCCAGACGCTTCTCATCCACCGTGCCGCTGATCTGCACGTGGTAGGTTTTGTCGAGGTGAGTGTCGGGATTGGTGATGGCATCCGCCCAGGCGTTGTCATTGGTGAAGAGCAGCATGCCCTCACTGGCCTTGTCCAGCCGGCCAACGGGGGAAAGATGCGGCAGCCTGGAACCTTCAAAGCAGGAGTACACCGTCTCGCGCCCCAGTTCATCCGACGCACTCGTCACCAGGCCGCGGGGCTTGTTGAGCATGACATAAAGCTTCGGCGCCTGATTGATGCTGACATCATCCATGATGATGACATCTTTTTTCAGGATCACCGGAAACTCCGGATTTTTCCGCACCACGAGATTCACCTTCACCTTACCCATGCGGATCAGCTCGGTGGCACGGCTGCGCGAGCAGAAGCCGAGTTTTGACATGGCGCGTGCGAGACCGGTGCGCGTGGGAGGTGGCTGCTGTGACATGGCGACAGACTACATGCGCGGCTTCAAATCGCGCTCAATATCCTCACGATCAACACGATTTCGTGCCTTGATTTTGTGGTCGCGCTTGTTCCGCCGCTCGACGGTCATCTGGCGCTTCTTGCGCTGTTTGCGCAGCTTGGCGATCTCATCCTCCAGCTTCAGATAGCCCTCATAGCGCTCGGCATCCAGGCTACCGGCCTCCACGGCGCCGCGAATGGCGCATCCGGCATCGGTGCCGTGCTTGCAGTCGCCGTACTTACACTGCCGCGCCAGCTCATCGATGTCGGCGAAGCGCTCCCGCAGCGTGGTTTCATTCGTCCACATCTGCACCTCTTTGATGCCGGGGTTGTCGATGATGATGCCGCCCTTGTCGAGCACCAGCAGCTCGCGCGCGGTGGTGGTATGGCGGCCTTTGCCGGTGATCTCGTTCACCTCATCCACCCACTGCCAGTCTTCTCCCAGCAGCAGATTCACCAGCGCGGATTTGCCCACGCCGCTGGAGCCGATGATGGCCACGCTCTGCCCGCGCTTGAAGTAATCCTTCAGCACCTTCAGCCCTTTGCGTTTCTTCACGCTGGTCACATACACATCAGCATCGGCATTCAGCGCGCGGATTTCATCCGCCGCCTCTTGATTCTGCTTGTCGGGATAGAGGTCCGCCTTGTTCACCAGCACGACCGCCTTCGCACCGCTGCGGGCGATGAGGGTGAAGTAGCGTTCCATCCGCCGCAGGCTGTAATCCGGCCCTGAATCCGTGACGACGATGACCACATTCACATTCGCCGCGATCACCTGCTCCTCCGCGCTGAAGCCGGAAGCCTTGCGTGAAAAGCATGTCTGCCGTGGCAGGCGGGCGCGGATGATGTTGTCGCCATTTTCCCCACCCACCTCCAGCGCCACCCAGTCGCCCACTGCAGGCAGGTCGGCATCCGTTTCTGCATCGTGATAGACCTTACCGCTCAGGATGACCTCGAACTCATCGAAGCCGTTCGTGCCGTCTTCAAGCAGCGCACCATAGCTGATCTTGTTGTCCCGGATCAGGCGCGCGGGCTTCCAGCCCTGGGCATGATACGGCTCAAAGTGCTTCGCGAAGAAGTCGTTCCAACCGAGGTCGATGAGACTTAGCGACGCCATTGGTACATCCAGCGTTCAGAGATGACCTTCTCCTTGTCCTTCAGCTCCATCATGATCTCCAGCAGGTTGGTGCTCTCGGGAATATCCAGCTTGAAGAAGGCGCGCCAGCCGCCGGTCTCGTTGTTTCGCATGACACGCTTGTCCAGCACCTTGCCTTCGCCGGCACTGAGAACGACGTCGATGTCGGGCGTCCAGTCCTTTGCCTTGTCAGCACTGTTTTCCAAGCCTTTGCCGAAGTCGATCACATACAGGTGATCGTCGGAGTCCATGACAAACCCGCGGCGTGAACTGATGACGCGGCAGAGCGCGCCGGGGTAATGCTGGTCGAGCCAGTTGAGCTTGTATTCGACTTTGAGAGGTTCCGCGGGTGTGGCTGGGAGCTGATCTGGTTTCCACATGGCCACGATGTTGTCCCAAGTTTCTTCACCGCTTGAAAGCTCCACAAGGGTCACCGCGCCTTTGCCAAATCCGCTCACAGGCTCCACCCACACTGCCGGGCGGCGGTGGTAGCTGGCTTCGAGATCCTGGAAGTTGTTGAAATCGCGATCGCGCTCCGCGAGTCCGAAGCCCTTGAGCTTGTCGGTTTCAAAAATGCTCAGGCGCATGTCGCGGCTGACATCCAGCGGACGCCAGATGGAAGGACCATCCGTAATCTCCACCTGCAGGCCGTCCGAATCGTGCACCTCAGGGCGGAAGTCATAGGGTTTGGGATGCGAATTTTCACCGAACCAAAACATGCTCGAAAAAGGTGCGATGCCGAGCATCTTCACCGGCTTGCGCAGGTGAAGCGTGGCTTTGATTTTCATCTCAGTGGTCACTCCGGGTGCGGACTCAAACTCGTAAGCGCCGGTGATGCTAGGCCCATTGAGCAGTGCGAGCAGCTTGAAGGATTTGTCTCCCACCTTGGGCTGCTGGAACCAGAAATGCGTGAAATCAGGGAACTCCTCCGGCTCGCCACCGATGGTGTTTACCGCGACGCCGCGGGCGGAGATGCCGTAGCCGAGTTGCGTGGTCACGGCGCGGTAGTAGCTGGCGCCCATGAACACCATGAACTCAAACGGGCGCTTCACCAAAGAGTCCGGAGCCAGCACACGAAAGCCGGCGTAGCCCACGGGATTCTTGGCATCCGCGGGGACCTTGAGATCGCCATATTCGAAATGACTGCGGTCAAAGGGAACTTCGACGGTCTGCGGCTCCTTGATATTGTAAAAGACCACGGGCTTTTTGAACATCCAGCCTGGATGGAAGAATTCGATACGGAAGGTGTCTCCCTGCTCGGCAAACAAGGCCTTGTCCCGCAGAAAGCGGATCTGGCGATGGCCGTCGTATTTCAATCCTTCGAAATAAGGATCAAGCTGCTGCGTGGGCGCCTGGTAGGGCTGCAGCGCGAGTTGCGCGGCCACTTTTTCGAGATCGGCAAAACCTTTGACCGTTTCCAGGGCAACCTGGGCCTGGCTGGGCAGGGCGGAAACGAGCAGAGCAGCAAACGGGAGGAGGAATTTCATGCGGGAGGGGTGCGCTAGGATGCAGCACAGAGGGTGCCAGTCAACCGGCGTGGCAGGGTAAGCTCTTGCCAAGTTTGAGGCAGATGCTGCATCATGGCCGAATGACCCCTACCCCACCCCCAAGGCTGATGCCGGTCGTCCTGTTCAATGCCGTCTACATGCTGACCTCTATCGTCATGGCGGCGGTGGCGGGCAATCGTGAGTTCATTTTTTACATTGTGATCATGATTATCCTGATCGGTGTGATGGGAGTGGTCAACCACCGTGTGCGGCTCACGGCACCGCTGCTGTGGGCATTCTCGCTCTGGGGGCTTGCCCATATGGCGGGCGGGCTCTGCCCCCTGCCCCCGGGATGGCCATACAATGGCGATCACGCAGTTCTCTACAGCTGGTGGATCATCCCGCAGAAGCTGAAGTATGATCAGATCGTGCACGCCTACGGCTTTGGCATCACCACGTGGCTGTGCTGGCACAATCTTCGCAACGCGCTGCGGCAGCCGGATGGCAGCGCCGTGCGTCCGACCTTCGGCATGCTGACGCTGTGCGCGGCGGGCGGCATGGGCTTCGGAGCATTGAATGAAGTGATCGAATTCATCGCGGTGCTCACCATTCCAAACACCAACGTGGGAGGCTACGAGAACACGGGCTGGGATCTCTTTTCCAATCTAGTCGGGGCCTCCATCGCCGCGGTGTTCATCCGGTTCACGAACCCGGCTTCGTCTCGCCGCTGATCTTGAGATTGCGAATTTTCACCGACTTTCCTGCGGCAAGCCAGCTACGGCTTTTGGGAGTGGCAAAGAACGCATGCTGCGCGCGCAGTTCCTTGCCGTCGAGACTGGCGGCCATCTGATCGCCCTGCCACTCGACGCGGAGCTTGTGCCATTCGTGTGGCTTTACCTCCATGGGCAGCTTGGCGATGGTTTTGGAAGGGGCTGCCGTGTCTTCGGCGATGCTAAGCGCCGTGGCTGTGACAACCACGCGGCCGATGTGCTTGCTGGAGTCGCAGCCGACCAAAAAGGTGCCAGGGCCTTCGATGAGAAACTCCACCTCGATGGTGGCGCTGGCGAGCCCCGCTTTGTGATGCAGCACCGGAATGTGCTTCTGCTCGGGCATGTCAAGCACGCTCAGCACGCCGCCCTCAGGCGTCCATTTGCCTTTGGCGATGCTGAAGCTGGCATCGAGCGGCCCTTTGAAATCGGGTGCTGCCAGCAACGGCAGAGTGTGGTCATGCAAAAGTGGTTTGGCGTCTTCGGCGTGGGCTGAAGTGACCAGTCCGACAAGGGCGGCGAGGGTGAGGAGTGTTTTCATGATTCGAGACTTCTTCAAGCGGGGCAGATTTATTTGACCTTCCAAATTTTAACGTCATCGATCCAGACCGTGCTTGGAACGAGGAAACTGAACCATCGCTTCATCGGATGGGCGAAGCCTTCGGAGCGGTGACGGGCAAGCAGTTTGCCGTCAATACTGAGGCGCATTTCATCGCCTTCGGTCACGAGGACGAGTTCGTGCCATTCGGTGTCAGGCTTGTAGGGTGCCGTGGTCTGCTTGGTTTTGAGAAGGGCATCGAGCTCCGCGGGAATCTTTGTCTTTTTCGCGGCCGCTTCTTCCCGCTGTTTGCGGATCTCCAGATTCATGACGCCCGTCTTGTGGTCGATCAGCGTGATGCCGCTCTGGCCGACGATGCCATAGCACAGGTGCCCCGCGTGCACGCCTTTGAGTTCACGGTCCACAAATCCAAGCTGGAGAGATTCGCCCTTGCTGAGGCCGGGAAATTTGAAACGAATGACCGCACCGCCGTCCGTGAATCCCGCGTCGTGATGAATGTGCGCGGCGTGTCCCGCCTCCTTGGTCGCGCTGCTGATTTTCAAGATGCCTGAGTCCAGGTCTGCCTGCTTGATCTTCGGAACGCGGTCGGCGGTGGCGCTTTCCCAGCCGTTGCCGATGGCTTTCAGGGAGTTGCCTGTTTCTTCGCGCTCGAAGGCATCGTGGAAGATGAGCCCGCCTTTTTCACGCAGCCAGGCGGCATCATCGGCTGTGTCTGCAAACGAAGAGGAGCTGAGAAAGAGTAGAGCGAAGAGGCGAAGGGAGGACTTCATGACAGTATCCAGGTTTAACGGTCTTAAATGCGTTTCCCTGAGCGAAAAATCACTTCCAGAACTGGCGCACCACGCGCTCCCATTCATCGGCCATCAGCTGATGACCCCGATAGGTGGGATGAACGCCATCCCATATCCAGTAGTCAGCGGGAGCACGCCTGCTGGCTTCATCAAAGACACGCTGAAAAGGCACGAACGCGGCACCATGTTTTTTCGCTAGCCGCGCGACGATTTCCTGCCGCTGCCTGATGCCGGCAAACCACGCTTCGAAGCCCTCCTTGCGCCTCCCGGCTGGCAGAGAGAATGGCTCACACAGCACGAGCTTGAGCTGCGGATTTACGGCCCTGGCTTCGGCGATGATCTTTTCATACGCGGGTTCGTATTCATCAACCGGGAGATTGTGCCCTGCATCATTCACGCCGATGAGGATGCTCAAGATGTCTGGCTTTAGATCCAGAGTGTCCTTCTGCCAGCGCTTCTGCAAATCGGGAACGGTATTGCCACTGATGCCGCGATTCATGAAGTCGAGCTTCAGTTCTGGAAACGCAGCCCCAAACCTAGCTGCAATGATAAAGGCGTAGCCATGACCCAAGATGTGATTGGGATCGGCGCTGCGCCCGCGATTGCCATCAGTGATCGAGTCTCCCTGAAACAAGATGCGTGCTTCTGGTGCAAAGGCCGCGATGGGTTCGACTGCATGCAGCGGAGAGATCAACGCTGCCATAAATAAAGTGAGCGTGTATTTCATGTGAAGTGATCAGGCGATGCCATTGACGACGTTTTCCAGCGCCTGACCACTCACCGCCGCCAGAGCGATACGGGCGGAGGTGCTGCGCATTTCGATTTTGCTTTCCACGCTGCAAAACGCGGCGTGGCAGGTGGCGATGAGATTCGGGGTGGCAGCTTCTTCTTCAGTGCGGAGGGGCTCGTCCTCGATCACGTCGAGCCCGGCACCCGCGATGCGATTCTCAGCAAGAGCAGAGAGGATGGCGGTCTTTTTAATGACGCCACCACGCGCAGTGTTCACCACGAAAGCGGAAGGCCGGAGGAGTGCGAGTTCACGCTCGGAGATGAGATGGCGTGTTTCGCTGTTCAGGGGGCAATGAAGCGAGAGAACGTCTGTCTGCGCTAGAAGTTCATCAAGTGTTCTCACACGGGTGATGCCGACGGCCTTGTCAGCGCCGTTTGGCAAATAGGGGTCGTGGAAGACCACACAAAAACCAAGAGCTTTGGCACGCAGCGCCGTGGCTGTGCCGATGCGGCCCAGGCCGATGATGCCGAAGGTGAGGGTGCTCAGGCGGCGGAGTTTCGGCGTGACACGGATGTTCCATCCAAGCTGCTTCGCCTCGGCGTCCAGCGGCATGATCTGGCGGCACAGCGCCATGGCGAGCGCGATGGCGTGGTCGGCGACTTCTTCGGTGCCGTAATCAGGCACGTTGCACACGGCGATGCCTCGCTCGCGAGCGGCAGCCACATCCACGCTGTCGAACCCCACCCCGTTGCGAATGATGGCCCGGCAGTTTTGCAGCCTGGCGATGCCCTTGGCCGTTAGGGGCATGTTGTGCCAGATGATGATGGCATTGGCCGTGCAGATGTCTTCGGTCAGATCGGCGTCGGTTTCGCAGAGCGTGCGGGTGATGCGTGCGGCGTCTCCGATGACCTGACGCTCGATGGTGGATTCCGGATCACCCTGCGGAGAAGTGGTCCAGTCGATGATGGCAATATGAGGCTGTGGCATGGATGAAATGATGGATTGGGGAGTTCAGGGGGCATCCGGCCCGACTTGATCTGCCGTCAGAATTCCGTGGACGGGTGTTTCCGAGCCGAACTCCTCGGCGCCGATGTCGCAGCGGCCTTTTCTTGGATGACCAAAGATGTCCTGCGGCAGATTCGCGGAGCCCTCGACGGCGGCATCCACCGCGGGGCTCTTACCCGTGAGACGCCATGTCCCCTGCCCTTTTTTCTCCAGGAGAAGCTGAGGCTCGGCAAAGCGGAACCAGCCTGCCCACGGTGCCGCAGGCGCGGGATCCATGGCGGATGCGAGATTATCATGCGCTCTGAGGTCATGCACCATGCCCAGGTTCACGAGCGGCTTGGCCATGGGCTGCGTGCGCACGATGAGATTGTTGATGAAGACACAGTCTGTCGGCACGTGCTCCCGCCCCTTCTCCTCTTTCTCAAAGCCGAACTGAAGCGGCGAGCAGTCCACCCAGGTATTGAAGGCGATCCAGCATTTCGTCGGCGCGGTGGCGGTGTTGTCGTCGTACTTTTTGCCGATGTTTTCGGTGGTGGGCGTGTCATGCATGCCGGGCACAAGCGCAAACGGCGCTTCGTGACGCCTGCCGGTCAGGCCCTGGAAGTAATTGTTAAACACACGATGCTCAAAGCCGTAGAGCTTGACGCCGCCAAAGCCCGGACCGTCCTCGCTGGCGATGATAAAGTTCCCGGAGGTTTCGCTGCGATTGCCCAAGCGCATGCAGATGGCGCCTCGGCAGTTGATGAGAGTGTTGCGGCGGATGATGTTGTCCGAGGACTTCAGCGACACGAGTTCATCCTCGCCGCTGCAATGCTCAAGCAGGTTGTCCTCGATAATCGTGAACGAGCTTCGGCCCGAAGCACCGAGGTCATTGCCACCGGTTCGGATGGTCTCGTGGCCGTTTTCGCCGTTGGCATAAATGACATTGCGAAAGTGATTGTGGTCGATGCGGTCGCGCTGCGAGCAGACGAGCGCGGTGTCATCTCCCCGCACAAAGACGGGGCTGCCACGATTGATTTTGCGCTCAAACAAATTGTGATCAACACGGTTGTCACCGCTGTTCGCGCCATCCACCGTCACCCAATGCTCCCAGTGGCGCGGCTTGGCCCTTTCGGTGGGGCGGAACGTGTTGCGAGTGATCCGCACATGATGGCAGTTTTCGAGCATCACGCACTGCTGGTCGGCATCGTGCACAAAAGTGAAGCCTTCGAGCATGAGGTGCTCGCAGTCTTTAAAGATGAAGCCGGCCGCGCCATCGATCAAGGCTTTGCCGCGATGCTGCGCGCGGAGCACAATGGGCTTTTCCTCCGTGCCTTTTTTCCCCACAATCTTTATCCCGCCTTTGGTGGTGTAGATGCCGTCTGCGACTTCGAGAACCACACCAGGAGAGAGCGAGGCGGAGGCCTTGCTCAAGGCGCCGAGTGAATCAATCACCTGCGCCATGGCAGGGGAGGAAAACACGAGCAGCGCGGCAAGGAGCAGGTGGGGATGTCTCAACTTCATTCAAGGAGGATGACAAACTGAGGAGCGCCGCGATGTCTTCCAGAAAAAAGGCGCGCTCATGCGATGATGTCCCTGATGACATGCCCGTGCACATCGGTAAGGCGGCGCTGAATGCCGTTGTTGTAGAAGCTCAGCTTCTCATGATCGATGCCCAGCAGGTGCAGCGCGGTGGCGTGCAAATCGTAGCAGTAGGCGGGATTTTCCGCCGCCTTGGAGCCGAGATCATCCGTGCTGCCGTAGGCGCTGCCGCCGCGGATTCCGCCGCCGGCCATCCATGCAGTAAAGGCCCCCGGATTGTGATCGCGCCCTTTGCCCTGCGCGGCAGGCTGCCGGCCAAACTCGCTGGTGCAGATGACCAGCGTGCTGTCCAGCATGCCGCGAGATTTGAGATCACGCAGCAGAGCCGCGGCGCCGGTATCGAGCACCGGCCCCCAGTAGCCGTGGTCGCGTACGAGGTCCTCGTGACTATCCCAATTCGGGCGAATTTTCTTCGTGTTGGTATTTTCCGCGCCGCAGTAGATCTGCACAAAACGCACTCCACGCTCCACAAGGCGGCGCGCCAGCAGGCACTGCCGGCCAAAGGGGCCGATGTCTTCATGATCGAGCTGGTAGAGCTCCTTGGTGGCGGAGGTCTCGCCGCGCAGATCCGTCACTTCGGGCGCGCTGAGTTGCAGGCGAGCAGCAAGTTCATACGCGGAGATGCGGGCCTCCAGCTCCGTGTTGCCCGCACGCTCGGCGGCGTGGGCACGATTGAGTGTCTGCAAAAAGTCGCGGCTGGTCTGCTCGGTGTCGCCGCGCAGTTGTGCGAAACTTTTGGACGGAAAGAGATCGGCGATAGGCGGCCTTTCGGCATCCGTCTGCAAAGTCGTGCCCTGATGCACGGCGGGAAGAAATCCCGCGCCCCAGTTGATCACGCCCCCGGGCGGCAGGCCACGCGGATCTGGCAGGACCACAAACGCAGGCAGATTTTCGCTCTCGCTGCCGAGGCCGTAAGTCACCCACGCCCCCATGCTCGGGAAGCCGGGAAGAATGAAGCCGGTGTTGGCCATGAACATCGCCGGGCCATGCAGCGCACTCTTGCTCTGCATGGAGTGAATGAAAGCCATGTCATCCACACAGTTCGCAAGCCTTGGAAAGAGATCGCTGATCCAGCGCCCGCACTGACCATGCTGCCGGAAGGGCCAGTAGCTGCCCTGACAGTTGCCAGGTTTCGAAGCGAAGAACTGCATCTTCCCATCAGGATCAAAAGGCTTGCCGCTGCGCTTGGTCAGCTCAGGCTTGTAGTCCCACGAATCCACATGGCTGAGGCCACCCGGGCAGAAAATCTGAATGACCGCACGCGCCTTGGCAGGCAAAGGAGGACGTTTGGACGCGAGCGGATTCGTCCCGGCTTGCGCGTCATTCAGCATTGCTGAAAGCGCGACACCACCAAGCCCGCCGCCGAGCTCCCAGAGGAAGTCACGGCGCGAGACGGAACGTTTTTGCTTATGACAGGGAAAGGCGGAGATCATGTCTAGTCGATGTAAACAAACTCGTTCGTGTTCAGCAGCATGCGGCACAGCGCAAAGAGGTTTTGCTCCGCGACGAGGTGGACTGCCGCATGAAGCTCTTCCGTTTTGGGTTCCCTCTGCAGACAGAGCAGGAACGCGCGGCGGATGGCGGCTTCGCGGGAGTCCGTTTCGTTTTCAATTCGCGTCACCAGACTGCCCGCCTGCTGCAGCATGAACTCGTTGTTGCTCAGCGTGAGTGCCTGCAGCGCGGTGGTGGTTTGCGCACGGGCCGGGGTGAGATTAGCGGGATCTGGACAATCCAGCGTGGACATGAACTGATGCGGCGTGGTGCGTACCACGAAACGGTAGATGCTGCGCCTCAGAAGGTCGGGCTTGTCGGGCGTGATATATTCGTACACAGGCGCGTAGGCCTCGGTGAAATTAAAGTCGCGAAAGCCAGGGCCACCCATCTTGGAATTCAAGGTGCCTGCGATGCTCAGCACGGCATCGTGCACGGACTCGGCATCGAGCCGCCGCGGGTTCTGCCGCCAGAGCAGGCGGTTCTGCGCATCAAGGCGCAGGGCGGCATCGTTCTGTGCAGTGGACTGCTGCTGATACGTGGCGCTCATGACGGTGAGCTTGTGCATGTGTTTTAAGGACCAGCCGCTGCGCAAGAATTCATCGGCCAGCCAGTCGAGGAGTTCGGGGTGTGATGGCCTGTCACCACCGAGGCCAAAGTCACTCGGCGTGGTGACGAGACCCTGCCCGAAGTGATGATGCCACAGGCGGTTCACCAGCACGCGACGTGTCAGCGGATTATCAGCGTGCGTAATCCACTCCGCCAGCATTCGGCGGCGCTGGCCTTCGGGCGTTGCATTGCTGCCGAAATCCATGCTCGCGTGCCTGGGCCAGGCGAAGGCCCCAGGCTGCACCTCCTGCTGCAAATCTTCAGGATTGCCGCGCCGCTGCACCTGGATGGCAGGCGGTGCGGCATCGCTGGTGACGGCATAGACTTTGGCCGGATCTGGCAGGGCCTTGAGCGCGGCCTCCAGCTTCACAGCTTGAGCGCGCAGACCTTTCAGCCGCTCCTGCTCAGCGGCAGTAAGTCTGCTGTGCTCGACTGCGGGCACGAGCCGCGCATCGCCAAGGAACAACAGGTCGCTGCCGATGCCATCGCCCCCGTCCGTGGCGATGAGGCTAAGAGTTTTCGCGCTGGCAGGAATGGCGATGTCTAGGTGCGTAAACTCATCCTTGCGCATCTTGAGCTTTTGAAACTTCCGCTCCGCATCCACATACACGGTGAAGTCAGCACGTGAAGCCGCGGCACCTGCGTCCGCACCGAAACCGAGCGCCGCAGTGAAATGCATGACGTCGAGGCCCCTGCTCTCGCGAATCTTGGTCAGGTCAAAGGTGATGCCGCTGTTGGCATGAAGGCCAAGGATGGAATGATCTTTCTCCGCATAATCCACACCGCCGATCTTGGTGCTACGCTGGGCATTGAGCGGGCCGTTGCGAATCACGTCCCAGGTGTGGCCGCTGGTGGCGGGAAGTCCGGTGACCTCCTGCTTGGCAAACACCGGCACCGGGTTGCGGCCGTCGGGCACGAAAACCGACAAGACGAAGCGATCCGTGTCTTTCACCTCGGCAGGCCATTCAATGCGCTGCAGACGGTTGGTTTGGATATCACGATGGTAGCCGAGCTTGGCAGTGGTGAGATTTCCGGTGCGCAGGTCGATCCCACGGCCTTTCACTCCGGCGCCCACCATCCCAGCGAGGTCGAGGCCGTCGCCCGCCAGTTTTGCGATGTGAGCACGCGTGGCCGCAAGCTCCTGGGTAAGCCGTATTTTCTCACCCGAGTTGCGCTTTGCCTCCGCTTCATCCACTTCGCGATCCCCGCGCTTCACTCCTGCAAACACCGCCCACAGGCGGTAGTACTCCTCCTGCTTCACAGGATCGAGCTTGTGATCGTGGCAGCGCGCGCAATTGATGGTGATGCCCATGGTCGAAGTGATAACCTGCGTGACCATGTCATCGAGGTCTCCCGCGCGTGCGGCGCGCTTGAGCATGTCGCTCTTGGTTTCCACATGCCCCACATAGTCCCACGGACCGGCGGCGAGAAATCCGGTGGCAATGACCGCCTGCGGATCCTGCGGAGCGATCACATCTCCCGCGATCTGTTCACGGATGAACTGGTCGTAAGGCTTGTCATCATTGAGCGCTGCAATGACGTAGTCGCGGTAGCGCCACGCATTGGGCCGGAGCTGATCGCGCTCAAAGCCGTGTGTGTCTGCGTAATGAGCGATGTCCAGCCAGTGCCGCGCCCAGCGCTGGCCGTAGTCGGGTGAGCGCAGGAGTTCATCCACCAGCTTCTCATACGCCTTGGGGTCGGCATCTTTGACAAACTGCTCCACACGCTCCGGCGACGGCGGCAAGCCGGTGAGATCAAAGCTCAGACGGCGGATGAGTGTCCGCCGATCCGCAGGCGGCGACATCGCAAGATTTTTCTCCGCAAGTTTCGCTCTGATCAGCGAATCAATGGAGGCGCCTTTCACCGCGCGCACCGGCTGCACCGACCAATGCTGGAGCCGCTTATCCACCGCAGCGGCTTTGTCCGCCGCATTCTCAGGCCACACAGCTCCTGCGGCGATCCATTCCTGCACGAGCGTGATCTGTGCGGATGAAAGCGGTCCTCCTTTCGGCGGCATGCGCTCGTCATCGTCACCAGAGGTGATGCGTTTAAACAGCAAACTCTTGCCCGCATCTCCCGCCACGATGGCCTTGCCGTCGTGTCCGCCTTTGAAGGCAAAGATTTTGGCATCCAGGCGCAGTTCTCCCTTCTGCTTCTTTTCGCCATGGCACTCCACGCAGCGCTGCTGCAGCAGCGGGCGGATGTCCTTGTCAAAATCGACGGCCAAAGCTGGAGCTGCGGCGAGAAAGATGAAGAGCACAGGTTTCATCGTTTGGTTTTTGTCTTGGCGGCCAGATCGCGCGCCGCTTCCTCCAGATGGTGCTTCATCGCCCTAGCGGCGGCGGTTGCATCGTGCGCAGCCACCGCGTTCAGAATCGCGGCATGATGGTCGATGGCACGCTGCCTGCCCACATTGCCAATGGTCACACGTCGGCTCTCGCGTCCGAGATCGGCAAGCGACTCAAGCATGAGCTTCAGGATCTCATTCCCCGCGATGCGGGCCAGCGTGCGGTGAAAGTCGATGTCGGCTTCCACGGCCTCATCATGCGCCTCAGCCGCGATCAGACGCTCATGAATGCCGCGCAGCTGCTTCACATCGGCGGCCTTCGCCTTCAGCGCGGCCTGCCGCGCAATCTCCGGCTCGATCGCGGCGCGGGCTTCGCTGAGCTGCCGCAAGCGTTCTTGCATCTCAGGGAGCAGGATCGAAAGAGAACCACTCAGCGGCTTGTGCAGCCGGTTCACGGCACGGATGCCGCTGCCGTGGCGGATTTCCAGCAGGCCCTGCAGCTCAAGGCGTTTCGTCGCCTCCCGCAGCACGGTGCGGCTCACCCCCAGGCGCTCCGCCATCTGCCGCTCCGGCGGCAGCCTGCCATCGCCGGATTCACCTTCATCGCGCAGCTGGCGCGCCAGGCGCGAGCACACCTGCTCGACGAGAGATGCGGAGGATTTGAGCGGGGTGATGGTCATGCTAAAATTGGTAGGAGGTCATACCAATTACGAGCGATCCATGCCATTCTTTCCCGCTTCCTTTTCGAAACAGCACGTCACCCCATTCTCATGATCGTGCCACTTGATGCTTGAGCACCCGCCTGAACGCGGGAAAATAGGCTGGCAAACCCTCCGCCCCAACCGAATGCAATTTCGCGACACACTGCTGAACATGGCCATCACCTGCGTGCTGGTGCTGATCATCGTGCTCGTGGCGGTGCTGCTCAAAGAGAGCAGGCCGCGCCCGGTGCAGGCGCTTCCAGTGGCGGTGGCCCAGGTGCCGCCGGGCCAGATGACCGGGGGCCCCGGGACCGCGCCGCTGCCCCCGTTTAAAATATTCCCCAGGGCCAGGCTCATCGAAAGCCGCGCCAATGAGGCGGACACGCTGCGCATCAAGGTGAGCGACACGGAGGACGAGCATATCTTTGTGCTGTACTTTGTCGATGCGGCGGACACCTCCCTGACACACCCCCAGCGGGTGCAGGATCAGGCGCGCTACTTTGGGGTGAGCACCCAGCGCGTCATTGAAGAAGGGCAGCGAGCCGCCCAGTACGTGACGCAGTTGCTCAAGGACCATCCATTCACCGTGATGACCCGCTGGGAGGAGGTTCCTGGCCTGAGCCGGTACTACGCGCTGATTTTGGTGGAGATGAGCCCCGGCAGGCCGGTTTATCTCGCGGATCTTCTCGTACAGCAGGGCTTTGCTCGCGTGGCGGGTGTCACCTCCAGCCTGCCGGCAGATGCGCGGTCCATCAATGACTACGCGCTGGAGCTCCAGTCCCTGAGGCAGCGCGCCCAGCAGAGCAAAGTGGGAATCTGGGCAGCTTCAAAGCTCTGAATGAGACTCTTACCCCGCCGGAGGAATTCTGGCATTGATGTATCATGATGCGTTGATACGTTGAGTCTTACTTTGGCCTCCATCCTTAAATCCCTCAGCCTGATCGCCGATCCCACCCGGGTACGGCTTATGCTGCTCCTCAAGCAGGAGGAGCTCAGCGTGGCGGAGCTGCAGGAGGTGCTGTCCCTGCCACAGTCCAATATTTCCGCGCAGCTGGCCAAACTGAAGGCCGCCGGTCTGGTGGCGGACCGCCGCAGCGGCAAGAACCGGCTCTACCAGCTGGACAAACCGGGCGCCAAAGACCTGCCCACGCACGAGCATTTTCTCGCCCTCCTGGATGCCGCGGGAGCCGAACTGCGCGAAGTGTCCAAGGACACGGAGGCGCTCCAGATCGTGCTGCGCAAGCGGGCCCAGACGGCTAAAGCCTACTTCGATGCCCTGGCGGGCAAGTTTGGCCGGCACTACATCCCCGGCCGTTCGTGGAAGGGTCTGGGCGAGACCTTGCTCAAGCTGATGCCGCCGCTGGTCATCGCCGATCTCGGCGCTGGCGAGGGCACGCTCTCCCAGCTGCTCGCCGAGCGGGCAAAGAAGGTGATCGCCGTGGACAACAGCGAGAAGATGGTGGCCTATGGCGCGGAGCTGGCCCAGAAGCACGGCTTCACGAATCTGGAGTTTCGCCTGGGCGACATCGAGTCGCCCCCCATCCCGCCGCTGAGCGTGGATCTGGTCTTTCTCAGCCAGGCTCTGCACCATGCGCAGAATCCAGAAAAGGCGCTGAAGGGTGCTTTGACCATCCTGCGGCCCGGTGGCCGCATCGTGGTGCTGGACCTTTTGAAACACCAGTTTGAGCAGGCGCGCGATCTGTACGCGGACGTGTGGCTCGGCTTTTCTGAAAGCGACCTGCATGACATGCTCACCCGCGCCGGTTTTAAAAAAATCGAAACAAGCGTGGTGCACCGCGAAAGCAAAAGCCCGCACTTCCAGACGATCCTCGCGCTGGCCGAAAAGGAAAACCGTCTCACTTCTTCGGGGCACTGGTCGGGCTCTTGACGCGCGGAGCCGGCACGGTCATGCCGTTCTGCAGAAGCGTGAGGCCGTTGATCTGCTGCTGGTCGTCTCGGGTGAAAACGAGCACCGCCTTCACCACATCGTATTCAAACCGGTCTGCCCCAGTCTCAAACACCGGCATGGCAGGCTGGCCTTCCAGTTGCGCAAAAAGGGTGCTGGCCTTCACGCTGATGGTGAAAGGCTTCAGCCCCATCAGCCGGTAGTCGCCCGCGTAAGGCTGCAGTTCCTTGGCGCTGCGCAGTTTGAAATCCGGCGGCGGCACGCTGCTGCGTTTGGCGGTGATCTCGTTGCCGTTTTGAAACAGCGTCAGTGACCGCACCTCGCCCTCGCTGCGATTGAAAGCGATTTCCGCCGCCACGGCCTTGTAGAAAAGGCGGTCCGGTGCCTTGGCAAAGCCGCGCAGAAAGGGCTGCCCGGTCAGGTTCACATACAGCTTCCCCTCGCGCAGCAGCACCGTGAAGCGCGAGTCGCGGTCGAGTTCATACACCCCGGGATACTGCTTCAGCATGTCTTCCGGCAGGCTGATCTCCTTCTGCGCCGCCGGATCCACCGGCTTGATGTCTGACGTGCCCGCGATCACCATCGAGCCTGGCACACTGGCATTGTTGATCAAAACCACGCGCACGATGCGTCTGGCCGGAATCACCTGCAGAGCGGAGCAGTAGCCGTAGGTGCCGCCGTCATGGTGCAGCGTCGCATCTCCTTCAAATTTGCCAAGGAAGACACACAGACCGATCTGCCCGCCATAGGCACCAGCATCAGCCTGCGGCTGCAGCGCGATGGCAAAAGCCTCTTTCAATGGCGTCGCCTCGGGGTGCAGCATCGCTTCGCCCAGCTTCATCAGATCCGCCGCCGTGCTGCGCAGGGCGCCACAGCCTGCCAGGGCTTCAAAATGCCAGGACTTCATCTCCTTGCCACCGTCATAGGGTTTGGCCACGGGCAGTTCCGCAGCCGGCTGTACCGCGGTGTCGTTCAGGTCCAGCGGCCGGCAGATTTTTTCCACCACTGCCTGCTCCCACGGCATGCCATACACCTTGCCAAGCAGGTGGCCGAGCAGGCCCACACCGAGATTGGAGTAGCTGCATGTGAAGGGGCCTTCGCCATCCAGTTTGGCCTCGGAGAGGCAGCTCAGCAGCAGCTTTTCATCATAGGCCGCATAGGGGTCCTCCTCCTTGGCACCTGCGGCGGCGTTCTCAGGCATGCGTGGCAGGCCGCTGGTATGAGTGGCCAGTTGCTTCAGCGTGATCGCCGCCACGCGAGGGTCAGCAAACTTCACCTGCCCTTCCAGCAGGCTGCCCAGCGTGGTCTCCAGCGTGACCTTTTTCTCCACCACCGCCTGCGCCAGCAGCAGCCCCGTGAAGACTTTGGTGATGGACCCGATTTCGAAAACAATCTTCTCCGGTGCTGCATCTCCGGCCTCAGGTGCCTTGCCCGCCATGGCAAACTTCACCTCCGCTCCTACGCGCTCTCCCGTGACGATGCACCCGGCCTTGAGCGGCTTGGCCGCCTGCGCAGCCGCTTCAGCCAGGGTGCGCGCTTGGACAGAGCTCACGAAAACAGAGAGAACCAGAAGCGCAGATGCAAAGCATTTCATGGCCGCGAGGCTACAAAACTCCGCTGCAAACCGCAAGGCGTCTCATTGACGCGGTGCGCTTTCCCGCCTCCAATGCCTCGCTCGTGAAAGACACCCTGGAAGACATCGAAAATTTCATCATCGACGTGGTGATCAACAACCGCCGCGGCATCCGTGCCTCGCTGCTGCGGGTGGTTTTCCGTGGCCTGTCCGGCATCTACTCCGCCGTGGTGCGCACGCGGCTGTATTTGTACCGCCACCGCTACATTCACGATCACCACCTGGGGGTGCCGGTCATCAGCGTGGGAAACCTCACGGTCGGCGGCACCGGCAAGACGCCGGTGGTGGAAATGCTGGCCAAGGCCCTGCACGAGCGTGGCCGCCGGGTGTGCATCCTCAGTCGCGGCTACAAGAGCAAGCGTCAGAAGAAGCTGGCGTTTTCAAAGAAAATGGCGGCGCGTTTCGGCCTCATCCCCAAGCCGCCTCAGCCGCTGCCACGCATCGTGTCCGATGGCGAAAAAATCCTGCTCGACTCCCACAATGCCGGAGACGAACCCTTCATGCTGGCCAAGAACTGCCCGGGCATCCCCGTCGTGGTGGACAAAAACCGCGTGAAGGCCGGGGCGCATGCCATCCAGCGCTTCGGCGCCGATGTGCTCGTCCTCGATGACGGCCTGCAATACCTCAAGCTCAAGCACCGCCACGACATCGTACTGATCGACAAAACCGCCGCCTTTGGCAACAACGGCCACCTGCTGCCGCGCGGCACCCTGCGCGAGCCTCCGCGCAGCCTTCGCCGCGCCAGCTACATCTTCATCACCAAATCCGACGGCGACAGCGAGGACGTGATCAAGCAGATCCGCCGCTACAACCGTGCCGCCGAGATCATCGAGTGCCGCCACCGCGCCATGCATTTTGAAAACATCCACACCGGCGAGCGCATCCCCATCGATTCATTGCGCGATAAATTCGTGGGCGCGCTGTCCGGCATCGCCGTGCCCGAGAGTTTTGAAAACGGCCTGCGCAGGCTCGGCGCGAAAGTGGAGGTCATCGCCCGTTTCGCGGATCATCACCGCTTCCACGGGCCCGAGCTCAAGCAGTTCATCGAGCGCTGCGTGCGGCGGGACGTGCACTGCATGGTCACCACGGAAAAAGATTTCGTGCGCTTCCCCAAGCTGCCCGTGGCGGACATCCCCTTCTACTTCATGCGCGTGGAGATCGAGATCATCCGCGGCCGCGACATCTTTGACAAAATGGTGCGCCTCATCGCCGAGCCGCGCCGTGTGCCTGCGGGAGTGCTGCCGGCAGATTTCATGGAGGCTTCGTGATGAACACGGAGCATCCAGCCATGGCCGAAGTGCGCCTGCACAAGGTCAGCATATCCGGCGGCAGCAGCGAGGTCAGCGACGTCACCGCGCGTGAGGAGCCGCTCGAGATCCGCGTGGAAGGCCGCTCCGTCGCCGTGGTGATGCGCACACCCGGGCATGATGAAGAACTCGCCGCCGGATTTCTCGTGAGTGAGGGCGTGGTGCAGCGCCCGCGCGACATCCTTGAAGTCTCGCAATGCCCCAGCACCAACAACGAGCATGGCAACATCGTCGATGTGCTGCTCGGCGGCGCCGTGGTGAACTGGGACTCCCTCACGCGCCATGTCTTCAGCGCTTCCAGCTGCGGCTTGTGTGGCAAAACGAGCATTGAAAGCGTGTTTCAGCAGTTCCCCTCGGTGAAGGGTGAATGGCAGGTCTCGCCGAAGTTGATCGCCACTCTCCCGGACAAGCTGCGTGCTGCACAGGAAACCTTTTCCAAAACCGGCGGCCTCCACGCCAGCGGCTTGTTTGATCTGGAAGGCAACCTCGTCGTGCTGCGTGAAGACGTGGGCCGCCACAACGCACTCGACAAAATCCTGGGCTACGCCTTGCAGCGTGGCCTGCTGCCCCTGGACCGCCACATCCTGCTCGTGAGCGGCCGCGTCTCGTTTGAAATCATTCAGAAGGCGCTCGCCGGTGGCATCCCGCTCGTGGCGGCCATTTCCGCACCGAGCAGTCTGGCCGTCGATTTCGCCCGTGAGGCCGGCCAGACACTCATCGGCTTTCTGCGTGGTGAGACGATGAATGTTTACACCCATCCACAACGATTAAGCACTGCATCATGAACAAAGTTCAACAGACAGTCTTTATCATTTGGGGCGTTCTGTGTGCCTCCATCTGCGGTTATGCCGCGATGCTGAGCTCGATGGCTTTTGCCCCCGGCCCGGCCGCTTCACCGTCCGGCTCATTCGGCGGCATCCTCGCCATCATCGCCGCCAGTTCGACCATCCTGAGCCTTCTCCTGCGCCCGCTGCTTCTCGGCGGATTTTCCGCAGGAACCCTGAGCCTGGACAATCCTCAGGGACGCGGCCGCTTCGTCGCGGGCAATTTCGTCCTCTTTGCCCTGAGCGAAGGCATCGGTGTGCTAGGCTTCGTCAATGGCATCTCCTCCACGGGCCGTGGCGAAGCGTGGCTGCCCTACATCGGCCTCGCCCTGCTGATGATGCTGTATCACATCCCCCTGCCTTCACGTTTCAGGCCCGCAGCATGAACGGCTACTTTGATCACAACGCCACCACACCGCTGCATCCCACCGCGCGCGAGGCATGGCTGCGGGCGAGCGAGAAGCACTGGCACAATCCTTCCAGCCTTTACCGCGATGCAGGCATCGCAAGCCAGCAGCTGGAGTCCGCTCGCGAACGCCTGGGCTCATTGATCGGCGCAGAGGCAGAGCGCATCGTGTTCACCTCGGGAGCCACGGAGTCAAACAATGCCCTGTTTGCCACGCTGCCGCGTGAGGCCGTTGTTTTGATCTCCGCCATTGAGCATCCCAGTGTTCGCGAAGCGGCCCGCAGTCGCAGCGTGGTGGAAATCCCCGTGAATGCGGACGGGGTGGTGGAACCCGACACCGTGAAAACCTTGATCGCCGCCGAGAATCCCGCACTCGTTTCCGTGATGGCCGCGAACAATGAAAGCGGCGCCTTGCAGCCCTGGCGCGAAATCGCCGCCATCTGCCGCGAGCAGGGCGTGCTGTTTCACACCGATGCCGCCCAGTGGCTCGGCAAGCTCGACTCCTCACATCTTGGCGAGTGCGACTTCATCACTGGCAGTGCGCATAAATTCGGCGGCACCAAAGGCTGCGGCTTCCTCGTGCTTCCCAAAGAAGATTCCCGCCTCGGCTTCATCCGCGGCGGACCGCAGGAAAACGGACGCCGTGCAGGCACGGAGAATTATCCGGCCATCGAAGCGATGGTAACTGCATTGGAAACCATGACATCCCATCTGGACAAAGTGCAGAGCCAGCTTCGCGATGATTTCGTCTCAACCATGCGCGCGCACTTTGCCCCGCTGCGTGTCATCAGCGAATCCGCACCCCGCCTCTGGAACACGGTGCTAATGGTCATGCCCGCGCATGACAATCTGAAATGGCTCACCCGCCTGTCACGCCGTGGTTTCAGCATCTCCACCGGTTCGGCCTGCAGTTCAGGCAAAGAAGGTTCCTCCGTGGTGGTCACTGCACTGGGCGCGAGTCCCGAGGAACTGAAACGCGTCGTGCGCATCAGCAGCGGCTGGGAGACCACCGCCGAAGACTGGCAGGCACTGGCGGCTGCGTTTGTAGAAGTATTTGATGACTTGAATCGTGGAGGCCGAGGCACGGTGTAAGCATCACGTTCCCGGCTTGGGCCGGATCAAAAGCACGATTACCAGCGAGAACACACAAATCATCGCAAAGACACCGAAGATGACATTCAGCGGCACATGCCTGTCGCTCATCTTGCCAAAGCCCCAGTCGGCCAGACCGCCGCACATCATGCTGACGAAGTTCATGAGACCATATCCCGTGGCCCGCAGATGCGGCCTCACGATCTGGCTCAGGATCGGCATGTTGTTGCAGTCAAAGAAGCCCCAGCCCACGCCAAAGACAATCAGCGCCGCGATGGCCAGCCCAAAGGAGTTCAGAGCAGGCGCATTCCCCACGCCAAACATGGCGGGCACAATGAGCATCATGCCAATGGCGCTCACGTAGATGCGGCCGCGCTCGCTGCGGCGCATCCAGCGGTCTGCCAGCCAGCCGCCGAGAATCGCGGAGAGCAGCGCCGCCCCCTGCCAGTAGAGCGCCGCGGACACGCCGGCCTTGCCCTGGCTGATGTTGAAGGACTTTTGCAGAATCGCCGGCATCCAGTCGCGCACCACCCAGGCGGCGAGGGCGGGCAGCGTGAAGTAAAGCACCAGCAGGATAAAGTTGCGGTTACCGATCAGCTCTCCGAAGGAGCCGCCACCATCACCAGAGCTTGCCGTCTCCGGCTCGCCCGACTGCCGCGGCACATCGCGCAGCAGGAACAGCAGCGGAATGGCATAAAGCACGCCGGCCAGTCCGGTGAAGTCGAACATGAAGCGCCAGCCCAAGTCCGGCGCGTCTGCCACAAAGCCCGCGAAGCCGCCCGTGATCACGCCACAGTAAATGCCCATCTGATGCACACCCACGGCGCGCGAACGCGTCCCGCCCGTGTGATAATCTGCGATCAAGGCCAGCGCAGCCGGTATATAAAACGCCTCACTCACGCCCATCATCGTGCGCGCCCAGTACAGTTCATTAAAACTGCTCACATGTCCGGTCAGCCAGGTGATGAGAGACCACACAAACAGGCTGCCGCAGATCGTCAGCTTGCGGCTGAAGCGGTCTGCGATGTATCCGCCGATCGGACTGCAGATGGCGTACACCCATTTGAAGGAGGCGAGCATGTGCCCCCAGTTTTCCTCCGTGCCGATGTCCTTGATGTCCCCCATCACGGACACTTTCATCGAGGCGATCATCTGCCGGTCCAGGTAGTTGAGCAAAGCCACGGGAAAGAGCAGCCCTACAATCAGCCAGGCACGGCGCATGAGCGTGGATGGGGGAGCGGCGTTCAGGGAGGATGACATCCGCCCATTAATCACAGCGCGGCCTGCACGAAAAGCCTGAAATCATGCTTCATCTTGACCCATGCATGACTCAAAATGCGCCATGCAAATCCGCTGCGTGTCACAGACACAATCATTCAAGGCTAATTCAAAGAACTTCCCGGTCGTTATGTGGAAGTCGCCCCCCAACCCACCAACCCCTGCTGCTATGAAGTCATTCATGCTGATCCTTTGTGCGCTGCCACTTGCCCCCGCTCTCGCGGATGAAGTCCGCATGGACTGGATGTCCGAAGGTTTTCACAACAAGACCCGCTATCATTCCCCCAGGGCGGCCACGTTCCTGAAGGAAAAACCGGCGCAGATCATCAAGATGCCGGAGGGGCTCGTGAGTCCCCAGTATGCGCTTTTGGAAACCGGGCCGGCAAGCAAGCGCAGGCTGCTGGGACTCATCCTCGACCAGCGCGCTCCAAAAGAGGCTCACCTGTGGATCGATGCGAATGGCGATGGCGACCTGACCAATGACCCTGAGGCGAAATGGGAGCCCCTCGTTCGTAGTTCAGGAGGAAAGGAAAGCATCGCCTGGCATGGAGGGGCCAAAGTGCAGGTCCAATACCCCGGCTCCACCCTGGAAATGGGTCTCTACTTTTATCGCAACGCCACCACCAAGGGGCCGGGATCGCTCTTCTATCGCCGTGACTATGGCCGTACTGGCAAGATCTCCCTCGACGGCAAAGAGCTGTCCGCGTACCTGAGCGATGACTCCACCACGGGCGAGTTCACACCGGAACGTACCAGGCTCGGCATCGACTTGAACGCGGACAAACGATTCGACATGAGATCGGAGAGCTTTCTGCTCAGCAAGCCCCTCCTGCTGGAAGGCGCGGTGTATGAAGTGAAAAATCTCGCCCCGGACGGCTCCCGCTTTGACCTGGTGAAGTCTGACAAGACCGTGGCGCAGATGCAGGAGGGAGAAAAAAAGCAGGCGGCAGCCAGAGTGGCCGAGCAGCGTCAGGCGCAGGGGTCTTTCATCGGCAGGCCGGCACTGAGCTTTGAGGCCAAAACCATCGATGGCAAGGACGTGCGCTTCCCACAGGATTACAAAGGCAAACTGGTGATGCTCGACTTCTGGGCCACCTGGTGTGGTCCCTGCCTGCATGAGCTTCCGGGAGTGATCAAAGTTCACGAGGAGTTTGCCGCGAAAGGCTTCACCGTGCTCGGCATCAGTCTGGACAATGAGGATGCCGTCTCGACCCTCCCTGGCTTTCTGAAAGACAAAGGCATGGTCTGGCCTCAGGTCTGTGATGGCGAAGGCTGGCAGGGTCGCATCGTCAGACAGTATGGCGTGCGCGGCATTCCCTCCTGCTGGCTGATCGACGGCGATACCGGCAACATCGTGGCGACTTCCGTCGATCTGCGCGGAGCGAACCTGCGTGGCACCGTGGAGAAGGCGCTGGCAAATCTGGGCAAGGAGGTCAAGCCAAGCACGACGGGTGAATCGCCGCAAGCTCCCAAAGCCTCCGCCGCAGAAGCGCCGACGAATCCCCTGGTGGCCGTGGTGGAAAAGCTGGCGGCTGATGGCAAGCTGATCTCCGCGAAGACTTTCCTCTCCCAGTTAAAACAGCCCGTGCCCGCCCCGCTGGACCTTGCGCCTCCCGCCACCACGCTGCTGCGCGGACGTGAGATCGCCAAACGCGCGGCGGAGTCTCATCTGCGCGTCGGCTGGGTGTATCAATGCTCCAAATGCGACCGCTGGCACACCAGCATCGCGGGCGGCTACGCCATCGCTCCAGATGTGGTGGTCACGGCTCAGCACGTGGTCGCGCCTCCTGCCAGAATGAAGCCAGGGGCTGGATATCCCGTGGTGGTGCGCGGAGAAAAGGAGGTGCTGAATATCAGCGGCGTGCTCTTCGCGGAGGAAAGCGCGGACACCGCCATTCTGCGCGTCGCCACAAAGGATCTAAAACCGCTGGCCCTGAGCCATGACGTGCAGGTGGGAGACACCGCCTACTGCTTCAGCGATCCCCGGGACATCGTCGGACATTTCAGCTCCGGCATGGTGAACCGCCTCCACTCTCCAGGCACCCCAAGCAAAGCCAGCAGCCCGCTGCTGCAGCGCATTGACGTCAGCGCCGACTGGGCTCCAGGCAGCAGCGGCTCCGCCATCCTGGATGAATATGGAAATGTGACCGGCCATGTGGCCCGCATCCGCCCCCTGTTTGGCGAGCCCCGTCCGGCGGCTCCTTCCGACAAACCCACTCCGACCCAGCCTCCCACGCTCATGACCTTGAACGAAGCCGTGCCAGCCTCGGTGGTGCTGTCGCTGATCGAAAAGAAGCCCGCGCAATGACTTACGCCTCTTCCAGGCGATAGCCGATGCCCGGCTCGTTCACGATGCGCGGACCGCCCTCGCCAAGTTTTTTGCGCAGGTGATTGATGTGCACGCGCAGGCCTTCGCTGGGATCGCTTGTCTGCCCCGCCCACACCTGCTTCATGATCTGGTTTTGCGTGACGATGCGCCCCGCGTGCTCGGCAAGAACCTTGAGCAGGGCAAACTCGGTGGGCGTAAGCTTGACCGGCTCATCGTCGAGCGTCGCCTCGTGGTGCAGCAGGTCCAGCTTCAAGGTGCCCGCGACAATCTCCGCGCTCTGCCGTGTGAAACGGCGGCGCTGAATGACGGCCAGCCGCGCCAGCAGCTCCGCGGTGCCAAAGGGTTTCGTCACATAGTCATCCGCACCATTTTCCAGAGCTTCCACCTTCACAGCCTCCTGGTCCCGTACGCTGAGGATGAGCACCGGCACATCGCTCCACTCGCGCAG
This sequence comes from Prosthecobacter sp., assembly GCF_044226605.1. Taxonomy (GTDB): domain Bacteria; phylum Verrucomicrobiota; class Verrucomicrobiia; order Verrucomicrobiales; family Verrucomicrobiaceae; genus Prosthecobacter. The sequence continues at coordinate 107,815 of NZ_JBGAGS010000016.1, read as the reverse complement.
ACGTTTCAGTACTTCGATGCCGTTCATGCCGGGCAGCCCGAGATCCAGCAGCACCACATCGGGCCGGTGAAACGCGGCCTCCTGCAGCCCGAGCTGGCCTTCGGGCGCTTCGCAGACTTCATAGCCCCGAGCCTCCAGCACCATGCGCAGCAGACGGCGCATCTGCTGTTCGTCATCAATGATGAGGGCCTTGCTCATGTGGCTTCACGGGTTTTTACCGGCAGGTGAAGCACGAATTCCGCCCCGCCTTCCGGATGAGTGCGCGCTTCAATATCACCCTTCATCGCCCGCATCAATCCCCGCGCGATGGCAAGCCCGAGTCCTGTGCCGCCTGCGGGCGAATCGGGCGCGCGGTAGAATTTTTCAAACAGCTGGTCCTCCGATCCCAGCGGCAGCCCGGGGCCATGGTCACGCACCCGGAGCTCCAGCCGTCCATCGGCCAGTGCGGTGTGTATTTCAATGTCCGTGCCCGCAGGCGCATAACGCGACGCATTGTGCAGCACATTGCCAAGCACCTGCGCCACCAGCCGGCTGTCCAGCCGCAGCAGCGGCATGTCATCCGCACCGCTGATGCGCAGCTTGTGTGCGGCCAGTTCATGCTGGATCGGCGTGGTCGCGGCATGCAGCACATCACCGATCTCGCACCAGTCCGGCTGCGGCTCCAGCGCCTCGGACTCCACGCGTGTCATCTCCAAAAAATTCTCCACGATGCGCTGCAGGCGGCGGTTCGCAGTCTCGATTTCCGCCGCATACACATTCCCCTGCCCCAGCCCGTCCAGCGCGGTGCGGATGATGGCGATGGGGGTCTTCAGCTCATGCGCCACGCTGTCCAGCAGCGTGCGGTGCAGGCGCTCGGACTCCGCCAGCAGTTCGGCGCGGTGCTTCAGCTCCAGCAGGTGCTCACGCTCCTCATGCTGCTGCGCCAGCGCCGCCTCGCGCGCGCGCAGCTTGGTAATGAGGTGCCCCATGCTCAGTGCAACGACGAAAAACAGGCTGAACATCACCATGTCCTGCGGCTTGTCGATGTGCAGCGTGAACTGCGGCGGGATGAAGAAGTAGTTCCACACCAGTGCGCTGACCACCGCCATCAGCAGCACGGGCCCGCGGTTCCACCACGTGCCTGCGAGCACGATGGCCATCAGAAAAACCAGTGCAGCAAAGAGATCCCCCGTGTAGGGCAGCAGCACCCAGCAGGCGGAGGCCAGCACAAACACCAGCGTGAGTCCCACGCTGTACTGTCCCACCTCCGCCAAAGAAGCCGGCGGGGAGGCATGGTTCTTGGTGTCTGCCATGCCAGCACCTTGCGCTGCAAAAGGTCCGCCCGCCAGTAAACAGGCGCAGGGAGGGCGTTAAGAAAGTGTAAAAGCAGGGCTCAGGCCTCCTCCAGCCGGTAGCCGATCCCCGGCTCGTTCTTGATCTCCAAGGCGGATCCCTCCAGCTTTTTGCGCAGATGGTTCGCATACACCCGCAGGTAATGGCTCTGCTCCTCCGCCTGCGGCCCCCACACGGCGCGCAGCAGCTGCTTCAATGTGACGACCTTGCCCGCATGCCGCACCAGCTGCGCCAGCAGCGCATACTCCGTGGGCGTGAGCTTGAGCGGCTGGCCGTTGAGCGCTGCCTCATGATGCGCGGGATCAAGCACCAGCGGGCCGCATTGGAGGTTGGCCGCCTCAGCACTCCCCTGGCGGCGCTGAATGGCGCCCAGCCGCGCGATGAGCTCAGCCGTGCTGAAAGGTTTGGAAACGTAGTCGTCAGCTCCTGCATCAAAGGCGGCGAGTTTGACGGCCTCCTGATCGCGCACACTGAGAATGAGCACGGGCACGCTGCTCCATTCGCGCAGGCGTTTCAAAACTTCGACTCCGTCGATGTCAGGCAGGCCGAGATCCAGCAGGATGACATCGGGCTTGAGAAAGACCGCCTCCTGCAGCCCCGTCTGCCCGGCTTCCGCCTCTCGCACCGTGTAGCCTTTTGTCTCCAGCGCCATGCGCAGCAGACGGCGGATTTGGATTTCGTCATCGATGATCAGCGCAGTCATCTGGCAGGCGGGGTGAAGCTGGCCACTCGGTCGATTTCGATCGCAAATTCCGCACCTCCTGCGGGATGATTGCGTGCGGTGATGTCCCCGCCCAGTGCATGAACGAAGCCAAGGGCGATGGCCAGCCCGAGGCCGGTGCCGCCGGGTGGCGAACCGTGCACGCGATAAAACTTTTCAAACACGCGGCGCTCGGTCCCCTCGGGCAGACCGGGGCCGTGATCGCGGATCACCATGCGCAGCTTCTCGTCGCGCAAGGTGGCGCTGATGTCGATCACAGCACCCGCAGGGGTGTAAATGGCCGCATTGTGCAGGATGTTCGCCACCGCCTGGGTCAGCAGCGCGTGGTCGAGCTTCAGCAGTGGGAAATCTCCAGCCACATGCAGCCTCACCTCATGGCTGCTGAGCGGCGCACCCACGGCATGCTCGGCGGCGGAGATGACGTCGCGCACGTCGCACCAGTCGAGGCTGGGCTTCAGCACCTCGGATTCCAGCTGCGTCATCTGCAGCAGGCTGTCCACCACCCGCTGCAGCCGCTGCGTGGCCGTGGTGATTTCGTTGAGATAGGGGCTGCGCTGCCCGCTCATGCCTTCCAGCGCCGCCGTGATGACAGCGATGGGCGTTTTCAGTTCATGGGAGACGCTGTCCAGCAGCGTACGATGCAGCTTCTCCGACTGCGACAGCATTTCCGCATGGCTTACGGCCTGGATGAAGTGTTCTTTTTCCAAAACAAGCGCGATCTGCAGCGCAAAGGCCTCGATCATCTGCCGTGTGGTGAAGTCCAGTCTGGCCGCCTCTTCAAACTGCACGCCCAGCACGCCCATCGTCGCCGTGGCGGTCTGCAGCGGAAACCAGGTCGCGGCAGACTCCGGCAGCGTGTCGGTGTAGCGGCCCGCGCACTGCTTGTTCTCGTAGCTCCATGCCACCACGCCCCATTCTTTCGCCGAAGGTTGGAAGTTGCTGGCCTTGTGCGCTGTCTTTGGCAGGGAGCGGTCCTGCTCGCGCACGATCAGCGCGGTGCTGGCGCTCAGCAGTTCGTTGATCGTGCGCAGGGCCTCCGCCAGCCCCTTCTCCGGCTCCGCCGCCAGCGCCGCGCTCTGCGTCACACGCAGCAGTGCGTCCGTCTGGCGCACACGCCGCCGCTCCGCGACCTCGCGCATGCGCAGCCTCGAAGTCAGGCTGCCCATGCTCAGCGCCACGATGAAGAACATGCCAAACATGATCCAGTCCTCCAGCTTGCTGATGTGGAAGGTGAAGATGGGAGGAATAAAAATAAAATTCCAGCACAGGGCGCTCAGCGTGGCCATCGTCAGCACCGGTCCGCGGCTGAAGCGCAGCGCGGCAAGCACGATGGCAAGCAGAAACACCAGCGCGACAAACATGTAACCGGTGATGGAAACCAGGCCCCAGCACACGCTCGCAATGGCAAAGATGGTGACGACGGCCCAGCTGTATTCGCCAATGACCGACTCGGGCATGGCGTCCTGCAGCGGCGCCAGATTCCGCGCCTTGTCAGCGGCGGCCAGGGGCCGGACCACACACACATCAATGTCACCGCTGCCGGCGATGAGGCTGTCCGCCAGCGACTTGCACCACAGGCTTGTCTTCTCCGGCTTGCCGACCACGATTTGCGACACATTCCGCTCACGGGCCACCTGCAGCAGCGCTTCGGAGATGTTCTCCCCGGTCACGGAGACGACCTCCCCGCCCAGTTTCCGCGCCAGTCCTAGCGCACGCGTGAGGCGGTCCTGCTCGACGGATGACAAAACTCGCGAACCCTCCACCCACGCGACGATCCACGGGCAGTTCAGCCGGGTGGCTGCGCGGCGGGTCCAGCGGATGAGACTTTCCGCATAAGGACTCGGGCCCACGCCCACCATGAGGCGTGCATTGGTTTTCCATGGACTGCTCACGCGCTTCACGCGGCGGATGTCTTCCAGATCCCGGTCCACATGCTCCGCGGTGAAACGCAGCGCCAGCTCGCGCAGCGCAGTGAGATTTCCTTCCTTGAAGAAGTTGCTCACGGCATGTTTCGCTCGCTCGCCCAGATAGACTTTCCCATCCGCCATGCGCTCCAGCAGCTTTTCCACGCTGAGATCGATGAGCTGAATCTCATGCGCGACGTCGAGAATCGAATCCGGCACGGTCTCCGTGATCACCACACCGCTGATCTGCCGCACAATGTCCACCTGGCTCTCGATGTGCTGGACATTGAGCGTGGTGTAAACGTCGATACCGGAGTCGATCAGCTCCAGCACATCCTGGTAGCGCTTGGCATGGCGGGAGCCCGGCACGTTGGTGTGCGCCAGCTCGTCCACCAGCACCAGCTCGGGCCGCTGCTGCAAAACGGCATCGATGTCGAACTCCTCCAGCATGAAGCCGCGATGCTCGACTTTCTTGCGCGGCAAGACCCGCAGCCCCTCCAGCAGCGAGGCGGTCTCATGCCGCCCATGCGTCTCCACAATGCCCGCCAGCACCACCACGCCTTCCTTCACACGCTGCTGGGCCGCCTGCAGCATGGCGTAGGTTTTGCCCACGCCCGGGCACATGCCCAGAAAGATGAACAGCCTGCCCTGCTTTACCCGGGCCTCGTCACGCTGCATTTCCGCGAGCAGCGCATCAGGGTCAGGTCTGTAGTCGTCTTTCATGGCCTGCGGCGGTTACTTCACGGCATCCAGGCTGAGATTCAACTTCAATACATTCACGCCTGCCTCCCCAAAGATGCCAAGATCAGGCCGGGCGGTGCTCGCGGCCACGAGCTCCTTCACCTTCTCGACGCTGAGATTGCGCGCCTTTGCCACCCGCGAAGCCTGCAGCTCCGCATTTTTGACGCTGATGTGCGGGTCCAGGCCGCTGCCTGAGGCCGTGACCGCATCGGCCGGCACCTCGGCATTGGCAGCGAGACCGTTGGCGGCCCGATAGGCGGCAGCCCGCTCCTTCACGGCGTCATTCAGCTTCTGCGAGGTCGGGCCGAGATTGCTGCCTCCTGAGCTGGTGGCGTCATACCCGGCGCCAGCAGCACTGGGGCGCGGTTGGAAATACTGCGCCGCCGTAAAATTCTGCCCCAGCAGGGCGGAGCCGCGCACGACCCCGTCCTTGTCCGTGATGAGGCTGCCGGCGGCTTTGTCTTGAAACGCCACCTTCGAAAGGCCGGTGACAACGAGGGGATAGACACCGCAGGTGATCACGGCGAGCACCAGCGTGGCGGAGATGGCGGGACGAAGTTCAGAGACGAGAGCTTTCATGGGACTAAGCGAGGTGAAGGGTGGCAACGATGACATCGATGGCCTTGATGCCGATGAAGGGAACAATGACTCCGCCCAGGCCGTAAATGAGCAGGTTGCGCTGCAGCACGGCCGCGGCGCCCATGGGGCGATAGGGCACACCTTTCAGCGCCAGCGGGATGAGGGCAATGATGATCAGGGCATTGAAGACGACCGCGCTCAGGATGGCGCTCTGCGGGCTGGAAAGGCCCATGACGTTCAGCGGGCTGATCGCCGGAAACGTGGCCATGAGCATCGCTGGAATGATGGCGAAGTATTTGGCAATGTCGTTCGCGATGCTGAAGGTGGTCAGCGAGCCGCGCGTCATGAGCAGCTGCTTGCCGATCTCAACGATCTCGATGAGCTTCGTCGGATTGCTGTCCAGATCCACCATGTTGCCGGCTTCGCGCGCGGCCTGCGTGCCGGTGTTCATGGCCACTCCCACGTCCGCCTGGGCCAGCGCAGGCGCATCATTGGTGCCGTCTCCGGTCATGGCCACCAGATGCCCTGCGGCCTGCTCGGCGCGGATGCGCTTAAGCTTGTCCTCGGGCGTGGCCTGCGCCATGAAATCGTCCACGCCTGCCTCCGCCGCAATGGCGGCGGCGGTCATGGGATTGTCCCCGGTGATCATCACCGTGCGAATCCCCATTTTGCGCAGCTGCGCAAAGCGCTCCTTGATGCCGCCTTTCACCACGTCTTTGAGCTCCACCACCCCAAGAACCCTGCCGCCCTCGGAAACCACCAGCGGCGTGCGTCCGGCGCGTGACGCTGCCTCCACGATCTTCGCAACTTCCGTCGGATAGATGCCGCCCAGTCCTTCGATGTGCGTTTTGATGGAATCCGCCGCGCCTTTGCGAATGCTGCGGTGGTCCAGGTCCACGCCGCTCATGCGCGTCTGCGCCGTGAAGGGAATGAAGGTGGCATGCGGTGCGGCGAGTTCGCGTCCACGAATGTTAAATTTTTCCTTCGCCAGCACCACGATGCTGCGGCCTTCCGGCGTTTCATCCGCCAGGGAAGCAAGCTGCGCGGCATCGGCAAGCTCCTGCTCCGTGATGCCAGGCGCAGGGCGGAAATCAGACGCCATCCGGTTGCCGATGGTGATGGTGCCCGTCTTGTCCAGCAGCAGCACATCGATGTCTCCCGCAGCCTCCACCGCACGACCCGATGTGGCCATGACATTGCGGCGGATGAGGCGGTCAATGCCGCTGATGCCAATGGCGCTCAGCAGGCCGCCGATGGTGGTGGGGATCAGGCACACCAGCAGCGCGATCAGCACCGGCGTGGAAAACTCCACCGCCGAGTAGATGCCAAACGGACGCAGCGTGATGCACACGAGCAGGAAAATGAGCGTCATGGCGGAGAGCAGGATCGTGAGCGCAATCTCGTTGGGCGTTTTCTGGCGCTTTGCTCCTTCCACCATTGAGATCATGCGGTCGATGAAGGTGTTCCCTTTCTCCGAGGTGATGCGGATGACAATGCGGTCGCTGATGACCCGCGTACCACCCGTTACGGCGCTGCGGTCGCCGCCGCTTTCGCGAATGACGGGTGCGGACTCGCCGGTGATGGCGGCCTCGTCCACACTGGCAATGCCTTCGATCACTTCCCCGTCGGCGGGAATGACATCGCCTGTCTCGCAGACGACGAGGTCGCCCTTTTCCAAGGCAGGGGCTGGCACCTGAATTTCTGCGCCGTTCTTCAGCTTGCGGGCGATGGTGTCCTTGCGCGCCGCGCGCAGGCTCGCCGCCTGCGCCTTGCCGCGGCCTTCCGCCACGGCCTCGGCGTAGTTGGCAAACAGCACGGTGAACCACAGCCAGATGCACAGCTGGATGATGAAGCCATGGTCAGCCTTGCTGGTGAAGACGCTCACGGTGGTGAGCACCGCCCCCACCAGGGTGACGAACATGACGGGATTCTTCACCATCAGCCGCGGGTCCAGCTTCTGCAGCGCCCCGCCGGCTGCGGGCACAAGGATGGAAGCTTCAAAGAGAGATGTGGGTTTGTGTGACATGGACGTGGTGGTGAAAGTTTAGAAAAGTCTGCCCTGCCCGGTGAGGAAATGCTCGACGATGGGGCCGAGTGCGAGCGCAGGCAGGAAATTGAGCGCACCGATGAGAAGCACGGTGCCGATCAGCAGCACGGTAAACGTTGCGCCATTGACCGGGAATGTGCCAGCGCTCGGCGGCACGGCCTGCTTGCCCGCCAGCGATCCCGCAATGGCCATGATGGGCACGATCATGAGGAAGCGGCCGATGAGCATGGCCAGTCCGAGTGTGGTGTTATACCAGGGTGTATTGGCAGTGAGACCCGCAAAGGCGCTGCCGTTGTTGCCCGTGGCGGAGCTGTAGGCATAGAGCATCTCGCTGAAGCCGTGGGGGCCGGCATTGTTCAGGCCCGCCAAACCCCAGGCGCTCACACTGGCCCAGGCCGTGAATCCCAAAATGCTGAGCGTTAGGATCAGGAGCGTCAGCATGGCCAGCTTCACCTCCTTCGCCTGGATCTTCTTGCCCAGATACTCCGGCGTGCGACCCACCATAAGCCCGGCGATGAAAACCGCGAGAATGACAAAGACGAGCATGCCGTACAATCCGGCGCCCACACCGCCAATCACGACCTCTCCCAGCTCGATCATGAACAGCGGCACCAGACCGCCGATGGCGGTGAACGAGTCATGCATGGAGTTCACCGCACCGCAGGAGGCGGAGGTGGTGATGGTGGCGAAGAGAGCGGAATTAAAAACACCAAAGCGCACCTCTTTCCCCTCCATGTTACCATCTGCAGCAGCCACTCCGAGCTGATGATGGATCGGATTTCCCGCCGCCTCAAAATGGGCGCATGCAAGCACCCCGCCGACAAAGAGGACCATCATGGCGGCCCACACCGCCCAGCCGTGCCCTTGGTTCCTGACCATGCGGCCGAGGTAGTAGGTCAGGCCGCTGCCGATGGCAAAGATCGACAGCATCTGCACAAAGTTGGAAAGCGGCGTCGGGTTTTCGAAAGGATGCGCAGCATTCGCATTCATGAAGCCACCGCCATTGGTGCCCAGCATCTTGATGGCCACCTGCGAGGCCACCGGCCCCTGCGCGATCACCTGCTCAGCGCCTTCCAGCGTTTTCGCCTTGGTGTAGGCGTCAAAGTTTTGGATCATGCCCTGTGAGACCAGGAAGATGGCAAACACCACGCAAAGCGGCAGCAGGAGGTAATACGTGACGCGCACCAGATCGGCCCAGAAGCTTCCCAGCGTCTTCACCGAACTGCGGGAAATGCCACGCACCAGCGCGGCGGCGATGCCAATGCCCACCGCTGCCGAGGTGAAGTTGTGGAAGGTCAGCCCCACCATCTGGGAGAAGTAGGACAAGGTGGCCTCGCCGCCATAGCTCTGCCAGTTGGTGTTGGTGGTGAAGCTGACGGCCGTGTTAAAGGCCAGGTGATGACTCAGCGCAGGAAAGCCCTGCGGATTGAGCGGCAGCACGTCCTGCAGGCGCAGAATCACATAGGTGAAGACGACTCCCACAAGGCTGAAGGCCAGCATGGCAAAGGTATACTGCAGCCAGGTCTGCTCGCGCTTCGGGTCCACGCCCAGCAGCTTGTAGCTGAGTTTTTCCAGAGGCTTGAGCACTGGATCCAGCCAGGTGCGTCCGTCGGCGTCCAGCACCTGCACGAGGTAGAGGCCTAGCGGCTTGGTGATGAGGGCCAGGAGGCCGATGAAGAGGGCAAATTGCAGCCAGTCGGTGGAGTGCATGATGACAGCAGCGGGTTAGAATTTTTCCGGACGAAGCATCGCCAGCGTCAGGTAGGCGAGCAGGGCGAGGGCGATGAGCCCGACGAGAATGGTTTCCATGGTGGGCGGAGGGCTAGAGGGTTTCGCAGCCGCGTGCGTAGAGCCCGCAGAGCACAAAGAAAGCCGCGGTGATGCCGAGGTAGACGAGATCGTTCATGGCGTGATGGATGTTGTTCCATCACCAAGATGTCCGCTCCCCGCATCCTGCCCAGTTAAAGGCAGGACTTGATGCGTCAAAAAAGCGTTAAATCTCCACCTGCTGCCCCAGTTCGATCACCCGGCCCACGGGAATTTGGAAATACGTGGCAGGCTGCTGCGCCAGCTTGCTGGCAAAGGCAAAGAGGTGCTCCCGCCATCTCACCATGCCAGGTTTCGGGCTGGGAACGATGATCTCGCGCCCGAGGAAGAAAGTGGCTTTCTCCGCCGTGACTTCGAGGTCTTGGCTGGAACACTGGCGCAGAAGCTTCGGAACGTTCGGTTTCTGCATGAAGCCAAAGCGCCCCGTTACGCGCCAGAAGCCGTCGGACAGTTTTTCGACCTCCACGCGGCGGACTGGCGGCACCCAGGGCTCGTCCTCGGTGATCAGCGTCATGAAAATGACCCTCTCATGGATGGCGCGGTAATGCTTCAGGCTGTGAAGCAGGGCGATGGGCGTGCGCCCCCGGGTGCTGGACATGAAGATGGCGGTGCCAGGCACGGTGACGGGCGGACTGCGCCGCAGGCTCTCGCACAGGGTTTCCTGGCTGAGGGCGCTTTTTTCCATGGAGGCGCGCACCAGCCGGCGGCCCGTGGCCCAGGTGGTCATGAGCGTGAAGATGACTGCGCCGACGGCGAGCGGGAACCAGCCGCCATCGAAGAATTTTACCAGGTTGGCGCTGAGGAAGGCGATTTCGATCATGCCAAACAGCAGGCACAGCGGCAGGGTCTTGAGCACGGACCACTGCCACAGATGGCGCGCGGCAAAGTAGAACAGGAAGGTGGTGATGAGCATGGTCATCGTCACGGCCACGCCATAGGCCGCGGCCAGATTCGTCGAATTGCGGAAGGCCAGCACCAGCGTGAGGCAGGCCACCATGAGGAGCCAGTTCACGAGCGGAATGTAGATCTGGCCCTGGGCATGCTCGGAGGTATGACGAATGCTGAGGCGCGGCAGGTAGCCCAGCTGCACGGCGCTGAGCGTGAGGGAATAGGTGCCGGTGATCAGCGCCTGCGAGGCGATGACCGTGGCAGCCGTGGCCAGCAGCACCATCGGCAGCGTGGCCCAGCCCGGCGCCATCTGGAAGAAAGGCGCATGTGCCAGTTCCGGCTTCTGCATGAGCATGGCGCCCTGGCCGAGGTAATTCAGCGCAAGCGCCGGCAAAACGAGGATGAACCACGCACGACGGATGGGTCCGGCGCCGAAATGGCCCATGTCTGCATAGAGCGCCTCCCCACCGGTGACGGCCAGAAACACGCTGCCAAGAATGACAAAGGACTTATGGCCTCCATTGATCAAAAAGTGCCAGCCGTGCAGCGGATTAAAGGCCGCGAGGATCTCCGGGTTTTGCACCAGATGCCACGCCCCCAGCGCCGCGAGTGAAATGAACCACAGCCCGGTGATGGGGCCGAAAAAGCGGCCCATCTTTGCGGTGCCCAGGAACTGCACTGCGAAGAGCGCCACCAGAATCACCATGGTGATGCCCATGATGAGCCACTCCCGCTGCTGATCCCACAAAAGCGCGGCATCCGCATCCACAGGCGGCATGCCGAGGAGGCCGCCGTCTTTGAGGCCTTCGATGGCGCTAAGTACGGAAATGGCAGGGGTGATGATGCCATCCCCAAAGAGCAGGGACGCGCCAAACAGACCCAGCAGCACGATCACGGCGCGGCGTTTCAATGTCTCCGACATGCCATGAGATGCCAGCGCCATGAGGGAGAGCACGCCGCCCTCCCCCTTGTTGTCCGCGCGAAGCACAAAGACGAGGTATTTGATGCAGACGAGCACGATCAGCGCCCACAGCACCAGTGAGATCACACCAAGCAGGTTTTCGTGCGTGGCAGCCACATGGTGCGGGCTGTGCGGACTGAAGCATTCTTTGAGGGTGTAGATCGGGCTGGTGCCGATGTCACCAAAGACCACCCCCAGCGCCGCAATGACGAGGGTGGTGGTGGAAAGCTTGTGAAGGCCGGGCTTGTCTGTCGTGTCGCTCATGACGCCGGCATGTTCTCCGGGTTGTGCCCCGCCTCCAGTGAATGCCGCTGGAGGCGGAGTTAAGAATGTGTGAAGACGAGGGATGTCCCCGTCAAATCGGGATCAATCCAGGAAGGAACAGATGTATTCGCAGATGCCGGAGCCGACGCTGATGTCGAAGCCGCTGTTGGCGGGCACGTCAAAATACTGGCCGCCGGTGTAGTTCGTCTTGGCATCGCTGCCGTCGAGCTTCACCACGCAGTCACCGGCCACGATTTCCATGCGCTCGGCCTTGGCGGTGCCGAAGTGGAAGTCGCCAGGGTAGATCAGGCCGAGGGTTTTCTTGCTGCCATCCGGAAAAAGGATGCTGTGGCTGACGACTTTGCCGTCAAAATAGACGTTGGCTTTGGTGACGGCGGTGACTCCGGTGAATTCGGCGGGAATGGCTGACATAAGGCGCGAGGGATAGGCGCGTTTTTCGCCTGCGGCAAGCGCCGACATCACCCGGCAGGACTCCCCTTCCCCTCCTTCACAGGAAGCCCCTGAAGCAACCCCAGGGTGCTCCAGGCGGTGCCCCAGTAGGAGTAGATCATGGTGGCATCCTTGAGAGACTTCGCTTTCTCGGGCTTGCTGCGGTCTGTGCTGCTGATCTTGCTGTAGTCCACGGGCCAGCCGCCGTCCTCCTTTTGGCTGGAAATGAGCCAGCGCTGAGCACGTGCTATGGCGGCGAGAGTGGCGGGATCTGCGGAGGGCTGCAACGCAAAGAGCGCCAGGCCGGTGGCGACGGAGTCGCTGCTGGCTTCCTTGATCTGCCAGCCCCAGCCACCGTCGGCATGCTGATGACTGAGAATCTCCCCCTGTATGGCGGCGACTTCCTCCGGCTTGCCAAAACGGCGGGCGAAGAGCGCGCGATACGCGAGCGTTTCGACGGAGGTGGCCTTGCCATCCTTGGCGAGCAAGGCGGCAGCTTTCGCCTGGGATTCTTCACTGAACTCCTTGTCGTTGCCATCAGCTGCGAGAGCGAGCAGGAAGATGCGTGACGAATTGGCGGTGGTTTCGGGCGCGGCACGGCGCTGGCCGAGGAACTGGCCGGCGGCTTTCCACGAACCATCGGGCTGCTGCCCTTCCTTGATGATCTTCGTCAGCTCTGGCGCCGGTTTGTCCGGCAGGGCCAGCTTCATGAAGGCGGTCATTTCACGGCCTGCCTTGATGTCCTTTCCCTTTTCGCCGGACCATTGCAGCCATTCTTCGAACTTCTTCTCATCAATGGCAAAGCCGCGCATGCGGGCCTCGCGGTGGTTCCATAGCACCTGCGGCAGGTGGTGGCAGCCATTGCAGTTCTTTTCCTCCATCCACGTGTCGTTGCCTTTGGAGAGATAGCCCAGACTCTTCGTAATCGTGGCACGCAGTTCCGCCTCGGTCGGAGCCGGCGCATCACCGGCGCGACAAACCATGAAGGCAGTGGCAACCAGCAGCGCGGCTGTGCAGGACAGGTTCATACACTGCATAGAACGGCAAGGCGCTGAGGGTTGTTGCAAAGGCGGAAGCTCAGGGAGCCGCCGTGTATCGCAGGTCATCGAGGAATATTTTGACCATCTGGCCACCGGCCTGAGAGGTGAAGAGTCCAAAGCGGTCCAGGGTGGCGCCCTGTTTTTTCTGGCCGGGCTTGAGCGGCAGTGTGGCGGATTCGGTGCCCAATGTGACTCGAAGCTCCCCATTGCCATTGTTTGCCGCAGGATCATACACGAGAGACCAGTCGTAGAGCTTGCCGGGAGTGATGATGGGGCCTTGATCGACCTTCCCCTTGGCGCCGTCTGCAGTAGCAAGCTGTGGTATGAAGTAGTGGCCGATGCGAGTAGGGCCGCCGACGTGGATGCCGATGAAGTTTCCGGCTTCGTCAGGTGATTTGTCCTTCGTAGCGCTGCTGAACCAGCCGATGTGCATGTCTGAGTCGGGACCGGCGGTCACGAGCTTGGCTTTGCCACGTGCTTCCAAACGCTGCTCAAGATTCAGCGGACCGACGCGGTCTGCGTAGTAGCCATACTCTCCGCTGCGCCACAGGCCGCCACCGACTTCGCCGGGCTTTCCGCCAGCGTGATTGGTGGTGGGGCTGAAGCCGAAATCGTGGGCACCGACGACTTCGCGGTCTTCATAGGTCGTGCGATTTCCCACAGCGGCCCAGCCGGGGTCTTTAGTGAAGGATTCATCGCGAGTGCCGAACACCACGTCATCGAAGTACATGGTCACGGAGCCGCCGGATTTCATCATGTTCTGGATGCCGAAGCGGTCAAAGGTGGCGCCTTCTTTTTTGAAGCCGGGGGTGAGATCGACGGTGAAGGTGCTGGTGGTGGGGAAACGGGCACGCTCTTCGGCCAGGGAGGCGGCGGGCAGGGCGGGATCGATCACGGGCATGGGGTGATTATCACTGCGCAGGGTGAAGGTGAAGCGACCATCACCGGAGGGGTCGTAAGAGAGCGTCCAGTGGTAACGGGTGCCGTCGTTCTTGATCGGGGTGGTGCGGTATTTGCCGGGCAGATAAGGGGTGATGAAGGTACCGCAGGATTTGTTGGTGTTGGTGATGAGGCGAGTGGCGAGACGACCGCCTTTGCCTTCAAAGTCGAAGTCGAGCCCAAGGGAGCCGATAGGCCGCCCGCTGCCGCCGGGTTGTTGCGAATTGAAGAAGCCGAAGAACACGCCCGCACCGCCTTCTGACTTGGTGATGGCGAAGCTGCCGGAGGCGGAGAATGCGTCATCGAGCGTCTTTACGGGGATCTCAGCGGCATAGGAGGCAGGCGTGGTGGAGCGCTGGATGCGGCCACCGATTTCACCTGCAGCCTTGCCGGCGATGTTGGTGGGACTGAAGCCGAAGTCCTGGGTGACCTTGAGCACCTGCTTTGGCACAATGTGGTTGTTGTGACCTTCCCAGCCGGGATCGCGGTCGAAGGATTCGGTTTTGAGTTCGGCTGCGAACGACTGCGAGCTGAAGAGGGCCGTGCAGAGGAGGAGAAGATGGTGCGGTTTCATGGCAGGTGAGAGGAAGAGGTTACTGGAGGTCCCAGATTTTAAGGTCATCGAACAGGGCGTCCTTGCCGCTGACGGCAAAGTAGAAGTCGCTCTTCATGGGATGGGCGATGCCGGAGGATTTCAGGGAGCCGATGGGCTTGCCATCGAGGGTGACGCTCAATTCATCGCCAATGACTTCGATGGCGATCTGATACCATGTCTGCGGGTCAAGCTTCATCGGGAAGCTTTTGCTGCGTCCTGCTACGAGTTTCGCTACTTCAGCCTTTTTTGCGGGGTCTTTCTTCATCTCTTCGATGGCGTGGCTCAGGCGCTCTTTGTCATCGGCGAGGAAGATCTGGCGGGGTGAGAGGGAGACGCGGCAGAGATGGCCGCCGTGGCCTTCCTTGAAATCGCGGTCATTGAAGACGGCATTGATGCCGGTGGCGGCACCCAGTTTGAATTTGAACTCGATCCGCACGTCTTTTTTGCCGACTGGCACGAGGCCGACGGCGCTGTGCTCGGGTTTGGCCTGGCTGATGTTCAAGGCGCCATCGGCAATCGCGAGGGCAGGCCACTGCGCTTTCCATGCCTTGCCGACTTCGGGTGCGGAAAAGTCATCGCTGAAGATGAGGGTGCCCTTTTCGGCGAAAGCCATGGTCGAGATGGCCAGCAGGAGGAGGCAAAGGAAGGCGTTAGGTTTCATAAGGTGTCAGGTTCTTCCTTCAGGGCGGTGGTGGTGTGCCATTTGCGGCAGTGGGGGCAGCGTTCATAGCGGAGAGAGGGGCCCATATTCACGGCCCACAGGGTGCGGTCATAGATGGTGCCGCAGCCGGGGCAGCGGGCACGGCCGTAAAGCATGGTGCTGAGGCGGGAGCGCCCGAAGCGCAGTACAATCAAACCGGCAATCGCTGCCAAAAAGTAGAGGACCACCCAGATGCTGACGATGGCCATGGACACCTCGGCATTCTTTCCAAGCCAGCCCCAGTTTTTCATCGAAATGGGGAAGTTTGCCAGATAATGCGCGATCATGGCGAGCAGCAGGCCGAGTGCGAAGCGGGAATGGAGACGCCATGTGACGAGCGCGACGGCGGTCATGCCGGCGTGGATGCCGCAGGTCATGAGGCGCTCCTGGATGAAGCCACCGAGTTCATACCATGGGAGGGCCGCGATTTTGGGCTGACGGACTGTGACAAGATCCGCAATGGTGACCATCTCTCCAAGGGCAAAGCCGAGGCCCAGGGCGAGGGCGAAGCAGGCGACGTTTTCTCGGGTGATGGATCTGCGGACCCAGGGAAGGAGGAGGGGCCAGAGCTTGGCGGGTTCTTCGGTGAGAGGGGCGTAAGCGGTGCGGATCCAGGTGAGGAATTCTCCTTCGCCGAGGGCCTTGATGAGCCATTTGTCGGCAGGAAGGCGCACGAGGTGGAACATGACCCAGGACATGGGCAGGATGAGCACCAGACAGACGAGCACGCAGGAGCGCTGCTCGCGCGGGGTCAGCAACCACAGGGGAGTGCCTAAAATGGCAAGCCCCAGCGCCAGGGCGATGACGAGTGCGGTGCTCATGGTGGCGGTGGTGGGTGGGGCATGGCGCGGCGCGGGCAGGTTTCGTGCTGTGAACGATGGCTGGCCTGATGCTCTCTCGCCGGATCTTTGGCGGCGGGAAGATCGGCCCATGCTGTGCCGTTTAGTGGATCACCATGAAAACGAGCTGCCTTCTCATCGCCAGTTTTGCCATTGCCTGCACCGGATTTGCCCAGGATGCCAAGGAAAACCCGAAGGAGAACGTGGAGAGACTGATGAAGCAGGCGGGAGAAGCGAAGGCTGCGGGACGCATGGAGGAGGCGCACAAGCTGCATGAGGCTGCTGAACGTATCATGACGGAGCAGCGGGAGAGAGAGCCGGGGAAGAAAATGGAGAAGAAACCCGGCTTTAAGCCAGGAAGTCCGGAGCAGGAGCGGCTGATGCATGTGATGGAGGCGGTGGAGCACCTGCACGCGGCGGGACTGCATGAGCCTGCTGAGAACATCGAGAAGATAGCGCAGCACATGCGGCGGGAGATGGAGGAGCGCATGAAGCAGCAGCAGATGGCAAGGGAGGGAAAACCGCAGGGCGGGCCGAACGCTCAGGGTGAGATGGAGGAACTGCGCCGGCAGCTCCGGCAGGTGCAGGAGGAGATCGAGAAGCTGAAGATGGAACTGAAGAAACGCGCGCCTTGACCTTGGGAGGGAAATTGGGTGAACTACGGGCATCTGATTTCTGATGATCCGTTTTCACCATCGTGCTCTTGTTTGCAGCTCCTTGCTCTTAGCTGCGCTGACGTGCCATGTGAGGGCGCAGAGCATCGGGCTGCCGTGGAGCGGGCATGGGCATGATCCGCAGCATACGGGCCTCTCGCAGGTGACTTCGAAGGCAATGGAGCGCATCCTGTGGCAAACGCCGGTGGATCTGGCGCCGCAGTATGTGGGCACCACCTTGTATGCGCATTATGGATCGCCAGTAATCACGAGGCAGAATACGGTGATCGTGCCGGTGAAGACGGGGGCGAATGACGGGTTCCGCATCGAGGCGCATGATGGCGCAACGGGAGGAATGAAGTGGCAGGTGACGACGGGCTACACGCTGCCGGCGCACAACTGGGTGCCGCACTATGGGGTGGCACTGACGCCGAAGAACCGGGTGTGCTTTGCGGATGCGGGAGGGACGGTTTCGTACCGGGATAATCCGGATGCGGCGGGGGGTGCGACGGGCCAGATGGCGTTTTACGGAATGCCGACTTATGTGTCGGATTCCGCAACTTTTGATGCGAACGTGAGGATCAACACACCCATCACGACGGACCGTTATGGGAACCTGTTTTTTGGATTTGTGGTCAGCGGGACGACGACTCCGGCCCTGCAAAGCGGGATCGCCCGGATCGCGGAGGATGGGACGGGGTCATGGGTGAGTGCCAGCAGTGCGGCGGATGATGCGAGCGTCATACGGCTGCCGCACAATCTGGCGCCTGCGCTGAGCAATGATCACAAGTCGCTTTATTTCGCGGTGGTGGATGGGAATGGGTTTGGGTATCTGCTGATGCTGGACAGCCGGACGCTGGAGACGACGGGCAAGGTGAGGCTGAAGGATGTGCTGAGTCCGGTGGATGATGCGAGGCTACTGGATGATGGGACGGCGGCGCCGATGGTGGGGCCGGATGGGGATGTTTACTTTGGGGTGTTTGAGCACTCATGGGGTGTGAACCACTATCGCGGATGGCTGCGGCACTATGACAAGACGCTGACGCAGGCGAAGGCGTCGGGGGCGTTTGGGTGGGACCATACGCCTTCGGTGGTGCCGGCATCATTGGTGGCGAGCTATCAGGGGACTTCGAAGTATCTGCTGCTGTCGAAGTACAACAACTATGCGGGTGTGGGTGGTGACGGGCGCAACAAGCTGGCGGTGCTGGATCCGAATGACACGCAGACGGATGCGGTGACGGGGGCGACAGTGATGAAGGAGATCCTGACGGTGCTGGGGCCGACGCCGGATGATGAGTATCCTTCCGTGGATGGAGCGGTGCGCGAGTGGTGCGTGAACACGGTGGCGATCGATGTGGCGAAGAAGTCGGCGATTGTGCACAGCGAGGATGGCAAGGTGTATCGGTGGGATTTTAAGACGAACACGTTGATTGAGCCGCTGACGCTGACGCCGGGGATTGGGGAGGCGTATACGCCTTCGGTGATCGGGGTGGATGGGACGGTGTATGTGATTGCGAATGCAGTGCTGTTTGCGATTGGGGAGGGAGCGCCGTGAGGTGGGTGCTTTGTTTTTTGATGGTGTGGAGTCACGCGTCGTTGGCGTTTGCGGGGCTGACGATGGTGCTGAGTCCGAGTGGGCAGCCGGTGGCGGCGGGTGGGGAGGCGTTGTTCAGCGGGACGCTGACGAACACGAGCGCGACGGACAAGGTTTTCCTGAATGACATCGCGGTGACGTTCAGTGCGGATCCGCAGAGTGACACGGCGCTGTCGAGCAATGCGTTTTTTGCGAATGTGCCGGGGATTCTGCTGCCAGGGGAAGTTTATGATGGGCCGTTGTTCCGGGTGTCTTTGAGTGGTGCGTCTGCGGCGGCGAATTATACGGGGACGGTGACGCTGCGAGGTGGTGCTGACATTGTTGCAAGCGGGTCGCTGGCGAGTGCGGGGATCACGGTGCTGGCGACGCCGGTGGAACAGTGGCGGTATCGGAGCTTTGGAGATGCGGCGGGGACGGCGCTGGCTGCGGATGAGGGCGACTGGGACGGGGATGGGACGCTGAACCTGATGGAGTATGCGCTGGGGCTTGATGCGCTGACGCCGGATGCGTCAGGGCTGCCGGCACCGATGGTGGTGAGTGATCACCTCACGCTGAGTTATGTTCCGAGCGCTGCGGATGTGCAGTATGTGATCGAGTCGACGACGGATTTTTTGCAGTGGGGGACCGCGGATGTGGAAGCGGTGGCGGTGGTGAATCCGGTGCCGCCGAACCGGGTGACGTTTCGGTATAAGAACGCGGTGTCGTCGTGGGGGCGGGCGTTTATTAGGCTGAGGGTGGTGCGAGCGGGGTTGTGATATTCAGATGCGCACAACGCGGTCGGTAGAGAAGATTTTTTAACCACTAATCGCACACTCATATGACACTAATGGTCCGGAGTTATGAGGGTTAAAATTCGCTCTCCGAGCTACGAAGGACATTTTTTTGGTGGACGAAGCGAGGGAGGGTTGGTTGCGAACGGATTGCATGGCTCACATTGCGATGTCTCGGCAGGATTTTGATTCCGCTAAACAAGATTGAGTTTTCGGAAGGGCTGCTCAAAACTCTCTGACGATCTATGAGCACCAAAGAAGAATGGGCCGAAGGCCTTCGTCAGCATGTCAAAAAGCGGTTTCAAGATGATCCCATCCCGGAAAGGAAAAGCCTGACTTCGATGCAGGAGATGCAGTGCCGCATCCTCGGCGGGCACCTGCTGGGGTGGCTCGATAACTGGGGGCCGTCTCTGATTCAGGAACGGAATGTTTACGCGGGCTTGCGAGCCCCCTCCGAACCGGTGCAGGACAAGGAGCCGGTGATCCTCTTTATCATGGATGATCCGGGGCTGGTGGCCGCCCGTCAGATCATTCGCGACACAAGCGGGCGCCTGATCTACGCCAGGCCGGACCATGTGAGGGAATACACTGAGGCGTTTCCAGACGAAGATTATCTTTTCCATTGCGTGCTGGAGTCCTGGTTTGAGAAAGAGGTCGGTCATCCCGACAAGGAGCTCTGCGAGAAGTATCATCTGGACCCTCAGGTGAAGATAGGAACCCACCATGACTGCTCGATCATGGGGCCATTGTTTGCCCGCGGCGCCTTGCATTTGTGGAGCTTCACCGATGACGACTTCACCATGGTGGAGGAGGCCTATCAGACGTGGGTCTCGTGAAGAGTGCAGTTTTTATCGTTCCCTAGCTTTAGACAGGGGGCAGGTGGGACGAAGAGATTCACCACTCTTTCTGCCGTGCTTCCGGAGCGTGGAGCTTGTGCCGGGCCGGACGATTAGGCGGTGTTGAGGGAGTGGGGGAACGTTTGGGCAAAAAGATTTTGGGCAGAAAAATTTCAGGAGGAGAGGTGTGATCTGTTTGAGGGTGGAGTGTTGAGGCGGTGTGGGGTGCAAGGTCAATGTATGGCGGGGCGTGAGGTGGGCGCTGCTGGGACCCGTGGGGTGTGGCGGGGTGCTGGGTTTGCTTTCCTTTTGGTTGGTTGTCTCCTGACCCAGGGCGGCGCTCGCTGAGGCTCGTTTTGCCCTGGGCTGCGGTAGGTCGCCCCTTTGGGGCTGGTGGTGGGGAGAGTGAAGGCGCGTGGTCGTATAATAGGTCGTGGTATGGAATAGCTGCGAGCCTTTTGTTCGATTTCCCTGATGGAAGGAAGACATCATTGGTGGAGCTGGGCGCTGAGCTGTTGTTTCCCTAGGGGGGGACAGTCGGCCTGGGGCTGGGTACGCGACGCGCGCCGGGTCAACGTACGACGACTTGTTTGCGAACGGGTGTGCAACGAGGCCGTCGGGGCTTGGGATTCTTCAGCCACTTGAGAATTTTGGCGAGAAACTCCTCGGGGCTTTCCTGGCTCTCGTTTGACAGCCTGCTGCGCTCCGGCAAAGACAGTCCCCAATAGTTGGCGTAAAAGTCTGAGCACACCACGGTGAGATACTCATCCGGGAAAAGCTTTCCCGACGTTTTTGCTGCTTCGAAGATTTGGTCTGCCAAGGAAAAGCATTCCCGGATCTTGATCACATCTTCCTTTTCATTCATGTAAGCGCCACCGAAACCCAGGTGAAGGAAGAGACGCAGTGGCCCGAAGACGAGGTAGTATGTGATGACATACGAATTGAATCCATACCCCGCATGTGCCAGCACAACGTAAGGCGAAGGAGGGTCGTAGCTCTCCTTCACGTGGTTATCGATATCGTATGGCGACATTTTCACGTCGCGCGTGGAGAAGACCCATCGCTCTTTTTCCTTCAGCGCCACGGCAAGTGTTTCGGGGATCTGTGGGAATGTGAGGCCCGCCCCGAGAAGGGCGGCGCGGGCTTTTTCGAGGCCGGTCAGCGACGCGGGTTCTTTTGCCCGAGTAGATGGCGCAGGTGGAGAGTGAGTGTCCAGCGGCTGGGAGGCTGCGGAAGATGCAGGCGACTCGCTCATGGTGGTATTATGAAGCTGAACGGGGGAACGGCAAGGGGGCTTGGGGGAATTGGTGAGGGGTGGGGAAGTTATGATGGCGAATGACGGAGTGACTGGGATGAGGGAGGGATGAGGCCGGTGATTTACAGACGTCTTTTTAGTGGCTGGGAGGGTAGGCGGTGTGCCTGGGGGTGTGTTTGTCCGGGGACGTTCGAAAGCGGCGCTGAAGCGCCGCATTGATTCGCTACGCTCACCCTTCGGGCAGCCTGCGGCTGTCTACCTTCGCTGCGCTTCGGTTCCGGGGACGCTGGCGCGAGACGACGGGGCGAGGGGTTTGCGATACCGCACACGGAGTATGCGGACTACTTTGCTGAGCCTTCTTCGGGGGGCTGGAAGCGGGTGGGGGGCTGGTGGTCGGACGGTTTGGCGGAGGGTGGTGTGATGGTGGCGATGGATGTGGGCGCCAAACACGTCCAACCTACGGGTCAAGCTTCCCAGACGCCGAGTTTGAGGAGTTGTTTGGTGGCGGCGCCGGACCAGTCGCGGTTGGCGGCGGGGCTGGCGGGGCTGGGGTGGAGGATGCGGCCGGTTTTGAAGGTGCCTTGAAGGGTTTCCTTGGCGCGGTTGGCGCGCTCCTCTGCGAAGGCGCCGACGCCGATAACCCATTCGGGATCGAGGGCGGTGATGACGGAGCGGAGGTGGGCATCGCACGCGGCTTCCATGGTGGTGGTTTCGGCGGCGGGGAGTTTGTCGGGGGTGAAGTTGCGGCCGCTGGCTTCGATGAAGACGAGGGGGCAGTAGTTGGCGACGAAGTGGTCGGCAAAGAAGGCTTCAGCTTTGCCGAAACGCTGGGCGAAGAGGCCCCAGAGGCGGCGGCCGCTGACTTCTGACTGCTGACAGGCGAAGCCGACGACAGGGCGCTTGGGGTGCTCGCGCTCGGGTTTGCCGACGGGTTCGTGAATGCCCATCCAGTCGCGGACGGCGGCGATCTCGCCGAAGGGGACGCCGGTCTGGGTCATGCCGAAGGGGCCGGGATTCATGCCGACGAGGACAACCTTTTTTTTGCTGCTGCCAAAGCGGCGGAGGTAGGTCTCGTGAGGTGCCCAGGCGTAGTCGAGGGGCTGATAGACGTACTCGACGGGGGCGGCGAAACGGAGAGGGCGGAGGGATTCGCGAAGGGTCTGGGCGGCGGCGATGAGTGCGGTGGCGGGCATGGGCGCATGAGATGCGCGGAGGGGGATGCCGTCAAGGTGTGCGGAGAGAAGTCGTGGACGCGAGGGGTTACGCTGGGGAGCTTGAGTTTGCCGCAGAGGGGCGGTGAGGCAGAGGGGTCAGAGATTGTGGCAGGGGAGGAGATTCGAGAGCTGTTGGCGAGAAGGAGACTTCAGGATTCCGGCTGAAGTCGGTACTACAATACGGCGCTGGATGTGTTTCGAATTTTTGGGCGATGCGGGGATTCCGGAGCGGGCTAACGCCCGAGCCGAGTGAAGCGAGTCAACTACGTACTCACAATAGCTGCGGAGGTGTGGGAGTTGTTCAGGAGTGGCGGGGAGGTCGAAAGCTGGAGGAAGGGCAAAAATATTTGTTCAGAGGGGTGGTGTGAGCAACGGTGGGGACGGACGGGAGTTGGGAAGGGCTTGTTCTGGAGTGAAGCTGGCAGGGCTGATTTTTGCTGACTGGGTTTGGAGCTAATCTGCGAGACGGTGATTGGGGCGAATGACTTTTGAACGAGGGAACTGCGATTTTTTCATTTTCTACGGTGTTGATTTATTCAGCATTTCCCCAACGTTTGGAGCCGTGATGCGAAAAAACCTGAGCTTCGGATTCCTGGCGGCGGCTTGTCTTACGGCGTCGGCGCTTTCGGCGGAAAATGTGAAGATTGTCCTCAAGAACGGGGCGGAGCTGAGGGGCGAGGTGCTGAAGGACCGTGAGGATGCGGTGGTGCTGGACCTGGGGCACACGGTGCTGACGGTGCCGCGCACGGAGATCTCCCTGCTGGAAAAGGCGCTGGAAGCGGGGAAGAAAGCGGCGGCGGTGCAGGGGGAGGACATTTACTTTGTGGAGCCAGCACGTGAGGCGATGACGGTGGAGAAGAATGTGCAGCGGGTGGCGGAGTCTGTGGTGCAGATCCAGACGGCGTCGGGGCTGGGCTCGGGTTTCATCATCAACAAGCTGGGGTATGTGATCACGAACCAGCATGTGATCGCGGGGGAGCGTGAGATCACGGTGGTGGTGTACCGGAAGAAGCCGGACGGGCTGGAGAAGCAGCAGTTTACGAAGGTGAAGATCATCGCGATGAACGGCTTTCTGGACCTGGCGATCCTGCAGATCGATGATGCGGGGGTGGACAAGCTGCCGTTTGTACCAATGGGGGATTCGGACGGGCTGACGCAGGGGCAGGATGTGTTTGCGATCGGGAGTCCGCTGGGGCTGGAGCGCTCGGTTTCGAAGGGGATCGTGAGCATTCGCGCGCGTGAAAGCGGCGGGCGGTGGTACATTCAGAGCACGACGCAGATCAATCCGGGGAACTCGGGAGGGCCGCTTTTCAACGCCCGTGGCGAGGTGGTGGGAGTGAACAACATGAAGACGGCGGGCGTGGGTGTGGAAGGCCTGGGATTTTCGATTCCCTCCAACGTGCTGAAGCTGTTTCTGAAGAATCGCGAAGCGTTTGCGTTTGATCCGCGGAATCCGAACAGCGGGTTCCGGTATCTGCCGCCGCCGGCACCGCCGACGGAAAAAACAAAGCCGGAATCTGTAACCACAGGCGGCTGATTTTTCAGTAGGTAGCGAAGTCTCATTGATCCGGCTTCTTTTTTTATCCCACACCTTTTCACACCCCCAATCCATCTCCATGAAACGTGCCCCCCTCCTCCTTTCCCTGCTGCTGGCCAGCCTCAGCATGCTCCCCGCCTCCGCCGCCGACCGGCTGGAGCAATGGTACAACCTGATGCCGAAGAACACGGTGGGGGTGATAGCGATCAAGAACACGCCTGAACTGCTGGCGGACTGGGAGAAGAGCAGCTACGCGAAATTCATGCAGGACGACGAGGCGAAGCGGTGGATGGCGCCGATGAGGAAGGAAGGCGACGCGCCGTGGGACAAGTTTTTCAAAGACACGTACGGGAGCGGAATGTATGACACGCTGAAGGAGTACCCGGGAGCGCTGGTGAGCTATCTGGTGATCGGCGACTTCAAGGAGTTTGACAAGAATCCGCCAAGTGTCTCGCTGTGCGAGGTGGCGGGGAAGCAGAAGGAAATCGAGGCGCAGAAGCAGGCGGAAGCGGAGTCGAAGAAGAAGACGAACCCGGACCTGAAGGTGAGGACGGAGGACATCGGCGGGGTGAGCGTGCAGATCGCGGCGGATGGTGAAGGAGCGGACGCGCCGTGGAACATGGCGTGGGCGGTGGTGGGGGATGTGATGATCGAGGCGAACCGGCGCGGCCTGATGGAGTACATGATCGGCGCGGTGAAGAACAACGCGGGGGATGCGCCCGGACTGCCGCGCGAGCACCTGAGCCGGATAGGCCAGATGACGAACGGCGGCGGTGACATGCTGATGTATTTCAACGGCGTGAAGCTGCTGGAGCTGGGCGAGAAGGCGATGACGGCGGCGGAAGCCGAGAAGAAGAAGAAAGAAAAAGACGGCGGCAAGGGCGCCGGTGGCATGAACCTGGAGCTCCAGCCAAAGATGGTGATGGACCTGCTGGGAGCGGAGGAGCTGCAGGCGATCGCGCTGACGGCGGAGATGACGGACACGCAGGCGCGGGTGGATCTGACGATCCTGCACCCGGAAAAGCCGAGCGGGCTGATCTCGCTGATGCGGGGATCTGCGAACGAGGTGACGCTGCCGCAGTTCATCCCGGCAGGGATTTTGACGGCGAGTGTGTCGCGCCTGGACCTGGGCAAGGTGTATGACTCGATCTTTGCGATCCTCGGGAAGATCGGCCCGGTGGCGATGGTGGCGGCGATGAAGATGGGGGAGCTGGAAGGGCAGCTGGGATTCAAGATCCGGGGAGATCTGCTGGGGAGCCTGGCGGACGAGGTGATCCAGGTGCAGGACGGAGACGGCACGAAGGAAAGCCAGGTGATGGGCTTCAAGGTGAAGGATGCGGACAAACTGGGCGGTGCGCTGGACGGACTGAAGCGCTTTGTGGGAGCGGGGTTTGGCGCGTTTGAAGAGAGCGACTTCCTGGGATACACGATCAACACGCTGAAGATGACGCAGACGGCGAATGCGGCGACGGAAGTGGCCTATTGCAACACGGGGAAATATTTCCTGGTATCTGTAGGGCCGCAGGACACGCTGAAAAAGGTGCTGGGCCGGATGAAGAACCCGACCGGGCCGAGCGTGTGGGACAGCCCGTATGTGCAGAACCTTCTCTCCCTGGCGCCCAAGAACTACAGCGGGGTGGGTGTGACGGATGCGGGCCGGCTGATGAACACGATCGCCACGGCGGCGGCGACGCTGGAGAGCAAATCCGGCGCCGGGAAAGGCAAGCCGGCGGCAGCGGCGCCGAAGAAGAAGGGCCCGGGCAAGAAGAACGCAGGTGCGGAGGAAGCGGTGGCCGCGGCAGCGAGCAGCTGGTTTGATGCGAATGCGCGCCCGTCCAACGCGACGTTTGAGAGATACTTTGGCAGCCTGCTGAGCGCGAGTTACCTGCACCCGGACGCGATCCAGGTGCACTACCTGACGACGCCGGTGGAGGCGAAGTAGGCCGGAGATTCACCTTACCCCACCCCTGTTTTTTCAACCGCCCGCCATGCGTCTCGCCGCCCTTCTGCCGCTGCTTTTTACGAGCAGCGTACTCGCTGACCCACCCGCGCTTTATTTTGACGGCCCGGAGATCGTGAAACTGGACTGGAACGCCACGAGTCCGCGTGCGGCGGATTTCAATGGCGACGGCCTGACGGATCTCGCGGTCGTGAATTCATCGCGTGCGCGGATTGAGTTTCTGCTGCAGCGGAAGGAGGGGGTGAAGATGGGGGAACCCGAGAAGACGGCGCGCGCCGACCGGTGGAACCCGATTTTGGAGATGTCCCGGTTTGAGAAGCAGCCGCTGGTGATCGGGCATGCGGCGATGGCGCTGACAACGGGGGACTGGAACGGGGACAAGAAGGCGGACATCGCCTACATCTCGGACGAGGAAAAGCTGGTGCTGAGGATGCAGGACGAGAAGGGTGCGTGGACGGCGAAGAAGGAATTTACGCTGGACTCCACGACGGATGACACGGAGGTGCTGGTGGCGGGTGATCTGAACAAGGACGGGCGCGATGACCTGGCGCTGCTGACGAACACAAGGCTGATGGTGCTGCTGCAGAAGAAGCCGGGCGAGTGGGGGGAGCCGCAGAACCATGCGCTGGGGGAAAGCGGATGCGCGGGGCTGGGCAGCTGCGACCTGAATAACGACGGGCTGGCAGATCTTTTCTACACGGCGCCGGATGGCGATGCGCTGCTGGTGCGGCTGCAGCATGAGGGGACGACGTTTGGCGAAGAGTGGCGGCTGGAGATTCCGGCCTCCAGGCACTGGCTGCATGCGATCCGGCTGGGGGAGAAGAAGAACGGCGTGGCGTGGATCCAGAATGAAACGAACATGGTGGAGGTGGCGAAGCTGACGCAAGGGGTGGCTGAGCCGAACAGTGACAGGGCGGCAACGATCCGCTATGCGATGCCGCCGACGGACTCAAAAAGCGGAGCGGTGGCCTATGGTGACCTGACCGGAGACGGGCATGCGGATGTGGTGATGTCCGAGCCGAAGGCGGCGCGCGCATGGCTGTTTGAAGGGAGCGCGGGCGGGAGCTTCAAGGAGGGGCGGGAATTTCCGCTGCTGAGCGGTGTGGAGGCGCTGGTGATCGCGGATGTGGACGGAGACAAGAAGGCGGAGCTGGTGGTGCTGAGCCCGGGAGAGCAGGCGATCGGCGTGGCGCACTGGCGGGACAACCGGCTGGTGTATCCGGAGATTGTGTACCAGGCCAAAGAAGGCGAGACGCTGCTGACACTGACGACGGATTCGGCGATTCTTTGCGTGAGCGAGATCAAGTCTAAACCGCAGCTGGTAACGCTGAAAAAGAACGCGGGAGGCAAGGGATTCACGGCGAGCACGCAGGAGCTGACGGTGAAGACGGGGCGCATCAACGCGATCCGTGTGGTGGATGCGAACCAGGACGGGCGCGGGGATCTGGCGCTGTTTTCCAACCTCGGCCCGCTGCAACTGCTGCTGAGCACGACGGATGCGAAGACTCCGTACAAGAAGGTGGAGGGGATACCGGATTCGTTTGTGAGCAAGCTGGCGCCGGCGGCGCTGAGCACGGGAGATCTGGACGGGGATGGCAAGGATGAGATCATCATCGCGCATCAGCAGCTGGCGCGTGCCTTCAAGGTGGATGCGGAGGGCAAGGCGAACATTGTGGAGCAGTTCAATGCGCCGGATGCGGCGGCGGAACTGCACAGCGCGCTGGTGACGCGGAAGGATGGCAAGGTGACCGTGCTGCTGCTCGACGCGACGCACAGCAAGCTGCATGAACTTTCCGCAGGAGAGGACAAGGTGTACCGAACGGACCACACGCATGCGCTGCCGGCGATGACACCGGAGCAGTGCGTGCTGACAAGCAGGGAGAAGAGCACGAAGCTGCTGCTGCTGGGCAAGACGAGCTTTCAGCTGGCGCCGCTGGATGGCGTGACGCTGAAGCTTGAGACGGTGTCCACGTTTGACAGCGAGCTGAAGGACACGACGGCGTCCGACCTGGTGGCGGCCTCGTTTTCAGGAGAGGACGTGGATGACATCGCACTGCTGGACACGGCGAAGAGCCGGGTGGTGGAGATATTTCAGCCTGCGGCTGAGCAGAAGTGGGAGAGCGCGATGTATTTCCGGGTGTTTGAAACGGATCCGCATTTCCGGGGGAAGATGGGGCTGGAAAACGAGCCGCACGATTATGCGGCGTTTGATCTGAACGGGGATGGCAGGCTGGACCTGTGCCTGCTGACGCATGACCGTGCGCTGCTCTACGTGCGGAAGAAGTAGGCAGAGAAGCGGGAGATGAACTCCTGCGACCAAGGAGACCAAAGCAGCCACAGGGTCGTGGTAACTGCGGCGCCGGCCCAGAGAGAAGGAGCCGGCATGCCAGGGGCTTTTGCAGGACAAACTGAAGCGCGATCAGTGTGAGGGGCCACAGGGCCACGAGTGAACCGGAAAGGGCCTTTGGAATGGGGAAGCCGGAGAGCAGCAGCGCGGCCGTCCAAACCAGGAGGAGGATTTCCAAGAAGAACCACAAGGCGCGGCAGAAGCCCCGGATGTCCTCCCAGGTGTCGGGTGTGAGCGGCACTCTGCCGATGGTCCGCATGGCATTCAGCCGCAGATGATCCAGCCGGGGCGGAGGGAGGTCGCGGGAATAAGCTGCCTGAAAGGTCTTTTCATCCACGAGCAGGCCGGAAAAGGAGCTTTCGTCGAAAGGGACCACGATCTCCCTGGCATCATGCCAGTCGGGATTGAACTCAGTCTGGCGGGGTTTGCGAGCGGGCCTGGTGGGCGGGGCCGAAACCGGATTTTCTTCCTTGGAAGAGATCATTTCTGCGGCGGAAACCTCGCTGGAACTGAGCGCAACAGCTGCATGCTGGAAGCCAGGGAGTGACGGTGCAATTCTGCGGTTCATTCGGCGGAAACTGACTGAGAGTGGCGCGTGAACGTGAGATAAATGGGAAAGGTGCGGCGCGCATGCAGACAAAGGTCATGGTCTGGAGTCATGGCGGGGCATGACCGGCAGGCGAAACCCGGCGGGCCGGGGCAGTCCAAGCGCTGAGAAGCCAGCTTGCCTAGGCGGAGCTTCGCGGCATCATGCCCGGCAACGCATGAAACGCCTCTACCGCAACGCCCAGATCGCCAGCGAAGACAGTCCACAACTCCAGACAGCCGATGTGCTGGTCGAAGGAACTCAGATCATCGGGGTGGCGGCGGGCATCACGGGCGTGGAGAACGTGGAAATTATCGACTGCTCCGGGCGAATTCTGCTGCCGGGGCTGTTTGACATTCATGTGCACGCACGGGAGCCGGGGCAGGAGGACAAGGAGAACATCGCGACCTGCGCGGAGGCGGCGATCAATGGCGGGGTGACGGGTTTTGTGATGATGCCGAACACGACGCCGGCGATCGACAACGCAGGAGTGGTGCGGAGCGTGCTGGAGAGTGCGCGGCGCACGCGCATCGGCGCGGGGATTTACACGAGCGGGGCGATCACGAAGGGGCGCAAGGGCGAGGAGCTGGCGGGGATCGCCGGAATGAAGGCGGCGGGGTGCGTGATGCTGACGGATGACGGCTACGCGGTGGACAACCCGCAGGTGCTGCGGCGCGCGATGGAGTATGCGCGTGATTTTGACCTGCCGCTGGCGAGCCACTGCGAGGTGAAGGCGCTGAGCGGCAAGGGCTGCATGCACGAGGGCAAGATCAGCTATGCGCTGGGACTTCCCGGCATCCCGAGCATCAGCGAAGAGATCTGCATCTCACGGGACATCCGGCTGGCGGAATACACGGGGGTGCATCTGAACATTCAGCATGTGACGACGGCGGAAGGGATGGGGACGATCAAGCGCGCGAAGGATCGCGGCATCCGTGTGACGTGCGAGGTGGCGCCGCATCATCTGATGTTCAATCATGAGCACATCGGGGATTACGACACGAATTTCAAAATGAACCCGCCGCTGCGGACGCCGGAGGACAATGCGGCTCTGCTGCAGGGTCTGAAGGACGGATGGTTTGACGTGATCGCGACGGATCATGCGCCGCACACGCCGTTTGAGAAGAACCAGGATTTTGCGAGCGCGCCGTTTGGAATCACGGGGCTGGAGACGGCGCTGGTGTCCCTGCATGATTACTACATCGCGAAGGGGATTCTGGACTGGGGGCTGATCGTGAAGCGGTTCAGTGCGGAGCCGCGGCGGCTGATGAAGCTGGCACCGGTGCCGGTGAAGGAGGGAGGCGTGGCGGAGTTTGTGGTGTTCAACCCGGCGCGGAGCACGACCTTCAACCATGAGTTCATGAAGTCGAAGAGCGTGAACACGCCGTTTCTGGACAAGACGCTGCAGGGGATGGTGGAGCGGGTGGTGTATCGCGGTGAGGAGCTGGTGGCGAGGTAGGGTCGTTCCGGGCATGGAGGGGGCTGTGCGTGTGCCGCAGGAGCACGGCTGCTTTCTTGAGGCTGGGGATGGACTCATGCCGCGATTCGTTGAGAACAGGTCTGTCTTCCCTGCCGGGAAGGGGCCCGCTTATGCGCAGGCGAATGGTGCTCTGGCAATGCGACACTTTGCCTGAGCGCGGAGCCATTGCGCGGCGGAGCTGATCCCAGAGTCGCCTCGCTTAGGCTTCCTCCTTCGCTCTTTGAGATACGGAGGACAAGCTGGCGGGGCTATTTTACGGAAGGCCGCTGGCCTTCAAGGCAAGGGTGTCTGGCCATTACGCAAGCATCCATACAAGCAAGCTCGCGATGTATCGATCAGGTGGTGTCTTTGCCATTCGATGGCCCTCGTGCGGGCAGGGCAGGAGCGCCAGGGTGGCGAGCTTGAACTTGGGGACAGAGCGGCGTCGCGATCTGCCTTTCGGAGGGAAAAGGACGGCGCACCTTTTTGCATCGCCCTCGGCGCGACAGACCCTCATCTACGGACCCGACGCAGCGGTTCCCTACCAGCCTGTCAGCACCCTTGGCAGGTGCAAGGAAGGCTGGGATGCGCTGTGACGTGTCCCAAGAATCTTCGTCTCAGCACGTGTTGCCGCTCCGTCACACTTCCCCTTTCCATAAGCTTTCATGCTTGGTGGCGCCTTTCTCTGCAGGCAGGGTCTTGGCGGAGACACCGCTTGATGAGCAGACCCGTTTTCAATCGCTCATGGCATCGTTCAGCCGAGCCTGAGTTCACGTGCCTTGAGGGCGGCGCCGGTGCGGTCCGGCACTTGGAGTTTGTCCAGGATGCGGGTCATGTGGTTTTTGACGGTGCCTTCGGTGATGCTCAAGGCGGCGGCGATTTCCTTGTTGCACATGCCGCGGACGAGGTGACGCAGGATCTCGATCTCGCGCTGAGAAAGGAGGCTGGCGAGTCGACGCTCCTCGGCGGAGGGGGAACTGGAGTGAGAGAGGCGGTTGAACTCTGCCACGACCTGGGTGGCCACCGAAGGCTGAAGGTAGGTCTGTCCGGCGGCCACGATTTTGATGGCCTCCACCAGTTGAGCGGAGGGAGTGTTTTTGAGGACATAGCCGGAGGCACCCGAGCGAAGCGCCTCAAAGACGTCCTCTTCCTGATCGAAGGTGCTGAGCACCAGGACGCGTGTCTGTGGATGCGTGGCACGAATGCGGCGGGTGGCCTCGGCGCCATTCATGAGCGGCATGCGGAGGTCCATCAGCACGACCTGAGGAAGGAGCTCCGAGGTGAGGCGCAGAGCCTCCTCTCCATTGGCAGCTTCAGCGACCACCTGCACACTGCTGTCGAGAGACAGGAGGGTGTGCATGGCTTCCCGGAACAAGGACTGATCATCGACAAGAAGGGTCTTGATGGGAGTGCTCATACATTTATGCCGGGATGACCATGCGGCAGCAGCCGCCGCCGTGCTGCGCTGTTCCTGCGAAAAACTCACCGCTGAGCAATGTGGCGCGCTCGAGCAGGCCTTTCAGCCCATGGCTGGTGTCCGGGATTTGACTGAAGCCGCGGCCATTGTCCACCACGCTGAGGGCGACGTGTGTTTCTGAAGTGAAGTCGAGGTGCACGGTGATCTCCGAGGCGCAGGCATGGCGGCAGGCATTGGTGATGCCCTCCTGCGCACAGCGATACAGTGAGATCTCCACCAGGGAGGGCAGAGGGCGTGATTTGCCTGACTGCTGCAAGGTAAGCTTCAGGCCGGGACGCTCCGCGCTGGTGATCAGGGAAGTCAGAGACTCGACGAGGATGCGCTGATCCTGCGGTGGAGCCCGCATGGCAGCAACCGAACGGCGGATTTCCCTCAGTCCTTCGCGGCTGGAGCGCTGAGCTTTCTGGATCGAATCCAAAGCACGGGCGGGGTCCTGACGGAACAAAGCCTCCGCGGCTTCGAGCTGCGCCCCGACCACCGTCAGGCTGTGGCCCACCGCATCGTGAATCTCGCGTGCGAGGCGATTGCGCTCCTGCTCCACGGCGAGCACTGCAGCCTGATCGGCCTGGAGTTCGAGCCTGGCATTGGCCGAGCGCAGTTCTGCAGCGAGCCGGGCAGTGTTCATGCGCTGCCGTGAGGCCTGGGTCATGGCAAAACTGCAGCCCATGATGAAGACGCTGGTGGATATCTGGCCGAACATCCAAAACACCGCGGGATGAAGACCGCGCACGAAGTATTCACGGGCGGTGGAGATGAAGAGTGTGACGACGAGGACAAAGATCATGTGCCTACGCCGTCGCAGCAGTACTCCGGCAAAACAGGCGACTGGCATCCAAAACCATTGCTGCATGCCGATGGGATTGAACGACCGGGACAGGTGGCTGCAGGCGAAGGCAAAGAGGATCTGCAGAGAAAGGATGCCGACCACCCGCCTTCCGTCATGGGACACTCCCTTTTGCGGCCGTTCTTCCTGGTAGAGGTCTGTCAGCACTTTTTTGAGAAGAATGAAATTGCCGAAAAAGGTCAGCAACCCACAGGCGACGAGCATGGAGGCCTTGGTGACCATGCCCGCCCGAAACATCAGCCAGCCAATCCAGGCAACGGGGGTGAGACTGATCCACGCCAGAATGGCACCCCCGACCCACACCATCCATGCGGCGGAGAGATACTTGCCTTCCAAATGTGTCCTCTCCTTTTTTAAACCTTGCTGGTTGAGTGATTTAGACGCGGCGAGTGAAACCATGCAGAGCGTATGGTTTCACAGATTTGTCTTATTAGCGACTCTTCCTAACACGGCATGACTTTAGTCATATTCCGTGAGGCAATCAAGGATGAGCACCGGGATAAATGCGCAGACCGTGAGACGCGGAGCGTGCTGTGAATCGTGCTTGAAGTGGGGAGCAGTCGGGGCTTGAAAGTGAGTGTCATGTCCGACCTCAAAGAACACCTCTCCGAGCGCTGCCAGTATGTGGATGCGGCGCTGAACCGTCTGATCCCGAACGCGGAGACGCGGCCGCAAACGCTGCACCGGGCGATGAGGCACAGCATGTTTGCAGGCGGGAAGCGGCTGAGGCCGATCCTGTGCCTGGCGGCGGCTGAGGCCTGCGGAGGCAGGGCGGAGGATGCGATCTACAATGCCTGCGCGGTGGAGTGCCTGCACACGTACTCGCTGATCCATGATGACCTGCCGTGCATGGATGACGATGACATGCGCCGCGGGGTGCCGACGTGCCACAAGGTGTTTGGCGAGGCGATGGCACTGCTGGCGGGCGACGCGCTGCAGGCGCTGGCGTTTGAACTGGTGACGAAGACGCCGATGGCGGCGCGGCACCCGACCGAGGTGATGGTGCTGGAACTGGCGCGCACGGCGGGGAGCCTGCACCTGGTGGGCGGTCAGGTGGCGGATCTGGAGGGCGAGGGCAAGAAGCTGGGGCTGGAGGATCTGCGCTTCATTCATGAAGGCAAGACGGCTGCGCTGCTGACGACGAGCGTGAAGCTGGGTGGCATGAGCGCGAATGCGAGCGCAGAACAGATGAAGGGCCTGCACGAGTTTGGCATGGCGACGGGGCTGGCGTTTCAGATCATCGATGACATCCTGGATGTGACGCAGACGAGCGAGAAGCTGGGGAAGAGTGCGGGCAAGGATGTGGCGGCGGAGAAGAGCACGTACCCGGCGCTGATGGGGCTGGAGGCGTCACGCGCGGAAGCACACAGGCTGACGGAGGTGTCTCATCGGGCGCTGGATGTGTTTGGGGAGAACGGGGCGCGGCTGAGGCAGCTGGCGGATTATCTTTTGAGCAGGGATTATTGAGGGGCCGGGAAGAGGACGCGACCATGCACTGGTGAAGGGTCAGGTCAGGCGGAGGCTTGGGGTGTTGTAGGGGGAGCCGCACAGAGGATTCCCTTCGGGGGCTGCGCAGGTGCGGACCACTTTACTGGCGTCCTCGCGATGCCCTGTGAGTCTTTGCACCGTTTGGCCAGCCCTGTTTTAAAGGACTGTCGCCACACGCATCCCACGGAGGAGGGTTATTGGGCGGCGACTTTGTCCTTTTCTTTTTTCTTCGGAGGTTCCGCGCTTTCGGCGGTGGGGCTGATGACTTCGCCGCCGGAGGGGATGACGAGTTCGTCGCGAACCTGGGCAAAGGAGCGGCCTTCGCGGGAGGCGTGGATGTAGAGCTTTTGTTTGCGCTTTTTGAGGGTCTTGAGGATGAGCTTCATCTGGTCGGAGTCCACTTTGTCCATGAAATCGGCGAACCAGTAGATGGTGTCGGCTTCCATGACCTCCTTGGACATGAGGGCGGTGGAGGCGTAGGTGATGCCGTTGAACTCGACGAACCAGGTGTTGCGGCGGTTGGTCATGAGGTCAAAGATGGACTCCAGGGGCATAGGCTTGGCGGGGTCGTATCTGATGTTTTTGCGTTCTTCGGCGGAGAGCTTGAGGGAGGTCTTGCCTTCCCAGGCCTGCCAGAAGGCGCGGAATTTGTCGCTGCTGACGGGGTTGATTTCGTCATCGAGCTGTTTGGGAGGGGGCATGAGGCCGCAGCCGAAGTAAAGGACGAGGGGGCTGCCGAAGGCGACTTTGTCGAGCTCCTTGGTGACGAGGGGGAGGAACTTGGTCATGGAGCGGGAGACGTCCATGACGACGGCCATTTTGCGGGTGTCCTTGAGCTCCTTGCCGAACATCATGAGGGGCTTGAAGGTGCGGCCGGACATGGCGCCCATGCCGGTGCCGGAGCCAAAGCCGCCGCCGGAGCCGGCAATGCCGAAGCCGCCGCTGCCGAGCTTGCCGCCATCTGCCATGGAGGCGATGTCTGGGAGCTCGAGCACATCTGGCGGGGCCTCAGGCAGAGTGAGGGTGGCATTGATGCTGGTGGAGACGAGGCGCTGCTTGGGCTGGGACTTTTGCAGCTTCTGCTGCCGCTTCAGCTGCACCTTGTGGGCGAGCTCCGCCGAGGCCTCAGCCCCCTGCTGGGTGCCGCCGCCGGGGAGGAAGTCCACCTGCTTGTCAAAGGCCTGGGAGGCAAAGACGACGAAGCCTGCGAGGGCGAGGAGGCCTGCGTGGATGGCGATGCTCAGTGTGAGCGAACCGCCGCCGATGGAGCGCCAGCGGCGGATGAAGGCATTGGGCTGCTTCTCGGGCGCAGGGATAAAAACTGGCGCAATGGCAGGCTCAGACGATGATCCATCGACTGACTCGTGAGTGTCTTCTGCTGGATCCATAAAGCGATTGTTCCGGTCATAACGGGGCAACCCTTTATTTCTTGTGCTAAATTTAGCAGGCGTTTAACCTATTGAGACTGAAACAGTTGGGGGAGATCTCCCGGGATCTTCTCAGGAGGGCCAAAATGCAGCAGGAGGGTGGAACCGTCTCCCTGCACGACGCGGAAGCCGAGGAGGCGACCGCCGCCGGGTTGAATCTGCATGTCGAGCTGGCGGAGGTATTTCTTGATCAGGAGGGGGCGGGGCACCATGGCCACGGTGACGAAATCTTTCTCCTGCTGGGTGATTTTGAGAGCGAAGTTGCTGGTGAGGGAGGCGGTGTCCATCTCCCGGCCGCTGAGAAATTTCATCCACATGCGGACGCGGCTGTCGTCCGGCTTGAGGGACTGCCATGGGGAGGAGGCGCTTTCCTTGAGGCGGACGGTTTCTTTGTCGAAGATGAGAGTGGTGGTGGCGGGAGAGCCCAGCTCCAGGCGGAAGCGGCCGTCTGCCATGCGCCAGAAGCAGCCGGCGGTGCTGACGGGATCTTTGAGCGCAGGGGTGGTGCGGGTCTGCTGGAAGGGGACTTTGATGCTGCCGATGTCCTTTTGCGCGGTCATCCACTGCTGCATGACAGGAGGGATGGCGGCGGGGTCTGGTGCTGCAAGCACGGGCAGGGCAAGGCAGGAGGCGGCGAGAAGTAGTGCGGACAAACGAATCACAAGGCAAGCCAGACACCCAAATGGCCGGAGTCTCAAGCATTTCGCGGGGCATGATTTCCCTTGCCCCCCCGTGCAAACCGTGTTCTCTGACCTTTCGAACCAACCCCTAATTTACACACATGAGCGAGCGTCGCGTCGTCATCACCGGCATGGGAGTCGTTTCCCCGGTCGGCAATACCAAGGATGACTTTTGGAAGAACATCCAGGCAGGCAAGAGCGGCATCCGCCGCATCCAGTCCATGGATACGGAAAAGTACGACTGCAAGATCGCGGGTGAGGTGGTGGACTTTGATCCGACCAGCTTCTATAACAACCACAAGGACGCGCGGCGCGCGGACCGGTACTTTCAGTTTGCGATGGCGGCCTCGAAGATGGCGGCCAAGGACGCGGGCCTGAACCCTGACAGCCTGGACCCGCACCGGGTGGGCGTGATGGTGGGCAGCGGCATCGGCGGCCTGGGCACGCTGGAAACGCAGTATGAGATCCTGCTGAACAAGGGACCGAACCGCGTGTCCCCTTTCCTGATCCCGATGATGATCACGAACATCGCCAGCGGGATGATCGCGGCGGAATACGGCTTCATGGGACCGAACATGGTGATCGTGACTGCGTGCGCGACTTCCAACAACAACATCGGGGAAGCATGGCGGATGATCAAATTTGGTGATGCGGACGTGATGATCGCCGGTGGTGCGGAGGCGTCCATCCGCCCTAGCGGCCTGGCGGGATTTGCGAACATGAGGGCGCTGAGCCTGCGCAACGATGACCCGGAGCGTGCGTCACGCCCGTGGGACAAGGACCGTGATGGATTTGTGATGGGCGAAGGCGCGGGCGTGGTGGTGATCGAGGAACTCGAGCACGCCAAGAAGCGCGGCGCGACGATTTATGCCGAACTGGCGGGCTACGGCGCGACGGCAGATGCGTATCACCTGACATCTCCGCATCCGGAAGGTCTGGGCGCGGCGAAGTGCATGGAGATGGCGCTGCGCCATGCCAAGCTGAATCCGACCGATGTGCAGTACATCAACGCTCATGCGACCTCGACACCGGTGGGTGATTTGTGCGAGCTGCGTGCGATCAAGCGTGTGTTTGGCGACTATGCCAAGAACGGACTGCTGGTGTCTGGAACGAAGTCGATGACAGGTCACCTGCTGGGTGCTGCGGGTGGAGTGGAGCTGATTGCTTCGATCTATGCGATCAAGGACCAGGTGGTGCCGCCGACGATCAACGTGGAGAATCTGGATCCTGAAGTGGACGTGGACATCGTGCCGAACACGGCGCGGCCTGCGAAGGTGAACGCGGTGCTGAGCAACAGCTTCGGCTTTGGCGGGCACAATGCGGCGCTGCTGATCACGAAGTATTAAGCAGGGCTGATCGTCTCCGAGATTTGATGGACGGGTGTGGCGAGAGCCCGCCCGTCTTTCTTTTTGGGTGTGGGGGAGGCGATGGGGCGGCGCGGGGTGCTGAACTCAGACGGGGAGCATCGTGGTCCTCTCGTTTGGGAACGGTGGTCAGAGGGAGAGCGTGTGGGATCAGGATGATCCCACTCCTGCCGGAGCGGCTGCAGGGGGCTCTTCTGGTACAGACATTGAGTCGTTTTAAGGGGGCGTGGCCCTTCTATACGGATGCTTGCGCACGGCGTGCGGGAATGGTGGCGCTGGGTGCATCTCGCGGAGCGAGATGGGTACTGTACCGGAGGCGGCTCAGCGGGTGAGCGAGAGTTCGAGGTCTTTGGCGCCTTCGGGGACGTCGAGGGTCCAGTCGCCTGCGCCGGGTTTCTGTTCTTTGGTGGTGACGGTGCCGTCGGCGGTTTCGAGGCCGGGGACGTCGGCGGCGCTGTAGCTTACGGTGAGTTTGACTTTGCCGATGATGGGGCCGGATTTTTCATCGAGCTTGAATTTGCCGCCGTTGACGCGGGCGCAGGCGACGGGAGCGGAGGGATCTTCGGGTGAAAAGATGACGCTGCCCCAGCTGACGGGCTTGCCATT
Organism: Prosthecobacter sp.; assembly: GCF_044226605.1. Classification (GTDB taxonomy): domain Bacteria; phylum Verrucomicrobiota; class Verrucomicrobiia; order Verrucomicrobiales; family Verrucomicrobiaceae; genus Prosthecobacter. The sequence goes on along the minus strand of NZ_JBGAGS010000016.1, from coordinate 69,891 downwards.
GATGGTGACTTTGCCGTTGATGGCGGTGCGTTTCATGGGCTTGAGGAAGCCTTGATTGCGGAGCCAGTCGCGCAGATGCATGGACCAGGTGCCGAGGACGGGATCGCCAAGGAAGAGGCCGACGCCGTGGGGGCCGGGGCGGTAGATGTGGAGCTCGGCGGGGACTTTGTTTTTGCGGCAGGCGAGGTAGAAGGCGACGGCGTTTTCGGCGGGGACGACGGTGTCTTCATCGGTCTGGAAGATGAAGGTGGGCGGGGTGTTGGCGGTGACGCGAGTCTCGGTGCTGACGTGCCTGGCGAGTTCGTCATTGTCGTTCGGGCCGAGGAGGTTTTTGCGGGAGCCTTTGTGGCCGAAGGCCTCGATCATGGAGATGACGGGATAAGTGGGCGCGGCGACGTCGGGGCGGGCGCTGACCTGATCGATGGCGTCATTGGTGGCACCTGCGGGTTTTTCATCGAACATGGTGGCGGCCATGGAGGTGAGGTGGCCGCCGGCGGAGAAGCCGATGATGCCGATACGGTTGGGGTCGATGCCGTATTCTTTGGCATTGGCGCGCACGTGGCGGATGGCGCGCTGGACATCGATGAGCTGCGTGGGGAAATGGTAGCCCTGGCTGCCGAGGCGGTAGTGCAGCACGAAGGCGGAGACGCCGAGGCCATTGAACCATTTGGCGACCTGGATGCCTTCGTGATCCGCGGCGAGGCCGCCGTAACCGCCACCGGGGCAGACGACGAAGGCGGCGCCATTGGCCTTGTCCTTGGCTGCGGGCCAGACATTGATGAAGGGCTGGTCTTTATCTTCAGTGCCTTTGGCGCCGGGTGCGCCTTCGGGCCAGAGGCGGACTTTGGTGGGCTCGGCTTGTGCCAGCGAGGTGAAAAAGAGGGCGGCAACGAAAAGAGAAAGCTTGTTCATGGGGTGGGAATCTTGTTAATCCTGTCCACTTCAACCGTTCTTTCATCTGCCATGATCTCACGCCGTCATTTTCTTTCCACCAGTCTGGGCGCGCTCAGCGTCTCCACTCTTCCTGTGCCTGCCATTGAGCCGATCAAGAGGCCGGGGAAGAGCCGCATGCAGCTGGGGGTCGCGGCGTACAGCTTCCGTGAGTATTTCCAGTGGATGCGTGACAAGGAGCAGAAGCCGAAGGAGGGCAAGGCGCAGTGGAGCATTCTGGATTTCATCGACTGGTGCGGTGATCACAATGTGCCGGGCGCGGAGGTGACGAGCTACTTTTTCCCGAAGGATGTGGATGAGGCCTTCCTGCTGGAGGTGAAGCGCCGGGCGTATCTGCGTGGTGTGCAGCTGGCAGGCACCGCAGTGGGCAACAACTTTGCGCTGCCGAAGGGGGAGAAGCTGAGCGAGCAGATCGCTTACACGAAGAAGTGGATCGACTACTCGGCGATCATGGGCGCGCCGCACATCCGCGTGTTTGCGGGACCGCAGCCGAAGGATCTGAGCGAGGAGCAGGCGGTGGCGAACTGTCTGGAGTCGTATCAGGAGTGTCTGGATTATGCGGCGAAGAAGGGTGTGTTTCTTGGCCTGGAAAATCACGGTGGGATTGTGGCTGAGCCGGAGAACCTCATTAAGATGGTGAAGGCGGCGAAAAGTCCGTGGGCGGGGATCAATCTGGACAGCGGAAACTTCCACACGGAGGATCCGTATGCGGATCTGGAGAAGATCGCGCCGTATGCGGTCAACGTGCAGCTGAAGATGGAGATCAGCCGCAAGGGCGCTGCGAAAGGCGTGAGCGAGCCGAGTGATGTGAAGCGTGTGATCAAGATCATGCGTGATGCGAATTATCAGGGGTGGTTCACGCTGGAATTTGAGACGAAGGAAGATCCGTTTGTGAGGGTGCCGGAGATTTGTGACATGCTGAGGCCGCTGCTGGCGTGAGTTTGCGGGCTTCTCAAGCTTTGCGCATGAAGTTGAGCAGAGGGTCGGTCTGAAGGACAAAAAGGACAGAAACAACCTAAAGGACAGGGTATTCGATGACAACGGGGTGTTCATCCTGGGGTTTCCGCCCTCAGGGAAGGCGCGTGCCCGCGTAACTCCGTATGATCTGCGAAGTGGAAGGTCTTTGAAAACTACCGTCAACGACTGTAAACAACCGTCAACAATCGTAACCCCCCCCTTCCCTGCCATGTCTTACGCACCTACTGTTGTCATTGAGAATTTTTATCCCTGCCTGGATGGCGGGCGGCATCCGGTGAAGCGGGTGATTGATGAGCCGCTGGATGTGTGGTGTGATATTTTCAAGGACGGACATGATGTGATGAGCGCGGTGCTGCGGTGGAGGCTGACGGGGTCGAGAAGGTGGTTTGAGGCGCCGATGAAGCTGGTGGAAAATGACCGCTGGCAGGGGCAGTGCAGCTTTTCCAAGGCAGGACGCTGGGAGTATGTGGTGGAGGCGTGGGGTGACACGTTCCGCTCGTGGAAAAAGACGTTTGCGGTGCGGGTGCAGGCGAAGGACCCGGATGTGCCGGTGGAAGCGCAGGAAGGTGCGCGACTGCTGCGCGAAGCGGGCAAACGTGCGCGTGCGGCAGGTGTGCCGGCGGCAGGGACGCAGCTGGAAGATTTCGCGGATCTGCTGACCTCGATGAAGGCCGCGGACATCATGGATGTGCTGCTGTCAGACGAGATGCAGAGCCTGATGGACCAGTATCCGGACCGCACGCAGTCGACGACTTCGGACACGCTCAAGGCGACGGCGGAGCGTGAGCGTGCGCGCTTCTCGGCATGGTATGAATTTTTTCCGCGCGGTGCTGAGGGACGGAGTGACAAGCACTCAACCTTCCGCGACTGCCTGGGTCGTCTGGACCATGCGGCGCACATGGGCTTTGATGTGATCTATTTTCCGCCGATTCATCCGATCGGTGTGACGGCGCGCAAGGGCAAGAACAATACGCTGACGGCGAAGGAGGGCGACGTGGGGAGTCCGTGGGCGATTGGCGGGCCGACGGGCGGGCATTACAACATCGAGCCGGCGCTGGGCACGGAGAAGGATTTTGTGTGGCTGGTGAAGGAGGCGAAGAAGCGGGGGCTGGAGATCGCGCTGGATTTTGCGCTGAACTGCTCGCCGGATCATCCGTATGTGAAGGATCATCCGGAGTGGTTTTACAAGCGGCCGGATGGCAGCATCCGCTATGCGGAGAATCCGCCGAAGAAGTACCAGGACATCTACCCGCTGAACTTCCACTGTGATGACTGGCGCAACCTGTGGAAGGAGCTGATCGAGGTGGTGCAGTTCTGGGTGGACCGCGGAGTGAAGATTTTCCGCGTGGACAATCCGCACACGAAGCCGGTGGCATTCTGGGAGGAGCTGATCGGCACGATCCAGCGCAAGGACCCGGACGTGCTGTTCCTAGCGGAGGCCTTTACCAAGCCGAAGATGATGCGGGTGCTGGGCAAGGTGGGATTCACGCAGAGCTACACGTACTTCACGTGGCGTGAGGACAAGCAGTCGCTGACGGAGTACGCGACCGAGCTGACACGAACTGACATGCGCTGGTATTACCGGGCGAACTTCTGGCCGAACACGCCGGACATCCTGCCGGGACATCTGCAGAATGCGAATGCGCAGATGTTCCGCATCCGCGCGGCGCTGGCGGCCACGCTCTCCTCCTGCTGGGGGATGTATTCCGGCTACGAGCTCTGTGAGAATGATCCGTACCCGGGCAAGGAAGAGTATGACAACAGCGAGAAGTACGAGCTGAAGCAGCGTGACTACAACCAGCCGGGGAACATCACGTCATTCATCCGCACGCTGAACCTGATACGCAGGGATAATCCGGCGCTGCATTTGTATGACAACCTGAGCTTCCACGGTGCGGACCACCCGCAGATGCTGTGCTACAGCAAGGTGACACCGGACTACAGCAACCGGATGCTGTGTGTGATCAGCCATGATGCGCAGCAGCCGGCAATCGGCATGGTGCATCTGGATCTTGGAGCGCTGGGACTGGATGGCAGCCGGCCGTTCAAGGTGACGGATCTGATGCACAACCAGACTTATGAGTGGAGCGGCGCGGACAACTACGTGGCGCTGCACCCGAATGGCATGTCGATGCACCTTTTCCGCGTGGAGCAGTGATGCGCCATGAAATGCCGTGAGAAGCTGCTCCTGGCCCTGCTGGCACTTTTGCTGGCAGGGCAGACGCCTTCGTGGCGGGTGGAGGCTTCGTCGAAGGCGGCGGCGCTGGGAAGCGGGGCAGTGTTTGTGATCAAGACGCTCAGCGGCCCGACGAAGGCAGAGCTGCGGGTGGTGTTCTTTGATGACAAGCACTGCGGCATGCAGGTGGCGGTGAATGGAGTGCGCGCGATGGCGAGGCCGCTGAATGAGATTGGCGCGGATGCGAAGGCGCTGGCGGTGTGCAATGGCGGCTACTTTCATGTGGATACGCTGAAGCCGGTGGGGCTGGAGATCTCCGGAGGGAAACGCGAGGATGAATTTCAGAAAGACGGCGGCTGGGTAGGTGCGCTGATGGTGCGGCAGGGCAAGGCCTCGCTGGTGCTGGAAAAGGAGTTTCAGGATGCGGCTGACATTGCGGAGTTTGTGCAGTGCAGTCCGTGGCTGATTGATCAGGGGCACATGGCGCCACTGCTGATGCAAGGGCAGGATCAGCGAAATCACCGCACGTTTCTTTTGAGTGATGGAGCGGGGCGCTGGGGGATCGGAGTTTGCCACAGGGTCGGATTGCGGGAACTGGCGCAGATTCTACTGACACCGGGGATCATCACGGAGATGAAGGTGCAGCGGGCGCTGAATCTGGACGGGGGACCTTCGAGCGGATTGTGGTGCCGAAGTGAGGATGGACGCGAGCAGTTTGAGAAGCCGGGCTGGACGGTGCGGAATGCGATCGTGGTGGTGCCGAGGGGTGGGAAGTGAGAGGAGGCGGGCGTGGTGCCAGCGTGAGCGCGAAGAGTTCAGGAGTGCGTGCGTCAAGCCCCAGTGCGAGGCCGTCTCGCAGGCAGGACGGCGGGTTCAGGACGAAGAAGATTCAATAGCTTGCGAAAGCGGTGTCGCCGAGGCAAGTGCCCTGCCCTTGCCTCTCTGCCACCGCACTCCACGACGCAGGCGCGCATAGCGAAATTCCCAGTGAGAAGTTGATGGTTTGCTGCGTTCGGAATGGATGCGAACCAGCCTTTTCTGCCTTCTTGCCCTCGGATTGATCTCAACGGCTTCTGCCCAGCAGGCGAAGTGGTACAAGGGGAACACGCATACGCATTCGCTGTGGAGCGATGGGAATGATTTCCCCGACATGATCACGGACTGGTACAAGCAGCATGGCTATGATTTCCTGGCGATCTCTGACCACAATGTGCTGCAGGCAAAGGAGGTGTGGATGAGCGTGCCGGCGATCGAGAAACGGCGGCGGGTGCTGGGCAAGACGACGGTGGATAAGTACCTGGAACGCTTTGGCAAGGAGTGGGTGACGACGCGTGAGAAGGATGGCGTGACGGAGGTGCGGCTGAAGAAGCTGGAGGAGTACCGGCCGAAGTTTGAGGAGCCGGGGAAGTTTTTGATCATCCAGGCGGAGGAGATCACGGCGGGGATTGGCAAGCTGCCGATCCATCTGAATGCGGTGAATTTGCAGGAGGAGATCGCGCCGGTGAAGGACCTGGCGACGATTCCGGAAGTCATCCGGGCGAATCTGCAGCTGGTGAACGAGCAGGCGAAGCGGCTGGGAGTGCCGATGCTCTCGCATGTGAATCATCCGAACTTCCGCTGGGCGCTTTCGGCAGAGGATCTGGCGGCCGTGGTGGAGGATCAGTTCTGGGAGATCTACAACGGGCACCCGACGATCAACTACCCGGGCGACGCCTCACGCATGGGGCATGAGAAGATCTGGGATGTGGCGAACACACTGCGCATCACCGAATACAAAGCGCCACCGCTGTATGGAGTGGGGACGGATGACTCGCACAAATACCATGGCGAGGAGAACGGACCGGGGCGTGGCTGGGTGATGGTGCGTGCGGCGAGTCTGGATCCGGCTGAGATCGTGAAGGCGATGAAGGCGGGGGATTTTTATGCTTCGTCTGGGGTGACGCTGGATGATGTGAGCTTCAAGGATGGGGAACTGCGCATTCGTATTCATGGAGAGCCGGGGGTGACGTACCGCACGGAGATCCGCGGCACGCTGCCGGGCTATGATGCGACGACGCGCCCGGCTCCGCCGGTGGCGGGGGATCTGCACCCGCCACGGCTGCTGTACTCGGATGACATCGGCAAGACGCTGGCAACGATCGAGGGCGAGGAGATTGTATGGAAGCCGAGCGGCAAGGAGCTGTATTTCCGTGCGGTGATCACGTCTTCGAAGCCGTATGAGAAGCCTTCGTTTCCAGGGCAGATGCAGATGGCGTGGACGCAGCCGATGGGGTGGAAGAAGTGAGGGTGGCGGCGGGGTGGGGTGCTCGTATGGGACCGCGACTTCAGAGGAGGCGGCATGCGGCGAAGCGCCATGCAGACGCTGCTGGCACCTCAAGGGTGTGGCGGGGTTTTGGGTTTGCTTCTCTGTCGGATGAATGAGGACCCAGGGCGGCGCTCGCTTAGGCTCGCTTTGCCCTGGGCTACGCTAGGTCGCCCCTTTGGGGCTAGTGTGATGCGGGGGCGAAAGGATGTAAGAGAGGCGATCCGAGGAGAAAGTGGAGGCTCGGATTTCTTGGAAACTGTGAAGCAGGGCGCCCGCAGTGGGAATGCCTTGAACTTCTTCCCGTAGATCGTGGTATTAAGTGGTAGCCGGGCGATGTGGACGGTCCAGTTGCGGCGCAACTGGGCTACTTTTACCGGACTACCGGGGGGCGTGGGTGTGGCGGAGGTGGTCCTTGTTCTGCAGGAACAAGGCTACTTTAGGGCGGGGAGGATGGGGCCGGTGCCGTAGGCGCGGGAGCAGGGGTAGATGGCGGAGCCGCGAGGGGCGTGGTGCTGGACGAGGAGGTCGAGAAGCAGCGGGAGAATGGCGGCGGGATCGAAGGCGGTGACGAAGTAGAAGCAGGCTTCGGGACCGACGCCGAAGCCGACGCGGTGGCCCGCGCCGGATGTAGCGAGCACGTTGTCGAGGGTGTCGCGGAAGGCTTTCATTTCGTCGCCGACACTGCCGCCGTGGAGGATGCGGATGAAGTAGTAGGCGGCTCCGGATTGTTCCAAGGGATCGTGCTCATCGAGACTGTCTCCGAGCATCTCGGAGATGATGTCGGGCAGGCCGGTGACGAACTGGCCGATGTCGTAGGGAGGCGCGGGAACCTCGGGGATTTCTGCGCGGACGATCCGCTGCGCGCCGACGCGGTTCTGCCAGCCGCGCTGAGCCACCTCCGCGTGGATGAACTCGCGCAGCTCGGTGAGCGGCATGGCGGTTTGCAGGCGGTCGTTTCTCGTGGCCAAACCGCCGACGAAGGTGGAGGCGACATCCTCGCCCAGCACGGCATCGAGCATGAGAAAGCCGATGGTGCTGGCCTGCTGGGGCATGGAGGCGAAGGCGGGGTGCCAAAGCCAGAGGCGGAATTTTTCTTCGTCTTCATCGAACTCGGGAGAGACCCAGGTCTCGGTGGCCGCGATGGAGAAGCCGCCGGTGTTGATCTTGAAGGTCTCCAGTTCCGGGACGGGCTGTTTGGCGGCGAAAAAGGACCAGCCGGGGATGGCGGGGGCTTGCTCAAGCCAGTAGTCCACGAGCTGGCGGCGATGGGGATTGCCTGCGGAGGTGAGCACGAAGCTGTGCTTGGCACCATTGGCGCCTGGCTCGAAGCACCAGTCCAGGCGCTCGGGTGTGAGGACGTCCACGGTGCGGTTCATGAGATCCACCAGAGCGGTCTGGTCCCGATGATCCATCATGGCATCGAGGGCGGTGGCGTTGGTGGCGAACCATTCCCAGAAGGTGGCGACGCGAGCGGTGTAGGGAGCGCCGGGAGGGATGGGGAGAGGTTTGCTGGCGGGCTCTGATTTTCCGAAGAGTTTTTTTAGAAACATTAATGGAGGAATATCAGGGGCGCGGGCGGGTGGCAATGCTGTAGAGCGAGGCGGGGGCCGGTGTGGGAGGCGATTGCGATTGAATTGTAAACTGAGAACTGAAAACTGGGAATTGTGAATTGCCGGAGGGAGATGGGGACATCCCCAATGGCTGCTCAAGGTTGTAGGAACAGGTCTTCATGGGCAGGTGCGGAGCGTCGTGCGAGAGCGGAGCGCAGCGGCATCGGAGTGCCGCGCTCCCAGGGGAGGCTGCCGGCGTGCGGCAGGCCTCATGGCGTACGGACGTACTCGCAGTCGGGTGGTTTGGCGGAGGATGTTGGGGAGTATTGAAACGCCTTCGACGCCAAACACACCCAACCTACGCCCGGAGCGCTGCGCTGTGCGGGAACATGGACGTTGGCTGTATTCCCAGGTTTTCAAACACGCTAGCGCATGCGCATGCCTTGCATGCGGCCTTGCATGGCTTCGAACATGGGGGCCATTTCGAGTTTGGCGGAGAGGGGGGCTTCTTTGAAGAAGAGGCCTGCGTCTTTGATGAGGCTTTTTTCAAAATCGGCGGGCGTCTGATCGAGCAGGAGCTGGATTTCAGAATCTTTGCCGGCCTTCTTTTTCATCTCGCGCTGGATGGTGCCGGCGAGGCGGCGGCGGTCTTCGGGGGGAAGTTTTTCGAGGCCTTTCATGACGGCCTTGAAGTTTTCTCCGACGGTGCGGTTTACGTAGTCGCTCTTTTCTTCGAAGGTGAGCGATTTGGAAAAGCGCTCCATGATTTCGAGGCCGTCTTCGCGCATGTCATTGCGCTGGTTGAAGTCGAGCTTTAGGTAAGCGGCGATGACCTTGTCGAGGTAGGCCTGGCGTTTGGACTCTGCGAGTTTCTCATCGGCGAGCCACGGGGCGTTCTCCATGAGGGCGAGGGTCTTTTCCGATGAGAACACATAGTCCTCGGTGGACCACATGACGATGCCAACGCCGGCCCAGACGAGGGCGAGAAAGGCGGCGATCTGGAGCCAGAAGCGTTGGAGCGGCATGGGTGCCTACCTTTTGCCAAAGCGGCGGCCTAGCAACGAAAGAAATTCGCCGGATTCCTCGACCTTGAGTTTTTTGGTGACGGTGAAATAGGCGATGGCGGCGGCGGCAATGCTGGCGGCAAGAGCGGCGCAGCGCAGCAGGAAGTTCAGGTGGGACCAGCCGGACATGATGGTGAATTTGGCCAGCAGGCAGACGGCGGACATGACGAGCACGCCGATGATGAGACGCAGCAGCGACTGAATGAGCGAGTGTGTTTCGAGGCCGGAGGCGAACTTGCGCATGCAGAGGTAGAGGGTGAGGAAATTGAGCGAGAGGCCGACGGCGGTGGCCCAGGCGAGGGCGGTGTGGTCCCAGTGGAAGACGAAGACGGTGATGGAGTTCACCGTGGCGGTGAAGACGATGACGCCAATGCTGACGACCATGGGAATGAAGCGGCGATTGATGGTGTAGAAGGCAGGCTGCAGGACTTTGATGGCGGCGTAGAAGATGAGGCCGAAGGCGTAGGCCTGGAGCGGGGCTGCGGTGTTTTGCACATCTGCGGCGGTGAATTTTCCGTGCTCGAAAATGACGGAGATGATCTCCTGCGAGAGGAGTGTGAGGCCGACGGCGCAGGGCAGCGTGAGGAAGAGCACGAGGCGCAGGCCTTTGGCGAGGGCACCGCGGAAGGCGGGCGTCATGCCCTCGGTGGCGAGGCGTGAGAGCATGGGCAGCGTGACGGTGGCGACGGCGACGCCGAAGAGGCCGAGCGGGAGCTGCTGCAAGCGCTGGGCATTGGCGAGCCAGGCGAGGGATTTTTCATGGCCTGCGGTGAAGGAGGCGAAGATGGAGTTGAGCAGGACAGCGACCTGGGTGCCGCTGGCGGCGAGCATGGAGGGCCACATGAGGTGCAGCACTTCCTTCACGGCGGGGTCTTTGCAGCCGAAGTCAAAGCGGAAGCGAAAGCCGACACGGTGGAGCGATGGGAGCTGAACGGCGAGCTGAAGGACGCCGCCGATGAGAGTGCCGATGGCGAATCCGGTGAGGCCTTTCTCGCTGACGTGACCATGGCGGAAGCCGGGATCGATGATCCAGGCGAGGACGACGCCACCGACGATGCAGCCGAGATTGAAGAAGGCGGAGGCGACGGCGGGGATGAAGAAGACTTTCTTGGAGTTCAGCATGCCCATGACCAGCGCGGTGACGGAGACGAGAGCGATGAAGGGGTACATGATCTGGGCGAGCCAGGTGCCGAGGACCTTGGCCTCCTCGCTCAGGCCGGGAGTGAGAATCCGGAAGAGGATGGGGGCGAGCGCGACGCCGGCGATGGCGACGAGGGTCATGAACCACATGGAGAGGGAGATCATCTTGCGGCCGAGCACCCAGGCGGCTTCGTCGCCCTCGGTCTTCATCTTTTTGGAGAAGGTGGTGACGAAGGCGGTGGAGAGGGCGCCTTCGGCGAAGAGATCGCGCAGCATGTTGGGCGTGCGGAAGGCGGCGGTGAAGATGCCGGTGAAGGCGGAGCCGAAGAAGCCATTGAGAAGCTGGTCGCGGACGAGGCCGAGGACGCGGCTGCAGAGGATGGCGATGGAGACGATGCCGGTGGAGCGGGCCTGGGAGTTGCCGTCGGGCTTTTTTTCGGTCACTGAGCCTGATGGAGATGTTTCATTCATGAGGGCTTAAATGAGTGATGCGCGGGTGATTCAAGACGCTGGCGTTGGTTGCAAAACTCCAGGGTAAACGGGGGAGCGGAGCGTCTTGGAGTGCGGCGGGAAGCGTAGCGCCACGCCGCTTTCGCAGGCCGAACGGCGTGATGGGCCGAAGGAGATGCGATACCCCGCGAAGGCGGTGTCGCCGATGCAGGCTTGCGCCGTGCATCTCTGCCACCGCACTCCAAGACGCTGTCGCGCTCGTTTTGCGCCAGACCTTTTGGCAGAAACCAGGATGCGGCGTGAAATCATCGAAGCTGTTGAAGAGAGGGACGGTTGCGCTACAGGCGGCGGGAGGCGCGGCGGAGCTTGTCCATCATGGCGATTCCCATGCCGTGTTCATGCAACGGTTCTGCAATGATTTCATCGACGCCGAGCTTGTCGAGGGCGCGGAGGACGTAGAAGAAGCGGACGGCGGCTTCGGGGAGCTTGCCGTTGCCGGGGCTGAGCATCATGACTTCCTCCCAGTCGCAGAGATTGAGGTAGCCGTCTTTTTCTTCGCCGCGGTAGCTCATGAGGGCGTAGCGCTTGCCTTCTTCGGGGATGAAGTCTTCGGGGCGCTCGAGGAGGCGGAGGGGTGTTTTCGGCGCGTAGTGAGAGGCGAGCTGGCCGGGGGCGGCGGTGGCTTCATCGACGACGGTGCGGGAGACGTGGCGCACTTTGCCGTAGGCTTTCAAATCTTCGGGCGTGATGGGGCCGGGGCGGACGATGTCGATGAACATCTTGGGGCTGCCGGGCTCGATCTTGATGATGGTGGACTCGAGGCCGAACATGCAGGCGCCGGCATCGACGATGAGGTGGATGCGGCCGTCCAACTCGGCCAGCACGGCGCTGGCGGAGGTGGGGCTGATGGAGCCGAAGCGGTTGGCGCTGGGAGCGGCGAGGGGCTTGTCCAGCGCGCTGATGACGCGGCGGAAAAAGGGATTGGAGCTGACGCGCACGGCGACGGTGGGCAGACCGGCGGTGACGAGATCGGGGACGCAGGGCTTCTTTGGCAGAAGGATGGTGAGGGGGCCGGGCCAGAAGCGCTCGACAAGTTTCTTCAGTGTGGGGGCGATCTCCGGTGGGACGTCTGCGACACGATCGATCTGCTCTTTGCTGGCGAGGTGGACGATGAGGGGATCAAAGGTGGGGCGCTCCTTGGCCTCGAAGATTTTGGCCACGGCGGCGGCATCGAGCGCATTGGCGGCGAGGCCATAGACGGTTTCCGTGGGCAGGGCGACGACTTCGCCCTCGCGCAGCAGGCGCACGGCTTCCTCGACCGCCTGGTGCATGAGCGGGGGCTGGTCGGTGGGAAGGACGGCGGTGACGTAGGAGGACATGGGGATGGCGGGAGCGAAGAGGGACTGAAAACTGGGAACTGAGAACTGAAAATTTTAAATTGTTCCAGAGGCGAGGGGTGATGCGGTGAGTTGTGGCGAAACGCGAGCGGTTTAGGCTCAGGTTAATTTTCAGTTTTCAATTTTCAGTTCTCAGTTTGCAATTTCTTGGCGCATGAAAACTCGTTGAACGGACGAAGACATCTCACGCCTTCGCCGAAGGAGCCGGCCCGCTTTCAATCATCGCCCAGGCGTTGTGATTGTGGATGGACTCGTAGTTTTCTGCCTCGACGCGGAACCAGGTGATGCGGGGATGGGCCTTGGCCTTGACGGCAATGTTGCGCACGAGGTCTTCGACGAAAACGGGATTGTCGTAGGCGGCTTCGGTGACGTGCTTTTCGTCGGGGCGCTTGAGCAGGCTATACAATTCGCTGCTGGCGCTGGACTCGACGAGTTCAAGGAGGTCTTCGATCCAGACGGGGTCGCTGAAGCGAACGGCGAGGGTGACGGTGCCGCGCTGATTGTGCGCACCGCGGGCGCTGATGGCCTTGGAGCAGGGGCAGAGGGTGGTGACGGGGACTTCGACGGTGAGGACGAAGTCGGTGGTGGCCTTGTCGGTGTTTACTTCAAAGATGACGCCGTAGTCCAGCAGGCCTTCGGCGCCGGAGACGGGGGCTTTTTTGGCGCGGAAATAGGGGAACTTCATCTCCACGTGGGCTTTGTCGGCGTGGAGCTTTTTCATGAGCTCGCGCGGCATGGCGACGATGTTGGAGACGGTGAGCTCCTTGCCGTGGGCATGAAGCACCTCCACAAAGCGGCTCATGTGGGTGCCTTTGAAGTGATGCGGGAGATCAACAGCGAGTGAGACGGTGGCGACGGTGTGCTGAACGGCGGAGTCGCGGTCGCGGATGCTCAACGGGAAGCGCAGGCTGCGCACGCCGACGCGGTCGATGGGCAGGCGGCGTTCATCGCGTTCGTTCTGAGTGTCGGTAAGGGCGGACATGGCTGGAAATGAAACTTCCCACTGCCGCAAGATGCAACAGTGGGAAGCGGATCAAAAGAAACCCATCAGGGGCGGAGCAAATCAGGCCATGAGGTTCACAGCGCGGGAGCGCTTGATCTCACGGACGACTTTGCGATGCAGCCAGGCAGGAAGACCGGTGATGCGGCGGGGGATGAGCTTGCCGGATTCCGTGGTGAAACGGGCGAGCAGCTCGGGGTTGGTGTAGAGGATCTTCTCCACCGGGATGTCCACACGGCGGCGCGGCATCTTGCGATTGGCGCGGCGGAAGTTGGACATGCGTTCTTTGGTCTTCGGTTGCATGGCAGTCTGGGGTAAAAAATTAGCGGGTTTCGCGGTGAAGGGTGCGCTTCTTCATGAAGGGATTGAACTTCACCTTCTCAAGACGACCGGGGGTGCGGACGCTCTTCTTATTCCGCGTAGTCACGTAGCGGGAGGGGGGCATACCGGCGGCTTTCGCTTCGGTGCATTCAAGGGTGATGATTTCTCGCGGCATAAATTTGGGGCGCGGAGGCTAGGTTATTCCTTGGAGAAGTCAAGCGATTCGCCAGAGTTGTTGCTGGAAGAGCTCGGAGCGGTGTCATCTTCGTCCTTGTCGTCGTCGGCGGCGTCGTCTGCATTGTCGAGGCCAAAGAGGGAGTGGACTGGGCGGCTCCAGCGGCCGCTCATCTGGCTGCGCTCGATCTTTTCCTGGTAGGCGACGGAGAAGCGGGCGAAGGGCATGGCCTCGAGGCGCTCTTCCGGAATCTGGGTGCCGGTGCCTTCGCAGACGCCGTAGGTGCCGGTCTCGATGCGCTTGAGGGCCTCATTGATCTCATAGAGGGCGTCCTGCTCCTTGCCGAGGAGGCTGAGGGCGAAGTCGCGGTCATAAGCGTCGCTGCCAGCGTCTGCCTGATGCATGCCGAAAGCGGAGGAGTCGCCATTTTCATTGCGGATGGTCTCGCTGGCGACGCCTTCGATGGAATTGAGGTAGGCATCGCGAAGCTCGACGAGGCGCTGCTTCTGCTTCTTGAGGAAGGGGGTCATCTTGACCGGGCCTTTGGCGATCTCGATGGTGATGCCTTCTTCCTCACGATTGAGGCGGGAGCGAGGGGTGCCGGCGGTGGAGCCGGAAATGCGGCCTTTGGGAGCCAGGGGCACGGGAGCGGTCTTGGAAGAGGGCTTGGCGGGCTTTGCAGGGGCGGGGGCCGGAGCCGGGGCTGGAGCAGGAGCGGCCGCTTTTGCAGGGGCGGGGGCTGGTGCTGGTGCTGGAGCGGCCTTGGCGGCGGGTTTCTCCGCCTTGGCAGGAGCGGCGGACTTTTTAGCGGGAGCTGAAGCGGGTGCTGCCTTGGCGGCGGCTTTTTTTGCGGGGGCGGGCTGCTTGGCGGGGGCTTTTTTCGGAGCGGGTTTCTTCACAGGCTTGGGGGAGGGTTTCTTAGGAGCGGGCTTTGAGGGCGCCGCTTTTTTTGGGAGGGGTTTCTTGGCCGTTTTGACGGCTTTGGCGGGAGCTGGCTTTGACTTCGACTTCACCGCTTTGACCGGAAGTTTTTTCGCGGGCTTGGAGGCGGACTTCTTAACTGCGGGTTTCTTGGATTTCGCAGGCATGACTTTGGCGGTGTTGGTTTAGTCGAGGGACATCTCTCTTAGGGCACCTGGCCACAGGGCGGAAAAAGAGGCGCGGATTCTGGCTGCGGATGTGAAAACGCGCAACCAGTATTCCAACGCCGCCACAAGGTTCCCATTTGCAGGCATTTATTTGCCAAGTTGCGCCCACCGAGGGGGAGCCTAGGTTGCAGAACATGAATGCCGAGCCCCCCTCAAGTTCCGCGCTTTCCAGCCTGTGGCAGCAGATCCGCGCCGTGCTGGACCTGGTGCTGGACCTGTCCTTCAAGCGCTACGTGACGCCGCACCTGGTGCGGATGCTGTATGTGCTGAGCCTGCTGGCGGCGCTTTTTTATGCGGGTGTGTGGATGTTCAGCGGCTTCTGGGGCTTCGTCACGGCACCGCTGGCCTTTTTGCTCTACCTCATCGTCGCACGCGTGGCGGTGGAGCTGATTTTGGCGATCTTTCGGATCGCGGAGCATATCGCGCCGTTGGATGGGGAGGCATCGAAGGAGATTGGGAAGACCAGGCGATAGGAAATGGTGGTCGGAAAGGAGGTGGGAAGGACTTTGTGAAATTTTTCACAAATTGCGGTTGCCGCCCCTCGCTGCGTCCTGATAATCGAGGTGCCGATGTCCACTCCCCTGCTCGCCACTTACGATCTCCTTGCGCTCTCCATCTCGGTGGGAAAGATCGTGTTTTTGACCTTCCTTGTCATCCTGCCGCTGGTCTCGATCGCCGTTTATTTTGAGCGACGCATCTCGGCCGTGATCCAGGACCGCGTGGGTCCGAACCGTGTGGGAGTGCCGCTGACGCTGTTTGGGTTCAAGAAAGACTGGCAGCCCTTTGGCATCGGTGGTCTGGCGCAGGCGGCGGCGGACGGCCTGAAGTTCATCCTGAAGGAGGACTTTGTGCCGGCGCATGTGCGCAAGTTTTACTACTGGCTGGCCCCGTGCATGACGGTGGTGCCGGCGCTGCTGACGTGCGTGGTGCTGCCGTTTGGCAGCGAGCTGAACCTGACTTCTTTTGGAATCGTGGAACCGATCAAGCTGGTGATCGCAGACCTGAGCGTGGGGCCGCTTTTCACCTTCGCCATCGCTTCGATCGGTGTGTATGGCATTGTGCTGGCGGGCTGGGCTTCGAACTCGAAGTATCCCTTCCTGGGCGGTGTGCGCGCGAGTGCGCAGATGATCTCGTATGAAATGTCGCTGGGGCTTTCGATCATCCCGGTACTGATGATTTTCGGCGAGCTGAACCTGACGAAGATGTCCGCGTTTCAAGATGCGAACGGCTGGCTGCTGCTGCCGCTGTGGGGCGAGGGCCTGAGCCTGTCCCGCTGGGTGCTGCTGATTCCGATCGTGATCTCGTTTGTGATCTTCACGGTCTCGATGTTTGCGGAGACGAACCGTCTGCCGTTTGACCTGGCGGAGTGCGAAACGGAACTCGTCGCAGGCTACCACACGGAATACAGCTCGATGAAGTTTGCGCTGTTCTTCATGGGTGAGTATGCGGCGATGATCATCGGCTCGGGCATGGCGGTGACGCTGTTCCTCGGCGGGTGGAGCATCCCGTTTGGGCCGGAGCTTTCGAAGCTGACGGGCCTGCAGTTCCACTACACACCGGGCACGACGCCGCTGTACACCGGACTGCTGCACATTGCGACGTTCTTTGCCAAGGTGTTCGCCTTCATCGTCTTCTTCATCGTGATCCGCTGGACGCTGCCGCGCTTCCGCTTTGACCAGCTGATGGCGCTGGGCTGGAAGGTGTTCTTCGAGCTGGCGCTGGCGAATGTGTTTCTGACGGCGCTGCTGATGTGGGCGTTTCCGCTGAAGTGATCCTGCAGAAGCCTGGAGGGCGGGCGAAGGGCGGGTGATTATTCGATTGCATCTCAGTCGGATAACGAGTTTTATGACGCACCTTTTCTCGTGACCGAGCCTTCGCATTCTTCTGCCGCGTCTCCTGATGAGGCATCTTCCCTGTTCCAACCTGCCTGCCCGCTGGCGGAGGTGCTGGTGACGGAGGAATTGAAGAGCCGGCCCTCGCGCGAGCCAGATCTTGCTGTGGAGAACGCCACGCTGCGGGAACTGGCCAGCCACCTGACGGAGGATCCGCGGACGGTGCTGCAAAAGCTGGTGGAACGAACGATGCGCCTGTGCCGGGCAGGATCGGCGGGGATCAGCCTGGAGGAGGTGGAGGATGGCAAGGAGATCTTTCGCTGGCGTGCGGTGGCAGGTGAAATGAGCTGTTTTCTGGGAGGAACGATGCCGCGTGTCTTCAGCCCCTGCGGCGTGACGGTGGAGAGAAAGCAGGCGCAGCTGATGAAGCACCTGGTGCGCCACTACCCCTATGCGGAAGGGCTGGGAGTGCCGCTGACAGAGGTGCTGCTGGTGCCGTTTTTCCGCCAAGGCAGGGCGATCGGCACGATGTGGGTGGTGTCCCACCACGTGACGCCCGCGTTTGATGCGGAGGATGCGCGGCTGATCGAGGGGCTGTGCCAGTTTACCTCTGTGGCGGTGGAAGCTCTCTACACCTTGGAGTCTGTCAAACGCACGCAGTTTCAGCTTTCGGAAGTGCAGACGAAGCTGGAGGCGGCGCTGGATGCGGGCGCCATCGCCACGTGGTCGTGGGACATTGCCCGAGACCGGGTGTTTGCCGATGCTGCGTGTGCGGAGATTTTCGGCGTCTCCGCCGAGGATGCCGCAGGCGGGCCGCTGGCCGTTTACGCCAGTGCGATGCATCCGGATGACCGTGAGCGAGTGCGCCGCGACATCGTGGCAGCGGTGGAGCAGGACCGCCGCTATGAATCTGAATACCGCCTGACGGCCGCCGGCGGGACGGAGCGCTGGGTGATGGCGCGTGGCACGCTGATGCGCGATGAGCAACGGCAGCCCGTGCAGCTGGCGGGCGTGCTGGTGGACATCACGGCACGCAAGACGGAGCAGCTCCTCCGGGAGCAGCAGCAGCATGAACGGTGGAGCGCAGAGCGCGAAATGAACGAGGCGCTGCGGGAGGCGCGCGACCAGGCGCTGGCAGCCTCAAATGCGAAGGATGATTTTCTGGCGGCGCTCTCCCACGAGCTGCGCACTCCGCTCAATCCTGTGCTGCTGCTGGCGAGCGACGGCGCGGGCAACCCCGCCTACCCGCCGGAGGTGCGGGAGGATTTTGAGAGCGTGCGCAAAAACATTGAGCTGGAGGCGCGCCTCATCGACGACCTGCTGGACGTGACGCGGATCACCCGCGGCAAGCTGAAGCTGGACCTGGCCGCCGCAGACCTGCACGCGATCCTGCATGATGCGGAGAACAAGGTGCATGCCGACGCGATGGGAAAGGAGATCCGCATTCACTGGGCGCTGGAGGCCGGGCATGCACGCGTGTGGGCAGACCCGGTGCGGCTGCAGCAGTTGTTTTGGAACGTCCTGAAAAACGCGGTCAAGTTCACGCCCCGCGGCGGAAGCATCCGCATCGAAAGCAGCAACACTGACGATGGCGGCCGCATCTGCGTGCGCGTGCAGGACAGCGGCATTGGCATTCCGCCTTCTGATCTGCCCGGGATCTTTGAAGCTTTTGCGCAAGGCGCGAATCTGGAGCGCGAAGGCACCCATCTTTTTGGCGGATTGGGGCTGGGGCTGGCGATCTCCCAGCGCATCATGCAGATGCACGAAGGCGAGATCCAGGCCAGCAGCGCGGGAGCAAACCAGGGAGCCTGCTTTACCATCGAGATACCTGTGCTGCTGCAGGAGGCCCCGGGAACGCCAGGAGACGCAGGCCCGCCAGCCCCTGCAGCGGGCGAGGCACGCGACGCGCAGGCATGCGGCGTGGACGAAGACAAAACGCCTGCCGGACGCCTGCGCATTCTCATCGTGGAGGACCATGAGCCGAGCCGGGACGTGCTGGAGCGGCTGCTCACCCGGAGGCAGTACGACGTCACCACAGCGACGACAGGGCAGCAGGCCTGCGCGTGCGCCGCCAGCCAGGAGTTTGACCTCATGATCTGCGATTTGGGCCTGCCGGATACGGACGGCCACGAACTGCTGCGGCAGATTCACCGCCTGCGCCCCGGCCTGCCTGCCATCGCGCTGACGGGATACGGTGCCGAAAGCGACGTCCGCAGATCGAACGTGGCCGGATATTTCAGGCACCTGACCAAGCCGCTGAATCTCGCCCAACTAGAGGAGGTGCTGGCTGAAATCCGTGCCGGCCACCCGCGAGGGTGAAGCCTGAGGGGCGATGGTCCGTCCGTCGAAGGCCTCGGTAACGTCACGCCTCGATCTGGCGTCTGGGAAGGCATTTCTGGACGGCCATGGCGAGGAAGGCGCCGAGGAAGCCGCCGCAGAGGTCGGCGATCCAGTCCCAGACATCGCCGCCACTGCGGCCGGGGGTGTGGAGCTGGTGCCATTCGTCAAAGCCGCCGACGGCGGCGCAGAACAGGACGGAAGCGAGGATGGCGATGCGGGTGGACCGGGCAAAACCGGCGAGACGCAGGCCGAGGAGGAAGCACATGCCGCCGGCGGAAAAAAAGATCGCGTGTTCGAACTTGTCCACGCCTTCGAAAGTCGCGGGAGAAGGCAGATGGCTCTGGGAGGAGAGCCAGTAAAGGGTGCCGAACCAGAGCAGGACTAGAAAGCGCCAGAGCGTGGGGGAGGAGAAGAGGCGCGGCAGTTTCATGCTTCCGCGGTGGTATCATGACGGAAGGAAACAGCAAGCGGGATTCGTGGGATGCAGCGGAGTGATGGAGCTCGCGCATGAAGCGCTCTACGAAGGCGGTGGGGCATTCGTGAGGACTTGAAGGACAGAAACGAGCCAAAGAACGCAGCATTCCAATTCCACGCTCTATTTTGCGCGCGCCCGTTCCGCAGCGCCAAAGCGATAGACAAGTGCGGGGGTGGGCGTAAAGCTTCGCCCGATTGATTCAATCCATTCCAACCCAATCATGAAACTGCACCTCGCTCTCGCCGCTTTTTTCACCGCACTTTCCTTTGCCACCGCAGGGGAGAAGGAAATCTTCAATGGCAAGGACCTGACCGGATGGGAAGGCAACAAGGAGCTGTGGAGCGTGGTGGATGGCACGATCACCGGCAAGACGCCGGCAGCTCCCGCTGACCCGGCCAAGCCGGACGCTCCGGTGAAAAGCATTCTGAAGCACAACACCTTCCTGGTGTGGAAGGGCGGCACGGTGAGCGACTTTGAGCTGACGTTTCAATACCGCATCGAAAAAGGAAACTCCGGTCTGCAGTATCGGAGCAAGGAACTGCCAGCGGGAGAGAACGGCCCGATCATCAGCGGCTACCAGGCGGACTTTGAAGCGGGCAAGACCTACAGCGGCATCCTTTACGAAGAGCGCGGGCGCGGCATCCTGGCGAAGCGTGGTGAGAAGACGGTGATCAAGCCTGCGGCGGATGGCGGCAAAAAAGCGGTGGTGGAAGTGACGGGCAGCGTGGGAGACAGCGCCGCGATCCAGGCCAGCATCAAGAACGAAGACTGGAACGAGTACCGCATCGTGGCCAAGGGCAACCATGTGCAGCATTTCATCAACGGCATGCAGACCATTGATGTGACGGACGAGGACGCCGCCAACGCGCCGAAGGAAGGCCTGCTGGCGCTGCAGATCCACGCCGGCCCGCCGATGGTGGTGCAGTTCAAGAATTTCAAACTGGTGGAGACGAAGTAAGCCAGTTCTGCGGGAACTTCTTATCCATGCCTGGCGGCGGAGCGGCGTAACTGCCTGCGTCCGCCGCTTTTTTGTTGTCGTTTATCGTTCCGAAGGCCGGGATCAAAAGGGACAATCTTTTTGAGAAACGGGCCAGCCGTGCTTTGTTATTTACTTCATCATGCCCCGCCTGTTTCTCTCCACGCTTCTCCTGCTGACCTTTGGCTTTGCCGTCAATGCTGCCGCAGACACTGAATACCTCGTCGTCAGCGGCGGACCCGCAGTGCGGCAGTTTGAGGATCTGCGCCGGCCGGGGGAGCAGCATGACCGCTGGTGGGGCAACTTCATCCGCACGGCACGCGTGCGCATGCAGGAGATTCACAACACGGCACCGGCAGGCACCCGCATCACCTGGCTGGTGTATCGGGATGGGTATGTGCGGCGCGGCGCGGCGGATCACCAGGCCCTGACGGCGAATGTGGAGTCGGTGCCCAAGGCCTACCCGTACATTCATCTGGTGTGGTTCCGCACCACGGACGAACTGATTCACTACATCAACAACGGGGCGTCAGGCCGCAGCGGGCTGAAGATTTCGGGGTTTGAGTACTTCGGGCACTCCAACAAGTTCAGCTTCATGTTTGACTACAGTTCGGACACGTACGCCACCTCCACGGCATGGCTGCATGAGCATGATCTGCGGAAGATCAGCCGCTGGGCCTTCAGCGGCAAGGCCTACTGCCAGAGCTGGGGCTGCCACACGGCGGAGAGCTTCAGCCAGGCATGGAAGCGTGCCACGGGCACCAAAATGGTGGGTGCGCAGGGCAAGACGGACTACTCGGACATGCATTTGCGCGACTGGCACGTGGGGCTTTCCAGCGGGGCGCGGTGGGTGCGGTAGGCGGGACCTGGGAATCAGCGCCGGGCGGAGCTGAGCTCTTCTACCAAGAAGAATGAGGGGCTTCGGCGGCTTCGTTTTCACAATCCCAGGGCAGATGCAGCTTCGCTGCCATCTCATTCGTCCTCGCCGGCTGCAGCACTCCCAGCGCAACCAAGATTCGGAGTATCTGGGTGAAGAGGGAGAGCTGATCATCCAGCTCTGCTGGCACTCCATTTCGGACGGCCTCAGCCTGCATGGCCACTGGTCAGAGTATGCTCCATCCAGAGGAGTCAAGCCGTTGAGGCGGGGGGCGACGTTGGGGCTGGTGTGAGCGCTGACCAACAGGCAGGAGGGCCTGTCGTACTTCCTGCCAGCGCAGGCGAGCGGCAGCAAGATGTCTTGAGGACCTGAACTTAGCAGTTGCCTTGGAAGTTCGTTTTACTTCCCGCTCCACACAAACGTCACCGGTTTGTCGATGTCGGGGTGGACGCTGTGGTGGACGGGGCAGCCGAGGGCGGTGGCTTCGAGGAGCTTGCGGTCGGGGTGGTCTTCCGGAAGGGGGATCTCGATGGTGATGGGCAGTCCCACGATGCGGCGGGGGCTGTCTGCGCTCATGTGCTTTTCCACGCTGACCTTCATGCCGGCGATGTCATAACCCTTTTGCTGGGCCTTGATGCCGATGACGGTGGCCATGCAGGTGGCCAGGGCGGTGGCGACGAGGTCGGTGGGGCTGAAAGACTCGCCTTTGCCGTGATTGTCCACGGGGGCATCTGTGAGCAACTGACCCTGGGAGGGGCCATGGGTGGCACGGCAGCGCAAGCCGCCTTCGTAGTCAACGCTGATGGAGACGGCCATGGGAAAGAGGGGAGTCTTGGAGAGATGGAGTGTTGGGGAGGGAGAGGCAGTGCTCGGTTCCCTGCTTCAAAACTCCATCACTGCTAAGAGTGGGACTTGAGGGGGGAAATTACTGCACGGTGATGAGGCCATTCATGAGCATGAAGTGGCCAGGGAAGGTGCAGAAGAAGGGATACTCGCCAGCGGCGGCGACGGTGAACTCGATGGTCTCGCTCTTGGTGGCCTGGACGAGGCCGGTGTGGGCGAGAATGTCCGGAGAGTCAGGGATGAAGCCTTTGTCCACAAGGGTCATGCCGGCGGTGGCGATGGCGGTCATCTTGTCCTTGGTACCCACTTTGCCAACGACAATGTTGTGCGGCAGAGGCAGGGGGTGGGAGTTGTTGAGGGTGAGCTTGATCTTCTGGCCCACCTTGGCGCTGATGGCCTTGGTGTCGAACGCCATGCCGCTGGGGCCGTCGGGCTTGATGGTGACTTCCAGCGTGGGCAGGTCTGCCGCAGGGGCGGCGGGAGCGGCAGCGGCCGTGGAGAGGTTTTCAGCCTTCGGCTTCGGGCGCAGGGAGCCCAGGCCTTCCGCCACAAAGGCAAGCACCCAGAGCAGCACGACACCACCGAGAATGGTACCGATGACCTTGTTGAGGAGAGACCAGATGGAGGAGGAGTTTTCCGAAGAGGAGGAGTGGGCGGACATGGGCTGGAAATGAGGGATTGAACAGGCATCAGAGCACAGCGGCGCGTGAAAGCAACCGCCGTGTGGCTTACGGCTGAGCGCCGGCCACCACGCCCTCCATGGCGCGCCCGATCAGAGGGGCGTCGGTTTCCAGAAGGTCATTGTGATGGCCGCCGGGGATCTCGTGAAAGGTGACGACCTGCGGGTGGGCCTGGGAGAGCTCACGGCCCATGCGCACGGGGATCACCTCATCGTCCCCGCCGTGAAAGATGACGAAGCGGGCGCCCGGACGGGCGGCGACATGGCCAAGTGCCTTTTGATTGTCAAAACGGTGGCGGTTCAGGTGGCAGAGGGGCCAGCCGAGGACGATGCGGCCCATGTCCGTCATGGTGGTGAAGGGAGACAGCAGCACGCCGCGGCGGACATCGAGATCATCCGCGGCCATGAGTGCGGCGGCAGAGCCGAGGGAATGACCAAGCACGGCCAGGCGCGGGTGCATGTCTGCCGGGGTGGTCTGGAGGTGCGCGGCCAGTGCGGCCACGGCGGCCTTGCCACTTTCGCGGATGCGGTCGGGGGTCGGCTCGCCTTCGCACTCGCCGTAGCTGGGGTAGTCGATCAGCAAGTAGGCATGGTGAACGTCCCACCCGGGTGTATGGCGCAGCCAGTCGAGCGCCAGGGAGCCGTTTCCGGCAAAACAGAGCCAGATGGTCTGCGGCAGGCCGGAGGAAGGCGGCGAATGCGGCGGGATGTAGAAGGCCGTCTGCGCCCCCTGCGAGGTCGTGTAGCGAATGCGCTCCCCTTTGGCCTTGCGGAGCGCCGTTTCATACTCGGCGCGGTATGGATTCGGGAAGTAAATGAGCCGGGACTGGCAGCTGAGCAGGAAGATCACAGGCGTGAGAACGATGATGGCGACGATGCGCAGGACGCGATTCCAGAGGGACATGGAGAATCAGTCAGGTGAATAGGTTTTGGATTTCAGCCTGCCGTTTTCAAAAGCCAGGAAAATGCCTTCACAGTTGGGCTCGGTGGTGTGCTCCGGGTGCATGAAAAAGGTGATGCTGCGCTCGTCCTCCACCAGGATGCTGGGCTTTTTACGCGGGCCGCCCTCCGGGTAAAGCCGGGCCTGGACGGCCATGACCTCGTCCCGCGTCATGCCGAGCTGGATGTCAGCAAAGAAAGTCTTGTAGCTGCGGTAGCGGGCGTCGATCCACTCGGGGTAGGCGGAGGCCAGAACCAGGCCTGCCGGGGCAAGCGTGAGCACAGAGATGAGCACGAGGAGCAGCTTCAATCCAAGGCGGCGCACGCGAAAGGCGATGAAGAGCATGAGCACCGTGGACGCAATACCAAGCGCGGCGAGCACGAAGATAGGATGCGGGGAGGAGAGGCTCATGCGGCGGGATTTTGAGCCGTGGCGGATGGAAAGGCGATCAAAAAGAGGCGGGATGAAACGGGGATGCGGGCGATGCTTTCTTTTTAGCGCACCGGCGTCCAGCGGAGGCGGTAGAAGCAGCTGCCCTGGGGGGCGGTGGGTTTCTGCCAAGTGTAGGTGAAGGAGGCCGTGGTGTCTGCGGTGCGAATGGTCTGCTCGGTCGTCCAAGTGGGAGTCGCGAGATTGGGCGTGCTTTCGAGGGTGTAGCTAATCTGGGGATCGAGGCCGGAGAGATCCAGAAACAGCTGGCCGCCGCTGAGGCGCGGTGACACAGCGGGGCCGAGGCCGAGCTGGGTGTCCCAGGCGAGACCGTAGGAAACGCTGCTGGCGCTGGTCGTGGAGACGGCGAGCATGTACTGCCCAGGCGGCAGATTGTAGCAAAACAGGTGCTCCACATTGTCCACGCTGCTGGTGGAGGAGTAGAGCGGCGTGGTCCCTGGGGTGAGGCCGGTGGAGGCGTAGAGTTTCAGGTTCAGGTCTGCAAGGGTGCTGCTGTAGGCGCGAGGAAAGCCTGAGACCTTGCGGTGCCAGGTCAGCGCGGCGGAGAAGGTGGTGCCGTAGCGCCCGGCAGGGATGCTGAAGAAGTAACTGCGCCCGGCAGCGGCATTGGTGGTGGCGTAGTCCCAGCCACGGGAGGGAGACTCGGTGATGGTGGAATAGGTGTGCTGGCCGGCCTGCTGAATATAGTAGGCATTGCGGATGTTCAGTTCTCCAGCACCGAAAACGGAATCGTAGGGGGTAGCATCGGTCTGGCGCAGCCATTGGGGGAGGTTCCGCTTAGAGGCTCCGGCGAGCATCTGGGCCTTGATGACCTGGGGCATTTGCGCATTCGCGCTGCCGGAGGCGAGGGCGGAGGCGGATTGCAGCAGGGCGGCCGCGGTACCGGCGATGGCGGGAGAGGCGTAGCTGGTTTCGGAGACATTGACGACGAGGTCGGGTTTCATGCGGCCGGAGCCGTCGGTGTTGGTGCCGCCCAGGCTATGGATTCCTGTGCGAACTCCGGCGGTGAGGGCGTGGTAATTGTTTCCCAGAAGGGGCGGGATGGCGCCGGTGCTATTGTCCAGCGCGACGGAGACGATGCGATTGTCCCGATTGATCATGAGATCCAAGCTCCGCAGCAGCTGGGGATCGGTGGTGGTATCCGCACTGCCTTTCCAGCTGTGATTCTGCACGCGCGCCCCGAAATCCGTCGGTCCCGTGGCTGAATAGAGGCCGGTGAGGAAATCGTTTGCCGTGTACATGCGGATGTCCGTGGCGCCTTGTGCGACGCCGGTGCCATTGGCATAAAAGTAGTAGGCCACGGACTGCGCGTGGCTGAGCACCACGCCCGCCCCGGAGCCGGCGGTAAACGTTTTGCCAGCGTAAGTGTCTGCGCCCACGAAAGTACCCGGGCCGCCGGCCTGGGGCAGGTAATTGGGCGGCGAGGTCTGGTCATTGGCCTCGGAATCCAGCAGGATGATGCCCGCGCCGGTGGGCATGGCCGCTCCGAGTTCGGCGGCCAGCTGGGTGTAGCCGATGTCATCGCGCCAGTCTGCGCGCAACACCACGCCGCAGCTGAGCAGGAACAGAGACGCCAGCCACCAAGGTGGAAGAAAGGCGGCAGCTTGAAGGTGGCGGTAAGGAATCATGCAGCTGTGGTAAAGACAGCGCCTGGCGGCGAGGCGTTTGCGAAAAGTGACAGATTATGCGGTTTTCTCATGCGGCCAGAACAGAAGACGGAGACGATCTGTTTGCTGAACCATGCACCCTGCGGATTCAGCCTCGAAGTTTCAAGCCGCCGTCACCGCCTCCGGAAAGACGGTGGAGAGCCTCGGTGCCGAGGGGGCGCTGGAGCAGATGACGGCCTTCTACCGAAATGTGCGTGCGGAGGACTGCGTGCTGGATGAGGAGGAGGGAGACACGCTGCTGTGCGAGTGGGGCATGCATGAGGAGGGACCGGTGCCGGGCTTTCAACTGGAGTTCACCCGGCATTTTATGGAACCCGGAAATGAAGATGAGGATGGCATGAGCCAGCTGTCTCTGACGCTGTACTACTCCCCTTCCCCGGACCTTCAGGCGCTGGAGCATGGGACGCGCCTGTGCACCACGCCGGACGGAGCGAATGAATTTGAAAGGGCGGTGCGCTCGAGCGAGGCATTTCAAGCCGTGGCGAAGCTGAAACCGGTGAAGACGGATGTGGCATGGTACGAGGTGTGATCTTGGGCGAGAATGCCGTTTTCAGCCCAACTGGCCAGGACGTGAAACACGTATTCTTTCTGGGGAGCCGAACTGGCGAAACAACCACCCCTTGATGTTATGAACACCGTTCTTGCGCTCATCGATTTTTCCGACGTCAGCTCGAGGGTTCTCGACCATGCCAAGTCTCTGGCCAAGGCTTTCGACAGTGAAGTGGTGCTGATGCATGTGGTGCCGCCGGAACCGCTGGTGGTGGACTTCGAACCTCCGGCCGTGCCGCCCGATGTGTTTGATGCGAGACAGAAGGAGCTCTCAATCATGCGCAACGATTTGATCGAGCAAGGAGTTCATGCATCTGCGGAGGTGCATGGAGGACCGCTGCAGGAGACGCTGCTGGAACAAATCGGGAGCATCGATCCAGATGTCATTGTGATGGGATCGCATGGCCATGGCTCGCTGTATCATCTGATTGTGGGCAGCGTGACAGAAGGGATCATCCGGAACGCTCAGAGGCCGGTGGTGATCATTCCGAGTGTGCCAGCGCCGCAAATGCGTGCCGTGAAGGTGACTCAAGCGGAGGCGCCTGCTGAGGATGTGGGTCTGGGAGTGCCTTTGCCGGCGTGAAACGATCCCGGAAAAAAGGTAGAAAGATCAGGGGTAGAAATATTTCCCAGAGTTCAGATTTCTGATTTTTATCCGCCTCCGCCGCCGACCATGGCTGGATTGGGAGTGGTCATGTTGGCGGGGTCGAGGGCTTCGTTCAGCTCAGCTTCGGTGATGCCGAGGTCTTGGAGGCGATCGAGGCAAAGCTGGCGGACGGGGGTGCCTGTTTTGGCGCTTTGTTTGGCGATTTCGGCGGCTTTGTCGTAACCGATTTTGGAGTTGAGGCCGGTGACCATGGCGAGGCTGTGCTCGATGAAATTGGTGCAGCGCTCGTGATTGGCGATGATGCCGCTGACGCAACGCGTGGCGAAGAGGGTGGTGGCGTTGGTGAGGAGTTCGATGCTTTCAAGCAGCGCGGCGGCGAGAGCGGGCATCATGACGTTGAGCTCGAGGTTCCCATTGGCGGCGCACCAGGTGACGGTGGTGTCATTTCCCATGACGCGGGCGCAGACCTGCATGAGGCTCTCGCACATGACGGGGTTCACTTTGCCGGGCATGATGGAGCTGCCGGGCTGGGTGGCGGGAAGGATGATCTCGCCGATGGCGCACTGCGGGCCGGAACTGAGCCAGCGGATGTCGTTGGCGATCTTGTACAAGCTGGTGGCGATGGTCTTGAGCTGGCCGCTGGCCTCCACGAGCGCGTCTTTGGCTGACTGGGCTTCGAAGTGATTTTGCGCACGGCGAAATGGCAGGCCGGTTTTTTCCGCGAGCAGGGCGATGGCCTGCGCCGGCATGTCCGGATGGCTGTTCAAACCGGTGCCGACGGCGGTGCCGCCGAGAGGAAGCTCCATGAGGCCGTTGAGAGCTTTGTGCACACGGTCCACGCCGAGCTCGGCCTGACGTGCGTAGCCTTTGAACTCCTGCCCGAGGCGAACGGGCGTGGCATCCATGAGGTGGGTGCGGCCGATTTTGAGAATGTCCCAAAATTCAACGCCTTTGGCCGCGAGAGCCGTGCGCAAATTCTCCAAGGCAGGGAGGAGGCGATGCTGCAACTCCCGCGCCACGGCGATGTGGATGGCGGTGGGAAAGGTGTCGTTGCTGGACTGCCCCATGTTCACGTGGTCATTCGGATGCACGGGGTCTTTGGCACCAATGGGCTTTCCGGCGAGCTGGCAGGCGCGATTCGAGATGACCTCGTTCACGTTCATGTTGGTACTGGTGCCGGAGCCGGTCTGGTAGATGTCGATGACGAAATGCGCATCGTGCCTGCCAGCGGCGACCTCCAAGGCGGCCTGCTCGATGAAGGCGGTCTTGTCCTGCGGCATCAAGCCGAGCGCGTGATGCACGTGTGCGGCGGCCCACTTGATGAGGCCGTAGGCATGAATGATGGGGAGCGGCACCGTGCGACCGCTGACGGGGAAATTCAGCACGGCGCGCTGAGTGCTGGCACCGTAGAGGGCATCCTCGGGCACGGGCATCTCCCCCATGCTGTCTGACTCGGTGCGTGTGTTCATGGAAAGGATACGTGTGCGGAATGACGAATGCGGGCAAAACAAAGCCGGGAGTCACTGCTGACTCCCGGCTGCAAAGATCATGAGGTATGCTGCGGCTTACTTGGCTTCAGCCAGGACGCGCTTGATGTCGGCGGCCTGCTGGTCGGTGGCGGCGGCGTAGTCTTCCCAGACGACCTTGCCGTCCTTGACGAGGAAGCAGCTGCGCTTGGCAAGAGAGAGGAGACCTTTGGCCATTTTCTCCACCTTGAAGGCGGCGACGATTTTGCCTTCCGGGTCGGCAATGAGGTCGTAGGGGAGAGTGAACTTGTCCTTGAAGGCTTTCTGCGCTTCCGCCTTGTCGAAGCTGACGCCGAGGACCTGAACGCCCTGCTTGGAGAGGTCGGCAAAGGCATCGCGAAGGGAGCAGGCCTGCTTGGTGCAGCCAGGAGTGTCTGCCTTGGGGTAGAAGAAGACGACCGTGGGGCCTTTCTTGTACACATCGGCAAAGTTCACGGTCTTGCCGTCCTGATTGATGCCGGAAACCTCAGGCGCAGGGTAGCTGACCATTTTGCCTTCGCCGGCATTGGCGGTTCCAAAGAGGGAGGTGAGCAGGGACATGGCGGTGAGAATGAAGAGGCGCTTTTTCATGGCAGGATACGGGATTGAAGAACTGAACGGACGGGATTATTCGATGCTTACTTTGATGCCGGGGATGGCGGCGGTGAGTTGCGTTACGCCCGCCTTGGTGGCCTTGGACTGCCAAAGATGAACATTTTTCAGGCTCTTGATCTTGGCGAGGTGCTTCAAGCCAGCATCGGTGATCTCGGTGCCGTAGAGATTGAGGGTCTCGAGCTTCTTCAAGCCGATGAGCGATTCGAGACCGGCGTCTGTGATCTTGGTCTGGCGCAGGTCCAGAGAGATCAGGCGCGGAAGCTGTCCGATGGTTTTCAAAGCGGCGTCTGTGATGACGGTGCGGCCGAGGTCAAGCTGGACGATGTTTTCCTTGAGTGGCAGGATGGCGGCGACTTTTTCGTCGTTGCACTTCGAGACGCCCGTGAGGAAATCCACACGCACGAGCGGGCTGTCCACCTTGATGACGGAAACCTGTGCGCCCGCAGCTTTGGCCTTGGCCAGCACGTCGTCAGAGAGAGGCTTCACTTCCTTCTCGAGAGCTGCGTAAAACAGATCATGAGGACGGGGCTTGAAGGGCTTGGCGGATTCCGTCTGCGCACCGGCGGGCATGCCTTCCACGCTGCCGATCCAGCCGCCGAAATTGGCACCTTCCTCGATCCATTTTTTGAGGAGGGCGATTTCTTCCTTGGTCAGATCTTCACCTTTGGAGGGCATGTGACCGTCATCGTCCTTGGGAAGCATGACAGACTCATAAATGCCGCTTTTGTCAGGCGCACCGGGGGTGAGGACGGGGCCGTTTTCACTCCCTTTTAAAATGGCCCATGAGGCATCCAGGCGCAGGCCGGCCTTCGGATCTTTTTTCTGGCCGTTCACCACCTGCGGAGCCTTGTGGCAATCCATACACTTCTTAGTAATGGTGGGAAGGATTTCCTTTTCAAAATTGACTGCGGCGTGAATTGAGGAGGCAAGCAGGCAGGCGCTGGCAAAAATCGGCAGACGAAACACAAAAGAGTGCATGTGGGGTTGGTGTGGAGATAAAACTAAAAAGATTGCGAGGCGCGTCAGCTCGACAAAATGATTGAGGCATGGATAACGCTTGCTTGTTCGGCTTGTTTCAGAGAAATATCGACTGACTCAACCTCCCGCCATGAACACGCTTATTTCGTCCCAGTTCGAAGCTGACACCCTCCTTCGACGCAGCACTCTGGCCATCGTCATGGGGGGCGGAGCCGGGACGCGACTCTTTCCACTGACCAAGGACCGCGCCAAGCCAGCGGTGCCGCTCGCGGGCAAATACCGCCTGGTGGACATCCCCATCAGCAACTGCATCAATTCAGGACTGCGCCAGGTGTACGTGCTGACCCAGTACAACAGCGCCTCGCTGAACCGGCACCTTTCACGCACGTATCGCTTCGACCAGTTTACGCGCGGCTTTGTGGAGGTGCTGGCCGCGCAGCAGACGCCGGATGGCGAACGCTGGTACCAGGGCACCGCGGATGCCGTTCGGCAGAACCTGCGCTACTTTCTGGAAGGCGGTCATGACTACTTCCTCATCCTGAGCGGGGACCAGCTCTACCGCATGGATTTCCGCAAGGTGATGCGCCAGCACCTGACCAGCGAGGCGGACCTGACGATCGCGACACTGCCGGTGAATGAACAGGATGCCACCGGCTTCGGCATCATGCATGCAGACGCAGACAACCGCATTCATGAGTTTGTGGAGAAGCCGAAAGATCCGGCGGTGCTCAAAAAACTGCGCATGCCCGAGGAAACGCTGAAGGGGCTGGGCATTGAAACCACCGAGCCGCGCTTCCAGGCCTCGATGGGGATCTACCTCTTCAACCGCAAGGTGCTGGAGGAATGCCTGGACAATACGCACAACGACTTCGGCAAGCACATCATCCCGACTGCGATCAAAGACCGCCGGGTGAACGCCTACAACTTCCACGGGTACTGGGAGGACATCGGAACGATCCGCAGCTTCTTCCAGGCCAACCTGGACCTGTGCAAAGTGGTGCCGCAGTTTGATTTCTTTGACTCCACCGCGCCCATTTTCTCCCACTCGCGCGCTCTGCCCGCCACCAAGATCAACGGCGCCACCATTCACCACGCGCTCATCGCCGATGGATGCATTGTGACCGATGCGCACATCGAGACCGCCGTGATCGGTGTCCGCTCAAAGATCGAGCCCGGTGCAACCATTCGCGACACGATCATCATGGGAGCGGACTTCTATGCGGGAGCTGCTGGCACGGACCCGGACCGTCCGCCGCCCGGAATCGGCCGCAACTGCCGCATCGAACGCGCGATCATCGACAAGAACGTGCACATCGGCGACAACGTGGTGATCACACCCGAGGGCAAGCCGAGCGAAATGGACGGTGATAACTTCTACATCCGCGACGGCATTGTCTGCGTTCCGAAGGACGCGGTCATTCCGGCCGGGACGTGGATTTGATCCTGTCGAAAATAGTCCTAACATGCGCATGCATGCATGCGTTTAGAGGCTTCACCATGAAACATACCATCTGTGTTTTTCTTGCCCTAGGCCTGAGCCTGGCCACGGCGTCTGCCCAGTCCCCTGAACTGCGCACCTTTACGAATGCCCAGGGCAAGACGGTGCAGGCCAAACTCCTCGGCGTGAGCGGAGCGAACGTCACGCTCGAGCTGGCCAACGGTCAGAAGTACTCGCTTGCCATTGCCTCGCTCTCGGCGGCAGACCAGCAGTTCATCAAGTTGAATGCGTCTAAGAGCCCGTACGACAAGCTGACACCGGCGGAGATCAATGAAATCGTGGGGCAGCCGCTTTTTGGGGATGTGATTTTGTGGGATTCCTCCGCCGAAGAACTGGCGGACAGGCTGAAGATCCCGCAAGAGTCGAAGACCAAGAACGCCAGCAGCTACCGCTCCTACACGAGGGAGGACTACATGCTGTTTGGCGCGCATCCCTACTCCGTGGCCATGTATGCGGAGAATGACAAGGTCACCGGCTTCTCTCTCGTGTTTGCCAACAAGGGCGATCTCTTCAGCGCCAAGGGCAGCGGCGAAATGCACTTCGACAAGAACACCCCGGGCGACGAGGCAGCCAAGATCGTCAAGAAGGCGATGGACAAGGATCTCGTCGCCATTGCCGAGACGCTCACCAAGAAGCTCGGCGCACCGAAGAAGGAGCGTTTTGGTGAAAAAGCCGGCCGCATGAACATGCAGCGCTGGGACTGGCGCGGGCACGCCATTCTGCTGGCCGAGGCTGAAGGAGTGTATGTGGGGGTGCAGATCGTCACCACCGCCTTTGCGGATGCCGGTGGCAAGGTGGAGGGAACGGGTGACAAGGAGATCCGCGCGCGAGTGCTGGCCAACCTGGAAAAGCGTGAGAATGGCGACGTGGTGGTGGGCGACCTGCCCATGGTGGATCAAGGCCCCAAAGGCTACTGCGTACCGGCCACAGCGGAGCGCGCCATGCGCTATCTCGGCATTCCCGCGGACATGTACATTCTGGCGAATGCCGGGCAAAGCGGTTTTGGAGGCGGCACCAGCGTGGAAATGCTGCTGGAAGGCATCGCTCCGCAGATCCGCAGCAAGCGCCGCTCGTTTGACGCCTGGACAGGCGAGATGAAAATGAAGGAGATCGCCAAGTACGTCGACAAAGGCGTGCCGATCATGTGGACGCTGTTCAGCACGGACAAGTTTAACGACACCGCCAACGACCGGACGAAGGACCGCAAAGGCGTGACCAACTGGGCAACGTGGAAGACCAAGGTCACGGAGGAGTCCGCCAGCAACCGGCTGCCCAAGGACAAGACTACGGGGCATGTGGTGCTCATCATCGGCTACAACAAGGACACCAACGAAATCGCCTTCAGCGACAGCTGGGGAGAACGGTACAAAGAGCGATGGATCACCATCCCCGAAGCGGAGCAGGTGTCCCAGCAGCGCTTTTATGTGGTGGGTTTCTGAGGCCCGGGCTGCGGGACGTCCTCATGCAAGATGACCAGCCGGCCGTCCGCATCGACATGAGCTTTGGAAAAGGACAGGGGGGCCGCCAGCCGGGTCATCCACCAGCTTTTTCCATCCACACCGACGAAATGCACCGAGCCGTCTTCCTCGGACTCCAGCGCAAAATCACTGCTGGGGCCTATAGGATAGAACAGCGTCAGCGTGCCTCGTGAGAAAGCATATCGGAGCGCCGTGAGATGCCTCTCCCTGCCGCAGTCCATTTCCCAGTGATTCATCCCGTCTGCGGTGAAGTGGTACAGGAGTCTCTCGCTGGGAAGAGGTTCCGACCTGCGGATAAACAGCCATGAGCCCACCAGACTCTCCGTGAACGGGGTTCTTGCTTCAGCGGCCATGCGTTCATGATACGAGTGAGGAGAAGAACGCCAAGGGGTTATGAGTGCTGGCATCGCTACTCGATGCGAGTGAATTTGTGCGTGTGATGTGCCGTTACAACGGGTGTCGCTTCGCTCAACCCCTTGCTACAGGCTGGGATGGCTCCGCCATCAGGGGATGCCGCAGAGCCATGTCTGCGCCTAGTATGGCAGCCAAGGCCACGCCCCCCCCCGGCGGCAAACGAGGGGTATCGCTTCGCTCAACCTTCGCTACAGGCTGAGATGGCGCCGCCATCAGGAATATCGATGGCGGATGTAGTCGGCACATAGAATGACGAAGAAGAAGAGGGCCACGCTAATGCTTACCAGCCGGTTGAGAGCTGTGGCGGCGGCATCCGACTTCATTTCATTGAGAGATTCCACAAAGCCTCTGACTTCTTCATGGAAAAAGGGGCTTGCCCCCTTCAACACGACAAGGTCTGCCGCTGTGAACCGGCTTGCGCTAAAACCTGTGCGCCGCAGGATTTCGGGCAAGCCTTTCGCCTTCTCGTTTAAAACGATCAAGGCTTCATCGCCGATGGCGAGTCCGCCTTCGTAGCGATGCAGCAGCGCGATCACTTTCTGCCCCACCTTGAGATGACGGTAAACGCCCCAGTCCGGTTCCAACTGCAGGTATGGGTCATGGATATAACTGGCGTGAAGCCTGGCGGTGGTGGCCCCCTCAAGTTCCGGACTTTCTCCATACATGGCCTCCAACCGTATGACACAAGATTCCTCAGGCAATATCTGTGAGACTGATTGACGAACATCCGATGCAACCGCAGTCACCTCTCCAACCAATACGGCTACCGAGGACGTGATGCTTCCGGCATACCAGTAAGTTTTGGGTATGCTCACTTCCTTGGGAGAAGTCCCCAGCCGGATGAGAGGCAGTTCATGCCGCTGCTGCGCCATGCAGCAGGTCGTCAGTCCCAGCAGCAGCAAATGCAGCAGGAGCCAGCGCATGGCATCACCCCCTCATGGCGCGCTGGCGCAGGAAGTGGTCCGCGAGAACCAGGTGGACCATGGCTTCGATCATGGGGACGGCGCGGGGAAGGACGCAGGGGTCGTGGCGGCCGCGGGCGGAGAGGGTGGTGTCTTCGCCGGTGTTGGTGACGGTCTTCTGCTCGCGCAGGACGGTGGCGGTGGGCTTGAAGGCGACGCGGAAGACGATCTCCTCGCCATTGCTGATGCCGCCCTGGATGCCGCCGCTGCGATTGGTGCGGGTGCGGACTTGGCTGCCGTCCATGTAGAATTCGTCGTTGTGCTCAAGGCCGGTGAGGGTGGTGCCGGCAAAGCCGCTGCCGATTTCAAAGCCTTTGCTGGCGGGCAGGCTCAGCATGGCTTTGGCGAGGTCGGCCTCCAGCTTGTCAAAGACGGGTTCGCCAAGCCCGGTGGGCACACCGCGCACGACGCACTCGATGATGCCGCCGACGCTGTTGCCTTCGGTGCGGATTTTTTCAATGAGCTCGATCATTTTCTCCGCGGCGACGGGGTCGCAGGTGCGGACGATGTTGGATTCGATGAGCGCCGAGGTGAGCGCAGCGCCCGTGGGAACTTCCGCCTGGATGTGCTGCACGGTTTTGACGTAGGCGAGGCATTCGTAGCCGCCGAGGGACTGCTGCAGCATCTTGCGGGCGATGGCACCGGCGGCGACGCGGCCGATCGTTTCGCGGGCGCTGGAGCGGCCGCCGCCGGAGACGGCGCGGATGCCGTACTTGGCATCGTAGGTGTAGTCGGCGTGGCTGGGGCGGTAGGCCTGCTGCATTTCCGTGTAGGCGGAGGGGCGCTGGTCGGTATTGCGCACGAGAATGCCGATGGGAGTGCCGAGGGTGAGGCCATCGAGCACGCCGGAGAGGATCTCGGCTTTGTCGTCCTCTTTGCGCGGGGTCACGATCTTGCTCTGGCCCGGGCGGCGGCGGTCCAGCTCTGCCTGGATGTCCTCCACGGTGAGGGGGACGCGTGGCGGGCAGCCGTCGATGACGACGCCGACGCCGATGCCGTGGGATTCACCCCAGGTGCTGATACGAAAAAGTGTGCCGAGACTGCTGGACATGTGGGGTGGCATCATGCGGCAATCCGGTGCGGGTTCAAGACGGTTGTGCGCGGACGTGAAGTCGGCCACACTAGGGCATGCTACTTTTTCGCTGGCTTCTCGCACTCGCAGCCTTTGCCGCCCTGGATTTCCACCTGCACGGAGCGGAAACCCTGGAGCATGAAGGCGGGCTCTACCACCTCTACCGGGTGGACAAGGCGGACTGGCAGCGGCTGCAGCTCGCGTGGCTGGGGGATGACGGGAGACCGCTGGGTGACTTTAACGGCCTGAGCAGGCAGCTGGCCCTCCGTGAGAGGAAGATCGTGTTTGCCATGAATGCAGGCATTTATGCACAGGGGCCGACGCCCTGCGGCCTGACCATCTGCGCCGGCAAGGTGCTGGTGCCGCTGAACCTGAACAAGGGAGAGGGGAATTTTTACCTCAAACCCAATGGCGTCTTTTACCTGGATGACAAGGCGGGCGCCGGGGTGATGGAAGCGGCGGAATATGCCCAAAGCGGACTCAAGCCGCGCCTGGCCACGCAATCTGGCCCCCTGATGCTGCGCAAGGGCGTGATCCATCCCGCTTTTCAGGTGAACTCTCCCAACAGGCGGCTGCGCAATGCCGTGGGTGTACGCAAGCAGGATGGACAGATCATCTTTGCCATCAGCGACCGTGAGGATGGTGTGAAGGGACGTGTGACGTTTCACCAGTTCTCCCGCCTGTTTCAGCACCTGGGCTGCGAGGATGCGCTGTATCTGGACGGGGACATCTCGCACCTGGTGATCCATCCGAAGGGGGATGCGGCATTTACGCCGAACACCTTTGCGGCGATGTTTTTTGTGGCGGAGCCGAGGTAGGCGGGAGGGAGATTGTGTGGCTAAGGAAGCGGCCTCCGGAGGCAGGCTAAAGCCCGCCAGTACTTTTTAGCCTCAGGCCTCCGCGGGTTTTTCGGCCATCATGACGGGAGCGGTGGCAGGAGTCGGGGCAAGCCAGGTGGAGATCTCGGCTTTGATCCAGACTTTGATCCCAGACCACAGCAGCCGTGCGGCAGTGGTGTCCGGGGAGAGGCTCATGTGGGGCATCCAGACGTGGCCGTTGTTCTTCATGCCATAGATGCCTTTACGCCGGCGTTCCTGGCCGAGGTGAACGAAGCGGCGATTGTAGAAGGCCATGAAGCGGCCAAAGAAGGTGCCTGCGGATCCTTCATAGGGCATGAGCTTCCATTCGGCATCGGGGTTGGAATACACCCCGCGCACCGGGCCGAGGAAGTAGGAGGAGAGATCCAGCAGGAAGGTGGCATTGATCAGCTCCGCGTCTCCCATGTAGGAGTATTTGTCCTTGTAGAGCGCGTTGAACCACAGGCTCCAGCTGCGCGGGTAGGCCTTGTTCAGATAATCGGTGATCTCCCGGGTGTCTTCTCCCATGAGATTTTTTTCGACCAGATTCACTGCGGCAGAGACGGTGTAACCGGCAAAGTCGAGGCCATGGCTGTAAAGGGGGTCCATGAAGCCCGTGGCATCGCCTACCATGACCCAGCGGTTCCCTGCGATGCGGTCGGAGCGGTAGGCGAGGTTTTTGTAGTAGAAGGTGTCGTCGGCATCCGGCACCGCATTTTCAAACATGAGGCGACCGATGGGGTGGGTCATGAGGTGGGCCTGCAGGCGGGCCACCAAGGACGGCCCTGAGGGCAGGGTGTAAAAGCGCCGGTCCCAGGTGACGCCGACGCTGAAGCTGCCGTCTGAGAGGGGAATGATCCAGCACCACCAGCCATGCCCCATGAGATGATTGGTGGCCGTGGTGCGGAGCTGCTTCACATTTTCCATGAGCCGCGGGTGCATCTTGCGGCTCTTGAAGGTGTCGAGGCCATTGACGTTGCGCATGCGGCACCAGATGGAGGAGGTGGGGTGCAGCTCCTCCATCATGCGGTGAACGCCGAGTTTTTTGGCCAGGACCGCCGCCTTGCCGGAGGCATCGATGATCCAGCGGGTGGAGACGGTGCGCATCTGGCCCTCCTGCGGCATGATCTCAAGGGTGTGCGGGGCCTCGTCTTCGGAGAGGGAGATGGATTTGATGGTGGCGGGGCGCAGCAGCTCGCAGCCGAAGTCGCAGGCTTCTTTGAGCAGGTGCTCGTCGAGGATAGCACGGTCGAGCTGAAAGGTGGGCAGGCGGGACTGATAGCGCGGGCCGACCTCGGTGAGAGCGCAGACGGGATCGTCCGGAGTTTTGCAGAACCACATGCGGAGGCCGTGTTTCTGATAATGATGGGCACTCAGGTGCCCCCCCTGGTGCAAGACCCGGGTCAGAAAGCAGCCCGCCACCTCGGAGGTGCTCTCCCCCACCTTGCGGTCAAACTGCACGGTGCGCTCGACGATGAGAATGCGCATGTCCGGGTGCTCGCGCTTGAGCAGCATGCCGGCCGAGGCGCCGGAAAAAGCCCCGCCCATGATGACCACATCGTAATCAGTGCTGGTGGGAGTCATGCGTGAACAGGTGAAAAAGTCAGTTGTCGGAGGCTGTGTGACGGTCGAAACAGAACGTCTCATCTTCTATTTCGTACGCCTTTAAATAATGCCATCCGCTGATTCTGCAACACAGCAGCCGAATACACCCACAGCTCCCACACGCATGGGGCTGCACAATGCATTCTGGACGCGGGCGATTCTGTTCTGCATGCAATGGCTGCCGGCGTGGGTCTTCACGCTGCTAACGTATCCGTTTGCGGCGGTGGCGTACCTGCTGGCGGTCAACCAGCGGGAGGCGCTGCGCGCCAACCTGGGGGCTCTGCTCCCTGGAAAAGGCTCCAGCTCCCTGGCCGGCTACCGGGTGTTTGTGCAGTTTGCGCTGACGTATCTCGACCGGCTGTGGCACCTGCATTTTGGCGATGAGATTGACTGGCAGATCGTGGGCGGCCAGGAATTCAACGCGATGCAGCAGCACAAGGGTGGCGCGCTGATCTTTACGGTGCATTCCGGGAACTATGACATCGGCGCGAGCCTCTTTGCGCGCAAGTTCACCCGCCCGATCCACACGGTGCGCGTGCCGGAGGCCTCGGAGTCCCTGCAGAAGCTGCGCAAGGAGGAGCTGAGCGCCGAGGAGCGCCGGGAGCCGAACCTGCACGTGCACTACAACGAACCCAACGGGCACCTCGGCATGAAGCTGTGCCGCCTGCTGATGGAAGGAGAAATCGTCTGTGTGCAGGGAGACCGGGTGATGGGAGACGTGGCACGGGCGCGGGCGAGCATCGACGGCGTGACGTACCAGATCCCTCGCGGGCCGCTGGTGCTGGCGGAAGTGACCGGCGTGCCCTGCTACGCTGTGTTTCTGACCCGGCGCGGACGGCTGGCCTACACCATCGAAATCTGCAGGCCGTTTCACGATGGAGGCACCAAGCTCAAGGCGGACGCGATCGCCGAGAAATGGCTGCCGGTGATGCACGATTTTCTGCTGCGTCACTGGGACCAGTGGTTTGTGTTTGAACCGCTCGTGACCCGTGAAGCGAAATGAATGAGGCCCTCCGTGCAACCAGCCTGAGGCGCGCCTACCTGCGCTGCATTCCCGCGCTGGCGCCGGTGCCGGTGGTGGTCTGGCTAGCCTGGCGGGGGGAGACACTGGCGGCCGTGCTGCTGTTCTGCACGGTGCTGACGATCATGACGGTGGGCACGCTGGTGCCGCGCTGCGCGCTCTTTGGCCGCATGATCAAGACACTGCCGGCGGCGGGAAAGCAGGCGCTGCTGACGATTGACGACGGTCCGCACCCGCAGCACACGCCGGCGATGTTGGACATTCTGGATCAGCACCGGATCAAGGCGGTGTTTTTTCTGGTGGGGGAAAGGGCTGCAGAGCACCCGGAACTGGTGCGGGAGATCGTCGCGCGCGGCCATGAGATCGGCAACCACTCGCAGACGCATCCCGCAGGGACCTTCTGGATGCTGCGTCCGCGGGCGATGTGGCGGGAGATCGCCACCTGCCAGGAGACGCTGACGGCGATCTGCCCGGAACATGCGCCGCGCTTTTTCCGCCCACCGGCGGGCCATCACAATCTGTTTGCCGCGATGCTGGCGCGGGCGCTAGGACTGAACATGATGATGTGGAGTGCGCGCGGGTTTGATGGTGTGCTGACGGATGTGCCCGCCATCACACGGCGCATCTCCCGACGTCTGAGGGCCGGGGCGATCGTGCTGATTCACGAAGGCACGCCTGTGGCGATCGAGGTGGCGCAGGCCGTGGCGGGCATGATGACCGCGAGCGGCCTGAAATGTGACACGCCGCCGGGCTCACTCGCGTTCAGCCACGATGAGGTGATGGGAAAGGCCTGAGACGGGTGGACGTCGCCAAGGTCAGGCGACGTTCGGGATTTCGCTTCGTCATCGGAAGCGGGTTACTTAGCAGGACCTTGTTTGGTATCTGGGATCCTTTGGATGAGCGGGAAAATCAAGGGGCGTGCCTCTGGATAGATGTCTCCATCATCAACTTCCCTGCGTGTCCCATTTTCATCCGTGTGGACATAACTTTTTTCCAGCGCTTTGAGGCCATCCCTCCGCCCGAGAGCAAGCAAGTCTCCCTGTTTCGATAGACGCAAGCGAGGCCATCTTTGATCGGCGAACGAAAGATCAATTCCGTTGTTCTCGGTGAAAGCGTATGTCCCGGGATAGTTCGAGAATCCATTGCCCCAGGTGTAAAGATGAACCTTGGAATCAGCGAAGAAGTGCAAGCTCAAAATGGCTCCGTCCATTGACGCCCCAAGATGTGAGCTGTCGATAAATACGAGTTCCTTATTTTTCTTTATCTTCTCTTTAAACTGAGGTGCCAAGTTCGCATGCGGTTGCGTGCGGCTGCACGCGTCGAGCATGAATAGAAAGACGACTAACACCACAGTGGCCGTTGCTTTGGTTGTTGTCATGTGAGTTTCGCTAAGTTGCCTAACGGCCAAAGTATACCCTCATGTCTTCGGCACTCTGTCTGGTTCAGGATACCGCTGCGGGACCTGAGGGTCATACATGCCGCAGCCGAATCGATGGGCCACGTCAATGATGCGATTCAGTATGTCGGTGTGTTGGAGAAGGCCATGGCCGCAGGTGGCGGTCATGAGGTGAATGTGATCGTCGTCTGGGTGACTGAAGTTAATCTCAAAGCCGGTATCGTGGCCCCGCCAGACCAACTGCTGCATCTCGAAGGCGATCTCAGGGAATTCGTCCTGGAATGCGGCAACAACGAAATCGTTCGGAAACTTCGCATAGCCGGGAATGGGACGATCCGTACCAAGCAGATCGATGGTTTCATCGGCTGTTCGCTGGGCTGGCTGCTCCTCCCGCCAGAAATAGAGATCGTAGCTCATTTTGTTTTTCCCGGCTTTATCTCCAGACTGCTGATAATCTTGAGCATCGCTTTCATCTCCACACCCTCTGCCTCGTCGGCAAAGAGACTGACCACTCCCACCATGTTATCGCCGGGCTGCACCACTCCGCTTCCCATCACTTTGTAGTCGTCTGGCTTGGCCGCCTTGCCCACCAGCGAAGCGTCGGTGAACAAACAGTAAAACCCACAGCCTGTCCCCGGCGAAAAGTCCTTCAAATTCTGTTTCTTCTCAACGGAGCCTGGGACGAACTGCTCCGTCGCGCGCAAGACTTTTTCTTGGATGTCATCCTTGTTTGGTGCGCCATTCGTGGTGTACCCAAACGTCAGCAAACACTTGGCATGAGCCTCACTGCGGGGCTTGAAGGCAAAGGCATATCCAATCGGAGTGCCGTCAGGGTCGTTCACCGCCTTGCCATTGACAGTCCAATCCTCAGGAACGCCTACTGACAACGTTCCCCGCGTGCCCAAATCGAAATCAGCCGCCGGACTGGTGAGGACAGAAAGAAGAAGGCAGATGAGGCAAGTGAGGGTTTTCATGCAATGAGGGCAACGTCTAAGCTGTGGAGACTGCGTGCGCAAGACGCCGCTGACACGACGGAAGGCTGCAAGCCGGTGCCTTTTGTGAAGCTGATGTCAGCTCAACCAAGACTCTGGAAGTAAATCACTCAGAGTCACCACGCGCTCTGAACTCAGGATGATACTTGCCTTCAAGTTCCGCGAGTCAACCTGAGCCATAAGCTCGCGACAGCGCCCGCAAGGCGGGACTATCGAATCTTCGGTCACAGCCACTGCCGCAATGATGTGGGTCTGCCGGCTTTTCAGCATTTCTGCCACTGCGGAGTGCTCGGCACAGAATCCAATCCCGCAAGCGAGATCGAGGCAGATACCCGTGAATATCTGTCCGCTTTCAGTAAGAATGGCTGCGGAACAAGAGCCTGCCGAGAACTGTCCAAGACTGAACTCCCCATGCACGCTCCTCGCTGCGGCAATCAGCGAGTCAATCTGACTCTTATTCATGACGGTGAATGAATCGGTTTTGGGGGCAAACGAACCAGCTCAGCGATGGACTCGGCGGAGGAGGAGCGCACGGCAGACGGCTGAGAGCCGCTGCCAGAAGCGTTTTTTCGGCCTTGGTTGTGGGTGAGCACTTCGCATCTCAGTGCATGTTGAAATCGCTCAACTCCTTGAAGGCAGGGGCGGCATCATACTGACCTGCGGCTGGCTCGAAAACGCCTTCTTCACGGCTCATGATGAGATAAGCCAACCAGACAGGATGATAGTCGTTCTGCATGCTGGTGCCACGACCGACACCGTCATAGACCAGTGTAACTTCTCGCTTCACCGGCCCGATCGTGAAGCGCATGAAAGCCGCGCCGTTCGCGATGAAATTCTTCTTCTCGGAGTAGGTCCAATGCAGAACCTTCAGAGGCTTGGTGCTGTCCAGACCACCCTTCAGTCCCACATGAACTTTGAATGTCGTGATCCAAGCTTGATAGTTATCTGCCGCCTCAGGAAAGCCCTGG
Organism: Prosthecobacter sp.; assembly: GCF_044226605.1. Taxonomy (GTDB): domain Bacteria; phylum Verrucomicrobiota; class Verrucomicrobiia; order Verrucomicrobiales; family Verrucomicrobiaceae; genus Prosthecobacter. The sequence continues at coordinate 27,640 of NZ_JBGAGS010000016.1, read as the reverse complement.
GGCAGAGGTGCCACAGTCTTCTCCGTGGAAACAGCCTCGATAACGGCGATGGTGTGTGAAGCTTCCGCCAACTGGCTGTGGGTCCAGATTCTGACGAGCCGGGCATGAAGTGTTGCACAGCAGATGATCGCAAGGGAGATGATGATGAGTGGAGTCTTCATGGCTGGGCAAAAGCTTTGTTTCCTGGCTGAACGACCGCAAGCTCAGCGACAGGCCGTAGGGGTGCGGCCTGTGCTGTGGGAGGGAAGGTGGAGGCGTGTTCGCTGCAGCGCATGGTCAGGCGTCATTGGATTTTTGAGCCGGGGAGCCAGGTCCTCATCCAGTAATGCGGCATCAGTTGCTTGAGGCGCTTCATCTGCCAGCGAGTTTGATCCTCCGGGCAGGGCACGGCCAGCTGAACGTCGCCGCCCCAGAAGGCGAGTCGCTCGCAGCAAATGCCGCAAGGCGGGAGAATGACGAATGGAGAGTCGGCGTCCTCCCGCGAAACGCAGACCGAAGCGGTCACGGTCTCCTGAAGTTTGTGAGCCTCGCAGATGGCGCCTGTCTCGTGGCACAAGCAAGCGGACGGGTTCGGACTCTCGGCGAAAACACTGGTCAAGATGCGGCCCGATGCAGTGTAGAGCGCGGCTGCGCCGGCCTCACGACCGGGCCAGCGTGCGGCAGCGAGAGCAAGCGCCGCGTCCACTAATGTTTGATCGAGCTGCATGGCCTGAGAGAAAGGACGCGCATGACGCCTGACGTCTAAGCTGTGGCGACGGCGGGCGCAAGACCCCGTTAATGCGACAGACGGCTACGAGCCGCAGCCATCAGCGTTTTGTTCGAAGTGACTTTGGCGGCTGTGCCTCACGCGCGTTCGGCGACGATGAGGTGGTTGTTGAAGGGGGTGGCGCCCCAGAGGGGTGCCAGACGCACCCGCAGGCCGGCGGCTCCGAGCACGGACTCAAATAGAGCGCGGTCTGGATAGCAGACGGGCGGGGCCTTCATCCAAAACGTCAGCTTGGCCAGCCAGTCTCCCGCGACGGTAATGCGAAAGCGGCGGGAGTCATCCCGCAGGCATGTGCGGATGATCAGCCTGCCGCCGGGTGCCACGCGGGACGCCGCCCTGGCCAGCAGAACCGACTGCTCGTCCGGGGTGAAAAACTGCAGGATGTCCAGGATGACCACGTGCCCGGTGGTTTCGGGGAGTCCATGGCGTGCGTCCCCTGTCGTAAAACTCAGGCCGCGATAGTCACTGCGGGCCACCATGCTCTGGGCACAGGCGATTTTATGCCGGTCATAGTCAAAGCCGGAGATCTCAGGTGTGTAACCCACCTCCCGCAGATAGAAGGCCAGGAGGCCGATGCCGCAGCCGATGTCCAGCACCGGCAGGGAGGAGCCCGTGAGCTCCTGCGCCACGGCCGCATAGACGGGGTCGGAGCGGAGTTTTACGATGGTGTAGCAGCGCTCCCAGCGCTTGGAGCGCAGACTGCAGAGCCGGGCGATGCGGCGCAGAGACTGGGGTGAAATGGGTGCTGTCATGGCCTGCTGATCCATTTACGGGGAACTTCCCAAGGCGCTAGCAAGGAGCACGCCTTGATTTTGAAAGAGTCGTCGATCTCCGCCTGCGGCAGGTCGAGCTCCGCGACGATGTCCTGGCAGCGCTCGGGATCGCGGCTGCGGGTGCCGCGGATGCGCACGCGGTCCAAACCGGCAGCGCTCATGATTTTTTCGGCGATTTCGGCAGGGCTGAGCTTTCGCCCGGCCACATTGATGCCCGCGCCCGCGCTGTGCTGAAAGAGCAGGCGGCCGTCCTGGAGATTGATCTCGTCTGAGGTGGAGAAGAGGCCTGCGCCGTAGCTTTCCCCAGGCAGATGTTCGTCATAACCCAAACCGACCGAACTGCTGGTGACGATCAAGCGGCCTTGGGCATCAGTTTGTGCCTGCACACCAGGAAGGAGGGAGCCGAGATCCCGCTCGTCCTCGCGAAGTTTCGCGGAGGCGTCCCAGGACACTGCGCCACACTCACTAGCGCCGTAGAGATTGTGAATTTTCAGCCGGTGCTGCTCCAGCGCCATGCGCTCCAGGGCAAGCGTGAGGGGGGACCCGGCTGAGATGGCGAGGCTGACATTGGCAAAGCTGACATCCCCCATCAGCCAGGCCTTCCACAGGGCGGGCACACCGGGCAAATACACCCGGGGGTGATGCTTCATGGCATCCATCAGAGGCTGGGCAAAGGGCTGGGGTGCGTGGCAGGTGGGCACGGCATTGAGCAAGGTCTGCAGCACCGTCATGGTCAGACCGAAGGAATGCGCGCAAGAGATGGCGGCCACGCCTACGCCACGGGAGCCAAGATCCAGCGCCGCGTGGAGCCGGTCCACATCGGCCGCGACTTGAGCGAAAGTGAAAAACTGGCAGCGGCGCACGCCTGAACCGCCGACGGCCTGCTTGATCAAGGCCGTCCCGGGAGGCGGCGGGCTGGCGGGGATGCGGCGTTCACGGTCCATTTCCACCAACTGGACCGGGATTTGATGGAGAAAACCCGCGAGCAAAAGACGCATGATCTGGGGCACATCTCCCTGCACTTTGATCAAGCCGCCCACTGGCTTTTGCAGCCGCGCCTCGGCATCCAGCTGACGGAACGTGATGGCACGCCCGTCGGCCAGATACAATGCCGCCTGCGCGCCGCGCTCTGCCACAATACGATCCCAGCGTTCACCAAACATTTGCAGTCCTTGCGGCGAAGCGTAAACCATAAGCCGCGCCGTGACGTAGAATGAACACTTGCGTTGGCAGTTCAACCTCCCACACGACCAATCTCACCCCAGACCCTACCAGTGCCATCACCCAACAGCCAGCGCATCGCCATCACCGGAGCCGGGATCGTCTCGCCGTTGGGTCTTGGCTGGCAGGCGAATGAGGAGGCACTAGCCGCGGACCGCACAGCTTTCAGGCCGGTGGACCTGTTTGACACGAGCGGCCTGCTCACCAAAACCGCCGGGGTGGTGGACCTGCCCACGGAGCCTTTGTTTCACCGGCTCTCAGTGCACAAGCAGACGTTCATTGACCGCGGCACGCGCATGCTGCTGCTCGCCATTCGTGAGGCGCTGGCGCAGGCGGGCCGGCCGAACATGGACGGGATCGACGCGATGGTGATCGGCAGTTCCGCCGGAGCCATGGTGCTGGGAGAGGCCTACTTTGACCACGCGCTGCATGATCCGCGGCGCATTCCGTCCCAGCTCTCGCGTGCGGAGCACTACCAGCCGCAGCGCCAGATGAGCTGCCTGGCCGCTGAGTTTGGCTGGCGCGGGCCGGTCATCGTGGTCTCCAATGCGTGCGCTTCCGGCGCCAACGCGATCGGCTGGGCCGCCGACATGATCCGCTCCGGCCGTGCCAAACGTGTGCTGGCCGGAGGGTATGATGCGCTGGCACGCCTGGTGTTTGCTGGATTTGACACACTGCATGCACTGGCACCCAGCGGCATTCCGCGACCGTTTGATGCCCAGCGGGACGGACTCGCGCTCGGCGAAGGGGCGGCCGTGATGCTGCTGGAAGCAGAAGAAGTGCGGCAAAGCGCTGCGCTGGCGGATGTGTCTGGCTATTCCACTGCGACTGATCTGCACCACCTCACCCAGCCCGATCCTGCGGGCAAGGCGGCCATCCGCACCATGACCGCAGCGTGCACGCAGGCCGGAGTGGTGCCGGAGCAGATCGGCTACATCAACTCCCACGGCACAGGCACACCCTTCAATGACGCGGCCGAGGCCGCGGCCATCTCCGCGTGGGCGGGAGAGGCGGTGTCGGAGATTCCCGTGAGCTCCACCAAATCCTCCATGGGCCACCTGCTGGGTGGTGCCGGGGCGGTGGAGGCCGTGCTGTGCCTGATGGCGCTGCAAGGCCAGTGGCTGCCGGGCAGTCTGAACGTGCGCGAGGTGGATCCAGCGGTAAACTTTGATCTGGTGCGCCAGTTCCGGCGTGCTCCGCTGGAATATGCGCTGACGAATTCCTTCGGATTTGGCGGAACGAACGCAACCCTGGTGCTGCAAAGGAGGGCCGCATGAATACGAGCCACTTGAGGATCCGAGGAGTGGGAGCGGTGAGCGCTGCCGGCTGGAGTGCCGGGGCCATGCACCAGGCCGTACTGGAGGGCAAACCCATCCCTGCGGTGAAATGCCCGCGCTTTGAAAAGGAGCGGAACTGGTCTTCTGAAGCGCGCCCTGCGCCCCCCGCGCCGCCGGAAAAAATCACGCGGCATCCGCGCCTGCGGCGCTCCAGCGCGATCACCCGCTATTCTGTGTCTGCGGCCTTGGAAGCACTGACGGATGCGGGGTATGATCCAGCCGCGCCGCCATCGGGGCTGGGGGTGCTGTTTGTGATGATGAACGGCTGCGTGGCCTACACAGGGCGCTTCTACCATGAGGTGCTGCAAAACCCGGCGCAGGCGAGCCCGCTGATTTTCCCCGAGACGGTCTTCAACGCGCCTGCCTCCCATGTGGCCTCGTACCTCGGCATTGACGGGGCGGTGAGCACGCTGCTGGGCAGCCCGAACTCCATCGTGGAAGCGCTGGACACGGCGGGGTTCTGGATCAGCAGCGGCATCGTGGATGAGTGCCTGCTCATTGCCGCGGAAGAATGCGACTGGCTCAGCACCGAAGGGCTCTCGTATTACCACCCGAAGCTGATTGCTTCCGAGGGAGCCGGGGCTTTGCTGGTGTCTGGCAAAGGTGATGGCCCCCGGGTGAGTGAAGTCATCGGACCGATGTCCTACCTCTCATGGCAGGAGCGCTGCGCCCTGCTGCCAGAACTTGCCGCGCAAACGTATCCGCGCCTGCAAGGGAGGGCCGTGCTCGTCAATGACCGCACGGGGATCTCCAAACTCGACCACGCCGAGGCCACGGCCTGGGCCGAGGGTCCTTGGGACGCGGTGCTAAGCCCCAAGTATGTGCTGGGCGAAAGCATGGGTGCCGGGAGCGCTCTTCAGCTGGTGCTGGGAGCCATGGCGGCGCGGCAGACGAAGCAGCCCGTGGTCATTTCCATGCCGGGCACGAACACGGCTGCGTATGCGTGCGTGCTGACGCCGTAAATCCACCGAGGAAAGCGCCTCCCGTAGAGCGAGAGAGAGGCGCTGATTTTTTCGATCAAGGGGCTCCTGGGATTTTCATTTCGCTGTAGCCCTCGGGGACAGCGAAGTCGCTGGCAGGCAGATCACCCTCTTTTGCCGAGACGAGGGTGGAAGTGACGGTCTTGCCCATGACGGTCATGACGGATTTCACCGGCATGCCGTCAAAGTCCGTCGCCTGGGGGGCCATGCCAGCCATTGCGCCGCCCATGATCTTTCCGAGCTTGTCGTTGAGGGCGTTGATCTCAGCAAACTTCGGGAAGGCCTTTGCCACCCAGAATTTCCCCTGGGCCACAGACCCTTCCCACGTGTAGATTTCAGTGTCCCATTCGCCGATTTTTTCCTTCTGTCCGGTGGCGACGGGCTTGGAGGCTGGCTTGCCTGCGGCCTTCCCTGCCATTTCCACCAGCGCCTTGATCTGGGCGATCCCCATCTTCATCATCTTTTTTTGATCATGCATGAGCACCGTCATGCCTTCCAAGCCCATAAAGGCGGTCATCTTGTCCCCCATGTCCACCCGCGCCTGATCACCTTTGATCTTCGTGGTGATCGTATCTTCCTTGCCATCGGTGTCGACTTTTTGCACCAGCACCCAGTCAGCACTGGCAAGCGAGGCGGTCAGGATCAGGGCGGCAAAGGAAAGGGCGAGGGTTTTCATGATGCGCTGAAGCTAATCCATAGCAGGCACCCGGGTCAATCTTGAACGTCTCCGGCCTTGAACTGCGTTCTTCTGCCCGCATGATCGTCTTTTCCGCATGAGCCGCCTCCCAGCCTTCATCCGCCACCACCTCGCCGGGTCCGGCATGCTTGTGGCACTGCTGCTGCTTTGCGGATTCTTCAGCATCATCACCTGGACGGAGCAATACCCGCAGGATGCGGCTGCAGCGCGGCAGCTGGCCGCGGAGATAGGCACGGAGGCCAAGGTGCTCGTCGTCGTGCGTCCGCAGGCGGAGGACAGCGCCTTTGCGGATGCACTGAAGGCCCAGCTGGGCGCCCGCGCTGAGATTGTGAAAGGTGAGCCGAAGGACGCGCGCTCGGCGCTTCTGCGTGCGGCGGCCGAAGGGGGGCTGGATGTCATCGCCTGCAATCACGCCACCGCCGCCTGGCTGGTATTCAGCGACCTGGCCACGGACTTTCCGGCGCTCAAAAGTGCCCGCGTGGTGCAGCCGCGCGCGCAGTCCTGGCCGGTGTTTCTCAAGGCCGACAACCTGCTGAACATCGCCAACCAGATTGCCGTGATCGCCATTCTCGCGATTGGCATGACGCTGGTGATCATCACCGGGGGGATCGATCTGAGCGTGGGGAGCCTCATCGCCCTGTCAGCGGTCATTACGACGATGATTGTGAGGGACTACTGCGGAGGTGTGAATGCAGGGATGGCAGGCATGATTGCCGGCGGGCTGGGCGGCTTCGCCCTATGCGGCGTGTGCGGGCTGATTTCCGGCGCATTCATCACACGTCTGCGCATGCCGCCCTTCATTGTGACGCTGGCGATGATGCTCGTGTGCAGCGGCCTGGCCTACCGGCTGGCAGACAACCAGTCCATCTACCATGTGCCGGATTCGTTCGTCTGGCTGGGGCGTGGAGCCAGCCTCCTGGGGCTGCCCAATGCGGTGGTGCTGATGCTGCTGCTTTACGGTGCTGCGCATCTGATGATGACGCAGACCCGCTTTGGCAGAAATCTTTATGCCGTGGGTGGCAACGTGGAGGCGGCGAACATTTCCGGAGTGCCGGTGCGGCGCGTGATCCTGTTCGCGTATCTGCTCTGCGGGCTGCTCGCCGGCCTGGGCGGCGTGGTCACGGCATCGCTGCTCAAGAGCGGATCTCCGACCTACGGGCAGATGTATGAGCTGTATGTCATCGCCGCAGTCGTGGTGGGCGGCACCAGCCTCAGCGGTGGCAAAGGGACGATGCCCGGCACGCTGATCGGAGCCTTTATCATCGCCGTCATTCAAAATGGAATGAATCTGACCAACATCGGCAGCAACGATCAAAAGATCGTGCTCGGTCTCGTCATCCTTGGCGCCGTCCTGGTGGATCGTGTGCGTAAATAGAACCCAACATCATGTTTAACTCCTGGCTTCCTGAATCCAAAGACCATCTGCCACTCACGTGGTGGAAGACACATCCCGTGTATCTCTCCGCGATCGTGGCGCTGGTCGGAGCGGCGAGCATGGTGGTGTATGCGGTGCTCGGCATGGGAGTGATGGAGAGATTTTGCGCCTTCACTTTCACCATCGCATTCCGCGAGTGGCATGTGTGGACGGTGCTGACCTATCCGCTGGTAAATGCGCCGAGCCTGTGGACCCTGTTTGGCTGCTACCTGCTGTGGAACTTCGGCGAAGCGGTGGAGCGGCATCTGGGACGAAGGGCCTTTGTGCGTCTGCTGATCACCCTCACGCTTTCCTCGCCGGTCTTCCTCACACTCTTCGGGCTGCACCATTCAGCATGCGCCGGCATTCAGGGCATTGAGTTTGGCACGTTCATCGCCTTTGCCACGCTGTATCCGCGGGCCAAAATCAGCATCATCATCCTGACGCTGGATGCATGGGTGCTGGCGGCGATTCTCGTGGGAGTGGACGTCTTGAGCTTCTTGTCCATGCGCAGCTGGGTGGGCATCCTGCTGCTGGCCGCGAATGTGGGCCTCGCTTATGCTTTCATCCGTTATGAAACGGGTGCGCTGAAGCTGCCTTCGCTGCGCAAACGTACGCCCTCCCCTCAAGCGAAGCAGCAGACTCCAAGAAGCGGCAAGCCGAAAACCAGCTCGCCGAGCGTGGATGACATCCTCGACAAAATCAGCCACAAAGGCATGCAAAGCCTCACAGCTGAAGAGAGAAAGATTCTGGACAAGGCGAGCGAAGAGATGAAGCGGCAACGCTGATGCAGGCACCCATGAAAAGTCTTCAGGCCGTTCAGACAGCCCTGGCGCTGCTTCTATATGCGACCGCCCAGCTCTCCGCACAGGACCAGGCCGGCTGGCGGCAGCTGGCACCCGGCATTGAGCTGGGACTTTTCCCGGCGGTCAGCGGAGGAGGACAGATGCAGATTGTACGGGTGAATGTGAGCCGGCATCCTCTGCGCCTGTGCTCCGCGTCCGCCTCTCAGCCGAAACTCACGGTGGAGGAATGGGCGGCAAAGCAAAAGCTTTGCGTGGTCATCAATGCAGGCATGTATGACAAGGATGGCAGCACGCATTGCGGCTACTTGAAAAACCATGAGGCCATTCTCCCCGCCGTATTTCGCAGTGATTATTCGTCCATCTGCGTTTTCTCGCCCCTCTCCAAAGACGCGCGGCCCTTTCGACTGCTGGACACGGATGACGCCGGCATCGAGAGAAACATTCTTTCCCAGTACGCGGTGGCGGTGCAGAACCTGCGACTGATCAAGCACCCGGGAGAGAACCGGTGGAAGCAGCAGCCGAAAATGTGGAGCGAGGCGGCGCTGGGGCAGGACAAAGACGGGCATGCGCTGTTCATCTTCTGCCGCACGCCCGCCAGCATGCATGATTTCAACGAACACCTGCTGAAACTGCCGATCAACCTGGTCAGCGCCCAGCATCTGGACGGAGGTCCGCCTGCGTCATTCTATGTAAACTGCGGCGGAGTGGTGATTCGCGGCATGGGAGGGTATGAGTCCGGATTCAACGAGACGAATGCCAACCGAAAATTCTGGCTCCTGCCGCATGTGATCGGAGTCCAGGCTCCATGAAGTTCATGCCTCCTTTTCCGCCTGCCATGCCATTCAAACTTCTCTTCTGCCTGCTGCTTCCGGCATGCCTGGCCTCATGCCAGTTCATGAAAAAGCCGCCTGCTGCTCCGGCCTTCCAACATCCGCGCTGGCACATTGATGAAGAACGCTGCGCCGCCGTAAAGCCGGGCAAGGTGCGCATGGACATCTCGCTGGCGAGCCAGACCGCCCAGCTCCTGGACGAGAACGCCTGCGTGCTGGTGGAAATGGATGTGTCTCCCGGGGTGCCGGGTCATGAAACTCCCGCCGGCGAATTCATCGTGAAGGAAAAGCTGCCGCTGAAGCGCTCCGACCTCTACGGGCAGTATGTCAAAAATGACAGCGGCGAGGTGGTGGTGGCGCGCACCTGGGAGCACAGCGGCCCGAAGCCTGAGGGCACGAAGTACCTCGGCATTGCCATGCCTTTCTGGCTGAGATTGACGGACGACGGGGTGGGTGTGCATGTGGGCGGCTTTGAGCGCGGCCACTGCACGAGCCACGGCTGCGTGCGCTGCCCCGAAGCACCGCAGAAGAAATGCTGGGAGCTGTGCAAGCCGGGAGTCCGCGTGCACATTCATCATGGAGCGCACCCGGCCCCTTCCATGCTGGACAGGCCGCAGCCTAGCGCAGAACCACGCGGCACGGAGCGCCGTCCGCACCCTCAAGCTTGAGGGGAAGGCAGATCAGCTCGTAGTAGCCAGGTTTGATCTCGGCCAGATTGAGGCCTTCGATCACCCAGATGCCTGCGCCAAGCATGATCTGGTGCGTTTCCACGCCATCCTTGTTGAAGCCGCCGATGCTGAGGTAGTCCACACCCACCGTCACCACGCCCTGCTCGACGAGATACTGCGCGGCATCCGCACGGATGGAGACGAAGTCTTTGTCGAACTCGTTTGTGGCCCAGCTTTTCGTGGAGTTGCGCGTCTTGAAGAGCACGCGCTGCCGAGGAGCTATTTTGAGCTTTTTAAGATCGTCTGCGGTGATCTGATCCTCACAATCGAGTTCAAAAACACGGCAGCGACCGATGACGGGCTCCAGCGGCATCTGCTCCATGGTCAGACCATCGGCCACGAAATGCCGGGGCGCATCCATGTGGGTGCCCGTGTGGGCGCTCATGGAGATGTGAGTGAGATTGCACACGGCTCCCTCGTCCATGCTGACGACGCGTTTGATATGGCACTCGGGGTCACCGGGCCAGTGCACCATGCCATCGCGCAAAGGAACGGAGACGTCTTTCCAAGGTCGTTTCATAAGGATCCATACGATCCTGGGCGCAAAGTTTAAGCAAGAGCTTGCACTTTTTTGCGTTTCCACCGGAATGTCCCTGCCACCCTCCCTGCCCCGCCGCCAGTTTGTCAAAACCGCCGCCTCGGCAGTCTTTGGCTTTCAGTTCGTCCCGAGGCATGTCATCGGCGGCCCTGGATTTACGCCCCCGAGCGAAAAAGTGAACCTTGGCTGCATCGGCATCGGCGGCCAGGGCGGAGGAGACATCAAGGATCTGGACGACTCCGGCCTCGCCAACATCGTTGCGCTTTGTGATGTGGATCTCGACCACGCGGCTGGCACCATCAAAAAATATCCTAACGCGAAACTCTTCCGCGACTACCGCGAATTGATCGACAAGCAAAAGGACATTGATGCCGTGCTGGTGGCCACGCCGGACCATGTGCATGCGCCAGCGAGCATCATGGCCATGCGAGCCGGACGCCATGTCTATGTCGAGAAGCCGCTGGCGCATACCATCGCGGAAGCACGGGCCATGCGCGATGTGGCGGCGGAGACCAAGCGGGTGACGCAGATGGGAAACCAAGGCCATGCGAGCGAGGGCATCCGCCTCACGCGCGAATGGATCCAGGCAGGGGCCATTGGCAAAGTGACCGAGGTGCATGTGTGGTCTGATCGACCTGGCAAATTCTGGGATTCCCAGGGCAAGGCCTACCCCACCGACTCGCCGCCCCTGCCGAAGAATCTCGACTGGAACCTGTGGCTCGGCCCGGCCAAGGAGCGCGCCTATCACCCGGACTTCTGCCCGCGCAAGTGGCGCGGGTGGTGGGAGTTTGGCTGCGGTGCGCTGGGAGACATGGCGGTGCACAATGCCGACCCCGCTTTCTACGCGCTGGATCTCGACGCGCCTGACTGGGTGGAGGCCGAGAACGGTCCGAACAACAACCAGTCGTATCCGATTTGGAGCATCATCACCTACCATTTTCCCGCGAAGGGCGAACGCCCGGCGGTGAAGATGGTGTGGTATGACGGTGGCAAGCTGCCTCCGCGCCCGGAAGGTCTGGAGGAGACCCGCAGCCTCGGTGACAACGGGATCTATTTTGTGGGAGACAAAGGCTGCATCCTCGCCGGCGGCTGGTCTGGAACTCCGCGCATTGTGCCGGAGACGAAGATGCAGCAGTTTGTGATTCCTGCGAAGACGATCCCGCGCTGCCTCGCCGGCCATCGCAAGGAATTCCTCGAAGCCTGCAAAACCGGCAATCCGCAGGATGCGAAGAGCGGCTTCTGGTATTCAGCGCCGTTCACGGAATCGCTGCTGGTGGGATTGCTGGCGGTGCGCTTCGGCAAGCGCGTGGAGTGGGATGCGAAGGCGCTGAAGTCACCGAATACTCCGGAGGCGGATGCGATTATCCATAAGGCGTATCGGGCGGGGTATGGGATTTGATGGAGAATAGCCGTCCTGGTTGCCGGATGCTTAGAGAGGGACAACCGAGACGGTTGCGCTATGCCAGGATCTTCGGCACCAGCTCTCCGGCCACGCCGGTGAGCCGCATGTCCAGCCCTTGGAAACGCTGGCTGAGCTTGGTGTGGTCAAAGCCCAGGAGGTGGAGGAGGGTGGCGTGGAGGTCGTGGACGTGGACGGGGTCTTCGGTGACGTTGAAGCCGAACTCATCGCTCTGGCCAAGGGTCACGCCTGGCTTCATGCCGCCGCCGGCGAACCACATGCTGAAGCAGTTGGGGTGGTGGTCGCGGCCATCGCTGCCGCCTTGCACCATGGGGGTGCGGCCGAATTCGCCGCCCCAGATGACGAGCGTGTCTTCAAGCAGACCGCGCTGCTTGAGATCGCGCACTAGAGCGGCGCAGGGCTTGTCGGTGAGACCGCACTGCTGCTTGAGACCGTTCACCAAGCCGCCGTGGTGGTCCCAGGCCTCGTGGAAGAGCTGCACAAAGCGCACGCCGCTTTCGATGAGGCGGCGGGCGAGGAGGCAGTTGTTGGCAAAGGAGGCTTCGCCGGGCTTGGCACCGTACATGTCCAGGATGTGCCTGGGCTCCTTGGAAATGTCCATCAGCTCCGGGGCCGTCTGCTGCATGCGGTAGGCCAGCTCGAAGCTGTTGATGCGGCTGGCGATCTCCGGATCTCCCACGGCGCCGAGGCGTTCTTCGTTGAGCTGCTTCAATACGTCCAGGGTGTCGCGCTGGGTGGCATCGCTGACGCCTTCGGGATTGTTGAGGAAGAGAACGGGCTCGCCGCTGCTGCGGAACGGCACTCCCTGATACACGGTGGGGAGGAAGCCGCAGCCAAAGTTGCTCATGCCGCCGCTAGGGCCTTTCTGCCCGCTCTGCATGACCACGTAGCCAGGCAGGTCCTGGTTCTCCGTTCCAAGGCCGTAGAGAGTCCACGCACCAAAGCTGGGACGGCCAAAAATCTGCGAGCCGGTGCTCATGAGGATCTGACCCGGTGCGTGATTGAAGGCGTCCGTTTTCATGGAACGCACGATCGTGAGATCGTCTGCGATGCCGGAGAGATGTGGCAGAAGTTCGCTAAGCTCCGCGCCGCTCTGGCCATGGCGGGCAAATTTGAACTTCGGGCCGAGCAGCTTGCTGTTGGGATTGATGAAGGCGGCGCGGTATCCTTTGAGCAGGTCCGGCGGGGGCAGCTTGCCATCCCACTTGGAAAGCTCGGGCTTGTTGTCAAAAAGTTCCAGGTGGCTGGGCGCACCGCCCATGAACAGGTAGATGACGCGCTTGGCCTTGCCGGTGTAGTGCGGCTTTTTAACAGCCAGCGGATTGGCGGGAGCCGGTGCTGCGCCCGCCGTACGCGACATGAGATCCATCGCCGCGATGCTGGCCAGGCCCACACCGCAGTCTTTGAAAAACCAGCGGCGGGTGCGGTAGTGGGCGTATTCGGCCTGAAGTTCGTGGCGGAGGTGCATGGCGGGAATTGACGCATAGAAATCGTTGATTGGCCATGCCGTCTATCCAGGCCAGCGGAGCAGCACAATCCAGGCGGCGGGTTTGTCCATGCAGGCCCATTCACGTGAAGGATCGGGCCTTCGGCCATCGTTCCACCCGGTCCATGAAGCTCCTCAGCCTCTTCCTATCATCATTGCTCGCGGTTTCCGCATTCGCCGCAGACCGGCCCAACATCCTCTGGCTCACCAGCGAGGACCACGGGCCGCACATGGGCTGCTATGGAGACACGTATGCCGACACACCGAATGTGGATGCGCTGGCGGCGAAGGGCATGCTTTTCAAACACGCGTGGTCCTGCGCGCCGGTTTGTGCGGCGGCGCGTACCACCATCATCGCGGGCATGTATTCGCCCTCCACCGGCGGGGAGCACATGCGCAGCATGGTGGCCATGCCGAAAGGCACGAAGATGTATCCGCAGTTTCTCCGTGAGGCTGGTTACTACTGCACGAACAACAGCAAGGAGGACTACAACCTGGAAAAGCCCGAGGGTGTGTGGGATGAATCCTCCGGGAAGGCCAACTGGAAAAACCGCAAGGAAGGGCAGCCGTTTTTTGCCATTTTCAATGAGACCTGCAGCCATGAAAGCCAGCTCCGCAAACGGCCACACGTGGCGATCCACGATCCTGCGAAGGTGCGGGTGCCGGCTTACCATCCAGATACTCCCGAAGTGCGGCAGGACTGGGCGCAGTATTATGACCAGGTGACGCTGGCGGACGCCTCTGCGGGAAGACGCTTGAAGGAAATCGAGGAGGCGGGACTCGCTGAGGATACGATCGTGTTTTACTATGCGGACCATGGCAGCGGCATGCCGCGCAACAAGCGCTGGCCCTGCAACTCCGGGCTGCAAGTGCCGATGGTGGTTTACTTCCCGCCGAAGTGGAAACACCTGGCGCCGAAGGAATATGGAGCAGGCGTGAAGTCGGACCGTCTCGTGAGCTTTGTGGATCTCGCTCCGACGCTGCTGAGCATCATCGGCGTGCAGCCGCCGGAGTGGATGCAGGGGCATGCTTTTGCGGGCAAATTTCAGACTGAACTGCAGCCGTACGTTTATGGTTTCCGCGGCCGCATGGACGAACGCTATGACTGCGTCCGCAGCGTCACCGACGGGCGCTTTGTCTATCTGCGCAACTACATGCCGCATCTCTCGCAGGGCCAGCATGTGAACTACCAGTTTGAAACTCCCAGCACGCGTGTATGGCGGCAGCTTTATGACGCAGGCAAACTCACGCCGGAGCAGTCTATCTTCTGGAAAGTGCCGAAGGATCCCGAGGAACTCTACGATCTGCAAAGCGATCCCGATGAAGTGCACAACCTGGCCTCCCGCCCCGAGCATGCGGACACGCTGGCCAAAATGCGCGCTGCGCAGGAAAGGCTGGCGCTGAAGATCCGTGATGCCGGCATGGTTTCCGAAGGGGAAATGCACCACCGCTCCGAAGGCACCACGCCGTATGACATGGCGCACGACGACAAGCTCTATCCGCTGGCCCGCATTGTGAAGGCCGCAGGGGCAGCGTCGTCTCTGAAGGCTGATGCGATGCCTGACCTCAAGGCTGGCTTTGCCGACAAGGACAGCGGCATCCGGTACTGGTCTGCCATGGGCATCCTTATGCGGGGTGGTGATGGGGTGAATGCCGCACGCGATGAAATCACCCAGGCTGCCAAGGACAGCTCCACCTATGTGCAGGTGGCAGCCAACTGGGCGCTGGCGAAATACGGCAATGAGGCTGAACGAAGCACGGCACTGCTTGCGCTCGTGAATCTCGCGAACTGGAGCCAGCACGATGTGTTCACCTCCATCAGCGCTTTGAACGCCATCGGCGATCTTGGTGACAAGGCCAAGCCGGTGGCCGAACAGCTCAAGGCATTGCCAGCGAAGGGTGAGTCTCCTGATGGGCGCTTCGGCGGCTATGTGGCGCGCCTGCTCGGAGATTTAAGAGGCGAAAAGGTCGCCGCAGGTGATGCGGAGGGAGCGCCGGAGCCGACCAAGAAAGCGCGGAAGAAGGGGAAAAAGTAGCCTCCGTTTTATCCCGAACGTTTTTGATCCTGCCATGCCCCTGCCACGCCTCTTTGCCTGCCTGCTGCTCTTCATCGGCTCCGCCACTGCTGCGCCGAATGTCATCCTCTTCATCGCCGATGATGTGAGCTATGATGACCTGGGCTGCTATGGCAATGCAGCAGCGCGCACACCGAACATCGACAAGCTCGCGGCGAAGGGGCGGCGCTTTGACGAGGCCATCCTGGTGGCAAGCAGTTGCAGTCCCAGCCGATCCAGTGTCATCACGGGGCGTTATCCGCACAACAACGGCCGCGCCTCGGAGCTGCATCAGCCCATCGCTGCGCATCTGCCGTGGTTCCCGCGCCTGCTGCGCGAGGCGGGCTGGTACACGGCGCTGGTTGGGAAGCACCACATGACCTCGGACAAACCGGCCGCCGGTGAGCAGCCGCAGCCCGCACCCTTTGATCTCGTGGACGCAGGCAACGAGCCCGGCAACAAAGGCGGCCACGCCACCTGGGTGAAGACCGTGCAGGAGCGTCCGAAGGACAAGCCGTTCTTCTTCTGGTTTGCCTCCTTGGATGCACATCGTGCGTGGGATGCGGACAAGGACTGGAAGGAAGACCTTTACGGTCCGAAGCACGATCCCGCCAAGGTCATCGTGCCTCCGTATTTGAATGACGATACCGCCACACGGGATGATCTGGCCTCTTACTACAACGAGATCACACGCTGGGACTACTTCATCGGCCTCGTCGTGGCCGAGTTGGAAAAAGAAGGCATGCTGGACAACACGCTCATCCTCATCATGGCAGACAACGGCCGCCCCTTCCCTCGTGCCAAGACACGCCTGCATGACTCCGGGATGAAGACACCGTTTGTCGCGCACTGGCCCAAGGGCATCAACAAAGCGGGCACTCCAACGCAGAGCCTCATCAGCAGCATTGATATCGCGCCCACAGTGCTCTCACTGGCCGGAGTAGCTGTGCCGCCGACGATGCAGGGCCTCAACTTTGCACCGGTGCTAGCCGATCCCGCTGCCACGACGCGCAAGTACGCCTTCTCCGAGCACAACTGGCACGACTACGAGGCGCATGGCCGCTCGGTGCGCTCGGAAGGCTTTCTCTACATCGTCAATTCGCGGCCGAACCTCGCGTGGCAGGGGCCGGCAGACTCCGTGCATTCGCCTTCGTTTCAAAGTCTGCGCGCCGTGCGCGATGCTGGAAAGCTCACGCCGCCGCAGGCGGATGTTTTTCTCTCGCCACGTCCGCCCGTGGAACTCTACCGCACGGATGCCGACCCGCTGCAGCTCCACAATCTGGCCGATGATCCCAACTACGCCTCGGTGAAACAGCGCCTCGCCAAAGCCATGGACGAATGGACCGCCGCCACCGGCGACTCCGTCCCGGCAAACCTTTCCAAGGACTCCTTTGACCGTGAAACCGGCGAGAAACTGAAGCTCAAGGAAGCCGACTACCGCGGCACCCCGGCGGGCTGGGACAAAGATGCCAGCCACATCAATGCGCCAGGACCACGCTGAGCCTCAGCCCTCAGCTTTGGCGGGTTCCTTTTTCTTGGGTGCTGGCTTCGGCGTATTTTCTTCAGCGGGCTGTTTCGTTTCGCTCTTCCAGAGCTTCCAAACAGGAAGCAGCCCGCTTTGCTGGACTTCTGTGGCTGGCTGCGCGCGCTGCTGGATCGCCACAAAATCCCTGCCTGGGGCCGGAGCCGGAGAATGCTTCACCTGATCGAACAGCTTTTCATAAGTTTCTTTGGCTGCCTTGGCCTGCCTTTCGAGTTTGTCGTGCTGTGCAATCTTTTCACCCAGATAGAGCGCCTCCTTCTGCTTCTCAGCCAGTTGCGTTTTGAGCACAGTCATTCTGCGCTGAATATCTTGCGTCCTTTGATTCATCTCCTCCCGGAGAGGATCAATGAGAGCGTTGAGCAAAAAGCGAACTTTGGCCGCCTTCTCCTGTGCATCGGTCACCAGAGGATGGTCGGGCTTGTGGGTTTCGAGCAGATACTTCAATTCGTTCTCACAGCGACGAAGTTCACTTTGAGTCTGGACATAATCCTTCTCCGTCATTGTGAGAGGTCGTGCCTCGCTGACCCGGGTTTGGGCAATCGTCATCGCAGAGGGAATATCGCGCAGGGCCACTTCCTGCTCTGAAAGCTGGGTCTGCAACTCTTCCAACTGGGAATGCATCTTGGCCAGAAATTGCGCCCCCTCGTTGTTGCCGTTGGTCAGCACCATGATGTTATTGGACTGCTTGAATTCAGCCAGCTCTGCCAGTCTTACCTCCATGACCTTTTGAGCCTTCACGGCTTCCTGACTGAGCTTCTGCATGTCTGTGCCGCCAGACCGTTCACGGACCGATTGTCGGAAGGCGATGAATTCATCCAGCAACGCATCCAGGAAGACCTGGGCGTATTTCCTGTCCGCGCTGAGCGCTTGGACATCAAACTGGGGCGGGCCCTTGATCTGTGATGCGTGAAGCGATGCGTGGATTTCCACATCTTTGTCCTTGAGGTCCGGATACAAGGCCCTGAGCCGTTCCAAGGCGTGCCGCTTCATTTCACCAGACTCAAGGGTTTCAGTGATCGTGCCGTAGAAATCCGCGCGCCAGTCCTGCCCGTTTTCGGTTTTGTCGTCGAGCCCTGGAGCCACCAGTTTTGCCTCGCTCAGGTAGACTGGTGCCTTCGGCTTAAACTCCACCTTCGTCGCCGCCAGCACAGCCAGGAGTACAGCCACGACGGCGATCAAGCCCATCGCGCCCATGCCAATGCGGCCGCGCCATTGGCTGGCCTTCATCAGCTCACGTACACGCCGCTGCACGGACTCTCCTCCAAACATCGTCACGCCCGGCATCTGGCTGGGGCGGGAGGGCAGACCGGCTGCGATCTCCACCAGCGTCCGCGCATACTCATGCGTATTTCCCCCGGCAAGAACGGCGGCGTCATCGGCCGCGTGCTCAGTCTCAGAGCGCAGGCTGCGCCACGCACGCCAGGCCAGCGGCTGCCACCACCAGAGGCAGACAGTGAGCTGGGCCAGCCAGTGAAAGGCCACATCTGCACGCTGCAAGTGCGCCAGCTCATGGCGCAGCACTGCGAGCAGGCGTTTGTCATCCCATGCGGACACTTCCGGCGGCAGCCAGATCACGGGCCGCCACCAGCCGGACAGCATGGGTGACTGCAAGCGCTGCGCCATGCGGCAGCCCAGCCGGACTGGAGCATTCAGCTCTCGCAGCAGCCGAAGCACCGGCTCTGGCGCCGGCTCGCTGTGCTTCCGCAGCCAGATCATACCGGCCAATGAGGTGCACAGACGCCAGCAGAGCAGCACCGCAGCGGCTCCGAGCCAGAGCCTGATGCCCGCGCTCTCCAGCCAGGACAGCGCATTCTGCCAGGCGCTTTTTTCCGGCAGGATCAGTGCAGGCAAATCTCCAGAGGCAGGCCCCTCCACACTCGGTACCGCGTGCACTTGCACACGCCACTCCATCACGGCCACGGGAGGTGCTGCTTCCGGCATCAGACGCCAGGCGGCGACCACCAGCAGCGCCGCCACAGCGATTCTCCAGACCAGACTGCGAGCGCGCGCGGAGCGGCTTTGCAGCTGCAAGGTGACTGCCCAGGCCACCAGCACCACCGCTGTGCTGGTGAGAAAAGCGGATGCCAGCAGGCCCAAGTTTGGATTCCACGCGAGAAAGCGCAGCACGTCTTCCATCAAGTCATTCATGATTCACGTGCCTCCTCGATGAGTTGAATGAGTTTTTCGGCCTCCTCCTTGGAGAGCTTCACGTTTTTCTGCCCCAGCAAGGCGAGCGCCGCCTCGCCGGCGGAGTTTTCGAAAAAGCGGCTCACGAAACTTTGTAGAGCGCTCACCCGCGCTTTCTTGGGCGAGACCGGCAGCGAAAACCAGTCGCGCCCGTCGGCCTGTGTTTTGACGAGATGCCCGCGCTCCACCAGGAGGCGCAGGATGGACCGCACCGCCGAATAAGTCGGGGCTTCAGGAAGCTTCTCTTCGATCTCACGAGCGGAGAGCCGCCCATGCTTCATCACGATTTCCACCACCTGACGCTCGCGGCGGCTGAGTTCACTGGAATGTTTGTCGTTCCACATGGGTGCTGATTTTTCAACAGGCTGGATGCAAAGTCAAGCCTGCATGTTGAAATTTCAGCATGATGCCGCGCTTTTTGTGGTGAAACCGGCACAAATTTAAAAACGCCCGGGCAGGAAGTGCCGCGGGGGATCAGCGGGACTGGGAAACCAGCGCACAGTCGAGAACGGTCAGCTCCGCTGTGCCGCCACGCAGGTTTCCCGCAGCGTCCTCCGGACCTTCGGGATAGACATTGATATGCAGATTATAGCGGCTGTCCTCGCCCGTTTTGTCGAGCTTTACCGGCAGGATGCAGTCACGTTCCCAGGAACCCCCTTCTGGAAGATCCGCCGGTGCGTCAAAGGTGGTCGGGAGATTATAGGTGGAACTAAAAGAGGTGTTAACCCCGCAGGACACACGGCCCACGCACTTGAGACGAAGGCGCAGCTGCAGGCCAAGCAGTGGTCCAACATCAGCCCGGCCGGCGTGCGCAGAACGCCAGGCGCGGCCTTTGAAATGGAGGTCGGCATGGACGGACTTGTAAAGGTCTCCCAGAACCGGTGGAACCTGCGCCATCCGGCCTTTTACACTTCGGCTCATTGTCACGTATTGGTAGCTCGTCGTCATGGTGACCAAACCGTCCGGACTGATGGACAAGGGGCTGACTTTGTCACGAGCGACCTGCCGTCCGTTCACATATCGGACGGCGGAAGTGAAATTATAGAAACGCAGGTACTCCCAGTCGTTGATGTTTTCGGAGGGAGGCTCGGACAGCACACGGCCATCATGGAAATACTGCGCCGGCTCCGGTTTCCCTCGCAAAGCCACCGGAGGATTCGGAACATAGGTGAGCACCAGCGGCGTGCGCGTCAGAACAAAGGCGTCGTAGGCCTTGGCCTGGCTTTGGTCTTTGGCTGAAAGCGGTGCAGGTGGGCTGATGCGTCCGGCGCTGACGGTGACGCCCTGGCCCGGCAGCAGTTCGGCCGTGCCCTGGCCCGCTGTCTCAGTGACGAGTACTTTCCCTTCGTGGAGGCCGACGGTTTCGCTCTTCTTATCGCAATCGACAAAGAAGCGGGTCCCTTTCACGGCGAGCAGCGAGGCGGGGGTTTTGAGGCGGAACTCGCCCGCTTTGTTTTTCAGCAGCTGCTCGCCATTGATGTTCAGAAACAATTTTCCCTTCAGCAGTTCCAGGCTGTGCCCGGCATCTGGCTCGGAGGGAATCTGGATCTCGGTGTTGCGCTCCATCTGCACCGTGCCCAGGCTGCCAAGAGTCACGGATGCCGAGCCAGTGGCATCCGTGCTGATCTTTCCGCCGGCCGTGAGGGCAGTGGGATTGGACGGCCTCACGGTTGCGGGTGAAGCCGTGGCGGCCGGGGCAGCTTCCACCAGATCCACCTTGCCTTTGCTGGCGAACGGCAGCGCCTGCGAGACTTTGGCCACGTCCTGCGCCCGTACTGGAGAAAAGGCCACGACCAGCCCCATGACGGCGGGAACCAGCACGTTTCTCATGGAATCCCAGCACGGAGAAGCAGAAAGCCCGGGAGGGGTTTCCGGCCCAAGCGCAGGCACAACATCAACACCCTTTTGCTGGGGCTGGTGCCGAAATCCCAAGTTCAATGAACCGCAGTTTTTCTTCATGACTTCTGCCTGCCATTCTGGAAGCGCTTTGCCTAGATGACAACCGCAAACACCTCGCCCTCCAGGGTCAGATCACCAAAGAAAAAGCACACGCCAGGCCCAGGCAGGGATGCGGAGCATCATGTCACTTCGAGATGCTTTGACTCTCCCCATGCCAGGGCTCAAGCTAGCGGTCGATGTCCCTGCCAGAATTTTCAGCTCCATCCACGGGCGGCAATGCTTTGCCGTCTTCGCAGGCACAGACACTTGATGATGTGACGGTCAGGCTGCCCCATCCCACGCGCGAAGGTGCTGGGCGCCCGCCAGCCCCGCCACCCACCCGCTGGAAGCCGCCTTCGGTCAGAGACCTTCAGGCGCGCCTGCCGCACATTGAAATCCTGCGCCTGGTGGGCCGCGGGGGCATGGGAGCGGTTTACCATGGCAGGCAGATCTCTCTGGACCGGCCGGTGGCTCTGAAAATTCTGCCCCCCGAACTGGGCGCTGACGATGACCTCTTCGCCGGACGTTTCCGGAACGAGGCGCGCGCAATGGCCAGGCTCAACCACCCGGGCATTGTCAATGTGCATGACTTTGGCGAGTCTGCGGACGGTCTGCGGTATATCGTGATGGAGTTTGTGGAGGGCTCGGACGTCGCGCGGCTCATTTCAAAACAAGGATGCCTGCCCGCCTCCCAGGCGGTGCCGATGATCATGAAAGTCTGCGAGGCGCTTCACTATGCGCATGAACGCGGCATCGTGCATCGTGACATCAAGCCATCCAACATACTGATCGGTGCGGACGGGGGGATCAAGGTGGCGGATTTTGGCCTGGCGAAGGTGCGTGTGGCAGGCCAAAGCCAGCCGACCACTTCGGACGGAGCGCTGGGCACGCTGCACTTCATGGCCCCCGAATCCTTCGCCATAGATGCAGTGGTGGACCGCCGGGCGGATGTGTATGCCGTGGGCGTCATGCTCTACCAGATGCTGACCGCACGGCTGCCCCACGGGTTGTTTGACATGCCTTCGGCTTCCGTGCCCGGGCTGGATGTGCGGTATGACGACATCATTTCCCGCGCATTGCGCGTGGACCGCACACTCCGCTACCAGTCCACGGAGGAGCTGCGGCAGGCACTCGCGCAAGTGTCCGACCAGGCTCCTCTGCCAGCCGGAGAAGAACACGGGCACGGCATGGGCTGGTTTCTTTGATCACGGTCCTGCCGCGCCGACTTCAAAGATGTGCATGGGGCCTGCGCCCCCCTTTAAATCCACGGAGCTGCACTGCGCCGAGCGCACCTGGTCCATGACCATGGCATGGGTTTTGGCGGAGATCCAGATCTTGCCAGGCGGGGTGATGTTTTGAATGCGGGCGGCCACATGCACACCGGGTCCGACAATGGTGTAATCCATGAAGCTGCTGGAACCGAAATGCCCCACGGTCACAAAAGCGGTGTGCAGGCCCATGCCAACATGCCAGGGCTCGTAGCCCCTGCGCTCCCATTCACGGTTCAGGTCATGCATCTTCGCCTGCATTTCCTGCGCCATGCGCACGGCGCGCAGCGCGTGGTCAGGCTGCGCGGTCGGAGCACCAAAAAAGGCCATGATGCAGTCGCCGATCAGCTTGTCGAGCGTGCCTCCATGGCGCTCGATCAATGGCGTCATGACGGCAAAGTATTCATTCAGCCGTTCGGCCACCTCCCCTGGCTCGGCACGCTCCGCCCAGGCATTGAAGCCGCGGATGTCAGAAAAAAAGACCGTCAGTTCACTGCGTTCCGTCGAAGTTCCGGCAGGCTTTTCAGCGTCCACCGCACGCTCAAGCACGGGTTTTGCAATGTAGCGCCCCAGCACGCTGACGAGGCGTGAGCGGTCCTGTTTCATTGCGGCTGCCTCCAGCCCCAGCATGACGAGCGTGGCCACGCCGAAAGCCAGCAGCACGGGCACCAGCGGCAGGATGAAATTTCCACTGGCGGCCAGCGTGACCACTGCGGACCACGCAAGCACGCCGAGCACAAACACCATGATCCCAAACCAGGGCCGCACCGGAATCATGCACACTCCGAGTCCGGCGCCGGCGGCGACAATGAGCAGCACCTGCAGCCAGCGCGGGAGAAAGCGCAGATGGCTGCCGCTAAGAATGTTGCTCACCACCGTGGCCTGCACGGCGACACCAGGCAGGCGCCCGATGGAGGAACTGACGACATCCGAGTTTCCGGTGCTTACCAGGCCCACGAGCACGATCCGATCTTTGACCGCCGCCCCGAGCTCCGCCGCCATTTCGCGGGATTCCACCGCACGATAGAGATCAAGGTACTCAAAGGCAGGCGTGAACACGCCGAGGTCACCAAGGAAATTGATGCGGTATTCTCCCCGCGCGTCGATCGGGATGTGGAGCGTGCCGCGTGGTGTGTCCACCAGCGTCACCTCCTGCCCTGGAATGATGCTGATCTGGTCATCACGCAGATTGAGCGCATCAATCACCGTTTGCATGGCCAGGCTCGGGTAGAGCCGGCCCTCATGCGCAAAGAACAGAGGCACCCGGCGTATGACGCCGTCCGCATCAGGAACGACGTTCACTGCGCCGTAGCCGGCCGGAAGTTCTGCGAAAGGAGGCACCGGCAGAAAACCGCGCACAAAGCGCAGCCCGTTCACATTGAGTCCATGCCGGCTGGCTCCTTTGATGAAATGCGCCCGATTCTCCGAAGCAGTCTGCACCGCCGCAGACGGCTCCACGTGCTCAAAGTAATAGGCCAGCGTCACCTTGGGCTGCTGGGAGATGGCTGCCTTCAGCCGCGCATCCTGCTCCGCATCGGCGGAGGGTTCGGTGAAGAGGACATCAAAGGTGGTGTGTCTGGCGCCAGCAGCGCTCAGAATATTCAACACATCCCCATGCACCGCACGGGGGAACGGCCAGCGACCGAGCTGCGAACCCACGTCACGGTCCCCTATGCCCACCAGCCGCACATCATCGGCCACAGGACGTGCCCGGCGCAGTCGCAGCCGATAATCAACCGTGAGGTTTTCCAGCGTGTCCAAAACTCCGCTCCAAGCCAGCGCGGCAAACGCCATGCCAGCCAAACCGCCTAGGATGGCACGTGCCTTGAGGTGGAGCAGACCTTTCATGTGAAGCGAAGCCGTGAGGATAGGCGTGTGGGGCCGGAGTCTGCAAGGCCGCAAAGCAAACGCCGTGATTTTAGCTCTTTCCAACTGTTGACGTCACTCTCTGCTTTCACCGCCGTCCTTTCAAGACCCCGTCACAACCCCAGCAGCTGCCGCATCTTTTCTTTTGGAATGCCACCCACCTGACGGCCGGTTTCACGTCCGGATTTGAAGGCGATGAAGGTGGGGATGCCCTGCACGCCGTGAGAACGCGCCAGCGTGGGGTCTTCATCGACATTGATGCGGATCACCACCGCCCTGCCCTTCAGCTCCCGGGCCAGTTCGTCCACCTGCGGGCCGACGATTTTGCACGGACCGCACCAGTCAGCATAGAATTCCACCAGCACCGGAACCTTGGCCGTGCGCACGGCGCTGATGGAGGTGGTGTGTCCCACTCCTCCGCCTGAAGCAGGGCGCAGCATGTCAAAAGCGATCCAGCCGACATACAGCAGGACGGCTCCGGCAATCCAGAAGGGGAGATTTCCTTTGTTCACGCGGTACCATCCGGGCCAGATTGAGATCTGGCAAGCCCGGATGGATTCAATTGCGGCCCGGTGATCAGGCCTTACGCTTCTGCTTTGACGCTTGTGAAACGGCCTGCTGGGTGAAATTTCCCAGCGGATTGCCCTCTGCATCCGGGCAGATCCAGTCGGACACCTCCGCCACGGCCACTTCCACCTGAGATCCCATCTTCAGCCTGGTGCTGTGCATGGGGTGGTTGATGAGATTCCCATGGACATACTCCGGCTCCAGCCCAAACACCTGCAGCCACATGTGCTCCACCTTGCCATTCTCTCCGGTAAAAGGCGCTTTCACGATGAAGCGCTCATCATCGGGCTGGCGGCTCTTGAACACAGCAACAAACTCCGGCCAGCGCCGGCGAGCCTCAGCGATGGCATTCGCGATTACATCGCCATCAGGCACACCGATGACGGGTGCCTTGACCTCCTCCTTCAAGGCATCCAGCGGAGCAGCGCCGCAAAGCGTTTTTTCCAGTTCGGGTGACCACAGGTTCAAGAAGCGATGCTGCGGGCAAAGGATGGCCATGACGTCGTCATCCGCGAGTGCGGCGACCGCCTTGCCGATGAGGCGATAGGCTTCATCATGGTCGACCTGGGTTCCTTCCACCTGCATGAGATCCACCGCGAGCCAGGCGTTGTGTTCGCGAAAGATTTCGGCGAAGCGGAGGTTCGGCATTTCTCCCGCCACTTCCTCCGGGTCTTCAAAGTATGGCGTGTCGCGGTTGTGGACCATCAACATCGCGAAAGCAGGCTTTTTCACCCAGACGAAGAACAAGGGATTGTCCCCCACGACAAAGCCGTCTGAGTCTTCCTCGTCTCCCTCCTTGCTGATGATGCGCAGGCCCCAGGCTTCGGATAGTGCATTGGCCAGCACTTGCGGCTCCAGGTAGCGCGGCTGGCGGCGGAGATGCACGAGGGAGATGATCGGTTTGTCGTCCTCTTCCTCCTCATCCTTCCCTGGATCTCTCCCAGGTTTCTCATCCTCGGTGAAATCATCCATGATGCCGTTGTCCGGCTTGGTCCACAGCTGGTAAGCGATGAAGCCATAGACAGCGCTGAACATCGCCTGTTTCCAGGTAAACTCGCGGGCCACCAGCCCATAGGCTTTGAAGCCGGCGATCCAGATCATCATCGCAGTGCCCACCAGGCGCGTCCACCGCAGCCGGATGAGCAAGCCCAGAGCGGTCACCGCCATGAGAGCACCCACGATTTTGGAAGACTGATTGTGCATCCAGATCCCGATCATCACCCAGGCCCAGGCGTGAAAACCGAGAAGGAGAGCGGCGCAGGTCCAGTTCGAGGTAAGCCAATTAATGATTTTTTTCATCCTCTCTTCTACTGGCATGCTGTTGGCCGCGGCAACAAGCCCTTTTGCGCGAAGTACGGAAAGTCCTCCTTGATGAACAAGGCGTCCGATTCCCCCTAGTTTTCGACCTTGAAACCGCCCCCTGCACCGGTAAGAAAGACGTCCCGCGCTTGGCCGCATCTGGCGCTTTTTTGACACTACCGACCCCGAACCTCTCTACATGAACAAAACCCTCCTCGCTCAAGCTGCCAACGAAGCCCGTGGTCTCGCCATGGATGCCGTGCACAAGTGCTCCTCCGGCCACCTCGGCCTCCCACTCGGCTGTGCCGAAATCGGCGCCGTGCTCTTCGGCCAGAACCTGCAGTGCGACCCCGCCGATCCGAAATGGCTGAACCGCGACCGCTTCATCCTCAGCGCCGGTCATGGCTCCATGTTCATCTATTCCTGGCTGCACCTCAGCGGCTATGATCTCTCCATCGAAGAGGTGTCCAAATTCCGCGTGATGGGAAGCCACACGCCGGGCCATCCGGAGTCCTTCGAGACTGGCGGTGTGGAGTGCACCACAGGCCCGCTGGGCCAGGGCATCGGCAATGCGGTGGGCTTTGCCCTCAGCGGCAAGATGGCTGCAGCGAAGTACAACACCGCCGAGCACACCATTCTCAGCAACCACATCATCGCTCTCGCCGGTGACGGCTGCCTGCAGGAAGGCGTGGCCCGCGAGGCCGTGGCTTTCGCCGGCCACAACAAGCTGGACAACCTGATCCTCATCTATGACTCCAATGATGTGACGCTGGACGCCATGGCCAAGGTGACCCAGGACGAAGACACTGCGGCGATCTACACAGCCATGGGCTGGGACGCGGTGACGATCCCCGGCAACGACCTGGAAGCCATCCTCTCCGCACTCGAAACCGCCAAGAAGAACGACAACGGCAGGCCCAAGATCATCATCGCCCGCACGCTCATCGGCAAAGGCATCCCCGAAGTGGCCGGCACCGCCAAGGCGCACGGCGAAGGTGGCGCGAAATTTGTCGATTCCGCCAAGAAGGGCCTCGGCCTGCCTGAGGGCACCCACTTCTATGTGAGCGACGAAACGAAGGCTTACTTCGCCGACCTCAAGAACAAGCGCGCCGCCATCCACGGCGAGTGGAACAAGGTCTATCTGGCCTGGAGCGCTGCCAATCCGGAACTCGCCAAGCAGCTCGACGCCGCCCGTGCGCACAAGCAGACCGCCGCAGACCTGCTGAAGCTGATCCCTGAATACCCGGCTGAAGGCAAGGCCGCCACCCGCAACAGCGGCGGTGAAATCCTAAACCACCTGGCCAAGGCGATCCCCTACCTCGTCACCGGCAGCGCCGACCTCTTCGGCTCCACCAAGAACTACATCAAAGACGGCGGCGACTTCAGCCCCTCCAACCCAACCGGCCGCAACATCTGGTTCGGCATCCGTGAGCACGCCATGGCCGCCATCTGCAACGGAATGGCCTATGACGGCCTCTTCCTGGCCAGCGGGGCGACTTTCCTCGTCTTCGCCGACTACTGCCGCCCGAGCATTCGTCTTGCCGCGCTTTCCAAGCTGCCCGTGACCTACATCTTCACGCATGACTCCGTGGGCGTGGGTGAAGACGGCCCAACCCACCAGCCGGTGGAAACCGTCAGTGGTCTGCGCGTCATCCCAAATCTTGACGTCATCCGCCCCGGCGATGCTGAAGAAGCTGCAGCCGCCTTCGCCGCAGCCTTCAGCCGCAATGACGGTCCCACACTACTCGCGCTCAGCCGCCAGGATCTGCCACACCAGGGCATCGCCAGCGCCGCCACCCGCCGCGAAGGCACGCTCAAGGGCGGCTACATCCTCGTGAAAGAAACCGCTCCGCTGGAAGCCATCGTGCTCGCCACCGGCTCCGAAGTGCAGCACGCCGTGGCAGGCGCCAAGGGCAAGCCCG
>NZ_JBGAGS010000015.1:0-213091 GCF_044226605.1 Prosthecobacter sp. | reverse complement strand
GCGATAAGCCCTGCGGCATCGCGCAGCTTCTTGATGATTTCCTCTGCTGTGTGTCTCTTGCGTTTCATGTCGTCTGATGATGCGCTTCGCGCACCTCAGACTCTCATAACACATGGCTCAGCTTTTGGGGAGCAGGTCACCCGCACATACGCCGCAGCATCCCCTGGAGAAAACCCCGCCTGCAGCCACTGCCGGGCAGCCACCTCCGTACCTTCGATTGCGGCGGCCATTTCTACGAGATCACGGGTGCTAAGTGTCATGCCAGCATCTTGGCACAAAACACGAACTGTTCAAATAAACAGTTGCGCAAAATCTTGGTTTAGATACCTCAGACACAGCTCTGCCATCAATACTTTTGCTCCTCTACACCCCCGGCCCATCCGCCATCTACAGCGTGGACATTCGGGGATGTAGCGCGGAGCCTTCCGTGAGCCGAAGGCAATTCCGATACCGCGACGGGGCCTGCTTGAAGCCGGAACAGCCTTCGGCTGTCTTCTCCACGGTCCCGTTCCGACCTGCATCAAGCAAGTCGCCGCGTCCCACAAAGGAGAGCAATCGAACTCACACTCTCCTCCCGAGTCCAGCCGCCTTGAGTCCAGGTGCTCCCACGAAGCACCCGCTCGCTCAGCCCCGCGCCGCCGCCTGCTCAATGACCTGCACCAAGCGCGGGCAAAGCACCGAGTGAGAAAACTCGGCCCCGAGTGCCCTGGCCGCGTCATTCACCGGGCGACTGCCGAGGGCCATCGCCTCCCGGATCTGCCGCACGATCTCAGGCATGTCGCCATTGTGCGCCACCCTGCCCTGCACCGGATCATTCAGCCGCCGCGCCAGGTCCGAGCCGTGGCTTTGATCCGGCCCGATGAAAAGAAACGGAATGCCCAGCGTGAGGATGTTGTAGATCTTGCAGGGATGCACGATGCCCACAAACGGCTCACCCATCACCACCAGATGCAGATCTGCCGATGAGAGCGAGCCGGAGAGCTTCTCCATGGGCTGATACGGCAGGCAGGTGATGTTTTTCAGCGCCTTCTCTCTGGCAAAGGCCTGCACCTTCTTAAACTCGCTGCCGCCGCCGACAAAGAGGAAGTGCAGGCGCTCCTCCTCTCTCAGCGCATCCGCCGCCGCCAGGACGCCATCGAGCGGATGGCAGGGGCTGTGATTGCCGGAATACATGACGGCGAACTTGCCGGTGAGACCGTGCTCGGAACGAAAGGACTCGCGAGCGGCCACATCGTACTGCACCGCCTGATCGTGCGACCACGGGGCATCGGTGTGGATGACCTCCGCGCTGACGCCTTTGGCCTTCAAGCGATCCGCCATGAAGCGATCCAGCGCGATGATCCGTGAGGCGCGGCGGAAGCTCCAGTTTTGGATGAAGGTGAGGGTGCGTTCGACGATGCCCCCGGCCTTCAGCCAGCCCGCAGCCACGGCTTCATCGGGGTTCAAATCCATCACCCAGGGCACCACGGCTCCGCCTTTGAGTTTTGCCATCACAGTACCGAGAGTGGAGATGAGCGGCGGCGAGGTGAGGCAGACGGTGACGTCCTGCCGAGGGAGAAACAGCAAAATGCGCAAGGCGTTGGCCCAGAAGATACCGAAATCGACCAAGCGCCGCCACTTGGCCTTCTTGCCCAAGCCCGGCGTCCAGATGCGGCGGACCTCAATGCCACGCCAGGTCTCGCGCACTGGGTAGCGGATGTCCGGATTGTCATAGCCACGCGATGCAGCCACTGCGGTGACCTGGTGTCCCGCTGAAGAGAGCGCCACGGCAAGATCCGTCAAATGCTGCGCGGTCGCGACATGGTCTGGATAGAAGCACTGATTGAGCAGCAGGATGCGCATGCAGCAAATCGAGTTCAGCGGGAGCCGTCAGCCAGCACCAAGGCAGGAGCGCGCGAGGCTCAGAGCGATTTTGCGCCCTGCTGGATCTGATCGTAAATCCACTTGTAGGTGATTTCGAGGCCGTCGCGCAGGCGGGTGCTCGGCTCCCAGTTGAACACCTGCTTGATCAGCGTGTTGTCACTGCTGCGACCATTCACGCCCTTCGGCGCGCCGAGGTTGTAGCGGCGGTTCAGTTTGATGCCCGCGATGTCCTCCGCCATGTCCACGAGCTGATTGATGCTCACCATCTCCGCACTGCCGATGTTGATGGGTTCCACGAAGTCGCTGTTGAGCAGCATTTGCGTACCAAACACACAGTCGGTGATGTACATGAAGCTGCGCGTCTGATCGCCCGTGCCCCAGATCTCGATGTCGTGATTGCCGCTGATTTTGGCCAGGGCCACCTTGCGGCAGATCGCCGCCGGAGCCTTCTCACGACCACCATCCCAGGTACCCAGCGGACCATACACATTGTGGTAGCGCGCCACCCGCGTGGCGATGCCGTAATCCTCACGGAAATGGCGGCACATGCGCTCGGAGAAAAGCTTTTCCCAGCCGTAGCCGTCTTCTGGCAGCGCCGGATAAGCATCTGACTCCTTAAGCGCCGGGATGTCATACACCTTCTGCTTGTCGCCATTGTACACACAAGCCGAAGACGCATAAAAGAAGCGCTCCACGCCCGCATCCTTCGCCGCCATGCAGAGGTGAGTATTGATCAGCACACTGAGCATGCACAGCGCCTTGTTGTTTTCGATGAATCCCATCCCACCCATGTCCGCCGCCAGATTGTAAATGGTGTGCGCCCCTTTGGCTGCCACGTGGCAGTTGGCCAGATCCGAGAGATCGAGCTGCAGATTCTCCACCTCGTCGAACTTTTGATACCACTCACTGAACGGCTTGATGTCGATGGCACGAATGCGCGTGTGCCCTTTGCGAAGAAGATCCGCGACGAGCGCGCCGCCGATAAAGCCGCCAGCGCCGCCGACGGTGATGAGTTGGTCTTGTGACATGAGGTTGGAATTCCTAACTGCTTGGAGACGATGGATTTACCTTAACACGCGTGTTGCTCAAACGAATTTCTGTGCGCCACGACGGATGAATGAATCATTCCGGTTGGGGAAAAAATGAAAGACAAAAACGAAGCGGGCGCGATTTAGAGCAGTTTCTCGAAAAGACGTTCATTTGGACCAGCGAGCTCAGCGGCCCCAACGGCGAGGCGCACTGCCGGGCGGGCGTCCGCCAGCGGTATCAGGCGCAGGCAGCCGTCGCCTCCACCACCTCCAAAAATCGCTGGCGCGCCTGCCTCACGCCAAACTGCTCCTCATACAACCGGCGGGCCTTCACCCTGGCCGCAACCTTCTCGGCGGCAGACATCTGCCCCCAGGTCTGAAGCAGCTGCAGCGTGCCCTCCACGGTATCGTCCGCCATCACCCCTGCCCCATGCTCAGCCACCGCAGGCGCGGTGTTCACCTTGTCAGAAAGCAGCACCGGCGCTTCGCAGGCCAGCGCCTCGGCCACCACGATCCCAAAATTTTCCTGGTGCGAAGGCAGCACCAGTACCTCCGCGGCGGCCAGTTCCCGCCATTTGGCACGTCCCACCACATTGCCCGCAAAGGAAACGTCCCGCCCGATTTTCAAACCAAGCGCCCGGCACTGCTGCTCCAGCTCCGCCTGATAAGCAGGCGAATGAGGCGGCCCGACCAGACGCAGATGGACCGCCCCGCCAGGATCTTCCGCCGCCCGCCACCGGGCAAAGGCCTCCAGCAGCATGTCGCAGCCCTTTTTCGGATGCAGCCTGCCCAGAAACACAAAGATCCGCCTGCCCGCGAGCGCCGCGTGGGCGGCCTCAAACTCAGCCTTCAAGACAGCCAGCGAGTCCGGCGGCTCCTCCACCCCCAGCGGCACGATCACCTGTGCCCCCGATATTTTGCCAAGCTTGGGAGCAGCAAGCCGCCGCTCGTCTTCAGTCGTGAAGCACACACCTGCGGCCCGCTGAAACACCTTGCGGTTAAACGCCCACCACGTCACCAGCTTAAGCCACCTCGACTGCCGCAGCGCCCAAGGGTCCAGCATCCCATGTGGGTAAATCAGCACCGGTACCCCGGCCCGCCGCGCTGCCCTGGACGCCGCCAGCACATGGTACTGCCACAGCCCATGCACCACCAAAACCGCCCCCGGCTTCAGCACATCCCGCAGCCCCGCCTCCCAATTCCGCGTCCAGCCAAACTTCGTCTTCGTCGGCCCCAGCAGCCTCACCGGGCAGGGCCAGTCAGCCCCCCATCCACAGGCCGGATCATCCGCACTCAGCACCACCGACCTCACCGCCCCCTCCGTCCCCGCCAGCAGCCTCACCGCCTCCGACGTCCCCCCATGGGCAGGATCGATGGAATGGATGACGTGGATGATGGACAACGGCATTTTCTTGCCAACAAGAGCAGTTAATTGCAGCCGGGATCAGTTCAAAATCCCCTCATAGACCGCACACACCTGTGGGGCAAAATGCTCGGCCCCATGGCATTCGACAGGCCTTCACGAATTCTCGCACCGCCTGAGCACTTCCATCAGCACTCGATCGACGCTCCAGCGATTCAGGCACGCCATTGGCGCCAGCGTGTTTAAGCAACGATTCACAGGAGCAATCGGGCTGTCACAAGGCTGACAGGTCAGCAGCGGCTCACGCAGCAGGGTGAATCGCTCCCTGTGCCAGGACGGATCCCAACGCGGCGAGGACGGCCCGATCAAAATGACTCCCGGCGTGCCGAGCGCCGAGGCAATGTGCATCGGCCCCGAGTTGTTTCCCACGAACAGCTTCGCCCCCGCAATCACCCGCACCAGATCATCCAGTGAAGTTGTCTTCACCCTCGTCACCGCATCACTCAGCCCTGAGTCCTCACCTTGTGAAATCCAGCGCACCGGGTGCGTCTCCGCCAGCCGGTTTGCCAGCTCAATGTACTGGTGCGGAGGCCAGCGCTGATATTCACGGCTGGCGCCCGCATGGATCACAATAGCGCCCGAGGCATCGCAGCCAAACGCCCTCAAATCTGGCGCCGGCTTTTTCTCAGGCAGGGCAAACTGTGATCTGGCGATCCGCCAGTTATGAGCCGCCACGGATTCATTGCCCTTCCTGGCTTCCCGATGATGAAGTTGATAATTCAATCTCACGTGCGGGGAGTCCGCCCCGACGCAAAGTTTGGCACCACTCATCAACGCCAGCATATGCGACACTGTGCCCTGATCATCCCCCAGCAGGCAGACATCCGGTCTCAAGGCCCTCAGGTCTGCGGCCATCTTCGCCAGCACCCAGGGCTTACGCCAGGCGCCCGTGAACTTTGGCCCCTCATAGACACGAAGTTCCACCTGCGGACAGCACACCTGGTAAAGACGGGCCGCAGTGGTGCTGGTCAGCACCACGATGCGCCATCCGGGGTACGCCGCGACGAGCGACTGAACGATGGGCAGATAGACGACATTGTCGCCCAGTTGATTGACTCTAAAAACGATCAGTGTTTTGGCGGCGTTGGCAGGAGCTTGGGAAACCAGGCTCACCGAATAGGCTGCCACAGCCTCACGAGCGGCGGTCACAAACCTGCTGCTTCCCTCGTCCAAAGTATGGCCCTCGACGCTCTCCCGGGCCGCTGCGCTGAAGCGGGCAAGTCCCTCCGCCGGCAGTTCCGCCAGCCGGGTGATGGCCTGCTCAATGGCCTGTGGAGAGGAATTCGGCAGCACCCATCCATTCACATCGTGCGTCACCAGTTCCAGTGCCGCTCCGGCGTCCATCGTAGTGATCACCGGCAGTCCCGCTGCAAGAGCCTCCGGTACCACCATCGCCCAGCCATCATGCCGGGTAGGCAGACAAAGAGCATGAGCACGGGCATAATAGGCCGGAAGCTCCGGCCATTCGCGAAAGCCCTCCCAAAATACTCGATCGGCCACTGGCTTGAGAATTTCGCGCATCTGCTGCTCCAGCGGCCCGGACCCAAGAATCATTAGACGCAAATTGGAGTGGACCAGGGCGGCTACCAGGAAACCTTCCGCCAGCCCCAACACTCCTTTGCGAGAATTTAGCTGGCCGGAATATAAAACCACACGTTCCTCAGCCCGGGCTGCTCGCGGCTGATTGCGAAACCGGCTCAGGTCCGAGAAGTACGGAAGATTCACATAATCTTTGTCCACGCCCCAATCGTTCATGTAGCCCACGACTCCAGCGCGACCGATCGCCCAGATCGGCGCCACACTTCTCGCGATGGGGTAGAGCAGCAGACGCCGCGAGAGACGACCCAGCCACCCCAGGCGCAGAAAGCCTGGGCGCTCTCCCCAGAACACCCAAGGCCTGGAACTCAGATGCCTCAGGTGCAAAGCCGCCAACGCAAACCAATGCGTGTAATAATTGCAAACGGTCAGATCCGCCCCCAGCACCCAGCGAAACGCCTGCCCGATCATCTCGGAGTGCCCTTCCAGGACTACATGCTCATGCCTCAACTCCACCCTGCCCCACGGATGCAAACTATGCTGCCGACGCAAATAAATCACCCTCAACTGCACCTCGCCACCTGCGGCGATCTCATTGAAAAACTCCACCTGATAGGGGGAGGTCAAGTAGGTCACCACGCAAACGCTGAGGGTTGCAGCCACCGGCTTATCGCGCACAAAATGGGAAAGAGGAAGGCTCATGCGCAGCTGGAAAAATCAAAACCGCCATCTGAAGTCACACGCACGGGCTCACGCCGCAACCCCAGCCACGACCACGCCGCCACCGCCCGTACCGGCGCGCGCAGCGGCAGATAGGTTCGCATCGCCGCAGGCAGAGCGAGCAGTGAGCGAAGGATCACACGCCACTCCCCTCGCAGCACTAGACGCCACAAACGACGCAAGATGCTGCCACATGCCTGTGGGAGCACCGTCAGCGGGTAACGCAGCAGCGGAAAGATTACGGTATTGATCATCATCGCCACCTGGGTGTCCTCCGTCTCACGGAAAGGCGAAGGATGATCGTGAAACACACACAACCCGCCCGGCTGAAGACAACGCCCGCCCAAATTATGCAACTGAATGCTCACATCCACCTCCTCCAAATTGTAAGCCACCGGCAGCGGCAGATAACCCCGCGTGCGCAAGAACCAGTCCCGGTTCATCACATGCCCGCAACCGATGTACATCGCCTGCAGCCACACCCCCTGAGGATCCGGCGGATACTTCAACGGCAGAATGGTGGCAGCAAAGACTGCTGTGTCAGGATATCGCTCAATCATCCGCCACGCCTGCTCAAAAAAATCCCCATCCACCGGAAACGAGTCATCATCGAAATGTGCCACCCACGCGCAACGCGCCTCCCGCATCATCCGGTTGCGCGCCCCGCCCGGTCCAATAAGCGCTTCTGAATGCAGCACCCTGACCTCAGGGAACTCCGTATCCACCAACGCCCGCAAGCCCGCGTCATTCCCATCCAGATGCACCAGCACTTCTGCCGGCTGCGGACCACAAGCCCGCAGCCTTGTCAAAGTCACCCGCAACTGCCCCGCTCTTCGGAAGGCGGGCACTGCTACGGTGATGGGAAGAGTTTCAGCAGGCATCAGTTAGCTATGCAATTTCGGCATCCGCGATCCCCGGCCCCGCAGAACCTGCTGCGGTGCTTGAGCGAGCATCTGGCGGGGCCGACGCACGAGCGATTCCAGATTGGGAATCAGGCAGAAACCCCAGGCCGCACAAGCGAAGACGTTTGCGGTATGATTGAGGATGAAGCTGCTTGGTAGAAGTAGCAGTTCGTAACAGAAAAAGCCGAGAGCCAGGGAGCGAAACATCGAAGGAGGAGCACGCCGAAAGGCAACCCAGCACTGCCAGACCATCACAATTCGAAAACTATACCAAACCAAAAACCCCGGCCAGCCAAGTTCAGCCAGAACTTGTCCCGTCTCGGCATCATAGACCGGGCATCGCTTCCTTGGGGGATCAATTTTCAATGCGCTTCGCATTGCCCCTGATGCTGGATGGGACATGCCGATACCAAAGCCCATAAAATCCACCTCCTTCGCCGCCTCCAAAACAGAGTTGACTGGAAACATCATGCGACCAATCGTGGTATCACCCGATGTAGTGCGTCGAGTCTCGAACGCTTGAAGCGCCTTACTAAAAAAGACATTGATGCCAATCATTATTAAAGCCGCCCCTAATAACAGGTAAGGCAGGGTAGCGCGACCCTTGCTCATTTTGGAGACTGTTGAGGTGGCCCCCACCACGGCTCCGGCGAGCAGCATGCTATAAACCGCGCCACGCGAACCCGCCATCAATCCGTTCGCCACCAGTAGAGGTAAGTTGCCCAATAGCAGAATCCAGCGGCGTTTATCGTTAATACCCGTCAACAGAGCTAATGACAGAATAAAGAAGAACTGCACGAAGACTGCATGCCCGGAGATATAGGAGAAGGTGCCCGTAATGCGGGCAGTGGCGTCCATGCCCGCTCCGAAAGTGGCAACAGCCTGAGTGTCCGCATAATCAGTGGCAGCATACACGTTTAGCCATGAGCCAGGACCTGCCACAAACTGCGCAGCTCCAAGCAGACAGATGGGAATGGCCAAAAGCGAATAACGAAACAACATTTTCGCCATATTTTCCTCGTTGCGAAACAGCAGCGGGAGCATCAATCCCAGCGGAATATACCAGAGATAGATTTTGAGACCGTAGGCCGCCAGAACAATTGAACCAATGTTGGGATTCATGGCTCCAAACATTGCTAAGGTTATGACCACGATGGTGATTAACGTTCCCGGCACCCGCACCCGCCAAGCCCGAATCTCGGGATCAGGAAACATGAAAAACTTAACGTAGGCCCCAAACAAGATGATGTCTTTGAAAAAATAGACCAACTCCGACCCCTGAGGGAAAATCCACTTGCGAATGGCCCCCTCAAACAACGCAACAATCATCGCGGCATAAACAGCCCGACGCCAGTTAAGCATGGCTAAAATGACAATGACAGTGGTGCCAAAAGCACCCAACATTGCCATTTGTGTAAGAGTCAGTTTCATTTCAAAAGAGAATTAATATAATATTTCACCCATTGAGCGACTTCTTAAAAGCAGCATTACCTGCGACCTTTCAGCAGAGAAAACCACAATACTTTTCGCTATTACAACCAAGATTGCTATGTGGCAATAACGTCAAGGAGCAGTTCTCGGTAGCGCCGCCATGAATGCGCCCTGCTCCAGGTTAATGCCGCAAGCTGCATTGTTTGCAACCGGCTCGAATCTTCCGCCAACTGCCTTAAACAATTATGAATGGCTGCTGCGTTTCGGATGGGAACAAGAAAACCTTCCTTCCCATCCTCTATCAGACCATCAATGCCCGAATGAGGCGTAGTGATAACTGTCAAGCCACACGCCATGGCCTCCAGCAAGACCAGCGCCAGGCCTTCGTAAAGAGTCGGAAGAACCAGAACATCATGCCGGCGCATTTCCGCCAGAACCTCCCCGTGGCTGAGACCGGTTCTGTAACGATTGGCTGCGGAGAGCAGGCGATCAAGTCCTACACAGGACTCGACGCTGGTGCGAGAGCCAATCACGGTCAACTTGGCCACATCCTCCAAGCCAGTCATTGCTTCAGCCAGATAGGCGAGTCCCTTTCCTTGGTTCAAGCTGCCCACGTAGAGGACGCGCAGGGCGGAAGGCTGTTGCTTGGCGAGATATCGAAGATTGTCAGAATATGCAAATTCCGGACAGCCGTACGGAACGACGTGCACCGTGGCTTTAAATGGAGGAGCCAGCCTGAGGCTCTCACGCACGAGTTCACTTGGGACAATCACTAAATCCGCCAATTGCAGTTCGCGATCCCGACGCTTCATGGTTTCGCTATTCTCATCCATGTCCGGCAGTGTTTGTGCCCATTCTGGGAGCCGCGTGGCCTCTGCCGTCACGATGTCACGTGTGAAACGCCAGTAGGGCGTCGGCAGTTCATAGATGGCTCGAATGCCGCTTTGCCGAGTTGTCAGAAAGGTGTGTTCTGCTGCATCCATGTAGGCATACACCGCTTGCAGCCCCTGACTCCTTCTAACAACCCGCGCCACCGCGAGGTCAAACCGGCCCAAGACCATCTCCAGCGAGCCTTGCCGCCGGCCAAAACGGCTCTTCCTCAGCCAGGACGAGCCTCTGCAGGCGAGGCGCAACAGTTCATGCATCGGATGTGAATGCAGAAAAGGCTGGACTTCCTCTGGAAAAATCCGACGATCCCACATTCCGTGTTTTAATCCAAGGCGAACAGCCCAGCGACGCAGCCAGCCGGGAATCACGATCGTCGTATGAAACGCCGCCAAATAACCAGCCTCCGCCAGTGCAAGCGCCGCGACACTGCTGTTCGGGTTGCCAGTGAGGTGTGAGATTAGCACCTGCATATGATTGTTTTTCCAATTTCTGCGGCCGACCATCCCCCACCGGCATAAAATCAAAGCCACCGAGCGTGTTCACTTTTAGAAGCGCAACGGCTATTTCTCTTCAGATCTTCCTCATAACGGCAAAGAGGCCTGCATGACCAAGTTGTCACTAAAAAGACGTCCGCGCAGCAAACCCCAGGTTGCTTGCTGCCACGTGACCCATGGCAGCTTTGGAATGCCTCCATGATCTGAAAAGCCAAAACAAATGTCGTGGAACCCCGCTTCTGCAAAAATGCGCTGCAAATCTTTTCGGAGCAGTGCCGTGATGTGAGCAGGATAGCATGAATTCTGAAAAGCCACAAAGTGACCTGTGATCAACAACGAAAGAAAAGAGCGTATGCTTTCTTGATTCGGAGTCGTGAGAACAACTCTTCCACCGGGTCGCAACAATCTGGCAAACTCTCGTGCGACAGCCCTCGGATTTTCCAGATGCTCAATCACTTCCGTAGAAATGATGACATCAAAACTGCGACCAGGCAGAGGCGTAGTCTGATTGAGGTCTGCTTGCACCCATGCCATTTCCTCCGGCAGCCAGGAGGGACGTGGGAGGATATCCGTCCCAGTCAGCCTCCCCTTGCAACCCGCATTCATGAGGCGTCGTAGAAGATCTCCAGTGCCCGCTCCAAACTCCAGCAGCGCAACACCAGGCACCATTCGTCCCACTGCCGCCAAGGCTGCGTCTAAAATGGGTTCGGAACTGATCCCGCGGGAAGCCGCTGCAGCCTCGGTTCTGCGTTGGTAAAGCAAATTCTCAGCTGAGCTTGGCGGTGATGCGGGAACGTCTGGCATGGTGTAACTGCAAGGTACAAATTTTATTATACTAAATACAAAAGGGTAGCGCCAGTTGACCACATAAAGTCAGCCTGGCCACTTCCATCAAACGGTGCTTGTAATGACGTCAATGTAACACTGCGAAATGCGTGCAGGATCATGCAGTGCCAGATGACTCTCGGCATTAAGAGTGTAATCTTCTTCACTCCACAATTCGCTAAGCGCTTGCCCAAGCATGTTTGCAAGGGCACGAACATCTCCATTTGCAAAAATTGTTCCGCAAGGCCCAATTGCCTCGGGCAGCCCACCACCTGCCGAACCTATTACTGCGCAGCCGCAAGCAATGCCTTCAAGCGCAACCACTCCAAAAGGCTCGTTCCAACGCGATGGCACTACCATGACACGGTGTTCATTAAGAAGTCTCACCAGTTTCTCGCCCGATTGAGCTCCCGTAAAGGTGATTTGATCATCCACCTGACAATGGATGGCAAGCTGTTCCAGGGACTGACGTTCAGGACCAGAACCAATGATCGTCAAGCTCGGACGGAGACCTTGATCACGTAAAAAAGCTAGTCCCTGGATGAGCAAGTCCACTCCCTTGTCAGACACCAGTCTTCCAACAAAGACAAAATCTTTCGTCTTGGGCACGTCCTCCATACGGTGAAATCGCTGGCTGTCATACGGGTTGGGAATCACCACTCCCTTCACGCCGAGGAACTGATCGACAGCACAACTGACGGAAATGTTGGCGGCAGCAAAGCGGCAGAGCCATTTTTTGAGCCGGTTCAGCAAAGTGACCGGTTTGCCAAAGTCCTCATACCACCCATGATGCGTCGCCACCCATGCTGGACGACGCCAACCACAACACAGCCATGGCAAAAATCCCCAGAGGCTTACGTTTGCATGTACAAATACGTCGCATTCCTTCACGGTTTTGACGATTTTAAGAAGGCTCGCATCTCGCAAAACCTGGAATGGAAAACTGTCCGGCACTTCATTATTGGCGTCTGTAACTACCGTCACCTTGTGGCCCATTTTGCTCCATTCCGTCGCCAAAACATAAACCACCGTTTCAAGACCCCCAATCATCGGATAGAAGGCCGGCGAATAGACTACGATTTTCACAGCTGGATAACCTGGGGACTTTTCTCCAGCAGAGTCCCATACACCTCTTTGATCTGATCCCGATAGCGCTGAGGAGAAAACCCAGCGGCAAATGTGCTGGCGACAAGACCATCCTTTTCCACCCGTTCCCGATCCTCCGAATACCAGGTGAGACGCTCGGCGATGGAGCGGCTGTCGAGTGCCGGCACCCGCCACGCGGGATCCGGTACAGGCAGTCCGCAATGCGTCGTCACAATCACTGGCAGCCCGCAGGCCATGGCCTCCATGGCAACCAATCCAAAAGAGTCCCCCAGGGAGGGCATCACTAAGACATCCTGTGAATTTAGGAAATCACGCAACTGCGGCCGGCTCATGTAGGGAAGGAGCAGCGGCTGGACGCGGCACCGCCGCACCAGCGGCTCCATCCCAGCATCGACCTTTCCCACCAAACTTAATGATACCACTCCGGTCATTTCAGCGACGGCACCAAGCAAATAGGGCAGTCCCTTAGCCAGGCTGCCACAACCAACGGCAGCAATCTGCAACGGTTGATCCTTGGCGCGGTTCCGTGGCAGCGGTTTCCAGAAGTCAGTGTCCACCCACAGGGGAATGGCCTGACACTTCTCAGCTGGTGCGCCGAGATCCACCCAATGAATCTTCTGCAACTCGGAACAAAACAAGATGACGTCGGCTAATTCCCGTTCCCGCTCCTTGTGCTCCATCATCGCAGCTGAATCACAGGGCGAAGGAGCAGGTAGGCCCATGGAATCGGCAGCCTGCCGTAAAATGACATCCATAAACGGGGCGGGAATCCCATGGCTGTCGAGCACGCAACTCATGCCCCGCTCCTTGGCAGCGCGAAAGTAGTGCAGCGCGCAGGTTTCCGCAGCAACCGCAATGCGCGAATTGCTTTCACGCAGGCGTTGGGCGGCCTTCCGTTCGAAGGCGCAAAGGTAGGGCAAGGGATCGATCCGGCGGCGCTTGAAAACTTTTTGCATCAACTGCCGGGCCAGCAAAGGAAGTGGCAGTTCGTGCACCTTTTCAGGAGGCAAGGCTGCGCTGCCCAAAGGGAAAGCAGAAGGCAGGTAGGCCACACGGGAAAAGATCCGCCCCCATTTCCCCGGAGCATCGAAGATGGAGCACTGCAAACCGGAGAGACGGTCCATCTCTTCTGCCGCAATGGCCATCTGGAAGATTTCGTGCACTCCCATGTAGGCGAGTTCGATTCCTCCGGCGCAACGTCGGTCCATCGTGGAAATCATGTCCATTACTCCGCGAACTGATGCGAGCCCAGCAGTTTGGCATAGGCGTCAGCAGTGGCAGCAAGATCGTGGGGAAGATACCACTGCCATGCGTTGTGACGGATCTTTTCAAAGAAGCTTGCTGGGTCGCCCGCAGGAAGCGCGCGTTGCAGTGCGTAATAGGTTGTGCCATCGACCAATCCGTCGGGCAGGTGTCCCGCGTCGGTTTGAATCAAAGGCGCAACTCCATGCGCTGCGTAAGCAGCAAACACCCCGGATTTCCCCAGAAGTGACGTCCCATGAAACACATAGCCGAAAGCTGATTTTGCCAAAATCGCTGAAGCCTCGCCAGCATCCAGGAATCCA
This sequence comes from Prosthecobacter sp., assembly GCF_044226605.1. Lineage (GTDB taxonomy): Bacteria > Verrucomicrobiota > Verrucomicrobiia > Verrucomicrobiales > Verrucomicrobiaceae > Prosthecobacter. The sequence continues at coordinate 199,309 of NZ_JBGAGS010000015.1, read as the reverse complement.
GGTTGCAGCACCGGAAGGCCCACCCCTGACGGCACATCCACCGACCGTCCGATCATTGTCACCTCCGAAGCACCGACCTTGCTGGCAGCATCGCTAAGTGCATTCCAAAAACCAGCATCAGGTGCCTTGCCGCCAAACTGGGAGGTAAACACCACCATGCGAGCCGAACGCTGCGCCGAGAGCTTTGCCCAGCTCGGTTCCCCAAAATTCGAAAGCACTGGTAGGATGACGGTCGAGCGGCTGCTCCGTCCAGACAGGGCGTCTAATGCCTTCGCATTTGTTTCGCAATTGGTCATCGTCACGTCAGACAATGTTTTTAACTGCCGCGCCACATGGAGCTGAAGTGGGCGCATCCAAAAAGCGCTCGTGTTTACAGGCCCTTTTGCCGCCACCTCATGAAACATCGTCATCACCGGCACATAGGGCGCATGCCTGCGAAATGATTTCAAGGTGCGCACCAGCCAAAGCGGCGCTCCTCTCCGGGCGTAGCCGTACCCAGAATACTGAAGCACCAGCCCTGCAACTGACTCGCCCGCCAGCCCAGATAATTTCCCAAGGCCGTCGCGTGCGAGTCGATGAATCTCCGATCCCTCTGGACTGTGATCCCCGAGCCCCTGTTTATCGGCTACCAGAAAACGTGACCGAAATTGCCCCCGGTTTCGCCATTCCGTCGCGATCAGCCTCGCGTAGTCCCCCACTCCACAGGAAGACGGGAAAAACAGCGGCACAATTTGCACCACAAGTGGTGCGCTGGTCAAAGTTTCCACCAACTGAAGGCCATACCTGTTTGCTCCGCAGGACTTATTCCTGCATGACGCTAGCTCTTGAAAGCATGCCATTCGTCCGGGCTTATCTGCTCGCAACGAAACCCGACACTCTGTAGAACCTGCTGCGATGCATCATGGGCAATTCCCAAAGCCGCTTGGCGAGGCCCGTTGACTTCAAAAAAGACGTTTCGCAAAAGGGGATTCGTGAGCAGGCCCCTAGCACCTTCGAGCACCCAAGGATCAGCTCCTTCACAATCGATTTTGACAGCGGTCGGCTTCGTCAATTGGGTGATGACTCCATCGAGGCGCTGCATCCGAACTTCAAATGTTGCCTCAGTCTTTCCGGCGGCGATCCCTGCCCAGCCCGACTGCTCTGCGGGTCCACACTCAAACGCAATGACACCATCCGACTTTCCAAGTGCGTACGCATGCAACTGAATTTTCTCCGCCATCTTGTTTCGTTCGATGTTGTACCGCACCCGCTCCACGTTGGCGGGCAGCGCCTCAAAGGCATCGACGGTGTTTCCGGTCCTCAGCCCGCACCACAGCAGTGAAAAATAGCCTGCGTTCGCGCCGACGTCGATCAAATGCCCTCCTTGCTTGGCGAGTGCCGCGATGCCTCTCGAGACAGGCAGTTCGTAAATCCCGGTGTAGGCCAGCGGACGGTGTCCGGCATCCCCGGGAAGGAGCTTCATCGTCACCCCTGGCACCAGCGCCAAAGGTGCATTCTCATAGAGTTGGTGACGAGTTTCCGCCCTGCGCGAAAACACGCGATAATAAATGGGGAGGCGGAGGAAAAGAGGGAGGCATCGAAAAATTGGAAGCATAGGAAACGGAATGAAATTTCGGACGTAAAGACTCTTTACACAGCTGCCGCGGGCACAAAGATGTGATTTTCAGGACCGCCCGCCGGCCCTCCAAGTGAAGGCAATGTGATCTCTTGATAGCCCAGCGAGGACATGAACTTTAGAACCTCAGAAAGGTGACTGTCTCTGACTTCGACAAGGAGGTGCGGACGCTCGCGCCGAATGGTCTCCAACGCGCCACCCAAAACCTCAATTTCATGTCCCTCGACATCAATTTTGATGAAGCCCAAATTTTCGAACTTAAAGCTGTCCAAAGTGCGCAAATTTACCTCCAGCACTTCCATACCGGTGGCATCAGGACAGTTATGCTCATCCAAACTACCCCAACCCGGCAGAGACATTCCCTGGGAGCTTGGGACATAAAACGACGCCTTTCCATCCCGCGAAGACACCCCCTCATGAATGATTTCCACCTTAGGAAGAGAGGCGCCAATCAAGGTGGCTGCCGCTTTTTTGTTGGGCTCAAACGCCACGACCTTTGAATAAAGCCGCGAAAGCGCGAGGGAATAAAAGCCTTTGTTGGCACCCACATCTACGGCCATCCCACGGCAGGGGCCAATCTCTTTCAGCCACTGGGTCTCAGGCTCCCACCCGGTCAGGGAATAACTTCTGGCCATGATGGGCAGCCGCCACCTTATTGGAAGCCAAGGTTCCAGGCGAGTCATCAAAGAAAGAAACTTTTGGCTGACCATAAATTTTAAACGACTGCTGCTCATGACATGAAAGTAACTCGGTTATGTGGCTGACTCTCGCGCGTCAGACTGAACAATCCGCTCCAAGCATTCTACCAAAGGCAAAATTACGTGCCGCTTGTTTCACGTTATGCTAGCAGAGCGTTTGGCTGGAGGGTCAAACAAAGGAGGAACCACCAGCGGACTCGAGGCCACAAGAATGCCATCCACCGAATACGACTCCTTTAAATTTACGCTGGCAAGAATTTGATAGCCAGAATTCACCAAAAAATCCTCGCACTTCTGATGCAGGTCATCGCTGTGCGTCGAGACGAACAGATAATCAATCCTGCGACTTTTCAGAAGGGCGCTCGCGCCATGCAGCATCTCGAGCTCAAACCCCTGGATGTCGGAGTGTAGCACATGAAGGTGCTCAAGGCCATTTTCTGCCATGAGCGTGTTGACGCAGGTGATTCGGATACCGTCCGGGGCCATCCCATCGGCGCTTCCAATATAAGCTTGGGTAAACTGGCCGTGACACCCGTTGATTTGAAAGTTCTTTTTCCCCATCTCGAGGTTCAACGACTCGGGTTCTACAAGATGCACGCGGGAATCACTTACCTCCTTGGCAAACCATAATGAATAGAAACCCCAGTATGCCCCCAGTTCCATCATCGTTCCGCCGCTGGGAATCGCTTTGACAATCGCGTCAAACACCACTTCCTCCTGCGGCTCATGACATCCTCGGTTGGCTGTGATCAAGCTAGTGCCATCGCGTCCATAATAACTGTCCGCCAAGACTCGAATGCCGTTGTGCATTACCTGGAGGCCATCACCCACGCTCCCCGCATCAGCGACCCGCGAAAGCCTCCCATTATCCGGACATGACTGCACGAGTATGGCGCGCGCCTTCCAAAAGCGGCGCTCTGCACGGGCAGACTTCCACAACACCATTCTTTGCCATAACGCCGGACAAAAGGTCCGGCCCAGCCAGCGAGCCATGCGATGTAACATGTTTTTTTGGTTCAAATGATGGTGCATGTTCCTCGGCGGCAGCTTGCAGACAAAACCTCGTCAAGTGCTGCACGTATGCGTTGCGCCTGAACAGCGACCGTCCAACGAGAAGACATGATTGCGTGATTTCGATTTACCAGTTCCTGAAATTCTGAAATCCTCGGCAGTATGTCACGAACAAGCTGGCGCGCCGGCGCTTCCATGTCAGCCTCGATCACCGGATTGTAGCCCATGATTTCAACTAACTCAGCCGGGCAATGGCCGATCATGAGCGTTTTTGACGCCATGCATTCGAAGTAGCGAAAGGTCGTGGTTTCCACCCCCCGGGCAACATCTGGATGTGTCATGGAACGGGGAAAGCACACGGCGATCTTCGACCTTGCGTATGCCTTAACGACATCCTCATAAGGCCTGAGGGCCGGAATTGAGGGTTGCGGAAAGTCATGGTGAAAGCCAGCCACAGCGAGGGGTTCCCGAACACGCTCGTGAAATGAAGGAAAGGACCGCCCAATCTCCAAAAGATCCACCGGACGCTCGACCAAAGGGATGGAAGCATCAAAACCTACCGGATCCACAGCCTCAGGAAGCCACCGAAACTCGACCTGAGGTACGCGACGCTGCATTTCCCTCATCGGGACCTTGGCGGAGATAAAGGCGACTCGTGGACGGTTAAGCTCAAAGAGCTTCTGCCACTCGTCCCAAGTATCCGGCCACAGATCAAAGCTGTACGTTACCAGCGGGCGGCTTAGTATGTAGGGATAAAAGGCGTTGAGCCAAGGATGATTCAGATGGGCAAATATAGGCTCCTCATTAGCAAGGAAAGGCAAGCGCCGAACGCCCATAAGGCCAGCAATTTTCGCCAGTGCTCGGGCAGGTTTCCAACCTAGAGGGCTTTTCTCGCAGCTAACCCCTTCACGCTCCAAGGCCCGCACGAGCATGAGAATAGTCGGGCGGATGTGGGGTTCATGAGAAGGTAGAAGCACTTGCCTCATTGGCAGGTCAATTCATCGGAGCGCGCACAGTTCCCAAGGGATGCTCTCCGCTCGATTTTGATTTATGCACGAGTAATCAAAGATGGGATCCTTAAAAAAATTTTCACCTGGTTTCAAACGATTCAACTGCCTATGGCTTTTCCTGTACTCCAAAAAGGAGGGGATCCGTTGGATGGTAACGTTCAGGCCTTTCAAATCCAGCAACACCAAATGAAAGCGGCCTCTGATCAGATCGCGCATGGCCCAGTCCATCCAGGCAAGAAATACCAACGGCAGATAACGAGCACTGAAGTATTTGATCCCCAACGCCATGAAGTTGGACAAGGCGTGAACATAACGCTTCTGACCTACCGCTGACTTCGTGTTGGGTAAACTCTGGGTGTTGCTGGCACCAACCGCATGTCCGACTATGGCTTCCGGCAGAGAAAGGCATTTCCACCCCATCTGCCAAAAGCGCATGCCCAGATCGGTGTCTTCTCCGTCTAGAAAGAAGCTCACATCCCAGCCTCCTGCCTGCTCATACGCGGACCTCCTGACCAGACAGGACCCCGCATTCGCAAAACAGCTTTGCGCCGTTCGCGCCAGCTTGTGAAAACATTGCTTTCTGAAAGGATACGGCAAAGCCCTGGTGGACCACCTTGTACGCTGAAACCAAATGCCACAGGTATAGAGTCTGGTGCCATCATAGCTGTATTGCGTCGGCATCACCGCCGCCACCTCGTCATCGCTCATCAAGGCCTCCACACAAAGTCGCAGGCACTCAGGTGCATACCACATGTCCTCATTGGAAAAATGCACCAGATTGTGACTGGCGACCTTAAAACCTTCTGCATAGCCGGAAACAAGACCCGTTTCCGGTGGGTGTTGAATAACTTTGATCCATGGATTTTGTGCGTAAAATGCCGGGGAATCATCCGTGCTTTGACGGTCGACGATTATGAGTTCGACTTCAATATGCTCCTGTGCACGAAGGCTTTCGACAAGACGGGGAAGATACTTTCCCCCGTTGAAGTTGCTTACGATGAAAGAGACTGGAGTCGCGGAAGGCATAGCCAAGATATAGCGCAGAAAGAAAAGTGGGTGCCTCCAATTAAGACCGCCAGGAGGCGGGAAGATTCTTCGAAATCTCAATGTTCCCGAAGCGAACAGGGGTCGCAGGCCCCTGGGCACGCACCCACCGCACCATGCGCCGCAGTCCATCGCCTAGCTTGACGGCAGGCGGAGGGGAAAAAACGCGCTGCACCTTGGCATGATCGGAGAAGGCGTGCAGCACCTCCTGCCGGGCTTCTAGATGCTGGAGTTGGCATGAAACCCCAAAGGCACACGCGATCTCCTCCGCCAGTTCCTTCACGCTGTAAGCGGTGTCTGCCCCGACGTTGAAGATCTGATTACGGGCTTCCGCAACGAGGGGCGAGCGTGCGATGATGGGAGCAACGTCATCAACATGGGAAAACGCGCGTGTTTGACTGCCGTCACCAAACACGCTCATGGGCTGGCCTTGCATGACCTGATTCATGAAGATGCCGATCACATTGCGATATTTATCCGCAATGTTCTGGCGCTCACCATAGACGTTGTGAGGACGGAAGATGACAAAATCGAGGCCGAACATTTCATGGGCGGCCGTGAGATCGAGCTCAACCGCATATTTAGAAACGCCATACGGATCTTCCGGTTGGGGCGTCATATCTTCCGACATGGGCGTCTGACCAGCGCCATAGACCGCGATCGACGAAGTAAAGACGAAGCAGGAGGCCCCATGATTCACCGCCTCATTAATTAGATTGATGGAGGCCACCAAGTTGGTTTCATAATTGAAACGGCGAACAAAATGAGAAAGGCCTTCTGCGGCGTAGGCTCCCAGGTGATAAATGATGTCGAAGCGCCTTCCCTCCCAGAGGGACGAAACGAAGGCAGCGTCGCGCAAGTCCCCTCGAATGAACTCACATCCGCTGGGCACATTAGCCAAAAAGCCACCCGAAAGATCGTCCGTTGCGGTGACTATAAACCCGAGTTTGAGACACTGTTCCGCAACATGGGAACCGATGAAGCCGGCGGCGCCGGTGACCAACACATGGAAGTTTGGAGGCATTGAAATAGAATGGGGCTGTGTCAGAGCTGTCGTCTCATTTAAGCGATTAAAGGCTTAAACACACGATAGCGCAATTGTTTACCAAACAAACCAGGCCAGCGTTTGGCTGCGGCTGCATTTAATCGTGTCCGGAGCTTTCTTCCCAGGAGCCAAAGCAATCCCGGAGCTGGAAACCAACCATCTGCAATGAATTCATCGGCCACAAAACCGTGCTCCTTCAGCAAACGATGCATGGATTCCACGGAATACCAGCGAAGGTGCGTGTAGTCAAAGGTGCCTGACTGTTTGTACTCCCATACACCCGCCAACAGTTTCAGCCGGTCCTCCCAGAAAAAAATGTTTGGTATGGCCACGACCAGAGCACCACCGGGTTTCAGCACCCTGCGAATATCAGACAGCAGTTTCTGAGGATATGCAATGTGTTCCAACAGGTGCGAACATATGACAGAATCATAAGGCCCGTCAAGGCTTTCAGGCAGGCCTCCAGAGACATCAGCAACCAAAATGCTGCGACACCACTTCGCAGCTTGTGCCGCTTCCGCGTCGGACCATGTGACGCCATCCACAGTTTTACCAAGCGACTCCAGCTTGGCGGCTGTACCTCCACATCCACATCCAACATCTAAAATGGTGCGGGCGCCCCGGGGAAGAAGTTCAATGACTGCGTCATTGCCACCTGCATACTTATGATCTTTTTTGGGGTCAAACACTGTGTTTGTTTTATCTCGTTTTAATTGTGGCTGCCGTTAACCCGCATGCACCCGTTCCGGACAGGTCAGGCCCAGACCGCAGACAGTGAAAGCATAGCAACACTGCACCGCTCCGCTCACGATGACAAAGCAAGCCACGCCTTTTACTGATCCCAGATCGAACAGGGGTGCCGCAAGTACTTGGGATCCCAATGTTACAGGAATCGATATCCACACGCGGCGGATCCAGGCACGGGCATTGTTCATCGCCCAGACGATGGCCGACAAGTTCAGAATGGCCATGCCAGTCAGGACCAGCAGAAGCTCCTGCTGGAGATGTGTGTACTTGAAGCCAAGGAGCCATAAGAACCAGCGCCCCTGCCACCAGGCGAAAAACAGAAGCACAGCATTGAAAGCCACCGTGCATGCCACAAGCAAAACTGCCATTTTCCACAGCCGTCTTCGATCAGAGGTGCGGGCAAACGAGGGCATGAAAAACTGACCCAGAGGCCCCCCAAACACGACAAAAATAATCCCCAGCCGATTCAACGCTCCAAAATCTGCAACCTCACGTGTGCTGGCAAACACACTGATCAGCCAAGTGGTGAGTTGACCCTGCAGACACCAAAAAATGATGCTGGGCAAATACTGATGAACCATCTTCCAAATACGGGCAGTGTATCCCTCGACGTCTTGTGGAGCCCCCTCACCCAAAAGAGCCAGCACCTGCCTCCGGACGATCCCATACTGCGTCAGTTGAGCAATGACCACGGCCCCAAGTGCCGAAACGGGACTAAGGCCGCCCAGCAGAGCCAGTGCGGCCGTGAGGCTGGCACGGATGATCGCCGGCACAAGATCGGCAACCTGAAGTTGGCGGTTGCGCGAATGCAACCGGTTGACGATGCTGAAAACAGCTGTCGTCGAAACCTGCCATACGGGGGCCAGCACCAACGCCGTGAGCCCAAAGGCGGAGGGCAGGCCGGCACCACTGCGCAACAGCAGCCACAGAGAAATTCCAGCAATAAAAGCAGAAGACACCGCCGCCAGTTTCAAACGCAGACGCAATGCAGCGTGCACAAGCCCTTTCAATGACGCCCGATCCTCCCAGAGGGTACCGCCGATGGATGTAACCGCGATCCCCACGCCCGAGTCCGAAAGAATAGAGAGTGCGGCGCTCATTCCGTTGGCGATTGTAAACCAGGCGTAGTCCGGTTTTTCCATGGTTCGGACCAAAAGAAAACCCGCAGCAGCATTCAGCGCTTGCACCAAGAGTTGCACTGCAGCGAAACTTCCCAGTATCGTGATCCAGCGATACAGGCGTGCGCGATTGGCGTGCAGCGAAAACCATGAAATCATCGGAAAAGTTTCTCGATCAAAGCGTGTCTTTCCTGCGATACACAGATGGAGCAGGACTAGAGGTGCTTCGAGACAATGGAATCCCAAAAAGCGACGAAAGGGATGTCTCGCGCGTGAAATGGATCAACTGGTAGTGTCCGTCAGATGCAAAGGGTGGCAGTGCATGATGCAGATCTGCAGTACCAGAACCGATACCCGTGACAATGATATAATCCACCTGATCAGTCCGCAAAGCCGCATGGTCCAAAATATCATAGACCCGATTTCGACGAGCCAACAACCACCAATAATCCCCTCCGCACACGACCGAAGCCCCTTTGGGCACGTTATCCTCAATTATTTGTCTGAATGCATCAATACGTTTGTCCGAAACCGTCAATTTTGCGACCAGCATTGACCGCAGACTGGTGACAGCGAGCGGCAAAAAGCCTGCGACAAGCAATACGAACCACCATCGGGCAAGATGCGTCTCACGGAGGTGAAAATGAAAAAGCGCTGCGATCAGCCAAGGCATGAAAAACCAGTAATATGCGCCCTGCGAGGTGCTCTTTATAAAAAAGAAAGCGAGTGGCAGCAAAGCGGAGCCATACCAGAGCAGCCAGGATGCAAGGCGCTGCTTCTCATGTTTTTGTAAAATTACGCCTAGAGACCATATTCCAGGCAGTGTGAAAATGCCAAAAGCCAAGAGCGTAGGATACCAGTAGCGCAAAAGGTTACCAAGTGACGACGTAAACTCGTAATTAGTAATGTCAGCCGTCGCGTTGATATTCTGCTCTAAAGCGCCATGGTGATATAGCCAAACAGGCAGGACAATGATCAATGCGGTAACGGCGGCAACAACTCCCATAATAGCCACTCGATTAGCCGTTTGCCTAAAGGTGCAATGCCTGCCGAGCAAAACCGCCCCGAACAAGGGAGCGAGTGCCACCGAGCATGGCACACTGGTGCCTAAACAGAATCCGAAAAGCAGGCCAGAGAGCGCAAGTGATCTCCAAGTCCACCTCTGTGTACGAAAAGTCAACGCAAGTGATCCATACCCAAAGCTCATGGCGAGTTGATCGGGCCGCGGCATGTTACCTGACAGCAAAAAGAGCCAGCCAGCCAGCCATGCAATCACAGGCCTTGATGGTAGCACTGAACGCAAAAAAAACACCAGGACCCCAGCGAGCAGGGTATGAACAATCGCATCATATCCGGCACAGACACGCCAACTGAACCCAAAGACCTTGATACAGCAGCTAAAAAGGAACGGATAAACGGGCGGGTAGCTGGCAAAAACATCATTCAAAGGCGGCTGCCACCCACCGTAATTCGGTTCTTCGGGGGAACGCCAACCCGTTCCCGATGCCCAACTCACTGCTGGCGCTTTGAAAAATATTTCATCAACATGTGCGGGCTGACTAACAGATAGCTTAAACAGCAATATCAAGACCGCAGTCAAAATGAAAATGATCTGATAAAAATTAAGTCTTTTCATTGAGAAAAATTTAGCCCCACCCTTACTGCACACAGTAAGAATCTATCATTTTGAGCCCGAAGATTATCGCTGCCGGTAGTCGCCGCGACTGAAGTATTTTTCCAGCCACACATAAGCGACTATGAAGAAGTAACGGCTACCCATCTCCCGAATTTTGAGCTTTGCCACTCCCGTACGTCGGTTTCTCCAGGTGATTGGCATACTTGTCCACGCGTAGCCTCGAACGATAGCCTTCAAGGGGAGTTCGACAGTGAGATTGAAGTGTGGAGCAAGAAGCGGTCGACAGCCTTCGATGACGGTTCTGCGATAGGCTTTGAAGGCATTAGTGGTATCGTTAAGTTTAAAGCGGAACACCAGACGAATAAAAAAGTTGGCAAGTCGGTTAATCCGGAGCTTGAGCCATGGATAATCAATTACACCCCCCCCCTTCATAAAACGACTGCCAAAAACACAGTCCCAACCTTCATTGAGCAATTTCCAATATCGCACAACGTCTCTTGCATCATCTGATTCATCCGCCATCATGACAACAACTGCATCTCCAGTCATGGAATCAAATCCTTTGATGACTGCGCAACCAAAGCCATGCCGTCCGGTATTTTGCACCGGTCGGAGCTCTGGGACAGAAGCTTGGAGTTGCTGAAGAAGCGCCCAAGTATCATCCGTGCTGCCATCATCCACAGCTATAATTTCATGCGCGACCCCTTGTAAACTTAGTTCCAAATTAAGATGCTTGATTGTCGATACAATGCATCCCTCCTCGTTCCTTGCAGGAATCACGACTGACAGTTTGGTCAGGAGCGGCGTCATTTTATTTGAGGCTTGCGTGCAACAACCATAAACTGCTCACCCAACAAGCGCCAGAGAAAGGGCAGGCGCAAGTAGAGAGCGAGCACCCAGATGGGATATTCAGATGCTCCCACCATAGTGTATGGAAGTGTACGGGAAAGCGACACTTCGATTTCATATCCTTTCAATTTGAGTCCTTCAACAAGACTCAGATCCGTTAATGGCAGGTAGTGGTCCCAAAAATGCCAGTAGCGGCCTTTAACAACTGCGATATTAGGCCCCAGGGCAATGATGCAACCACCGGGCTTAAGGGCCAAGAATGCCTGCTCGAGGCAACGCCCCAGGCAAGACTTATCCGGCAAGTGCTCGAAGAAGTTGCTGGTAAAAATAACATCCAGGCTATTGCATTGAATGGACCATGGAGCCGAACAATCCTGCTCGATGAATTCAACGTCATCCGCTAAAAGATGCCGTGTTGCCGGATTCAGGTCCATGCCATATTTTTTGGCTGCCGTGATTTGATTGATAAATTCTCCAAAGCCACAACCGAGATCCAGCACCACATCCTTTGGGCAAAGCCAGCTACTGAACCACCGATCAATCAAGACGCGCCAGACGGCCCCCCGGTAGGCCTTCTTGGATCCAAATCTTGTTTGGTATATCGATGTGAGTCGGTCTGGTGTTTCCATGAATGTGCGTTTTCAGGAGAGTTCAAAAAGTGATCTGCGATTTAATCGGGCCCAGTCAACGGTGTCTGCTACCAGACTGGTCAGCGAGCGGGTTGGTCTCCAAGTAGTTCGTTGAAACAGGCGGGTGCAATCGCCAATGAAGAGACGCAGGTCGAACGGACGCTGTTCGGTATTTGAACAAATTACTATGCTATTTCCGGTAACCACCTCACACAACCTAGTCAATTCCTGCAACGAGATACTGTGATCCAGCCCTCCCGCAACATTTCCCAGCCAGCCATCCCAAAAATCAAATTCAGCAATCTGCAGCGCGATGAGATCGCACAGGTCCTCCACATGCAGGACATCACGCACCTGCTTGCCGGTTCCGCCGTAGCCTATATAGGACAGCGGGCGCTCAAACAGATGCGCCATAACCCAGAGGGCGATGACCCCTTGGTCCACCTTGCCGAACTGCCAGGGCCCGGCGATGACACCGCAGCGATTTATCACGGCTTGGAGTCCAAAACTCATCCGGTATTCTTCGATCAACTGCTCGGCAGCGAGCTTGGTGAAACCATAGAGAGAGCGTGCGCCCCTGAGATTGAGTGATTCTCCGACTCCCGCCGCGCTGATACCAACGTCACCTTCATCCAGCCAACGGAAGCGCGTGGCATCCTCCACCCAAGGGTGCGCTTCTAAAGGCGCAACTGGATACACCCTACTGGTAGAAAGAAAAATCACACGCGAGTTCCACAGTCGGGCCTTCTCCAAGCAATGATACGCTCCCACCAAATTGGTTTGAAACAGGTAATCTGGGGACCCGTCCTGTCCGGCAAGCACGGAGGGTTCCGCCGAACACTCAATCAGCACTTCGAACGGACCTATTGGAAATTCTTTGGGATGACGGATATCTCCGCGGTGGAATCTGATGCCTGATTCCAACAGCCTGGGAACGTTGATTTCGGATCCTCGGCGGTAGAGATTGTCCATGCAAACTATTTCAGCTTGAGAATGGATGGCCCGAAGATGGAATGCCAGATTCGAGCCTATAAAGCCGGCACCACCTGTAATGAGGATGCTTGCTGGACTCATGCAATTAATGTTGGCATGTGATTTTGGCGGGAATTAAACGGTGAAGAATAACGTTTTGTCGAATTGATCACCATCACAAAGGCGTCGAAAGCCAATGTGAAGGCGGCTTCCGAATCTACTCAATTAACCATCAGGATTTTTCATGCGAATTCGGCATGCTTTTCCCCCAACATCCAAAACGCCAGCCTAGGTGATAAACGAATCAGGCAAGTAATGATGATTCCACCACAGAAGGCAACGAACGCGTATCCCAATCGAGGCAGTAGGTCATAAGGAGTAAGGGCATGGCCAAATTTTGCACAAGCCACCTCGATACATTCCTCGATCGCGTGGTGTGAAAGATAAATTCCAAAATAGCAGTTCACTAAACGTTTCGCCCATCTAGGTGGGATGCCTTTCCCCATGCGAATCAGCAAGAGAAGTGCGCAGCAGCCGAAAATCGGACCATTAAAAACGTAATACGTCGACGGCATTTTGACTTCAAATGCAGCGATTAACGCAAGCCCCATCATCAAAACGGATGCAAGAATGACGACTGCAAACCACCCCCTCCTTATCTTCTGATTTAGAGACTTCGACCCAGCTTCCAGAGCAGTGTAGATCAAGGCACTAAGGAAAGCACTAGACCATCCAAAATACCCGATGTGTCCGGCAATAATCGACATTATCATCGCAGCCGTAATCCAGCAGGCGGCATGGAGATGAATCTTTCCGTTTACCAGATTCGAGCATAGTAACGCAGATGCTGCAGCAACGATTTGGTAATAGATTAGCAGCGGAAGGAAATATAAATGAACGGCAGACTGCCCCAAAAACAAAAAACCGAACCAATCTTCCAGACTACTGGAGAAGAGGCCGGACCCATTTTTGATCATTCTCAGCAACAAATAGACACTCGTCCATACGGCATAAGGCCGAATTAGACGACTTAAATTTAGCACGCCTAAAACAGTGCTTTTCTGAATCGCTTTCGGAATAATAAAGTACATGGCTGACGCGTAAAAGAAAGGCACGGGAAAAAGCCGGACCACATCTGTAATCAACTCGGCCCGGGGAGTATTGGGAGCGAGATGGATTAAAGCGACAGCATAAGCCGCCGCGAACTTGGCTGCCTCAATTGCAAAAACGCGTCCTTCACTCAATGACTTGCTCAATGGAATTTAGTAATTTAAAACGCGAATGCCTGAACGGCGCTTCATCGATTGCGGAGTGCACGAGATTTGCGTTTGATGTTACCGATGCGGCGATTGCACCGGGAAAGATGAAGCCACGGACTATAGCTTTCAAGGGGAGTCTAAGAGTGACACTGAAGTCGCACTATCTTGAATCGATGCCATGTCATTGCTGCAGACCTGCCAGGGTAGCGCGATAGATTTCTTCGAACACGGCCTCCAGATTTTTGGTGATGTTCCACCCGGGGTAGTGTGCTTTCATCTTGGAGAGATCACTCAGGTAGCAGATGTGGTCCCCTTCCCGGTTCTTGTCGACGTACTCCCATTGCATCGCTTTGCCGGAGAGAACGGCGATGCGGTCAAAGGCCTCAAGGATCGAGACGCTGTTAGCGCGGCCGCCGCCGATGTTGTACACTTCGCCACAACGCGGATTCTCGAAGAAGGCGTGCATGAATTTGACCACATCCAGGCTGTGGATGTTGTCTCTGACCTGCTTGCCCTTGTAGCCAAAGACATTGTACTTTCGCCCTGAGAGATTGCATTTGATGAGGTAGCTCAGGAAACCATGCAACTCCACGCCGCTGTGGTTTGGGCCAGTCAGACAGCCTCCGCGCAGAGCGCAGCATTTCATGCCAAAGTACCGGCCGTACTCCTGGACCATCACATCCGCGGCGACCTTGGAGGCGCCGAAGAGGCTGTGCTTGCTCTGATCGATGGGAAAGCTTTCGGTGATGCCATTTTCATATGCGGCATCATCATAGTCCCAGCGCGTGGACAGTTCTTTCAACCTGATCGTGTTAGGCCGGTCGCCATAGACCTTGTTGGTGCTCATGTGGATAAACACCGCCGCTGGCGCATGCAGCCGGGTGGCCTCCAGCAGGTTCAGCGTACCCACGGCATTGGTGTCAAAATCATCAAAGGGCCGCGATGCAGCGAGATCATGGCTGGGCTGTGCGGCAGTATGCACCACATGAGTGGGCTGCAGCGTGGCAAGGCAGTCGAGCACAGCTTTGCGATCGCGAATGTCGAGCTCATGGTGGTGAAAGGCCGCATGTTTGGCCTTGAGCCGCTCCTGATTCCACCGGGTGTCTCCCTGAGGCCCAAAGAAGTCGGCACGCATGTTGTTGTCCACGCCGTGTACCTGCCAGCCTTGCTGGCAGAAGTAATCAACGACTTCGGAACCGATGAGACCGGAGGACCCGGTGACGAGTAGTTTCATAGAAAATAGGCAGGTTGCCGCAAAGGGGAACCTTCAGTGTGGGACATCATCTTTGACCGTTGCAAACAGCATCTCGACATGATCAAGACCGCCGACGGACACGCCCGGCTTCTGCTGCCATGCGGTCACCGCCTTCAAATGCACCGGGTCATTCCAGTGCAGCAAGGGAGCGGAATGGAGGAGGAGAGGCTGCTGGGGGAAGGTGTGCTTTAGGAAGACCTCGTCCAAGAGCTGGGGATGGGACTGGCCCCACATGAGGTGCCAGTCGCGGGGGGCGCGCTGGCGGAAGGTGAGGGAGCCGTTGGGGCAAAAGCAGACGAAGAGGCCGCCGGGCTTGAGGAGGCGCATGCCGAGGGCGATCATGGCGGCGGGCGATGGGACATGCTCGATGACGTGGGCGGAGAAAAAAACGTCGTAGCTGGCGGACTGGAGCGAGTCCAGAGCGGGCATGGAAACGCCGAGCTGGGTGCGGGCGTAGGCGGCGCGGGGGCGGGAGATTTCGAAGGAGTCCACCTGATAACCGGCGGCGGCGAGCTGGTGGCTGCCGTAGCCCCAGGAGCAACCGTAGTCGAAGAGTCGCGCGCCGGGGCTAATGCGCAGCGCACGTAGCACGGCGAGGTAGTGGGCGTAGTTTTTTTCGGAGCCGGCAAACTGGGTGGCGATGAGGTGCTGAATCTCGGCGGCCGAGGGGAGATCGGTGGTGAAGCCTTCGGTGTAGTCTTCCTGGTAGAAGGTTTCATTCTCCCGGGCATCGGAGGTGGGGATGCGGTAGAGGAGGCGGCAGCGGGAGCAGCGGCAGAAGGTGGTGACGAGCCATTTTTGATCGAGCTGCTCGGCGGGGGCGGAGCCGCAGGAGGGGCAGTTACGATGGCCGCCGGAGAGGTGCTTGGCTGCGCTGGAGAGCAGGTAGCCGGCTTTGTTCCGGAGGCGTTGAAGCGTGCCGGAAGACATCAGGACTGGCAGGATCTCCCCTGCCCCGCAACAAGGCACGTTTTGGGTTTTTCTTCCGTAAGCATCTGTGGCAGGGATGCGGCGTGGCCCATGATGTGACTCAAACCCGACCTGTGCAATTGAACCCGGAGAACCTGCGGGTGCATGTGATCCACTACACGAAGTTCACGGAGCGCCGGGGGCACATGGAGAGGGTGCTGCGGGAGAATGGGCTGGATCGGTTTCCGGTGCGCTGGATGGCGGCGCACGATCGCGAGGAGGTGCTGGCGGGAGGGGCTTACGAGCGGGGGGAATTTGGGGATCCGAAGGTGATTTCGGCGGGGTCGGTTTCGCTGATTTTGAAGCACTTGGAGGTTTATCGCGCGGTGGTGACGGAGCCGGAGTGCTGGCATCTCATCCTGGAGGATGATGTGCTGATCCAGCCCGGCTTCGTGGGGGCGCTGGAGGACTGCATGAGTGAGCTGCCGGCTGCCGAGTGGGACCTGTGCTTTGTGGGGCTGGGCTGCGATCTGCATGTGCCGTGGTGGAAACGGCGGCCGGGGAAACGTGTCTACTTGCGTGGCTGGAAACGCGGGCTGCTGTGGGGAGGCGGTGGCTGCTCGCGCTGCACGGAGGCTTACCTGATCCATCCGCGCTGCGCGGAGCGGGTGCTGGGAAGCCGGTTTGCGCATCCGCCGTTCAGCCGAGCGATCGACTGGCATCTGAATGCGGCAGGGATGGAGCTGCAGATTCATTCCTACTGGGCTGAGCCGCCGCTGGTCACGCAGGGAGCGTTTGAGAGCTGGATGAAGGACACCACACTGAATCCGCCGGGGCAGTCCCAGTATTGAATGATCCAGCAGGGGCGTGTGGGCGGACATCATGCGGGCAGGGACTCGACTTTAAAGTCCACGAGGGGGACGAGGCAGCCGCTGAAGGTGTCCACGCCATGGGTGGCGGAGTCGGCAGTGCGGACGACTTCGAAGCGCACGACTTCGGGCAGGTAGTCTTCAAAACCGCGCGGGCTGCGCATGCCTAGGCTAAGGTGATAAACACCGGGGACGAGGCGGAGATTCTGCCAGCGAAAGGCGAAGGCGGTGAGGCCGGGCTGCAGGGGGACATTGCCGCCGGTAACGGCGCTGGTCCAGGAGGCGATCTCAAATCCCTTGCCGGAATGCACGGCGACGCCTGGCTCGATCTCGCGCACGGTGCCGTCGCTCTGCACGGTGATTTGGAGTTCCAAGTCCACGCCGTAGTCGATCATCCAGGCCTGCTGCCCTTCGTTGTGCGAAGTGAGGCTGATGGACATGAGCCTGACGCCGGAGAGCACGGGCTGGGGGCGATGCTTTTCGGAGAGATCCACCACGGAGCCGCTGGTGGGGGCGAGGCCGGAATAGACTTCGATGCCTTCCTGCGTGGGTCCGTCAAAGACGAGCCTGCCATGATCGAGCACAATGACGCGGGTGCAGAGGCGTGAGACGGCGCTGAGATTGTGACTGACGAAAAGGACGGTGCGGCCCCCGCCCTGCACGGACTGCTCCATCTTGCCGAGGCATTTTTTCTGAAACGCGGCATCGCCCACGGCGAGGACTTCATCGATGATGAGGACTTCGGGTTCGAGATGCGCGGCGATGGCGAAGGCGAGGCGCACATACATGCCGGAGGAGTAGCGCTTCACGGGGGTGTCGAGAAACTTCTCCACCTCGGCAAAGGCGACGATCTCATCAAACCTGGCGCTGACCTGCGCGCGAGACATGCCGAGCATGGCGCCATTGAGGAAGATGTTTTCGCGACCGGTGAGTTCAGGGTGGAAGCCGGTGCCGACTTCGAGCAGCGAGCCAACGGTGCCACGCAGGGTGATGCGGCCTGCAGTGGGAGAGGTGATGCGCGAGAGCAGTTTGAGCAGCGTGCTTTTGCCTGCGCCGTTGTGGCCGATGATGCCGACGACTTCACCACGGGTGATTTCAAAGCTGACATCCTGCAGCGCCCAAAACACTTCGTGGGTGATCTTTTGACTGCTCCGCGACAACCAGCGCAGCGGGGCTTTGGCGGTGCGGATCATGGCATCGGTGAAGCGCTGGTAAGGGGCGCTCTCGGTCTGGTGGCTGAGCACGTAGCTTTTGCCCAGAGATTCGACACCGATGATGGACTCGGGCTTCATCGGGCGGCGGGAGCGAGCACCTGGGAGGCGGCGGTCATGATGGGATCGGCGCTGATCTGCTGCATGCAGGCGATGTCGTAGGGGCAGCCGGTCTCCCAGTGGAGGCGGGGCGTGCGGTGGTGGCAGCCCGCGCAGTCCACCGTGGCGGCGAGGCTGCGCTGGCGTGGCGTTTCAAACATGCGGCAGGAGGCGAGCGTGGGACCAAAAATGGCGACGAGCGGGGCGCGCGTGCCTGCGGCGAGGTGCAGCATGATGGAATCAATGGTCAGCACGAGGGCGCTTTGGTCAAAGAGATTGCAGAGATCAGCGAGGGGCCAGCCGATGATGCGTTCATCACATCCAGGGATGAGCCTGACCGTTGGCCGAAGAGGCATGATCTGGAGGACGCGCAGGCCAAGCTCGCTTTTGAGCCGGCGGACCACTTCGTCCCAAACGGAGGACGGCACCTCGCGCACGGGCCAGGATGGGCCGGTGTAGATGCAGGCGACTGGCGATGCGGCACGGGGCAAGGGCTCGTGCTTGAAATGCCAGGCCGGGTGCGGCATTTGCTGCGGGCAGCCGAGCTGTTTTAAATACGTCCGCACCAGGTGCGTGCCAGCGGTGTCGTGCGGCTCGTACACCATTTCCACCACATCGCTGCACACACGCCGAAGGAGCGACTGCATGTGAGGATTGGGCAAGTGCGGGGCGATGACGGTGATGTCCGGCGAAGCAAGGCGAACGGCCTCCAGCATGTCGGGCTGGGTGAGAAAGAGCAGCACGTCCTGCGGCGAATGTTTGGCGGCGAGGTCCGAGGCTGCTGCGGCCCAGAGCACATCGCCAATGCCGCCCGCGCGTGCCAGCACACGCACCCTGCCACCACGCTGGCGCGCGGTGCGCTGGGCGCGGCGAAGAGTGCGGGCCACGCTGAAAAGCTCCCATGGTCTGCGGCAGATCCAGGCCAGAACTTTGAATGCGGGTGAAGGCCTGGGCATCGGTGTGGTGAAGGTCTTCAGCCATTTTTTCTGACGACGAGTTCCCAGCTATAAGGCCCCACGGCATCGTTTTCATACACGAGGGTCGTGGCATTGAGTTGCTCCAGGTGGCGTTTGACGGAGCTGAGTGAAAAATCGGCGTGCACGTGGTGCTCATTGCGCGGGTGGCCCTGGGCGGCGCAGTAGGCACGGTAGCGGACTTCATCGGGGCAGCCGATGACGAGCAGGCCGCCTGCCTTGAGCACTCGCAGCCACTCGCGCAGCACGGCGGAGGTGTCTGGGAAATCTTCGAGCAGGTGGGAGCTGAAGATGTAGTCCAGTGCGTCATCAGCAAACCAGTGCAGCTTGGTGGCGTCTCCGGCGAACTGGGTGGGAAAGATGCCGGTGGAGTAAGGGCTGGGGAGATCGATGCGGACGGCGGTCTCGTTGATGGGATCGCCGCCGAAGCCGAGATCGATGCCGTTTCCCTGGCAATACTGGGAAAGGTTTGGACGATGGACGGAAGTCTCGCTGGCGAGCGGACTGGTGCGGATGCCGGAGACCCAGCCCTCGCGAGAGAGGATGCCGACCAGCACATCGCGCACCGGCTTGATGGCAAGCAGGCGGGTGAGGAGGTGTTTGACGGCGGACTTCATCGTGAGTGCGTCAGGCGCGCAGAAGTTTGCCAAAGCCCTGGAGGCAGCCGGTGAGGACGGGGAAAAACTGGCCGCGGCCTGATCTCTTGAAGAGGAGGGTGCCGAGATAAAAAAGGTGCAGCAGGGCGAAGTCGAAATGATCGCGCAGCGTGTCTTTGCCGAGGATGCGCGTCATGATGTAGTGGCGGTTGCGCACGCGCTGGTCGGTGGTGCGGGTGAGGCTGCGTTTGTGGTCGCCGCCTTGGGAGTCGTGAAAGCAGCGGGCATCGCGCACATGCACCAGACGGTGGGTAAGGCCCACGCTGAGGGAGGCGGCGAGGTCTTCACCTAGGCCGCCGGCTTCAAAATGATCGGGCACGGCAGGCACGTGCAGCGCGGATTTGCGATACAGGGAGCAGCAGCCGATGAGCCATTCAGCAGTCACCACAGGCGGGATGTCGTGCGAGGTGTCTGGCATGAAGGTGCAGCAGGGGCCGACGCAGGCTGCGGCGTAAGTTTGGCGCACGCGGCCGTGGTCAAACCAGCGCATGAGAAGCGTGGACCATCTGCCAGGAGCTTCGTAGCCCTGATTGGTGATGGTGGCGGTGGCGCCGCCGATGCTGGCGTCTGCAGCCATGGTGGCGTGCAGGTGCTCCAGGCATTGCGGCTCCAAAAGGACATCGTCATCGAGAAACCACACATAGGGCTGGGAGGCTGCGGCCACGGCCTGGTTGCGCTGAGGAGCGAGTCCGGTGCGCGCGGCGTTTTCGTAGCGCCAGACGGCGGCAGGCTCGCCCCACGCGCTCTCGGCATGCTGCACGGTGGCGAGGGTGCTGGCGTCATCACTGGCATCACAAACAACAATTTCTGCGGGCCGGGCGGTTTGTGCGCGCAGGCTCTCGAAAAAGCGTGCGAGCATTGCGGCGCGGTTGCGGGTGGGAACGATGGCTGAAACTGGAACGGTGGAGGCCACTCAGATGACATCCGCAAAACTCTGCTCCATGCGCCGGAAGCAGCGGATGGCGAAGAGCAGGAAGATCAGACTCACACCGATGGAGAACAGAAAGCTTTGCCAGTGCAGGTCCGTGGTGCCGCAGATGGCCCAGCGAAAGCCATCGATGATGCCCACGACGGGATTGGCGGCAGTAAGCAGGCGGCCCCACTCGCCGTAGCGTTCTTCAATGGCGGAGGTGCTGTAAAACACCGGGGAGATGAAAAGGCCGATCTGCACCACAAACGGGATGACGTAGCGGAAGTCCCGGTACTTCACATTTAAGGCGGTGAAGAGCAGGCCCGGTCCCATGGCGCTCACAAACGCCAGCAACGTCAGCAGCGGCAGGGCCAGTAGCCGCCAGGTGGGCATGACGCCGTACCAAAGCATGAGAAGGGCGAGAATGACGAGGGAGATGGCAAAATCCACAAACGCCACCACCACGGCGCTCATGGGGAGAAGCAGGCGCGGGAAGTAGATCTTGGAAATTAGGTGCGCATTTCCCACCAGGCTGTTCGCGGATTCGCTCAGGGCGCTGCTGAAGAAGAACCAGGGCAGAGTGCCAGCACATACCATGACGGCATAGGGCACACCATCCGCTGGCAGGCGGGCCAGGCCGCCAAAAATGCCGGTACCCACCAGGATGGTCAGCAGAGGACGAAGGACGGCCCATGCGGCGCCGATGGCGGTCTGCTTGTAGCGCACCAGGGTGTCGCGCCAGGCCAGGATGCCAAACAGCTCGCGGAAACGCCAAAGGTCGCGCCAGTAATGCGCCTCGCCGCGGCCTGCTTCGATGACGAGTTCTTCCATCAGCTTCTTTGAGAAGAGGTGACCGCTTTGACCCAGTCCTGATGTTCCAGATACCAGTTCACGGTTTCGCGCAGCCCCGCTTCCAGGGTGTGCGCGGGTTTCCAGCCGAGTTCAAAGGAGAGCTTGGTGGCATCGATGGCGTAGCGGCGGTCATGGCCGGGGCGGTCAGCCACAAAGCTGAGGAGCGCTCGTGAGTTTCCGCCGAGGGCAGGCTGCAGTTCATCGACGATGTCGCAGAGCTGCTGCACGAGGTAGAGGTTGGCGTGTTCGTTGCACCCGCCAATGTTGTAGGTCCCGCCAGGGGTGCCCTGGGTAAGCACGGTCCAGAGGGCCTCGCAGTGGTCGCCCACGTGCAGCCAGTCGCGGACGTTCATGCCGTCGCCATACACTGGCACTGGCTGGCGGTAAAGAATGCTCTGAATAGCCACCGGGATGAGCTTTTCAGGAAACTGATACGGGCCGTAGTTGTTCGAGCAGCGCGTGATCATGGCGGGCAGCCCGTAGGTATGGTGGTAGCTGCGCACGAGCATGTCGCTGGCGGCCTTGCTCGCTGAATACGGAGAGTTCGGCGCACAAGGCGTCGCCTCGGTGAAGGCGGGGGCGTCTGGAGAAAGGGAGCCGAAAACTTCATCGGTGCTGACGTGGAGAAACCTGGAGGCACGCATTTGAATGCTGGTCTCCGGGTTGAACCAATGGGAGCGGCAGGCTTCAAGGAGGTGGAAGGTGCCGTTGATGTTGGTGGCGATGAAGTCGTCCGGACCGGCGATGCTGCGATCCACGTGCGATTCGGCAGCAAGGTGGATGACGTGGGTGATGTCATGCTGGCGGATGACGCGGATGACTTCCTCCTGATGGCGGAGATCGACCTGCTCAAAGAAGTAGCGTGGGTGGCTGCCATGAATGCCTTCAAGATTGGCCAGATGACCGGCATAGGTGAGGCAGTCGAGATTGACGAGCTTGGAGATCTCCGGCTCGTCGATGACCTGGCGGATGAGATTGGAGCCGATGAAGCCTGCGCCCCCGGTGATGAGGAGGTTCATCATCAGGCTTTGACGGCGGCGTATTCGCTGAAGACGTTCATGCAGGCGATGCGGCGGGCATCTTGAAAACCGGCGGCCTTGAGGGCGGAAACGACGGCCTCAGGTCGCACACAGGTGTCCATGGTTTCCCAAAAGTACACCATCATCTCCTCAGCTTTCTCGCTGCGGGTGAGCAGGCGGGCGAAGAAGGGATAGACGATGCCGAAGTAGAGCTTGAAGAGGGCTGAGCCGATCTTGCCCGCGGGGCGCGTGGCCTCCATGATGAGGACGCGGCCGCCGGGCTTGAGCACGCGATGGAACTCGCGGAAGGTGGCCTCCAAATCGGCGAAGTGGCGCAGGGCGTAGCCGACGGTGAGGAAGTCGTAGGTGCTGTCTTCCAGCGGCATGCTTTCGGCGCGGCTCTGGATGAAGCGGGCATTGGGCAGCTTGGTTTTGGCGACAGCGAGCATGCCATCGCTTGGCTCCACGCAGGTAATAGTGCGGTCGCTGCCGAGCACCTGGCTTGCGGCGACGGCGACGAGGCCGGTGCCGCAAGCGACATCGAGGTGCTGCATGCCGGGCTTCAAGCCGTGGCGGCTCTGCGCGGTCCTGCGGTAAAGATTGCCCGTGCCAAAGAATCCCCAGCCGACGATGGGATCGTAATGCGCCGCACCTTGATCAAAGAGCTGCTTCACATAGCCCTGCCGTTCTTCGGGCTGGGCGTAGCGATGGGCGAGTACCGGGTGGGGGGTCATGAAGGTCTGATTAAGCGCTCTTGATGCCAACTCGGCGAACTTCGGCGCCGGTTTCGGCGAGGTAGTCGCGGTATTCGCAGCGCGGCATGCTGGAGACGAGGGTGTCGAACTGGTCGAGCGAGAGGAAGCCGCGATACAGGGCGGCTTCTTCGGGGCAGCCGAGTTTCATGCCCTGGCGTTTCTCGATGGTCTGCACGTAAGCGGAGGCTTCGTGGAGGCTGCTGCTGGTGCCGGCATCCAGCCAGGCGGTGCCGCGGCTGAGACGCTGCACGCGCAGGGTGCCGCGACGGAGGTACTCTTTGTTCACGTCAGTGATTTCGAGTTCGCCACGCGGGGAGGGCTGCAGGCTCTGGGCGATGGCGACGGCGTCGTTGTCGTAGAGATAGACGCCGGGCACGGCGTAGTTGCTGCGCGGCTGCGCGGGCTTTTCTTCGAGGGAGACGGCCTGGCCTGCGGCGTCAAATTCCACCACGCCGTAGCGTTCGGGATCGTTGACATGATAGGCGAAGATGGTGGCACCGGCGCGAAACTCGGCGAAGGCGCGCGGGAAGGCGTCGCCGCCGAAGAAGATGTTGTCGCCGAGGATCAAGGTGACGGAGTCTGAGCCGATGAAGGAAGCGGCGATGATGAGCGCCTGCGCGATGCCGTCCGGGCTGGGCTGCTCGCGGTATTCGATCGTGATGCCCCACTGCGAGCCGTTGCCGAGAAGCTGCTGAAAACGTGGCAGATCCTGCGGGGTGGAAATGAGGCAGATCTCGCGGATGCCGGAAGCAATGAGCACCGTGAGGGGGTAGTACACCATCGGCTTGTCATACACCGGCTGAAGCTGCTTGGAAGCGACCTGCGTGAGCGGGTATAAACGCGAGCCTGCGCCGCCTGCGAGGATGAGGCCTTTCATCGCGAAAGAGAAACGTGGGGATGAGAGGGAAGTGAAAATGACGAAACCAGAATGACGAATGACGAATGAATGACCAATGTCCGATGGAGCGTGTGCCGTCCGTTCATCATTGGCGCTTCGGGTTTAATTCGTCATTCCTCATTCTGGTTTCGTCATTCCGCGTCAGCGGGTGATCATCCAGTCATTCAGCACCAGCACATCCATCTTCGTGCGGAGGAAGCAGTCGAGGGCTTCCTGGGGGGTGCAGACAACCGGTTCGTTTTCGTTGAAGCTGGTATTCAATACCATCGGGACACCGGTGATCTCGCGATAGGCGCTGATCAGGCGGTGGTAGCGGGGGTTGGTTTCTTTGTGCACGGTCTGCAGGCGACCGGAGCCGTCCACATGCGTGGTGGCGGGGATCTGCGGGCGTTTGTCCACGCGCACCTGAAAGACTTCCATCATAAAGGGGACGTCGTCGTCCTGCTCGAACCATTCGCTGACGTGCTCGCGCAGGATGCTGGGGGCGAAGGGGCGGAAGGATTCGCGGCGCTTGATCTTGAGATTGAGGATGTCCTTCATGTCGGCGCGGCGAGGATCGCCCAGAATAGAGCGGTTGCCGAGGGCGCGCGGGCCCCACTCCATGCGGCCCTGGAACCAGCCGATGACCTTGCCCTCGGTAATCGCGCTGGCGGTGAGCTTGCACAGCTCGCCTTCGTCATTCATGCGGCGCACGGTGCACTGCTCGGTGGCGATGTCGGAGCTGCGGGAGTCGAGCAGGGATTTGATCGCGCTGTCCGTGGCCTGCGGACCGACGTAGGCGTGGTCCATGACGTAGCGTTGGCGGTTCTCGGTTCTCGGTTCGCTGTTGCCGGAACTGCGGGCGACCACAAAGGCGGAGCCGATGGCGCCGCCGGCGTCCCCGGCGGAGGCGGGGAGGTACATGCGCTTGAAGGGCGAATTCAAATACACCTTGCCATTGGCCACCGAATTCATGGCGCAGCCGCCGGAGAGGGCGAGATTGTCGCATCGGTAGCGGGCGTGCAGGGACTGCAGCATGGCGAAGAAGGCTTCTTCATACATGGCCTGCGCGCTGCGGGCGATGTCGCGCTGCTTTTGCTCCAGTGCATCGCCTTTTTCGCGCTGCGGGCCGAAGAGGAATTCCATGGGTTCCTTCTTGTAAAGGGTGCCGACTTCAGGACAGCAGTTGTCCCAGGTGTAATGAACGTCGTCGCTGTGGTGGCGGAAGTATTTCAGGTTCAGCTTGAAGGTGCCATCGCTCTGCACCTGCACGAGTTCGCGCATCTCCTTGAGATACTTCGGCTCGCCATACGGCGCGAGGCCCATGACCTTGTATTCATCGCCGAAATACGGAAAGCCGATGAACTGGGTGATGACGGTGTAGAAAATGCCGAGCGAGTGCGGGAAATAGATGCGGCCGTCGATCTGGATGTCATCCCCCTTCCCCATGCCCCAGGCAGAGCTGGCGAAGTCGCCAAAGCCATCCACGGAAAGGCACACGGCTTCGTCGAAATCGGACACCAGAAAGCCAGAGGCGAGGTGGGCCATGTGGTGCTCCACGCGATGCACCTGGGCGCGGAATTTCTCGGTAGGAAAGGCGGCCTGCACGGCGTCTTCAAAGCTGCCTGCGCGCTTGATGTTGCGCAGGCGCTTCATGATGAGGCCGAGGCTGGGGCGCTTGCGCAGTACGTAGAGGGCACGACGCAGGTTGTTGACGCTGGGATTGCGATTGATGGCGATGTGATCGACGTCGCTGAGCGAAAGTCCGGCATCGGCCAGGCACCACTTCATGGCTTCGGTGGGCAGGCCGGACCAGTGCTTGATGCGGCGGAAGCGCTCTTCTTCGGCAGCCGCCACGAGCTTGCCGTCTTTGACCAGGGCGGCGGCGGAGTCGCCATGGTAGGCATTCAGTCCGAGTACGATCATGCGGAGGGGGAATTCGCGGCCAAGCTGCCGCCAAAGGTCGCGCAAAAGGCGGCCTGGATTTGTCGCCGGGGTTGGAACGGCATTTTCGGAAAAAGGAGCGTGACTGTACCATGCTGATTCCCAGCGCAAAGGATAAAGTGCCTCAGCGCGTTAAGAGTTTGACACCATCCTGTGCTGGAACCTGCCTTCCCTTTAAGACAACGTGGAGACGTCCTGTGCTCGACGTATTTTTTTTGGATGAACCCTTTGTTGTTTGAAGCTACCAAGTCCTGATGCGCCTTTCCCACCTCTTTCTGCCCGTCCTAATTCTCGGCCTCGGGGCGTTTTTACCTGCACGGGGACAAGTCTCCCAGCCCGGAAACGAGGGCGCGGAGCATGTGAGCAGCCTGGGCACCAAGTTTGCCAGCGTGCCCGGCACCACCGTGATGTTTGCCATCTGGGAGACAAGGCTTTCCGAGTGGAATGAATTTCTGCGGGACAAGAAATATCCCTGGTCCTACCAGACGCACTTTCAGCAGACGCCGGAACACCCTGTGGTGGGGGTAAACATGCAGGACGCCGTGGCCTTCTGCAACTGGCTCACGGAAACGGAGCGCGCCAAGCGGCTGATCGACACCTCCCAGAGCTACCGCCTGCCGACTCCAGAAGAGTGGGACTCCGCAGTGGGACTGGCCCGCGGCCGCAAGAAGATCAGCCTCAGCGCCGAAGAAAAGCTGCTGGACGATCGCGTCTTTCCCTGGGGCGAAGACTGGCCGCCACCCGCAAAGACCGCCAACTTCGCCGAGGGCGAGATCCCCGGCTACAACGACGGCTACCCCTACACCGCCCCGGTGGGCAGTTTTGCCCCTACCAAGGAGGGCCTGTACGATCTCGCTGGAAACGTCTGGGAATGGACGCAGCCTGCAGAAGTGCGCGCCCAGCCCACGGGCATCCTCCGGGGCGGCTCCTGGGCCTACTTCCGCCCGGAGTGCCTGACCTCCACCTACCAGTATGTGGTGCCTGCGGACCTGCGCGCTCCCACCACGGGCTTCCGCGTGGTGTACGAGGACAAACGCCGCACCGCCAGCCTGCTGGCTGCGTCTGATGCCGAGAAAAAGCAGGCGCTGGACGCACGCATGAAGGCCCTGGCAGACAGCCGCAAGGTGGACGCCTCGGCAGTGGAAGCCCTGCGCAAGAAGATGCAGGGAAAGGATGACAGCGGACTGCCGGACCCGGCCTCCCTGAAGCCCGCCGCAGCAGACGGCAGCAGCTTCGTCAATGCCCTGGGCATGCGCTTTGTACCCATGCCGGACAAAAACACCGCGCTCGTGTGTGTGACGGAAACCAGCGTCCGCGATGTGGAAACGTGGATGACGGACGTGAAGCGCACCTGGACGCAGAAGCCTTCCTTCCTGCTGGGGGGAAATCACCCTGCCGCAGGTGTTTCCTGGGAGGATGCCAAAGCCTTCTGCGCCTGGCTCACGGAGCGCGACCGCGCCAGCAAGCTCATCCCTGCCAGCGCCACCTACCGCCTGCCCACGGATGTGGAGTGGAGCCTGTGCGCCGGTTTGAAGGACGAAAAAGGAGCCGACCCGGCGGAGCGGAACCTCAAGGACAAGACCCACTACCCGTGGACGCCAAAGGCAGATGACTGGAAGCCTCCGGCACTCACGGCCAATCTGGACGCCACCAAGATCCCCGGCACCACGGACACCTACTCCTACACCGCCCCGGTGGACAGCGCCCGCGCCAATGCCCTGGGCCTGTTTGAGATGGGCGGAAATGTCTCCGAGTGGTGCGAGGATGCCTGGCCCGGCGCAGCGGAGGAGCGCGTCATCCGCGGCGGCAGCTGGTTGAGTTTTGACAAGGATGCGCTGCTGACCTCCGCCCGCACGCATGCGCTGAAAAGCGTCACGCGTGCAGACCTCGGTTTCCGCGTTATGCTGGATCTCGGCACGCCTTGAGCTGCCACGAATGGCCATGAGCCAGTCTCCCATCAACAGCCCCGCAGCTCGCTCTGAGGAAGGAGTCGAGGAGAAAGTCCATCTCCGCCGCGAGCGCCGGCTGCTGCTGCTTTTGGGAGTCGGCATGGGGGTCTTTGGCGCAGCCATCTGGTATGCCTACCCGCACATCACCCCGCTGACGAAGAAGTGGCTGGCCCACCGCCACCTGCCGGAGGCGCGGCGGCAGATTCAGCAGAAAAACTGGCAGGAGGCCGCCACCTCCCTGCGCGATGCCCGACGCTGGGCTCCTGATGACCCCGAGGTGCTGCACGCCAGCCTGGACTTCGTGACCGCCGCCGCAGGTGCGGACACCCTGGGAACCCTCACGATTCTGCGACGCCTGCAGGAGATGGGCGCCGCCACGCCCGCCGACCTTACGCTCATGGGCAGGATGCACGTGCGGCAGGGGGAGCCGGCCCGGGCGCGGGAAATCTACGAGCAGCTCCCGCCTGAGACGCGCCAGCAGCAGCAGGGGCTGGAGCTGCAGGCGGATCTCCTGCAATCCGCCGGGAAGATGGCCGAGGCCGAAAACGTGAAGCGCCAGGCCCTTCTCTGCACGCCGGACGAGCCCGCAAGCCTCCGCGAATTGGCTGAAATAGACCTGCGCAGTGCGGACATGTCTCGCCGTGAAGCCATGACCACCCGCCTCTGGCAGGTGGCACGCGCTGGCGGAGCGGCCTCCGGCGCCGCCATCGAAATACTGTCCGACGCCCCTGCCCTCACCGTGCCGCAGCTTGAGGAACTCTCCGTGCTGGTGAAGGCGCTTCCAGAGCAGACCGGCGAGCGTGAACCGGCGCGGCTCAAGGTCCTTTCCGGCCGCCTGCGCCTTCAGCCGCATCTGCGGGACGAAGTGATCGACCATGAAATCATGCGCTGGAAAAACCACACGCCCACGCAAGCCACCCCTCTGGTGCTGTGGCTGGCTGGGGAGCGTGAATACGACCGCCTCCTGCGCCTGGTCCCCGCGCAGACCGCCGCACGGCACACCGACCTCCTCCCCGCCTATGTGGATGCCCTGAGAGCCACCCGTAAATGGAAGGAACTCGATGCCCTGCTGACCACGGGAGGCATCGACGCCGCCTACTCGAAGCAGCGGCTCCGCCTCTGGCAGGTGGAGGCCCAGATGCACCTGCGCCCAGACCCGGACCGCTCCCGGCACCAGTTGCTGGGGATCTTTGAAGAAGCCGGCCGTGGCGATGACCCGGGCATCACGCTGGACGCGGGCAGCCTGGCCGAGCAGCTCAGCCTGTGGGACCTCGCAGAAAAATGCTATGCCGCAGTGATCGTCAAACACGCCAGGGCCCGCACCGCGCTGCTGCCCAGGCTTTACCAGATGGCCGCCTTCCAGCAGGACGGCCCTGGGATGCTCAGCGCCAGCATCCGCCTCCTGGCCTGCACCCCGGACAACCCCGCTCTCCTAGCACAAAAGCTCTACCTGCAGGTCCTGCTCGGCATCGAGCTGGAACTGGCGGAGCAGCAGATGCAGACCGCCCTGCAGGACACCGCCGCGTCCGCCGACCAGCTCCACCTCATCCAGGCCCTGGCTGCCTACCGCTCCGGCCAGCTCGGGGCGATGGAGGCCCCCATCCGCCAGGTGGCCAAACCGGAATCCCTCAGCGCAGGCGAGCGCGTGGTTTACGCCGGCCTGCTCAAGCTCTCCGGCGGAGACCCCGGCAAAGCCTTCCGCCTGGTGGAACAAGTCTCCCCCAGCCTCCTCCTGCCCGAGGAACGCGAGTTCCGGAAACGAGCGCTGTGAGGGGGCCGTGTGTGCATGCCGCGTGCCAGCACTCCGAAGCCTTCGTCCCAAGATTGAAGGGGGCTTTGAGAAAGGGGGGAAGGCGCGCTGTCAGCAGCACACGATCGGACGCCCCATTCTTGGGACACGTACAGTGCATCCCTACCCACCCCTCGGCACGCCACTTCGCACGCGCATACCACCGGCTGGCAGGGATCCGCTGAGCCAGGTCTCAAGATGAACGCACGCAAGTTCCGCAAGCGCCAAGACTATGTCGTTGCGAGCAGCCGACGGCAAAGGGAGGCCATCATTACATGCCTCAGCTGAATGCGTCATTACTCCAAATCCAGCGGCCACCAGACTTCCACCCTTCCCTCAACGCACTAAGGACAACTGCCCACCCCTCACCTCCTGCTCATGCGGCAAACAGCGAAAGCGCGGTCGGGGCCCGAGTTGAAGGGCGATGCCACAGATGAATGAACGGCGCACTATCCATCTGTGCGGTTTACCGCCGCTTTCGAGCGATGAATTGCCCGCGGAAAGCTCCAGAGGACTGGAGCACTCCACGACGCTATCGCGACGGTTTGATACTCAAGACACTACAACGAGTTGTTTAACCACTTGCACCGCCTCGGTCCATGCCGATAACGCGTTACTTTAACGTTACCTCATCGTTACATTTTTCACCCGGCAACCTGCAGCACCGATCTTGATGACGGTTTAAGACAATGCCGCCATGACCTCGATTTCCACCAAGGCACCCAAGGGCAGACCGGCGACGGCGACGGTGGAGCGGGCGGGTTTGTGGCCGGCGAAGGCGGCTTCGTAAAGGGGGTTCACTTTGGGAAAGTCGGCCATGCTCTGCAGGAAGACGGTGGCTTTGATGACGTCGCTCATTTTCAGGCCCTGGGCTTCGAGGAGGGCGCGGATGTTGGCAAGCACCTGGGTGGTCTGGCCTTCGACGTCGGTGGCGACGATCTTGCCAGCGGCGGGGTCGATGGGGATCTGGCCGGAGCAGAAGAGGAGGCCGCCATGCTTCACAGCCTGGGAGTAAGGGCCGACAGCAGCGGGGACATTGGGGGTGTTGTTGATGAGGTCCATGGGTGCCTGCTTTTATGCGGCGGGGAAGGTGGGAGCAAGCGGGGAAAAGGATGAAGGATGAATTAGGAAGGATGAAATTTCCCGCGCGAATGGCTACGAAGTCAGCAGACCCCGCGAGAGTTTGAGGGACCAGGATGGTCCCACTCCTACCGGAGCTTCGCTACTCGGAGGCACCGGCAGTGGCGCGGCTGCGCGTCGAGCTTGGAAGCGGTGGGTGTAGAGAGGCTGGGGGATCCAGATGAGGATGGTAAAAGATGGATGGTAAAAGATTCAGAATTCTGATTTCTGAAATTTTCTACCCACCCATCTTTCTACCCGATTTCTGGTCCTGTAAGACTGCGACGGCATCCCATCCCTGACTCCGGTTGAGGCGAACGGGACTATTTGGTTAGCGCGTCTCCTTCAAGCCGCGGGCTTTGTCGATGAGTTGGAGGAACTCGCCGCGGTAGCCGAGTTTGTCAGCGCCTTTGCCATCAAGGGCCAGGCGGCGGACGGTTTCCCAGCCAAGGGTGCCTTTGTAGGTGGAGTCGCGGAGCAGAAGGCCGAAGCCGGCCACGGCGGCGCTGAATTTGTACTCCTCGGTGCTGGAGGTGAGGGTTTTGCCTGTGTCCTTGGTGGGCAGTTCGATGAGCTTGCTGAGATCGCTGTCGGGGGCTTTGTAACGCAGCTTCACGGTCATGGTCTCGCCGCTCTTGGCAGCCTCTGCGAGCTGGGCGGGGGTGAAGACGGAGGGCTGGGTCTGGTATTTCAGGGGATCCACAGCGGGGCGGCCTTCGGCTCCGGCGGGCAGATTGGCGGGGACCAGTTCGTAGAGGGCGACGACGCTGTGGCCGGCGCCGATCTCGCCGGCGTCCTTGGTGTCGTCATTGAAATCTTCCTTGGCAAGCAGGCGGTTTTCATAACCGATGAGGCGGTAGCTGCGCACAGCGGCGGGATTGAACTCGACCTGGATTTTGACGTCTTTGGCGATGGTTTCGAGCGTGCTGCCCATCTGCTCGACGAGCACCTTGCGGGCTTCGCTCAGGCTGTCGATGTAGGCATAGTTGCCGTTGCCTTTGTCGGCCAGGGTTTCCATGGTGCGGTCCTTCAGATTGCCGGTGCCGAAGCCGAGGACGCTGAGGAAGACGCCGGTCTTGGCCTTGTGCTTGATGAGTTTTTCCAGTTCGTCGGGGGAGCTGACGCCGACATTGAAGTCGCCATCGGTGCAGAGGATCACGCGGTTCACGCCGCCTTTGATGAATCCGGCCACTGCCTGCTCGTAGGCCAGCTTGATCCCGGCACTGCCGTGGGTGCTGCCACCAGCGGCGAGGCGGTCGATGGCGGCGAGGATCTCGGCGCGCTTCAGGCCATTGGTGGGCGGCAAAACGACGCCGCTGCTGCCGGCATAGACGACCATCGTCACGCGGTCCCCTTCCCCGAGCTGCTCGGTGAGCATGCGCAGGGACTGCTGCACGAGCGGGAGCTTGGCGGGCTCGTTCATGGAGCCGGAGACATCGACGAGGAAGACGAGGTTGCTGGGCTTGCGGTTCTTGTCCATCTCACGGCCTTTGATGGCGATGCGGGCCAGCCTGTGCACGGGCTGCCAGGGGCACGGGGCCAGCTCCACACGCACGGCGAAAGGTTCCTTGGCATCATGCGCAGGGCCTTCTTCGGAAGTGGGGAAATAATTAACGAGCTCCTCGATGCGCACGGCATCGGGCGGCGGGATCATGTTCTGGTTCAGGAAGCGGCGTACATTGGCGTAGGAGGCGGTGTCCACGTCAATCGAGAGCGTGGAGAGCGGCTCGCGCTGCACGTCCTTCATCTCGTTTTCGATGATGCGGGTGTAGGATTCGTTGGAGGAGTCAGATTTGCGGGTGACGGCGATCTCCTTTAGCTCCGTGAGTTCTTTACTGGAGTCGGATGCCGTGGAGTTGAGGCTGAAGTAGCGCGTGTCTCCGACATCCATGTCGACCACGAGGGAAACGGGCGGTGTGGCGGTGGCGGCCGTGACGATGGCCGTAGATGCGGCCGGAACAGGCTCCGCCCTAGTTCCGTCAAGCATCGTGTGCTGCGGGGGATTTTGGCCTGCAGGACCAGCGGTGGTGACGGTCACGTTTCCTCCTGCCTGGCGCGTAACGACCATGCCACCACTGGAGAGCGTGACGGTGGGCTGCTGGGGAGCTGCAACCAAGGTGCCGACAGGGGCGGTGATGACCGTGCCACCGGCAAGCGTGAGGGCTGGGGCAGGCTGAGGATTCTGCACCAAGGGTGCGGGTGCGCCTGCAATGCCCCCACTAAAGGTGGTGGTGTTCATCTGTGGCCGCGATGGCGCGGCGGTGGTGAGGTTGGAACTGGTGGATGCGAAGACGGCACCTGCTGACACTGTGGCAGGGGCCGCCCCGTTGATATTGAAGGTGACCGTGGGCACCGGAGTTCCGGACGCAGTGCCATTGAGGTCCAGCGTTGCACCAGAGTTCATGGCGGTGGCGGCGACCCGGGCGGCCTCGTTCTTGTCAAATCCTCCCACAGCAGAGAGAGGGGTGGCTGCTCCCAGCGTTAGTTGCTGGATGTCATTCATGCCGTAGCCGCCAGTGTTGCCAAGCTGGCCGATGTTTTGGATGCCTCCGAATGCGTGGCCAAAGCTCACGCTGGCGGTGCCCAAATCATCATTTGAAGTGGTGGGGGAGATCGTGGGAGAAATGCTGGCCCCGGCGGCCGTGGCTGCACCCGGGCGGGGAGCAGACGCGCTCAAGGTGCCACCGTTGACACTGTCCCCTACGATGAACCTGTTGGCTGCCATGTAGTTTTTGATATCAGAGCGGAGGAGCGCCCCGGAGCCACTGGATGCCGTGGAGGAGGACGGGGCTTTGGCCGCTTCTGCTCCGCTCGTCTTCAAGGTGCCATCGTTCACGATCGTGTAGCCGTTGTAGGTGTTGGCGCCGTTCAAGGTCAGTGCACCGCTGCCAGCGGCGACCATCGGCGTGGCTGCCGCGGGGCTGGCGGCAGGGGCGCTGGACGAGATGGTATCGATGCTGAGCGTGCCTGCACTGACGGTGGTAGCACCGGTGTAAGTGTTGGCGCCAGACAAGGTCAGGGTGCCAGCGCCGGTTTTGGTCATGGCCGCGCTGCCGCTGACGTCCGAGATGATCATGGAAGAACCCGCCATGGGTGTAGATGAGGGCGCGGCCGCAGCCATGGGGGAAGCCGGAGCTGCGGTGGCAGTGCCGCCCGCAAGACCGCCATTGACCGTAACGCTGCCAGCGAAGTTGTTTGAGGAGGAGTCTTTCGTGGTGATGCTCGTCACCATCGCACCCACAGGAATGCCGGTGCCGGAGACGACCTTGCCCACCTGGATTTGATTTGGTCCCACCGGAGCTGGAGCGGGCGTGCTCACTGCAGTGCCGAAGCTTGCTCCTGCGCCGAGGGTGTTGCCGCCAGGCAGGATCACCGGCCCGGGTTGCGGAGTCATCGTGAATTCAGCGGGGTAGGCGAACTCACGGACGACGGTCATGGAGGACTTCGTGCCGGATTTGACGGTGATCGTGGAGCTTTTCATCAGGTCCACCGGCAGGTTTCCACCAGCATCCGCACGGGCCTCCGCCAAGGTCCCCTGCCCCGTGCCCTGTTTCGCGATACCGCCTGCGCCGGAGCCCCCGCCGAACGTGACGCCTTCTGTGGGTGTGAGAACAGGGCTGCCATAGTTGATGAAGCCATTGAACTCGATGACTTGCGGAACCAGAGACATGTCCACAGAAGCCAGACTCGAGGCCGCAGGTGCGGGCACCGCTGTGGTGATGGAGGACGGCACCGCAGGCGAAGCGGGCGTCTTGTCCATACTTCCGCCAAAGTTCAGCGCGTAGGCGTTCTGATCCTGGATCTGCTTGAGCTTGGTCACGTCTCCGGAGGTCATGACGCTCTGCTCTTTTTTGAGGACGATCGTCGGCAGCGCAGGGGCGGCGGCCACGGGGTCGGGTGGTGGCAGCTTGCCTGCGGGCTGTGGCTGGAGCACGGACCCTCTGGCCTGTTTGTCTGCATTCGCGATCAGATCCGCCTGCCCCGCCTTCTTCTTGACTTCCAACGGCGAAGGGGCCTGCACTTTAAAATTGGGTTCCCCAGGGGCCGCAGGCGTGGCAGCCAGAGCCAGACGGGACTCGGCCTTCCGGTGGGAAAGGGTCTGCCACGTCCAAAAGCCGCCCAGCACGGCACAGGCGGCAATGCCGAGGCGGACGATGACGCCGAAGTTCCACCGCGTCTGCGCTGGCCTGGGAGCAGGCCGGGATGCGGGCGGTGTTTTTTCAGAGGGCGGCCGGCCCCCTTGCTCCGCGGGACGGGAGGCTTGTGCCACGAGACGCTCGCGCTGTTTGTCGGTGAGAGCGAGGGAGTCGTCCCGCAGTTCGGCGAGGAGGAAGTCGCAGAAGGCTTTCGTTTCATCGGCCTTCTGTTTGTCCTGGGGATTTTCGAGCAGCGCCGCCTCGAGCTGCTGGCGGTCTTCGGCGCTGGCTTCATTGAGCGCCCAGGCGGTGATTTGTTCCGGTTTCATGATCTGCAAAAAAGAGTGGGGGGAGTGGGTTCAGGCGAGGGCATGCTTGAGTTTCGCGGCCTGCGGAGGCTGCTCGTGCGCATGCCATTTGGTCTTCAGGGCGGCGACGCCGTGGTGGATGAGGTAGCCCACATTGCCGATGCTCGTCTGCATGGCGGCGCTGATCTGCTGGTAGTCGAGTCCGGCGATGAACTTGAGCCGGACGGCCTCGCGCTGGCGCACGGGCAGGGTGTCGATGAGTTCGCGCAGGGCCGTGGCCGTCTCGCGCTGCTCCAGGGCTTCGCTGGGGGCGGGGTCGGCGGAAGTTTCGAGGTCGAGAGTTTCGGTTTCCATAACGACGAGGCGTTGATGTTTGCGGTGATGGTCGAGGGCACGATTGCGGCACACGGTGAAGAGCCAGGGGGCAAGGCGCTCGGTATCGAGCGTGGCGATGTGCTGGCTGAGCTTCACAAACACGTCCTGCACGATGTCCCGCGCGTCTTCCAGGTCACCTGTGTAACCGTGCGCGTAGCGGATGAGGGGCCGCTCGTAGCGCTGCAGGGTTTCGAGGAAGAGGTCGTGCGAGTCGCTCATGTGGGTGTGTTCGGCGGGCATCACGGCGGAAGCCGGAATATCTTGGAAGTTTTTTTCGCGGATGGCGAGATAGAAAGGCCCTGCGTGGCTGGCGCGGGGATGAAAACGGGCGCTGCGGGGTCATGAGCTATGCTCCTTTCGTAGAACGAGAGGGCTGCTGTGCCAGAGCGCTGCTGCACCGGTGCGGGCAGATTTACCGGAAGAGTTTCTTCTCCACCACGGGACCGTTTACCAGCACGCGGCGTTTGGCAAAGTCGAGGATCATGAGGGCGTCTGGCTTTGCGCCTTTGATGTGCTGCTCTCCGGACTGGACGGTGGGGTCTCCTTCGAGCACGATCTCGGAGGAGTTTCTGCGGAAGTGAATGCGCTGCGCGATGCCAAAGAAGGTGCCGTCTTTGGTGATGACGGTGACCTTGCTGCGGTTGCTGGCACGGGCGAGCAGAGGCCACTCCTGCTTCTCCTGCTTTACATACACAAGATCCTCACCCTGCAGCAGCACGAAGGGAAATTCATTGAGCGCGAGCTGGCGGCGCGTGTCATCGATGGAGCCGAGCGTGCCGTCCGTGCTCGAGCCCGCGGCGATGGCCAGCAGGTAGGTGACCATGCCCATGAGGTCCCCTGCCCTCCCGGTGATGCCCGAACCGGCGCGTCTGGCCTTCGGCGAGCCTTTGGGCAGCTCTGCATCGGTGATAAAGAGGCTGCGCGAGACGAGCCTGTTGGCCTGCACTTCCAGCATGGGGCCGGGAAGCGCAGCCCACTGCTTCAAATCTGGAAACGGCAGGTGGTCCAGCGGCCCCGAGGTCAGCGGATCTGACACGCTGCGCACAGCCCTGTAAGCGAGCGAGCCCTCATGCATTTTGCAGGAGGAGAGAACAGGGAGGGCAAGGCATAAAACCGGCAGCAGACACCGGGGGGAATTCCAAATCATGATCGCGCTAGGCTGTCACCGCCACCTGCGTGCGCAAGCATTGATTTCGTGCGCCGCCACATCATGAAAAGCCCTAGCACCACGCACGCCGCCGAGATGAACTGGTAGCCACTGAGACCGTGCCAGAGCTTAGGCGTGTCCCGCATGAACTCGTGCAGAAAACGGAAGACTCCATAGGCTGCGAGGTAGAGGAAAAACAGCCGGTCACGCAGCAGCCCGCGCCTTTGCAGCAGCAGCAAGACCGCGAGGATGAGCACCTGAAACGCGCCCTCCACCAACGGCGCAGGCCAGCGCGCCACGCCCTGCACATCGCGCACGGCAAAGACTCCCGCCGCCGGCCTGCCGAGGCAGCAGCCGTTCACATAGCAGCCCATGCGCCCGAGCAGGATGCCCACGGGCACGATGACCGCAAAGGCATCTCCCGTCGAGCTGCGGTGGCCCACGAGATGCTTCACCCACTCCACCCCGGCATACGCGCCCAGCAGGCCGCCGAGCACGGACTTGCCGGTGGCCCAGCGCAGCAGGCGGTCCGGCTGCTGCCACTCCAGCCAGCCCTCCGCCATCAGGTAGGCCGCCTTGGCCCCGGCAAAGCCGCCGATCAGCGCCCCGAGGTAGATCAGCAGCATGTCGCTGCGCCCCTTTGCCCGCCGATACCAGAACACAGCACCCACTGCCACGCCCAGCATCATGCATAGCGCATAAACCGGGCTGCCGGGAAGAAACTGGTGCTGCGGGAAGGAAGAGGGATTCACAGGGCCTGGCGTGTGTCGGCAAAGCCGGAGTAGTAGCGGCAGAAGGAGTCGAGCTGGCCGTCCGGCCGGATGACATGCGTGCAGCAGCGGTCGATGCGGTCCTCATCCCACGTCCACGCATCCATGAAGGGTTTCACCATCAGGCGGAAGGCCATGCTGCGCGTCTTTTCCATGGTCTTCAGCAGTTCGCCCAGCGGCTCGTTTTCACAGCCGCACTGCGCGAGATCCGCAAGGGTGTAGTGGATCTTGTCCTGCAAAAAGCCCTGCAGCTTGCTGAAGTCCAGGAAGTCGCTCACATGCCACACCTGATCCTCCCGCCGGATGAGATAGCCGATGGTGGCGCAGTTCGGGTCCCCGCAGGGCAGCGGCGTGAAGTCCTCATAGCGGAGCTGCCCCTGCGACTGCTCCACGGCGGCCATGAGGATGTCCGCCGTGTTCAGGCGCTGCTTCGCGGAAGGCGCGGCGTTGCGTCCGCTGAGAAACTCCGGCTGAAAGGTGATGCCGTGGATGTTCCGGTCCGCGAGGCCATGGCTCACCGTCTGCCAGAGATGCGGCAGATTTTCATGCGTCACCGTCATGGCAAGCGTGACGGGGATGTTGGCCGCCGCGAGATTGGCCAGCGCCTTTTGTTTCACCTCGCGCAGATCCGCACCGCGCAATGCGCTGTGTCCTTCCTCCTGCAATCCATCAAACTGCAGATACACCTGCAGGCCGCCGTTGTGAAAAATCTCGCCCAGTTCCTGACAAAGCGCGGGCTCTTTGGCAAAGCGGATGCCGTTGGAGTTGATGAGCAGGAAGTCGATTTTCTCATGCGCCTTCGCCCAGCGGCAGAGTTCGGCGAGCTGCGGGTGCAGCGTGGGTTCGCCACCGGAGAGCTGCAAAATTTCGATCTTCCCTTTGCGTGCGATGACGCCGTCCACACGCGCCTGGATGTCCGCCATGGGAATGGCGTCCACCTTTGAGCCGATGCCGACTGGCGAATCCGCGTAGCACGTCGGACAGGCGAGATTGCAGGAGTTCACAATCTCGATGAGCGCCAGGCAGGTGGAGAGCGTCTCGATGGGATTGGTGCCGCGTCCTGCGGCGTTGCGCCCCAGCGTCCCGACGGACGTTCCCTCCGCCGTGCAGCACGCGCCCCCGGAGCAGCAGCGGTTCTCTTCCTTCCCCTGCGCCAGCCAGTAGAAGCGAGCATCACTGGCGATGCACGCGCTGAATTCCCCATGCGCGATGCAGCGGCGCTTCAGGTACACTTTGCCGCTCTGCTGCTCGACGGTCGCCGGGCATGGCCTGTGGCACTTCGGGCAGCGCGAGGTGGTGCGTTTCAGCAGCTTGGCCGTCATTAATGGAAACTCCTGTTGTTCATGATCGTCACACAGCCGACAAAGAAGGAGACCAGCATCAGTCCCCACCCGCCGACGATCAGCGCCGCGATCAAACAGCCCGAGCGCTTCCTGCCAAGCCTCACGGAGGAAACCACGTGCGAGATCAGGATCACAGCCGCGCCAGCCCAGCAAATTGCCACGCTGAGCGGCGTATCCGGCAAATGATCCACCACCGGAATCGCAGCCCCGGGCATGACCACGGTGGCAAGAATCCACGCCAGCCACCAGCCGCCACTGGCTGCCGCAGCGGGCGGTGGAACCGGAGGAGGATCAGGTGCGGGCGGCAGCAAGGAGTCAGACATGGCTCAATGAGTGGAAAAGTTTCGGGTGCATCCGGCGAAAAAAGACGCAGGCATCAGACACCAGCCTCGTGCAGGCAGAACGATGCCCGCCAAAATCCAACTGATCCACCAGGCCCCTCTGCGGAGAATGGCAGACTGTGACATGGGTGGAGGAGCTTCATTCATGTCTTGAAAATTGGGTCGAGAGCCATGCGAGGTGGTGATGTCTGCAGGCGGCACGCTTCAACCATCCCGGGGATACAACCGCGAATCCCTCGCGCTGCAAGGCGCTTTCCGTTTGAGGCGTCATCACGATCAGTATGGAGCATTCATCGCGCAGCCGAAGAACAGCACTAGCAACAGCAGCGCATAGCCGCCGAAAAACAGCACATGGAACATGCAGCCTTTGGGGGCAAGCTGGCTGCACGACAGCAGGTGAAGGAGCACGGCGGAAAGCCCCAGCGCAACCGCGAAGCCCTGGGAGATCTTCCCACCGTTGCTCAAACCCAAAAAAACCGCAACGGGCGGCAGGACCAAGACGCTAAGGATCCACGCAATCCACCAGCCGCCACCGGCTGGAGCGGGCGGTGGAACCGGAGGAGGACCGGAAGGTGGTGATGAAGGGCCTTCGGGTTCAGACATCGTTCATCAAATGTGAGGCATGGGAAGCACACAGCCAGCAGAGATAAATGCCCCCATCAGCACCCAGCCGCCAAGGGCCATGAGAAAAAGCGGGGGGCTGCCTTTTTGATTCATTTTGATGCAGGATGCCGTGTGCAAACTTAGACCTATAAAAATCAGGAAAACAGCAAGGATGATCCTGGGATAGCTTGGTTGAGACAGCAGTATTCCAACAATGGCAGGCAGAACGATGCTGGATGCAATCCACACAAACCACCAGGAACTTTTCGCAGGTTGAGGTTGCTCGTGATTTACTCCCATGCCCCGCATTCAATCACCCGCCCCACCTTCTGGCAAGATGCTTTGCGGCGCGTTCGTTTTCATGCGCCCCAACCACGCTCATGATCCGCCGCCTTTTCCTCTCGCTGCTTGCCTTTCCCTGCCTCCTCAGCGCTGCTGATGCGCCGCCGAACATCGTCATGATCATTTCGGATGATCATTTGTACAGCGACTACGGCTTCATGGGAAACACCGTGGTGCAGACGCCGAACCTGGACCGGCTGGCTGCGGAGAGCCGTACCTTCACGCGGGGCTACGTGCCCTGCAGCCTCTGCTGCCCCAGCCTGGCCACGATGATCACCGGGCTGTATCCGCATCAGCACAAAGTCACCAGCAATGATCCGCCCATCCCCGCAGGCATGAAGCCCAGGGAATTTTCAGGCAGCCCGCAGTTTGAAGCCGGGCGCGAGGTGATGAGCAAGCACCTCGAAGAAGCGGGCACGCTGCCCACCATGCTGAAACAAAAGGGCTACCTCAGCCTGCAAACCGGCAAGTGGTGGCAGAAGAGCTACGAGCGTGGTGGCTTCACCCATGGCATGACCCACGGCGGGCGCCATGGCGATGCAGGCCTGGACATCGGTCGCAAGACCATGAAGCCCATCTATGATTTCATCGCCGAAGCCAAAAAGCAGCAGAAGCCCTTCATGGTCTGGTATGCGCCCATGATGCCGCACGATCCGCACACGCCACCGCAGCGCCTGTTTGACAAGTACAAGGACAAAACCCCGAGCGTTCCCGTGGCGAAGTACTGGGCCATGGTGGAGTGGTTTGATGAAACCTGCGGCGAACTAATCAAGCACATCGACGACCAGGGCCTGAAGGAAAACACCATCTTCGTTTACCTCAGCGACAACGGCTGGATCACCAATCCCAAGACCGGCCGCTATGCCGAGAAGTCAAAGCAAAGCCAGTATGACGGCGGCCTGCGCACCCCCATCATGATCCGCTGGCCTGGCCATGTGCAGCCAAAAAAGACCGAGGAACTCGCGCAGTCCATCGACCTCGTGCCCACGCTGCTCAGGGCTGTGGGCATCGAGCCGACCAAGACCTTCCCCGGCATCAATCTGCTGGACGACTCCGCCGTGAGCTCTCGCAAGACGCTCTATGGCGAATGCTTCACCCACAACTTCGTGGACCTCAATGTGCCCGCCTCCAGCTTGAAGTGGCGCTGGATTGTGGATGGCTACGACAAGCTCATCGTCCCCCACGCCGCCAACCAACCCAACGACGTGGTGGAACTCTACGACCTAAAAGCCGATCCCACCGAAGAGAAAAACCTCGCCACGGGTCAGACCGACAAAGTGAAGGCGCTGAGTGCCAAGCTCGATGCGTGGTGGAAACCGTGAGCGTAGGATGCAGAGTCCTCAGAAGGCGGCTGAGAAGCAGTTTGGCTTCGTCAGCTTCCGCTGCACTCTGCGGAGGCCGCCACCATGTCCACCCTTTTTTATCCGCGCAGAGACAGTTCGTTTATCGACTCCGAGGTCGCAGTTCTGCACGCGCTGCAGGACCACGAGTTTGACCAGCACTACCCCGAGCACATCCGCGTGCAGTCCGACTGCCACTGGACGCCGGTGGAGGTCTGCCACACCGCCTTGCAAATGCTCGCAATACAGCCGCAAACCCGCGTGCTGGACATCGGCTGTGGCCCCGGAAAATTCTGTGCCATCGGTGCAGCCACCACGCAGGGCCATTTCACCGGCGTGGAGCAGCGCGGCAGGCTCGCCACAGCTGCACGCGAGATGCTGCACCTTCATCGCATCACGCGGGCGGAAATCATTCACGGCAACATCACCGCGATGCCGTTTGACAGCTTCGATGCCTTTTACCTTTTCAATCCCTTTGAAGAAAACATCCTTCCGATGCTGCGCATCGATCGTGAAGTCGAGATGGCCTCTCAGCTCTACGACGACTACACCCTGCACGTGCAGACGCAGTTGGAACAGAAGCCCGTGGGCACACGCGTCGTTACCTATTATGGCCACTGCGCCGAGGTGCCAGACTGCTACACCTGCACGGAGACCGCCTACGATGGAACGCTGAAGCTCTGGATTCGTGGCGCGATGGAGTGAGGCCGTCAAGGGGCTGGGCCCAGTCTCTTGACCATCCCTTGCCCCCTTGCCTATCTGTGCTAGTTTCGCTTTCCCCCACAAAACATTCCTCCTCCATGATCGGCTTGCTGGTTGCCTTCCTTCTTTTCGCGATAGCCTTCTTCAACTTCACGCTGCTGAAGGGCTGGCTGCACGTGCATCCGCTGGACTTGGAATACTCGCAGGCCTGGCTCCAGAAACACCGCCACACCACCAAGCTCACCGCCCTGCTCACCTCCGGCTCCGGCGTCGTGTGCGTGCTGGATGCGATGGAGGTCGTGAAACTGTTTGCTGCGCCTTGAGAGTGGCGCAATTTGCCAGCCCCAGAAAGCCACCTCTCATGAACTTGCCACGGGCTTTCAATCATGATGAACGGGGCCATCGCCTCCCTCCCAAACACTCGTGCTTATGATCGGCTGGCTCATCGCACTCTTCAATTTCGCCCTCGCGTTCGGCAACATCAGTCTGCTGAAAGGTTGGATGTTGATACGTCCTGGAGATCAGGGGTTTTCAAAGGCATGGGTCATAAAAAATCGTTCTTCACTGCGCAGAACCGTATTTTTCTCCACGATGGCAGGCGTCGTTTGCACACTCTTCATGCTTGGAGTGATTCAGCCTCCCACACCTTAAAGCTGGGGGTTGGTGGCCGGCGAACATTGAACAGCCAGAGCAAATACCCCCTCCATCATTCTCCCTGGCACGACGGCCGCCGAAGGCCGCCCCCCGCCTCGTCCCTCCTCAATCCAAAAACCGAAACTCCGGCGTGGACCACAGGGTCTGAATGAACCTCGCCCACAGGTCCCGCACGTCCTCCGCGGTCGCGTTGCCGGAGAGGCTGGACTCCAGGAACTCCCGCACCTGCGTTTTCTCATTCGCCGTGGGCTTGCGTTGAA
Source organism: Prosthecobacter sp. (assembly GCF_044226605.1). Taxonomy (GTDB): domain Bacteria; phylum Verrucomicrobiota; class Verrucomicrobiia; order Verrucomicrobiales; family Verrucomicrobiaceae; genus Prosthecobacter. The sequence continues at coordinate 156,168 of NZ_JBGAGS010000015.1, read as the reverse complement.
GGGACTCCTGGAATGCGTTGTCGATGCGCGGGTCCATTTCCTGCGCTGACTTGAGCACGCGATCCGCGGCAAACCGCGCCTGCTCGATCACCTTGGGCGAATTCATGAGAAACAGCGCCTGCGTCGCCACGGTGCTGGTGGTGCGCTGGGCGATGGGCTGGTTGATGTCGGCGAAGTCGAAGACTTCAAACAGCGGGTGGCGCACGTTGCGGAAGGCGGCGGTGTAAAGGCTGCGGCGGGTGTCGAGGAACTGGTAGCCGTATTCGATGTTTTGAATCTTCTGGTCGTTCGCATCGACGGTTTTCACATCGCTCACGCCCGGGCCGCCAAAGGCCCGGTCCAGCGTGCCGGCGGCGGAAAGCATGGCATCGCGCAGGCACTCCGCATCCATGCGCTTGCGGTTCATGTGGCTCAGCAGACGGTTGTCCGGATCTTGGGAGAGCGTGGGCGCGCTGGAGCTCATGCGGTAGGCGTGGCTCATGACCATCTGCTTCACAAGGTGCTTCAGGCTCCAGCCGTCTTCGATGAACTTCAGCGCCAGATGATCGAGCAGTTCGGGATGGCTCGGCGCCTCCCCGGTGGAGCCAAAGTTGTCCGTGGTGCGCACGATGCCCGCACCAAAAACCCAGTGCCACACGCGGTTGACCATGATGCGCGCTGTGAGCGGATTTTCCGGTGAGGTGATCCATTGCGCCAACTCGAGGCGGCCGCTCGCATCTGCCGGCATGGTGGGTGCCTTGCCATGCAGCGCAGCCTGAATGAAGCCACGCGGCACCGTCGCACCGAGATTGCGTGTGCTGCCGCGGATGTGGATCTTCGCATCCTCCGGCGCGGTGTCGTCCGCCACGGACATGGCCTCAGGGCGGTCGGGCTGGTCCTTTTGCAGGACCTTGAGTTCCTTCTCCAGTTCAGCGAGCTGGCGCTTGAGCTTGGTGGCGGTGGGCGATTCCTTTTTTGCCACCGGCTCGTTCGGCGTGGCTTCTTCCGCAGGGAGGAACTGCACCGCATCCACCGTGACATAGCCCTGGGAACTGGCATTTGAAATGAGCACAAAGCCCTGCCCGTTGGCTTCGAAGCGGTAGGTGCCCAGAGAGGCAAACTGCAGGCCCCTGAGGCTGTCCGTGCTCAGCTTGATGGCTTTCAGGTCCTCGCCATCGGCGTGCAGGATGGTCACGGTGGCGCTCTCGGCGCGATTGGGTCCCGCATTAAAGGCCACGCGCACTTCGTAGCGTCCGGTCTTGGGAAGCTTCGGCGTGAAGGTCACGGTCTTCTCGCCCTTCCCTTCGTTGTTGTCGCTGAGATAGCCCGCGCCGATGTAGGGTGCGTAGCTGGTGGACTGCTTCCACATGCCGACCTTCTGCGCCGCGCTGTCATCCACCACGATGCCTGGGAGATCGCTCAGGGCGATGGTTTTGCGTGTGCGCAGATCCGCGCTGCCTGCATCTCGCAGGCTGTCTTTAAGCTGAGCGATCTGATCTTTGAGCTCGTTCACCTGCTTCTCGTGCTTTTGCAGTTCGGACTCCGCCGCGCCATCCAGCGGCAGGGGGGTGTCGATCCAGTGGGCCACGTTGTCGGTGTAGTTTCGCAGCGTCTTGGTGCTGCGCATGATGCCCGCCAGCGCGTAGTAATCGCGCGCGGAGATGGGGTCAAACTTGTGATCGTGGCAGCGCGCGCAGCCGATCGTCATGCCGAGGAAGGCGCGGCCCATGGTGTCGAGCTGCTCGTCCACGATATCCATGCGCAGCATGCCCTTGTCCTGCTCCTCGTAGTTGGTGGGCCCCAGCGCCAGAAAGCCTGTGGCAGTGACCTGGCGGCGACGTGCGGCGGCGTCTTGGGCAGGCATGATGTCTCCCGCCAGATGCTCGGTGATCATGCGGTCCAGCGGCACGTTGTCGCGAATGGATTCGATGACGTAATCGCGAAACCTCCATGCGTCCTTGAACGGCAGCGAGCGCCCGCCGCCGGAGGATTCCGCAAAGCGCGTGATGTCCAGCCAGTGCGAGGCAAAACGCTCCGCAAAGGCGGTGGAGGCCAGCAGTTCATCCACCTTCTTTTCATAGGCCGCATCCGTCAGCTTTGCCGCCTCTGTCTTTTCGGGTGGCAGTCCGGTGAGATCAAACGCCAGCCTGCGCAGCAAGGTGGCGGCACTCGCATCCGGCGCCGGGGTGAGCTTGTTTTCTTCCAGCTTCGCCAAAATGAAGCGGTCGATGTCATTCGCAGGCCAGGCGGTGTTTTTGACAGCGGGAACCGGCGCAGCCTTGGGCGGCTGAAAGGACCAGAAGCTCCCATCGGCGCGGGCGCTTTTCGATTTGCCCCCGCTGCTGGCCACTTCATCGCGCGGATCCGGCGCCCCGTCATCGATCCACTGCTTGATGTCCGCGATCTCGCTGTCCTTGAGCTTGCGCTTCGGCGGCATTTTCAGATCGCGGTCCGAGTAGCACACGGCCTGCCACAGCTTGCTCTCGGCGCTCTTGCCCGGCACCACGGCGGGCCCGCTGTCGCCACCCATTTGCCAGCCAGCACGCGAGTCCAGGCGCAACCCGCCCTTCTGCTTGTCCGGCCCGTGGCAGTCGATGCAATTGGCGATGAGCAGCGGCCGGATGCGCTGCTCAAAATGCGTCATGTCCGCGGCACTGGCAGCGGTCGTCAGAAAGGCGAATACGAAGGCGGGGGCGCGTCGGATCATCAGGGGGTCCGGAGCAAACGAGGCGCGTTTACGGCGTCTTTCACACCGTGAACCGCAGAACGTAGTGCCGGTAGAACTGCCCGACGACCTCCGTCTGCGACAGCCCGGCCTGTTTCGCCATGCTGGTGAGGTCCGTCAGCGTCTCAGGAAAGTCGTACGCCTCCACATGCGCGCAGGCTTCAGCGAGCTGATCCGGGACCACCTCCGTCCACTGCGTGCGCATAAAGCCGAGGTAGCCGTCCATGTATTGCTCCCGCGTCTGGCCTTCCTCACGCAGCACATCCACCATGATCAAACTGCCTCCAGGAGCAAGTCGCTCGGCGCAGGCCGTGAGCAGGCGCTGCTTGCCCTCGGCATCCAGGTGGTGCACGGCGAAACCGGTGAAGATGATGTCAAAGGCCGTGTCCGCATTTTCCACCGCATGCAGCATGTCCTTGTGGTGCAGGCCGGCGTTGGCGATGCCTTTCAGATACCCCCGCGCCTCCTCCAGCGCCGAGGCGGAGAGGTCCACGCCGTCGTAAGTCTCCGGGGGAGCAGCCTGCAGGCAGGGCGCAAGGAAGCGCGCATTGCCGCAGCCGAGATCAAGAATGTGGTACGGCCCCTGCGCATGGCGCTGACGCAGCAGGTCAGCCACCTGCGCGTAGATTTCCCGGTGGAACATGTAGTTCTTCTCGGAGATCGTGTCGTAGAGCGTCCAGGCTTTGCGGAAAAGGGCGGTGTTGTCGTCTTGGGTGAGGGTTAGGCTCATGTAGTTTTGCGAGATTCAGGACCAAAGCGGCCGCAGAGCACCGCGACCGCGCTGAGCGCGACCATGGCGGCGATGCCATTGAGCGCCATGCTCATGTCGTAATGCTTTTTCAGATAGGCCACCATTTCCGGGCTCAGGTAGCCCGCGAGGTTGCCGAGGGAATTGATCAAGGCGATGCCCGCCGCCGCCGCAGTGCCAGACAGGATGGCCGTGGGCAGCGCCCAGAAGCAGGACGCAGCCGCCATCACTCCGGTGATGGCAAACGCCAGCGCCACCATCACCGCCACTGGCGGCATGCCCGGCAAGCCGCTCACCACAAAGGCCACCGCAGCCACCAGCGCGGAGAGGCCCACATGCCAGCGTCTCTCGCGGGTACGGTCCGAGTGCCGGCACACCAGCACCATGCCTATGGCGGCACAGCTCCACGGGATGGCGGAGTACAATCCCACGAGCCATTTGTCTTTCGTGAAGGTGTTTTCCACGATCTGCGGCAGCCAGAACGAAGCACCGTAGATGCCCACCACGATGCCAAAGTAGATGAGGCTGCACAGCCACACCTGCGGCGATTTGAAGGCGTCCCACGCGCTGTGGTTGGCATGCCCTTCCCCGGTCTTGGCCTGTTCATCGGCCTCCAGCCGCGCATGCAGCAGGGCCTTTTCTTCCGGGGTCAGCCATTTCGCCTGCGCCGGGCGGTCCGTCAGCAGAAACGGCACGCTGCAGCCGATCAGCACGCTCGGCAGGCCCTCGATGATGAAGAGCCACTGCCAGGCTTTGAGGCCATACCAGTTCGTGGCACGCTCCAGCAGCCAGCCGGACAGCGGGGAGCCAAACACACCCGCCAGAGCGATCGCCGTCATGAACAGCGCCACCATGCGCGCCCGGTGCTCGCGCGGAAACCAATAGGTCAGGTACAGGATGATCCCGGGAAAGAACCCCGCCTCCGCGATGCCCAGAATGAACCGCATGGTGTAAAACGCCGTCGGACTGGAGCAGTACGCCATGCCCGCTGAGACGAGTCCCCAGCCGATCATGATGCGCGCGATCCACAGCCGCGCGCCCACCCGGTGCAGCATGATGTTTCCCGGCACCTCAAACAGAAAATAGCCGACAAAAAAGATGCCCGACCCCGTGGCAAACACCGCGTCCGAAAACCACGGCTCCACCTTCATCCCCAGTTTGGCAAAGCCTACGTTCACCCGGTCCAGGTAGGCCAGGATGTAGCAGGCAAAGAGAAAGGGGATGAGCCTCCATGCCACCTTGCGATAGGTGGCGGCGGAAAAGGCCTCAGCGTCTGTTGGCGTCATGCGGCCCGCATGAGAGCATCAATCAGCCACCACGCCAGCATTCCTTGAAAACGCCGCCCGGAGTGCCGCGCAGCTCGTTTTTTTAGAACGGACGGGGCACGATGATGTGGCCGCCGCCGTGCGGGCGATACCAGACGCCGCGGTGGTTGTAATAACGGACGCCGCCATGGTAGTACGGACGTGCGCCCACGGGCACGACGACCGGGCGGACCACAGGGCCGCCGTAGACAGGACCGCGCACGACAGGCCGGCGGTAGCCAGGGGCAACGACGCACGAAGACACGGCCAGCAACACGACTGCAGATAGGAACAGGTGATTGAGTTTCATGGTTGGAGAAGGAGTGTTCGCATGTTTTGGCGGTTTCGCCGAAAAAAAATTCACGGTGGTTTGCTCGAAAGGGAGCGTTTTTCACTTTCGTTTACTGCCGCCCTTTTCAAAGTCCCGCTCCCCTACCCTAGACCTCCATGACCCCAGACGTAGCCAAAGCCCAGCTCGACAACCAAGTCCGCGAAATCATCAACTGGCATTTCTCCCCGGAGACCGGCTGCCCCTTCTGGCTCGACTGGGCGAAGAAGAATTTCGATCCCCGTGGCAAGGTGAACAGCTACGAGGACATCCTGGCAAACTTCCCACACTTTCAGGACGAATGGCTGCGCGACCAGCAGCCCGAGGTCTGGGTGCCCGCCGCTTTCAAGGGCAAGCCCTTCAACATCTTCGAAACCGGCGGCACCACCGGCATGCCCAAGCAGCGCATCGGCTGGAACGACTTCCGCGTCGACTACGAGGAGTTCAGCCACAAGCTCGACGACAAGCACTTCCCGCCAGGTGAATCCTGGATCATGGTCGGCCCCACAGGCCCCCGCCGCCTGCGCCTTGCTGTGGAGCATCTGGCCAACTACCGCGGCAGCTCCTGCTATTTCGTGGATCTCGACCCGCGCTTTGTGAAAAAGCTCATCTCCAACAAGCAGGGAGACGTGGCCCGCCAGTACATGGACCACGTGGTCGATCAGGCCGTGCTGCTGCTGAAAAACCGCAAGATTTCCGCCATCTTCACCACCCCGAAGCTCCTCGAAGCCCTCGCTGAAAAGGTGGACCTCTATGCCGCCGGCATCCGCGGCTGCTTCGTGGGCGGCACCACCATGACCCCGCAGTACGTGCGTTTCATCGTGGAAGAAGTGCTGGAAAACCGCATCGGCTTCTACCCCACCTACGGCAACACCCTCATGGGTCTGGCCGCCAGCGTCCCCCTCACGCCCGAGGACAACTTCTCCATCACCTACTACGCCCCACAGCCCCGCGCCGTGCTGCGTGTGGTCGATCCCAAGGAGACGGACAAGACCGTGGAGTACGACACCTGGGGCCGCGTGGAGCTGACCACCCTGACCAAGGAGTTCTTCATGCCTCGCTTCTTGGAGCGCGACGAAGCCATGCGCCGCAAGCCCCGTGCCCCCTACGCCTGGGACGGCGTGGCCGACGTGCGCCCCTTCGGTGCGATGGAGAAGACCATCGTGGAAGGCGTGTACTAATCGTCGGGCCACAACAGCCAGTTATTTCAGGCCGGGGGCGCAGCGATTGCGCCCCCGGTTTGTTTTTGCCCCCAGCCCCAAAAACTCCCGTTTGCATTCCCCGCTCCGCACGCTTTAGAACTTCCCTTCCCGATACTTTTGAAGACTCTCACGCAACCGCAGGAATGAAGATCGCACTGGATGTCATGGGGGGCGATTTTGCCCCGCAAAACCCCATCGCTGGCGTCAAACTCGCCCTCGAGTCGCTGCCTGCCATCACCAAGTTGTTTCTGGTGGGTGTGCCGGAGGCCATCGAAAAGGAGCTGCAGAAGCATGGCATCTCCAGCCCCAAGCTCGAAATCGTCCCCGCCAGCCAGGTGGTGGACATGGCTGACAGCGGGCTGGACGCCGTCCGCAAAAAGAAAGACAGCTCCATCAGCGTCGCCGTGGATCTCGTGAAGGCGGGCAAGGCGGACGCCGTCGTCAGCGCCGGCCACACCGGTGCCGCCGTCACCGCATCCCTCATCAAGATGCGCACGCTGAGCCATGTGGAGCGCCCCGCCATCGCCGCCATCATGCCCTCGCTGACCAAGCACTGGCTGCTCATCGATGCCGGTGCCAACCCCGACAGCGAGCCTGCGCATCTGGTGCAGAATGCCATCATGGGCAGCGCCTACGCACGCCACGTGCTGGGCCGTGAGAACCCCACCGTGGGCCTCATGTCCAACGGCACCGAAGAGGAAAAGGGCAACGCCCTCTGCAAAGAGACCAGCAAGCTCCTGCGCCACACCGCCGGCATCAACTTCCTGGGCAACGTGGAAGGCCATGACGTCTGGGAAACTCCGCCCGATGTCGTCGTGTGCGATGGCTTCACTGGAAACGTCATCTTGAAAAACGCCGAGGCGCTGGCCCACACCATTTTCAGCATGGTGAAGAGCGAAATTAAGAGCGGCTTCTGGACGAAGATCGGCGGCCTCCTGGCCAAGCCCGCCTTCAAGCGCGTGCACACCCGCACCAATCCCGACGAGGTCGGCGGCATGCCGCTGCTCGGCCTGCGCGGCATCACCATCATCGCCCATGGCAGCGCCTCTCCTTTTGCCATGAAAAACGCCATCCGGCAGGCCTGTGAGTCCATCCAGCATCAGCTGGGGCCGCACATCGAAGCCGCCGCAACCGCCCACTCCATTTCCCTCCATGCCCGCTCCTAGTTCCCAGCCCTTTTGCGCCTCCAGCATCATTGGCACCGGCAGTTACATGCCTGAAAAAGTGCTGACCAACGACGACCTTTCCAAGATGGTCGAAACCTCCGACGAGTGGATCACTTCCCGCACCGGCATCAAGGAGCGCCGCATCGCCGCAGCAGACCAGGCCACCAGCGATCTCGCCGCCGAGGCCGCCCGCCGCGCCATGGCAGACGCCGGAGTCTCCCCCGAGGAAATCCAGCTCATCATCGTGGCCACCGTCACGGCAGACATGTTCTTCCCCTCCACCGCATGCTTTGTACAGAAGAAGATCGGTGCCAGCAATGCCGTGTGCTTTGACATTTCCGCCGCCTGCTCAGGCTTCCTCTACGCGCTGCAGGTCGCGCGTCATTTCATCAACACTGGCAACCGCACCACCGCCCTGGTCATCGGCGCGGAAAAGCTCAGCAGCCTCATCAACTGGAAGGACCGCAACACCTGCGTGCTCTTTGGCGATGGCGCAGGCGCTGTGGTGATCCGCCGCGCGGATGAATCTGTGGAAGCTCCCGGGCGGGTGCTTTCCACTGTCATGGGCACGGACGGCACCCTGGCCGATGTGCTGAAAGTCCCCGGTGGTGGCTCCGCATGCCCGATCACGCCGGAAAACGTGGCCAGCTATCCGAACACCATCCACATGGAAGGCCGCGAGACCTTCAAGCACGCCGTGACCCGCATGCTGGAGGCCTCCCAGCAGGCGCTGGAAATCGCCGGACTCAGCGCCTCGGATGTGAGCCTCGTCATTCCGCATCAGGCCAATGCCCGCATCATCGGCGCCATCGCCGAACGCTTGAATCTGCCGCTGGACCGTGTGTTCATGAATCTGGACAAATACGGCAACACAAGCGCAGCCACCATCCCCGTGGCATTGGACGAAGCCAACAAGGCCGGCCGCCTCAAAAAGGGCGATGTGGTCCTGCTCGTGGCCTTCGGCGGCGGCTTCACCTGGGCCAGCTCCGTGGTGCGCTGGTAAATGGAATGGTGCCGCATGCTCCGCTGCAACATCCTTGCGACAGCGTCTGTATGACTGGGCATGCGCCGCGCTCTCCTGCCCTTCCTCGCCATTTGTCTCAGTGTCGCTTCTGGAGTTGAACCCATAGCCCTGGGCTCACGCCGTGAGCTGTTTGTGGACAAGCTTCTCATCGACCAGATGGAGGGTGCCACCCTGCGGCTGCACCACCCTGAGAGTGCGGGGGTGGCGGTGAAGTTTGACCAGCCTTGGGAGGGGCGGTTCAGTGCCTACATCACGGTCATCCACAACGATGAGTCAAAAAAATACCAGATGTACTACCGCGGCAATGCGGGGTTCAAAGACGGCACCAGCGGCGAAGTGACCTGCTACGCGGAGTCCGCCGATGGCAGGACCTGGGTGAAGCCGAAGCTGGGCCTGCACGAAGTGAATGGCAGCAAGGACAACAACGTCATGCTGGCCAATCTGGCGCCTTACACGCACAACTTTGCGCCCTTCATCGACAAACGACCCGGGGTGCCCAAGGAGCAGCGCTACAAGGCTCTGGCAGGTCTGGGCGGCAAGCACGGCGGCCTCAGCGCCTTCGTCTCGGCAGACGGGCTGCATTGGCAGAAGATGCAGGAAAATGCGGTCATCACCAAAGGGGCGTTTGATTCCCAGAACGTCTCCTTCTGGTCCGAGGCGGAGCAGTGCTACGTGGCCTACTTCCGCGTCTTCACCGGCGGCGGTGTGGACGAGAAAACCTGGAAGCCAAAGGGCGTGCGCTGGGTCAGCCGCGCCACCAGCAAAGACTTCCTCACCTGGACCGAAGCCGTGCAGATGACCTGCGACCAGCCGCTGGTGGACCACATCTACATCAGCCAGACCAATCCCTACTTCAACGCGCCGCACCTGTACATTTCCACCGCGGCCCGCTACATGCCCGGCAAGGCAGTGCTGGATGACGCGGCTAAGAAAGAACTGGCCGCAGACACCAAGGCCTACCCTGCCCTGATCAAAGACTGCTCCGAGGCTGTGCTGATGACCAGCCGTGCCGGCACCACCGCCTACAACCGCAGCTTCATGGAGGGCTTCGTCCGCCCCGGCCAGGACATGCACAACTGGACCAGCCGCAGCAACTACCCTGCCTGCGGCGTGGTGAGCACCGGCCCGGCGGAGATGTCCTTCTACGTCGAACGCTCCTACGGCCAGTCGGCGGCGTGGCTGGAGCGCCAGACGCTGAGAGTGGACGGCTTTGCCTCCCTGCATGCGGACTATGCGGAGGCGGCGATGATCACCAAGCCTTTCACCTTTACCGGCAAGGCCCTGCACCTGAACCTTTCCACCGGAGCCGCAGGTTCCGTAGCCGTGGAGATCCTCAACGCCGCTGGCAAGCCCCTGCCCGGCTTCACGCTGGCAGACTGCCAGGCAGTCTCCTACGACTCGCTCGACCGCGTCATTGGCTGGAAGGCTGGCAGCGATGTCTCCGCGCTGGCCGGAAAGCCCGTGCGCCTGCGCTGGGTGCTGCGGGACGCGGATGTGTTTTCCTTCCGCTTTGAATGATTCTGTGAAAATAGGGCAGGAAATCGCAGAACCATCCGTTTCCACGGCGCGTATCCCGTGCCATCAGACAACGCATGGACATCTTGTCGAAAACATTCTCTGCCAAAGGTTTTGTGCTGCCGCACAGCCTGCCGGTGATCGTGCTCGACGACTGCTACCATTTTCCCGGCTGCCATCTGCCACTGTTCATTTTTGAAGACCGCTACCGGCGCATGCTGGACTACGCGCTGCACACGGACCGCATGTTTTGTGTGGGCGTGTCCGACGGCGACGATGACGTGCTGCCCGTGACCACGGCGGGCCTGGTCCGGGCCTCGGTTAAAAACCCCGACGGCACCTCCCAGGTCATGCTCTATGGCGTCTGCCGCGTGCGCATCACCGGCTGGACGCAATTGAAGCCTTTCCGCATCGCGCAGGTGGAGCCCGTGCTCACCCAGCATGCTCCCATCCAGGTGCTGCGCATGCTGAAATCCCGCGCCCTCGATCTGCTGCCTGAGCCCACGGACGACAGCTGCACCAGCATGCAGCAGATGCGCCAGGAACTTGAAGAGATGGATGAAGCCGAAGCCGTGTGCGACATCATCGCCTTCCACTTCGTGCGCAAAAAAGCGGCTCTCCGCGTCCTCCTTGAAGAATGCTGCCCCAAGCGCCGCTACGAGAAGCTGATCAGCGAGCTGGAGAAGGCAAAGTAGTACTGAGCTTTAGCTCGGGTTTGGAAAAGTACTAGTGAGCTAAAGCTCACGAGTACTTTATTCCCAGAACGAGCTAAGGCTCTCGACTACTTTGCTCAGGCCTCGTTCCGCACCGGATTGGTCAGCGTGCCGATCTTCTCGATCTCCACGCTCACGGTGTCTCCGTCCTTCATGAAAACGGGTGGCGTGCGCGCCGCGCCGACGCCGTGGGGCGTGCCGGTGAGGATGACAGTGCCGGGCATGAGCGTGGTGCTGCCGCTGAGGAATTCAATGAGCGTCGGCACATCGAAAATCATGTCATTCGTATTCCAGTCCTGCATCGTCTCGCCATTGAGCACGGTCTTGATGGCGAGGGTGTTCGGATTGGGAAGCTCGTCCGCCGTGACCAGCACCGGGCCCAGCGGGCAGAAGGTGTCGAAGGACTTGCCGCGGCACCACTGGCCGCCACCGCCATGCTTCTGCCAGTCGCGCGCGCTCACGTCGTTGGCGCAGGTGTATCCCAGCACGTAGTTCAAAGCGTCCGCCTTGCTGACGTTCTTCGCGGTTTTACCAATGACGACGGCCAGCTCGGCTTCGTAGTCCACCTTGTCGCTCTTGAGCTTCGTCGGCAGCAGGATCGGCTCTCCGGGGTGCTGCACCACATTGGGCAGCTTCATAAACACCACCGGATGCTTTGGCAGCTCCGCCTTCGTCTCCTCCGCATGCTTTTTGTAGTTCAGCCCGATGCACACGATCGCAAACGGCTGCACCGGCGCGAGCAGCCTGGCCACCTCCGCCTTGCGATCCGTCACACGATGCGCGCCGTAGACGTCTCCCTCAATGACCAGCGCCGAACCGTCGGCCTGTTGCGCTGCGTGCGCGATGTTTCCCTGGGAGTCGGAGTAGCGGATGATTCTCATGGGCACTCATTAGACCGGACATTCCTGCCCGTCACCAGCGTTTTATCAATCGGGACAGGAATGCCCCGTTTACTGGCTGCGCCGATTCCACGCCACCAGTTCATCATACTTCGCGCCGCTGCCCCCGAAGAGATCCAGCGCGCTGCCCACGGTGCCGTCCACACGGCCGCGGCTGAGTTCATCGATGCGCTTCAAATCGTCCAGATGGCGGATGCCGCCCGCGTAGGTCATGGGAATGGGCGAGTGCTCGCCGAGGAAAGTCACGAGCGCTTCATCGATGCCCTCGCACTTCCCTTCCACATCCACGGCATGGATCAAAAACTCAGCGCAATGTCCCGCAAGGAAGCGCAGGGATTCTGGCGTGACCTCCAGTGTGGTCAGCGTCTGCCAGCGGTTCATTGCCACCGTCCAGCCTTTGGCGGTGGCCTTGCAGCTCAGGTCAATGACGAGCCGGTCCTTGCCTGCGGCAGCCACCATTTCATCCAGTTTCGCCTGACTGAAGGTGCAGTCGGCTTCAAAGAGATAGCTCGTCACGATCACATGGCTGGCTCCCGCTTCCAAATACTCCGCCGCATTGCTGCCACGGATGCCGCCGCCCACCTGCAAGCCGCCCGGAAATGCTGCCGTAGCCGACTTCGCCGCCGCTTCATTCCCCTTCCCCAGCAGGATGACATGACCGCCCGTCAAACCATCGCGCTTGTAGAGCTCGCCATACCACGCCGCATCGCGATCGCTCACAAAGTTCGTCTTCAGCCCGGTGCCATCATCTCGCAGCGACGAGCCGACGATCTGTTTTACGCGGCCGTCATGAAGGTCAATGCAGGGGCGGAATTGGGTCATGGTGAGGAGTGAAGGATCTTCCTCTTTCTCCTACTCTGACTCTTCCTCCCTTCAAGGTGGTATATCACCCAGAAGGGTCAGAATGCCCTCCCAGCCCCCTCTTGACTACTCCCCCATCTCTGCTTTCTTCCCAGCCCAATGACCACGCCAGCCACGGCTCTGCTCCTTCTCTCCCTGCGACTTACGCTAGGGTAGGCGGCCCGCGTTCCCTCGTCATGCTTCTTGCCGTCACGTCACGGCTGTTTCCTTTTTCATTCAGGCACCTCCTTGGTCCTACCCACTTCTGTTATTTCGTCTTCTCATGTTAAAAGATCCGTCTTCCAAATATCAGCCCTTTCCGCTGATCAACATCCCGAACCGTCAGTGGCCCTCCCGCCACCTGACTCACGCGCCCATCTGGTGCAGCGTGGACCTGCGCGATGGCAACCAGGCGCTCGCCGTGCCGATGAACGTCTCCCAAAAGCTGGAGATGTTTGATGCGCTGGTAAAATGCGGCTTCAAGGAAATCGAGGTCGGCTTTCCCTCCGCCTCCAACACCGAGTTCAGTTTCAACCGCCGTCTCATCGAAGAAAAGCGCATCCCCGAGGATGTCACCATCCAGTGCCTGGTGCAGGCGCGCGAGGACTTGATCGAAAAGACCGTGGAGAGCCTCATCGGTGCCAAGAAGGTGGTCATCCACATGTACAACTCCACTTCGCCCGCGCAGCGGAAGTATGTGTTTGGCAAGACCAAGGAAGAGATCATCGGTGTGGCCGTCAAAGGCGCGCAGATGATCAAGGAGCGCCTGCACCGCCTGACCGAAGGCGGCACGCATGTGACACTGCAGTACTCCCCGGAAAGCTTCAGCGCCACGGAAGTGGAGTTTGCCAAGGAGATCAGCGAGGCCGTGATGGACGTGTGGCAGCCCACACCGGAGCACAAGATGATTCTCAATCTGCCCGACACCGTGGAGGTGGCCATGCCGAACGTGTATGCCGACCAGATCGAGTGGATCTGCACGAACATCAAAAACCGCGAGAGCCTCATCATCAGCCTGCACACGCACAACGACCGCGGCACCGGCACCGCCGCCACGGAGCTGGGCCTGCTGGCCGGAGCCGACCGCGTGGAAGGCACGCTGTTTGGCAATGGCGAGCGCACCGGCAATCTGGACATCGTTCAGGTGGCCATGAATCTGTACATGCACGGCATCTCCCCCGGCCTGGACTTCAGCGACATGAGCGGCCTCATCAGCATGTACGAGCGCACCACCGGCATGACCGTGGCCCCGCGCCATCCGTATAGCGGAGAGCTCGTCTTCACCGCCTTCAGCGGCAGCCATCAGGATGCCATCAAGAAGGGCCTGGCGGGTTACGGAGAACACAAATCCATCTGGGATGTGCCTTATCTGACCATTGATCCCGAAGACATCGGCCGCGAGTACCGCGAGGTCATCCGGGTGAATTCGCAGAGCGGCAAGGGCGGCGTGGCTTACCTGCTGGAAAGCGAGTTTGGCATCGAACTGCCGAAGGACATGCAGCGCGAGTTTGGCCCGCTGGCCAACGACATCGTGGACAAGCTGGGCCGCGAAGTCACTGCCGCCGAGCTCAAGGACATGTTCTGGAAGGAATACATCGAGCGCGAGACTCCCTACGCGCTCCACCACTTCCATGCCGACGGTGTGGACGGCGTCTTCACCTGCCGCTGCAGCCTCGTCATCAACGGCAAAGAGCGCGGCGTCGCAGGCAGGGGCAACGGGCCCATCGCCGCCTTCGCCCAGGCCCTCATCCAGGAAGGCGGAGCCCCCGCCTTTGAAGTGGCCACCTACCGCGAGCAAAGCCTCAGCTCCGGCACCGAGGCCAGCGCCCTGTCCTTCATCCAGATCAAAACCGCCAATGGCAAGACGATCTGGGGCGCCGGCGTGGACACGAACATCGAACTGGCATCCATCAAAGCGGTGCTGAGCGCGGTGAATCGAGCGGCGTAAAGTAGTCGAGAGCTTTAGCTCGGTTTGGAGTCTGGGAGCTCGCGGAGCTTCCCAGAACGAGCTAAAGCTCAGTACTACTTTTGGTTGCCCGTCGCACTCAGTTGCGGTTTAAGAAAGCACGCGCCCCATGTCTCTGCAAATCCCTGACCACCCCTTTCAAGCCTACATCTTCGACTGCGACGGCACGCTCGTGGATTCCATGCCGCTGCACTACGTGGCCTGGACGGAGTCCTTGCAGCAGCACGACGCGCCGTTTGTTTTCACCGAGGCGGAATTCTACGCCAGCGCGGGTATGAAGGAGCAGGATGTGGTGAAGAAGCTCAACGCCCAGCACGGCACCAACCTGGACCCCGTGAGCGTGGACGAACTCAAGATGGAGCTATTTGCGAAACACATCCCCCAGGTGCAGGAGGTGAAGCCGGTGGCGGATTTTGCGCGTTCGCTTTTTGGCCGCTTCCCCATCGCCGTGGCCTCGGGCAGCGAGGAGAAAACCGTGCGCGGCTGCCTCACCGCCACAGGTTTGATCGACCTCTTCCCCATCATCATCACACCGAAGAAAGTGAAGCATGGCAAGCCCGCGCCGGACATGTTCCTCCTTGCCGCCGAACAGATGGGAATAGCGGCCAGTGAATGCCTGGTGCTGGAGGATGGCCAGAGCGGTATTGAAGCCGCGAAAGCCGCGGGGATGCAGTGGGTGTTTGTGCCGCCGGGTTTGAGGTAGAAAGTAGTCGAGAACTTTAGTTCGTTCTGGAGTTTGGGAGCTGACGGAGCTTTCCAGAACGAGCTGAAGCTCTGGACTACTTTGCTCCCCGCCAGAGCCAGAAGCGCTTTAAATGTGGTCGAGAACTTTAGTTCGTTCTGGAGTTTGGGAGCTGGCGGAGCTTTCCAGAACGAGCTGAAGCTCTGGACTACTTTGGTCCGCGCCGAAGCCCGAAGCGCTCCAAGACGACCTCGGCGCTCAGGCCAGTTTCGTTTCCTACGCCAAGTATGAAGCCGCTTTTCAAGCCCGCTTTGGTCGGATTCAGGGCGATGTAATGCCGGTAATGATCCATCTGAGCCTCACTGCGCACGATGTGATCAAAAAGCTCGTGCTGCCAAAGCTGCCCGGAAGTCTTTCGTGCTTTGTTGATCTCGCGGGCACTGGCGCCTTTCCAGCGCTGCACGATGCCGCCGAGTTGTCTGCCTTTGGCCGGTTGCACGAGTGCGTGCAAGTGATTGGGCATGATAACCCAGGCCTCGATGTGGTAGTCGGTGCCATGGCCCGAGATGAGCTTAGTTGAAAGGATCGCGGCATAACCCGGGTCAGCAAGCACGCATTCCCCATGGCCTGAATCCAGCAACTCGTGGAATCGTGCTGTAAACTCGCGGTGGTATGCGTGGCGCTGATCTTGAGGGAGTTGATCGAGCTGTTGTGCGGAGGCAATGCCACGTTCACCAAGCCATGCATCCCTCTTTGCACGCCATGCTGAAAGCACGTCTGCTGGCAGAGAATCCGCAAGTCGGGAGGTCACAAAATAGGTGGTGTCCCATTGCCGCCAATGGGGCAGGCTGCCGCGGTGTTTGTGCACCGTCCTGCTGGGATTGAACGGCTGAAAGGGCATGACTAAAGTAGTTTAGAGCTTTAGCTCGGGTTTGGAAATGGGTGTGTGGCGGAGCTTTCCAGAACGAGCTGAAGCTCTGGACTACTTTTCTTCCCTCCACGCCTTCCAGCAGGTCACGAAGCCTTTGGCGAAGTCCTGCGGCCTCGCATCGACCCAGGCGGTGATGTCTTCGGGTTTGAACCATTCGCCGGTGGCGATTTCTTCGGGGAGGCAGCGGATGGGGCCGTCGTGGTGGGCGAGGCGAAGCTCGACGAATTCGTGGTCGGTGTTGTCTCCGGCGGGGATTTGCGCGGCGAGTTCGGTGGACTCCACGTGGATGCCAATTTCTTCCCCTAGTTCGCGCACGGCGGCGCTGGCGTAGCCTTCTCCCGCATCGAGATGTCCGGCGGCGCTGCTGTCCCATTTCAGGGGTGAAACATCTTTCAGATGAGAGCGCTGCTGCAGGTATATCTGGCCGCGTTTGTTGATGACGAAGATGTGCACGGCGCGGTGCAGCAGCTTGCGCTTGTGCACTTCCCCGCGGGTGAGCTGACCGATGACTTCGTTGCTCTCATTCACCACGTCAAACATCTCGCTGGCCTTCTGGCCGGCATCGGCTTCGTGGCGCTGCTCGTAGTGACGGGCGATCTGAATCCACTGTGCCAGAGACAGCGCCTCTGCACGCACGGTGGGCGAGACATTGAGCGCCTGCACCAGAGAATCCCATCCGCCGGGCGTTTCGGGCAGGAGGTTCTTTAACTGTTTGCGCCGCTGGGAGAAGCCCATGCGGACGAGGCGGTCAAAGAGGCTGTGGTCAAACACCGGGAGCGTGGCGGGATCTCGCGGCGTGAGGCGGATGACCGCGCTGTCCACCTTGGGCTTGGGGTTGAAAACCTCCGGCGGCACGATGCGCAGCATCTCGACATTCCAGTCCTTCTGCACCAGCAGGCTCAGCGCGCCGTAGGAGTCGTCCTCGCAGGTGGCGGCCAGGCGGTCGCACACCTCCTTTTGCAGCATGAAGACGGCGCAGCCTACGGGAGAGGGCGGCGTGAGCCAGTGCTTCAAGATTTCTCCGCCGACGGAATAAGGCAGATTTCCAACAAGCTTCAGCGGGCCGTGGCGGAACCATGGGCGGAGATCGATGCGTGTGGCGTCATTGTGGATGACCTCCACATCGCCACGGCTGGCAAACTGGCTTTGCAGCTCCGGGCCGAGCTGGGCGTCTTTTTCGATGAGGATGAGCTTCTTGGGCCTGCCCACGAGGTGCTTGGTCAGCGCACCCATGCCGGGGCCGATTTCCACCACGAGATCCGCTCCGTCCGGCTGCACCTGGTCGGCAATCCAGCGGGAGATTTCCTCGTCCTGCAGGAAGTTCTGCCCCATGCTCTTGCGCGGGGTGAAATTCTGGCGGGCGGGCGGGGCTGCGGAGCTGCGTTGGTCGCGGTATCTCATTGGCAGCATCTGCCACGGATCTGCGCCTGCATCAATCCAATCATGGAGGCAGCCATTACTTGACCCCCGGCCCAGATGACGCACTCTGCCCAGTGCTCAGAACCCTCCTCAAATCCAAGCTCCACCGCGCCGTCATCACCGATGCCAACATCGCCTATGAAGGCAGCATCACCATCCCCACAGACCTCATGGAAAAAGCCGACCTGTGGAACGGCGAAAAAGTGCTGGTGACCTCGATCACCAACGGTGCCCGTTTGGAAACCTATGTCATTCCCGGCGTGCACGGCTCCGGCCAGATCGTCGTCAACGGCGCCGCAGCGCATCTCATCAACACCGGCCACCGCGTCACCATCATGGCCTGGGGCGAAAGCGAGAACCCGATCATTCCGAAACGCCTCCTTCTCAATGAGAAGAATGAGGTGGTGAATGACACGGTGCTGTGAGCTTTAAACACGCTCCAGAGTCTCGCGTAGCAGTCCCTGCGGCCGCATCGGAATAATGTCGATGGGGACGAGCAGCCCTTCGCTGAAAAGCACGTTGCTCTCCCCGACATCAAACAAGGCAAGATTTTGCTCGGCGTGATACCAGCGCGTGGGGTCGGCATAGATGTCGTCGCGCACCGGTTTGAAACCGAGCCCGCCCAGCCACTGGGAGATCTCTTTCCAGGTGGCGTTGCGGGCATCGTACCAAGGCTGCGAAGTGACGATGGAAAAGTGACCGTCGAGCAGCGAGAAGCCTTTAAGACTGTTGAGACCCGGATGCAGCGTGTTCAGAATCGTGAGACGCAAAAAATACTGGGCTGGAGTCGCAGGTCTCATCACCAAATACTCATCGAGCCGAGTGGAAACAACCACGGCGTCAATGAATGGCCAAAAGCCGAACTTGGCACCTTTGGTGGCCTTAAATGCCCCCTTTCCCGCAGTGCTCCCACCAAAAACAGCGTGCTCCATACGCCCGCTATTTCGTGCGCCCAGCGCCTCCGTTGAAATCCAAAGGTTGTCCCTGGTCGCCCAGTCTGAAAGGATGGAAATTTGCTGATCGCGAACTACGGCGTACCCTGCGGGCGTCCAAGGCTGCGGTTGATCTGCGCCACCTTCTCCTCCCAGGACATCAAGCGCTGCCTGGAGGCCAAAGCTGCTGCGGCTTCCCTCGTAATCCACGGCTTCACCGGCTGCGCTGCCTTCTGAGGCTTGGCGGCGGGTTTCAAAGGTGGAGTCTCCGGGCATGCAGGGACGGCTGCGGACATGCCCTAAAATAATGGCAACGCTGCTCACAGCAAATGCCTTTTGCTGCGCCTGCTCCATCACAAGAATACCACCATGGGCCACTTTCGGCTGTTCATGCTGGCGGAGGATTTCGTATGCTTTCGGCATGACTCGCCTCGCCCTTCTTCTGCCCTTCGCATTCTGCTCCGCGCTCCTCGCGCAGGCTGACGGTCTGAAATCCAAAACGACCTATGCGCAGGCCTATGGCAAGACCGTGGGTGGGGCGTCGATCGATCCCAGCAAGGACCTGCCGCGCTATCCTGCGGTGGAGCCGAAGGATGCCATCGGCACCTGGCAGGTGAAAAAAGGCTTCAAGCTCCAGCTCGCCGCCAACGAACCGCAGGTGCGCAGCCCCATCGCGGTCAGCTTTGATGAAAACGGCCGCATGTTCGTCTGCGAAATGATCGACTACAGCGAGATGCGCGATGTCACGCCGCATCTGGGCCGCATCTCCATGCTCGAGGACAAGGACGGCGACGGCCACTTTGAGACGAGCCAGGTCTTTGCCGAGGATCTCGCCTGGCCCACCGGCCTGATCTATGCCAGCGGTGGTGTGTTTGTCATTGCCACGCCTGACATCTGGTTTCTCAAAGATGCCGATGGTGATGGCAAAGCCGAGGTGAGGGAAAAGGTTTTCACCGGCTTCGGCACCGGCCTGAAGCTGCTGAATGTGCAGGGTCTCGCCAACAGCCCCATGTGGGGGCAGGACAACCGCATCCACATCCTCGCGGGTGGTGGAAACCGCGGCGTGGTCACCTGCCTCAAGCGGCCGGATGACAAAGGCGTGGAGCTGGGCGGCAAGGACTTCTGGTTTGATCCGCGCACGTTTGAGTTTGGCCTGGAAGGCGGCGGCGCGCAGTATGGCATGAGCTTTGACAACTACGGGCGCAAGTTTGGCTGCTCGAACAGCGACCACCTGCAGCACTGGGTTTACGATGACAGATACGCCGCTCGCAATCCCTACTACCCCATGCCTCCTGCCCGCCAGAGCATCGCTGCAGACGGCGGCGCGGCGGAGGTGTTTCGCATCAGCCCGGATGAACCCTGGCGCATCATCCGCACGCGCTGGCGCATCGCCGGTGTGGTGAAAGGCGGGGTGGAAGGCGGCGGCCGGGTGAGCGGCTACTTCACCGGAGCCACGGGCACCACCATTTTCCGTGGCGATGCCTACGGCGATGAATTCGTGAACAACAGCTTCACCGGAGATGCCGGCGGCCAGCTGGTGCACCGGAAAATCATCAAGCCCAGCGCGGACGGCATCAGCCTCGTGGGCGAGCGCCCGGCGGACGAGCACGGCTTTGAATTCGCGGCCAGCAAGGACACCTGGGTGCGGGTGGTCAACTTCGCCAATGCTCCCGACGGCTGCCTGCACATCTGCGACATGTACCGCGAGGTGATCGAGCACCCGTGGAGCATCCCCGATGAAATCAAAAAGTATATCGATCTCAACAACGGCAACGACCGCGGACGCATCTACCGCATCGTGCCGGAGAAAGGCGTGGAGCGCATCGGGCAGAAGGTGGCGCTGGCAAAAGCGAGCACGGAAGAACTGGTGAAAACACTGGGCCACCCGAACGGCTGGCACCGTGACACCGCGCAGCGATTGCTCTATGAGCGCAATGACAAAGCGGCCGTGCCGCTGCTGGAGAAGCTGCTGAGCGGAGACAATGCGCTGGCAAAGCTGCATGCGCTGGGAGCGCTGGAGGGCTTTGGCGTCGTTTCAAAAGACACCCTTCTTGCGCTGCTGGATGACAAAGATGCGCAGGTCAGGGAACGAGCCATCGTGACACTCGAAAAAGCGAAGCTGCGGACACCGCAGCTGACGAGCAAGGTGCTGGCGATGCTGAGGGATGATTCCGCTCGGGTGAGCTTTCAAGCCACGCTGTCACTGCCAGCGCTGTTCCCGCCGATCCTTGCCCCAAGCGAAGGCTTGGGAAGTGCGTGGGAGGGGAGCATCGGGCAAATTTGGGCAGGCCTGAAAAAGGACCTCTCCAGTCCGCGGGAGATCAGCGCCATTCTTTCCGCGCCGGGCGCATGCGACGCGCTGCTGCTTCATCACATCCTGCGCACCGAGACGGACAGGTCGCCGGACACGATCAAGCTGGTGGGACAGCTTCTTGAGACCGTGGCTAAAAATCCGCAGGACCGCACCGACAATCAGTGGGTCAAACACCTGACCACCGACTGGCAGGACACCAGCCTCATTCAGTCCTATCTGGCCGGTGTGCGTCGCGCAGGCCTTAAACTTTCCCAGGTGGATCCCAAAGACCAGTTCGCGGTCGTATTCAGCAAGGCCACCACCACTGCGCCAGACAGCAGGGCCGCACCCGCTGCTAGACTTGAAGCCATCGAACTCCTCGGCCTCACTTCATCCAAGGATGCCACCGCCGCTCTGACGCAATGTCTTGCCAAAGGCCAGCCCGACAGCATCCAGGCAGCCGCCATCCGCACGCTGGCGCAGTCCAGCTCTGCTGAAGTGACCCAGGCCTTGCTGGCCGAATGGCTAGGCTACGGACCTAAAGCGAAGGAAGCGGCGATGGAGGCACTGCTGGCACGCGAAGACCGGACTCTGGCCCTGCTGGAATCTGGGGCGGTCAAGCCCGAGGCCTTTTCGGCATCGCAGGTGCAGGGGCTGATTAATCATAAATCTGCCAAAGTGGCTCAGTCCGCCAGGACGGCGCTGGCATCTGTGATCCCGCCTTCACGCGAGGCCGTCACCGCCAAGTTCAAGCCCGCCATCGCCGCCAAAGGAGACGCCACAAAGGGGCAGCTGCAGTACCTGGCGCGCTGCGTGGCCTGTCACCGTGCAGGCAGCACAGGCATGCAGGTGGGGCCGGATTTGATCACCGTCAAGACGAAGGGGCGCGATGCTTTGCTGACGGCCATCTTGGAGCCGCACAAGGAAGTGGCGCCACAGTTCATCGCCTACACGGTGGTGACCAAGGACGGCCAGACTCTCGCAGGCATCATCACTAACGACACCGCGTCCAGCATGACCTTGAAGATGATGGGCGGCATAGAGAAAACGCTGCAACGTTCCGAAATCAAAGGCAGCACCTCCACAGGTCAAAGCCTCATGCCAGAGGGGTTGGAAACCGGCATGAGCGTGCAGGACATGGCGGATTTGCTTAGCTTTATTGAGGGACAGTGATCCCCCCTTATTGAGGAATTGTTTTTCCTTTGCAGCGGGCGTTCTCTGCGCTCACATGACAGCTCCATGAAGACCACCCCTGTCACCTTTGAAGATCTGCAGTCCTCCGTCATTGCCGTACCTCCGCTGTGCCGGAACAAGGATCTGTCTCTGGCCAAGTCGCAAAACAGCCGGCTGATCAAGCACATGTACAAGGGCGGCATCCGCACCCTGCTTTACGGAGGCAATGCCAATCTCTACAACATCGCCCCCAGCGAATACCATGCGCTGCTGAAGATGCTGGTGGACGTTTCTCCCGATGACATGTGGGTGGTGCCCTCCGTGGGCCCCATGTACGGCACGGCGATGGACCAGGCCAAGATCCTCAGCGAGTTCGCCTTCCCCACCGCGATGCTGCTTCCGACGCTGTTCCCCTCGAAGCCCGCAGGCGTGGCCACGGCGATCCGCCATTTCGTGGAAAAGTCCGGCATCAAGGCCGTGCTCTACATCAAGGACGGCGCCTACATCACCCCTGAGATCGCGGCCGAGCTGGTGAATGACGGCCTGATTTCCTGGATCAAATACGCCATCGTCGAGCCAGATCCGAAGAAGGATCCCTATTTGAAGAAGCTCATCAAGCTGGTGGATCCCAAGATGATTGTCAGCGGCATCGGCGAGCAGCCGGCCATCGTCCACCTGCGCGACTTCGGCGTGACCGGCTTCACCGCAGGCTGCGTGTGCATCGCCCCTTCCCGCTCCACCGCCATGCTGCAGGCCATTTTGAACAAGGACTGGGCCGCCGCCGAGAAGATTCGCGCGGAATTCGTGGCTCTGGAAGACCTGCGCAATGCCCACAGCCCCATCCTCGTGCTGCACCATGCCGTCGAACTTGCCGGCGTGGCCCAGACCGGCCCCGTGCTGCCGCTGCTGACCGAGCTTCCAGCGAACGTGCTGACGAAGGTCGAGAAGGCGGCCAAGGCGCTGCTGGCGAAGAATGGCTGAAACGGAAGTTTGCCATAGCTCGCGGTTGTTTGCAGTGGTTGGCGGTGGCTTCCGTGCCAGCGCCACTCCTCGCACGACATGGCCGGAGTGACGCCATGAGTCCTCCCGACGCTGCCTGGGATTGTAAACTGAGAACTGGGAACTGAAAATTGCAGACTGGATGGGCGCGATCCCGTCTTGGCAATTTTCAATTCTCCGTTTTCAGTTCTCAGTTTACAATGATGCCGGCGCGCTTCTAAGGGAGGCAGGCGTTAGTCCCTGCTGAATGCTTTGTTTCAGAAGCAATGGTTTGTGACAACTCACGCCACATCCGTGCGTATTCTCCCGCCATGACCTCCCGCCGTCACTTCATCCAGTCGCTTTCATCCACCGCGCTCCTCGCCTCCACCGGTGTCCTCCCTGCCCAAGATGCCGCCAAGCCTGCACGCAAGCTGCGCAAAGCCATCATGGGTGGCACATTGGGCATCAAGGGCACGCTGATCGAGAGGTACAAGGCTGCCAAGGAAGCAGGCTACGAAGGCGTGGAGCCAAGTGGCGGAATGAACAACCAGGAAGTCATCGACGCCCTGGGCCAGTCGGGCCTGCAGGCGGCCAGCGTGTGCTGCCACACGCACTGGAAGCAGACACTGACGCATGATGACCCGAAGGTTCGCGAGGAGGGGCTGCAAGGCGTGCTGACCACGCTGCGCGATGCCAAGGCCTACGGCGCAGACTCCATTCTCGTGGTGCCCGGTGTGGTGAGCGAGACGGTGCCGTATGATGTGGCCTGGGAGCGGAGCATCACGGAGATCAAGAAGGCCGTGCCGCTGGCCAAGGAACTCGGCGTGAAGATTTCCATCGAGAACGTCTGGAACAACTTCATCCTCAGCCCGCTGGAGGCGGTGCGCTATCTCGATGAAGTGGGCGATCCCATCGTGGGCTGGCATTTCGACATCGGCAATGTGCTGCGCTACGGCTGGCCGGAGCAGTGGATCAAGGTGCTGGGCAAGCGCATCAACCGCATCCACGTCAAAGAATACAGCACCAAGAAGATGAAGGACGAAGGCGTGTGGAAGGGCTTTGACTGCGACCTCACCGAAGGCGACAACAACTGGCCCGCCATCATGAAAGCGCTTGATGCCGCAGGCTACAGCGGCTGGGCCATCAGTGAGCAGCGCGGCGGCATCAACCCCAACGGCCTCAAAATGCTGACGGAGCGGATGGACAAGATCTTTGCGATGTGATCCGGACATAGATCATTCGTTCATGCATCGCGCCTGCGCCTCCAGAACGAGCTAAAGCTCTGAACTACTTTCTCCATGCCCTCCGCCCTCGCCATCTTCGCCCATCCTGACGACATTGAATTCGTCGCCGCCGGAACTCTGCTTCTGCTCAAGGAGCGCGGCTGGGACATTCATTACATCAATCTATGCACGGGAAATGGCGGCTCAGTGCAGATGGACGGGGCTACGACGACGCAGAAGCGTCTGGAAGAAGCCCAGGAGGCGGCGCGCATCCTGGGAGCCACGTTTTACCCGACGATCTGCGATGACCTGGAGCTGACGTATTCCGTGCCGTATCTGCGCAAGGTGGCGGCCGTGGTGCGCATGGCGCAGCCGAGCATCGTGCTTACGCATGCACCGGCGGACTACATGGAGGACCACATGCAGGCCTGCCGGCTGGCGGTGACGGCTGCTTTCTCCCACTGCATCCCCAATTTCCAGACCGACCCGCACCTCCCCTCCTATTCCCATGACGTGACCGTTTACCACGCCATGCCGCATGGGCAGTGCGATCCGCTGCGCCAGAAGCTGCAGGCCGGACAATACGTGGACACCACCACCGTGCATGCGCGCAAACGAGAGGCGCTGGCCGCGCACGAAAGCCAGAAGCACTGGCTGGATGTGAGCCAGGGCATGGACTCCTACCTGATCAGCATGGATGAGTCCGCACGGGCCATGGGAAGGCTTTCAGGCAAATTTGAATACGCCGAAGGCTGGCGCAGACACCTGCACCTGGGGTTCAGCTCCAAGGAAATCGACCCGCTCAAAGAGGCGCTCGGGGACTTGTGTCTCATCAATGAAGAGTACGAAAAGGCCAAGGCGGTGCCGGTTTAAATAAAGTACTAGCGAGCTTTAGCTCGCTCTGGAAGATGCGAAGCTTTCCAAAGCGGGCTAAAGCCCGCGAGTACCTTGGCATCTGAAACTCGGTCCCATGCCCGCCCCGCTGACCTACCTTCTTGTTGACGGGCATAATGTCATTCACGCGTGGCCGGAGCTGAAGAAGGAGCATCGTGTCGCATCGCGCAGGCATCTGGCGCGGACGGAGCTGCTCAAGCGCCTGCGCAATCTGCAGGACATGAGCGGCATGCAGGTGGTGGTGGTTTTTGACGGTGCGAAACAAGGCACCAACGAGGAACGCGAGCCGCAGGGACTGCAGATCATTTACGCCGACCCCGGCACCACGGCGGACACCATCATCGAACGTCTCGTGGCCAAATACATCCAGGACCGCCCCATGCGCGTGGTCTCCGCCGATGGCATGGTGCGTGAAACGATTTTGTCACTTGGCGCGGACTGGGTGAGCCCGGAAATCCTGCGCAGCCTGTGCGACGGCGCTGAAACCAGCATGCGCGCCCGCCTTGCCTGATTCCGATTCACGCTTTATCGTGCGGCCATGCGATTGCTCCCCACCCTTCTGATCCTGTCCCTCGGCCTTTCTGCTGTCCTTGCGCAAGACCCGAAAGCCGGCGCCCCGCCCCCCATGTCCGAGGAAGTCCGCAAGATGCTGCTGGAAGCCCGCGACCTGCGCCTGAAGCAGCGCTACGCAGACGCGCTGGAAAAGCTGGAGGCCATCGAAAAAATAGCCCCCAACCTGGCCGACCTCTATGCGCTGCGCGGAGACATCTACCTGGCCCCCCGGCGGCGTGATTTTGACATGGCGCTGCAGCAGTTTGAAAAGGCCGCGCAGCTCCAGCCGGACAGCCCGCTGCCGAAGTTCAACCTCGCGGAATTCTATTTCGTGAAGCACGAGTTTGGCACCGCGCTGGAGCGCTTCACGAAGCTGACGACAGACTTCCCCAAGCTGCCGATGGTGATCCGCCATCTGGTGCATTACAAGCGGGCGCTGTGCGAGCTGAAGCTGGGCCACCGCCCTGCGGCGGAGCAGATCATCGCGGATAACTTCACCTTCATGGACGACACGCCCGCCTATTACTTCAGCAAGGCGGCACTCGCCTTTGACTCGGGCAATCAGGCCAGCGCCGCCGACTGGGTCAAACGCGGCGTGGCTGCCTTCAAGCCCGCAAACTGCGAGGCCTACTACGATGCCTTCAAGGAGCTGCGCTGGGTGCCTGACCTGGACTTTGCCCCTGATGCGGCTGCGCCCAAAAAGCCGTGAAGTGGCGCGTCGCAGCAGACACGGGCGGCACCTTCACGGACTGCCACGCGCTGGATCCGCAGGGGCGTGAGTCACGCTGCAAGGTGCTCTCCACCGGCCATCTGCGAGCCGTGGTGGCGGGTGGTGACGGCATGAGGTATCGGCTTTCCGGCCTGCCTCCCCTGCCCTCTGCTTTGCTCGTCGGCTTTCGTTTGAATGATGTGGGCGGTGCTGCGGAGCGGAGCATCACGGCCTTTGATGACAGCAGCGGCGAAGTCGTGCTGGATGCGCCTGCGTCATGGCCTGTCGGCACGCTGCTGGAGCTTTCCACGGGTGAAGAAGCGCCGGTGCTGGGGGCACGTATCTTAACCAACACACCGCCCGGGCGCGAATTTCCACCGCTGGACCTGCGCATCGCCACCACACGGGCCACCAATGCCCTGCTGGAGCACAAAGGCGGGCGCATAGCACTCTTCATTACGCGGGGCTTTGGGGATCTGCTGCAAATCGGCGATCAGCGCCGGAGCGACCTCTTTGCGCTGAAGCACACACCGCGCGTTCTTTTTCATGAGATCGCCTGCGAGGTGCCGGAGCGTGTGAGTGTGTCCGGAGAGGTGCTGGAGGCTTTGGATGAAAGCAGCGTGCGCACTGCGGCGCAGAGCTGCCTTTCACAAGGCATCACCACAGCGGCCATCGCGCTGCTGCATGGGCATGCACATCCGCGGCATGAGCTACGCGTGGCGGAGATTCTGCGGGAGTGCGGCTTCACGCACCTGACGCTTTCGCATCAGACGGCCGCGTTTGCCAAGCTGCTGCCGCGTACGCAGAGCACGGTGGCAGACGCGTATCTGCACGCGCCAGTGCAGTCTTTTCTCAACGGCATCCGCCATGTGTCCGCCGCCATGCAGGTGATGACGAGCGCGGGCGGACTCAAAACCGCCGATGACATCCGGCCCAAGGACATGCTGCTCAGCGGCCCGGCGGGCGGTGCCATCGGTGCGGCGAATGCAGCGCGTCGCCTGGGTATTTCCAAGATCATCACCTTCGACATGGGGGGAACCAGCACGGACGTAGCGCGCATCGATTCACGACCCGGCTACCGCTTCACGCAGAATGTGGCGGGCATGCAGCTGCTGGCACCTTGCGTGGCCATCGAGACCGTGGCCGCAGGCGGTGGCTCCATCTGCCAGATGACGCACCATGGCCTGGCGGTGGGGCCGCAAAGCGCTGGCTCCAATCCCGGCCCGGCCTGCTATGGCAAAGGCGGCCCGCTGACCATCACGGACGTCAATCTCCTGCTCGGCCGCTTTGACCCCGCACGCGCTCCGATTCCGCTGGATCTCGCTGCCGCGCAGCGCCGGCTGAGCGAACTGCATGCGCAGACGGATGGCAGCGGCACGGAGGCCGATCTGCTGCATTCGCTGCTGCGCCTCGCCGTGGAGCACATGACGGATGCCATTGGCCGCATCTCCATTGGTGAAGGCTATGCACCTGCAGATCATGCCCTGCTCGCCTTTGGCGGTGCCGGCCCGCAGCATGCCTGTGCCGTGGCGGAGGCGCTCGGCATGCAGACCATCCTTGTGCCCGGACATGCCGGCATTCTCAGCGCCGTGGGTTTGCAGGAGGCCGTGCCGGAGCAGATTGTGGAGAAAGAGTTCCGGATGCCGCTGAGTGAGGCGCTGGTGAGTGGCGCACTGAAATCAGTGCTTCCGGACGGGCTGCAGCCCCGGCTACGAACACAGATCGCGGAGCTGCGGCTCAAAGGGCAGGATACGCCGCTGCAGGTGGAGTTTGAAACAGCAGACGATTTGCCAAGACTTTACGCCACCGCCTACGAGCGCCTGTTTGGCTATCCGCCACCGGCCAGCCGTGTGGTGGAGCTGGTGAGCGTGCGCATCATCACCCGCGAGGCGGCAAGCAGCGCACCCGAGTCCGCGCTCCATGCAGAGGTGCTCGATCCCGCGCCAGCTCTGATCCAGGATGCCTTCAGCACCATCGTCATCGCGCCCGGGTGGCAGGTGGAAAAAGTCACGGGCTTTGGTCATGTGCTGCGGAGGCAGGAGGCGGCCACCGCCGTGCCCACGCTGGAGCGCGACCTGCTGCGGCACCGCTTTCACTCCATCGTCAGCGACATGGGCGCGCTGCTCTGCCGCACCTCCATTTCCACGAACATCCGCGAACGCCTCGACTTCTCCTGCGCGCTGCTGGATGCGCATGGGCGGCTGCTCTCCAGCGCACCCCACATTCCCGTGCATCTCGGCGCGCTGGGCGTGTGCGTGCGTGAAGTGGCAAAGGCCATCGCGCTGCAGCCGGGCGATACGATCATCACGAATCACCCGGCTTATGGCGGCTCGCATCTGCCGGACGTCACGCTCATTACGCCGGTGCATGATGGATGCGGCAAGCTGATCGGTTACATCGCCAACCGTGCGCATCATGCGGAGATCGGCGGCATCACGCCTGGCTCCATGCCTGCGAATGCCACGCGCTTGATCGAGGAGGGCGTGGTCATCGCGCCGCGTCATCTTATTCGTGGTGGTGTCTCCTGCTTTGAGGAAATCAGCAGGCTGCTGACCAGTGCCGCGCATCCCACGCGCAACCTCGCTGACAACCTCGCGGATCTGCACGCGCAGCTCGCCGCCAATCTGCACGGCGCCGAGCGCCTGCGCACGCTGGCGGACGAATCGCTGGCGGGCCTCATGCAGAGCATTTTGGAACATTCCGCCGAGGTCATGCGCACGCAGATTGCACGCCTGCCCGACTCCATCTCCGCGCAGGAAAAGCTCGATGACAGCGCCGTCATCGCGGTTTCCATGCGCAAAGCTGAGGGCAAGCTCGTGCTCGATTTCACCGGCACCTCCGGCGTGCATCCGCGGAATCTGAACGCCACCACCGCCATCGTGCGCAGCGCGGTGCTGTATGTGATGCGCCTCATGCTTCAGGAAGACCTGCCGCTGAACGAGGGGCTCACCGAGCCGGTGGAAATCCTCTGCCCCGAGTCCCTGCTCAACCCCACCTTCACCGGCGATGCAGCGCGCGATCCCGCCGTCGTCGGTGGCAATGTGGAGGTGAGCCAGCGACTGGTCGATACGCTCATCAAGGCGCTCGGCCTCCAGGCCTGCAGCCAGGGCACCATGAACAATTTCCTCTTCGGCGGCGCAGGCTTTGGCTACTACGAAACCATCGCCGGAGGTGCGGGAGCAGGCGCGGCATATCACGGTGCCAGCGCCCTGCACACGCACATGACGAACACCGCCATCACCGATCCTGAGATCATCGAGCAGCGCTACCCCGTGCGCCTGTGGCAGTTCGCGATCCGTCGCGACTCCGGTGGCAACGGCCAGTGGCGCGGCGGCGATGGTGTGGTGCGCGAGTTTGAGTTTCTGGAACCGCTCACGGTGAGCCTTCTCACGCAGCATCGTGTCGAAGCACCGTTTGGCATGAACGGAGGCGGCGCTGGTGAGTGCGGTCGGCAGACACTGGTGCGCGCGGGTGCTTCCACACTGCTGGAAGGCTGCACGTCTTTTGCCGTGGAAGCGGGAGACCGCGTGGTGATGGAGACGCCGGGTGGTGGTGGGTGGGGAGCTTCAACCTGACACCTCCAGCCACGTCATCCCTTTTTAGGCCAGTTCTCGAAAAGATTGTCATTTTGACCGGCGAGCGCAGCGGCCCCAGTGGCAAGGCGGGAGCGCAGCCTGCTATTGGAACATAACAGGCAAGCGACTAACGCAGCCAATGGGGCCGCTCCGCCGCCCGGGCAATGTGACAAGATTTTTGAGAGCTGATCTAGAAGACAACGCACCTGTCAGGCACTTCCAGAGACATCACATAGCGTGTGACATAATACTCTTTGCAGACGGCATACAACTCCTGGGTCTTGGCCATGGTCCTGTCGTAGTCGTTGTCAAAACACGGAAGGCCTGCCGCCGAGGGTCTGCAAATGTTCAGAGTGTGTTGGAAATTCAAATAGGGGAAGGAGTCCTGAGCCGTCAGGCACAGGATATCTTCATTCCTGTGATTCTGCCAGATGATGTCTATCATCGAGGCCAGTGAGATGTCCCGCCCGCCTGCCATCATGGGCGGCAGAACAGCCAGTTCTTCCGTTTTGAGGAAGCTTCCAGAGGACCTCTCCAGCAAAATCCTTCGTAGCTCCGTTCGAGTGGACGAAAAATGAGACTGGAAAAAGATGAGCGGCACCCCTCGATAGAATGTGGGAACAGTCTTGATCGCAAAGGTGCGGTCGCTGACGTTGACGTCTGCGGAATAGGCTGCCATGGCTGACGCCAGGATGCCCAAGGCTGCAAGCAAGGTCCGAGTCATGGTGGTGGGATGCACTTTGATCGCGATGCGTCGCAGAATAATGAAGGCGCGAACGCATGGCAATAGAGATTCGTAACTGAGGTGAGGACCGATCCACTTTCCGGAGCAAGCCTGCGACGGCCGAATGCACCGCAAGAAGTACGATAGACATTGCCTCACTTTGTTCGCCCTGCGGGCAGCCTGCGGCTGGCTATCTTCGCTGCGCTTCGGTTCTTGTCTGTCGGTCAGCGCTCTCGCAGGCCGGCATGCCTTCGAATGATCTCAGGCTTCGCCAAGCAGACGATGTGGGGTAGCGCGCATACCTCGGGTCTTTGCAACGCGTCGATCGACGGACAGGAGTGTCCATCGTACTCCTCCTCACGGCTTCTTTGCCACCACGGTCAGCCAGGGGTGCGTGTCTGTGGTGATGAGCAGGTCTCCGCGTGGTTCGACAAACGGCACGGCATAGCTGGCGGTCACGGTTTCCACGGCATCCGGTGCGCTGGTGAGGATCTCAACGGCGAAGGGTGACTGACTGGCCGCCACCTCGGCGGCGGCTTTGAGGGTGAGCTTGACCTCGCCGCCTTTGGCGGGCACGTCCACGGCTTCGGCGGTGACGCCCATGGGCAGGTTTGCCGCCTGGGCCTTGATCTTGCCGGTGAAGGTGCCGTTGGTCTTGATGGTCAGCTTTACCTCCACGCTTTTGCCGGCGTCCAGATGGTAGGCATGGGTGTCCAGCGTGGCGGTGACCGTGGGCACGGATGGCTTCACGGAAAGCTCATAGACATGATCCGCGCCGCCGTGGTGAAAGCGGTCTGCGATGACAAGTTTGTAGTCGCCGTCTTCAGCGGACTTGAAGCGCAGCACGGCGTCCAGGCTGTCCTTGTCGGCGTCGTCCGCCACCTGCAGAGTTTTGCCTTTGGCATCCTCGATGCGCAAGGTGGGATCCACGGGGCTGTGGAGGGACTGCGCACGCACGCTGATCTGCACGCTGAGGCCCTTTTTCAACGGGAAGGTGAAGGTGTCTTCCTCGCCCGCCTTGCTGAGACAGCCGTTCACCGTGGCGGGCGGCGTCAGGGTCTTGGGTTCATCGATAACGAGGGCTGGCCGGGCCTCGTCCGTCGCGATGAGGCGATACACATGGTTCGCGCTGCCTTTGAAGGACACGTCTGCCGCGGGTGGATGCACAAAGGCAAAAAGCTGCGCGTAGAGCGTGCCGTCTGCCGTGGGCGTGTATTCGATGCGCGGGTCCAGATTGGTGCTGTCATGCCCGCCGGCGATCTCCACGCCCCGGTCATTCAGCAGGCGCATGGCCGGGTCCATCGGTGAGCCCAGCGAGTAGCCGTGCAGCTCCAGCGTGATGCGTTTTCCCTTCTGCGCACGCAGTGCAAAAGTGTCCACATCGCCGGCTTTTTCGAACACGCCATTGATCGTCACATTCATCCGGGCCTCGGCCGTTTTGGCGTCTGCCACGGTGTCGTTGGGCTCCTTTTCGAGCACTTCCTCAAACTTGCCCACCTCGATGATGCGCGGCGGCGAGGCGTCGGTGTCATTGTAAATGCGCACGAGGCAGGGCCCCGGCGCGGCCTCTTTGGCGATGTTCAGAAAGAACTTCTTCGGCTTGTCTCCGCCCAGCACCACCACCTGCGGAGAGCTGCACCAGCCGAGAAAAGTCCCCTTCTCCAGCCCTTTGCCGCTCACCGTCGTCTCCACGCGCACACCAGCCTGCCCGCCTGCGGGAAAGAGGCTTTCAAAGCCGGGGGGTGCAGCGAAAGAAGGAAGAACGAATGCCGAATGCAGAATGACAAATGCCAGAAGGCGTGGACTCTTTTTCATTCTTTAATCTGCATTGATTCGCTTGGCTCACCCTCAGGACTTACGTCGCTCGTTTGTCTCGCTCCGTTCCGCTTTTGTCATTCCGCATTCCTCATTTCCCCAGCCATCACGCAAACAGCTCGCGGATGGGCCTGCCACCATTGATCAGCTGCACGGGGCGGCCGGTGTTGGTGTGAAGGATCTGATGCGGATCAATGCCCAGCTTGGTGTAAAGCGTCACGGCAAAGTCTTCCGGGGAGTAGATGTTGTCGCTGGCATAGTAGCCCTTGGGGTCGGTGGCACCGATGATGCCGCCGCGTGGGACTCCCGCGCCTGCGAAAAGAATGTTCATCGCGCCAGGCCAGTGATCGCGACCGCCGTCTTTGTTGATCTTCGGCGTGCGGCCAAATTCTCCGAGGGCCACGACGAGCGTGCTTTCCAGCAGTCCGCGGCGGTCGAGGTCCGTGAGCAGACCGGCCATGCCCTGGTCAAACTTTTGCATGAACTCGCCTTTGCAGGTCTTGAAGAGTTCGCGGTGGTGGTCCCAGCCGCCGTAGTTCACGGTGACGAAGGGCACGCCCACTTCCACGAGGCGGCGCGCCAGCAGCATGCGCTGGCCCACATCGTTGCGGCCGTAGAGCTCGCGGGTCTTGTCGTCTTCGAGGGAAATGTCAAAGGCCTCCTGCGCGGGCTTGGAGGCGATGAGATCCACCGCCTGGCCGTAGAAGGTGTCAAAGCTCACGGCGGGGTCTTCCGCCACGGCGTTGTTGAGGCGCTGCATGCGGTCCAGCGAGTGGCGCAGATCACGACGGGAAAGGCCGCGTGCCTCAGAAATATCGGAAGGCAGCACGACATCGCGCACCTTGAAGCCCTTGGAGTTCGGATCGCCACCGGCGACGAATGGCGCATGCTCCGCGCCGAGGAAATTGGGGCCGCCGCTGCGGGTGATGCTGGGCAGCGTCATGTAGGCGGGGAGGCCGTTCTGCACGCCGCGCTTGTAACTGACCACGCTGCCAAAGGAGGGGTGGAAGGTCACGAAGGCACCGCAGCCCACGGGCACCGGAGTGGGCGCGCCGGTCATCATGTAATGATTGCCGCCGCCGTGATTCGGGTCCTTGTGCGTGACGCTGCGCAGCACGGTGAACTTGTCCGCCACCTTGGAAAGGTAAGGCACGCTCTCGGAGAAATGCACGCCCGGCACGTTCGTGGGGATCGCTTTGAACTCGCCGCGGATCTCGCTCGGCGCGTTCGGCTTCGGGTCAAACATCTCGTAATGCGAGGGTCCGCCGTCCAGCCATACCAGAATGCAGTTCACCGGGCGCGAAAGCGAAGGCTGAGGTGCCTGCGCCGCCATGGCCCGCGCCCGCAGCAGATCCGTAAAGCCCAGCCCGCCGCCCGCAGCGGTGAGGCCGAGCTTCAGAAAATCGCGCCGCATGTGACCGGCGCAGTTGTGGGTGATACGAGACATTCCTTTTGGGGTGTGGGGACGTGGAAATTACGCCGCCCATCCGTAGTTCTTACGAAAGCGAACAAAAGTATCAGATTCAGTTATTTCTCTTCATGCCACTTCGAGAAGGCTGGCATCATGCCAGACGTCGATGTAGTCGCCATCGGTCAAAAATTTCCACCCAGGAGGCAAGGATAGAAACGGCCAGGCCAGAGGACACACCTCAAGGAGATGCTCAACGCACACAGGCTGGAAAAAATCCTCGTCATCTGATTTCTCTCCAGCCCAAACATACCAGCCATTGGTGCCGTTTTCGGGTTTGAGACGAACACCATAAACCGGCGATTGATGAAGACTCTGAAGCGCAATGCCGACGCGAGACCCAGCCGTTGGAGGAGTCAGCTCAGCCCCGTATTGATGGCAGATGTCCTGCTGTTGAATGGATTTCTCCATTGATCGTGTTTTTGCGACCAGCCGAGTCCTCAATGATTAAACACAAACTCCGCCGAGTTCAGCAGGCTCCACATCACGTCTTCAATCGCGGCCTGGCGGTTCTGTGCGCCGACGTCCAGGGCTTTGCCGGCGATGGCGGCTTCTTCGCTGGTGGGCAGGCGTGAGTAGCTGGCGAGGTAGAGTTCTTCCACGATCTGCGCGGGCTGAAGATCGCTCTTGGCGAGGCGGGTGGCGCGGCCTTTGGCACTGACGAGCATTTCCTGCAGCTTGGTGGAATTCATGAGGTGCAGGGCCTGCACCACGCTGGGCTTGGCATCGCGCTCGCAGGGGCATTCGGAGCTGGCGTTCGGGCGGCCGAAGGCGTCCATGAACTGGCTCTCCAGCTTGTGATTCCACGTCTGCTTGGCCAGCGTATCGGCGGGCGTGCCGGAGAAGGATTCTTTGACCTCCGTCACGGCGCACACGGCATCCAGCAGCGTCTCGGCTGGAAGGCGGCGGCGGTAGCTGCGGCTGTAGTTTTTCAGGTCGGCGATGTTGGTCTCATTGGGCAGGCTGCTTTCACGATACACCTGTGACAGCATGATGGTGCGCATGAGGTGCTTCAGGTCGTAGCCGTGCTTCACGAAATCCTGCGCCAGCCAGTCGAGCAGCGCGGCGTTGCTGGGCGGATTGGAGGCGCGAAAGTCATCCACCGGATCGACGATGCCGCGGCCCATGAAGCTGGACCACACGCGGTTCACCACGGCGGGCGCGAAGTAAGGATTGTGCGGATCGGTCATCCAGTCTGCCAGCACGGCGCGCGGGTCCTGCGTTTCTCCGATGGCGATCTCCTTGTCCGCAGGCGGGCGCGGCTTGAGCGTGGCCTTGGTGACGGGATGCTCGATGCCCGCTGTGCCGGGCGTGAACCACATCTGCTCCGGCTCGCCGCTGATGGGTGCGGAGATGCCCTGCCCTTTCCGCTTCATCTGCGTGAAGAACGCGGCCATCTGGTAGTAGTCCGTGAGGTCCCACTTCTCGGTGGGGTGGTGGTGGCACTTCGCGCACTCCAGACGCACGCCGAGGAAAATCTGGCCGATGAAGGTGGCGGCGTCCACGGGCTCGCGCTTGTCACGCCACACGGCCATGGGGCCGTACTGATGCGTGTTTCCCTGCGCCGTCAGCAGCTCGCGCACAAACTGGTCCCAGGGCTTGTTGTCGCGGAAGCTCTGGCGGATCCACTGGTCCAGCAGATACACGGGCTTCACGCCCACACGGGAGGGATTGGGGCGGATGAGGTCTCCCCATTTCACGGCCCAATGGTCCGCCCACTCGGGGCGCTGCAGCAGGGCGTCGATCCACTGCTCGTACTTCTTGGGATCTTTGTTTGCAGCAAAGGCGCGCGCCTCTTCAACCGTGGGCAGCATGCCGATGGCATCGAGCGTGCTGCGGCGCAGGAACTCGCCATCGGTGCAGCTCTCGCTGGGCAGGTGCCCGAGCTTCTGCAGGCGTGCATACACGAGCTTGTCGATCTCATTGCGCACCGTCAGCCCGGCATAGCGCTCCGGAGGCAGCAGCTTGTCCGCAGGCACCGCCACGCGGGAGATGGCCACCTGCCCCATGTAACGCGCCACGATCACGGTCTCGCCGCTCTCGCTGGTGGTCTTCATGCGGCCTTCTTCATCAACGGAGGCGATGGATTTCTCGGAGGAAATGTAGTCCGTGAGGCCCGTCACATCGCGCGTGGTGCCGTTGCTGTATTTCGCGGTGACCTTCAAGGTGCCCGCTTCGTTTTTGCGATACGTCTTTTCCGCTGGCTGCACCTCGATGCCCGTGAGCGCGGGCTGGCCGGGCGTCTCATACGGCATGCCCTGGCGGATCCATTCGGCGATGGTTTTGGCGGATTCGGAATCGGGCTCAAAGCGCTGCCCGCCCTCGTGCTGCACGCGCACCACAGACTTCTGCAGCAGCAGGCTGTCCTCCGGCAATGCGGGGAAAACACGGCGGCCGCGCGAGTCCTTCACCAGCTCCATGTAATCGCCCTTCGGATCGAAGGCGAAGATGGAGAGCTTGAAGCCTGCCTGACCCGAAGACTTCGCGTGGCAGCTTCCGAGATTGCACCCTGCCTTGCTCAGCACGGGCAGGATGTCCTGTGTAAAAGACAGCGCCTTCGGATTGGGCGTGGCAGGTGCAGCCGCGACCGCCGGCCCGGGCAGCTTGGCAAGCTGCTGCTTTTCATCGAGCAGGAAGACGTCTCCCGCGTCCGTGGCGGCAAAGACGTTCTTGCCATCCGCCGTCATCACGGCGGCATTGGGCACGCCTTCCACAGTGCCTGTGCGCTTGTCCTTGCCGGAGGTGAAGGCCAGGCGCACGCCGTCGTGCTCCTTGAGCTCCGTCACGCTGTGCACGCTGCCGTTGTCCATGAAATAGGTCAGGCTGGTCGAGTCCGGAGACCACAGCAGCGCATTCACCGGCGCGGATTTGTCTCCCAGCAGCATGATCATCTCCTTGCTGGCGATGTCCCACACCTTGAGGTCTTTGTCCGCGCTGCCGGTGGCCAGCCATTTGCCATTCGTATTGAAGTCGACGGCCACGATGTGACCCACATGCCCCTCGATCTTCGCCACTTCCTTCAGCGTGGCGGCGTCCCACACCTTCGCGAGATTGTCCGCGCCGCCGGTGGCGATCTGTTTGCCGTCTTTGCTGAGGGCCAGGCTCAAAACATTGTCCGCATGCGCCTCCACGGTTTGCGCAGGCTTGGGCTCGCCGAGCTTCCAGCGGTGCAGCAGGCCCTTCATGCTGATGGCGCCGTCCGCAAGAACGAGCGTGGTCTTGTCCGGCAGGAAAGTCAGCGCTGTGACGCGGCCTTCCAGCGGTGCGGTCAAAGTGTGCGCCACCTTCCAGTCGGCCGCATTCCACACCAGCACGCTCCTGTAACCACCCGCCGCCAGCAGCGAGCCATCCGCATTCCACGCGAGGGACTGCACCACATCCTTGTGCCCTTCCAGCGTGGCGATCACGGGCGCGTCCTTCGCCGAGACATCGCGGATCAGCACCTGACTCCCCCGCCCCACGGCCAGCCGCTTGCTGTCCGGGCTCAGGGCCATGGCGGCGGCGGGAGTGTGGCTCGCGGGCAGAGCAGTGAGCTTGTCCGCAGGTGTGAGCTCGCCGAATTTCTTCAGCGCCGCGTCATCCCACGGCGCGCCCGCATTCACCCAGGCCTTGAGCAGGTTGATCTGCTTCTCCGGCATCTGTTTTTTCGGCGGCATGTGCGCATCGCCGGGGTCATTGAGAGCCTTGATGAGTGCGCTGTGGTCGGCATCGCCCGAGACCATGGCCGCGCCGTTTTCACCGCCTTTGAGGGCGAGATCGCGCGTCTCCAGGGAGAGGCCGCCCTTCTTTTTGTCCGCATTGTGGCAGCCGAGGCACTGCGTCTTCAGAAGTCCCATGGCCTGAGCCGGATGGACCTTGGCCACCTCCGCGGCGAGCGGGGTGGTGAGCAATGCGAAAGCGAGAACATGGCGGCTGCGAATCATGGGGGTGAAACAACTACGGCTGCACCTGCGCGGCTCTTGCCAAAGACAGCGCTGGAGGAGACGAGGAATGCGGCTGCATCTCTTCAATACGTCTCGCGGGGGCAGATCGAAACACCTCTCCAGAATACTTACACCGCAGAGGCTGGAACGCCGCAGAGATTTCCAGAAAGGAATCCAAAAAGAACTCTGCGTTCTCCAATTCTCCCGAGTACTCGATGCGCGAACGTGCGAGGTTGTAGCTCGGAGCCGAAGCGAAGCGGAGACAGCCGAAGGCAATTCCAATACCGAGTCGGCACCGTCGCGGTATCGGAATGCCGCGCTACATTTCCCATGCCACCCGCTTTGAGCAATTTCTCCGGGAGAGAATCCTGAAAGCGTATTTCTGTTCACCCTCAAGCCGCCATTAGTCCATCCGCTCTCCCGAATCGCACCTTGCGTGAACGTGCGGAGTTGTAGCTCGGTATTCCGATACCGAGTCGGCACCGTCGCGGTATCGGAATACCGCGCTACATTTCCCATGCCACCCGCTGTGAGCCAATTCTCCGGGAGAGAAGCCTGAGAGCGTATTTTCTGTTCACCCTCAAGCCGCCACTAGTCCAGGCGCTCTCCCGAGTCACTCCTTGCGCGAACGTGCGAGATTGTAGCTCGGTATTCCGATACCGAGTCGGCACCGTCGCGGTATCGGAATACCGCGCTACACCACCCGCGCCACCCGCTTTCAGCAAATTCTCCCGGCGGCGTGGGACCTGCGAGTTCATCTTCTTTCCACCATCCTTCTCCCAAGAGTCCAGCCGCTCCGCAGTTCCATCCGCGCTGCACCCCTCCCCCGTTTTTTGCGCCTCTTTGCGCCTTTTTGCAGCCCCACGCCTGCCTCTTTCCATCCCCACGCCTCTCATTTCCCGCTTCACAGCACCCATTTGCCCTTTGCATCACTGCGCAGCCCGCCATATTCGCCGCCCCTCGTTTCCCTACCCCCTCATGGCCTCCAAGCGCATCGTACTCAAATTCGGCTCCGGCATTCTCACGCGCAAAGACGCACCGGAACCCGATCCCGTGCAGTTGCGCAAGCTCGTGGAGGCTGTGGCGCTGCTGCGGCGCGCCGGGCATTCCGTGGTCGTCGTCAGCAGCGGTGCCGTGGCCTCCGGCCTGAAGCCGCTGGAGTTCAGCCAGCGCCCGACCGATGTGACCACCCTGCAGGCGCTCGCCGCCGTGGGACAGACGCACCTCATGCACGCCTACGAGTCCCTGTTGCGCGATCACGGCCTGCACGTGGCCCAGCTTCTGGTCACGCATGAAGACTTTGAAAACGCCGACCGCGCGCCGCGCGTGAAGGCCGTGCTGGACCGCCTGCTGGAGTTCAGCCAGGTGGTGCCCGTCATCAATGAAAACGACTCCGTCGCCATCGAAGAGCTGCGCTACGGAGACAATGACAAGCTCTCCTCCCGCGTGGCCCGCTTCTGGGGTGCCGATGTCCTCATCCTGCTCACCAGCGCCCCCGGTCTGCTGCGCGACATGAAAAACCCCGCTGAAGGCCCCATCCCCGTGGTGCATGATGTGGATCAGGTCATCCACCACGCCGAGGAGGAAAAATCCACCCTCGGCACCGGCGGCATGATCTCAAAACTGCGCGCCGTGCAGGACGCCGTGCACGGCGGCGTGGAGTGCATCATCGCCTCCGGCCGTCACGCCGAGCAGATCCCCTCATTGATCGATGGCGAAGGCATTTGCACGCGCTTCCCCGCTGCACCGGGTTCCAAAGTTTAAGTTTAAGGTTTCAAGTTCAACCCGAACTCCCGCGCCAGCGTTACAGCTTCAAACTTTAAACTTTAACCTTCCAACTTTAAACCCCGTCATGGCCTCCGCAGACATCGCCACCCTTCTCATTCACTGCCCGGACCGCCCCGGCCTCGTGCATGACGTCACCGGCTTCATCTTCTCGCATCAGGGAAACATCATCGATCTGCAGCAGCACATCGATGAGGAGCAGAACGCCTTTTTCATGCGCCTGGAATGGAGCCTGGAAAACTTCACGCTCGAAAAAGAGGAGATCGAGTCACGCCTGCAGCCCATGGCGCGCCGGCATGAAATGCAGATGCGCCTCAGCTTTGCCAGCCAGCGCAAACGCATCGCCCTCTTCGTCACCAAGGAAAACCACTGCCTCTACGATCTCCTCGCCCGCCATGAATCCGGCGACCTCGCGGTGGACATCCCGCTCATCGTGGCCAATCACGAAACCCTGCGTCCTGCCGCCGAGCGCTTCGGCATCCCCTTCCACCATTTCCCCATCACCAAGGAGAACAAGCTCGCGCAGGAGGCCGCGCAGATCGAGCTGCTGCGTCAGCACAAGATCGACACCGTCGTGCTCGCGCGCTACATGCAGATCATCAGCCCCGCGATGATCGCGGAGTTTCCGCATCGCATCCTCAACATTCATCACAGCTTCCTGCCCGCCTTCGTCGGTGCCAAGCCCTACCATCAGGCCTTCCAGCGCGGCGTGAAGATCATCGGCGCCACCAGCCACTACGTCACCGCGGATCTCGATGAAGGCCCCATCATTCATCAGGACGTCATGCGCGTCAGCCACGAAGACGACGTCCACGACCTCGTCCGCCTCGGCCGCGACCTCGAAAAAACCGTCCTCGCCAAAGCCCTCTGGTGGCACGTCAGCGACCGCGTGCTGGTGGTGAAAAACAAGACGGTGGTGTTTGATTGATGGGGGTGGGGTGGGAGCGGTAGCCTGGAAAAACGCTGCCGTAAAACGACGTGCACCACCTTTTCCAAAAACTTCGCTGGCACATGCCGCCGACGCTTCGCGAAGCTCAAGCCCCCGGCTCGCTCTTCTTGTAGGTGTTGGTCGAGATCTCGGACCAGCCGTGCGGTTTGATCAGGGCTTCCAGGGCGGCGCGGAAGCGCTTGCGCCGGCCTGAGACGGTTTGCTTGAAGGCTCCTTCGGAGGGAACGACATCGCTGATCAGGATCCTCACCCGGCCGTCCGGAGACCGTTTGAAAAAGGCGCTCTCCTGGTTGTTTAAAATCGCCTCGGCCACTTCCGCTGCCGGACCTTTGACGTTCATCCGCTTCGCCATGGCGTGGAGCTGGCGTTTGCGGGTGCCTACGATTTCCGCCGTGTGCGCCACCACGTCCACACACCAGCGCTGCATCTCCGCGCGGGTCGATCCATTCACCGTGCCACCATGCCGTTCGATCTCAAAACTCAGCAGCGGCGGCTCCCAGCTCATCCCCTCCGTCCGTCCGCGGATCTTGTGCGCCTTCATCCCGCCATCCCTCGCCCCGCGCAAAGACCCCCACGCCTCCTCCAGCAAAAATTCCACCTGCCCCACGTCAAGCTGCGCCCCCGGCGGCAGGCCCATCAGAAACTCTTTGAGCGATGTGTTCATGGTCGAAAAAGTGAATGAGGTGCCGTCTGATGCCAAGCGTTACCGCATGCACCCGCTTGATCCAATACGAAACTCGACGCCCAGCCCAGCGGGTAAAAAACTGCCACGGGGCGACGCGAGGCCACTGCACCAATTTGGAGTGCGGTCGCGCAGGGAGGAACGACCGCAGCTACCGCTTTCGCAGGCAGGACGGCGTGCGTGAGACACCCACCCACCGAGCACCCCATACCGCACGGCGCGCGAAAGCCCCCCTGTCCCTCCGCGAGCCACAATCCCCTCGAAAGCGGTAGCTCCGATGCAAGGCTGCGCCTCGCATCTGCGCGACCGCACTCCAAAATTGCCCAGCGCGTTCGCAGCAGACTATGGAGTGCGGTCGCGCAGGGAGGAACGACCGCAGCTACCGCTTTCCGCAGGCGGTGCCAGCATGCGGACAACAGCGAGCCCCCCGAACACGGCAGTCGCACGGCCTACGCCAGCCGCACAAGCCCTCGCCCGTCTCGAGACGCTCGAAAGCGGCAGCCGCACGGCGCCGCCAGCCGCACAAGCCCTCGCCATGAGCTTTCTCAGCTTCGCGAGTCATTCCAGTTTCGTCGGTTTCGTCGGTTTCGTCGGTTTCGTCGGTTTCGTCGGTTTCGTCGGTGTGTTTTGGGAGGGGCACCTTTTTTTCGCGCTCCGTCAGCAGAACCTGAAACTGAACGGCAATGGAAAAGGGAGGCAAGGGGTGGAAAACGATACCAGCAGGTGGCATTTCATGGCCACGCCTTCAAACCTTCGAAGATGGCGGCCTGCTTCTGGCGGTCATCGAAGGTCAGGAACTCGGTGGTATCAAGCTCCAAGGGTAACTATTGATGTTCGTAGAGAATCTGGCAGCGGCGTCTCGGTGGCTTTGGGAGGCCCCTCACCCTAACCCTCTCCCCGAAGTCAGCATTCAGCTATCAAGCTTCGGACGGGGAGAGGGGATTGGCGCTGGGACGCTTTAAAACTCAGTCGGAGTCACAACGCGAACCTCCTCTCCCCGCCCTAGACCTCGCAGCTCTGTGCATCCTTCGGGGAGAGGTTAGGGTGAGGGGCCTCCCAAAGCCTCCTTACGCCAGCATCTTCCATCCCATTACCACGGCCCTGAATAGTTTCCTCCAAGGCCAGGGCTACATGCAGGAGATCCAGGGAGCGTACCGCCAGATGGCTTTAAGAGCAGGCTGGAATCCACACAGACCATGGATCAAACGATGTCAGCACGTGAGGCTTCCAGCTCTTCGGATGCACCGATGACTGGCTCGGGAAAGATGGCTTCGATTTCTTCCAGTCGGTGCTTCATCCACGCGGCGTCTGCTGCAGGCTTCCTGTCAGCCATGGAATCAGTCATGGCGCGCTTCTGCGGCGGCACCAGTCGCGCCACCTCCAGCCCTTTGTCCATGATGGCGATAGTCCCCCCCGCACAGGGTGCGGCCAGGGTGAAAACACACACTACCCCAATGCATATCCGCTCTTCAAAAAAAACCTTCCCCCCTCAAAATACACCGACGAAACCGACGAAACCTCC
Organism: Prosthecobacter sp.; assembly: GCF_044226605.1. GTDB lineage: Bacteria > Verrucomicrobiota > Verrucomicrobiia > Verrucomicrobiales > Verrucomicrobiaceae > Prosthecobacter. The sequence goes on along the minus strand of NZ_JBGAGS010000015.1, from coordinate 113,527 downwards.
CCCGCACCAACTGCATCACCTCTCCCCTCTCCGCCCGCGTCTTCAAAAAAAAGCTTCACCCCTCAAAACACACCGACGAAACCGACGAAACCTCCCCGGCACCGTCCGTTTCACCGCAGCGAAGCGGTCCCTTGAATTTCGAGCGTCTTTTTCGCCAGTGGATTAATCTGGTAGCTTGTGGTAGGACGGCCGCCTTTGGAATTGGCGGACTGCTGCGTGGGAATGAGCCAGCGATGCTCCGCCAACATTTCACAGGCTGATTCAGAATCCTCTGTGGACATGAGCCCGGTCCACCCCTTCCGCCGCACATCCCGCGCCTTAAACTCCTCCGGCAGCCCCGCGCTGCCATCGCACAGCTTTTTCAGCAGGGTCTTCACGGCATCGCTCTCAGCCACGCGGGCGGAGGTGAAGACGCGGTGGGCGTGGGATTCTAGGCAGTCGGCGAAGGAGATGGCGCGCTGGAGGGCGGAGAGGGTCACGCCGCCGCCGGGCTGCTCGGCGAAGTGGGTGAGGAGGGCGAGGGCGGGGACGAGCTTGCGGTATTTGCCGAGGTGGGCTTCGATGGCGGGAGTCATGACGCCGCTGCGGAGGCGCAGCTCCAGCACGCGGCGCCAGTCATTGAAAAGCTCCTGCGCATCCGGCGCGAAATGGAAGGTGGGGATGTTGTCGCGGTTGGTCTGCACGCCGTTTTTGAGAAGCTGCGCGTTGGTGATGTTTTCAAAGGCGTGGAAGACATCGGAGGCCTCCCATTCGGCATCGCGGCACAGGGGGCGGTCCACGTCCTGCCAGTTGGGATTCACGTCCGGCCAGACCATGAGGGAGAAGCGCTGCAGGAAGCCATCGGCTCCGGCGCTGTGGCCATTGGCCTCGCGCACGTGCGCGGCGATGACGCCGGGCTGAATGCTGCCGAGCAGGCTGAGCACGCAGGACTCGATGTAGCGGCGGCCACGCCCGATGCGGTCGAAAGTGTAGCCCTCCTTGCCGCTCCAGGCCTGCAGCAAAAAGGCGCGCAGAGACTGGTTGCCATCCTTTTCCAAAAGCGCGAACAGGCCCGCGAGCTCGTCCTGATAAAGCAGGGTGCCGGTGGGATTGTCCCGCAGCACTTCGCCGAGCGCCTCGATGCTGGCGTCATTCACGATGAAGCGGCGCAGCGGCGGCGGCTCGCCGCCCACGGGCTCCACGAGCTGCGCGTAGTCAAAGGCCTCGCCATTCTTCGCGGCCTTGCGCGCGGCGGCTTCCAAAGCACCGCGCTTCATGCGTGCCTCGATCTCATTCGCCTGGCGCTGCCCCACCTCGAGCTCGTGCTCTTTGCAGACCATTTTTTCCAGCTCGCGCAGCGGGCGCATGACGGCCTGCATGGCGGGAGATTTCATGAGCGAGGGGCTGCCGATGAGCATGGCCCACAAATGCGGAAACTCGGTGTAGGAGTCGTCCTTCTCCTTGGGCTGGATGCAGAACCGGCGCCCCGCGATGCTGGAGAGCGCGGCCATGGCAGCCACGGCAGGAAACTCCGGCGGGCACTGCATGCGCTCGGCGATGTCTGAGATCCACGGGCGAAAGGGCGCGGGCAGCCAGGCGGTGTCAAAGGGCTTCACGGGGGGCAGCGCCGCGCCGAGTGGCAGCGGGCGCGGGGCATCCTCCCCGGTGGAGTAGGCGATCTGTTCCAGCCGTTTCAAATTTTCCCGCAGCGTCGCCGCCATCTCCTGCGGCCCGGCGTCCGCCGTCTGCGCCATCTCTCCTACTTCTGCAAGGATGCGGCGCGCGTGCGCCTGGGCGACCTGCCGCGCATGCCAGTGCGCGAGTTCCACATTGAAGATGCCATGCTGCTCGGTGAGCAGGCAGATGCGCTCATTGGCGTCTGGCACGGCATGCTGCCGGCGCAGGGCCACGGAGACGGTTTGCACGCTGATGGCCTCGCCCCGGCTGTGCATGTCCAGCAGCAGCTCCCACACGCTGCGGCGCCCGGGATCCACAAAGGCCTCGGGGTGCTGGATGATGGCGGCGATGCCGGGCAGCCAGTCCGCGTGATCGTCCATCACGGCGGCGATGATCTGTATTTCGCAATCGGGTGCCGTCAGCATGGCTCCGACATTTTCGGCTGGGTAGTGCATGGTGTGGTCAGGGGGGTGGAAGGGTGGTCTGGCGAATGTGTTCGGAGTGGTATTTTGTGGTATTTCGTTTCCTTTTAGGCGGTGGTGGCGGTGCTGGTGGCGGACGTGCCGGGGCTGTCGCTCTGCGTTTGCTGCTGCTCAGGAGCGGGCACACGGGCCTGCACGTGGAAACGCTCGCGCAGCGTGGCCTCCACCTCGGCGAGGTCGTAGCGCACACCCCCACCGATCTTGAAGTAAGGGAGCACGCCGGTGCGTGTCAGTTCGTCAATGGTGCGCACGGAAAAGCCGCAGTAGGCGGCGAGTTCCTTGCGGGTGATCTTCCTGGCCTGAAGGCTGGAAGCGGTGCTGGGTATCGGTGATGAGTTGTTCATGCCGATGTTTTTAATTGGGCCCGTTTTTCAGGAGTCAAAGAAAAAGTTGCGGGAAAATGCAAAAGGCTGCGCGAGGATGAGCGGAGAAGCAGGGATGGGTATGGCGTGGTAGGATGTGGTCTTCTGGTTGAACGCCCTCCTGCACGAACTCGATGGCGGGAAGGAGTTTCAAGTTTCACGCTGGCGGAGCTTGATTCGTCGGCGGCTTTGGGTGCACTCGAAATTTGATCAGCGCGCCGCCTCTGATGGGTACGACAGACACTCCTGTCTGTCGATCAGCGCCCGCGCAGACACGCTTGGTGCACGGAATTCCCACAGAGGCCTGCTTCGCATCGTGTGAGGTCAGTCGATGGCGAGTCGGCCTGAGAGAGCGCTGGCCGACAGACAGGAGTGTCTGTCGTACTTCCCCGAATTGCGCCTCATACCAGGAAGAAGCATTTCAGGCTACTCGGTCGATTCCAAGGCGTGGGCTGGCGGAATGTTTCGCGCTCGTTTGTTTACCCGCAATCTGGCTGCAGGCGCGTCCGGAGCCGGCAAGATGCCGGCGCTCCCAGTGGGGGCATGTGCCTTGCGTGGGCGTTGGGGGATGGATGGGTGTGCTTCGGCGGCATGCCCTGACCTCTTGACCGCCCTACCGCCTGCGGCGGCGGAAGATCAGCATGGCGAGGCCGCAGAGCATCAAAAGGCCGCGCGTGGGCTCCGGCACTGCAACGACGGTCAGGGTGAGATCGCCGCTGCCGGAGAAGTTGCTGATGTTCCAGAGGCCGATGCCGGTGATGTCGGGGAGGTCGAGGTTGCCTTCGTTGCCAGCGGAGTTCGCGCCAGTGCGGAGGTCGGTGCCGGTGCTGAATCCGTTGGTGGTCAGCAGGCCGCTCCAGTCGAGGATTTTGAAGGTGTCGCCGACGGCGGCGGTGTAGCCGCTGCCGTTGACGAGGATGTTGCTGAGGCTGTTGAGTGTGAGCGCACCGGTGATGTTGATCTGGTCGGAGGCGAGGCTGGCGCCCGCGGTGGAGCCGGTGATCTGCAGCTCGGCCACGGTAGTGGTGGCAACGGGAACGAAGGTGAGGCTCTGCGTGTTGAGAGTGCCGGTGGCTGCTCCTGCGCTGTCGCCGGGCTTGATGGTGCCCTGGATGACGGTAGTGGCCCCTGCGATGGTGCCGGTGCCTGCCAGCACAGCGCCCGCGCCATTGACGGTCGTATTTCCTGTGCCGGTCTGGCCCACGCTGGATGCACCGACCTGCAGCGTGCCTGCGCTCACGGTGGTGGTGCCGGTGTAGGTGTTCACCGCTGCGAGAGTCGTGGTGCCAGCGCCCACTTTGGTCAGGGCACCGGCGCCGGTGACGACGGCATTGATGGCGAGATCGCCGCTGCCGCCCACGCTGGAGTCGGTGGCGAGATTCACGCTGCTGAGATTGGCCGTCGCAGTGGCCGTGCCGCCGATGACGTTCACGCCCGGAGTCGTGGCATAGCCGCCACCGCTGCTGTCCAGGGTGACACCGTTCAGCACAAACGCGCCGTCATTGCCCGCCACCGTCGCGGAAGTGCTGGAGCTGCCGCTGATGGTCACGGTTGGCACGGAGGTGAAATTGGTTCCCGGATTCACAATCGTGAGCCCCACCACGGTGTAGTTGGCGTTGTTTCCCGCGACCGTCGGGGCGGTGCCGGCCACCAGCACGGTGCCGCCGCTGAAGGTGGCGGTGGGCGTGCCGGTGAAGCCGGTGCCGGGATTCGTCACCGTGATGCTGACGACTTTGCCATTCGTGTCCAGATTGGCCACGCCGGTGGCTCCGTTGGTAAGCGTCACCGTCGGGCCGGAGCTGTAGGTCGTGGTATTTGATGTGACGACATACGATGCGCTGGTGACGCCCACCGAGGCGATGACCACGGAGCCCGTGCCACCACTCACCGTGACCACCGGAGCCAGGCCGTAACCCGCACCACCACTCGTCAGCGAGAGGCTGCCTGCACTGAGGCCGAGCTGGGCGGTGGCAGTCGCATTTCCACCCGGGGAGGAGTCAAGGGTGACCGTGGCCCCTGCGGACCAGCCGGTGGTGCTCACGCCAGAAAAGCTCAGCGAGGCCACGCCACTGCCGATGCTGGCGGCTGTGGCGCTGTTGTTCACCAGCGCGCCCGCGCCGGACACGCCCGTACCATTGAGCGTGATGACCTCCTGCACGCTGCTCTGTCCATTGAGGTCCAGCGTGGCTCCCGCACTCACCGTGGTGCCCGCCGCGCCGGAGGCAAGCGAGGCACCGCCGCTGCCGAGGGCCGCGGCACTGCCCAGCGCCAGGGTGCCCTGATTGACCGTCGTCGCGCCGTCATAGGTATTGGCCCCGGAGAGCGTCAGGGTGCCAGCGCCGTCTTTGATGAAGCCCACGTTGTTGTTCGCATGGTTATTGGCCGCGCCTGTGCCACCGCCCAAAGTGCCGCCATAGGTCTGCGAGCCGGAGGCGACGGTCACATCCAGCAGGCTGGTGGATGTGGCGCTGCCGCCGATGACGGCATTGGCCGTGCCGGTGCCAGCGGTGGTGAGTCCGGTGATGCTCTGCGAATAGCCATTGAGCTGCAGCACACCCGAGGTCGTGCCGGTGCCGAGCGTGACGCTGGTGCCGGTGGGCAGGCGGTCATTGCCGAGGTCGATGCGCAGCGTGCCGTTTTCAATGAGCGTGCTGCCGGCGTAGGTGTTGTCCCGCGCGGTGAGGATGAGGGTGCCCGCACCGGTTTTGTCCAGGCCGCCCGCGCCCGTGACATTGCCGGTGATGGTGAGCTGCGCTGTGCTGCCAGCCGTGGCGGCAGTGGGGTCCACCTGGATGCGCGAAGTCGTCTGCAGCACCACTTCATTCACGATGGTCGTCTTTGGATCTGCAAACGCGGAACCCGTGGTCTGATCGGTGATGCGGATGGCGCCATTGCTGCCGAAGCCGTTGCCATTGATCAAGATGCGGCCGTTGGTGGAATTCGCGCCAAAGGTGCCCGTGGCGTCGTCATTCACCTCGTAGGTGCCGCCGCTGTTCACGGTGATGCTTGGCACGCTGGTGAACTGCTGGCTGTTCATGCGCACCACGCCGTTGTTGATCACGATGTCGCCGCTGAAGGTGCTGACGCTGGTGCCCACGGTGATGCCACCGGCCCCGGTGAGGGTGAGCGTGCCAGTGCCGGTGATGCCCGCGCCCTGGACGGTCTGCGCGGTGGCGAAATTAAAAGTGCCGCCGCCCGCGCCGATGGTGAGCGGATGATTCGTCGCGCTGACGGTGCCGATACCAGTAGTTCCGGTGATGGTGAGCGTGCCGCCATCCAGCGTGACGCCCGCCGCTGCGACTCCCAGATTTCCCGTCGCGCTGACGGAAACGGAACCGCCATTGATGATGGTGGCGCCGGTGAAAGTGTTCGTCCCCGTCAGCACCAGCGCGCCATCGCCGGACTTCGTGAGCGTGGTGCCGCTGATGACGGAGTTGATCGTCAGCGTGGAGGCGCTGTTTTGCTGCACAATCAGCTCGCCGGTGGAAGTGGCGAGCACGCCGCGCTTGCTCGTGGTGCCGATGCTGGTGGCACCCGCAGTGGAGGCCACGAGCAGGCCGCCGCTCTCCAATGTGAGCGTGTCCGTGCCCACATTGAAGGCCACGGCGGAGGTGCCGGTGAGGCGCAGGGTGTTGGTGGTGGCGGTGGTGACGCCGCTGCTCGTCACGGTGGTGGTGGCGGCGCTCAGGCTGGTGTGCAGGCCGGTGGCCAGAGAGGTGGTGTAGCTGCCCGCTGCCAGCGCCACGATGTTGCCGCTGCCGTCATTCACCGCCCAGTCGTTCGACTTGTAGGTGGCATACGCGCCGAGGATGTTCATGGCGTCATTGCCGCTGCTGACGCTGGTGTTGTTGGCAGTCGTGGTGGTGATGCTGGCCACGCCGCTGCCGCTGCTCACGGGATTGAAATTCACCGTCGTGCCCGTGTTGCGCGTGATGGCATTGAGCGTGAGGGTCGCGTTCTGGTTCGTGCCGCTCGTCACCGAGATGCGTGCACCGCCGCCGAGAATGCCGCTGGTATTTCCTAATGTGAGGCTGGCCACGGTTTCAGCGGAAGCCGCGCTGCCATTGCCCGTGAGGGTGAGCGAGCCGCCATTGAGCGTGAGCGCTGCGGTGGAGCTGAGTTTGGTGCCGTTGTTGGTCGTGTCATCCAGCAGCAAAGTGCCGCCGCTGACGGTGGTGGTGCCGGTGTAGGTGTTGGCACCGCGAAACGCCACCGTGCCGCCGCCGATAAGCGTCACCGCATCCGTGCTGCCCGTGGCGGAGGCGGCGCGCAGGAGGCCGGTGGTAAACTCCACCGTGCCGCCGCTGGCGGAGGTGATTGTCACCCCCTTTGCCACACCGCCGTCGCTGCCCAGGGTCACAGTGCCGCTGTAAGTCACCGTGCCGGAGGAGTTCAGCCCGCCGAGGGTCATCACGGCGGTGTTGCCAGACTGCAGGCGCACATTTCTGCCCACGTTGGTCGCGTCCGTGTTGAGCAAAAGCGAAGCCACGCTGGTGCCGCTGGTATTTCCCACCAGCACGTCCGTGGTGGCATTTCCCAGGGCACCCGCCGCACCGTTCGGCGCGCTGGCGGCCACGATGAGCCTGCCCGCATTCACGATGGTGGCTCCCGCGTAGTCGCTGGCGGAGCCGGAGAGCACCAGCGTCTGGGTGGAGCCCGCCAGCGTGAACCCTGCATTGGGATCGGTGCCGGAGAGCTTTCCTGAAAACACATAGTAGCCCGCCAGCGACATGGAGAGGCCCACATTGGAGGCGCCGGTCCCGGACATCAGGATGTTTCCGCCGCCAGACAAGGCGCCGAAGGTCTCCCCGTTGCTGTTGAAGTCAAAGGTGCCGCCGCCCAGCACATTGAGGACCGTGGAGTTGCCAAACAGGTCCCCCGCCGAGCCGCTGAAGCGCACCGTGCCCGCGCCGCTGACGTTGATCGTGGTGTTGGAGAATCCGCCGAGATCTCCAATATTGAGAAATTTACCGGTCGTGGAGTTGTTGATGAGGTTGATCACCAGGCCCGTGTTGCTGCCACTGTTTGCATACGTGACGCCGTCTCCCAGGGTCAGCGTGCCGGTGCCGCTGTTGATGAAGGTCTGCTTCGTGCCGTTCGTGTACGTTTGCGCGCCGGTGCTGAGCGTGAGCGTGCCGGAGCCGGAATTCGTCACCGTTGTTTCACCGTCAAAGGTGATCGGCGCGGAGACCGTGGCATTGCCCGCACCCGTGAGCGTGATGCCGGAAAGCATCGCGCCGTTTGAGGTCGAATTGGTGAAGTCCAGCACGTTCGTCGTGGGCGAGCCCGCGAGGGTGATGGTGCCCGCCGTGTTGGCAAACGTGAGCTGGTTCAGCACGAAATTGCCGATGTCGTTCGTGGTGGTGTACGTCGTGCTTCCTTTAAAGAGAAGCGATGTCGCATTGCTGCTGAGAGGGACACTCGCGGGTGACCAGTTGCCTGCGGTGTTCCAGGTGCCGGCCGTGGTGTTCCAGGTGGACTGGGCCTGCGCCTGGGCCTGAACCGCGAGGATCAGGGCCAGACAGGTCAGGAGACAAAACATGCTGCGCAGGAAATTCAGGGGCAGCGTGGGCATGAGGGCGCGATAACGGCTCAGGGCCGTCAGGCGGCGCGCGCGGGCCGCTTGCAGACTAAGATGGGGCATTTTTTAAAGGAGGGGGGACTTGTTGTTACCGCTCCTTGTTGCAGCCAGCCATTCATGCGTGGTGACTATATCGTTGCACAATCTTCTCATCCTCAACCATGGGTCAAAGCCGTCACTCAATGGTTCTTCCAGGTGGCATGCTCTGACGCGCCAAGATGAAGCGTTGGAAGACATCACGCTTTTTTGAAGCGCTGCCATAGCCGCGCCCAAAGCACTCTCGCCCGCCTGCTTGCCGCAAGGTTTCAAACACGAACTGCATCTGATCCGTGCTGGTCGTGAAATCCGTGGTTCCAAGTCTGGATTCTTTGACCACAGATGGCACGGAGGATCACGGATGACCCAGCCAGAACGGGAAAGGCCTGGCCCGTGTTTGACGGCCTGCATCACAACCGCTGCGCGTGCCGCCCCCGCGCCAAAAGCACCTTCGCCCGACTGCCCGCCGCAGGTTTGGCAGGGGCCGCACCCGCCGAAGAAGGGGGCGGGACGGGGGCTGGGGCGGCCCAAATCTTTCAAAAGGGGCGAAACCTGCACAGCGAATTGGTTGCCTATGGCCCAGACGCTGCTACCCTCGCGGCCCCCTTCCCCCAAAAACGCCCGCCCTCCGCCCATGACCCCAGACAAAATTCGCAACATCGCCATCATCGCACACGTCGATCACGGCAAAACAACGCTCGTTGACGGCCTGCTGCGCGCCAGTGGCAACTTCCGCGAAAACCAGGCCATCGCCGAACGCGCCATGGACTCCATGGACCTCGAACGCGAAAAGGGCATCACCATCAAGGCCAAGAACACCTCCGTTCACTGGAACGACCACATCATCAACATCGTCGACACCCCCGGCCATGCCGACTTCGGCGGTGAAGTGGAGCGCGTGATGAAGATGGTGGACGGCGTGATGCTCGTGGTGGACGCCTATGAAGGCCCGCAGGCGCAGACGCGCTTCGTTTTGAAGAAGGCTCTGGAGCAGGGCATCAAGCCCATCGTGCTCATCAACAAGATGGACCGCCCGCACATCGAGCCGCAGAAGGTGCACGACAAGGTGCTGGAGCTGTTCCTCGAACTCGACGCCACCGAAGACCAGTTCAACGCCGCCTTCGTCTATGGCAGCGCCCGCGCAGGCTGGGTCACCGATTCCCCCACCGGCGAGCAGCACGACATGACCTTCCTCCTTGGCAAGATCGTCGAGCACATCCCCGCCCCGAAAGCGGAAATCGACGGCGTCTTTGAAATGCTCGTCTCCAACATTGACTGGGACAACTTCGTCGGCCGTGTGGCCATCGGCAAAGTCACCCGCGGCACCGTGAAGCTGGGCGATCGCGTCTTCCTTCTCGGCAAGACCCCCGAAGAAAAAGCCATCCCGGTCAAGGTGACCAAGGTTTTCCAATACACCACGCTCACCACCGCAGACTCCGTGGAAGGCACCGCTGGCGACATCGTCGGCATCTCCGGCTTTGAAGACGTGGACATCGGCCAGACCGTGGCCGGTGCCGCAGACGCCCCTGCCCTGCCCTTCGTCGCCATCGATCCTCCGACCATCGTCATGCAGTTCGCGGTGAACGACGGCCCGCTGGCCGGACGCGAAGGCGACCACGTGACCTCCCGCAAGATCCGCGACCGCCTGGACCGCGAGCAGAAGATGAACGTGACCATCAGTGTGAAGGACACCGACACCGCCGGTATCTTTGACGTCAGCGCCCGTGGCGCCATGCAGATCGCCGTTCTCGTGGAGCAGATGCGCCGTGAAGGCTTCGAAGTCCTCGTCTCCCGCCCGATGGTCATCATGAAGCGCGTGAATGACGAGCTCGTCGAGCCCTTTGAAACCCTCTACGTGGACGTGCCAGACGACTACCTCGGCGGCGTGATGAAATCCATCTCCGAGCGTAAAGGCAAGATCGAAGACATGAGCGCCCACAACGGCCGCACCAGCCTGCAGGCCTATGTTCCCACTCGCGGCCTCATCGGCTTTGAGTTTGAACTCATGAACCTGACCAGCGGTCACGGCATTCACAGCCATCTCTTCCGCGAGTACGCCCCGCATGCCGGACCGATGCAGACCCGCAGCACCGGCACGCTGGTGAGCACTGAAGCCGGCGAAGCCACCAGCTACGCCCTCGACACCATCCAGGTGCGCGGCAAGCTCTTCATCGGCGCAGGCGAGCAGGTGTATGACGGCATGATCATCGGCGAAAACCCACGCGCCGACGACCTGCCCGTGAACCCCACCCGCAGCAAGCAGCTCACCAACTTCCGCGCCGCCGGCAACGACAAGGGCATCCAGCTCACCCCGCCGATCCGCTTCAGCCTCGAGCGCGCCATCGAGTACATCGCCCCCGATGAACTCGCCGAGTGCACTCCGAAGAGCATCCGCATCCGCAAGCGCATCCTCGACAGCAACGTGCGCCAGCGCGAGAAGAAGAAGAGCGAAGCCCAGCTCGAAGGCGCGGCAGCGTAAGCCATCGCAGCAGTCAAGAATCATCGAAAAGGCCAGGGCGCAATGCCTTGGCCTTTTTGCTGGGAGCGCCGGTTTTTAACCGGCTCCGGGCGAACGTCCCCATGCCCCCTTCACAAAGAAAGCCAATCGATCATCTCACAGCTCAACGGCGCGTCGCCAGAGCCCGTTAAAAACTGGCGCTCCCAGCCCAGAGCAGCAGCCGACACGAACGCGGAGCCTTTTGGAGTGCGGTCGCGAAGGGAGGAACGACCGCAGCTACCGCTTTCGAAGGCCGGACGGCGTGCGCGCCTCCACATCCCCAGCGAGCACCACACCTCCTCACGGCGCACGAAAGCCCCCTGTCCCTCCGAGAGCCACAAACCCCTCGAAAGCGGTAGCTCCGATGCAAGGCCTGCGCCTCGCATCTGCGGGACCGCACTCCAAATTTACCCTCGAACATCCGTTTTCCTCTTGCCTGCTCTTTGCTCTCCGCAAATCATCACCGCATGCCGAAAAGCACCATCGCATGGCCGCATGCCCCGCCGCATCGGCTCACGGCAGGGGGCGCTTATTTTGTCACAGCGGGCACCTATGAAAAAGAGCACCACTTTCGCAGTCGCGAGAGGTTGGAGGTGGTGCATCGTGGTTTGCTCAAGACCCTGCATGAAGGCGGCTGGCAGCTCGAAGCCTGGGCGGTATTTTCCAATCACTATCACTTTGTGGCCTCCACTCCCGCTCCCGACAATCTGGGCCTGCTGCTCAAGACGTTTCACTCCAAGCTCTCCACATGGGTGAACCGTCTGGATGCCACACCTGGACGCAAGGTCTGGCATAACTTCCGTGAGACTCACCTCACGTATGAAGAGAGCTATCTGGCCCGCTTGAACTACACGCATCAAAACGCCGTGAGGCACGGAATCGTCCACACCGCCCGCGACTACCCCTGGTGCTCCGCGCGCTGGTTTGAGGAAGTCGTCACCCCAGCCAGGGTCCAGACCGTCTATGCGTTCAAACACGACCAGATCAAGGTCGATGACGACTACCCCGTGGCTCCTGACTGGTGACTTTCCCTCGATCTCGCGCAGCAGACTATGGAGTGCGGTCGCGAAGGGAGGAACGACCGCAGCTACCGCTTTCGCAGGCAGGACGGCTCGCATGAAACACACACCCACCGAACACCACACCCTCACGGCGCACGAAAGCCCCCCAGCGTCTCCGCGAGCCACAAACCCCTCGAAAGCGGTAGCTCCAATGCAAGGCCTGCGCCTCGCATCTGCGCGACCGCACTCCAAATTTGCCCCGGCGCATTCGCAGCAGACTATGGAGTGCGGTCGCGAAGGGAGGAACGACCGCAGCTACCGCTTTCGCAGGCCGGACGGCGTGCGCGCATCCATTTCCCCACCGAACACCACACCACCTCACGGCGCACGAAAGCCCCCTGTCCCTCCGAGAGCCACAAACCCCTCGAAAGCGGTAGCTCCGATGCAAGGCCTGCGCCTCGCATCTGCGCGACCGCACTCCAAATTTACCCCGTCCGCGTTCGCAGCAGCATATGGAGTGCGGTCGCGAAGGGAGGAACGACCGCAGCTACCGCTTTCGCAGGCAGGACGGCTCGCGCGCCTCCACTTCCCCAGCGAACACCACACCCTCACGGCGCACGAAAGCCCCCTGTCACTCCAAGAGCACAAACCTCTCGAAAGCGGTAGCTCCGATGCAAGGCCTGCGCCTCGCATCTGCGCGACCGCACTCCCAATTTACTCCGTCCGCGTTCGCGTCTCTCTCTTACCGAGGGGGCTGCGGCGGCACGTACATTCTCGGCATCTGGCCGGGATTCATCGGCCTTGGCTTCGGCACTGGCGCGGCGCGCAGATCCACGACTCGGGTGCCCGTCCATGAATCATGCCAGCCCGACTGACCATTGTCGCCCAGGAAGGAGAAGGGTTCAAACGGCACAATGCGGCTGAGACTGCGCATGAAAGCGCTGCCGAAGGTCAGAGGTTCGCCCGATACCGTGACCACCTTGGTGCCGGTGATCAGTTTGCCAAGCGACCGGCCAAACAGCCCCTCAAAGAACGTGTAGTACACGAGGCTGCCGACAGCTGTTAAGAGGATGTCCTCAAGGGTGCTGATGTTTTCAAAGAGGGCCACGCCCCCATGAAGCATGCCCAGCCCCTCCAGAACCCCCAGGACCACGGCGAGCACGAAGAACATGACCATCACGGCAAAGCGATCGATCAGGAAATTGAGGAAGCGCTTGCCCTGCCCCGCGCTCGGAGCCTCGGTCGGGATGCTCTGATCATAAGCCGCCACGTTGGACTGAGGCGCCGCGTAAGGATTGATCTCATTCGGGTTCATCCCGCGACTATGACACTTCCATTTTGCGTTGACCACAAAATAATTCACCCACCTAGGTTGGTTCTACACCAGCTCCTTCCCATTCTCTTCTTCCACCTTTTTCTTTCCCGCGCATTCGAGAGACGAAAGGCAGGATTTCTCTGCCGATTGAGACAATGCGCAGCGCGGCTGTCTGAAAAGAAAGTACTCGCGAGCTTTAGCTCGCTCTGGACAGCGCTTTCGAAAACTGAAGGGCGGTTTCTTTGCCTCTTTGGGCCGTGCGCAGCGCCATGCGCCCGGAACGAGCTGAAGCTCGGGAGTACTTTCCTCAATGCGTCAGCGCATAGAAGATAATGTTGATGCCCAGCGGATACGCATACTTCTCGGAGAATTCGCGGAAGTACCAGGGGTCGGTGCCTTCCTGCTCCCAGCCTTCGCCGGTGTCGGTGTTCCAGCAGATGACCATCATGAGGCGGCGTTTGTCGTCGAAATAGCCACGATAGTGTACGTGCTCGGAGCCGGGCTTGTCGAACTCATAGGTGATGCCCTGGTTGATCACATACTCGGCAAAGCGGATGTGCGGAATCTGCGGCTTCACCTTGATGGGAAAGACCATGTGGAAGATCTCGTGCTCCAGGGGAATCTCCTCCATCTTGCGGTCCGGCCAGATTTGCTTGAGAGCGACTTCAAAATTCTCCCACTCGCGCGTGCCCCAAAAATCATCGACCATGATGAAGCCGCCGTTGAGCATGTAGTCGCGCATGGTTTTGGCCTCGACATCGGTGATGTCGATGTCGCCGACCTCGATCATGTACAGAAACGGATAATGGCGGAACTGCTCGGGGTCGATGTCCACGATGGCGCCGTTCGGATTCACCTGTAGAGACGTGAGCTGCTGCAGGCGGTAGCTCATGTTCATGTCCGAGTCCGGATAATCGGTGGACCACTTGCGGTTGTTGCGGCCCCAGCCGCCGCGCCCGCCACGGCTGGTGGAGTTGTAGCGGATGCGGGCAAAGGTGAAGGTGTCGTTCGGCAGTTCTTTGCTGACCGGCCAGGTGGGGTACTCATTGCCGTAGCCGCCACGGCGGTAATCACGCGGATCTTCCGGCACGGAGCCGTCCTTCACGCCGAAGTTAGTGGGCTTGCCGCCCTCCTTGTCCTGATCGGCCGCCCAGACGACACAGCCGATGAGTGCTGCGGCTAAAACAAGGACGGTGGCGGCTCGCGGAGTGTGCATGCGTGGGATGTAACGTAGCTCGTTCCGTGCCTCCTGCACGCTTCTTTGACGTTCCAGCGGCGGGCCCGGACGGGCACGTCCCCATCAACCCAGCGCCTCTCGCTAGGTTGCGGTCCGTTTCAATGAGCACTGGCCACCGTTTTATCCACGAGAAGGAACCTCCATCACCGAGCCTGGCCCCACCAGAAACACGCGGTCTTTTTCAGTGCTCGACATGCTATGAGTGCCGGTGAAGGAGCCGAAGGCGGGCAGGATGCCCACGCGGGTGGAAAAGTGGAAGCAGGGCGCACGCAGCGAAGCCCCCATGCGGTCGGACAAGCGGAAGGCCGGGTGAAGATGCCCTGCGAGGACGTGCGCCTCCACATCTTCCTGCGGCTCGTGCCGGCAATGAAATGAGCCCAGCCGCCACGGACCTTTCACACAGGTGATCCGCAGATCCTCCGGCGGCGCACCGGCATGACGATCGTGATTTCCCTCCACAAGCACGATTTCGATCTCCGCGTGCCTTTCCCGCCATGCCGTGAGCGCCTTGAACATCTCCTCATTTCTGCCCGCTCTGGCATGAAAAAAATCTCCCAGGATGACCAGCCGCAGCGCTGCCGTCAGTTTCAGAATGTGGGACAGCCGCTCCAGATCGTCCTCATGCGAAGTGTCCGGCACGGGGATGCCTGAAAAGCGAAAGGTCGCCGCTTTGCCGAAATGCGGATCGGCGATGAAAAGCGTCTTCTCGCCCGCCCACCACACCGCGCGCTCATGCAGCAGCGTGAGGGTTTCGCCGCCCCATTCCAAAGTCACATCGGTTCTCATGCTCGCAGCGCCTCAGCCTCCAGTTGCTCGCTCATGCGGCGCACGCGGTCCGCCCATTTTTCAGAGCTCACCTGCCCCTGCACCCACATGGCCCACAGCGGAAAGGACAGCGGCGTGAGGCGCTCCGTCTCCCGCAGGATCAGCTTCATGCCCTGCGCCTGACTGAGGGTATCGCGCAGCCGCCGCACCTCGAGCTGACGTTCGATCACCTCGCGCCGCGCCTGATCCAGCAGGCGGTTGTCCGGCTCATAGCGGGAAAACATGTCATAGAACAAACCGCTCGAAGCCTGCACCTGACGCGTCGATTTGGAGCTCCCGGGATACCCCTGAAACACCAGTCCCGCGATGCGCGCGATCTCCCGAAACTGCCGCCGCGCCAGCTCGGTGGAGTTCAGGCACTCGAGGATGTCCTCCACCAGCATCTCAGGAGAAAGCATCTCGCGCCAGGCCTTCTCATCGAGATCCAGCGGAGTGGGTGTCGCCAGCGCAAATCCATAATCGTTCATGGTCAGCGCAAAGGAGCGCGGAGAGGCCCTGCCGATGCGGTGCGCCGTCAGCACGGCCAGCCCCTCATGCGCAAGCCGCCCGGCAAAGGGATAGATGAAATACAGCACGCCCTCACGCGTGCGCGTCCACTCGATGAGCAGTTCGTCCGGCTCAGGAATGAGCGACCAGGACGCTTGAATCTTGAGCACCGGGGCTGCCGCTTGCATTTCGGGCGAATCAAAAATCTCGCGCCTGGCCTCGGAGAGCTTCAGCCGCACCGCACGGGCCAGCTGTGTGGAGAGCGGCATCTTGCCGCCCATCCATTGCGGCACGAGACGCGACGTTTTGCGACTTTTTCGAACGAAGGCGGTCATGTCATGCACGCGGACAAATTCGAGCTGATATCCCGCAAAGGAAAAACCGTCCCCTTCCTTGAGCCGGGCAATGAAGGACTCCTCGATGCTGCCGAGGTGGCTTCCGCGCATGAGCCGCACGGACATCATGGCATCACTGGTGATGGTGCCGATGGACATGCGATGAAAGCGCGCGATGTCCGGCTGATCCACCGTGAAGAAGTCGCCCTCCTGCCGCACGCGGCGGAACTGCGGGTAGGCCTTCAGGCTCTTCCCGCCCCGCGTCACGAAGTCGATGACCCACTGCCATTCCTCATCGCTCAAATCGCGGAAGGCATGCGTGGAGCGGATCTCCGCCAGCGCCTGCGCTTCGTGAAATCCGCCGCCAAGCGCGAGCGTGACCAGATGCTGCACCAGAAGATCGAGCGGCCGGTCCACAGGCTCGCGCGCCTCCATTTCTCCGCGTTTGATAGCATCCCGCACCGCGGAAAATTCCACCAGCTCCAGCGCATGCGCCGGCACACAGTAAATGCGGCTGACCGCGCCCGGCTGATGGCCGCTGCGCCCCGCACGCTGCAGCATGCGTGCCACCCCTTTGGGCGCGCCCACCTGAATGACCTGCTCCACCGGTGAGAAGTCCACGCCGAGATCCAGACTGCCCGTGCAGACCACGCATTTCACGGTGCCGCCACGCAGGCGATGCTCCACCTCCTCACGTTTCTTGCGATCCACCGAGCCATGATGAAGCTCGATGTCCCCGTCCCAGTCAGGCCGTGCCACACACAGCGCCTGATACCAGATCTCCACCTGCGAGCGCGTGTTTACAAACAGCAGAGTGGTGGGAGATTTCTCGATGCGGCGAATCACGTCCGGCAGCATGCGCAGCCCCGCGTGCCCGCTCCAGGGAAAGCTCTCCATGCTGCGCGGCAGCAATGACTTGATCTCAAACTTTTTCTTCACCTCCGCGGAGACCATCCTGGATTTGCCCGCATGCGCCGCGCTGCCCAGCAGGACCTCCAGCGCCTGCCCGAGATTTCCCAAAGTCGCGGACAGCCCCCAGATGCGCAGGCCCGGCGCCCACTGCCGCAGCCGCGCCAGGCAGAGCTCCGTCTGCACGCCGCGCTTCGTGCCGAGCAGCTCGTGCCATTCATCCACGATCACACAGCGCAGGTCGGCAAACTTCTCCCGCGTGTCCGCATGCGTGAGCAGCAAGGAGAGGCTTTCCGGCGTCGTCACCAGCGCGGTGGGAAAGCGATGGCGCTGCTTCTGCCGCATTGCAGAGCTGGTGTCTCCCGTGCGCAGCTCCACCGTCCAGGGCAGGCCCATATCCTTGAGTGGAGCGCTCAGAGACTCCACGGTGTCATTGGCCAGCGCGCGCAGCGGCGTGAGCCACAGCACGCGCAGCGGCTCCGTCTTTTTCGGCCACGCCGCCTTCTTTGGATTTTGCGCCAGCCACTCCAGCACCGGGCCGCCCCAGACCGAATAAGTTTTTCCCAGCCCCGTCGGCGCATGCACCAGCCCGCTCTCGCCAGACAGATAGGCATCCCAGGCCTCCTGCTGAAAGGGAAACGGTTTCCAGCGCTGCTTTTTAAACCAGGCAGACCACAAAGATTTCATCCGGCTCTCTCCTTCAGAGTCATGAGGTGGGGTGTCGTCATGGAACGGGAACGCATGGGGGCGCGTAGGTTTCGCCAGAGGGTGGCAAACGGACGCATGAACTTGCGCAGAACCTTGTCGCGGAATGATGCGATTTCCATGCTGTCATGAAAACAGCACGATTCTCCCAAGTGGTGGCGAAATGCGGCCGGCCGGAAATCCACCTGCTGCTGACAGATCCCAAAAAAGACCACGCTCTCCAGGCGGCGGTGAAGGCGCAGCGGGTCATGACCGTGATGCAGGCCGTGGTGGGGACGTGCCTGCGGCGGCTAAGTGCCGACCCTTATCGGCCAGTAGTGCGAGGAATGCGTGGAAGCGGAATCACTTCCTTTTTTCAGCATCCACCGAATCGAATTGAGGCGATGTCTGGGCATGAAATCCGGGCTGCGTGTGATGACCTACAATGCGCACAGCTGCGTGGGCACGGATGGTGAGCTCAGTCATGGGCGCATCGCGGAAGTGATCGCTTCGCAAGATCCGGACATCGTTGCCATCCAGGAGCTGGATCTGGCGCGCATGCGAAGCGGCCGGCTGGATCAGGCGGCGGTGATTGCGGAGCAGTTGAAAATGAGATTTCACTTCCACCCTGCCCTGCGGGTGAAGGAGGAGATGTATGGAGACGCCATCCTGAGCAAGTGGCCGCTGACGCTGCGGCATGCGGGGGAACTGCCCACCGTGAAGGCGCGGCTGGCCTTTGAGCCACGCGGCGCCCTTTGGGTGACTGCGAAATGCGGTGAGCATGAGGTGCAGTTCATCAACACGCATCTTGGCCTGAGCCTGCGAGAGCGCAATGCGCAGGCTGCAGCGCTCGTCGGGCCTGAGTGGCTCGGCCATCCCAACTGCCAGCAGCGGGTGATCTTTTGCGGAGATCTAAACACACCACCCTGCCTCGCGGCCTATCGCACCTTCCGCCGCGTGCTGCGAGATGCAGCGCTGCAGGTGCGCATGCGAAACCGCGCCACCTTCCCCTCACGCTTTCCGCTGATGCGGCTGGACTACCTCTTCGTCTCTCCAGACATCCGTGTGCTGGACGTCAGGGCCCCACGCAATGCGCTGACGCGGCTGGCCTCCGACCATCTGCCGGTGATCGCTGACCTGGAGTTCACGTGACTCACATCTGTGTGCGCAGCACCGATCCGATCAAGCCCCACACTTTCTCCCGCATGGGACGCCGGCGCCAGGCCTTCAGTGTGATCTCACGCGATGCTGCGCGATCTTTGGCAAAGAGCCGCTCATGCTCCTCGGCAAAGGCGGTATCCTGCACATTCAGATTGGCCTCCGCATTCAGTCGCAGCGAGCGGTTGTCCAGATTGGTGGAACCCACGGAGGACCAGCAGCCGTCCACCACCATGTATTTGCAGTGGTAGAGCGCAGGGCCGTATTCATAAATGCGCACACCTGCACGCAGCAAGGGGCCCCAGTGTGAAACGCTAACCATGCGGGCAAGCTTTTCATCGATCAAGGGACCGGGGACCACAATTTCAACCTCAACTCCGCGGCGGCGCGCAGCCACCAGCGTCCGAATAATCAAATCGTCGGGAATGAAGTAGGCGTTGCCAATGCGGATGGAACGACGCGCGGCGGCGATCGACAGCAGGACCATCAGACGTGCGTTCTCGCCGCCATCGCCGGCCGAACTCTTGAAGACCTGGCAGGTGGTGCCTCCAACGGGCGGCAAATGGGGAAAGTAGTCATCGCCATGGAGAACGACGGTGCGGGTTTCCATCCAGTTGTCCATGAAAGCCTGCTGAAGCTGGGCGACTGCCGGCCCCTCCAGGCGGTAATGCGTGTCACGCCAGCGCGTGGGCTTGTCCGCATCGCCATCCCAGTCGTCAGATATGCCCACACCGCCGGTGAAGCCAACGCGGCCATCGACCACAAGGATCTTGCGGTGCGTGCGCTGATTGAAACGGGTGAGCTTCATGTAGCGGTAGATCTCCACCTCGACACCCGCACGTTTCATCATTTCCATTTCCGCGCCGTGCAGGCAGTTGCAGCCCATGGCATCCTGCAGGAAGTGCACCTTCACGCCAGCACGCGCACGCTCGGCCAGTGCGCGGGCAAAGCGGCGGCTGACCTCCCCTTCGGCAAAGACGAAATTCTCGAACGTGATGGTTCGCTGCGCACTGGCGATCGCCTCCAGCATCGCAGGGAAAATTTGGCACCCGTTTTCCAGAGTCTCGACGGTGTTCCCATCGAGCAGCGGCGGACCGAGCAGATGGCTCATGGTGCGGCAGAAGGAGTCATCCCCCACCGCATAGGAAGTGTGGATGGCATGCTGAATCTTCTTGTCCGTCTCAAAGAAATTGCGCGCGATGAAAACACCCGCCGTTCCGCTGACGAGCAAGGATGCGGCCATTTTCAGGCGGCGGCTGTTTTCAGCATTGCGATCGTGGCTTCGCTTCATGGCGCCATCTCCACGTTGCAGTGTCAAGACTTTGCGGCGCGCTTCTTCCGCGTCGCCGCTGCTTTGCTTGCGGAGGCGGACCGCTTGGTGGCAGACCTGCTGGCTGCGGTTTTTCCGCCAATCTTTCCACCCTTGCGGGCCGGAGTTTTGTTCTCAGCCTTTCCTTTTCCGGAGCCGCTCTTCTTGCCGCCACCGGAAGTTTTATTGACGGTCGCCCAGGCGCGCTTTGCCGCCACCTTTTTGGAGACGCCGCGTTTTTCATAGCCCTCCTCAATGTGCTCGGCTTTGCGCTTCTGCTTGTCGGTGTATTTGGATTTGTCTCCGCGTGGCATAGGGTGGGTGCTGGTTGTTGAAGCACCAATCGTTTACCATGCGTGATCCGGTCGCACGCCTGCCTGATGTCACAAGAAAGAGCCGTGCCCCGTCAAGTTTTGAAGACGGAAGCACGGCCACACAACGAGCACTGACGCTGCATCAGGAGCGCAGGGCTGCTTCTGTTTCCACATCACCACGCCTGCGCTTCCACTGGTGGGTCGGCAGTTCTACATGGAACTTTGCATTGGCCGCAGCCTGGGCGGATTCGGAAAAAATGCGCCAGCCTGGGCGATGGAATACGGCGGCTTTCATAAGTGCCGTTGATCGCCGCAAACACACGCACTGGCGCTGCTCCTATGACACAGAGCTCCCAATGCCTGACGCTTCTCCAGAAACAATCTCCGTTTTCATCAGGCTCCGGGATGACCGGATGGTAATCCGCTTTTCCAAGCGGGATTCATAACAACCATCTCATGGGCTCCATTCGAAACCGGGGCATGAAAACCTTCCCCTTTCCTTCGCTGCGTCCCGTGGTTGTCATCAGCCTGCTGACGGTCGGCACGCTGCTGGCGCAAAACAAAAAAGCCGCGGACAAGAAGGCGGCGCATCCTTTGCCTGACGCCGTCGAGGAGGCGCAGACACCGCGTGTGGCGCAGTCAGCCCGCCCGGAGCAGAACAAGACCACGCATGATGCCGATGCGGACAAGTTCAAACCCGAGAAGGCCCCGCTCACCAATGCCGTCATCAAGGACCAGCCCAAGGAAGGCGCCATCACAGGCTTTGATTTTTATCGTGACCCGCTGAATGCAGAAAAGCCCATGCAGACTCTCGGCGAGATCATGACTGCGGACAAAAAGGACAAGGCGGCCATCATGGAGGCGCAGCACAAACTTCTGGCGGCGCGGTACAATCTTGAACCCAAGTCCCACCCCAACGTAACGATGAGCCGGGGCAAGCCGGTGCCCGTGGGGCCCACCGCCAGGCTCAAGGAGGGAAAAAAGTGGGCGGACCTGGATGCCATGAAGCCCGAGGACATCAAGCAGGCGGACGCCTTCCCCTACCCTGCCCTGCCGCATCCGAAGCAAGTGGCGGGCGGCCAGGTCTTTCCCGCGATGCAGACCGACATGTTTCCGCGCCTGCAACGCTATGACGTGGACTTCGACATCCCTGACGCTTTCCTGCCTGAGTTTCCGCCCGCCATCTTCCTGCAAAATCGTCCGGAGCTGGGAGACGTTTCGCGCGGTGAAGTGGTTTCCATCAACAACTACTACAAGCTCTTCAAAGACCTCCTCACGCCTGTGCAGCTGGACGGACTGCGCCTTCTCCTCACTCCCATGCCGCAGGAAGAGTTCAATCCCACGGACGACCGCAAAAGCGAGCAGCCAAGCCTCGGCGTCACCTGCTTCGACTGCCATTTGAACGGACACACCACAGGCCAGTTCCATCTCAATCCCGACACACGTCCGCAGCAGCGGCGCATGCGCCTGGACACCGTGAGCCTGCGCGGTCTTTTCAATCAGCAGGTTCATGGCTCCAAGCGCAGCCTGCGCTCGGTGGAGGACTTCACCGAATTCGAGCAGCGCACGGCTTATTTCAATGGCGACCAGATCCACGCTTTCAAAAAAGGCGCCGTCATTCTGGATCGCGTGCAGGTCAGCCACATGGCGCAGCTGCAAAACATGCTCGACTTCCCGCCCGCGCCGAAGCTGGACCCCGTCACGGGCCGCCTGGACAAAACGAAAGCCTCTGAATCCGAACTGCGCGGCGAACAGCTCTTCTTTGGCAAGGCTCAGTGCGCCAACTGCCATCCCGCGCCCTTCTATCTCGATCAGCAATACCACGATTTGAAAACGGAGCGCTTCCTCAATGAAGCCCCCCTCGGCCCCATCAAGAGCTTCACCCTGCGCGGCATCAAAGACAGCCCGCCTTACCTGCATGACGGCCGCTGCCTCACACTGGAGGACACGGTGGAGTTCTTCAATCTCGTCCTGCAGACCCATCTCACCGAAGCAGAGAAGCAGGACCTCGCGGAGTTTCTGAGAGCGCTCTGAACCCCGCAGACCGCAGATCTTCTTCGCGCCTGCCCGTGGCAAACTTCGTCCTGCCCCTTTCGCGCATTCTATGAAACATGAAACTCCCTGGCAGTTTCCTGATCCGCCAGCCTTCCTGGCCTTGTCCCAGGATGTTAGCACCGATGCGCTGATCATCGGTGGCGGCATCGCGGGAGTGACCGCGGCCTGGCTGCTTGCCAAGGCGGGCCGCTCCGTGGTGCTGGTGGAAAGGAAAAACTGTGCGCCGGGCAGACGCATTGCACCACCGCGCATATCAGCTATCCCACGGACGAACGGCTCCACTCCCTGGTCAAAACGTTTGGCCGTGATCATGCCGAGGCCGTCTGGGATGCCTGCAAATCAGCCGCCGACCACATCCGCCGCACTGTCTGCCAGGAAGAAATCGACTGCGAGCTCACTCATGTGCCCGCATATCTCTACGCAGCCTCAGATGCGGAGAAAGATGAGGCGGACTCCCTGCGGGAAGACGCGCGCCTGGCCACCGAGACCGGCTTTGATGCGCGTTTCATTCCCCAGTGCCCCATCACGCAGCAGCCAGCGGTGCATTTCTCCAACCTGATGAAGTTTCATCCCACCAAGTATGTGCGGGGGCTGGCGCAGGCGGCGCAGAAACTCGGGGCGCAGATCCACGAAGACAGCGAGGTGTGGGAGTTTGATGCGGAAAAGCGCACCGTACGCTGCGGACGCCATCATATTTCCTACCAGCAGGTATTCATCGCCACGCACGTCCCGCTGCAGGGCGCCGCCAGCATGCTGAGCTCCACCCTGCTGCAGACCAAGCTGGCCGGCTACACCACCTACGCGGTGGAGGCGGAGCTCGCCGAGGAGATCGTGCCGGAGGCCCTGTGGTGGGACACCGCAGATCCTTATTTTTACTTCCGCATCGACAAGGTGGACGGCAGGGCGCGCATCATCGCCGGCGGTGAAGACCACAAGACCGGGCAGGAAGAAGACACGGACGGAAAGTATGCGGCCCTGGAGCAGCGCGTGCAGAAGCTCTTTCCCTCCGCACGTTTTCTCCGCCGCTGGTCCGGGCAGGTCATTGAGACCGTGGACGGCCTTCCTTACATCGGCGAATATGCCGGCCAGTTTGTGGCCACCGGGTTTTCCGGCACCGGCATGACGTTCGGCACGCTGTCGGGCATCATGTTTGCAGAACACGCTCAAGGCATCGCCAGTCCCTGGAAGGACCTTTTCCGCATCGAGCGGAAGGAGCTCTCCAGCACCTGGAGCTACCTCAAGGAGAACAAAGACTACCCCTACTACCTCACGAAAAGCCTGTTTATGGGGAACAATCGCCAGCCCGAAGAGCTGGCACCGGGCGAGGGAGCCATCCTTCGGCTGCATGGGAAAAAAGTCGCCGCCAGCAAAGACAAGGACGGCAAACTCACCCTCCTCAGCGCCATCTGTCCGCACATGGGTTGCGTGGTGGGGTGGAATCACGCGGACCAGACTTGGGACTGCCCCTGCCACGGCTCCACCTTCACCGCCCAGGGCAAGGTGGTCAACGGTCCGGCAGAGGCCCCGCTGGAGCCTGTAGATCCCAACAAACAGGCGACGGAGCACGTGTGGCCGGCTCCGGCCCTAGGCATGTGACAAAAGACCGACTTTTTGGGTAGCTTCTCTGAGTACCGGCGGTCGGACTCGAACCGACACATCCTCACGGATACAAGATTTTGAGTCTAGCGCGTCTACCAATTTCACCACGCCGGCATGTCTCAAAGAAGATTCCTTTAGATAGCTAGATCGCGCAAGGATTGCAAGGCTTTTGGCGGAGCAAATATCTGCTGCTTGAATTTCGTTCAGGGAGTCCGCTGGGGAACCATGGACTGCCGCCAGTCTTTGGAGCCTGCCGGGATGGTGCCCAGATTGAGAAACGTGGGGGAGGCGGGGCTGGCAAACCCGGTGCGGGAGAGCCGCGAGGCTTCGGCACCGGAGCCGGATTCGATGAGGTTTTGCGTGCCCATCTTGACCAGGCCTCCTGCGGGGGCGCGGGCGAGGATGGGATCTCCCCCCAGCTCTGCGCGCGGCTCCACGCGGGTCCAGGCATTGGCGGACCAGTAGTCACCTTTCCAAGCCCGGTTGGCACTGGTGGGCACGTAGATGGCAAAGCGGTCAAACAACACTTCGGGCACATACCGGCTGCCCACGCGGCTGGCCAGCGGCGGGTCGCTCGGGTCGGGCCGGCTTTCGGTGGACTCCAGCAGGTATTCCTTGTCGTCGATCTTCACCACGCACCAGGCGTGCCCCCCGAGGTCCCCGTAACGTCCGAGGGCCACGCGCACCTGAAAGCCGCGGGACATCAGCCAGTCTGCCAGAAAGATGGAGGAGTCTTCGCAGTCGCCTCGCTGGAGCCGCTGCGTTTCATCGGCAAACTGCCAGCAGTCGGTCTGCTCCGGCTTGGCAAAGCTGCTGCCCGCCTTGGCACCTGGATCATTGGTGTAGCGGCAGTTTGCATGCACGGCAGACCAGATGGTGAAGAGCTGCTGCACGCGGGACTGGTTTTTGGCAAACACCGCCGGCGGAGCGTAGCCGGTCAGGAATTCGTTCACATAATGGAAACGGCCGGCGCTGTCTGCGGCGATCACGGCATACTTGCGGTGACATTTGGGGCACTCCAACGCCATGCTGCGCTGGGCGCGGGAGAGCTTCATAAAGTGCGGCTGCTTGCAGTGCACGCAGGTGCTGAAGAAGGGCTCGTCGCCAGACTGGGAGAGGGCTTCCGGGGTGAAATCCCGCAGGCGCTGGCCCAGCACAAGCAGGGCTTCGTGCATCAATCCGCTGGCACGGGGACGCAGGGCGATGGCCATGTGCGTCATTTCAGGCTGGGCACGATGCGCGTACTCATGGAAACGCTGGAGCAGCTCGCGCAGGCTGGGACTGCTGGCGGAGCAGACGGAGACACGGTAGTAGCGGGGCATCCCCTCCTGCACCAGTTCCGTGACTTTGTTGAGGTCGGTGGTGTCGATTTTGGGAAACTCCTTGTCCAGCCAGGCCTCCATTTCGGGGTCCACCCGGAGCGTGGGCGTCTTGTGCGCCATGCGGGAATAGTTGAACTGGTCCACCAGATCGAGGCGGAATTTCGCCGCGCTATACTGGGCTCCCGGGCTGGTCATCAGCTCCGTCAGACGCATTTTCCACCCGTTCAGCCACCCCTCCTTGAGTGCGGCGATCCCCCCCGCCAGCAGGACGGCGGAGGCGATTAACCAGGTGATGAGACGGCTGTTCATACGCGTCGAATTATAGTTTTTATAATGTTATGCGCAATAGAAACCCTGTCCATGACAAAGTCCTTACAGTCCATGCATGCAGTTGGGGGGAAGCCCCCCGCTGCAGGGTGGGAAATC
Organism: Prosthecobacter sp.; assembly: GCF_044226605.1. Taxonomy (GTDB): domain Bacteria; phylum Verrucomicrobiota; class Verrucomicrobiia; order Verrucomicrobiales; family Verrucomicrobiaceae; genus Prosthecobacter. The sequence goes on along the minus strand of NZ_JBGAGS010000015.1, from coordinate 87,938 downwards.
CACGTTATTTCTTCACCTGAAACGGAATTCTCGGGCTGTAAGGCCACAGTTTCGGCTCATTGATGCCGATGGCTCCAAACAAAGTGCTTGGCTTCCCCGTCCCCACATCCGTCGTATCGCCAAACCATGCCGCCTGGGGATTGCCCGCTGCGTTCGAGACAAAAATGCCCCCACGCTCGCTCCGCCCCAGCAGTACTCCCACCGTCCTAAGACTCTGAGGCGCAAGATAGTAGGTGCCTTTGGGAGACACCACATCCGCCACATACACCCCCGCCGGAAATCTCACCACCCCCTGCCCGCATTCCCGTTCCTCGGTGGTACTCAGCACGATGGCTGCCGAGTCTTTCGGAGCGGGTGCGACGGAGCCGCAGGCGGTCATAAATAGGGAGGAGAGGAACAGGCAAAAAACGCGGGAGGATTTCATTGTGGTTGGGGTGCCGGAGTGATGTCACTCCTTGGGCTGGCAGTTGGAACGCACAACATGATTCATGCCATGATCACTTCGACTTGAGAGTCAGCGTCACTCGCCGCACCTCCATCACCGTTTGGCCAGGGATTTCGAGGGCATGCAGCGTGAGAAGGCCGCGTTTGGCTGGCATCTTGAGCGTGCCGAGGGAGAGGGTGTGGAAATCGCGCATGAAGCTTTCGCCTTTGCGGGAGGCGCGGTCTTGATCGTCCAGCAAGCGGGGGAACCAGCCCGGGGTGACTTTTCCGGAGGTGGTGCCGCCTTCGAAGCTCAGTTCCACGGTGGAGCCCGCGTATGCCTCGGGGCAGGCGTAGTCGATGGTGACTTCGTAATCGCCGGCTGTGTGGACATCGATGTCCCAGGTCATGGAGTCTTCCTTGGTTTTCCAGTTCACGAAGTAGGAGCAGTTGGGTGCGTTGGAACTGCGCTTGACCTCGCCGTGCGGGACGCCATCGCGGGCTTCGAGCATGGTGATGGGAAACTCGGTGTAGCCGACGGGATAGGGACGGTCATCAGCGAACGGTTCTGCGCCGGGATTTTTGCCTTTGGGTTTCCCCTGCCCTTTCCCTTTCGCGCCTGCCGGCTTGGGAGTGTAAGGTTTGCCAAAAACCTCCTCATGCCAGGCAGTGGCCTTGGCGGAGAGCCTGGCCGCGAGTTCGGGCTGCTCGGCGGCAATGTCCTTGGTCTGATTGGGATCGGCGATCATGTCAAACAGACCGCCGTTGGCGTCCAGGCGGTGGGTCTGGGTGCGGACACTGAGGCGGCCGCCGTTGTAGTTCATGAGTTCGCGCGGGGCGCGCTTCCACTCGCCGCCGAGCAGCAGCGTGGAGAAATCCAGGCCGTCCAGCGGCTTGGTGCTCACAGGCTTCACGCCTGCGAGGGCGGAGAGGGTCGGCAGCAGGTCAATGGCTCCGGCGATGGGGGTGATGAGGGTGTCCTGCTTGATCTTGCCGGGCCAGCGCATGAAAAGCGCGGAGCGGACGCCGCCTTCATCGGTGACGCCTTTTTTGCCCTTCATGCCGCCGTTCCATCGGAAGCTGTTCGGGCCGTTGTCGCTGAAATAGACCACGATGGTGTTGTCGCTCAGCTTCAGGTCATCGAGCTTTTTGAGCACGCGGCCCACGTTGACGTCGATGTTATCCATCATGGCCAGGACTGTGCGGGTGACGGCGAGGTCTTCCTTATCCCCTTCCTCGCCACGCTGGGAGACGGGGGAGTCTTTGAATTTGTTCCAATGCTCGTCCGGCACGCTGAAGGGGGAGTGCGGCGTGGTCAGCGGGATGTAGCAGAAGAAGGGCTTTTCCTTGTTCGTCTCGATGAAATCGAGGGCCTTGCCCACGAGGACGTCGACGATGAAGCCCTTGGCGCGAAACATCACGCCATTATGCTCAAGCGGCGGGTCAAAGTACTCGCCCCAATGACCGGAGGTGTATCCCACGTATTCCTGAAAGCCGCGTGCATTCGGGTGGTAGGGCCACTGGCTGCCATTGTGCCATTTGCCAAAGGCGCCCGTGGCGTAGCCGGAGGCGAGGAAGGCGTCGGCGATGGTCTTTTCGTCCGTGTTCAGCCGCTCCAGGCCCGTAGAGACCCCCAGCACTCCGCCGCGCGAGTGGTAGCGCCCGGTCAGGAATTCACCCCGCGTGGGGGCGCACAGGGCGCAGACGAAGTAGCGGTCAAAGCGTGCTCCTGATTTCGCCAGAGAGTCGATGTTGGGGGTCTTAAGATTGGTGTTACCATTGATCGAGTAATCCCCCCAGCCGGAGTCATCTGCCAGCATGACCACCACGTTTGGCGGAGCCGCCTGGAGCTGGGAAAAAACGAGGCAGGCGAGGAAGAGACAGAAGCGGTGGATCATGGTTGTGCGCGGTAACGCGGGAGAAAAGTCCGAGCTATCAAACAGAGTGCAGTCCGCAACTCCGCATTCCCTTTTCCTCCCCCTTGACCAAACCTCAAAATCCATTACTCTGAATGCCCCCACGCCCCGGCGAAAGCTGCGTACCGCGCCTCGTCGAACCACGTGGGACCCCACCACCATGAAAGAAAACATCCATCCCAAAACCCAAGAGACGACCATCACCTGCACCTGCGGTGCTGTGTATAACACGATCTCGACCGTGCCGAACCTTCGTATCGGCATCTGCTCCGCCTGCCATCCGTATTTCACCGGTGAGCAGCGCTTCATCGACACCGCCGGCCGCGTGGACAAGTTCGCACAGCGCTACGGCTCCATCCGCGCCCGCCGCACGGCTCCGAAGCTGGAGTCCGCTGCTCCTGCCGCTGCCGAAGCGTAGCTCCCAGTTCCCTGTTTTTAGTCAAACGGTGCCCATGCCTCGTGCTGGGCACCGTTTTCTTTTTGTCTCAGCTCTTCCTTTTTCCTTCCCTTTTCTTCCATGGACTACTCAGGCGTCATTGCCGGCAAACGCACCCGCTTCGCGGATCTCGAAGACATCATCGGCCGCCCCAATTTCTACGACGACGCCAAGAAGGCGGGCGAGATGCTGCGCGAGCACCGCAGCCTGCAAAACCTGCTCACGAGCTGGGATGCCTTTGAAAAGACGCAGGCAGAACTGGCCGAGAACAAGGTGATGGCGAAGTCGCAGGAGGACAAGGAGTTCGCCGAGATGGCGGCAGCCGAAATCCCGGTGCTGGAGCAGCGTCTGGTGGATCTGGAGAAGGCCATTCAGGAGTCCATCCTGCCGCCTGATCCGCTGGAAGGCCGCGACGTCATTCTGGAAATCCGCGCCGGGACGGGCGGAGATGAGGCCTCTCTGTTTGCCGCCGACCTGCTGCGCATGTACACGCGCTATGCGGAAGGGCGCGGCTGGAAGATCGAGCCTCTGGACAGCAGCCCTTCCGAGGTGGGCGGGCTGAAGGAAGTCATCGTCAAAATCAGCGGTGAGGATGTTTACCGCGTCATGAAGTATGAGAGCGGCGTGCACCGCGTGCAGCGCGTGCCTGCCACGGAGGCGCAGGGGCGCATCCACACCTCCGCTGCCACGGTGGCCGTGCTGCCGGAGGCCGAGGAAGTCGATTTCGAACTCAAGCCCGATGAAGTCCGCATCGAGGTCTGCCGCTCCTCAGGCGCGGGTGGACAGGGCGTGAACACCACGGACTCCGCCGTGCAGGTGCTGCACATCCCCACCGGCACCATCGTGCGCTGCCAGGACGGTCGCAGCCAGATCAAGAACAAGGAGAAGGCGCTGAGCATCCTGCGCTCCCGCCTGCTGGAAAAGAAGCAGCAGGAGGAGGCCGCGAAGTATTCCGCCAACCGCAAGAGCCTCATTGGCAGCGGTGGTCGTGAAGAAAAGATCCGCACCTACAATTACCCGCAGAACCGCGTCACCGATCACCGCATCGAGCTGACGCTGTACAATCTGGATCAGTTCATGGAAGGCCGCGTGGAGCAGATTCTGCAGTCCCTGCTGGCGAGTGACCTGAAGGAGCGTCTGGCGGAAGCCGGGCTGAATTGAGCAAGCTCTTGCACCAGCCCCATTCGTCATTCAGCATCCGCCATTCCCAACCATGTGGCGCGAACTCACCACCCTCTGGCAGAGCATCTGCGACCCCGAGTACCTGCACCTGCTGCTGGAGCCGCTGCCATTGTATGGGCTGGGGATCGGGCTGACGTTCCTGATCGTCTCCTTCCTGTTTGGCGAGAAGAAGTGCCGCATGCTGGCGCTGGCGGTGATCTGCGTCTCTTGCGCGAGTGTGTGGCCTTACATTGATCTGCGCGACAAGGCCACGCCGCGCATCATTGCCACGCGTTCGCCGGATTTTGCGCCTCTGATCCAGGAGCAGACGCAGCGGCGCAAGGACTGGTCATGGCCGTACTACCTGATGTCACTGTGCAGCGCCACGGCGCTGGCTATGACCCGCTCGCCGAAGGGCAGAGTGCCCGTCTTTGTGGTCGTTATCTTTGGTGCGTTCCTGTTCTGGTTCAGCATCTGGATGCACAAGAAGGAGTGCGAGGTGTATCACCGGAACATCGTGCGTTTTGTGCCGGTGCGGTGATGGCATGGATGGATCGCCACGTGGCAATTGCCGCACATTCCAAGCAAAAAAAATTTTGAAGACAGGCCTCGGGCGACGTAATGAAGTTACGTCGATGAAAACGCTTCTTCAGGCTTTGATGACCGTGGTGCTGCTGCTTTCGCAGACGGTACCGCTGTTTGCATCGACCTGTGTGGCTTCGCCAGAGAAGCATTGCATGATGCCGTGTTGTGCCGCGGCCTGTGGGTGCATCAGCGATGCCGGGGAGACTCCGCAGCCCAGCTCCAGTAGCCAGCCTCCGGCAACGGGACGCGATCTTCTGCCACAGATTATTTGGGTGGAGGCCGGCACGGCTGCTCCGCAAGCCAAGCTTTTCTCAGCCGTCCAGGGCCGCACGAATCGGCCCACATGGGACATGCAGGCGCCTGCGAGAACGCAGGTCCGGCTTACGGTCCTCTTCTGCTCCCTGCTGACTTGAAGTCAGGTCTGACACACACGCATTGTGTCCGCGCATCGTGCGCCTGATTCACAGGCACCGCCATGTCCGGACGTGGTTTCCCGTGACAACGACCTGATTCAATTTTCCAGTGAAAGCTCTCTCCCTTCTTGGCTGCGCCATGCTCATGGCGCAAACCGCAACCCATGCCCGCGACGCGTCTGCGGACAGCAGGCCCTCGCCCGGCCAGCGGGTCGTGGAATACGATCTGCACATTTCCGAGCAGCGCCTTGCCCCGGCGGGTCGGAAAGTCCGCGCTCTGACGATCAACGGCACCATCCCAGGCCCCGTGCTAAGATTCCGCGAGGGCGACTTCGCACGCATTCGCGTGCACAATGACCTGCGCGATGAAGAAACATCCACGCACTGGCATGGCCTGCTGCTGCCGAACAAGGAGGATGGCGTGCCCTACGTCACCACACCGCCTATTCTGCCAGGGCAGACGCACACCTTTCAGTTCACGCTGCGGCAGAGCGGCACCTATTGGTTTCACTCCCACACGCACCTGCAGGAGCAGAGCGGCGTCTATGGCGGGATCGTGGTGGAGCCACGCGGCGGAGAACCGGTGAAGGCGGACCGGGAGCAGGTGCTCATCCTCTCCGACTGGACGAACATCGAGCCATACGAAGTCATGCGCATGCTCATGCGGGGCAGCGACTACTTCGGCATCATGCGCCACAATTCGCAATCCATTCTCGGCGCCTGGAAGCGTGGGAATCTAAAGGATTATTTCCGCCGCGAGTGGAGCCGCATGGTGCCCATGGATGTCTCGGACGTGGGCTATGACGCCTTCTTGATCAACGGACAGCGGCAGACCCGCATCGGAGGACGCCCCGGGGAGCGCGTGAGGCTGCGGGTCATCAATGCCTCCGCGGCGAGCTATTTTCATCTGACTTCCAGCGCCGGGCCGATGACGATTGTGGCCGCTGACGGGCCGCCTGTGCAGCCGGTGCAGGTGGACCGTTTTCTCATGGCCATCGCTGAAACCTACGACCTCATAGTCACCATCCCAGCCAGTGGTGAGTATGAACTGCGTGCCACGGCGCAGGATGGGAGCGGCCATGCCTCCGCTTTGATGGGACAGGGAGCGCCCCACCCGGCCACAAGCCCTCCGCGACCGAATCTTTATCAGATGGACCAGATGCTCTCACTCTCACTGGAAGAGCAGGAGAGCGATCCCCGCGCGCCGCTGAAGCTCGCGCGGCCCGGCTCTCCCTACAAACTGCTGAAGGCCACCCACGACACCACGCTGCCCGCAAAGCTGCCGCATCGAAAAATCACGCTCCACCTCACGGGAGACATGGTGCGCTACGTTTGGAGCTTCGATGGCAAAACCATCGCCGAAGCCCCCTATGTGAAGATCAGAAAGGGCGAGGTCATCGAACTGGAACTGGTGAACGACACGATGATGCACCACCCCATTCACCTGCATGGGCACTTCTTCCGGCTGCTCGTGGGCAATGGAGCGCGCTCCCCGCTCAAGCACACGGTGGACGTGCCGCCGATGAGCAAACGGACTCTGGAGTTCGAGGCCAACGAGGACAAGGACTGGATGTTCCACTGCCACATCCTCTATCACATGATGAGCGGCATGGCCCGTGTGTTTCGTTATGAGGATGACCAGCCCACCCACGCGACTGCGGCGGAAAGCCTGGGCCATGCGGCGGGATTGACGCCGGACATGAAGGCAGCCACTCCTGGCATGGCATCTCACCATCACTCAAGCGGACTCGGCGAGCACAGCCATGACATGAGCTACTTCTGGGGTGCGGCCTCGCTGCAAACGCAGATGAGCAACGGCCTGCTCTCCTGGATGAATCCGAAGAACAACCTGCTCCTCTCCTGGGAGCTGGGCTGGCGGCGCACGCCCACCACCGAGCACGAAGTGGACGCCATCTATCAGCGCTACTTCAATATGAACTTCCAGGCCTACGCGGGATTCCGCTTTGCAAACCACGGCGGAGGCAACCGGGCCATCGCTGGATTCAACTACCGGCTGCCGCTCATGTTTCTGGCAGACGTCACGGTGGACAGCAACGGCAACGGCCGCTTTCAAATCTCCAAGCGCTTTCAGCTCACGCCACGTCTGGGCACCTCAGGCTACGCCTTTTATGACACCGGCAGCCGCTGGGAATGGAGTGCTGGGGCGGACTACACGCTCAAGCGCAACATCTCCCTCTCCGCCAGCTACCACAGCGACTACGGCCCCGGCCTCGGCCTGATCATCCGCTTTTGATGGCAACAAACCATCGAACCTACGCAACACACCAAAACCAAACACAACAACGACCCATGAAAACGAACACCCGCCTCTTCCTCATCACTCTTCTGCTTGGCCTTGCCTCCTGTGCGGCGACGCCGGGCTCTTCCGCCTCTGGCGGGAGCAAGCCCTATCCGCTCAAAGTCTGTCTGGTGACGGGCAATGACCTCAACAGCATGGGCGGGCCTGTCAGCACCGTGCACAACGGCCAGGAGATCAAATTCTGCTGCAAGCCCTGCCTCAAAAAGTTTGAGGCCAATCCCTCCAAGTATCTGAGCAAGCTTCAATAGCCACGCCCCTGCCACCGCCGCCTGCGCACTCGCGCAGGCGGCCAAGGGCGGCCCAGACAAGATGCGCCGCGTTCGGCGGCATCCAGACCAACCATTCTCTAACAACCATGTCACTTCCTCAAACATTCCCTCTTGCCGGACTTTCCTGCGGGTCCTGCGTGCAAAAAGTCACTGCCCGTCTGCTCGAACACGCGGACATCCTGGACGCCGCAGTCACGCTCCAGCCCTCGGAGGCCCGCATCACCACACGTTCGGCCTTGAGCGATGAGGCCATGAACGACTGGCTGAAACCCCTCGGCAAATACCGCGTGGACCAACCCGTGCCGGATGCCTCGCCGGCAGCGCCTGCAAAAAACGCGCAGACTTACCGCCCGCTTCTCATTCTGCTTGGATACCTGCTGCTGGTCATCGCCGCAGCAAACATTGCGCGCGGCGTTTTTGATCCTGCGATGTCGATGCGCCTCTTCATGGGCGGATTCTTCGTCGCGTTTTCATTTTTCAAAATGCTGGACCTGCGCGGCTTCAGCGATGCCTATCGCAGCTACGATCTGGTGGCGCAGGCTGTGCCAGCCTATGGTCTTGTTTATCCGTTCATCGAATTTGCCCTCGGGCTTGCCTATCTGGCAGACTGGCAGCCGCGCTGGGTCAATGTGGCTGCGGCAGTGGTCATGCTCGTGAGCCTGGTGGGCGTGCTAAGGGCGGTGGCGTCAAAGAAGAGCATCCGCTGCGCATGTCTCGGCACGGTTTTCAATCTTCCCATGTCCACCGTCACCATCATTGAGGACGGCCTCATGCTCATGATGGCGCTCGCGTCTTTGATGACCTGAACTGGCAGCAGACCTCTCCTCCTCACTCCTCGGCATAGGAATCTCCTTCGGTGGGAATGACGAGCTGGTTTTTGATGAGGTCAAAGTTGGCCCCCCGGCCGTAGGAGTGAATGTAGAGGCGCTGCTTCCGGCGTTTCAGGTTTTCGAGAACGATGGAGACCTGCTTGAAGGAGACGGTGTCTTGAAAATCGGAGAACCAGTAGAGGCCGTCGGCATTGCGAACTTCATCGCTCAGCAGGGCCAGCCAGGCGTAGCCGACACCGACGTTGTGAATGAAGTAGGTCTGCGGGCGGCGGGAGAGCTGGAGGAAGAGATCCTTGCTGGGAATGGGGTCATTGGGTTTGATCTTGTAGGCCGCCGTCTCCATGAAGGTGGCGCCCCCCATGCGCCAGAATTTTTCAAACTCGACGGTGTTGGTGCGGAAGACCTTCGTGCCCACGAGCGGCTTCTTGGGTTCGTCCAAACCGCAGCCGAAATACAGGACGACGACGCTGCCTCTGGCCACCTTGTCCACCTCCTTCACCACACGCTCCAGGTGCGGGGTCATGGACGCGGAGACGTCCAGCACCACAGCCAGCTTTTTCGATTTGAGGTTCAGGCCAAACAGAGGACCGAGGGTGGTGCCGCTGTGAGAACCGAGGCCCATGCCCTTGCCAAAACTGCCTGCCGCGCCAGCAAGTCCGCTGGTCCCGCTGCTGGGAGCGCCGCCAGCGCTCAGGAGCTTGGGCGTCTGAGACATGTCGAGCAGGTCAGGCATATCCGTCGGCAGCACGATCTTGTTCAGGCTGCCGACCACGGCGAGTTTGCGATTGGGCACGGGCTGCTTCAACCAGGGGTTTTTCTTCTGCTGAATCTTGTGCTGCAGGGCCTCCTCCGCCTGCTGTCCCTGCACCGTGCTGCCACCGGGGATGAAATCCATCTGCCGGTCGGTGACCTGATGCACCACGATCAGCGCCGCGGCGGTCAAAATGAGAAGATGAATACCAATGCTCAGCGCGAGCGAGCGTCCGCCCCACTTTTCCCAGCGCTGGCGCCATGACTCCGCAGGAAGGATGGAGGCATCCACGTGGGCGATGTTGTGGCGTCTGACCGGTGCTTTGCGCGCAGGCAGTGGAGGCAGCTTGGGCGTCTTTTTGATCGTGTCACGCGGAGTGGCTGGTGCGCCGCGAGTCGCGGGGACTTTCTCGGTGGGGCGATTCTTTTTGAAGTCAGTCTGCTGCCGGTGCGCGGCGTGTGGCATCCCCTTCCCCAACTCGTCATCCGCAGACGGCAGGTTTTCAAAATCCTCGGGGTTGGAGCGCATGGACGGTGACAGACATTAAACCTCGCAAAGGCTTGTGAGTTATCACCAAGCATCAAGGAGGCGGGCAGAATGTAACGCGACCGCCCAATAAAGGAAGCAAATCACTCAACCCGCGGCGGCCCAGACGATCATGCCGCAGGCCAGAACGGTGCCGGAGAGGCCGAGCAGGAAGATGACGTCTGCCGCAGACTCCACGCGGTGCATGCGCCTGACGCTGCGGGTACGCAGCGCCCAGTAGGAGAGAAAGCAGGCGCAGAGAAACAGCATGGCATTCACAGCGAGAATCTCGTCCACCACCGTCTGCACCATGTGGGAGCGGGTGAAGGTCTGCACGATGCTGATGACGGTAAGGCAGACGCCTACCATGGCCGCGGAGGCGGTGAAGATGTGAATGGCGATGTCGCGCTCCAGCGGCGTGTCTGGCTTGTTATGCTGGCCGGGTTTCATTGGGAAGGAGGCGCATCACTCGCCTCATGAGCGATCTGATTCCGCCTCCTTTTTCCTCAGAGCAAAGAAGCCGAAGATGATGGAGGCTGAGACGAGCGCGGAGCAGCACATGTAGTACAGGGCGCCCACATAAGACCCGGTCATGGTCTGCACGGTGCCGAGCAGCGTGGAACCAAAGGCGCCGCCGAGATTTCCAAGTGAGTTGATCAGGCCAATGCTGCCCGCAGCCGCGGCAGAAGTGAGGAACATGCTCGGCAGTGCCCAGAAGGCGGGCATGTAGCTCTTGAACCCGGTGAATGCGGCCATGAAGCAGATGACCGTCAGCACCAGGCTGCCCTGCGTCTGCGGCAGAAGGCCCATGGAGGCCGAGCCAAGGACAATGGGTACGATGGCATGCCAGCGGCGTTCCTTATACCGGTCCGAACTCCAACCGGCCACCAACTGCCCCACCAGCGCTGCGGCGGGCGGCAAGATGATGAGCCACTGCAGCATTTCATCCTTCAGTTTATACCAGTCCTTGAGGATGCTGGTCATGAACAGCTCCATGCCGATGCTGCCGGTGGTCATGCAAAAATACGCCAGCGCCAGCATCAGCACCTTGGGATTCCGCAGAGCTTCGAGCACCGTCATGCGTTTGCCTTTGGTGGTCAGCCCGCGCTCGCGCTCGAGTTCGTTTTCGAGCGCGGTCTTCTCCTCTGCCGTCAGCCATGCCGCCTGCCCGGGCCGGTCCACCAGCTTGTAGAAGACGATGGCTCCCAAGGCGATGGCGGGCAGCGCCCAGAAGACATACACCCACTGCCAGCCGACCATGCCAAGGAGCGGCGGATGCGCTGCATCCGCGCCAATTTTGAGCAGCTTGAAGGAGAGCCAGGGGCTGAGGATCTGCGCCAGCGGGGCAGCCACCAGGAAAATGGCCAGCGCGCGTGCGCGGTCGCGGCTGGGAAACCAGTGGGTGAGGTAAACGATCACGCCTGGGAAGAAGCCCGCCTCAGCAAGTCCCAGCAGGAAGCGCACCGAATAGAACTGCCAGGGAGAGGTGACCGCTGCGGTGAGCGCCGCCATCAGGCCCCAGGAGATCATGATGCGGCAGATCCACTTCCGCGCGCTCCAGCGCTCCACCATGAGCGTGCCGGGGATCTCCAGCAGCACGTAGCCGATGTAAAAGATGCCGGCACCGAAACCAATGACCGCATTGTCAAAGCCGACGAGATCCTTGGTCATCGTCAGCTTGGCCACCGCCACATTCTGGCGGTCCACATAAGCGATCATGTAGCTGACGAACAGCAGTGGCAGGAGATGCCAGTAGGCCTTGCGCCTAGCGCGGTCGAGCGCTGCAGAATGAGGAAGTGTGTCCGTGAGGCTGGATGACATGAGAAGAGAATCCGCAGTCTATGCGCCAGCCTGCCAGCGACTCAAGGGCGGAGTGATGTTTTGAAAAAGGCGGCTGAGGGGATCAGCCGCCACGCCGCGGATTATGGCCGCTTATTTCTTCTTCACCGGATATTTGCCAGGAGTCTTGTCGAACTTTTCTTTGCACTCGGACGTGGCGAAAATGACGCGGCCGTCCTTCGTATTACTGCGGAAAATCAGACGGGCATCCTTGTGGCAGACGGGGCACTCAGAGTTCACCGGCGCATCTGCGGCCATGCTGTTAAGGGTCAGAGAAGCCGTGAAGGCGAGGAGGGTAAGCAGTGTTTTCATGGTTGGTCGGGCTGGGTAAAAACAGGCAGCCGCACTATTCAACGCATACGCTCTGATATGTCACGCATGATTTTCAGCGTGACAGAGAATGCCGTGCCTGCCCTAGTGCGGCATTCATGGATTCTTCCCCGCCGTCTTCCGCCCAGCCCAACGCCCTCCTGCAGATCATCGGCGGCGTATTCATCCTGTTTGGCAGCTTTGGACTGGTGAGCCTGCTCAGGAACGCGGCGCTGTGCTTTGCTCCGCTGGAAGGACAGACCGGGCTGATGGCGGAGATGATGCGCGGGAATGACAGCTATGCCGCGACGATGCGGGCGCTCTTTCTGCCGGGCGCGCTCTACGCGGTGGTACAGTTCGTTTCCGGCGTGGGCCTGCTGCGCGCCAGCAGGCTTGCGCGCAAAGCCGCCATCGGCTGCGCTTTCTATGGCATCGTGGCCGCAGTCTTCACGGGCTGGCTCACCGTCAGCTATACCCTGCCCTTCACCCTGGCCTACACTCTGGAGCAGGTGAAAAATCCCGATATGGTGAACACGACGCGAAACGTCACCCTCGCCTCGGGCTACATCGGCGTGGCGCTCGGTGTGCTGTATCCTCTAACTGCCTTCATCCTGCTCCTTCGCACGAAGGTGCGCTCTCCATTTTGACTCGACCGTTCATGCTCACTTCTCTCAACGAACTTCCCCAGTACAAAAAAAACGGCCCGAAGCTGGCCGTGCTCACGGCTTATGACTACCCCACGGGGCGCATGCTGGATGAGGCCGGCGTGGATCTGCTGCTGGTGGGCGATTCGCTCGGCATGGTGGTGCTGGGGCTGCCGGACACGACCGGTGTGACGATGGAAATGATGCTGCACCACACCAGCGCCGTGTGCCGGGGTGTGAAGCGCGCGCCCGTGATCGCCGATCTGCCTTACGCCAGCTACACCACGCCGGAGATGGCGGTGGCGAATGCCAAGCGGCTGATGGACTGCGGTGCTGCATGTGTGAAACTGGAGGGCGGAGTCAGCGTGCTGCCGCAGGTGCGCGCCATCATCGCGGCAGGCATTCCGTTTGTGGGACACATCGGCATGCTGCCGCAAAGCGTGAAGGAGGAAGGAGGGTACAAGAAGAAAGGCAAGACCGCCGAGTCGATCGATCATCTGATCGCGGATGCGAAGGCGCTGGATGAAGCCGGAGCCGTGGCGATGGTGCTGGAGAGCATTGTGCCGGACGTGGCCACGCAGATCACAAGCCTGGTGAAAGCCTGCACCATCGGCATCGGCGCAGGGACGGCAACCGACGGGCAGGTGCTGGTGACGCCTGACCTGCTGGGCAGCTTCCCGTGGTTTCGACCACCGTTTGCCAAAGCACGCGCCGACGTAGCTGGCGAGACGATGCGAGCCGTGCGCGAATACATGGCGGATGTGAAGACGCCGGCCTAAGCACGGGGCGACCCGCCTCCGATCAAGGGGTGACTTTCAAGCGGACGAACCTGGCAGCCGGTGCTGACTCGATGGAGGGCAGCAGGCGGAAGGTGACCACTTCGGTGACGCCGTCTCCGGTGGGTGTGGCGGAGCCGACCTGTTCAAGATTTTGCGGCAGAATGGCCGACCAACCGGTGAGGCTGGCAGAGGTCTCGATGCTGTAAGTCATGCTGCCTGGAGCAATGCGCCTGCGGTAGCTGTAGGAGAGGTAGTGCTTGCCATCCGCAGGATTGAGGCCGGTGCCCGCGGTGGGCAGGATGTTCTTGCTGGCAGTCGTCGGATTGGAGCCAAAGGCGTACTCGAGCATGTCGGTGACGCCATCGCCGTCTGAGTCCGTGGAAGCAGTGACGGTGGCGCCGTTGAGATTGTTGGCATACGCCCAGTCTTGGAACGTCGTGTTGCGGGTGACGTTCAGCGTGTAAGTCTGCGTGGTGGTGCCGTCCTGGGCTGTGACGACGACAGCAACCGAGGTGCTGGTGCCAGCGAACGTGATGGAAGAGCTGGCGGCTCCTGAAGTTACGTCAATGCCATTGACCGTGATGGAGGCGCTGCTGCTGACTGCGGCAGGTGTGACGCTGAACGTGGTGGTGGCATTCGGCATTCCCGCTGAATAGGCCAGGACATTGCTGCTGAAGGCTGGTGAGAGCACACCTGTGCTCAGAGCAAGGCCGGAGAGCCTGGCATTGGTGTCTGGCGTCGTGAAGGTCATGTCTGCACCGTTGACCGTGCCCGCGCCGTTTGTGCTGATGGCGCGGAAGTGGTAGGTCGTGGCGGGAGTGAGGCCGGTGAGAGCCGCGCTCACAGCGGTGCTGGTGCTGCCCGTGATGGTGGCGGGAACTGCCACAATCGTGCTGCCGTAGGAGGTGTCCGGACCATAGTCAAAAGACACCGCAGCAGCGCCACCGTTGGCATTGGCCGTGCCATTAAGAGTGACTGTGGTGCCAGTGACTGAAGTCGCGGCAAGCGTGGCGGCGGAGGAAAGGTTTGGCACGGCTGCCAGAGACAGAGCGTGATAGGCAGCGGGGCCACCGGCAACGAGCATGAAGGATTCTCCCGTGGCGAGCGTGCTGTTGTTCACCGCAACGGGAACCGTGCTGGTGGTGGTGCTGTTGTTGCCCAGCTGGCCATTGCTGTTGTAGCCCCAGGTGACCACGGTTCCATCTGAGCAGGTGGCAGCAGACTGGTAATAGCCTGCCGAAACTGAGATGACGGTTTTGCCGGCCAGCGGAGTTCCCGCCGTGGTCACCGCCACGGGCACAAGGCTGTTGGTGGTGCTGCCGATCCCAAGCTGGCCGTTGTTGTTGTAGCCCCAGGTGATAAGAGTGCCGTCTGAGCACAGAACCACGTTGTGGCAGTAGCCGCATGCCATGTCCACGATGGTTTTCCCCGCAAGAGGGGTGCCAGCTGTCGTCACAGCGACCGGCAGGCTGCTATTGCTGGTGCTGTTGTTGCCGAGCTGGCCGTTGGCATTGTAACCCCAGGCCGCGAGGGTGCCGTCTGAGCACAAAACCAAATTGTGGGTGTAGCCACATGCGATGTCCACGATGGATTTGCCCTCCAGCGGCGTGCCGGTGGTGATCACCGCCACTGGCAGTCCGCTGTTGAGGGTCGTGTTGTTGCCAAGCTGCCCGTAAAAATTGTACCCCCAGGTGGAAAGGCTGCCATCCTGACAAAGCACAAGGTTGTGATAAAAACCGCTCCTGACGGCCACGACAGATTTCCCCGCAAGCGCCGTGCCTGCCGTGGTGACGGCCAGGGGGAGACCGCTGTTGGTGGTGGTTCCATTCCCCAGCTGGCCGAAAGAATTCAGCCCCCAGGCAGCAAGAGAACCGTCCGTGCACAAAACCACGTTGTGTCCGTAGCCTGTCGAGATGGCGGCCGGCACTTTTCCAGCCAGTGCAGTGCCCACGGTGGTCACGGGCGCCGGCAGGTTGCTGTTGCCAAAGCCGTTGTTGCCGAGCTGGCCGTTGGCGTTCATGCCCCATGCGGCGAGAGTACCATCGCTGCAAAGCGCGAGACTGTGCTGATAGCCAGCCGCGAGAGCCAGGAGAGTGCGACTGGCCAGTGGCGTGGCTGCCGTAGTCACCGCTGCGGGAATGAGGCTGTCCGTGGTGGAATTGTTCCCCAATTCCCCACTGTTGTTCCAGCCCCAGGAGAGCGGCCTGCTGCCCGCCCAAAGGAGCACGAGATCATTGCCGGTGCCGCCATTGTAGCTGGCGACAAACTTGTAGGTCACTCCGTTGTAGCTGAGATTCACGGCCTGCCCATGCGCCAGATTGCTGAAGGCGCCGCCGATGAGTCCGAGACCGGTGTTGTTGACCACCATCAGCTGAGTGCCTGGAACGGGAACGTAGTTGAGGGAGAGGTTCACCACGGTGCCGGTCGCGTTGATGAGAGGGGTCGTCACGGGCACGTCCGTCGCTGAGCTGTAGGTGGCGGTGATGCTGCTGGCGCCGGTGCCGACGAGAGTGAGATTGAACGCGCTGGTGTAGGGATCATTGCTGGCAAGGTGAAGTGCCGCACTGCGGCCCAGCGAGGCTCCGGGGGCAAACGTCACGGCCACCGCAGTGGTGGCACCGGCGGCGACCGTACTGGCAGGAGCAGTGGTGATGGTGAAGTCTGAGGCGTTCACCCCATCGATGGTTGCGCCGGTGATGGAGAGGTCCACGGCGCCTGAATTTCCCACGGTGAAAGTCTGGGTCACGCTCGCCCCCGTTGTGGCACCGCCAAAATCCACCGTGGCTCCGTTGATGAGGCTGGTGGCATCGCTCTGCTTCACGGAAATCAGGGGCGATGGCAGAGGCTGCGCGACGATGGCGAGATTGTGAGAGGCACTTGATCCGGAGAAGAGCTGAGCCGGCTGCTCGCCGGGGGCGAATGAAGAGGTGCTTACCAAAACGGGCACGCTGCTCGTGGTAAGGCTGTTGTTTCCCAGTTCACCGTTGAGATTGTAACCCCAGGTCGCGGCCGTGCCGTCCGAACATAACGCCAGGCTGTGAGTCAGACCGGCGGACACTGCAGTGACCGTCCTGCCCACCAGCGCGCCAATGTTGACGATCCCCGCGGGCACGCTGCTGTTGGTGGTGGTGCCGTTGCCCAGCTGGCCGTTGCCGCCATAGCCCCATGAGGCGATGGTGCCGTCTGAACACAAAGCCAGATTATGATAAGTGCCCGCCTTGACCGACAAGACCGTTTTGCCTGACAGGATGCCGCTGCTGATGACGGCCACGGGCACGCTGCTGCTGGAAGTGCTGTTGTTGCCCAGCTGGCCAAAACCGTTGTAACCCCAGGAGTAGAGCGTACCGTCTGAACATAAGGCGAGGGCGTGACCCGAACCGGCGGTGAGCACCACGACTGTTTTGCCAGACAAAACTCCCGCAGTGCTGACGGCCACGGGGACGGTGCTTTGCGACGTGCTGTTGTTGCCTAGCTGGCCGTTGGAGTTGGCCCCCCAGGCGGCCACCGTGCCGTCTGAGCAAAGTGCCAGGCTGTGGCTGCTGCCAGCTGCGACCGCAACGACTGTCTTGCCAGCCAGCACTCCGCTGGTGCTGACCGCGACGGGCACCCTGCTGTCGGTGGTGCTGTTGTTGCCCAGCTGTCCATTGGAATTGTATCCCCAGGCGGCCACGGTTCCGTCTGAGCACAGGGCCAGGCTGTGACTGGTGCCGGCGGCCACGGCCACCACAGTCCTGCCAGCCAGCACTCCGCTGCTGCTCACGGCCACAGGCGTGCTGGAGTCGGAGGCGGAGTTGTTGCCGAGCTGGCCGTTGGAGTTGCTGCCCCAGGCGGCGAGGGTGCCGTCCGAGCAAAGCCCCAGAGAATGCGCGCCCCCTGCGGCATGAGAGATGAGAGTTTTGCCGCTCAACGGTGTACCGGTGATGGTCACGGGCATAGGCACCGGGAAACTGGTGCCGCCGCCACTGCCCAGCTGGCCGTTGAAATTGCTGCCCCAGGAAGCCACGGTGCCGTCTGAGCAGAGCGCCACACTATGAATGCTGCCAGCGGAGAGTACGGCGATGGATTTGCCGGCCAGCACACCCGCGCCGCTCACATCCACGGGGACCAGGCTGGTGGCACTGCTGTTGCTGCCCAGCTGGCCATTGCTGTTGTTGCCCCAGGCGGCGAAGGTACCATCTGAACAAAGCGCAAGGGTGTGTGCAAATCCGCCCGCCATGCGGGTCACGGTCTTCCCCGCCAGCACTCCGGTGGTGATGACGGCCACGGGCACCGTGCTCTGGACGAGGCTGTTGTTGCCCAGCTGGCCGTTGTTGTTGTAGCCCCAGGAGACGAGCCTGCCGTCCGAACAGAGCGCCAGGCTGTGAGAGAAGCCGGCCGACACTTTGGTCACCGTCTTGCCTGCCAGCGCTCCGCTGGTAGTCACAGCCACCGGCACCAGGCTGTTGGTGGTGCTGTTGTTGCCCAGCTGACCGTAAAAGTTGTAACCCCAGGAAGTCAAAGTGCCGTCCGAACACAAGGCCAGATTGTGATACTGCCCCACAGCGAGCGCACTGACTGTTTTCCCAGCCAGCACGCCGCTGGTGGTCACCGCCACCGGCACGCTGCTATTGGTGGTGCTGTTGTTGCCCAGCTGACCGTTGCCATTGTAGCCCCAGGTAAACACGGTGCCGTCTGAGCACAGCGCCACGCTGTGGTAATAGGCAGCAAACACCGCCACGATGGACTTGCCTGCCAGCGCGCCACCTGTGTTCACCGTCACTGGCACGCTGCTTTGCGTGGTGCTGTTGTTGCCCAGCTGGCCGTAGAGGTTGTAGCCCCACGCCGCCACCGTGCCATCCGAGCACAACGCAAGCGTGTGAAAACCACCGGCTGACACTGCAGTCACGGTTTTGCCCGCCAGTGCTCCACCCGTGGTGACGACCACCGGCACCGAGCTTTGCGTCGTGCCGTTGTTGCCAAGCTGGCCGTTGGAGTTGGAACCCCAGGCGGCTACCGTGCCGTCTGAACACAGCGCGACGGTGTGGTTGTTTCCAGCAGAAACAGAGGTGACTGTTTTGCCCGCGAGGACGCCGGAGGCGCTCACCGTCGCGGGAACGAGGGAGGTCGATGACACATTCTCTCCGAGCTGACCAAAGCTGTTCTGTCCCCACGCAAAGGGCCGGGTGGCGGCCCACACGAGCACGAGGTCATTGCCCGTGCCGCCGTAGTAGTTCGCCACAAAGTGATAGGTCTTGCCAGCATAGGTCATGGCGACATCCTGGCCCTGCTGCAGATTGATGAAGCGCCCGGTGATGAAGCTGGCGCCAGTGTTGTTGATGACCGTCAGGGCAGTGCCGGGAACAGGCGCATAGTTGAGCGCAAAGTTTACCGAGCTGCCGGTCAGGTTGATGGATGGTGCGGAAGTCAAAAGGTCCGCCGCCGAGTTGTAGGCTGCCGTGACAGTGGCGGAAGCCGTCCCCACGAGATTGATATTGAAGGAGCTCGTGTTAGGATCATTGCTGGCGAGATGCAGCACCGCACTGCGGCTGAGCGGCCCTGCTGGCGTAAACGTGACCACAAACGTGGTGGTGGCACCACCGGTCACAGTGCTGGCTGGTGCAGTGGTGACGGCATATTCCGAGGCGTTTGCGCCATCGATGGTGATGGCAGCAATGGACAGATCGGCCCTGCCGGTGTTGCCGACGGTGAAGGACTGGGTCAATCCAGCCCCCACCGTGGTGCTTCCAAAATCGATGGTGCTTGCTCCGCTGACGAGGTTGGCTCCGGCACCTTGCTGCACAAAAATGGCCGGCATCTGCGGCTGCGCGACGATGGCTAGATTGTGGTATGCATTCGATCCGGCGCAGATCTGAGCAAACTGCTCTCCCTGCACCAAAGGAGTGGCTGTCACAGCCGAAGGCACAAAACTGGCGAGGGTGCTGTTGCCCAGTTCGCCATTCGTATTGGACCCCCACGCGACCGCCGTGCGGTCTGAACAGAGGGCGGTGCTGTGGTTATACCCGCCTATGATGGAGACGACGGTTTTGCCGGCCAGCACTCCGGTGGTGACCACAGCCACCGGCACGCTGCTATTGGTGGTGCTGTTGTTGCCCAGCTGGCCGGAAACATTGTAGCCCCAGTCATACACCGTGCCGTCTGAGCACAGGGCCAGACTGTGATAATAGCCTGCAGACACCGCAGTGACGGTTTTGCCAGAAAGCACGCCGCTGGTGGTGACCGCCACTGGCACGGAGCTCTGGGTGGTGCTGCTGTTGCCCAGCTGACCGTAGCCGTTGTAGCCCCAGGTAGTCACGGTTCCGTCTGAGCACAGAGCCATGCTGTGGGCAGAACCCGCTGACAAAGAAACAACGGTCTTACCCGACAGCACCCCACTGGTGTTGACGAGCACCGGGACCAGGCTCTGCGTCGTGCTGTTGTTGCCCAGCTGACCCGATGAATTGAAGCCCCAGGCGGCCACGGTGCCGTCCGAGCACAGCGCCAAACTGTATGAAGAGCCGGCTGATACCGCGACGACAGTCTTTCCTGACAGCACACCGCTGGTGGTGACCGCAACCGGCACCAGGCTTTGCGTCGTGCTGTTATTGCCAAGCTGGCCGGTGGAATTAAGACCCCAGGCAGCCACGGTGCCGTCAGAACAGAGTGCCAAACTATGCGAGGCACCAGCAGACACCGCTATGACAGTTTTGCCGGCCAGGACTCCGCTGGTGGTCACCGCCACCGGCACACTGGTATTGATTGTGGAATTGTTGCCCAGCTGGCCGTTGGCATTGAGGCCCCACGCAGCCAAGGTTCCATCCGAACACAGGCCCAGTGAATGATTGCCGCCAACTGCATGAGCGATGACCGTTTTTCCACTCAAAAGCGTCCCCGCAGTGGCAACGGGTATGGGCATGATGGGAATGATGGAGCCGTCATTGCCCAGCTGACCGTTGTTGTTGCTGCCCCAGGCTACGACGGAGCCGTCAGAACACAGCGCCACACTGTGACTGCCCCCGCCCGCCGCAGCGGTGACGGTTTTCCCGGCAAGAACACCCGCGGCGCTCACACTCAAAGGTACCAGGCTGGTGCCGAAGCCGCCGTTGCCGAGCTGCCCTGTGGAGTTCTTACCCCACGCGGCCACGGTGCTGTCCGAACACAATGCCACGCTGTGGTAACTGCCACCGGACACTGCGATGACGGTCTTGCCGGCCAGCGCCGTCCCGCTGGTGGTCACCGCCACAGGAATGCTGCTGGTGGAGGAGAGGCTGTTGTTGCCCAGCTGACCATAGTTGTTGTATCCCCACGCAGCCGTGGTGCCGTCCGAGCATACCGCCAGGCTGTGGTAGCTGCCGGTTGATGCTGCCGTGACGGTCTTGCCAGACAGCACGCCGCTGGTGGTCACCGCCACTGGCACCGAGCTGTTGGTGGTGGTGCTGTTTCCTAGCTGGCCGTAGGCATTGTAGCCCCAGGCAGCCACCGTGCCGTCCGAACACACCGCGAGGCTGTGGTAAGTGCCCGCAGCTATGGACACAGCGGTCTTGCCTGCCAGCACACCGGTGGTGACGACTGCCACCGGCACGTTGCTTTGGGTGGTGCTGTTGTTGCCCAGCTGGCCGTAGGGGTTGGATCCCCATGCAGTCACCGTGCCGTCCGAACACAGCGCCAGACTGTAAAAATAGCCCGCCGCTACTGCGGTGACGGTCTTGCCGGCCAGCACCCCCGTGGTGGTCACCAGCACCGGTGAGGGGCTCTGGGTGGTGGTGTTGTTGCCAAGCTGGCCGCTGCTGTTGTTGCCCCATGTGACCAAGGTGCCGTCGGAGCAAACCGCCATGCTGTGGACAGTTCCGGCAGAGATCGCAATGACTGTCTTGCCAGCCAGCACTCCGCTGGTATTGACCGCCACGGGAACGGCGCTCTGCGTCGTGCTGCTATTGCCCAGCTGACCGCTGGAGTTGAGTCCCCAGGCTGCCACCGTACCGTCGGAGCAGAGTGCCAGCGTATGATTTTCGCCGGCGGAAACAGAGACCACCCTCTTGCCAGCAAGCGCACCCGTTCCGATCACTGACACAGGCAAGGTGTAAGTCGAGGGAGCATTGTTTCCGAGCTGTCCGTAGATGTTCATGCCCCATGCCATGGGTCGGTTGTAGGCCCACTGGAGGACGAGATCGTTGCCGGTGCCGCCGTAGTAGTTGGCAGCGAAGTGGTAGGTCCTGCCACCATAGACCATGGTCACGTCCTGTCCCTGCGCCAGGTTGCTGAATCGCCCACCGATAAAGCCGAGGCCGGTGTTGTTGACGACGGTGAAGCTGGTGCCGACCGTAGGGGCGTAGCCGAGGGTGAAGCTGACGGTGCTGCCGGTGGCCAGGAAGGAGGCGGCGGTGAGCGGGACGGTGGCGGCGGAATTATAGGTGGCTGCCAGAGCCAGGGCGCCGTAGCCGGTGAGATTGATGTCGAAAGAACCGGTCGCGGGATCGTTGCTGACGATGTGGAGCACGGCGGTACGGGTAAGAGTGGCCGAAGGGGTGAAGGTGACGGTCATGGTGGAGCTGCCGCCGGCGGCAATGGCGGAGGCAGGCGCCGTAGTCACCGCGAAGTCAGCAGCGTTGGTGCCATTGATGGTGACTGCGGAAATATTGAGCGGAGCTGCGCCTGAGTTGAGAAGCGTGAAAACCTGCGAGGTGCCCGTACCTGTGGGACTGGCACCAAAGTCCACCGTGCTGCTGCCACTGGCCAGGCTGGTTCCCACAGGCTGCTGCACGCCGATCTGTGGTGTCAGCGGGGTGGCGACCACGGACAGCGTGTGGTAGGCGCTCTGGCCGCTGACCGTCTGCACGGGAACTTCTCCGGCGGCCAACGAGGCGGTGCTGACGGCCACCGGCACGGAACTGTTGGTGATATCGCTGTTGCCCAGCTCTCCTTCCAGATTATATCCCCAGGAGGCGAGGCTGCCATCTGAGCAAAGAGCCGTGCTGTGGTACGTTCCAGCCGTGATCGACGCCACGGACTTTCCAGACAACGCCGTGCCGCCGACGCTGACAGCCACTGGAACTGAGCTGTTGCTGGTGGTGTTGTTTCCCAGCTGACCGTAAAAATTGTAGCCCCAGGCGAAGACGGTGCCATCGGCACATAGAGCGAGGCTATGAGACTGACCTGCGGCGATGGCGACTGCGGTCTTTCCGATGGGTGTCACGACAACGGGCACCGTGCTCTGGGAGGTGCTGGCATTTCCGAGCTGGCCATACGTGTTGTAGCCCCAGGCCACCAGGGTGCCGTCAGAGCAAAGCGCCAGACTGTGATACTGCCCTGCGGCGATGGCGATGACCGTTTTCCCAGCCAGCGCACCGCTGGTGGTCACTGCCACGGGCACGAGGCTGTTGGTAGTTGTGCCATTGCCCAGCTGACCGCTTGAATTATACCCCCACGTGGCCACAGTTCCGTCTGAGCAAAGTGCCATGCAGTGACCCTGCCCGGAAGAAATGGCGACGACTGTTTTTCCCGCCAGCGCTCCGGTGGTGATAACTGCCACCGGCACACTGCTGTTGGTGGTGCTGTTGTTGCCCAGCTGGCCGTAGAAATTGTAGCCCCAGGCGAACACCATGCCATCCGAAGACAAAGCCAGGCTATGTGACGGCCCTGCGGCAAGATCGACCACCGTCTTGCCAGACATCACCCCAAGCTGCGAAACCGCTGTTGGGATCAGACTGCTCGTCGTGCTGCCGTTACCCAGCTGGCCGGCGGTGTTGGAGCCCCAAGCACTGATAACGCCATCAGAACCCAACGCCAGACTGTGATACAGCCCCGCCGCCTCCGCAATGACAGACACCCCGGCCAACGGAGTGCCCGCCGTGACCGTGGCCACCGGAGCAGAGAAATACTGCGGGGTATTGTTCCCCAGCTGACCATTGAAGTCACCGCCCCAACCGGCAAGCGTGCCGTCCGAGCAGATGGCGAAATTGTGGTTTTGTCCGACGCCGATGGAGGACACGCTTTTGCCCGCCAGAGGAGTGCCCGCTGTCGTGACGAGCACAGGCAGGTTGCTTTGCACGATCACACTGCTGTTTCCCAGCTGACCGCTGCTGTTGTAGCCCCAGGATACCAGCGAACCGTCTGAGCAGCGCACGAGGCAGTGTACGTTGCCACCTCCGATCGCCGTCACCGTTTTGCCCACCAGAGCGCCATAGGAGCTGACCAGCACTGCCACGCTGGAATTAGTCGTGGTGTTGTTGCCAATCACGCCATAGAAGTTGTCTCCCCAGCCGGCCACCGTGCCGTCCGAGCACAAGGCCATGCTGTGGCTGCCTGCGGCAGACAATGCGGTGACGGTTTTGCCCGCAAGTCCCGTGCCGGCCGTGGTCACAGCGACCGGCACCGAGCTGTTGGTGGTGCTGTTGTTGCCCAGCTGGCCGCTGGAGTTGTAGCCCCAGGCGACCGTGGTTCCATCCGAGCACAGGGCCAGGTTATGGTATAAGCCACCAGAAACTGAGGTGACGGTTTTTCCAGCCAGGGGCGTGCCGGTGGTGGTGACGAGCACGGGCACTGTGCTTTGGGTCGTGCTGTTGTTGCCGAGCTGACCATAGTTGTTGTAGCCCCAGGTGGCCACCGTGCCGTCCGAACACAGGGCGACGCAGTGGTAGCCATTGGAAGATATCGCCGTGACGGTCTTGCCGCTGAGGACACCACTTGTCGTCACCAGCACGGGCACCGTGCTTTGGGTCGTGCTGTTGTTGCCCAGCTGGCCGTTGGAATTGTAGCCCCATGCGGCCAGCGTTCCGTCCGAGCAAAGTACGAGGCTGTGGTAGGTGCCCGCGGCAATGGCAGCGACGGTCTTGCCAGCGAGCACGCCACTCGTCGTCACCAGCACCGGCACCATGCTCTGGGTGGTGCTGTTGTTTCCCAGCTGGCCGTTGGAGTTGAGTCCGCTCGCAGCGAGCGTGCCGTCCGAACATAGGAAGAGAGTGTGTGAGCTTCCCGCGGCAATCTTTGTCACCGTCTTGCCGGCCAGCACCCCCGTGGTAACGACCCCGGTGGGAACCAGGAAGTTGATCGGGTTGTTGTTGCCAAGCTGGCTGTAAACGTCCTGCCCCCAGGCCATGGGGCGGTTGCCGGCCCACTGCAACACGAGGTCGTTTCCCGTGCCGCCATAGTAGTTGGCGACGAAGCTGTAGATGTATCCGTTGTAGTTGAGGGAGACGGTCTGGCCCTGCGTCAGGTTGTCAAATGCGCCGTTGATGAAACTCAGGCCGGTGTTCCGCACCACCATGAGGCTCGCGCCTGTGGCCGGGGCATAGTTGAGGCTGAAGTTCACGGTGCTGCCCGTGGCGGTAAAGTTGGCGGCGCTGATGGGGACGGCGGCCCCTGAATTGTACACTGCGGCCAATGTGCCCCCGCCCGTGCCTGAGACATTGATGGCAAAGGAGCCGTTGACAGGATCATTGCTGCTGAGGTGCAGCACTCCGCCGCGGCCCAGCGCCGCACCAGGAGTGAAGGTAACTGCAAACGTGGTGCTTGCCCCCACGGCGACTGTGCTGGCCGGAGCCGATGTCACAGCAAAATCGGAACCGTTCGCACCATCAAAGGTGATGCCTGCAACCGTCAGGGGCGCAGTGCCGTTGTTGAGAAGGGTAAAGGTGCGTTTGGTGGAGGCTCCGACGGTGCAGCTGCCAAAATCGACCCCGCTGCTGCCATTGCTCAGACTGGTTCCCGCCGGCTGCTGCACCGCGAGCAGCGGAGCGGGGGGCCCGGCCACGATGGCGAGAGTGTGGGAGGCCGTCCCGCTGCTGGAGACCTGAACAAAGCGCTCGCCCGCCGCCAAAGACGCGGAGTTCACAAGGACGGGCACCTTGCTCTGCACCTGGCTGTTGTTGCCCAGCTCACCGTCAACGGCGTTGCCGCAGGCGGTCACCGCACCGTCCGAGCATAAGGCCAGGCTGTGATACTGACCTGCAGAAATGGCGGTCACTGACTTGCCACTGAGCACACCACTGGTGGTGACTGCCACCGGCACAAGGCTGTTGGTGAGGCTGTTGTTGCCCAGCTGGCCATATGAGTCGTTACCCCAGGCGACCGAGGTGCCGTCCGTGCACAGAGCCAGGCTATGGTAAAGGCCTGCGCTGACAGCAGCCACCGACCTGCCGCTCAGAACACCGCTGGTGCTGACCGCAACCGGGATGGTGCTCTGCGTGGTGCTGTTGTTGCCCAGCTGCCCATAGAAATTGAAGCCCCAGGCGACCACCGTGCCGTCGGAGCAGAGAGCCAGGCTGTAGGCCTGCCCCATGGAAATGGCAGCCACGGACTTGCCGCTCAACGCTGTTCCGCTGGTACTGACAGCGACGGCCACCTGGCTCACGGTCGTGCTGTTGTTTCCCAGCTGGCCGCTACTGTTGAGTCCCCATGTGACGACGGTGCCGTCAGAGCACAGCGCCATGCTGCTCGATCCACCGGCGGAGATGGCGACGACCGTTTTACCGGCAAGCGCCGTCCCAGTGGTCGTGACGGCAACAGGAACCAAACTTTGCGTTGGGCTGCCGTTGCCCAGCTGACCATTGGCGTTGTACCCCCAGGCAACCACAGTTCCATCCGAGCACAGCGCCAGGCTGTGCAGTTGCCCGGCCGAAATGGCGATCACGGTCTTGCCCGCAAGTGCGCCGGTCATAGTCACCGCACCGGGCACGTAGCTGCTGACGACCGTTCCGTTGCCAAGCTGGCCGTTGCTGTTGCTGCCCCAGGCGGCCAGAGTGCCGTCCGAACACAGCGCCAGACTGTGACTGCTGCCCGTGCTTACCGCCAAAAGCGTTTTCCCCGAGAGCAGCGTGCCTGCGGTGCTGACAGGCCCCGGTGTCAGAGCGTAAACGGTGCTGTTGCCGAGCTGGCCATAGAAATTATAACCCCAGGCCGCCGCCGTACCGTCCGTGCACAGAGCCACACTATGCGAGCCGCCACCGCTCAAGGATGCAAGCGTCTTGCCGGAGAAGAGTGCGGTGGAAGCCGCCACTGCTGTGGTGCTTAGGGAGATGCCGCCATTGCCAAGCTGGCCGTTCACACCCAAGCCGCATGCCGCCACGGTGCCATCCGAGCAAAGAAGCAGGCTATGGGAGGTCCCGGCAAACACCCCCGTGACGTTTTTCCCGGCCAGCGCTGTGCCAGTGGTGGTGAACGCCGCCGGAACAAGGCTGTTCGTGGTGCTGTTGATACCAAGCTGGCCGTAAACATTCAGTCCCCAGGCCACGACAGTGCCATCGGTGCACAGGGCCAGGTTATGTGACGCCCCCTCGACTGTGGAAACCGCCGAGACCACCTTGCCCGACAGCGCACCAGAAGTGCTGACTGCCACCGCCACGAGGCTTTGTATGGTGCTGTTATTGCCGAGCTGGCCGCTGGTGTTCTGCCCCCACGCCGCTAAGGTGCCGTCAGAGCACAGCGCCAGACTGTGGGTGCCGCCTGCGGCCACTGCTGTCACCGTCTTGCCCGCCAGGGCCGTGCCCGTCGTCGTCACCAGCGCCGGCACCAGGCTTGGAGTCGTGCCGTTGTTGCCGAGCTGACCATTGCTGTTCAGCCCCCAGGCGGCCACCGTGCCGTCAGAGCAGCGTGCCAGACTGTGAGTGCTGCCTGCCGCAATGGAGGTGACCGTCTTCCCGGAGAGGACACCCGAGGAGATCACTGCCACAGGAACCGAGCTTTGGGTCGAGGAATTGTTGCCGAGCTGACCGCTGTTGTTGCTTCCCCAGGCGACCAGGGTGCCGTCAGAGCACAGCGCGAGATTGTGGCTGTTTCCAGCCGCGATGGCCGTCACTGTTTTGCCCGCCAGCGGGGTGCCGCTCACGGTGACGGTGACCGCATCACCCGCAGTGATCGTAGAGTTGTTGCCCAGTTGTCCGCTGGAGTTGAGACCCCATGCCACAAGCGTGCCATCCGTGCACAAGGCCAGCGTATGATTTCCCCCTGCCGCGATCTTGCTGATCGTTTTGCCCGCCAGTGCGCCCGTGGTGGTGACACCTGTCGGCAGCGTCACACTGCTCGGGCTGTTGTTCCCGAGCTGGCTGTTGTTGTTCAGGCCCCAGGCGACAGCACGGTTGCTGGCCCACTGCAGTACCAGGTCGTTGCCGGTGCCGCCGTAGTAGTTGGCGACGAAGTTGTAGGCCACGCCGTTGTAGTTGAGCGTGAGCTGCTGCCCCTGGGACAGGTTGCTGAAGGCTCCGCTGATAAAATTGAGGCTTGTGTTGTTAACCAGGGTCAGGTTTGTCCCTGTGGGAGGTGCAAAATTAAGCGACACATACACGTTCCCGGAAGCCGTGAAGCCGTTCCCGGCCACTGTCACATCCGTCGCCGCATTGAAGGAGGCCAGTGTAGCCGTCGTTGTGAACGGTGAACTGCTGGTGGCGGTGCCATATCCCGTGGTGACAGTGATGTTGCCCGTCACACTTCCAACAGGCACCGGCACCGTGGCGGTGATCTGGCTCTGTGAGTTTACCGTGAAAGAGGTGGCAGAAACGCCGTTGAAGGCCACGCTGGTGACATTGACGTAGTTGGTGCCAGTGATCGTGACACTGGATCCGACAAATCCGCTGGAAGGTGTGAATGATGCAATCGTGGGCGTGCCGTCGCCGCTGAGTGCGGTGAAAGTGCTGCTGCCGGTGATGATGCCTCCCGGCGTGGTGACGCTGATGGTCCCGGTGGTGGCACCCGCTGGCACAACGGCCGTGATCTGGGAGTCGGAATCGACGGTGAACGAGGCGCTGGTGCCGTTGAAGCTGACTGCGGTGGCGCCCGTAAACCCATTCCCCGTCAGCACCACATTCGTGCCGGCGATGCCGATGGCGGGGCTGAAGCCAAACACGGTGAAAGGAGTCGCGCTGCTGGCGCTGCCAAGCGGCCCGGCCACGGTGATGAGACCTGTGGTGGCGCCGGCGGGAACCGTGGCCGTGATCTGCGAAGGAGAATTGGCCGTGAACGTCGCGCTGACGCCGTTGAACTTGACGCTGGTGACGGTGGACAAGCCAATGCCTGAAATGACCACGGACGAACCGGGCAGACCGCTGGCCGGGCTGAAACCGCTGATGGCAGGGGTGGAGACGGCCTGCAGCGCGGGATACGCCATGACGATGCCGCTTCCAGAGTCGCGATCCACCCCTGGCCCCTGAATGTCGAGAGCGGTGGAAGTCATGGCGAGGCGCACCTGCGCTGGAGTCAGAGCCGGATTGCTGGATCTGATCAGGGCTGCTATAGCCGCCGCGTGAGGAGCAGCCGCCGACGTGCCAAAAAACGGGGCGAAGCCCGGCACTGTAGTGGTCACTCCATCCGCCGCGGCAATATCCGGCTTCTGGATAACCTGCCCTCCCGTTGAGGAAAAATCGCCGGGAGTGATCGCCGTCCCGTCTGGATAATAAAACATGCGGCGCGGGCCGTCAGTGCTGAAGGTTTCGAGGGGATTGGTGGCACCTCCGACAAAAACAGCCGGAGAGGGGGCGCTGGCCACGCTGACAGCCGCCACGCCAAAGGCATTGACGGCGGAGCAGCCATTGTGGCCGCGGATCTTGCCCGGCGTGGTGACCGTCAGCCGTCCACGTCCAGTATCGAGATGAATGAAGCGACTGGCGGCCGCGGCGGTCTTCACCACCACGACACGCTCCCCGGCATTCAGCGTGCCGGAGGACTCGTACGGATCCTGGGTGCCGCTCTGGGTTGTGGTGGAACTGCGCAA
Source organism: Prosthecobacter sp. (assembly GCF_044226605.1). Lineage (GTDB taxonomy): Bacteria > Verrucomicrobiota > Verrucomicrobiia > Verrucomicrobiales > Verrucomicrobiaceae > Prosthecobacter. The sequence goes on along the minus strand of NZ_JBGAGS010000015.1, from coordinate 59,062 downwards.
CACCGCCCCTGTGGAGTCGATGACGAAGAGGTCGTAGTCATTGCTGGAGGCTCCCAGCTGGTCGGCCCAGAAGAGATCCACGCGGTAGTTTGTGCCGCCGGAGTTGACGATGTTTGACGTCACCCCGCCGCCATAGTCCAGCACCTGCGCGGATTTGCTGCCGACCGTCGCCGTACCGCCGCTGACGAAATCCCCTTCCCAGCAGCCGGAGGTTCCCACATCCTTGTTGCCTGAATTCCCTGCGGAGGAAAAGTACATGACGCCTGCGGCGGAAACATCGACCACCGCCTTTGCCACGGTGGCATCCTGGAAGGGCGACTCGCTGAAATACCCCACGTCATCCACGATGACCGTGCAGCCTGCCGCGGCCAGATCCCGGATGTTCTGGGCAAACTGCGCCGTGGAAGGATTGGCCGTGGCGAAGTAAAGCTGTGCGTCGGGCGCCAGATCCTGCACGATCTCAAGCATGGCCGTTCCTTCATCTCCGGTGCCTGCCTGTCCGGGCAGGACGCTCACGTTGCTGTTGACGTTTCCGCTGGCTATGGAAGCGGCCAGCGTGTCCACCCCGTTTGACATCACCCCGATTTTGATGCCGGCCCCGGTCGCGCCAAAAGTGGTGCGGGCCGTATCCGCTCGATGGACTCTGTCTCCTTCTGTCACGACAGAGCCCAGATTGGTGATCATCTTGTCCGCCTGCCGGATCGTCTGCACATCCTTGCGCCCGGCCAGCGACTCCATCGCGACCACCGGCAATCTGGCACGGATGGCTCTTTCGGAGGCAAAATGATTGACCACCACACCGCCGCTGGACTGGATGGCCGCAAGCAGTTCGGGGCTGACGGTGGCGGTGATGTCCACTTCCACCAGACCGCGAGCATCAGGCTGCACATCCAGCTGCAGCTGCGGAGCGCCGGCGATCTTCTCCCCGCGTGAATCTTTGACGAGATAAATCAACGCGGAATCCATTTTGATCTGCGCTGGTGTACGCGTCTCCTTTTCCGCCATGAGCGCTTCGATCTGTTTGAGCGTGATCTCCTTCAGCGGCTCGGGCTTTTGGTTTTCCACCGTCCTGCCGTTATTCGCCGAAGGTGCTGGCTGAGGAGTGGGAACGCTCTGAGCCTCCCGCCCACCCGGGGTCGGCACGGCGCCTGCGGTCGGAGGCGATGCGGGCTTTGCACTGTCATGGTTGGAAGCGAGCAGGGCTGGATCTTTGTGGCTGCCGACACTGGCGCTTTGATTCTCAGAGGCGGGGGGGGACGAGAGCCGGGGCCTAAGAAATGTAAAAACCGTGACGGCAATGACGACACAGACAAACAGCAGCGCGTAAATCGCCCTCCGCGAGGAGGACAAACCTTGTTTCATACGTAGAGGGATTTGAGGTGGCGCTTATGATTTTCGCCAATTCTTTGGATACCAAAAAAGATCCCGGAGGCGCAAATTTTATTTAGCGAATGTCTAAGAATATAATTGAAAGAAAGGGCAATTCCGACCAGCGCTCTGCAGCCAACCCTTTAGTCACAGGTGAAGGTTACTTTGGAGCTCTCGATTTCCTGCTGGTCTTTTGCGGCAGATTCTGAGAGGATGGCAGCATGAACACCTTTCTCTCCCCCTTTGACGGGAAGTTTGTCAGTCGCCGCGAGATCCTGCGTGCACTGGGCGCCTCAGCGGCCTTCACCGCCTTTCCATCCCTGAGGGCGGTCAATGCTGAGAAGGATTCCCTGCCCGTGCAGTTCTACAAGAGTCTCACCGAGGAGCAGCGGGCGAAGATTTTGCTGCCGCTGGATCATCCGAAACGTGGCTTCGTGAGCAACTGGTGGTATATCTGCCCGGAGCAGCGCCTGCACACGTTTTACACCAAGGACCAGCAGGACCTGGTGCGGCAGATTTTCGAGTCATTTCATCATCAGGACTACCGTGAAAAGATGAACTGGCAGGTGCAGAAGGACCTGATGGGCAACATCAAGAACACGCCTTCGGTGGGTTTTTTTGGCACGCCGGAGGACAAGGACTTCGAGTTCATCTACACCGGGCACCATGTGACGCGCCGCTGCCACGCCGCCACCGACCGGGGGCTGGGATTTGGCGGGAGGCCGATCTTTTACGGCAACTTTGCCAAAGCCTTCAACGAGACCAAGGACCACGAGGGCAATCCGTTCTGGTATCAGGGGCTGCTTTTCAATGAATTCGTGCAGACGCTGGATGGCAAACAAAGGGCGAAGATCCTGGTGGGCGCCGAGCCACGTCCGGAGAATCCGGCGAAGGTGATCGAGAAGCGCAAAACCGACCTTCCGGGCCTTTGTGGCGCGGATCTGAGCAAGGATCAGCAGGCCAAGCTGCTGGAAACCATGCGCAAGATGCTGGTGTGCTTCCGCCCGGATGACGTGGCGGCCACGATGAAGACGATCGAGGACAAAAAGCTGGTGGAGCGGGTGTTTGTCTCCTGCTACGACGGCAAATTCGACATCGGCGAGGACAAAGTCTGGGACACGTGGCAGATCGAAAGTCCTGAGTTTGTGTGGTACTTCCGCGGCTACCCGCACATCCACGGGTATTTCCACCTGCCAGTCTGATCAGCGGTCCGTATCTCTGTCTGGCACGTGCAAGTCCACGCCATGAATCTTCTCGGATTCATGCGGGGTGGACAGCACTTTGGCAACACACCAGCCAAAGAGGAGGGTGACGGTGCCGACTGACAGCAGCATGACGATGAGTCCGGAGGTGGTCATTTGGGTGGTGGTGCTGAGTGGTTGTCCAGCCCCTGCTCGGCACGGCGGAAGGCCTTTGAGCGTGCCGCCATGAGGACGAAGACGATGAGCAGCGCCACCAGCAGCCCGATGCTGAGCTGCGCCGGGAGCCTGGCCTCACGGCCAAACAGATCCGTGACATAGGAGGAGGCGGCTCCTGACTGGAAGGTGACGAGGTCGATGCCCAGCACTTCCTTCATGAGCCACATGGCAAAGATGGTGAGCAGGAATGCCGGACAGACCCAGCGGATGATGGGACGAAACAGGCGCGGCACCGGGAAGGCCGCGCCCTTGTTCATCTCTGCAAAACCACGGTCGATGCCCCAGATCCAGCCAAACACGATGACCTGAATGGTGGCGAGAGTGAAGATGAGAAAGGTGCCTCCCCAGAAGTCCAGGGTATCGAGCGCCTTCAGATCGCGGCTGTAGTAAGCAACGAGGCTGGTGCCCGAGGTGGTGAGAAAACCGAGCAGCGCGACTGAGACGCGGCGGCCGACTCCGAGCGCCTCCTCGATAAAAGCGATGCCGGGCTGCAGCATCGCGATGGAGCTGGTGATGGCTGCAAGAAAGAGCATGAAGAAGAACGCGCCGCCAAAGAACGAACCGGCGGGCATGCGGGCAAAAACGAGGGGCAGCACCTTGAAGCCCAGACCCACCCCTGCCTGCCCGGCGATGCCTGCCACGCCGAGGAAGGCCACTGCCGCCGGCACGGTGATGAGACCGCCCAGCGCCACTTCGCAAAACTCGTTTGCACTGCTGGCGGTGAGACCGCTGAGGACCACGTCGTCCTTTGGACGCATGTAGCTGGCATAGACAATGATGATGCCAAAGCCGACGGCGAGGCTGAAAAAGATCTGCCCCGCCGCGGCGAGCCACAGGCTGGGATTGGCAAGCTGCGTCCAGGGAGAAATGGTTTTCAAGACGAGCGCCCCATGGCTGGCCGCGACTTCGGCCTCAGCCTTGGCGAGAGCCTGCGCGCCGACGACCTCGCGAATTTTTGCCGCATGGCCCGTCGTGGACTGCACCACCAGAACTTTGCTGGGGTTCCACATGTAGCCGAGACCGTTTGCCACCGTGTCATTCGGGCGGGCGGGATCTGGAGCGCCGAGGGTAAGCACACGCACCAGCACCACCATGGCGAGGACGATGAGCAGCGGGAGACCGATGTTGCACATTTTTTCAATGCCGCCGGAGAGCCCGCGATAGATCAGCCAGAAATTGAAGACGAACACCGCCAGCAGCCAAGGCAGGGTCTTGTCCATGCTGAACTCCAAGGAAGCTGCATCCGCCGTCGCACCGGTGAAGGCATTGTAATACTCGACGGTGCCCTGGGCATCGTGCAAATGCAGGCGGCCAGTCCAAAAGTTCACCGCATAGCCAAGGCACCAGCCTTCGATGACGACGTAGTAGAGATAGATGACCACCGGGATGATCACGCCAATGACACCGGCGTACTTCGCCCAAGGCCTGCGGATGATGACGGCAAAGGCACCCGGTGCGGAATGATAGCCACGGCTGCCGGCATAGCGTCCCATGGCCCACTCCGCCCACCCGATGGGCAGGGCGATGATCAGAAACGAAATGGCATACGCCAGCATGAAAGCTCCGCCGCCATACTGCGCCGCGAGCCCCGGGAAGCGCAAAAAATTCCCCAGCCCCACCGCGCTGCCGGCCACGGCCATAATGACTCCCAGACGTGAGCTCCAGGATTCCTTGGTTTGCGACATGGGGCGAGGTTAGGCAGTGCGCGGCGGGACGACAAGGTGGCAGTTTGAGAAAGTGTGCGGCGATTCTCCAAAAGCAGAACTCGCGCCACGACGCGAATGTGCGAGGATTGCCCAACGTTCATGCGTCCCACCCGTCTGCCCGTCATCGTTTTCACCGCCGCCCTGCTGCTCATGGCCAGCTCTGTGGCATGGCTGATGTGGGAGTCCCAGGAGCAGTCCAAGCTGGCAGCGGAACTCGCCCGCACCAAACGACCGCCAACCGGCAAAAGAGTGCATCCCGCGACCGTACCGCAGGCGCCCGCCTCCCCTTCCAGCAAGGTGTCCATGCCCGCTGAGCCTGAGCCGCCTGCCAGCACGACCACCATCGCCACACTCAATGTGCCCGGCTCCATGCCGAACGAGGCGTTGCTCACATTTCGCAGTGCCGAGGCGCTGGCTGCGTTCCGGGAGCGCGCCGCCGCGCTGGGGCTCGAAGTGCTGGGTTACGACTCGAAACTGCGCATGGCGCGCGTGCGCTTCCAAAATCCGGCGGCCCTGGAAGGAGACCTTAATGCCCATGCCTCGGACTACAGCCGTGTGGGTCCCAATCCCATCGTAAGCATCCCGAGACTGCCTGCCGCACCTGCGCAAACGGACGTGGCCAATCCCGGTGGCCGGGCGCCGTTTCGCGGACAGGGGCTGGATGCCATCGGTGCTGCGGGAAATCGGTCCGGCTGGGGTCAGGGAGTGACCGTGGCCATCATTGATTCCGGCGTCACCGCGCATCCCTCTCTGGCCAATGTGCAGATCACGCACTACGACATGCTGAATGATGGCAGCGCCCTCAACGGCCATGGCACGGCGATGGCCTCGCTGATCGCAGGGAATGATCCGAACGTTGGAGGCGTTGCACCCTCCGCCAAGCTGCTCGACATCCGGGTGGCAGACAGCAACGGCAACAGCAACACGGCCCTGGTATCCTCCGCCATCATCAAGGCTGCGGACCTGGGGGCGCGGGTGATCAACATCAGCCTCGGCGCGGCGGGAGATTCTCCGGTGCTGGATGAAGCCGTGCGGTATGCGATCAACCGGAACATCGTGGTGGTGGCAGCGGCGGGCAATGATCAGCAAACCACGCTTTCGATGCCAGCGGGCATTCCGGGTGTGCTCAGCGTGGGGGCGGTCGATGCGAACGGTACGCAGGCGTATTTTTCGAACTCGGGACAGGGACTGGTGCTTGTCGCCCCGGGGGTTGGCATCGTGTCCGGATATTCCGACGGCAAATTTGTGATCGGCAGCGGCACCTCGCAGGCCACGGCGATCACGAGCGGCGTGGTGACCTACCTTCTGGGTCGGGGGTACGGCGGTTCAAACATCATTCCGCTGCTGACGCGGACCGCAGAGCCGCTGCAAGCCCCGGCCACCGCAGTGGGAGCCGGATTGATCCAGCTGCCGAAGTAGGTCCAGGAGCGGCCGAAAGAGCCCCGCATGGAGTTTCAGGCAACTCTTGCCCCGATTGACAGCGTAGCGAGCTTGACCTCCTGACCTCTTTCCCCTAGTTCAACCATGGCCCGCAACTACACGCTGCACAGCACGCACGAATCCAGCACCCGCATCGACTACAAGGCGGAGCTGAACGAGCAGCAGCATGCGGCGGTGACGAGTCCGCCGGGCCAGGCGCTGGTGATCGCGGGAGCGGGCAGCGGCAAGACACGCACGCTGACCTATCGCGTGGCGTGGCTGCTGGACAACGGCATTCAGCCCGAGTCCATCCTGCTGCTGACCTTTACCAACAAGGCCGCGCGGGAGATGCAGGAGCGTGTGCAGGCGCTCGTGACGCATGATGCCAGCCGCATCTGGGGCGGCACCTTTCACTCCATCGGCAACCGGCTGCTGCGCTACAATGCGGAAAGGCTGGGCTATCGCAAAGGTTTTTCGATCATGGATCGTGAGGACCAGAAGGACCTGATGGAGACGGTGCTGGGGAGCAGCGGCATCGACACCACGACGTACCGCTTTCCGAAGGCGGAGGTGCTGGGAGATATTTTTTCGCTCGCTGACAACACGCTGCGCGACCTCAAGGAGATCATCCACACGCGCTATCCCTACTTTGAAGAGGTGGCCTCCGGCATTCTGAAAATGCGCAAGCTGTACCAGGAGAAGAAGCGTGAGACGAACTGCATGGACTTCGACGACCTGCTGGCGCTGACCGTGCAGCTGCTGGAGGAAAACGAGGACCTGCTGGAGCGCTACCGCAGGCAGTTCGAGTTTGTCCTGGTGGACGAGTATCAGGACACCAACAGCCTGCAGTGCCGGCTGGTGGAGCTGCTCACGGGACCGCAGGGAAACCTGATGGTGGTGGGAGATGATGCGCAGTCCATTTACTCCTGGCGCGGGGCGGATGTCTCGAACATCCTGGAGTTTGACCAGCACTGGCCGCGGGCACGGGTGCATAAGATCGAGGTGAACTACCGCAGCGTGCCGGAGGTGCTGAACCTGGCCAACGCGGCGATCGCCATGAACCGCGGGCAGATTCCCAAAAACCTGCAGCCTGCGCGTGAATCGAAAGGCATGCTGCCTGCGCTCGTCGCGCTCGACAGCTCGAGTTCGCAGGCGTCCTTTGTGGCGCAGCGCATTCTGGAACTGCAGGACGAGGGAACCGAGCTCAACGACATCGCCATTCTCTACCGCGCGCATTTCCACAGCATGGAAATCCAGATGGAGCTGACGCAGCGGGGCATTCCGTTCCACATCACCAGCGGCCTGCGTTTCTTTGAGCAGGCGCATGTCAAAGACGTGGCCGCCTTCATGAAGTTCGCCGTGAACCGGCAGGATGAAGTGAGCTTCATGCGGATGGTGCGTCTGGTGGAAGGCATCGGCAATGTGAGCGCCGCCAAGCTGTGGCAGGAGTGGCTCAAGTCGGATGCAGCCAAGGCGGAGACCATGAGCGGCAGTTTCTCGGACGTGCTGCTGCAGCTGAAGGTGCCGAAGAAGGCCAAAACCACCTGGGAGCAGTTTGCCTACACGCTCGATGAACTCATCGACAAAGAAGGCAAAACAACGGCACCGGCGCTGATGATACGGAGCATCACTGAAGGCGTGTATGAGGACTACATGAAGGCGAAGTTCAAAAACTACGAGCAGCGCCAGCAGGACCTGGAGCAGCTGAGCAACTTCAGCGACCGCTTCACCGACCCGCTGGAATTTCTCAGCCAGCTCAGCCTCCTGAGCGGCGTGGACACGGACAACAACCCGGCGCAGCGGCAGCAGGAGGAGCGTGACGCCGTGACGCTGACCACCGGGCATCAGGCCAAAGGCCTGGAGTGGAACGTGGTCTTCGCCGTCTGGCTGGCGGACGGCATGTTTCCGCATAAACGCGCCGTCGAGGAAGGCGGAGACAGCGCCCTGGAGGAAGAGCGCCGGCTGTTTTATGTGACCGTGACGCGGGCGAAAAATGAACTGTACCTGACCTATCCTCTCATCAACCACCAGGCAAGGGACGGCGACATCATGATGCGGCCTTCGCGCTTCATCACGGACCTGCCGAAGGATCTGGTGGAGGTGTGGAATGTGAAGAGCGGGTGGTAAAACGCGTTCGCGAACTTCAGTGCGCATTCACATGACCGCTTCTTTTCCCAGCCGCGAGGAGCTTCGCCAGCGAGGCGTCCGCAAAGAGGCAATCGCAGAACTTTATGAAGTCTGGCTTGCCGCCCATGCCGAGGGCATGAAGCTGGCAGAAAGACTTTCAGACATATTTGGTGATCCGCCCCGTCCCAAGATCACGCTGCATGTGGCGCGCGGTTACGATGACGAGTATAATCTGTCGGCGGAAAGAGTCGAAGAACTCGGCGCGCTCGATCCCGAGCAGCATTGGAACGAAGTAAGCCATGAAAGCACATGCCAGTTTCAGGAATACTTCACCTTCTCTGATGCCGAAGGCTGGCGCTTCTATCTCCCGGCGTTTCTGCGTCACTATCTCGCCGAGTTTCCTCTTTCTGGACGGGATGCTGTCTATCTGGCCTGCATCAGACGGGAGCACTTCCATTTGTTCACGCCCGAACAGGTGGCCTTCGTTGACGAGTTCTTAGACTTGTGCCGTTTGTGGGAGGAGCGATAACCTCCCCAAAAATCCGCAGTGCCTGCCTTTCAGCCACATCCAGCGCTGCCTGAGACTCAGTCTCTCAATCCTTGATGTCGATGAGCTCCACCACGAAATGCAGTGTCGCATTGGGAGGGATGGAGCCTTCCCTGCCCTGCAGGCCGTAGCCGAGATAGCCGGGGATTTCGAGCTCGATCATTCCGCCTTTGTTCACAAGCTGCAGGCCTTCGGTCCAGCCTTTGACGACCTGGAAAAGGCCCAGCGTGACGGGCTTGCCGTTCACGTAGGAACTGTCGAAGATCCTGCCATTGAAGAGCCACCCATGGTAGTTCACCTCCACACGGTTCTGAGTGGAGGGCTTGGGTCCGGAGCCTTTGCGCAGGATGCGGTATTTCAGGCCGGACTCGGTGGTGGTGAAGGTTTTCGCCGCGCTTTTATCGATGGGACCCGCTCCGGGAGGGAGGGTCGGAAAAGGCACATCTTCAGCCCGGGTCATGCCGGCAAGAAACATCATCCCGAGCAACACAAAGCCAAGCGCTTGGAGTTTGGACGACGAGGAGCGATAGAGGCTGCGGATGGTGTTCATCCAACAGAAGAGACTTCATGACTCCCGTTCGTCAAGCGTTTACGGGCCGGCTCAGGCAAAGCACTGGGACGATCGCACGCTCGACATTGAGAACGGACAGCGAATAATGGAATCGCAATCGTCATGAACCACTCCATCGAGATCACACGTTCCGAGGCCATGCCCACCGCCGTGATCCGGCGGTTTTGCGCCGACCAAGGTCATCGCCTCACAGGGGTTTCGTGGGAGATCTACGGCCACTGGGATGAAAGCTGGAACAAAGATGCCTCCAAGATCCGAACGGATGTGTTTTACCAGCTGGAAGACTGCACATCCCAAACAACGAAACCCGCATGACGACGCCAGATTACCAGGCCAAAACTCTGAGTCCGATCATTCCCATCGCCGACATGGAGCGCAGCATTCGATTCTACGTCGAGGTGCTGGGATTCCATACGGCCATGCAGTCGGCGGACTATTCCATCCTGACTCGTGATGGCACGGCGCTGCACCTGACACTGGCGGCGGATGCGTCCGTGCTGGAAGTCACGCGCAAGCACATGTCGTTCTATTTGAAGATCTGCGGCATTGAAGCGCTATGGAGGCACGTCTCCGCCTTTAAGGACCGCCATCAAATCCGTGACCTCTCTGACCGTGACTATGGCATGCGGGAATTTCACATCCTCGATCCTGATGGCTGCCTGATTTTTGTGGGGGAGCCCCCACCCAAGACAGCCTAGAGACATTTTTCACAAACCGTATAAGCGACCGAGGCGCAGGGCGTGAAAGAAACAAAGTAGGGGCTTCGCCTACCCCGTTGAAATTGAGATGCAAAAAGATGTGAAACTTCCCAGAAACGCTATCGTTTAACCACGCATCGGCCGGATCACCGGACGATTTCACCATGAAAACGCGCCTCTTCCTTCCCCTAGCCTGTGCTATGCTCGTCACCGGCCTCCAGGCCGACAACGAAGTCTATCGAACCTGGACCGACGCCCAGGGCCGCAAACTGGATGCAACCTTCCGTGGCATCGAAAACGGGAACGTCTTCCTCCAGGTGCGCAATGGGTACGTCTACCGCCTGCCGATCGACAAGCTCTCCGCAGCCGATCAGGAGGCAGCGCGTACGCTGAAGCCCCAGGGGCTGGGCATTCCTGCGGATCCCAATCTCGCGCAGGCAGCGGCGCAGATCGACATGCTGGTGGAGGCCGGGCTGAAGAAAGCCGAGCAGAAGCCCAACCCGCTGGCCTCGGACGAGCAGTTTGTGCGCCGCGTGTTCCTGGACCTGGCGGGCCGCATTCCCACACGGGAAGAGGCGCTGGAGTTCATCAATGACACGAGCGTTTCCAAACGAGCCAAGGTGATCGACCGCCTGTTGAAGTCGGAGGGCTACAACAGCCACCTCTTCAACTACTTTGCCGACATGCTGCGCATGGCGGATGTGGCGCAGAAGGCACGCTTCTACACCTACCAGGACTGGCTGAAAGGGCAGATCGCAGACAACGTGCCGTGGAACAAGACCGTGTACAGCATGATGACCGCGGACGGCAAGCTGCTGGAGAACGGCGCCACCGGCTACCTGCTGCGCGATGCGGGCATGCGCCTGGACAATCTGAGCCTGACGCTGAGCACCTTCATCGGTGCGAACGTGTCCTGCGCGCAATGCCATGACCATCCGTTCGCGGACTGGACGCAGCGCCAGTTTTATGAAATGGCAGCGTTCTTTGGCGCCACGGAGACCTACGGCGCCAAGGGCAATGCAGGCGGCATGCAGGGCATCAAAAAGGTGCTCGCCTCCCTCGGCGACAAACGCCTGCAGCAGCAGGCGAAAAATCTTCTGCGAGTGAACGGCCTGATGGTCGAAGACACCAGCGAAAACGATTTGAAGATGCCGGATGATTACAAGTATCCAGATGCAAAGCCTGGCGACCACGTAACGCCGAAGCTGGTGACGTGGAGTGATGACAAAACGAAGAAGGCGTATCAGGGAGTGCAGACCACCAAGCATGACGAGCAGCTGCGCGACCAGTTTGCCAAATGGATGACCTCCCCGGACAATCCGCGCTTTGCCATGACCATCGCCAACCGCATGTGGAAGCACATCTTTGGCGTCGGCGTCAAGGAGCCGGTCACTGATCTCGACGATCCGAACGCGAGCGTGAATCCGGCGCTGCTGCACCACCTGGCGAATGAAATGGTGCGGCTGAAGTTTGACCTGAGGCAGTTCCTGCGCGTGCTGTGCAACACCCAGACCTACCAGCGCGAGGCCACGAGCCACGAACTGGCGGACAACACTCCCTACCTTTTCCCCGGGCCGATCCTCCGCCGCATGACCGCGGAGCAGGCGTGGGACTCCTGCGCCACGCTGGTGGTGGGTGCGGATGTGGAAAAGTTCAAAGGCCACCGCGGCGTGACCTATGCCAAGGCCATGAACGTTGATTTCAGCGGCAATGCGTCACCCGATGTGATCAAGGGCCAGATCGAAAACGCCGTGGCCAGCATGCGCCAGTTTGGCGGAGCGGGCGGCAATCCCAAGAACAACGCGAAGAAGAAGAAAATGGCCGCTCAGGAGGAGGATCTCACCGTCGCGCCGCCGGTGCGCAATGGCATGGTGCTGGCGCGTGCCTCAGAACTGCCGCAGCCGGAAAAGGACCAGCATTTCCTGCGCATGTTTGGCCAGAGCGACCGCCAGATCGCCGACAGTGAGAGCGAGGAGGGCAGCATCCCGCAGGTGCTGATGCTCATGAATGGCGAGGCCCAGCGTGTCATCGGGCAGAATGATTCTCTCGTGGTGAAGACGGCCGACGGCATGGACACCCCGGAGAAGAAAGTGGAAAGTCTGTACCTGAGCTTTTTCAGCCGGAAACCCAAGCCCACCGAGCTCTCCAATGCCGTCGCTGGACTGGGCAATGGAATGACGATGCGAGATCTGACCTGGGTGCTGTTCAACACCCGCGAATTCATCTTTGTGGAATAACCCTTCTCCCCCCCTTCCCCGTCATGAAACTTCAGAATCAACTCGATCCCCTCACCCGCCGTGCCTTCTGTGAGCGCTGGGCCAGCGCCGCTCTGGGAGTGACTGTGCTGCACGGCCTCGGCGGTTCCGCGTTTGCGGCAGAAACGGCCAAGAGCGCCGCCGCCCCTTCAGGCCCCGGATTTGGCAAAGCCAAAAACGTCATCTTCCTGCAGATGGTCGGGGGCATGACCCACATCGACACACTGGACCCGAAGGATGGACCGACCCAAGGCCCGAAGAAGCCCGTCAGTACGAAGGCCGGCTTCCAGCTCGGCGGTGTCATGGAAAATCTGGCCAAGCAGGCGGACAAGATCAGCATCATCCGCAGCATGACCTCCAAGACCGGGGTGCATGCCGCCGGGCAGTACGTCATCCGCACCGGCTATGAGCAGCGCGGCACGATCAAGCACCCGAACATCGGCGCTTGGGCGCAGCATTTCCTGGGCTCCAGCCACAAGACGCTGCCCTCCAGCGTGTGCGTGAACCGCCAGCCGCAAAACGGGAACGGCTTCTTCCCCTCAAGCTTCTCCCCCCTGCCCATCCTGGACCCTGATTCAGGTCTGCAATATGCAAAGAGCGAGGCCACACCAGAGCAGATGATCAAGCGCTTGGTCATGCTGGACCAGCTCGACGCCGGATTCCGTGACCGCTTTCAAACCTCCGAGGTGAAGAGCTACACACAGTTCTACGACAAGACGATCAGCATCATGTCCAGCACCGACCTGGAGGCCTTCCAGCTGGATGATGAACCGGCTGCCCTGAAGGAAAAGTACGGCAAGGGCAAGTTTGGCCAGGGCTGCCTGCTGGCACGTCGTCTGGTGGAAAAAGGCATCCGCTACATCGAGGTGGCCAAGGGCGGCTGGGACATGCACAACAACATCGACGACGGCCTGGATGAACACGGTGCCGAACTCGACCAGGCGCTGGCCGCGCTGCTGGAGGATCTCAAGGAACGTGGGCTGCTGGAGAGTACGCTCGTCGTGCTCTGCTCCGAATTTGGCCGTGGTCCAAAGATCAACAGCAACGCCGGGCGCGACCATCACCCGAAAGTGTTTTCCACCCTGCTCGCCGGTGGCGGCGTCAAAGGCGGCTTCATTTACGGTGCAAGCGACAAGGAAGGTGTTGCCGTGGCCGACAAGCAGACCAGCCCGCAGGATTTCCTCTCCACCATCGGCTGGAGCCTCGGCCTGCCCATCGACGAGATCGTCATGTCTCCGAGCAACCGGCCGTTTACGGTTGGGGACAAGGGCAAGGCGGTGATGGATGTCTTTGCGTAGGGGTGGTAGCGGCCGGCAAGGAATGCGCTCGCGAGCTTTAGCTCGCTCTGGGAGGCTCGGCGCCTCGTCCGGAGCGAGCTAAAGCTCGCGAGTGCATGTCCGTCCCACCTGACGCGAGACCGATTCCGCGCAAGCAGTTCAAAACGCTGGCGTATTTTGCGGCAGCCTGCTTTCATCGCGCCTGACCATGACCTCCCGCCGCCACTTCCTTTCCGCCAGCACCGCTGCGTTTGCAGCTTCGTCTTTTCACATTTTCGGAGCTGATCCGGCCAAGAAGTATCGCACGGCGCTGATCGGTTCCGGCTGGTGGGGCATGAACATTCTAAAGGAGGCTGTGGCCGGAGGGCGTGTGAAGGTCTGCGCCTTGTGCGATGTGCATGAAGATGTGGCGTCAAATGCGGGCGATGCCATCAACGGGCTTTCGGGTGACGATCCGAAGCTGTACAAAGACTACCGCGAACTGCTGGAGAAGGAGAAGCCGGAGATCGTGATCATCGCCACGCCGGACCACTGGCATGCGCTGCAGACGATCGCGGCGTGCAAGGCGGGTGCGCATGTTTATGTGGAGAAGCCAACCGGGCACACGATCAATGAGAGCAAGGCGATGGTGAAGGCTGCGCGTGAAGCGGGAGTGGTGGTGCAGGTGGGACTGCACCGCAGGATCGGACCGCATCACGTGGAGGCGATGAATTTCCTCAAGTCGGGAGCACTGGGCAAGGTGGGCATGGTGCGCGCCTTTGCCGACAGCCGAGGAGGCCCCGAACAGCCGAAGCCAAACAGCCAGGTGCCCGAGGGCATGGACTGGGACATGTGGTGCGGGCCCGCCCCCGTGCGTCCCTTCAACTCCAAGATGCACCCCGGTGGCTGGCGCAATTTCCTCGACTACGCCAACGGCACCATGGCCGACTGGGGCGTGCACTGGCTGGATCAGATCCTGCTGTGGAGCAATGAAAAGGGTCCAAAGAAGGTCTTCTGCACGGGTGGCAGGCCGGTGGCCGGCCCCGCAGTGCTGACTGACAAGGAGCAAACGACGGATGCGCCGGACCATCAAGTGGCCACCTTTGAATTTGAGCAGTTCACCGCCGTGTGGGAGCACCGCAAGTTTGCCGAAAACAACAACGAGAAGCACAAGATCGGCTGTTACTTCTATGGCGAGAAGGGCGTGCTGCACATCGGCTGGCGCGACGGCTGGACCTTCTATCCCGCCGATCCCAAAGGCACCCAGCAGCACGGCGACCACAAGCTGCAGGAACCCGACGGGCACAACATCGCCCTGCTCTGGTCCGACTTCATTGACGCCATCGAGAAGAAAAAGAAGCCTGTGGCCGACATCGAGAGCGCGCACCGCTCCACCTGCCTGCCACTGCTGGGCATGCTCAGCTACAAGGCCGGGCGCAGCATCCAGTGGGACCCTGAAAAGGAGCTGATCATTGGCGATGCAGAAGCGAGCAAACTCATGGAGCGCGAGTATCGCAAGCCGTGGGCGTATCCGGTTTAACACTCCCGACAATCCCGCTGCCTCATGCAATTCCGCGCCTTTTTTTTGATGCTTGCGGCAGCATGTTCCGTGGCGGCTGCGGACCTGCCCACGGTGGATCAGGTTTTCACCGCGTCCACGCATCCCATGCAGTATGTGGTCTCACTGCCCAGCCAGTGGGAGGCGGGGAAAAAGTGGCCGGTCATCATCGCACCAAACGCGCATTATGGAAACAAGGCCGCGACGATCCAGATGCTCTCCCCGCTGAATGAAAAGCGGAAGGCGGGGTTCATCATCGTGTCTCCCATCGTGATCAATTCCGATCCCGTGGGGCCGATGAAGGAGTATCAAGGCGCCATCGCCGATGGAATTCGCGCCGCCGATGCCAAGATGGGCGAGGGCGGGCGCGATGATGACGCACGCGCGGCGTTTGATTCCGCGGGCATCCGTGCGGTGCTTCAGGATGTGCAGCGGCTGTATGGTGGCGAAGAGCGGGTGTATATCACCGGTTTCTCCGCCTCCACACACATCGTTTATCTCTTTCTGTTCACGCACCCGGAACTGCTGAAAGGCGCCTTCATCAACTCAGGCGTCTATCGCGGCCGAGGCGTGGATGAAGATCACCTGCCGCTGGTGAACTCCCCTGAGCGCGCCCGGGTGGAAATCCAGTTCATGGCAGGAGAGCAGGACAAAGGGGCCAAGATCTACGCCGAAAACTGGGCGGCGGCGAAGGCTCTGCTGAAGAACTGCGGGCACCCGGAGGCCCGGTTTCACGAGGAAATCATCCGGCAGGGCAATGCGGAGAACCTGCCGGTGGGCCATAACTGGTATCCGGCGCGGATCATGGATTTTTTTGTCCAAATTCAGCAGGAGGGCGGGAAATAGCCCGCGGCCACTCTGCGCTCTGAGAATTGCCTGAAGCTCCTGATTGCCGTATATTGCGCCCGTGAATCCTGACGCAGACAATAATAGCAAGCCTTTCGCGGCCTCAACAACGACCAGCCTCAAACATCTGCGCTATGAACAAAAGCCGAAGGGTTCATGGAAAGGGCTGGTGGGGACCATGAAAGGATGTGATTTGTCAGAAGAAGCCTTCCGTCTCGGCGCTGAGTGGCGCGAGCAGATGAATCGCGATGGCAGGTAGCGTTTTTCGCGATCTCCCCGCCCCCAAAATATCTGCACTTCAGGTTGCGATTTCCGTCAGGTTTCGACATGGCTCTGTGAATCAGGCATCCTTCCTGCTTTGACCTGTCAGCTCCAGCCCACCCATGTCCGAAACTCCCACGCAAAACCTCCGCACCCACGGCTTTCAACTTCTCGAAGACGACCTGCGCTACCTGATGGAGGCTTTTTCCGCCGTGCTCAAGCAACTGGGGGAGCCCGAACTGGCCACCAGCCTGCCGTGGATTGGCACCGGGGTGCCGCAAAAAACGAACCGTTCCCTCGGGCAGGCCTATTCCATCGCCTTTCAGATGCTCAATGTGGTGGAGGAGCGGGCAGCCTCTCAAATCCGCCGCCTGCGTGAGAAAAAGAGCGGCCCGGAGGCGGAAAAGGGGCTGTGGGCGGACTACTTGAAGCAGCTGCGCACGCTGGGACTTAAGGAGAGTGACATCCTGGCCGCCATGCGGGACGTGTGCGTGGAGCCGGTGCTGACAGCTCACCCCACAGAGGCCAAGCGTGAGACGGTGCGTGAACTGCACCGCGAGATCTACAGCCTCATGAACCGCCATGAGAACGCAGCCTACACCCCGCGTGAGCAGGCTCGTCTGCAAAGCCAGCTGCGCACCCAGTTGGAAAATCTCTGGCGCACCGGTGAGATCCACGTGACGCGCCCGAGCATCGAGGCCGAACTGCAGAACGCCTTATACTACCTGCGGGATGTGTTTCCCGAGGCGCTGGCCCGCGCCCACACGCACCTGCGCGAGGCCTGGCAGGCCAATGGCTACAACACCGCGGAGATCGATGAACTGCCTCCCCTGCTCCGCTTTGGCTCGTGGATCGGCGGCGACCGCGACGGCCACCCCTTCGTCACGGCGGACGTCACGCGCCACGCGCTGGTGGCGCTGCGCAAAAACGCCCTGCGCGTGCAGCGCCGTGCGCTGGAATCGCTGGCCTTTCATCTACCGCTGAGTTCGCTCTTTCAGATCACGCCGCCGCTGCTCACGGAACTGATCACCACCCTCACGACTCAGCTGAAAGCCGAGCCCTGCGTCGATCTGGCCTACATTTTGGAGCGCAACAAGGAGGAACCGTGGCGGGCGGCCGTGTACCTGATGCGGGCCAAGGTGCTGCTGGCCATGGAAAAGCCCGCATCCCCTGCCGCATATGTACAGCCACATGAACTGCGAGCCGACATTGACACGCTTGCCAAGACACTGCTTGAAGTGGGAGACAAGGCGGTGGTGGAGGAGCAGATCGTGCCGTTCCGCCGCAACCTGAATGCGTTCGGATTCCACTCGGCGGCGCTCGATGTGCGACAAAACTCGGCCTTCCATGAGAAGGCGCTGGATCAGCTTCTGCGTGCCGCCGGGCTGCTGGATGGCGGCTCGTTCATTGACTGGAGCATTGAGAAAAAGCGTGCCTTGATCGACCGCGAGCTGACTTCGCCGCGGCCCTTCCTGGCCCCGGGCATTTCCGCCGGCCACGAGGCTGATACCGTGATCGCCTGTCATCGTGTGCTGGCGGATCACCGCGCACAGTTTGGCAATGCGGGGCTTGGCTCGCTCATTGTTTCGATGACACGCTGCGTGGAAGATCTGCTCGTCGTGTTCCTGCTCGCACGTGAGGCCGGGCTAATGCAATGGAGCGAGGAAGGCCTGGTGTGCCCGCTGCCGGTGGTGCCGTTGTTTGAAACCATGGGCGACCTCGAAGCGGGGCCGGGCATCGTCGATGCCTTCCTGTCTCATCCGGTGGTGAAACGCAGCCTCAAGGCCCAGACTAACCATGGCAGCGCCCCGGTGTTTCAGGTGATGGTCGGGTATTCCGACTCCAACAAGGACTGCGGCATCGTCGCCAGCCAGTGCGCCCTGCATCGCGCGCAGCGGGAGCTGTCTGACACGATTCACAGCCACGGGGCGCGGCCCATCTTTTTCCATGGCCGAGGCGGCACAGTGGGCCGTGGGGCGGGTCCCACGCACTGGTTCATGGAGGCGCTGCCCCACGGTTCTCTGAGCGGCGGCATGCGCATGACCGAACAGGGGGAAACCATCGCGCAGAAATACGCGCACATCGGCTCCGCAGTTTACAATGCCGAACTCCTCATCGCCTCCGCCACGGCGGCGACGGTGCGGCATCGGGGCTCCGAGTCTCACGCGCATCCGGAACTGGAGGTGCTGTTTGACAAGCTCGCCGCTGACAGCCGCGATGCGTATCGCGCCTTCCTGCATGCACCGGATTTCATCAAGTTCTACCGGCAGGCCACGCCGATCGATGCGTTGGAAAATTCACGCATCGGCTCACGCCCGGCTCGCCGCACAGGGCAGGCCTCCATCGATGATTTGCGTGCGATTCCATGGGTGTTCTCATGGACGCAGTCGCGCTTTTATCTGCCCGGTTGGTTTGGTGCCGGAAGTGCGCTGAACAAACTGAAGGCGGATGATCCGAAGGGATTTGAAACTCTCGCCACGGCCCTGCCTGAGTCCGCCTTCCTGCGCTACGTCCTCACCAACATCGAAAGCTCGCTGGTCAGCGCCAACACCGACCTGATGCGCGCCTACGCGGGCCTGGTGGAAGACACCGTGATACGGGATCGATTCCTCAACATGATCCTCGCTGAATATGAGGCCACGCGCCGCATCATCGACGAGCTTTTTCATGGCACCTTTGCAGAACGGCGCCCTCGCCTGGCCTACACGCTGAACATTCGCGAAGAACCGCTGAAGGTGCTGCACCATCAGCAGATCGCTTTGCTGAGGGAGTGGCGCGCGCTGGTGGCCGCAGACAAAACGGAAGCCGCCGATGCCATGGTGACGGATCTGCTGATCTCGATCAATGCCATCGCGTCGGGTCTGCGCACCACGGGTTAAGAAAGGCGCGCGCAGCTCTGCGAAACTCACCTTGGGGGAGCTTCGCTGCCACCAGCGGGCATGAGCGCGGGCACGTCCAGTGCGTGCAGTTCGCGGCCAAACTGGTCGCTTTCCGAAACAACGAGAATCGTGCCGCCGAGCACGGCCTCGACATTGGTTGAGCGATTGAAGGTGGCCAGCCTCAGGCTGCCGTCCTCCGTGCCGTCCGTGATCCACAGGTCGGTGCCGGACTTGGCATTTTTGCGCTGAGCCAGCGCGCGGCCATCGGCCAGCGGGAAAAGGTCGAAGATATCCGCATCTTCATCGCCGAGGGCGATGTCCGTGACGAGGTGGGTGCCGCTCTTGGTGCCGTCGGTCACCCAAAGCTCCATCCCATGCACGCCGTCATCCATGGTGAAGTAGAGCCGGTCCCGCGCGAGCACAGGTGTCGCGCGACGGTCTTGGTGCTGAGAGAAGGGAGCGCCTTTGTAGGGATCGCTCTCCCAGATGGCCGCGGTGCCTGCCGCCGTGCCGTCGCTGGTCCACAAGGCACAGCCCCGCGTCATATCCTCTGCCAGAAGAAGAGCACGATCCCCCACTCGGCCGATCCAGTGGAAAGGAAGCGCCGGCATGGACCATTCGAAGGCCGCGAGTTTGGCCACGGATTTCCCATCGGTATGCCAAAACTCGATGGGGCGTTTGCTTCCATTTGGAATTATCAGCACTCCGTTTGGCAGAGAAAGAAGCTGATGAAAACCGTCGTCGTTTTCAAAGTGCGGCAAGCCCTTGAGCTTCAGCTTCTTCGTTCCGGCGCGGGTGCCATCGATGCTCCAGAAGGCTTTGCCATCGAGGTCCAGCTTGAGCATGGCTCCCTTCAGCATAGCGCCATCCGTGTAGTCCTCCCAGCCATCAAACGGGACGGCGATGGTTTCGGTCTTGCCGGTGTGGAGATTGAGCGCCACGAGGCCATGACCTTCGTAGTCGCCGTGGAGGGAGAGGACCAAACGGTCTCCGATGAGGAAGGGTTTGTAGATATCGCACACATCCTTGCCATCTTCGGAGATGGGGCGTGTGCCGGCCTCGGTGCCATCCGTGACCCACACGCGGCTGCCTTTTCCGAGTCCCGCATTCGGCCCCTGGAAATAGAGGCGGTCTTCAAACACGAAAGGATTGTCGAAACGCGAGCCGCGCTCCTGCCAGGGAATATCCTTGATGCGTTGCGTGCCTGCCGTACTGCCGTCTGAACGATAGAGCGCGGCCACCGATTTGCCGCCCTCATCATGTCCTGAGACAAACCAGACGTGATCTCCCCACACAAAGAAGTCAAAGTAACCGGCGCTTTCACGGCCCGGATTCAGATCGGCGACGAGACGCAATGGTGTGGGTTCCTCTGCGGCAAGGAATGATGTCAGCAAGATTCCGATGCCAAAAAATGAGCGCCACATGGTGACTATGTAATGAATGCCGGGCGGGCGCGTCAATGAGAGAAAAGCGAACTGGCAAGCCCGCGGAAAGCACCTTTCTCAATGATGCTTCCACGAAGAACCGACGATCCGCTTGCCTAGCAAGGTGGAATAGGCCAGCGCGAAGGGCAGCAACAGCCAGCCCAGCCACCAGAACTCCACATCCCGATGAATGAGGCCAAGCAGCAGGGAGCAGATGACCGGGGCGAGCAGCCCGGCCCAGTAGGGGGGCTGCACAAAGAAGACCTCCGCCTGCGCCACCACGTGATGCCACCAACCGGGCGGCACAGTGCCACCGACGGGACGCAGGATGATCAGGCTGCTGCCTTCTTCGTCTCCCTGTGAGACGTGGGCCTTGCGACACTCATGGGAGGCATGCGCGCTCAGCGCTGTGGAGACCAGCGCAAGCGCGGCGAGCGCCAGGCTTGCTGAGAGGCTCACGTTCACCATGGGAATGGTGATCTGCTCGTTTTCATAAGCATAGCGGCAGGCGGCGTAGAGGCTGCCCACGGAATCCGTGGCCTGCGTCCAGGCCTGGGCTTTCAGGCGGATGCGGTTTTCGATGTCTGTGGCGCTGAAGGGCTCGTCATGATGATCCGCCTCCGCTCGCACCGGCATGATCTCCCACGCGGCTTTGCCAGACGCAGGGTGCCTGCTTTTCTCTGCGTTTGTCAGTTTGATGGCATAGGGTTTCCTGCGGTGCAGATCTGAATTCTCCCCGACGAGGATGGTGATCTCATAGAGTGGGACAACACTGCCGGCAGGCGGCGGAGCCAGCTCTTTGAACGAGTGATGACTGGCGCGAAACCTGAGCCAGCCGCCGCTGGGCAGCGACAGACGATGCACCGGCGGATCATAATCCGCCTTTGTCTTGGACAAAAATACCGCGAGAGAATCCACCTCCAAAGCCGTGGCTCCCATGGTGAATCCGCGCTCCATGTCCGCGGCGAGTTTGTCCGAAACGGATTCATCGAACTCGCTGTCGTCATGGCGCACATCTCCGGTGGTGGCGGTCAGCAGGCGGTGCGTGACGTAGAGCTTCTCCAGGTCCACCATGTCGTTTGTCTGCTGATGACGGCTGCTCGAAAAGGAGACACAGAGCACGACGATCAGCGCCTGGGTGAGCAGGTTGCTGCGGATGCTTTCTGCCAAGTCGGTTTGCATAAAAAGAATGCAGACTAGGAGGTAAATTTAAAACTGGCAAGCAAGTGTTCAACGCGCAACGCCGCGATATTCGCCCGGAGCCACTCCGACCCAACGCCTGAACACACGCGAGAAGATGGCGGCATTGGCGTAGCCCACATTGGCAGCCACGACTTCCAGCTTGTCGTTGCCGGCCTCCAGAAAGCGGCGTGCCTGCTCCATGCGCAGGCAGGTGAGGTGCTGCATGGGGCTGCGGCCCAGCTCCCGCATGCACAGGCGGCGCAGGTGCTCCGGGCTGCAGTGGCTGCGGTGCGCGAGTTCGGCGAGCGTCCAGTCGCGCATCAGGTCTTTCTCAACATCCGCCCAAAGTTTTGCCACGCGTGGCTCGCGGCTGCGCCAGGGCTGCGCGATGCGGCGGATGGTGGCATGCAGCAGCTCCAGCCAGTGATGCAGCAGGCGCGGCTCGCGCTCCCCTTCCCATTCGGCGCGCGCGCCGGAAATGATGCGCGCGATTTCATCGGCATGCGCCGTGGGCATGACCGGTGAAGACGCACCGACCACCGGTGTGACAAAGCTCGGCTCATCGTAACGCACCCAAGCGAAGCACCAGCGCTCGCGGCCGCATGCCTCAAAGGCGTTCAGCACGCGCGGCGGGGCCAGGCAGACCATGCCGGGCTTCACGCGCTGCCAGCGGCCATCGAGAAGGATCGAGCCTTCGCCGCTGACGCAGGCCAGAACGAAGCTGCCCTGCGGGCTCATCCGCACGCGGCGGTAGGGTGGCAGTGCCTCATCCATGCCAAAGCGTGCGATGCGGTGTGTCGTCATCTCCACGCACTCCCGCGCCTCCACCACCCAGCGCCGGGTGCGCGGGCCGTCGAGCGTTGTTTCGGTGAGGTCTTTGGTCGCACTCATGGGTTCACTTTCATCAGATCACCGTCCTTGCCGATGTTGTCGGGCTGGTTGTTTGAGAGCAAACCTTTCACATCGCCCTCGTCGTCGTATTGCCAAATGCGCACGGGGCCGAAGGTGACTGCTGAGACTTTCCAAGGAGCCGGACCGGCCCAATCGGGCAGCCATACGCCAAGGCTGAGCTGGGCGGCGATGCATGGGACAAATTTGGTGTTTTCGCCGATGAGCTTGCCATCGATCCAATGCTTTGCGACCAGGCCCTGATGCACGGCGTAGCGATTGGGGCCGAGCTTCTTCAAGCAGTTGCCCCAATAGCTGGAGAAAGGATATTTGAGATCGCGCACCCAGAAGCGGCCTTCGTGTTCGAGGACCTGGTCGTCGCGGAGGTCTTTCAGCTCCACGAGCGTGGTGCGCCATTCGGTGGTGTAGGTGTGGAATTTGC
Organism: Prosthecobacter sp.; assembly: GCF_044226605.1. Lineage (GTDB taxonomy): Bacteria > Verrucomicrobiota > Verrucomicrobiia > Verrucomicrobiales > Verrucomicrobiaceae > Prosthecobacter. Next base: position 36,217 of record NZ_JBGAGS010000015.1, on the reverse strand, counting down.
CGTCGGCCACCTGCACTGGGAGCACGCGGCTGTCGGTCTTCTTGTGGAGGAAGGTGTTGTAGAGGCCGTGGTCAAAGTCGCCTTTTTTGCCGAGTTCGCAGAAGTCGAGCTCGGACCAGTAGTAGGCATTGCCGCGCCCGTATTCCTGTAAATAGGGCTGGTAGAGTGGGTTCTCCTTCACATAGCCGTCTGACAGCTCGGATTTGACACGTGTGTTCCAACCCGCAAAGACCCAGATGGCTGGAATGGTGCCGATGGGGCGGGCGGGATCTGCCGGACCGTCTTCGCGCTTTTCCGTGCCACCGACGCGCATGGAAACTTCGTAGCGACCGGAGGCAAAGAAGGCCTTGCTGACGATGACGCCGCCCACGCGATCGCCGCGATTCCACAGGCCTTTGACGGGGCCGCCGTATTTCTCGCCATGGGCTTCGCAGACGAGGACTTTGTGCTTGGTGCCGTCGGCGGCGGATTCTTCCTGCACGCATACGTTTTCAGGCACGACACCGTGGTGGCCATTGCCCCAGTAGCGGCGCATGACGTACCATTTGGAGGAGTCGATGCCTGCGGACCAATCCTCATCGAGCGCGAGGACCGCGCCGTCTTTGAGAGGAGGGAGTTCTGCGTGGATGGGCAGGAGCGGGAGAAGGACGCAGAGGTGGAGCAGGCGGAGACTCATGGGGAGGGACAGTAGGCACGGAAGGCGGGATGTCATGTGGCGGCGTGACCGACCTTTGCATTCGATACATCCTGACAGAGAAGCTTTGAAGGAGCTGTGGGTTTGGGGTGCGGCTTGAGCGAGGACGAGTTCGAGTAGGAGTCTCCTTCGACGATGAATTTTGGTTTCGTGACCCCGGAGTGAACTCCCGACTGATCCTGGAGGTGCATTTCGGGCATGACACCGTGCATGCCATCCTGCTAGCCTGCGATTATCCACCCGTAATTCCTTCCAACCATGAAGCGCATCCTCTCCCTGCTCCTCCTCGCCACCGCACTCCATGCGGAGCCGGTTTCTCTCTTTGATGGCAAAACCCTCGACGGCTGGGACTTTGATCCGAAAATCTGGCGGGTGGAGGATGGCATGATCACCGGCGGCTCCACCACGGAGAAGATCAAGGAGAACCATTTCATCTGCACCAAGAAGAACTACGCGAACTTTGAGCTGAAGCTCAAGATCAAGGTCAGCGGCGATCCCAAAACTGGCATGCTCAACAGCGGCATTCAGATCCGCAGCCTGCGCGTGCCAGGCGGTGCTCACATGACCGGCTACCAGGTGGACTGCGGAGCGGGCTGGTTTGGCAAGATTTACGATGAGTTCCGCCGCAACAAGGTTATCTGGGCTCCCACGCCGGAGCAGCAGGCTGCGCTGGACAAGGCGGTGGATGTTTTTGGCTGGAATGAGTACCGCATTCGCGCAGAGGGGCCGCGCATTCAGACGTGGATCAATGGCGTGCTGTGCATTGACTACACCGAGACGGACAAGAACATCGCGCTGGACGGGCTGATCGGGCCGCAGGTGCACAGCGGGGGTGTTTGCCTGGTGCAGGTGAAAGACGTGACGATCGAAGAACTGCCGCCGACGCCCGATGCGCCAACCTGGGAGAAGCTGGGCGGAGTGGATGCCGCGCGCAAGCTGGTGGCTCCGCCAGCCAAGCCACAGGCTGATGCCGCTGCACCCACGAAGCGCGACATCAGCTACAACAACGTGCAGGGCAGCGCGCTCACGGCACAGGAGCAGCTGAAGAAATTTCATGTGGCCGATGGCTATGAGATTGAGCTCGTGGTGCAGGAGAGCGATGGCGTGGGCAAATTCGTCAGCGTTTACTTCGATCAGCGAGGGCGAATGTGGACGCAGACCGCCTTTGAATATCCGGTGGATGCGAATGAGAACCCCGCCGCCGCGGAGGCCGTGTATGCGGCCCGGGGCAAGGACAAGGTGCTCGTCTATCCGCGGGAGTCGGTGAATGCGCCGATTCCCGCGGGTGGACTCACCAATCCGACGGTGTTTGCCGACGGACTGGCGATCCCGCTGGGCATTCTTCCCTGGGGCAATGGAGACAGCTGCTACGTGCTCCACGGGCATGATCTGCTGCTGATGAAGGACACGAACAACGATGGCAAGGCGGACCAGCGTGAAGTCATCCTGACGGGCTTCGGTGTGCAGGATTCGCATTTGTTTCCGCATCAGTTTACCCGTGCGCCGGGCGGCTGGATCTGGATGGCGCAGGGACTTTTCAACAACAGCAAGGTGCACAAGCCGGGGAGCGATGTGGTGGTGGATTATCCGAAGTGCGGCATGGCGCGCATGCGCCCGGATGGCAGCGAGTTTGAGATGACGAGCGTGGGGCCAAACAACATCTGGGGCTTGGTGATGACAGGCGAAGGTGAGACCTTCATCCAGGAGGCGAACGATTACGGCTACCCCATCATGCCCTTCCATGAGTATGCCTACTATCCCGGTGGCATGGAGGCCCTGAAGAAGAGCTACCAGCCGGACTTTCCGCCTGCGGCTGAGTTTCGCATGGGAGGCACGGGGCTGAGCGGGCTGGCGCTGATGGAGGGTGGTGTGGTGCCGGGATCTCCGGAGCCGGCTAAAGCCGGTACTACCATACAAAAGCCGGACCTGACCATGGCGGTGGCGAATCCGATTATCTCGAAGGTGCAGACTATTGGAATGCATCGCGATGGGGCGTACTGGAAGCTCGAACAGCTCACGGATCTCCTCACCTGCGACGATCCGTTTTTCCGGCCAGTTGGGCTGACGAATGGACCGGATGGCTGCATTTACATCGTCGATTGGTACAACAAGATCATCTCCCACAATGAGGTGCCGCGTGCGCATCCGGACCGGGATAAAACGCGGGGGAGAATCTGGCGGGTGAAACCGAAGGGTGCGAAAGGCGAAGTCCCAGACTTCACGAATCTCGGCAGCGATGAACTTAGCACATCTCTCAAAGACGGCCCTATCGGCAGGAGGCATCTTGCCTGGCAGACGCTGGTGGATCGCAAGGCGCTTCCCGCCACTCACTGGGCATCTTCTGAATACGCCTTCCCTGCTGAGAGCGTCCGGCTTCGCATGCTTGGGCGAAGCCTGTCCATTGAAAACATCGGCGAGCTCCTTTCCTACGCCAAGCCCTCCCTTCCCGGTCCTCTTGGCCAAAGTTCGCGCGGCGCCAAGCAGATCCCGGTGCGGGAGGCGTATGATCGTGAGTTTGAGCGATTCCTTGTGCGCCTGTTTTTGGAAAGGCAGCCTGATGTCGTGGCGAAGTTTCTGGATTCGGACGCTGCGGCGAAACTTCCCGTCGAGGCGGGGGTGCTGGCCTCGCTTGCGCTTGAGCCAAAGGCCAGCGCCTCACGTGTGGCAAAGCTGCTGCCACAGCTTGACCGTGCGCCGAATGATGAGGAGCTGCTGAGGCTCGCTCAATTCCCGGATGAAGCGGGATGTGGCGATGCGCTCAAGGCCTTGCTGGCGAATCCGAAGTCACGGGCTGCCGTCGTTGAAAAGCTGCTGGCTCACAGCACCAAACTTGAGCCGGCGAAGATCGCGCCCTTTCTCAAGGATGCGGCGAGAGCGTTGCTGAAGGCGACCACGTTCTCAAAGGATGCCGCGATCCAGACTTCTGCGCGCACTGTGATTCGCCTCCGGGTGCGTGACCAGGATGCGTTCAAGGACGCACTGCAACTGATCAGCCGCTTCAATCTGGCCGAAGTGGAGGCCGAACTCGTTGCAGCATTGAAAGAGACGGCCGACAAAAACGGCCTCAAGGATATGAGGCTTCCGATGGATGATGCCACTGCCCTCCTAGGATCCGAACCGGACAGCATTGGCTTTGCGCTCGCAGCGCTGGCGGAGATGAAGAGTGATGCCAGCGACCTCTTTCTCGCGCTGACAAAGGCGCCTTATAATCAGATTAGCGTCAGTGCGATTGTGGCTCTGGCTTCGTCGAAGAATCCGAAGGCACCGGGGCAGTATCTGCAGATTTACAGCTCCATCGAGCCTGCCGTACGACGTCCGACCTTAAGTATTCTGTCCAGCTCCAAGACCGGTGCTAAAGCCATCGTTGGCGCATTGCTCGACAAGTCACTGCCGCAGGCGGATCTCGATGGCCCCACGGTCGAGCGGCTTGCCACGGTGCTGGGCGCTGATCCCGCATTGGAAAAGCTGCAGCAGCAACTGGGGGGAGTTTTCCGCGAGGTGCTGCTGCTGGATGGCGAGGAGACGGCCTGGGTGGACTCCAAGATCACACTCGACGGACCTTACACGGTGGAGACGTGGGTGCGGCTTGCGCCTGGAATTGGCAATCAGGACGATCTTCTCGGCGTGCCTGGAGGGTGCGAAATGAATTTCTTCCAGTCGAAGTTTCGTGTGTTTGGCGGTCCTCAATTGCATGACGTGGTCGTCGCCACCAAACCCATGACGCCGGACCTGTGGACGCACATCGCCGTGACGCGCGATGCGCAGGGCATCTGCCGCATTTACCAAAACGGTGAACTCGATGCCACCGCCAGCAAGCCCGCGCCGCTGAAATGGGAGAACTGCCGCATCGGCTGGAGCGGCCCCAAAGGAGGGACCGAGGGAGTAATGACGGAGTTCCGCGTGTGGAACCGCGAACGCACCGCACAGGAGATCCGCGCGAACTTTGACCGCATTGTGGTACCGAACACGGCCGGCGCCTCTCTGGTCTTCTCATCCGCAGAAAAGCTCAAGGCGGAACTGAAGAACGCGTATGGCAAAGGTGCGCGGATTGCCAAGACAATCGACACGCCGCCGCTGCTTACTGAAGAACAGGCAAAAGCGCTGGATGCGAAATTTGAGCGCTTCACCGCGCTGGCGCCGAAGGGCAATGCGGCCAATGGCAAAGCGCTGAGTGCGCTGTGCATGGCCTGCCACCAGATTGGCAATGCAGGCGGGCAGATCGGCCCGAACCTCAGTGGCGCTGGCGCGATGGGGCTGGAGGCGGTGCTGCGCAACATTCTGACGCCGAACGCTGCGATGGAGCCGGGCTACCGCATCTACCGTGTGGAAATGAAAAACGGCGACCTGATCGATGCCTTTTTTGTCAGCGAGGACAAGGACGCCACTGTCATCCGCCAGCCCGGGCTGCCAGACCGGAGGCTGGAGAAAAAGGAGATTCGCAGCACCAAGTTCATTCGGCGCTCCCTAATGCCCGAGGGGTTGCTCGACGCCCTGCAAGATCAGCAGGTAGCGGATTTGCTGGCCTATCTGATGACGTTGAAGGGCTAAAGGATGTTTGACAGACCCGCGTGAAGTCGCCGATAGGCGGTCAACCCCGAATGCAGCCTTCTCAACAAGATCCCGCCACCAAACCCGCCGCTCCGGCGGATTTGGAAATCAAAGATGCCCAGCTGATTTTTAACCACGTCTGGAAGCAGCTGGAGGCTGACTATGGCCGTGAGAACCTGCGGTTTCCCAAGGAGCTGATCCTGCTGGGCGGGGCGCCTGGCGCGGGCAAGGGCACGAACACAGACTTCATTCGCCGCGTGCGTGGCATCACCGCGGAGCCGATCGTGGTCAGTGCACTGCTGGACAGCCCGGAGGCGCAGAAGCTCAAGTCGCAAGGCGGCATGGTGGGCGACCGCGAGGTGGTGGGAATCCTCATTCGCAAGCTGCTGGAGCCCGAGCAGCAGAACGGCGCGATCCTGGACGGATTTCCCCGCACCAAGGTGCAGGTGGAGTGCCTCAAGATGTTGTTTGATGAAATGATCCGACTGCGCCGTGACTTTTCAGAGACGCCGGACGCCGCGCATTTCAAGCAGCCCATTTTCCACATCATGGTGTTGTTTGTGGACGAGGCGGAAAGCATCGCCCGCCAGCTCAAGCGCGGGCGCGAAGTACTGGAGCACAATGAGGAAGTGCGCAGTTCAGGCCTGGGAGAGCTCTGGGAGGAGCGGAACACGGACTTCAATCCCGCACTAGCGCGCAACCGCTACAAGGTCTTCAAAGAGAAAACGTACGATGCGCTGGTCTCGCTGAAGGAGATTTTCCATTATCACTTCATCAATGCGCAGGCCCCGCTGGCGCAGGTGCAGGACAACATCATCCGCGAGCTGGAGTACCAAAGCTCGCTCGAACTCGATCCGCGCACGTTTGACCAGCTCCGCGATCTGCCGCTGGCGAGCGAGATCGTGCGGCATGCGCGTCAGGATCTGGTGCGACGGCTGGACAGCTACAAGGTGGAGAAGCCGGAGCTGATGCAGGCGGTGGTGACCTTCATCCAGGACAAGATGATGCCCATCATCGTGCGTCATGCGATCTCGGGCCGAGCGGACATCAACACGGAGGACAAGCTTTTCCACGATCCCGAAGCTCTGGCCATGCTCATCGACATCTTTTCCGAGCGCGGCTACCACGCCACGGCGGATCTGCACCGGATTGAAATTCCGGAGCGCTTTGATCTGCAGACGGGTCAGATTTTCTGCCGCAAGAAGAAGGTCTTCCGTTTCCGCATCATCTTCAGAGGGTCCGAAATTCGACGCGGGCAGGTCATGGCGTAGAGACCGCCGCCAAGCCATGGCCTTGGCGCTGGTGGGTTAATTCCGTTGGTATAGATAAAGCGTTCGGGATGGGGAATAGCGAGCGCCGTCGGAGTAGTTGCCCGGGCTGCCCCCCCAGAGGATCATCTCTGTGCCTGACCATACCGCCGTGTTATCGCCACGCGCAGTGAGCCCTGAACTGGACAACGGCACCCAGGCGTCAGACGTGGGCGAGTAGCTGGCTCCGGTGGAGAGATACGAGCCGCCAAAGCCGCCCCAGACAAGCATCCGGTCTCCCGTCCACACAGCAGGGTGATTGGCACGGACGCTGGGAGCATTGGTGGTGGGCAGAGTCACCCAGGTGTTGGTAGTGGGGTTGTAGCGGGCACCATCGCCCCAGTAGGTTCCGCTGTAGCCTCCCCACAGGATCATTTCAGTGCCGGTCCAAACGACTACTGGAAGGGCCCGGCCAGCCGGCACATTGGTGCTGGAGATGGAGCTCCAGCTGTTCGTCGTGGGATTGTAACGAAACCCGTCATTCAAATAAACACCACCTGCTGCCTGCCCACCCCACAGAATCATTTCAGTGCCAGTCCACACGGCGACATGCTGTGTACGGGCAGACGGCGCCCCCGTCGTGGACATGGCGGTCCAGGTGTCGGTGGAGGGATTGTAACGGGCACCGTTGCCCAAAGGCGTGCCGCCGTTGGTCGCCCCACCCCAGACGATCATTTCAGTGCCGGTCCACACAGCGGAGTTTTGCGTGCGGGCACTCGGAGCATTGGTGGTTGTGGTGGCCACCCACACATCGGTGGTGGGATTGTAGCGACCGCCGGTGTTGTAATGGACGGAGACACCATCATTGCCACCCCACACGATCATCTCGGTGCCGGTCCACACCCCGCGCTGTTTATAACGCGCAAAAGGCGCATTGGTCGTGGAGGTGGCGGTCCAGGTGTTTGTTGTCGGATTGTAGCGTCCGCCCGTGTTCAGGACGCCACTGCCGTTCTGCCCGCCCCAGACAATCATCTGAGTGCCGGTCCAGACTGCGTTGTGATAGGCTCTGCCGGCGGCTGCTCCCGTCGTTGACGTAGCGGCCCAGGACTCAGTCACGGCGACGGAGGCCTGGCCAAGCTTGGTGTAACCGGCGGCCGTGAGGCTGTCTGAATTGGAATCTGTGGACATGACCACGCCGCCGCTGGCAACGGCGCTTTGATTGTCGGCGGCCAGATTGGAGGCGGCCGCTCCGCTGGCAAGGCTTGCACCTGTGATGCCTGTCAAAGCCGAGCCATTGGCATGAACAACGCCGGTGAGGTAGGTATCCGTCTGCGTGACGCCATCGCCGAGGCGGATGATGTTTGACTCCCCGGCCACGCCTGAATGACCGATGTGAATGTTATTGTCCCCTGTGGTCAGATTCTGGCCTGCGCGCCTGCCCATGGCGATGTTGTTTCCGCCGGTCGTGTTGTTGTTGAGCGCCTGCCATCCGATCGCGGTGTTGCTTGAACCGGTGGTGTTAAGCTGGAGTGCTGTGTATCCCATGGCGGTGTTGCCTCCACCGGTGTCATTGCTGAAGAGCGTGTAGGCTCCACTCGACGTGTTTTGATTGCCCGTGGTGTTGGTGGTCAAGGCATTGAATCCGTCTGCCGTGTTTTCCAGTCCGGTGGTATTGGCATCCAGGGCGCCGCTGCCGACGGCCACGTTCTTGCGTCCTGTGGTGTTGGCGGCGAGGGTGTTGGAGCCCAGTGCGGCATTGTCTCCTCCGGTCATGGTAAAGTTCCCTGAGTTTTTGCCGGCGAAGACGTTATTGGTGCCAAAGGTTTGCAGCAGGCTGCTGCCATTCTGGGTGATGACCCCCACGGTGCCGCTGGCCGTCGTCGTCGGGAGACTGAGACCTCCTGAAATGGCGGTGGTACCCGCCAGGGTGAGACCCGAAGCCAGCTGGGTGCTGCCCACCGCACCCGAGGCTATCTGGGTGCTCGTCACACTGTTCGCGGCCAAAACAATGCCCGTGAGGCCGGAGCCATCGCCATGCACCACGCCTGTCAGATAGGTGTGGAAATGGGTGCCGCCGGTGCCGATGCGGATGGTGCCGGACTCCCCGGCCACACCGGTGTTGCCAATGTCGATGTTATTGCTTCCGGTGGTAAGACTCTGGCCGGCGCGACTGCCCAGCGCGATGTTGCTGCCGCCCGTGGTATTGGCGGAAAGCGCCTGCCAGCCGAAGGCCGTATTGGAATTGCCGCTGGTGGTGGCAATGAGGGCCTGATAGCCGGCGGCCGTGTTATTGCTGGCCAGATTGTTTTGCAATGCATAGGACCCCACGGCGGTGTTCTGGCTTCCGGTGACGTTGTTGTTCAGGGCGTCAAAGCCAAAGGCGGTGTTGTTGGAAGCCGTGGTATTAAACTTGAGGGACTCATAGCCGCCGGCTGTGTTGTTGCTGCCTGTGGTGTTGCTGAAGAGGGAGTAATTTCCGCTGGCGATGTTCCAGCTTCCCGAGGTGAGGGAGGGCAGCGTGTTGTTCCCGGAGGCCAGGTTGTCGGAACCGGTCTGCGTGAAGTTCCCGGAGTTCAAGCCGGAGAAGAGACTGCCGGGGCCAAAGGTATGAATCAGCGGCAAACCATTTTGCTGGATGACACCGCTGGTGGCGCTGGTGGTGGTGGAAAGGCTGACACCTGCGGCCACCATTGCGTAGCCCACGGCAGCAATGCGCTGATCTGGCGTGAGGAGCTGAAAGCCGCTCACACCATCGCTGAACCACACGCGCAGGCACACATCGGCATTGCCAAACACAGCCACCGGGATGGTGGTCATGTTTGGCAGCGTGGTGTTTCCCAGAAGCACGGAGTAGAGTCCCTGGGTGACATTGAGCGGGACTGCAGCCGCGGGCTGGCTGCCTGCGGTGCTGGTGCCATCATTGCTCCAGTACGTGGTGCTGCCATCGGTATTGACCAGGGCAAATTTAAACTGGCCGGAACCATTGAAGTTCGCGGTGCCGACTGCGATGCGGCCTTGGTAGCTGATCAATTGGGGCACCTGGGCCAATAAAGGCGCGGCCAGGAACAAGGCGAACAAGGCAGAAATGAGTTTCATGCTGGAATAAGGATACGGCGGCAGGCCTAATCGGCAGCCCGAAATCGAGCCGACTGAGGAAAACCTTTAGGTTAGAAGCGAGGGTAACGACATCCACAAACGCTCACGGGTCAAACATATTGCACCTTCATTCGGAGTAGCGCCTATGCCCACGTCCGTCGGCATCGCGATCGTCATCTGCCTCACTGATAACGAATGCACGCCGCGTTTTGACTGGCGATACTTCGGGGGCGCCACTTGCGCTGTCGCGTGGCAGCCGCTAGTCATGCGCCCTCATGTCCACCATCGTAGTTGCTCAAAAGAATGGCGTCGCCTGCATTGGCGCGGATACGCTCAGCTGTCTCGGTTCGCTGCGGCAAAAAGCGCAGCATGTCGTCAATAAGACGAAGATCACGAAGATCGGCGACACTCACATCGGTCTCACGGGGACTTCGGCGAGCCTGGTGGTGATGAACAGTTACTTTTCCAATCCGGAAAGGCCGCGGGATTTTTCCTCCTGCGAGGCGATCTTTGAGACTTTCCGGCATTCGCATGCCTGGCTGAAGGTGGAGTACTTCATGTCCGCCATGCCGGACAAAGGGGAGGAGTATGAAACGACGCAGTTCTACGGACTGCTGGCGAATCCGCACGGGATCTTTGCCATCTACTCGTACCGCTCGGCGCAGCAGTTTCATAAGTTCTGGGCCGCAGGCTCGGGGCGTGATTATGCGCTGGGGGCGATGCAGACTGCGTATGACCAGTGCAAGACCGCCGAGGAGGTCGTGCGTGCGGGGCTGGAAGCCGCAGCTGAATTTGACAGCGCCACGAGCGCGCCGTTTGAGATCCACAATGTGCCGCTGATCGGCGCTGAGAAACCGAAAACTAAGCGCAAGAAATAGCAGCCCAATCTCTTCTTCTCCAACCCATGAAGCGTCTTTTTCTCCCCTTCCTAGCTCTGAGCGCAGCCCTGGCCGATGGCCCCAAGGATAACTCCGCCGAGAATGTGCGTCCCGTGCCGCCTCCGGGTGTGGCGGTGCCGGATGCGGATCGCGGCCGACTCACGGAGGGCTTGGGCAAACTGCGCACGGCTATCGATGAGGCGGCGAAGGCGCAGGCGAAGAATCCGCAGCTGGCGGATCTGCTGCCGGATATCGAGATCTATCACAAGGCGGTGGACTGGGCGCTGCGCTACAATGAGGTGCACAAGCTGGGAGAGCTGAAGAGCGCGGATGAACTGCTGGCGGAAGGCCTGCAGCGCGCGGAGCAGTTCAAGGGCGGGCAGACACCGTGGACGAAGCAGAAGGGGCTGGTGGTGCGCGCGTATCGGTCCAAGATCGATGGCTCGGTGCAGCCCTATGGCATGGTGATTCCTGAGAGCTATGTGGGTGCGCCGGTGCGCATGGACATCTGGTGCCATGGCCGCGGTGAGACGCTGAGCGAACTGGCTTTCCTGGATCAGCGCCGCAAGCAGGTGGGGCAGATCACGCCAAAGGGTGCGCTGGTGCTACATGCCTATGGACGCTACTGCTGCGCGAACAAATTCGCGGGTGAGATTGACCTGATGGAAGCGATTGATCATGCGAGCAAGTTTTACGCGGTGGATGAAGATCGCGTGATCGTGCGCGGTTTCAGCATGGGCGGCGCGGCGGCCTGGCAGTTTGCGGTGAACTATGCGGACAAGTGGTGCGCGGCCAGCCCGGGTGCGGGTTTCTCCGAGACGCCGGAGTTTCTCGGCGGCTTTCAGAATGAGGATGTGAGCGGTGCGCCGTGGTATCAGCAGAAGCTGTGGCACTGGTACAATGCCACGGACAATGCGCTGAATTTGGAAAACTGCCCGACGGTGGCTTACAGCGGCGAGATCGACAAACAGAAGCAGGCGGCGGACATGATGGAGAAGGCGCTGCGCGGAGAGAACGTGGACCTGCTGCACATCATCGGACCGCAGACGGCGCACAAGATGCATCCGGATTCGCTCATTGAGATCGAGAAGCGGCTGGCGAGTATTGCAGCGATTGGAAGGAATCGTATGCCGAAGGAGGTGCATCTTTCCACGTGGTTCCTGCGCTACAATCACATGTTCTGGGTGAAGGTGGACGCGCTGGAGGAGCACTGGGTGCGTGGCCGCATTCATGCGCGCATCACGGGGCCGTCTGAGGTCACCATCAAGCTGCAGAACATCAGCGCCTTCACTTTGGACATGCCTTCGGGTCATTGCCCGATGCCGCTGCTGTTTAAGCCGGTGGTGAGCATCGACGGGCAGTTGCTGGAAGTGACGCGGCCAAAGCTGGACCGCTCCTGGCTGGTGCATTTCGAGATGAAGAATGGCAAGTGGACGCAGTCGCTGGACAATGAGGGGGAGGGCAAGCTGATCAAGAAGCATGGCCTGGAAGGTCCCATCGATGACGCATTCATGGACAAGTTCCTGTTTGTGAAGCCGACGAAGGCTGGAGTAAGCGAGAAGGTGGACGCGTGGGCGAAGGCGGAGCTGGAGCGCGCGCAGTTTGAGTGGCGCAGGCAGTTCCGTGGCGATGCGCCGACGAAGGATGACACGGCCATCAATGATGCAGACATCGCCGCGAACAACCTGGTGCTGTGGGGAGATCCGCAGAGCAATGCGGTGCTGGCAAAGATCGCCGACAAGCTGCCCGTGCAGTGGAGCAAGGACAAGCTGGTGGCCAATGGCAAGACCTATGACGCCGCCACGAATGCGCCGGTGCTCATTTATCCGAATCCGCTGAACCCCACGAAGTATGTGGTGATCAACAGCAGCTTCACCTATCGCGAGTATGACTACCTCAACAATGCACGCCAGGTGGCCAAGCTGCCGGACTGGGCGGTGATCGACCTCAACAAGCCGAAGACCAGCCAGGCTCCCGGCGGCATCAGCGATGCGGGATTCTTTGGCGAGAACTGGGAATGGAAGGCAGCCCCTGCCCCGAAGAAGTAAGCAAGCACTTCATGCACCGCGCGCGCACCGCTTTTGCCTTTGCCTGCCTGCTGCTGACGCATTTCGCCAGCGGGCAGGAGGCCAAAGCCAAGATTGAAACGGCGTTTACGAACAGCCTGGAGATGCCGTTTGTGCGCGTGGCGAGCATCGGCGGCGTGCTGGTGTGCCGCTATGAGACGCGGGTGAAGGACTACCAGCCTTTTGCCAGCGCTACGGGTGTGGAGTGGAGGAAGCCTGACTTTCCGCAGACGCCGGAGCATCCGGCCATCAATGTGAGCTTTGCGGAGGCGCAGGCTTTTTGTGAATGGCTGGGCAAGAAGGAGGGGCGAAAGTATCGGCTGCTGACGGATGAGGAGTGGAGCGTGCTGGCGGGGCTGAAGGAAGATCCGAAGATCGCGCCGAAGGAGCAGCCGCCCAGCACGGGTGTGCACCACTGGGGCACAGGGCCGCTGACGAAGGATGTGGGCAACTTCTGCGATGAGGCCTTCGGCAAAAAGTATCGCAATAGCTATGACGCCAAATGGCTGGAGGTGGATGACGGCCATGCCGACACTGCGCCGGTGGGCAGCTACCCTGCGGATGCGAACGGGCTCCATGACTTCGCCGGGAACGTGTGGGAGTGGGTGAATGGATGGTATGATCCGCCGAACAACACGCTTAGGATCGTGCGCGGTGGAGCTTTCAGAGCGGGCAGTGAGAAGCGGCTGCTGGCTTCGTTTCGCGGGCCGGACCCGTATAACGTGCACCTGGACAGCGTGGGGTTTCGGGTGGTGTGTGAGAAGGAGTGAGCGAGGTGGTGGTGCACCGGAGTTTTGCACCGCAAAGATTTGGAGAACGCAGAGGCGGATGCGGAGGCCGGATTTGGAACCACTAATCGGACACTCATGGAACACTAATTCCGGACCGTTCCGGAGTCTGAATAAAGAGCATCAGCGGTTAGAGTCGGATGGCTGGCGCAAGAATTCGATGTCAGTGAGTCCCTCTGGCCACTGGTGATGAAAGCGTGCAATCTCGTTGTCGGATTCGTCGTAAACCTCAATGCGGTGGGTGAAATTTCCGGCGCTAAGGCATTGAGAAAAGTCTTTTAGAAGTTTCAAGGCGCGTTCTTTGGAGCCTTCAAATCCGCCACCGAAAAGAAAGCATCCTGACTGGCCGGAATCCATGTCGAGGTCGATGTCTTGATCGCTTGGAGTGGTGAGATAGTTGGTGCCGTCATAGCCTGACTGCCGCAACTCGATCCGCCACGAACATGGCTCAAGAGCACGCATGACAGCCCGCAGTCCGGCTTCCGAGATGAACTGGCCGTAGTAGGAGAAGGTCTGGTGGTCAGGAGCACTCACGTGGTGTTTGGAACTTTAACACAAGCGGGTCAGTGGAAGGCCATCAAGATCACGTAAAGATGGACGATCACCAAAGAACCGAGCGTGAGGAAGAAATTTAAGGCGCGAATGCTGCACTCGCCACGAAGCGAAAAATGAGAATGCGGCCTGAAGGGAACGATGACAAGCAACACCCACAGAAGCGCGTACGAGGCCCAGAATAGAGCGAACCCTGCGATGTCAAAAACGCGCGAGACTCCAAGGGAGTGATGCCAGGTCAACTTTTCGAGGATTCCGCAGAGAACCGCTGCAAGAAGAAGCCCTATAACGACAGATATGAGCCGTGCGCTTTCGATTCGGACGAACGACTTCAACTTCATTCAGAGATCATCTTTTGTTCACACCATCAGCGGCGGATGCATCTCGATGGGGGGAATCTTGGTGCAGACGCGGCGGCCGTCGGGGGTGGTGCCGAAGAAGGAGCCGGTGGCGGTGCTTTCGGTTTTGATGACGTGGTAGGAGTTGTAGCTGAAGGTTTCCCCGGGGGAGAGATTGGGGAACTGGCCGACGACGCCATCGCCCTCGACGACCATGGTGTCGCCGTCGGTGTCACGGACGATCCACTTGCGGCCAAAGATGCGCACGATGTCGGGGGAGTCGTTGTGGATGGACAGGTGATACACGAACGGATGCGGCCGGTCCGGCGGAGCAGGCCGCGTGGGATCGTAGGCAATGCTGTCCACCGTGACCGTGAGTCCTGGTAACGGATCGAAATTCATGGGGGGAGTTTAATTCATACCCCGGATGCCACAAGGAGGGGTTTGCAAAAAGCAACCGAGGCCGTACCATCGTCCCCCCCACCATGCCCAGCCCCCCCGTCGTACTCACCATTGCAGGTTCAGATTCTTCATGCGGAGCGGGTGTACAGGCGGATTTGAAGGCGATCGCAGCGCTGGGCGGGTATGGGCTGAACGCGCTGACGAGCGTGGTCTCGGAGACGCCGGGACTCGTCTCCCAAGTGCGGCTGCTGGATGCGGAATTCATTGCAGATCAAATGCGTGTGCTGTTTGGCGGGTTCCCGATCGCCGCGGCGAAGACCGGCATGCTCGGGGGGCGGGATCAGGTGCATGCGGTGGCGGAAACCTGGCAGCGGCTCGGGCACGGGCGCATCCCCCTGGTGGTGGACCCGGTGATGGTGGCCACGAGCGGGGGGAAGCTGCTGGAGGACGCGGCCGTGCGGACGCTGATCGATGAACTGCTGCCGCTGGCCAGCCTCATAACGCCCAACATGGATGAAGCCCGGGTGCTGTGGGAACGGGAGGTGGCGAGCCTGGAAGACATGGAGGCCTGCGCCCGGGATCTGAGCGCCCGGTTTGATGCCGCCATTCTGGTTAAGGGAGGGCACCTAAAGGGAGACGCCGCGGATGTTCTCTGCCATGAGGGAGAGATCTCCTGGCACACCGCTCCCCGGACACCGGGGGTGCGCACGCATGGCACCGGCTGCACGTTTTCCGCCGCCATCGCGACCGGGCTGGCGCAAGAAATGGGGCTGGATAATGCCGTGAGCAATGCGAAACAGTTCGTGAGCCAGGCCATCGCGCAGCATTTCGCGTGGCAAAACGCTGGCGCAGGCCCCGTACATGCTCTCAATCATCTCCATCTGACCGACGCATGAGAAGACTCGCCCTCGCACTGACCTTTGCCACCTCCGTGTCTGCCGCCGGCGCCAAGGAGACGAAGGACATCAGCCAGGCGGGCATTCAGACGGCGTTTCGCATCTTGCAGAAGGAGTACATCCGGAGCAGCGACCTGACCTTTGACGTGCTGAACCGCGCCGCGCTCTCCGGCCTGCTGGCACGACTGGACTTCGGTGCGGAGCTGGTGCCGCGGACCAGTGAGGCCAAGTCCGGAGCGCTGACGGGAGTGCAGGCGGAGAAGCTGACGCCGCAGATCGGCTACCTGCGCCCGCGTGAGTTCACCCATCGTGAGACGGTGGAGATGGAGAAGCAGTTGAGTGAGTTTGTGGCCGCGAAGGTGGCCTACCTCATCCTCGATCTGCGGACACCTGCGCCGCCGGGAGATTTCAATGACGCGGCGGACATGCTGAGCCTCTTTGTGCCGAAAAACGAGGTGCTCTTCAAGATGAAGCAGATGGGACAGGCGGTGTCCGAGACCGAAACGAACCTGCGGGAGCCGGCGTGGGCGCAGCAGCTGCTGGTGCTGGTGGATGATGAGACCAACAATCTGGGGGAAACGCTGGCGGCGGTGCTGCGGCTGCGCAAACAGGCGCTCTTGATCGGTGCTCCCACACGCGGCGGCGCGGTGCGCTATGAAACGGTGCCGGTGGATGCCGAGTGGTCGCTGCGCTTTGCGCGTGCTGAAGTGCTGCTGGCGGATGACAGCTCGGTCTTTAAAAAAGGCCTGCAGCCAGACTTTGCCGTCGCCATGCCGACGACTTTCAAGCGGCAGGCCTTTGAAGCCAGCGATGAAAAGGACGTGAAAAGCACGATCACCGACAAGCCGAGGCAGCGATTTAACGAAGCCGCGCTGGTGGCCAACAAACACCCCGAGCTGGACGCTTATCTCAAGCGGTCGGCAGGTCAGCCTCTGCCGGAAGATTCGCCCAAGCCTTCAGACAAAGTGCTGCAGCGCGCGGTGGATCTCATCACCACACGCACGTTGTTTCAAAGCGCCAAAATTGACTGGAACCGCAAGGTCTCCGGCAGCAACGAACCTCCGGCACGCCGTGCCATACCTGTGACACCGTAATGGAAATAGCCGACCGAATCGAAACCGTGGCCACCATCCGCCGGGTGCTTAGCGCCCGCACCTGCCATGCAGTGCTGCCGAATGGGAAAGAGATTTTCGGCACCATCCAGAAGCATCTGCCGGATTTCCCGTTGCAAGAGGACGCGCGCGTTCGTGTGCGGATGCACGTGTGTGATTTTTCGTATGGGGAGATGCTGGGCGGGGTGTGAGGAGGGTGATTGGAGGTCTGCAGGTTGATCAGTGGTGCTGGCGGGGTCCTGCGGCGGATGCGATTGATTTTTGGTGAGGTGAGAACGGGTCTGCTGGCGGGAGCGCTGATCGACGGACAGGAGTGTCTGTCGTACTTCAAGGCATGCACACCGAAGCGTGGCAGGGGGCTGCCACGGCTTGGTTTGTGATGCGGTGAGAATGGGTTTGCTAGCGGGGGCGCGGATCGACAGACAGGAGTGTCTGTCGTACTTTAGACTTCATCCGGAACGACAAAGGGAGGACGATACTTGTCTTTGAGCATGGCGTTGGCGGCGTCCTGATCGATGAAGCGTTCGGTTTTGCTGTCCATTTTGAGCACGGGACCGAGGGCGAGCATGTCCTTGGCGAGGTCGACCTCATTTTTGCCGAGGTGTTCCTTCATGCGCTCAAAGCTTTCGGCACCGAGGCTGTCGGCCTTGATCTTTTCCAGTATGGCCTCCGGCTTGTCTTTCTGGCCGAGGCGGTAGCTGATGTTGCCTGTGTGGCAGAGGGCGCTGGAGAGGTGGCCTTCCAGGATGTCGGCATGCAAATCCTCCACTCTGCGGCTTCGGCAGGCTTCGATGAAGTTTTTGAAGTGGTCTTCGCTGCCTTCAAACTTTTTCATTTCCTTGCCGTCTTTGTCAAAGACGACGGCGGCGGAGTAGCTGGGAACGACGACGGTGCCGCCTTCGCACTCAACGATGACACCGACGCCTGCGCCTTCGACACCAGGTTCTCTTTTGCCATCTTTGCCTTCCTTGCCGGGAAGAGGCTGGAACTTCACGCCCTTGCTGGTCTGCATAAGCTTGTCCATGTTCTTCCCGCCCTTGGCCGACGGGAGGCCGCGCACTTCAAAGATGAGGGGGGCTTTTTCGTAGCCGTGGTAGATGATCTGGGTGTTGGCGGTTTCGCCATCGTCTTCATACCCGAGGCGGCCACCCACGCTCCACACGCTGGGGGAAAGCTCCATCTCTCCAAGGAACCAGCGGGCGATGTCCATCTGGTGAATGCCCTGGTTGCCGAGGTCGCCATTGCCGTAGGCCCAGGTCCAGTGCCAGTCATACTTGAGCTTCTTGCGCATGAGCGGGCCCTTCGGGCCGGGTCCGCACCAGAGATCGTAGTCGATGGATTCGGGAATCGGCTGCGCGCCTTCTGACTTGCCAATGCTGGGACGGCTCTTGTAGCAGAGGCCGCGGGAGACCAGGATTTTGCCCAGATTTCCCTGCTGCACATACTTCACGCCCTCGCCAATGCCTTTGCGGCTGGAGCGGGACTGGGTGCCGGTCTGCACGATCTTGCCGTATTTGCGCGCGGCTTTGACCATCTGGCGGCCTTCCCACACGCAGTGGGAGACGGGCTTCTCCACGTAGACGTCCTTGCCAGCCTGCACGGCCCAGATGGTGGCCAGCGCGTGCCAGTGATTGGGCGTGGCAATGCTCACTGCATCGACATCCTTGTTTTCCAGCAGCTTGCGAAGGTCCGAGTAACCCTGGACTTTGATCTTTTCGTTGTCGTAGCCCTTCAATCCATTGTTGAGAATGTTGCTGTCCACATCGCAGAGAGCCGAGACACGCACACCCGCGCCGTCTTTGTTGAGCTTGTTGTAGCCGCTGATGTGGGAGCCACCACGGCCGCCGAAGCCGATGACGGCCACGTTGACGGTGTCCCCGGGGCTTTTCTGAGCCCAGGAGGTTTTGGCAATGTAGAAGACGCTGGTGGATGCAGCGGCGGATTGTTTGAGGAAGGAGCGGCGGTTGGTCATGGCGTGAAGGAAAACGCCACACACCGCGCCGCCTTTCGTGATTGATAAAGCGGCGTGCATGTCTTCGTTGCCTCATGCCGACCATGATCCGACTTCTTGCCTTCCTGCTGCTCGCCACGCTGTCTCACGCCGCCACGCGGCCCAATGTGCTTTTTATCCTGTGCGATGACCTGCGGCCCGATGCGCTGGGCTGCTACGGCTCCAAGCATGTGAAGACGCCGAACATCGACCGCCTGGCCAACGAGGGCGTGAGGTTTGCAAACACGTTCTGCACCACGTCCCTGTGCTCGCCGAGCCGCGCCTCCATCCTCAGCGGGCTGTATGCGCATGCACATGGTGTCACGAATAATTTCACCGAATACCCCGCCACGCTGCGCAGCTTTCCTTCCGTGCTGCACGATGCCGGCTACGCGACCGCCTACTTTGGCAAATATCACATGGGCGAGGAAAATGACGAGCCGCGTGCCGGATACGACACCTTCGTGACCCACAAGGGCCAGGGCAAATACTTCGACACGGAGTGGAACCTCAATGGCAGGAAGCGCGAGGTCATCAAAGGCTACTACACCACGGTGGTGACGGATCTCGCCATGGACTGGCTCAAGCAGCAGAGCGCGGACAAGCCCTGGTGCGCCTGCATCGGCCACAAGGCGCCGCACAGCTTTTACACACCGGAGCCGAAGTACGAGCATGTGTTTGACGATGTGCGCGTCCCCTACCCTGCCACGGCCTTCATGCTGGATGACAAGCCCGAATGGATCAAACAACGCCTGTACACCTGGCATGGCATTTACGGCCCGCTGTTTGAGTGGCGGAAAAAATTCCCGGACGACAGCCCGGCGGCTGTGAAGGATTTTGAAAACATGGTGCACGGCTACTGGGGCACCGTCCTGAGTGTGGACGACAGCGTGGCCCGCGTGCGCGCCTGGCTGGAGGAAACCAAGCAGCTGGACAACACCATCATCGTCTTCATGGGAGACAACGGCCTGCTGGAAGGCGAGGACGGCATGGTGGACAAACGCACGGCCCATGAGCCGAGTCTGCGCATTCCGCTGATCGTGCGCGCACCGCAGCTCACGAAGGAGCCAAAGGTGATCCCGCAGCAGGTGCTGACGGTGGATGTGGCGCCCAGCCTGCTGGCGCTGTGCGGAGCGCCGGCCTTGGAGAACATTCACGGCAAGTCCTTCGTGAAACTGGTGCAGGATGGAGACTCCACATGGCGCAAGAGCTGGTTTTACCACTACAACTACGAGAAACAATTTCCCTACACACCGAATGTCCGCGCGGTGCGCACAGACGGGTGGAAGTTCATTCACTATCCGCACGGTGACGGCAGCGCCGACAAGCACATGGCAGAGCTTTACGATCTGAAAAACGACCCGGGAGAAACCAAAAACCTCATCGGCAAACCTGAGATGGTGGGCAAGCTCGAAGAACTCCAGGCCGAGCTGGCCAGGCTCATGAAAGCCACCGGCCTTGACGACAAGACTGACAAAATGCCCCTTGATGAAGGCGTGAAGAGCGGGCTGCCGGACGCGAAGATCAGGTGAACATTGAATGCCACTCGACCACGATATCATCGAAGACCTGGCGCACGCTCCCTCAGGCGGGCGGACGAGCCGCTGGCTTGGGGGTGTTTTGATTCCAGAAATTTACCGCCCCCTCACTCATAACTTCTTGTCAGTTCTCACAAGCTAAGACAGCGTCCCATTCCACTCCAGCCACCTCTTTTCATGCATCGCACCCTCGCCCTTCTTCTTTGCAGCGCTGGCCTTGTGGCTGCGCAGAGCCCCGCACCCGCGCAGGCTCCCATACCATCTCCTGCCACGACAGCACCGGCGGCTCCGGCCACCGCGCAGCCGGCACCGGTGAAGGTGCCTGTGGTGCCGCAGCTTCCGGCGGGAGCGCCGCCGAACATCATCGTGATGCTCATCGATGACATGGGATGGACGGATCTGAGCTGCTACGGCTCGAAGTATTACGAGACACCGCACATCGACAAACTGGCTCAGGATGGCATGCGGTTTACGCAGGCGTATTCCGCGTGCACGGTCTGCTCGCCCACACGCGCGGCAATGATGACGGGCAAGTCCCCTGCCCGGCTGCACATCACGGACTGGATCGCAGGGCATGTGCCGAGCAATGGGCGGCTGCTGATTCCCAACTGGACGATGCACCTGCCGCTGGAGGAGGAGACGCTGGCAGAAAGGCTGAAGACGCGGGGCTATGCGACGGCGAGCATCGGCAAATGGCACTTGGGAGACGAGGAGTTTTACCCGACCACGCAAGGCTTTGATGTGAACATCGGCGGCATGCACATCGGCTCGCCTCCGAGCTACTTTTCCCCCTACAAGATCGCCACGCTGCCGGATGGCCCCAAAGATGAATTCCTGAGCGACAGGCTCGCGGACGAGGCGGTGAAGTTCATCGAAAAGAACAAGGAGAAGCCTTTCTACGTCTATCTGCCACATTACGGCGTGCACACACCGATCATGGGCAAGCCGGAGGTTATCGCCAAATATCAGGCAAAGAAGGCTGCGGGCGGCCACAGCAATCCTGTGTATGCCGCGCTGGTGGAGAGCATAGATGACAGCGTGGGCAAGCTGCGCGCGAAGCTGGAGGAGCTGAAGCTGGCGGAGAACACGATCTTCATTTTCACCAGCGACAACGGCGGACTCAGCGGGCAGGTCAATCCGAACGGCTGGACGCGAGGCCCGACGGACAACAGCCCGGCACGACTGGGCAAAGGCAGCGCGTATGAAGGCGGCGTGCACATCCCGCTCATCGTCTCGTGGCCCGGGCTGGTGAAGCCGGGAACGACCTGCGACGTGCCGGTGATCACCTACGATCATGTGCCCACGCTGCTGGCGGCCACGCAGACGGCCGCGAAGAAAGACCAGGTCTTTGATGGCGAATCCCTGCTGCCGCTGCTGGGGCAGACCGACACGCTGGCACGCGAGGCCATCTACTGGCACTATCCGCACTACCACCCTGGCAGCGCGCGCCCTTACAGCGCCATCCGCGAAGGCGATTACAAGCTCATTCTTTTCCATGAGGACAACCACGTGGAACTCTACAACCTGAAGCTCGACGCCGGGGAGGAGGACAACCGCGCGCCCTTTGACGCGGTGCGCGCCCTGCAGCTGCGGGACAAGCTCATGGCCTGGCTCAAGGAAACCGGGGCGCAGATCCCGGAGCGCAATCCGAAGTACGACCCCGACAAACCGCTGAACGAACCCCGCAAGCCGGGCGCTGGGAAGAAGAAAAAGGCGGAGGCGAAGGCGGAGTAGCGACACTTTCGGTGAGGCGCACTGCCGTTTCGTTTCCTCAGAAGTTCTGGCGCTGAGGAACGTTTAAGCTTCACCATGAGCGCAAGCCAGCCCACCTCTTCCCGTCGTCAGTTCCTCGCACGCAGCGCCACGGCCGCTGCGGCGTTTGGATTTCCCGCCATCGTCAGCTGCAAGTCGCCGAATGAAAAACTGAACCTGGTTTTCATCGGAGTCGGAGGCCGTGGCGCCTCCAACATCAAAGAACTTGCGGGAGTGGCGCTGTATGTGCCGCCACGTGGGAAGAATGCCGGCAAGCCCGGCGGCGCCGAGCCACCGCCGCCAACCATTGAGCCGCGCGAAAACGTGGTGGCGCTATGCGATGTGAACGGTGAGAACCTGGACCGTGCGGGGGCGGCCTTTCCCAAGGCGCAGAAGTTTCGGGATTTCCGCAAGCTGTACGATTCGCTCAGCGCCAACGAGATTGATGCCGTGGTGATCAGCACCACCGAGCACACGCATGCGTACGCCACGCTGCCGGCGCTGCTGATGAAAAAACCGGTGTACTGCGAAAAGCCGCTCTCCCACAATGTGGCTGAGGCGCGCCTGATCACCGAAGCCGCGGCCAAGGCGGGTGTGGTGACGCAGATGGGCACGCAGATCCACGGCATGCCGAACTACCGCCGTGTGGTGGAACTGATTCAGAGCGGGGCCATCGGCAAAGTCACCGAAGCGCATGTGTGTGTGTCGCGCGCCTGGGGCCTGCAGAGCAAGGAGGACGCGGAGAAGAACGGGGACATCGTGCACGTGATGGAGCGGCCGGCCGTGGCGGAAACACCGCCGCCGTATCTTGACTGGGATCTGTGGATTGGCCCTGCACCCATGCGGCCCTACAGCAGCGTCTATTTCCCCGGACCGAAATGGTACCGCTGGTGGGACTTTGGCAATGGCACCATGTCCGACCTCGGCAGCCACTGGAATGACCTGCCCTTCTGGGCGCTGAAACTGGACGCCCCGCTGAGCGTGGAGGCGTTTGGCCCGCCGGCGCATCCTGAGATAGCGCCGGCGTCCATGCACGCGGTGTATGAATACGGTCCGCGTGGCGACATGCCAGCGTGCAAGATCCACTGGCACCAGGGTGCGGACAAACCTGAGGTGTGGAAGAACGATCCCATCATCAGCAAATGGAGCAACGGCGTGCTTTTTGTGGGGGACAAGGGCATGCTGCTCTCCGACTACGGCAAGCACATCCTGCTCCCGGAGGCGACGTTCAAAGACTTCCAGCCGCCGAAGCCGTTCATCGCCGATTCTCCCGGTCACCACGCGGAGTTTCTGGCGGCCATCCGCAACGGCACCGCCACGGGAAGCCCCTTCAGCTACGCCGGACCGCTGACAGAGGCCAACCACCTGGGCAATGTGGCGCATCGTGCCGGAGGAAAGATTCTGTGGGATGCCAAGGCCATGCGCATCACGAACAATGAGGCGGCCAATCGTTTCCTGAGCCGTGTGCCGCGGGAGGGGTGGAAGCTGGGATGATGGGGCGCAGCGCGCGGCCATGACGCACCGTCCTTGGGATGGGCAGTGCCTTTCGCGGGTTTGAAACAAGAAGCGGGACTTGCCTAGTCCCGTTGGGGAGCGGCTGCTTCGCGCGCCCAAGCCGGCACTTGGCAAGGGCCGCTCCTTGGGGACACTAGGCCGCCACCATTTCCTCGCGCATTTTCCAGCGCTGTTCGTGCGTCATCAGGCTGCGGAAGAAGTCTTCCTCCTTCTTGGGTTCCAGAGTGGTTTCAACCGGGAGGCTGAATTCGAGTTCCAGGCCGCGGGGTTCCAGGTGGCGTGCTTCTGCGGTGCCGCCGTGGAGGTGCATGGTGACGTAGCAGGCCATCATGTTCACGCCAAAATCATCGGGCTTGCGGCTGCGGGTGTAGAAGGGGTCAAAGATGTTCACGGGCTTGTCCGCGCCTTCCCACAGGCCGGTGTCCCGCACGGTCATCACGACATGGGTCTGGCCTCTCGCATCGCGCCGGAGATGGGCGCTGATGTGGATGCTGTCCCCCGGAGACAGGTGGGTGAGCTCCTCCATGAAGATGAGGCGCCACATCTGGCGGAAGCGCGCGCCATGCACCAGGACCGGAGGCAGCGCGGGATCCACCTCCACTTCGATCTGCAGGTTTTTCTCCTTCATCTGCGCAGAGAAAAGCTCGATCATTTCGCCAATGACGCTGCTGAGATGGCAGGGGTCCGAACGGTCGAGGCGCTTGGAGTGGGAGGCCTCGGCCAGGCGCGCCAGCATGGACTGGATGCGCTCGAGCTGAGACTGCGCCTGGTTCTGCACATCGATCCAGAAGGAAGGGTCGCGTGGATGTGCGCCGCCGATTTCCTCCATCAGTTTCATGGGGGCAAGATCGATGAAGGCGCGCACGACGGTGAGTGCATTGCGCAGGTGATGGTTCAAGCCTTCCGCCAGGATTCCGAGGCCGGAAACCTTGTCTGCGGAGAGCATGTTGCGCACGCTTTCTGCCTTCTCCACCAGGAGGCGCTCGCGCTCGATCAGCGCGTGGTAGTAGTCCAGCGCATGGCGGATGACCACGCTGAGTTCATCCGGGTCCCAGGGCTTGTGCAGGTAGCGGAAGCAGCGGCCGGAGTTCACGGCATCCACCGCAGCCTGATAGTCCGTGTAGGCCGTGACGAGGATGCGCACGAGGTTGGGGTTAAGTTTGCGGGCATGCTCCATCAGTTCGACCCCGCTGGGGCCGGGCATGCGCTGATCTGTGAGCAGGAGGCCGATCTGCGGGCCGTAGTTTTGCAGGATGCGGTAGCCGTCCATCGCGTTGCTGGCGATGTGTATGGTGTATTCATCACCGAAGATCTCCTTGAAATAATGCAACGCCTTCTCCTCGTCATCGACGTAGAGGATGTGGTAGGGAGATAGCAGCGGACTAGGCATGACTTCAGGCATTCTCCGGTTTTTTAAGGCTCAATGTAAACTGGGTGTGACTGCCTTCCACGGAGTCGATCTTGACCTCGCCGCCCATGTTTTGGATCATACGGAAGCAGATGCTCAGGCCGAGGCCCATGCCCTGCCCCACCTGCTTGGTGGTAAAAAATGGATCGAAGATCTTCGAGAGGTTTTCCTTGGGTATGCCTGCGCCGTTGTCCAGCACGATCAAGTCCACGCCGGTGGCCGTGGCGCGCGCCTTGAGCCAGATGGTCGGGGAGGGACGTCCGGCCATCGCATCGAGGCTGTTTTGCACCAGGTTCAGCAGGATTTGGATGAGGTAGTTTTCATCCCCCTGCGCGATGACTCCCTCCGGGATCTCATCCACCATCAGCACGCCACGATCTCCGATTTCTTTGGCGAGAAGGCGCAGGGCCTTGCGTGAGGTTTCCTGAAGGTCCACCGGGCGGGAGCCGCGGTTTTCGGGGTGCGCGAAGGTGCGCAGGTCTGAAACGATGGCGGAGACGCGGTCGATGCCCTCACCGATATCTTCAGCGATGCTCGTGAAGGTCTCGGCGATATCTGGCGGCAGAGCTTTGCCCTTTTTCTTGAGCAGGTAGATCGCCGACTTCACGTAGTTCAGCGGATTGTTGATCTCATGGACAATGCCGGCGCTGAGGCGCCCGATGGAGGCAAGTTTTTCGCTCTGATCGAGCTGAGCTTCCGTCTCCCGCAGGCGCTTCAGCGTGGCGGTAAGCTCCGCATTGCGCGCGGCCAGCTCCTCGCGCTGGTCTTCCACTTTGCAGCGGCTGGCGAATTCACGCAGGCGGATGGCGTGGTGCTGGCGGCTGCCGAAGTAGAGCACCACGCAGTTCAGGAGGATGAAGCCGGTGTTGTTGACAAAAATGCCCAGCTCGTGGGAATACTCCGTGAAGTTCAGGTTCGGAATGGTGGCGGCGAAGTAGGCCAGCAGCACCAGACCAAGGGTGATGCCGATCTCCCGAAAGGTCCAGTGGAATACGAAGGCCGTCGAGACGACGCAAAGCGTGAGACCTGCGTAATAGCCGGAGCCGGGATCTCCGCTCAGGTAGATCATGAAGCAGATCATCAGAGCCGGCAGCAGCGGCAGGATGATGGGGTAGGCACGGCAGTATTTGCGTCCTAAAGATCCATTCAATGCCAGGAGCAGCGGCACACAGCTGGCCGCGCAGGCCAGACGCAAAACCAGAAACTGCCAGTAGCTTTCAGGATATGCCATCCAGTCCAAGAAGCTGCACAATGGCACCAAAACCATGACAAACCAAGCTCCCATCCGCGCATTTCGCAGATTGAGCTCCATTTGCTCCTGCTCGAACCGGTTTGGTGCGGGCACGACTTCTGCGACCTCCTCCCTTCTCGAGTGGTCGGTGCTGGGTGCGATCAGGGGCGAACCGATCTCTGCCAGGGCGGCGATTGACATAATTACTATAAAATTAATAATAATTACGTTGATATAGCAAGGGCATTTCAAGGTTTTTTACAAATCCCTGACAGATGGGGTTTCGCCCCAGAGATGCCGGTTTCAAAGGGCGGGGCGTGGTAGCCAGGGGAAGAATTGGAGAAGCCACTTTGCTCCCAGCGCAGGTTCTCAAAAGCAGGTGGCGGGCCAATTTAAATGACTCATGAAGGCCTGTGATGAGATGGCTGGCTGCCAGACAGCGCGACTTCGCTTGACGTCACGCAACGCCTTGACCCCTTGCCATATTCTCCAACTCCATGCGCATCCTGATCGCCATCGATAAATTCAAAGGTTCCATTCCGGCCACCGTGGCCGCGCAGGCCATCGCGGCTGCACTCAAAAGGGCGGCGCCGGAGGCGGAAAGCGACCTCTGCCCGATCGCCGACGGCGGCGAAGGAACAGCCGAAGCGGTGGTGGCGGCGCTGAATGGAAGCTGGTGCGAGACGCCTGCATTCGATGCCCAGAACCGGCCGGTGAGGGCGCGCTACGGGCTGGTGCAAACGGCGGGCCGGCTGGAGGCGATCATGGAAATGAGCGCCGCCTCAGGTCTCGCCATGGTGAGCGATCTGCCGCTGAATCCAGCCGCCGCCAGCACTCACGGCACCGGTTTAATGATCCGGGATGCCATGGCACGAGGCGTGCAGCGGATCGTGATCGGGATCGGCGGCAGTGCGACCAATGACGCCGGGGTGGGCATGGCGGCCACGCTGGGATACCGCTTTCTGAATGCTGATGGACAGGCGCTGGAGCCTACCATTGCCAGCATGGACCGGCTGGCCAGGATCGAGAAACCCGAAGCCCCCTTCCCCGAGATCCTGGTGGCCTGTGACGTGAACAATCCCCTCCTCGGAAAAGATGGCTGCACGCGCGTCTATGGCCCGCAAAAAGGCGTGACGGATTTCGAGTATTTTGAGAGCCGGCTGCAGCACCTCGCGGAGATTGCCAGACGCGATCTCGGCGCGGATCACGGGAACGTCCCAGGAGCCGGAGCGGCGGGCGGGCTCGGCTTTGGGCTGATGACTTTCTGCGGAGCCAAACTGACGAGCGGCTTTGACTTGATCGCCGATCTCGTGCACCTGCGTGAACGAGTTGCAGCCGCAGATCTGGTGATCACGGGTGAGGGCCGGCTGGATGCGCAGACGCTGCATGGCAAGGGACCGATGGGCGTGGCTGACATGGCGCGCGAACTGGGCAAACCGGTCGCCGCTTTAGCTGGAGCCATTTTGGCCGAGGAGCAGCTGCGCACCCGTTTTGACCTGCTGTGTGCCATCAAGCCCCCGGAAATGCCGCTGGCCGAGGCCATGCAGCGCGGGCCGGAACTGCTGGAAGCGGCGGTGCTGGCCCAGGCCGCCGCCCTTCGCGGCCTTTTGACGGCCTGACCATCTCTTGACCGGTCCCCCTGACCGTGCTCAGTGCTTACCTCCCTTCCCACTATTACAGACCACACTCCACGAATGAACGCAGTCCTCCTTTTCTCCGGTCAAGGCGCCCAAAAAGTCGGCATGGGCAAAGATTTTGCCGAAAGCTATCCCGCCGTGCGCGGTCTCTTTGACCAGGCCGATGCCACCCTTGGCTATTCTCTGACGAACATCATGTTTGAAGGGCCGATTGAGGAGCTGACCAAGACCTCCCGCTGCCAGCCCGCGCTGTATGCCCACGGTCTGGCCATCCTGGAAGTGCTGAAGAGCAAGGTGCCCACGCTGAACGTCACGGCCACCGCGGGCCTCTCGCTCGGCGAATTCACCGCACATGCCGCGGCAGGCACGTTTGATTTTGCCACCGGACTCGACCTCGTCTTCCAGCGCGGCAGCTTCATGGAGGAAGCCTGTGAGAACACCAAGGGGGCGATGGTGGCCATGCTGGGTGGTGAAGAGTCCGCGATCCGTGAACTGGCGAAGGAATGCGATGTGGACGTGGCGAATCTGAACTCCCCCGGCCAGATCGTGCTCAGCGGCAGCGCCGAAGGCATCGCTGATGCAGCGGCCAAAGCGAAGGACAAGGGCATCAAACGCGCCATTACCCTGCCCGTGGCCGGTGCCTATCACAGCCGTTTGATGAAGTCTGCGCAGGACAAGCTGGCCGTGGCGCTGGCAGCCGCTGCCATTCAGAGCCCGAAGGTTCCCGTGGTGTGCAATTTTGAGGCTCGTCCTGTTTCCACGCCGGAGGAGATTCGCGCCACTCTGACCGCCCAGGTGACCGGCAGCGTACGCTGGGAAGAGTCCGTCCGGTATCTCATCGCCCAGGGAAACACCCTGTTTATCGAGCTCGGTCCGGATGCCGCGCTGGCGGGAATGGTGGGCAAGATCGACAAGAGCGTGAAGGTCATCAGCATCAAAGACGCGGCGTCGCTGGATGCAGCGGTGGCGGCGCTGACGGCGGCGTAACTCATTTGTCGGTTTCCTTTGTTGAACAGCCGCTTGCGCAGTCATCTGCCAGGCGGCTGTCTCAGTACACGGATTCCTTTTTAAATAGAAATTTCCACCCATTCTCGTTTCAACTTCATGCGCTTTCTCACGATTTTAACTGCTCTTCTCTTCACCAGCATCGCCTCCGCGCTCGAACTTCCAGCCATCGATGGCAAGAGCTACGATCCTGCGGCTGTAGGCGCAAAGAAAGCCGTCGTGCTGTTCTTCGTCTCTCCCTTCTGCTCGACCACCAAGTCGTTCATGAAGGAGATCAATCAGATCAGCACTGACTACGGTGACCGTGTGGTGGTGTATCTGGTGCATTCGGATCCTGAGATCACCAAGGAGGTGGCCATGGAGCATACCATTCTGTCCGAGGTGAAGGCCACCGTGCTGCTGGACAAGGAGCAGGCGCTGGCAAAGCAGGTGAAGGCCACGATAACCCCGGAAGCGGTAGTCACTGGCCCTGATGGCAAGGTGCTGTATCAAGGCCGCATCAACGACCTCTACCTCGGCCCGACCAAGCGCCAGCGTGCAGCCACCACGAAGGATCTGCGCGATGCGCTGGATGCCATTCTCAGTGGCAAGCCGGTCCCAGCTCCACAGGAACCGGCACAGGGGTGCAAGATTGGCGGGATGAAGTGAGAGGCGGCTGTATCGTTGCTGTTTCGCACCGGCGCCACAGATTCCGATCAGTGGCGCTGCACCTAGGCTGCATTCACGCAGGTCATCTTCCGATGGTGCAGTTCAGCGCCATACCCGGCCAGTATTTCAGCGCTCCGGTTCCATGAGTAGTCGTTGGTGACACGTTGCAGCGCATTTGCTGCAAGGGTCCGGCGCAAAGAGCTGTCATTCAGCAGCCGCACAGCGGCATCGCTCAGCGCGGAAGCATCATCGGCCAGCACAATCTCGTGCCCGTCCCGCACGTGCAGTCCTTCGGCACCCACGGAGGTGCTGACGACCGGCACGCCCGCCGCCATGGCCTGCAGAATTTTGAGACGCACGCCGCTGCCTGCTCTCAAAGGAACGACCAGCATGGCGCACTCGCGCAATGGCGTCACGACCTCCTCCACCTTGCCGGTGACCTCGATGCCCTTGTCCGCAGCAGCAAGCCGTTTCAAGGCTTCGGGAGGATCGCGGCCGATGACACGAAAACGCACCTCAGGCATTGTCTGGCGGATCACCGGCAGCATCTTTTCAATGAACCAAAAGGCAGCGTCCGCATTGGGAGGCCAGTTCATGGTGCCCAGAAAAGCGATGCATGGAGCTGCCGTCTGCTCAAGCACTGCCGGCGGCAACCCCCGTGCGTCTGGATTGGCCCCAGCCGGCACGCAGCCCAGAATGTTGGGCAGCCTGTAAATGTCCCGGTGATAGATGCCGTCCTCGTAAGAGATGGTGGTCACTCCGTCAAACAAACCGCACAGCTCAGGCTCCCGGCGTTTCATGCGGCGCGCCATCTCATTAAAAAACAGGCGCATGAAAGGATGGCGCTGCAGCTCGGACAAGCGCTTCCAGATCAGAGCCTCCACATTGTGCTGCAGCAAAATGACGGGGGTTGTGCGCGGTCCCTTCCATGATGCAAAGACCGGGGCGACGTAAAGTCCGTCTGCGATGATCAGGTCAAAACGTCCGCTCTGCTCCAGCTCCCGCGCACGCCGGGCAAAGCTCTCACTGTGGAACATCGTCAGCGAAAAGGGCTCGCGGGAGGCGAACAAATTGCGGGCAATGGGCCAGAGAAAACTGAAGAGCCTGCGCGGAGCCCATTCTTCCATGAACTGGGAGAAAACACATTCCCTTTTATGGGCGTAAGACACCGTCTCGCTGCCGCCCTCATCGGCGACTTTGTGAGACTCCAAAACATGCACCTGGCAATGCGCCATCAGATGCTTCATGAGGTGATACGAGTAAACCGCCCCTCCATTGTGCTGCACCTGGCAGCCTCCCACCCTCAGCCACAGAATGCGCAGGCGATCGGTGGAGGCCGGCGAAGAGGAGTTCATGGGCGGGCTTGCGAGGAGAAGCGGATCAACCGCCTTCTCCACATGGAGCAGGCGGCCCTACCATACCAGAACTTCTTCTTCAGGCTCCTCCCTTTTCACCGTCGTCCACCGGTACATGATCGGATAGATGGGCCGCTTGTCCTCGAAGAAGTCAGACACAAACGGCGGCGCGAAGGTGCTGAAGCCAAAGTGCTGATACAGCGGCAGCAGGTGCTTGCCTGTTTTGGTGATCAGATACTCAGCCTCGTTTTTGACGGCGTATTCGTTGATGCCCATGCACATTTTCAGCAGATGAATGCCGCCGCTGCCTTTGATGGTGCATGCACGTGAGAGTTCCAGGCTCAGCCTGGCAGATGGCAGCACGAGGTCCTTCAACTGAGATTCGTGCATCATTTCAAACTTCTCCACTTCATCGCTGCGCAGGACGCGTGTCACTCCCAAGATATTGTCTCTTTTGTCGAAGAGCGCGAAGTGATGAGCCTGCTCGTCAAACTGATCCAGCACATGCGTGATGGAGTTCCCGTAGGAGGATCGGCGGAATGATTCGATGATCTCCCGGTGGGTTTTAAAATCGATCTCTTTAACCATGGTTGCTCCATGGTTTCGTGCGAGCGGTCAGCAGCAGCCGTTGGTGATATCTTTAGACATTCATTCTTGCAGGCGACGCCTGCTGGTGCAGTGCATCCCATGCTTCGATTGTGGAATCTTTACCGCGCCTCAAGATCAATCCGTCATGCACAGCGCCTGAGCCGTTCAGAGATGCTGAAGCTGCAGGAAAAACGCTGGCGCGCCGCAGCACATCGGGCATTCGCCGGCAGCCCTTATTATCGGCGCTGTCTCGCGGGGCTCGATCTTGACCGCTGCTCCCTTTCTGACATTCCGGTGCTCACCAAGCCGATGCTGGTGAAGCACTGGGACGAGATTGTGACGGATCCGCGTCTCCACTGGAAGCAGCTGGAACAACATCTCAAAGATCCGCGGAACTGGCACAAGCTGCTGCATGGCCGCTGGATGGTAAGCATGACGTCTGGCAGCACCGGTGCGGCCATCGCCATCCCAAATGACATCACTGCCGTGGACTGGAATCATGCAGCGCATGCGATCCGCAATGCGCCCACACCCGACGGGGCTTCGACTCCCGGGGTTCCACTGTTTGGCAAACGTCCGGTGGCGGCGTCGTTCATCTGCTCCGCGGTGCCGTCCGTTTCAGCCTCGCTGCTGCACACCCGGCCATGGATCGGTTCGCTTTTTTGTGATTACCGGCCGATCAGTGTCACCGCTCCCTGGAGCGATATTCTTCAGCAGGTGCAGGCGATGCAGCCGGACATTCTCATCGGCTACGCCTCCATGATAGGCCGGCTGGCCCAGGCGAAAATCGACGGCACTCTGCGGCTGGAACTCCCTCAACACAAAGGGGCCATCTCGACGGGAGGGGACACGCTGACGCCGGGGATTCGACAGCTCTGCCGCGAGGCCTTCGGGATCGAGCCTCTCAATGGCTACGGTTGTGGAGAGACACTTGGCATCGCCCGTCAGTGGCCCGGCATGGAGCACATGGTGGTCTTTGAAGATCTGGCGGTGTTTGAAGGCGTGGATGCCAAGGAGCAGGAATGCGCGCCCGGCGTCCTTTCAAATCATGCACTGGTCACGCCGTTCTTTAACACGGCGATGCCGCTCCTCCGCTATCGCATTGATGATCGCGTCTCCTTCGGCCCTGCCCCTGCGGGCTGGCCGTTTAAAACCATCCTGGAGCTGAGCGGCCGCAGTGCGATGACCTACACATTCCGGGTGCCGGAAAAACGCATTTTTGTGGGCACGAATTTCCTCTCTGTGATGGAGCATCAGCCGGAAGTGACATCGTATCAGTTTCGGCAAACGGCACCAGATGCCTTGGAATGCCGCTTCGTCGCTCAGACCGGTGCGTCGGCGGACAAGATCAAGGCGACACTCGAAACGTCCATTCGCCGCTGCCTTGTCGATGCCGAATGCGCGGAGGTCCGCTCCGAGGTGATCCCGGTGCATTACCTTGATGCTGACCCCCGCACCGGGAAGGTGGAGCAAAATGTTCCGCTCAAAGAATAACCGTGCGAGCTGAGCTCATTCGTCCGCTTTCTTCCCCTTCCCTTTGCCTTTCGTGGCGGGCCTTGGCCCTGCCTGTGCGACGTATTCCTGCTCCAACTTTTCCCAGCGCTCGGCCATGGCTTTCAGCCGCGCGGGTTCTTTGGCGGCGAGGTTGTGAGACTCTGCGCGATCGGTGCTGAGATCGTAGATCTCCCAGGCATCGCCGTTATCGGCAGCGCTGACGATTTTCCAGTCGCCTTCACGCAGGGCGCGATTGCCGGAATGATGCCAGAAGAGGAAGTCGCGGCTGACGGTCCCATCTTTGGCAAAGGCGGGCACGAGGCTGCGCCCGGGGAAAGGTGGAGCGTTCTCGGGCATGGCGGGCTGTGTGTCGCCGGCCAAAGCGAGCAAGGTGGGCACCACATCGATGACATGGCCAGGGGTGTGGCGGAGTTCGCCTCTGGCGCTGATGCCCAGCGGCCAGTGGGCGATGAAGGGTGTGCTGATGCCGCCTTCATGCACCCAAATTTTATGACGGCGGAAGGGTGTGTTTGAGACGGTGGAACCGCCAGGGCCAAGGCAGAGATAAGAAGCCGCCGCGCCCATGGGGGCCGCTTTGTCATGGCCAAGACCGCGAACCATGATCTCCGCGCTGGCGCCGTTGTCAGAGAGAAACAGAATGAGCGTGTCCTCGAAGGCATTCATGGCTTTCAGCTGCGCAAGCACCCGCCCCACTTCTTGATCCAGGCGGTCGATCATGGCGGCGTGGATGGCCTGCTTGGTGGCCTGAAACTGCTGCTGCTCCGCGGTCAGACTCTCCCACGGCACGGCGTGGCGCGTCTCGCCGGGGCCGAGGATTTCCAGATCGCTTTCCTTGCCGCTGGGTGCGGTGATCTGTGGTTCGGGATCTGACAGCGAGGTTTGTACGAGGCCGAGCTGCTTCTGTTTTTCGAAGCGTGCGGCGCGTGTCTGCGGCCAGCCTTTGGTGTAGGTGTCCTTGTATTTGGCGATGTCTGCCGGGAGTGCCTGGATGGGGAAGTGTGGCGCGGTGAAAGCGATGTAGCTGAAGAATGGGGTGCTGGCATGCTGCTGCGCGTGCTCCTTGAGGAAATCGATGGCGTGATCCGCGATGGCAATGCTCGAATACCACTGGCCTTCCGGCTCGGGCAGCGGCGCGTCATCGAGCATGTGCTTCTTGGGATGGAAGTGGTTGTCCTGCTGAACCACGTAGTAGGAATGGGTGAAGCCGCCGTCCGCGACCACGCGCGGCGCATTGTTCACATGCCACTTGCCGGAGTGGTAGCTGCGATACCCGAGCGCACTCAGGCGCTGCGGCAGCGTGCGCACCCAGGCTGGGAATTTGCCATACTGCGGGTCCATGCCGATCTGCTGGGCGTAGTGCCCGGTCATGAGCACGCTGCGCGTGGGCCAGCAGCGCGCGGTGTTGTACACCTGCGTGAAGCGCAGCCCGCCGGCGGCGAGCTTGTCGAGATTTGGCGTGGCGATCTCACCGCCGTAGCAGCCGAGGTCGGAGTAGCCGAGATCGTCCGCGAGGAAGATGACGAAGTTGGGTTTGGCGGAGGCTGCGTGGAGAGTGGCGCAGAGGAAAAGGAAAAGAAAAGCAGGAAGCCGGAGCATAGGCATCCAAACGATGCCCATGACCGACTTCCTGCTGCAAATGCGGGAGGAGTGGCTGGGAACGATTACTCGGCCGCAGGCGAGCCTTCAGCAGGAGATTCTGCGGCGGGCTCCGAAGCTGGCGCATCCGGAGGCGTGACCTCTGCAGTGGCTGCGTCTGCCACAGCTTCAGCGGCGGCTTCATCAGCGACGACGGTGGCGACGTCTTGGATGGTTTCGCCTTCGTTGAGGCCCATGAGTTTGACGCCCTGGGCATTGCGGCCGGTTTCGCGGATGTCGCAGACGCGGATGCGGACGCTCTGGCCTCGGGTGGTCATGAGCATGAGTTCGTCCTTGTCGTGCACCGCCTTGGCGGCGACGACCTTGCCGGTCTTCTCGGTAACGTTCATCGTGGTCACGCCTTT
The DNA here is from genome assembly GCF_044226605.1 of Prosthecobacter sp. GTDB lineage: Bacteria > Verrucomicrobiota > Verrucomicrobiia > Verrucomicrobiales > Verrucomicrobiaceae > Prosthecobacter. The sequence goes on along the minus strand of NZ_JBGAGS010000015.1, from coordinate 1,418 downwards.
GCCGCCGCGATTGCTGAGGAGACGGTACTCATCAAACGCGGTGCGTTTGCCGAGGCCGTTTTCAGACACGACGAGAACCATGGTGTCTGGCTCGTTGGTGATGCAACTGACGAGGAAGTCGCCATCATCCAGCGTGATGCCGCGGACACCGGCCGTAGCACGGCCAATAGGGCGCAGATTTGGCGAGGCGGGATCGTCTCCCGTTTCATGGAAGCGGGCGCACATGCCTTCATGGGTGACGAGGCAGACTTCCTTGTTGCCGTCGGTGAGCACGACATCGACGAGGTCGTTTCCTTCATCGAGCTTGATTGCGATGATGCCGTCTTTGCGGTAGTTTTTGAACTCTTCGAGGGCGGTCTTTTTAACGGTGCCGTCCTTGGTGGCGAAGAGCACGTACTTGTCCGCGGCCCACATGGCTTCGTCCTCAGCGCCCTGTGCTTTAAGAATCAGCACGCTGGCGATTTTCTCCTCGGAACGCAGGTTCAGCATGTTTTTGATGCTGCGGCCTTTGCCGGTGCGTGCGGCTTCGGGGATCTGATACACGCGCTCCACGTACATGCGGCCGGTATTGGTAAAGAAGAGCAGGAAGTCGTGCAGGTGCGCGCTGAAGAGGTGCTCCACGAAGTCCGTGGCCTCGTCCTCGCCTTGGGACTCGCGAGTTTCCATGCCCTTGAGCCCTTTGCCGCCGCGGCCTTGCACGCGGTACTCGGCGGTGGCGGTGCGCTTGATGCTGCCCATGTGCGTCATCGTGACCACGGTCGGGTCGTTCGGGATGAGGTCGATGCTTTGGATCTCGCCCTCGGCGGCTTCGATGCGGGTGAAGCGCGGGGTGGCGTGCTTGAGGCGGATGGCTTGCAGTTCGTCCTTGATGATCTGCAGCACGCGAACTTCACGGGCCAGGATGTCCATGAGATCGCGGATGCTGGCGAGGATTTCGTCGTAGTCGCCTTTGATTTTGTCGCGCTCAAGGCCGACCAGCTGGTAGAGGCGCAGTTCCAGGATGTCCTCGACCTGCTTGTCGGTGAAAACATAGCGGTCCCCCTGAATGCTGGCCTGGCCGCGAATGAGAATGCCGAGCTGTTCCGCGGTGCTGACGGCGAAGTTGTAGGCCTTCAGGCGTTCGCGTGCTTCGTCGCGATTGCGGCTGTCGCGGATGATTTTGATGAAGTCATCTAAATGGCCAAGAGCGAGGAGCTGGGCTTCGAGCTTTTCGGCCTTAACCTCAGCCTGCTTCAGCAGGTAGCGGGTGCGGCGGATGATGACCTCACGGCGGTGCTCGATGTAGCACGCGATGGCGTCCTTCATGCTGAGCACGCGCGGCTTGCCACCGTCGATGGCGAGCATGTGGATGGAGAAGCTGGTCTCCAGCGCAGTGTGCTTGTAGAGATTGTTCAGCACCACCTGGGCGCGGGCATCGC
>NZ_JBGAGS010000014.1:0-234847 GCF_044226605.1 Prosthecobacter sp. | reverse complement strand
AAGCGCATTACAAGCGCTCAGGAAAGCAGCACAGCACTGAAGGCAAAATCGCTTGGCAGAATGCCAGAATTTAACCGGCATTCCGGGCAGGCCTCTCTAAAAAGAGTGTTTTCACACAGCCTGGACAGCCCGCCCTACATGCGCTGGGCATGCGCATGTCCAGCGGCGGGTAGGGCGGCTTGTCCTCAAGCCGCCGCCGAGTGGCTCCGCGTCCTCTTTTGCGCATACGGACTCCACATTCACGAAAAGGGAGTTGGAGGAGGAGTCTGATGAAGGGGAAGATGGCCGAGAACTCCATCGAAGGAGCATTTCGGACTGCGGTGCAGCGTTGTAATGGCGCAGCTTCATTTCCTCAAAATCACCACATCTCCCATCGCCGCCATCAGCCGCACCTCTTCCTCGCCAGGCAGGCGGATTTCCTGGGGATTGATCTCGCAGACCTTCATCTGAGGGCCGTTGTGAATCTGAAGCAGGTACTGCACGGTCGCGCCGAGATAGGTGGTGTCGATGATGTGCCCGGGAAAGCGGTTCGGAGAGTCCAGTACATTGCCAAACGTCAGCGCCTCTGGCCGGATGCTCAGCATCACCGGCTGGCCGCTGGCGGGCTGCCATGTGCCATCGGTGCGGCCACGCAGCACGCCGAAGGGCGTCTCCACATCCAGATACCCCTCACGGCTGCTCGCACGCAGCATGCGGCCCTCCACAAAATTCGTCTCGCCAATGAACTCCGCCACCATGCGTGTGGCAGGGTTCAGGTAGATCTCCGGCGGCGCGCCCACCTGCGTCAGCTTCCCGGCATCCATGATGCCCATGCGGTCCGCCATGCTCAGCGCCTCGTCGCGGTCATGCGTTACGTAGATGGCGGTCAGGCCATGCTCTTTGACGATGGAGCGAATCTCGGCGCGCATTTCCAGGCGCAGCTTCGCATCCAGATTGGACAGCGGCTCGTCCAGCAGCAGGCACTTCGGGCGGATGACCAGCGCACGCGCCAGCGCCACGCGCTGCTGCTGCCCGCCGGAGAGTTGCTGGATCTTGCGCGTGCCAAGCCCGTCCAGCTTCACCTGCTCCAGCGCTTCAGACACCCGGTGCTCGATCTCCCGTCTCGGGCGCTTCCGCTCCTCCAAGCCAAAGGCCACGTTTTGCGCCACGTTCAGGTGCGGCCACAGGGCATAGCTCTGAAACATCATTCCCGTGCCGCGTTTGTGCGCCGGCAGGCGGGTCACGTCCTCGTCATCAAACCAGATCTTCCCGGCATCCGGAGTGTAAAAGCCCGCGATGTGCCGCAGCAGCGTCGTCTTGCCGCAGCCGCTCGGCCCCAGCAAAAAGAACAGTTCACCCGCCGCGATCTGCAAATCCACGCTGCTCAGGACCACACTGCCGCTAAATCGTTTGGTGAGCTCCTGAATTGTGATGGTGACCATGCGGAATTAAGGTCCCGGTTTTACCTGAGCCACCCTCCAATGGCAAGCCCCGCAGACATTCTCATGAGAACTCAACATCTCTGTTGCAAAGCTCTCCACACCGTTCAAAATGCGCGTCCTCTCGCCAACCGGCAGCCGCCCCAAAAGGCGGCAATCGCTGGTGAGAACGTCAACCAAAGGTCGGGCTGTAGTTCAGCCTGGTAGAACGCTTGCATGGGGTGCAAGAGGTCGTGAGTTCGAATCTCGCCAGCCCGACCATTTTCCCTCTGGGGTTTCCTGGAGGGGTGGGGGTGTGGGGGTTGTTTTTGATTGCTATTTGTGCTATTTCTTCGTGTATTAGCACAGTGCGGGTAGCACAGTTTTATGGGGAAAAAGGCGAAACTTCCAACGGGGCTTTATCGGCGGGGGGAGGTGTTTTGGCTGCGGTGGACGCCGGTGCCGGAGGGGGCGCAGGTGCGGCAGTCGCTGGGGACTTCGGTGCTGGTGGAGGCTATTCAGGAGGCGGAGCGGATCAAGCGGACGGATGGGCCGGTGATGCGGGCGGAGGCAGGGGAGTGTTCGGCGGAGATCGATCGCTATGTGGCGTATGGTCTGGCGGCGGGGCTTGCGGGGGCGACGATGGAGTCGCGGAGGTATGTGCTGAAGGGGTTCGTGGAGGAGTTGGGGGCGCTGACGCCGCGGCACATTGGGGCGCTGGGGTGTGAGAGGTGGTTTGCCGCGAGGATGGAGAAGCACGCGCATACGGCGGTGAGTTATCTGAACCAGGTGCGGTGGTGGTTTGCCTGGCTGATGGAGCGTGGGGTGGTGGTGCGGGATCCGACGGCGGGGATCAAGGTGCCGAAGCTGAAGATGCGGCACCGGAAGGTGTTCTTGCTGCCGGCGGAGGCGCGGAGGTTGATCGATGAATGCCCGGAGGATGACCGGGATTTGAAGTTCGCGCTTTACTGCGGGCTGCATGCGGGGATGCGGAAACTGGAGATCATTGAGGCGCGGCCGGAGTGGTTTGATCTGGAGGCGGGGCTGATCCATGTGCAGGCAACGCCGACGTTTGAGCCGAAGGGGAGGGACAACAGGACGATTCCGATGACGGAGGAGTTCAAGGGGTGGATGCTGAAGGAGTTTCCGCCGCGGGCGCCGTTCGTGCTGCATCCGGAGGTGGGGCATGGGAAATATCGGTATCGCTACGATTTCCGGAAGGCGTTTGAGGGGCTGGTGGGGAGGTGCGGGCTGGAGTGCACGTTCCACGATCTGAGGCGGACGTTTGCGAGTCTGCTGGTGTCCAAGGGGGTCAGCATCTTCAAGGTGGCGAAATGGCTGGGGGACACGCTGAAGGTGGTGCAGGACACGTATGGGCACCTGATTCCGCAGGACGATGAGATCAATGCGAGCTGGAGCCGGTGAGGGTTTTTACCTCGAAGTGCCCGCCCAGTAGATGATGGCAAAGCCAATCAAACCCAAAACGGCAATCATGATCGTGACGTATTGAACGGTGTTTAAAGGTTCCTTGGTCAGTGGCTCTGGAGCCATATCGGCTCTGCAAACTGGGCAGAGGACACTGCTATGGGCAACTTCATTCCCGCAGTGGCCACAACTGGAATGGAGGGCATATTTGGGCTGGAAAGCGAAGGAGATGAGAATGATGATGAGCCCTGCTGGGACGCCAATGATCCAAGGAACAAAGATCATGATGGCGACGCCGATGAGAAAACAGAACGAAGCGGAGCAACCGCTGCCGCCGGTTTGAATCTTGCGGGTTACGCGGTAGGTGTAGATTTGATCCTCGGAGGCAGGCATAAGAAAATGAGATACTCTTTTGGTTCTACGCAAATGAAAAAGCCGCTCATTGAGCGGCTTTTTGTTTTGGGAAAGGTCTAGTTGGTAGCTGTCTTTATTTCTTCCGTTTGCCCTTGGGGTAGCGGGTTTCCTGTCGTGGTGGTGTGGCTGTTTGATTTTGAGATGAGTCTGGTGGTGGGGCTTCCTGAAGCAGTGTTGCATGGAGGAGGGAGCTGATTACGGGCGGCGGCGGCAGCTGCACAATGTTGGCAGGAGCCGGGGGTGATGGATGAGTCTGGGAAGCGGAGGGAAAAGTGGCAATGGCGGCACATGGTAGGTTGGAATTCTGGTCAACTCCTGAAACGGTTGTTTCTTGAGTAAGGGAAGCTTTAGGCTCTACAGCAGTTTTGAGTGCCAGATACTCTGACTGGCTGATCACGACCAAGGGCAAGCTTAGTGCACCGCGTTGTTCATAGGCGCTGAGTGAGGCCTTAAGTGAGGCGCGGGCAAGAGAGACGCCTTCAATGTGGGTCTCCTCTTCAAACTTGGCGAGTCGGGCGTCATCTGCGGCATCGAGGCGCAGTCCTAAAGTGCGTGCATTCTTTGTGCTCATGCGGAGAAATGCATCACAAAGTTAACTTTGTCATCAAAAAACGCTTGCCCATGTCGTTAACATCGTTAACAATGATAACCATGAAGCCGGACGAACCCAAACTGACAAAGGCCAAAAGATCGACTTACACAGTGCCTCCGGTGCTAGCTCCAGAGCTGGAAAAGGTGGCAGCTGAAACGGGGGTATCGCTTCAGGACCTTCTGACGCAGGGCACGGTGAGAGTCCTGAATGAGTGGAGAGCAGGCAATCTGAAACTGCTGCCTCTCGTCCCACAAGCGGCCTGAAAAATTTCTCAACCAAAAAACCAAACCACGGAGGAGAGACCATGGAAACGAACACGACGATGAATGAGAACCTTTTCCTTTGGAAGGGGCAGATTTCTGCGGAGCAGCTGCAGAAGCTGCCGCTGCCTTCAGCGGAGGATCTGGAGGTGAGCCTGGGGAAGGTGACGGTGTTTCATGTGACTGTTTCAGCGCCGGGCGGGACGCTCGCTGGTGTGGGTGACCTCCATGCCGATCTGGCTGATGGAGGTCTGAATGGCGGTGGCAATAGCCTGGCTCAAGGGCTTGGCGAGGTGCCTTTCGTCGTCGGTGGGTTCAATGGCCTTGGAGGTGTCGAACTGAACATCGAAACTGCCTTGGCCGGTGCTGATGACGGTGATGGTGAACTGGAGCATGCCGGTGAGGAAACCACAAAACCGGAGGGTGGGGCAAGGGAATAAATTTCAGAACCGGATCAACGCGCCGGGGCCGGAGAACCAACGAAACAAAAAAACCACGGAGGAGAGACCATGGAAACAATAAACACGACGACGAAGGAGAAGACGGAGAGAAGAGCGGTAGGGTCTGCGCAGGTGCTGCCAACGCGAAGCGCAGAGACAGTGACTGGGGTGGCGGCAGAGACGACGGGGCTCGCTTTGAGCCCTTCTTTGAATGATGGATACAACGGGGCGCGGGACGCGCGCCTGCTGGGCCGTGCGGCGGGACCGCTGGCGTCCGGGGTGACGCCGAAGACGGTGAAGGTGATCTGCACGGCGGACAGCCGGGCGATGCTGAAGCGCGGGGGCCATTCCCGCCCGGTGGCGGGGGTCGCCTACGTGGTGCGTGTGATGCGGGATCGCTTCGAGCGTCTGCAGCTGGCGGCTGCGTGAACCGTGACGCTCCGCTGCGGAGGCGGGGCGCTTTTTTCAATTCAACCAAGCAAACTTATGAGTCTGATAGCTATCAATACGTCGAATGAGGATCCTCGCACGCCGGTGCTGCGTGGGGTCGATGGAGCCGCCCAGAGTGAGGTGGTTTATCTGGATCCGCGTTATGTGATCGCGGTGGTGCCAGATCCGTTGGATGGTGATTCCTATGTGCGTTTTTGCGGGCATCCGCTCCCACTTCGCTGCGGGAAATGCTGCCCGATTCTGCTGGGGGACTACATCCGGGAGAGTGCTGCTGAACAGCAGGGGATGAAGGCGAGCTGAAGTGTGGAGCAGCCAACCAATCAAACATTGACGGAGATTTTTATGAGAGACCAATATTATTCGAGTGGGATCGTGCGGTGCAGGCCGCGGAGATCGAAGTGGGGACGGCCGGTGCTGATGCTGCTGGTGGCGGCGATGGTGCTTTGGCTGATGAGCGGATGCAACCAAACTGGAGTTTCAAGTTTGAAGTTTCAGGTTTCAGGTTTGCCGGCAGTAGCGGCTTATTCGCCGGAAGCGATGGTCCTGTCTCTGATTTTTGGAGTGGTGGCTTTTGTGGCGGTTTTTGCATCGCGGAAAGCCAAGAGAGTTCATGAGAGGGCGCTGGAGGAGTCGCTGAATGAGGGCGGGAAGATGGAGGAGGAGTGGTCGGAGTATAGGAAGCTATTCCCAAAGGCGGCGGAGACTGCGGAGGCTACTGCTGCACGCGGGATGCCGAGGAATCAGATGGGGCATGCGCTGAGGGCTTGTGTGGATGAGGGGCGGATGGTGGGGAAGCTGATCGCTTCGGCGCGGGGAACGATGGATGAGGGGGACCGGGATGACATGCTGCGGGTGGCTGGGGAGCGGCTGGGGGTGATGATGGAGGTGCTGAATCTGACGCGGGAGGGGCTGAAGGTGTCATGAGTGCTGACGGGTTTTCAACAGTCGTCTCGATGCTTACTCCCAAGCGCACGCCGAAGAATGCAAAGCGGGCCAGTTTGTTTCCGACGCCTCCAGTGATGAAGCAGAGCCAGGTGATTGACTGGCTTGGACGCCAGGTGTTTGAGGATGCGTGCGCGGCGGGCTGGCTGAAGTCGTGCGTGAGGAAGCCTGGGCGTGGGAAGGACACGGTGTTTTATGCTTTTGCAGATGTGAATGAGGTGGGTCTGCGGATGGCGGCGGGGGAATACCCAACGACGAAGGAGGGCGCGTGATGAGCGAGGAGATGACGATGGCTGAACCGTTGTTGACGGTGGTTGACGATGGTTCGCAAAGGACGCCGCCCAGGTGTGTGGCGCTGACTCATTTTATGGCGGGGATGGCCCAGCTTTTTTTGCTGATAGCCCGTGAGCAGCGCGAGCGCGATCGGCTGCGGATGGCAGGGGAATTTTCAACGATGACGAAGCAGGAAGGACGATGAGTGAGATGAAGAATGATGATGAAGTGGGATTTTCCATGATGCAGCCGGCGCGGCATGGCTGGGTGATGGATCTGCAGGTGGGCGCTCGGCGCGTGCATGTGCGGGTGTTTGAGTTTGAGGAGGGGCCGTTCCAGGGCGGGACGGTGGAGATGCCGGTGGCGCTGGATCTGGAAGCGGCGCGCCGCCGGTTGTCGATGGTGCTGGTGGAGGTGGAGAAGCATCTTCATCCTGCGTTTGTGGTGGACTGCGACTCTGGGAAGATTGCGCCGGAGACTGCTCCCCTCTTGCGTCGTGGGCTGAATCTTTTGTGCTATAGCAAGCACCAACTATCGAAACTGCCTGTGGCAGTTCATGAGCCTGTAAATTCCCAAACTGAAGGAGGGTCTGGCCATGAGTGAGATGAAGCCGTGGGAGATGTCTTTTAATGGCTACTTCTGGTATGATATGCCGGGGGGGGATGAGCTGGAGAAGAAGTGCACGTTTGCGCTGTATCGGCGTGGGATGGTGGAGATGGAGGAGGAGCGCCGGTGTGCGGAGATGGCGGAGGATGGCATCACGGAGATTCGGAACGATGAGACGCCGAGGAAGCGGCGGCTGGTCTCGGTGGCGCAGAGGCGCTATGGGAAGATCGGGATGCGGAAGGTGTGGACGCCCAAGGAGATCGAGGCGCGGAATGCGGAGCAGAAGGCGGCACGGGCTGATGCGCAGAAGAGGAAGACGGGTTTTTCTGCGGAGGATGAGATCTGGCTGGCAAAACTGAAACTGAGCCTGGGACAAGCGAGGGAGGTGCATTTCCGGGCTCTGCCGACTCTGGCGAAGGATGCGGAGGTGAGTTACCAACTGCTGCGCCGGACGATCAAGGGAGAGCGCGCGTTGGGTCTGGCTTCTTTGAAGCGGGTGGAGATCTCGCTGACGAAGTTTTTGGCTGGTGAACTGACGCCGCCGGAGCGGAACAAATACCGCCCGGCGGGCTACACGGTGCAGGCGCCGGAAGGGTGCATGCCGTTTTCAGCCTGGCTGGAGATGGAGGCTCCGAAGCGGAATGTGAAACCGCATTCGCTGCGGGAGTGGCTGCGTGAACATCCGGAGGATGGGCCGCCGATCGTGAAATTTAACAGCCGTCGATGGTTTGTGAAGGTGGGAACGGAGGTGGCGGCGTGAACTCAATTCGAACAATGGGAGAAAATACCATGATGAATGATGATGACCTTGATATAGCTTTGGCTCCGAAGGCTCCGGCTTCTGCTGTTTCTGCGGGGGTGTGGTCGATGGCGAACCGGCCGGAGGAGACGTTGAAGCAGGTGCCGGAGGCGGTGAGACGGATCGCGGGGAAGCTGCTGGAGGTGGCGGAGATGATGGAGAGGCCGGAGGCGGATGCGACGAAGATGGAGCTGGAGCTGAGGCTGCAGTCGATGTGGTTGAGCATCGAGGCGAACAAGTGGCAGGATGCGGTGGCGCGGAGAGCGCGGCTGCTTTTCACGCAGAGGCTGATGGAGAGGAGGGTGGCGCAGTGATGAACTCGATCGTGAAAGAGCGGCCGATTTTTTTCAGCGGTGCGGAGGTGCGTGCGATTCTGGAGGGCCGGAAGACGCAGAGGCGGCGGGTGGTGAAGCCTCAGCCGCCAGTGGGCGCGGAATATCCCAAAGTGATGACTGATGGGAAGTGGCTTTTTTCTGGCTTGGGGCATGGCTGGAAATGCCCGTATGGGATACCTGGTGATCGGCTTTGGGTGCGGGAGACGTGGAGTCATACCGGAATTGCAGTATGGACTATTGAAGATGCACGTCGGGCTTCGGGAAATGGGCGAGTGATTTACCGAGCTACGGATGCGGAGCCATGTCCTGGTTGCTGGTGGCCATCCATCCACATGCCGCGGGAGTTTTCGCGCATCGCTTTGGAAGTGGTGGAAGTGCGGGTGGAGCGGCTGCAGGAGATTTCGGTGAAGGATGCGATCGCGGAGGGGTATCCGCATGTTGGAAAGCTGGGACGTGATGTTTATCACTGGGACCCGAGGGAGACGATCTTCTGGTATCGGGAACTGTGGGAGTCGATCAATGGAACGGGCTCATGGAAGGATAATCCATGGGTGTGGGTAGTGGAATTTCAACGGGTGGGAGGTGTGGCGTGATGAATGAGCAGCATGATGTGATCGTGCATGAGGGGGCGGTGGATCTGGACCATGATGTGGTGCATGGGCTGGCGCCGGATGAGTTGATCATGCGGATGGAGGATGGGGAGGAGATGCTGCGGCCAACGATGGCGGCGGCGCGGTGTTTGCTTTCGGTGCTGATGGCGATCTCGTGGCAGACGATTTCAGTGGGGCAGGTGCGGGATCGGCTGGCGGTGCTGGTGTCTCTGCGTGCTCCAGATCTCATCATGGGGGAGCATCTGTGGAAGGGGAAGGTGCAGTGGGGGGCGGTGCGGGAGCAGATGGCGATGTGCCCGCGTGTGGAGTGGCATGAGGAGTCGGGGCGTATCCTGGTGGCGCTGCTGATCGATGGGGGCTGGAGTGAGCGGGAGGTGGGGATGCGGGCGCTGTGCATGCTGTATGCGTTTCAGCCGAATCAGAATTCGAGGCCGGTGATCGCGCGGAGCTTTGCGTGCATCGGGAGGGCGGTGGGGCTGACGGATAGGAATCCGCGGAGCGGGGTGTGCGCGGCGATGAAGCGGACGGTGGGGGAGCTGATGCTGCGGATGGAGCGGCTGACGAGGGCGCGGGGGACGGGGGAGTTCTGGTTTAACAAGCGGCGGGGGTGCAAGGAGGCGCTGAGCAGGGCGATGATGGGGAAGAGGAATCGGGCGGGGAAGGGGAAGAAAGGATGAAGGATGAAGGATGAATGATGAAGCCGGAGAAATGCAGAGATGATTTTTTTATGAGAACGGAAGCGATCAACAATATGAAAATGAAATACTACATTGCGACGAAGTTAGAGAACCACGCGAAGCATAACCTTTTAATGCACAGCCTTTCAATGCTGGGGCATGAGTGCACTTATGACTGGACAAAACATGGTCCAGTCTACAGCCACGGGTTGCTTCGTGTGCGCGAGGTGGCGACGCTTGAGACTCAAGGTGTGCTTGATGCGGACATGGTGATCGTTCTTTGGCCATCAGGAAGAGGGACGCACGTTGAACTTGGCATTGCTCTTGGAGCTGGAATTCCAGTTCATTTCATTAGTGATGTGGATGGGCATCACGAAGCGACGGCGGAAACATGTGCTTTTTACCACCACCCTTTGGTCACTCGTCACAGGACCCAGATGGACTTCCTGGAAGCTATTACCGCGTAATTATTTCAAGCATTTTCTGAGATTAAATATTATGAAAACGGACACAACAGTAACAACGGCAACGGCAACGACGATGGTGGAGGGGAAGAGGGAGAGGATTGAGATTGGGTTGCTGGAGGGGTGGGGGGTGAATCCGCGGGGTGGGGTGTTGCGGGGGATTCTGGCTTTTGCGGGGCGGCTCTTGATTGAGGGGGTGAAGGAGGATATGCATGTGTTTCGGCTGAATGGGCGGATGACGATCATACAGGGGCATCGGCGGTTTGCGGCGTTGAAGGTGATCGCTGCGGCGGAGTGGAGGCACTTTCAAATGGCATGGTTCAAAGTGAAACTGAAGCTGGATGGTGAGGAGATGGTGGTGGAGACGTTTTTGAAGCCTGAGGATTTTCAGTCGGTGTGGTGCAAGGTTTATCCGTTTGATGAGAGGGAGGCGTTTCTGCATCTGCTGACGCTTCAAAACGGGTGTGATCCGTTTGATTCGCGGGAGCTGGCGAAGGCGGCGAGGGCGGCGGTGGAGCTGGACATTGATCTGGATAAACTGCCGGGGGTGATGCATCGGACGAAGGAGACGGTGCAGTTGTATCTGGACCTGGGGAAGCTGCCGCACCGGAGTCAGGAGGCGGTGTTTAATCGGGGGATGGCGCTGGAGACGGCTGGGCAGATGCTGCGGCTGATGGAGCTGACGGACAAGGAGACGGTGGAGGAGGCGACGCTGTTGGTGATGGACAATGCGATCACGGGTGAGCCGATGAGTGCGAAGCAGGCGGAGATCTATCTGCAGAATCATTACTTCAAGCCGTTGGAGTGGCAGCGGGCGTGGGTGAAGCTGGCGAAGGATCTTCAGAAGAGGAAGCACCTGGTGAGTGATGGGTTTAGTTATATCGATTGGGCGCAGCGGAAGGAGTTTGTGATGGAGGAGTCGCTGCCGCAGACGGCGTTTGCGCTGGCGGAGGAATACATTGATTCTGATGAGCTGGTGAATCCGCGGGAGCCGATGACGTGGGGGGCGCTGGCGAAGGTGCTGGGGGTGCCGGTGTTTGTGTGTCCGGCGCCGAGGAATGTGGAGAAGTATCTGCTGCTGGTGAAGCGTGCGGCGGTGCGGGATGGGGATAGTGTGAGTGATGTGCCGGTGCTGAGGGGGAAGGGTGATAAACGCAAGAAGCTTGAGAGGGAGTTTTTGGAGGGGCAGGGGGAAGCGGGGGATGAGTTTGAAGTTTCAGGTTTAAAGTCTCAAGTTGGGGATGTGGATGGTGCGGAGGGGGAGAGTGAGGCGGAGGTTTCCGGAGCGGCATGGGAGTGCCGCGCTCCCGGCCCGGAGTTTCCGATGGAGTTTTGGCGTGGGGTGCTGGCGAGGCTGATGGGGAAGCCGGAGGCGGTGATGCAGGATGGGCTGTGGCAGTCGATGATCGGGGCTGCGTGGAGGGCGGCGAAGGCTGTGGTGCCGGCGGAGGTGTATGTGAAGCTGCTGGGGGATGTGGATCGCGATGATGCGCGGCGTGGTGGTCTGCGCGGGGTGTTTATGGCGCTGCTGGCGTGCAGCCTGGCTCATGCTGATGAGGAGGATGAGGAGGCGATGGAGGATGTGAAGCGGGTGCTGGGGATGGAGTAGCCGGAGATTTACACCGCAGAGATTGGAACGCCGCAGAGATTTTTTTTTATGAGTGAAACCATTACATCTTATCCGCTGGTATGGCCGCGTGAATACAAGAGGTGTGCGAGTCCGCAGGATTCCAAGTTTGGGAAAGGCGTGCACCGTCGGCCTTCTGTGGCTGATGGTATTGCGCGAGTGCGTGAGCAGCTGGAGGCCTTTAACTCCAGGTGGACAACTCGGGTGAAGGATCTGGTGATTTCCACCAACATGCCTTTGCGTCTGGATGGCTGGCCGCGAAGTGATCGCAATGAGCCGCTAGACAGTGGGGTGGCAGTTTACTTCACGCTGGACAAGAAGAAGACGGTGCTGTGTTGCGATAAATGGCTGCGGGTGGGTGAGAATCTGGCGGCGATTGCTGCGACTCTGGAAGCGATGCGTGGTCTGGAGCGCTGGGGAGTGTCTGAAAGTGAGCGTGCTTTCACGGGTTTTGCAGCGTTACCGGCTCCCGGCCAAGTGATGGCGAGGACATGCTGGGAAGTTTTGGGCATCTCGGCAGTGAAGAGCAAAGGTGCTGTAGATAATGCTTGGAGGGCGCGCGCGAAAGTGTGTCATCCGGATGTTCCTGGAGGGAGTCATGATGCGATGACGGAGCTCAATACGGCGCGTGATCAGGCTTTGCTGACGGCAACGGAAGCATGAACAGCGAAGAAAACCGAGAACTAAAAACTTTAGAGCATGACTGACTGGGAGGACATTAAACGGGAGGTGATTGAGAGGGTGCCGATGAGGCGGGTGGTGGAGTGGTGTGGGATCGCGATGAGGAAGTCGGGGGCTTCGTCGTGGGTGTGTGTGTGTCCGTTTCATGCGGAGGGGACGCCTTCGTTTACGATTGGGGGGAGGAAGGGGATGGAGCATCGGGGGCATTGCTTTGGGTGTGGGTGGAGCGGGGATGTGTTTCAGTTTTGGCAGGAGCATCGTGGGGTGGATTTTAAGGTGGCGTTGAGGGATTTGGCTTCGCTGGCGGGGGTGCATTTCCCGGAGGCGGTGGAGTGGACGAGGCCGGAGGTGCGGAGGGTGCGTGCTCCGGAAAGGGGGCTTGTGTGTCCAGAGTATGTGGTGAAACCGTCATTGCCGCCATTGCGGCATATGCGGCGGGAGGAGTGTGCGGTGCTGGGGAAGGCGCGGGGGATCGATCCGGAGGCGGTGTGGGTGGCTGCAAGGGTGTTTAAGCGGGTGGCGTTTTCGATGTGGCCGATGTGGGAGGGGGATCGCGATGGGGTGTGGCGTGAGCGGACGGCGCGGAAGCCGGAGTCGGTGGCGTGCTGGCCTTCGTGGTGTGCGGTGGATGAGACGCGGAGCGGGGCGGAGTTTCGGAGGCTGGACAATGGGATGTATCCGAAGATGGATGGCGGGGAGATCAAGGCCTGGGGGATGAGGGGGAAGAACTGGCCGCTGGGGGCGGCGAGTCTGAATGGAAGAAAGCGGGTGCTGCTGGTGGAGGGTGGGCCGGATATGCTGGCGGCTTATGATCTCATCATGCGGTTTGGGATGCTGGAGAGTGTGGGGGTGGTGTGCATGCTGGGGGCGGGGAATCGGATCCGGGAGGAGGCGCTTTCGTTTTTTGCGGGGTGCCGGGTGCGGATCATGGTGGATGCGGATGCGCTGAAGGATGATGCGAATGCGGGGAGGCGGAAGGTGCCGGGGATGGAGGCGGCGCTGCGGTGGCAGGGTCAGCTGCAGGAGGCGGGGGCGGCGGTGGAGCCTTTTTGCGTGGGGCCGATCTATGATAAGGAGGATCTGAAGGCGTGGTATCGAGGGGAGTTGTCTGCCGATGAGGTGGGGATCGTGGAGGAGGGGTTGAAGGATCGGGAGGGGAAGGGGATCAAGGATGTGAATGATCTGATCCGATGTCCGGGGCTGCTGGAGCTGGAGGAGGTGAGGGCGGCGGTGAGGGCGTGGGATTTTTGAGATGGGAATGACTGAGAACTGAGAACTGAAAACTTTGAACCAATAGAAAAATTTTATGGCTGAGAACTCGAAGATTGAATGGACGGATCACACGTTTAATCCGTGGAGGGGCTGCACGAAGGTGTCGCCTGGGTGTGCGCATTGCTACGCGGAGACGCTGAGTAAACGGAATCCGAAGGTGTTGGGTGAATGGGGGCCGGGGAGGCCGCGGGTGCTGGCGTCTGAGGAGATGTGGAGGACGCCGCTGAAGTGGAACCGAGAGGCTGGAGTGCGTATGAACAATGCCGCTGTGATTCGCGGAAATGGCATTTCGTCGAATCGACTCGATGAACCTGAGAGGAGGCCGCGCGTGTTTTGTGCTTCGCTGGCGGACTGGCTGGATGAGGAGGTGCCGGTGAAGTGGTTGGCGAGGTTGTTGGGGCTGATCTATGAGACGCCGAATCTGGACTGGCTGCTGCTGACGAAGAGGCCGCAGAATTGGGAGGAGAGGCATGAACTCGCCACGAGTTATTTGATGCAGACTTCATCTGCCGCTGATTCGTGGGCTGTCGATTGGATGAATGGATATGCTCCGGAGAATGTGTGGATGGGGACGACGGTGGAGGATCAGGTGCGGGCGGATGAGCGGGTGCCTGAGTTGCTGAAGATTCCTGCGAGGGTGAGGTTTTTGAGTTGTGAGCCGTTGCTGGGGCCGGTGGATTTTGTGAAGGCGGGTGCGTTTTGGTCGGATTTGAATGGCGTGGTGAAGCCGGAATATCAGCAGACTCGAACGCACATTAACTGGGTGATCTGCGGCGGGGAGTCGGGGCCGAAGGCGAGGCCGATGCATCCGGACTGGGCGCGGGGGCTGCGGGATCAGTGCGCGGCGGCGGGGGTGCCGTTTTTGTTTAAGCAGTGGGGGGAGTGGGTGTATCCGCAGTATGCGGACCCCAGTGCTTCGTTTGATGATTTTCCGAAGGCGGCGCGTGGTCAGGTGTGGACGAGCACGGGCCCCGATTCACGAAAGGGCTATGACCTTCTGCGCCTGGGGAAGAAAGCGGCTGGCCGGCTTTTGGATGGTCGGGAGTGGAGTGAGTTCCCGAAGGTGAGGGGCTGAGGATATTTTTCAAACTTTGGAGACTGATCATTTTATGAAGAACAACGACTATGAGGCATTCATTGCGGCGAAGTTTCGCGTGCAAAGGGAGTGTGGATTTGAGCCGTATGAGATCGATGCGCCGCTGTTTGAGTGGCAGAAGATGATTGTGCGCTGGGCGATCAAGCAAGGCAGGGCGGCATTGTTTGAGGAGTGCGGTCTGGGCAAGACTCTGCAGCAGATCGAATGGGCGCGGCAGGTGAGCCTGCATACTTCGGGGGCGGTGCTGATTCTGTGCCCGCTGGCGGTGGCGGAGCAGACGGTGAACGAGGGAGAGAAGTTTGGCATCGAGATCAAGCATGTTCGGCAACCGGAGGAGATTGTGAAGGGGGTGAACATCACGAACTATGAGCGGCTGCATTTGTTTGATGAGGTGGCGTTCGCTGGGGTGGTGCTGGATGAGTCGAGCATTCTGAAGTCTTTCAATGGGAAGACGCGGCAGCAGTTGACGCAGCGGTTTACGGAGGTGGCTTTCCGGCTGTGCTGCACGGCGACGCCTTCGCCGAATGATTTTACGGAGCTGGGGCAGCATGCGGATTTCCTGGGCATCTGCTCTCCGGCGGAGATGCTGGCGACTTACTTTATCAATGATACTTTTGATACGGGGACGTGGAGACTGAAGGGGCACTCGCAGGAGACGTTTTGGCGGTGGGTGTCTTCATGGGCGGCGTGTGTTTCGAAGCCTTCGGACATTGGATTTGATGATGCGGGGTATGTGCTGCCGCCTTTGCACACGGAGGTGGTGACGGTGGCGGTGGATCATCGGGCGAAGGGTGGAGAGGAGCTTTTCCACCTGCCGAATACTTCGGCGACGAATCTTCACAGTGAGATGCGGCGGACGATGAAGGAGCGGGTGGAGGCGGCGGCGAAGATTGTGAATGGGACGGCGGAGCAGTTCATCGTGTGGACGGAGAGCAATGAGGAAAGCAATGAGCTGGCGCTGGCGATTCCGGATGCGGTGGAGGTGACGGGATCTGACAAGCCGGAGCACAAGGAAAAGAAGATGCGGCTTTTTGCGAGCGGTGAGGCGCGGGTGATTGTGACGAAGCCGAGCATCGCGGGTTTTGGGCTGAACTGGCAGCACTGCCGGAATGATATTTATGTGGGCATGACTCATTCGTTTGAGCGCTTTTACCAGGCGGGGAAGCGCATTCATCGCTTTGGGCAAACGCGGCCGGTGAACCGTTATATTGTGCAGGCGGACACGGAGAATGGCGTGATGACGGCGATCATGCGCAAGCAGGAGCAGCACGATACGATGCGTGAGCTGATGCGGTTCACGCGGGAAACTTTGGCAGGAAAATCAACCATTTCGATTATGAACTCAGGCATTCAAACAAAGGCGGAAAAGAACTGGACGATGCACCATGGCGACTGTGTGCGTGTGGCGCGAACGATGCAGAGCGAGAGTGTGGGATTTTCTGTTTTCTCGCCGCCGTTTGCGGATCTGTTTACTTACAGCTCGGACATTCAGGACATGGGCAACTGCGCGAGCATGGAGTCATTCATGAAGCAGTTTGAATTCCTGGTGGATGAGCTGATGAGGATCATGATGCCGGGGCGGGAGTGCGCGGTGCATTGCTGTGATCTGCTGGCAACGAAGTGGAAGGACGGGGACATCGAGTTTAAAGATTTCTCGGGAACGATTGCGCGATGCTTTCGTGAGCGCGGATGGCTGTTGCATTCGCGGGTTTGCATCTGGAAGGATCCGGTGACGGAGATGCAGAGAACGAAGGCGCATGGTCTGCTTTACAAGACGCTGCGGACGGACAGCAGCAAGAGCCGGGTTGGGAGTGCGGATTATCTGCTGGTGTTTCGGAAGCCGGGGGAGAATCCGAAGCCGATCACTCACACGGTGGAGACATTGCCGCTGGATCGCTGGCAGGAACTGGCATCGCCGGTCTGGATGACGGTGGATCAGGGGAAAGTCTTGAACGGGAAGATCGCGACGGAGGATAAGGATGAGAGGCACATCTGCCCGCTGCAGCTGGATGTGATCGAGCGGGCGCTGACGCTTTGGAGTGCGCCTGATGATGTGGTTTTCTCGCCGTTTGCCGGCATTGGCAGCGAGGGGTATTGCGCGCTGCAAATGGGCAGACGCTTTATCGGTGTGGAGCTGAAGGAGAGCTACTTCAAGGCGGCGTGCTGCAACTTGGAGAATGCGACGCAGCAGCCGGTGCTGTTTTGATATGAATCGTGAGGGGAGAGAAACAACCAACCGTTTTATTTTGTGGCTGAGAAGAAAACCAAAGGGGAGAAGAAAGCACCAAAGAATCCGCGCCGTGGGAAGATGGTGGCGGATGGGGAGGGGAAGGCGGTGTTTGAGAGTGGGGCTTCGGCGGCGGCGCCGAAGTTTTTTGATGCTGCGGCGGTGTGTGAGGAGCTGAGGCTGTGGTGGTATCCGGAGCATGGGGATGCGTTTGTGCGTCAGGGGCCGGATGGGCGATGGGCGCAGTGGACGAAGGATGCGGTGGTGGATGCGATGCGGGCGCTGCCGGGGCGGATGATCGCGATCAAGGCGCGGGAGAGTGAGATGCTTTCGGAGAGCAAGATGGTCTTAATGCATGCGCGGGAGCATCGTGCGCTGGATGCGGTGCTGCCGTCGCTGCCGGGCTACAAGAGCCGGATTCATACGCTGGACTCGGGGGAGAAGGTGGTGGTGAAGCATGAGCCGGTGCTGGTGGCGCCGGTGGAGCGGCCGTGGGAGAATGTGAAGCGGCTGATCGATGGTCTGCTGGACAGACGTGAGGAGGGTGGGGTGGATCAGGCGATTTATTTCCATGCGTGGTGCCAGGTGGCGGCGCGGGCGATTCGTGAGGGTGAGCCGGGGCACTGGAGGGCGGGGCATGCGCTGATTTTGACGGGGCCGGCGGGTTGCGGGAAGAATCGGCTGCAGGAGCAGATCATCACGCCGCTGCTGGGTGGCTATGGGAGGTTTGCGGACCCGGCGAAGTTTTTGTTTGAGAGTGATGAGTTCAATGGGGATGTGTTTGCGGCGGAGCATCTGATGCTGAGTGAGATCCCGCTGCCGAGTCAGCGGACGATGGACCGGACGAGCCTGGCGGAGAAGATCAAGCAGGTGGTGGCGAATCCGGCGCAGCGGATGCGTTTGATGAGGACGGAGCCGTGCTCGGTGAGTCCGTTTTGGCGACTGACGATTTCTGTGAATGATGATAAGGATAAGCTGCGCTCGCTGCCGCTGATCACGGGTGATTTTGGTGATAAGGTGCTGATTTTTCACTGCAAGAAGACGGTGCTGCCGATCATCGAGCGGGATTCGATCGAGAGTCAGAAGCGGTTTCGTGAGGTGATGGCGGAGGAGCTGCCGGGGTATCTGTGGTGGCTGCTGAATGAGTTCACGATTCCGGAGGAGATGCTGGTGTATGGGGATGGGCGGAGTGCGACGCGCTTTGGCTTCCGGGAGTATCATGCGCCGGTGATCAAGGAGGGGCTGTTTGATGATACGCCGCATGCGGAGATGCTGCGGCTGATCGATATGGCGGTGTTTACGCGGAAGGGCTGGGGCGAGTTTGGGGGTGAGGAGCCGATGGGGCTGCCGCTGTGGGATCTGCCTGGGGATAAGGAGCCGCTGGATGTGCGGACGGGTGAGAGGCTGCGGATGTGGTGGGGGAGGGCGGAGACGCTGCAGATGCTGCTGTGTAATGAGGACAAGGACTGGATGTGCTCGGTGGCGACGATGGCGAAGAAGCTTTTTCAGCATTCGAGCAAGTGTGGTGTGCTGCTGGGGAGGCTGTATGATGATGAGGTGGTGAGGAGCACGCGGATTGACAGGAAGAATACGACGCACTGGAAGGGATGGCTGATCGCGCCTCCAGGGGTGTGAGGTGATGGGGTGCGCGCTGCACGATTCGGCGCGGATGGGAAATGCGGCTTGTGACGGGTGCTGACGCACTTGGAAGCGTCACTCCGTCATTGTGGAACGCCTAATCTTCAAGCGTGGAACGTGGGCGTGACGGACTGTCGGCTTTCTGGAGGGGCTTGGCATGCACAACAAGCGGCGTTTCGTGATGTGGTGGAGCGTGGGGTGGAATGTGGGGTGATATGGAGATGAGGATGGGAAGTTAGCTGAAAGGGTAGTCAGTCCGTCAGGAGGGTGTTCTACGGTTGAGTTGGGCGTGTTCCACGATGACGGGGATGCCGTCATGGTGGGGAGTTGGGTGGCATGGCGCGGGCGTGAGCGCGAATGTGGGATAGAGGGTGGCGCGGGGCGGTATTCGCAGGCGAGAGGCTCAATTATGGGTCTCAAACGTGAAAAAATCGGAGGTGGGGTAAGGAATCTTTTTCCCAACCTGTGACCCAGTTGAGTTGTTTGTCTTAGCCCTTTTGCGTGAGCGGAAGCGCAAAAACCTTTACGCAATGGACCTGCGCAATGTTT
Source organism: Prosthecobacter sp. (assembly GCF_044226605.1). Taxonomy (GTDB): domain Bacteria; phylum Verrucomicrobiota; class Verrucomicrobiia; order Verrucomicrobiales; family Verrucomicrobiaceae; genus Prosthecobacter. The sequence continues at coordinate 216,072 of NZ_JBGAGS010000014.1, read as the reverse complement.
GCGTTCCGGCGGTTGCGCTTTGCGTTTTGACACGCTTTCCGCAATGTGAAGCGCTCGCATGCTCAGTCTGGATTGATCAAGCTTTACGCTGCGGAGAAGGGCATTCCCCTCCGCACGGCGCAATATCACGCGCAAAAGCAATACCCCGACTACCTCGCCTTCGTCGCCCGCATGGGATCACAAGCCCTCAAGGCCGACACCCCCACGCAGCCGCAAAAACAAGCCCTCCTCGCCGTCGTCCAATCCGGCGCCGCCGATCCCGGCTCCGTCGCCAACAGAGCCGCCGCCGAATCCCACATCGCCCCGCCCGCCATGTCCATCCCCCGCGAGCGCTGGACCCCCGAGCAATACGCCGAGTGCGAAGCATGGATCGGCCTCGTCGAAGCAAACGCCCAGCGCAACGCCGCCCTCGCCCGCGGGGAGCCCATGGCCGCCCTCGGCTTCGTCAACCTCGCCGCCACCATGCTCAAAAGCTACCACCTCGCCCGCGCCAAACGCGTCGCCTCCGACATCGAAGCCGGACGCCTCAAGCCCATGTCCGCCTGGCAGTCCACCAAAGGCAGCATCAGCAAAGTCGTCGCCCTCCTCGCCGGACTCGAAGGCGAGCTCGCCCAGACCGCCAACCCCGACAACCCCCTCCACGCCCGCCGCGCCATCGCCCAATGGAAAGAGCGCAAATGGAACCCCGCCATCGAGTCCCTCCTCAGTGAACTCACCCAAGGCCACGGCCTCGCCGCATGAACTCCCCATCCGCCTTCTTCCTCCAAAAAATCGCGCGACAACTGGAGCTCCCACAAAGTGAATGGAGTGAAAACACAGTCCTGCAGGCCACTCAGGACTTGGTGCGTCGCTACAAACAAATCTGCAGCGCACTCCAGGGAGTCGTGAGCGAATACAAGCTCGGACTCGGCGGAGAAAAATGCGATGAACTCGTCATCGCCGAAATCCATCGGCTGCACGGCAAAAAGTCATGACCCCCCACGACGCCGAAGTCCAGGCCGAAATCCTCCGCCTCTTCCAGCTCACCCCGCACGCCGCCGTCGTCCCCTGGCTTGAGCAGCACATCGTCATTCCCGCGCGGATGTCCCCCAACTCCGCCGGACCCTTCCGCACCGCCCTCCGGCCCTTCATGCGGCCCATCCTTGAATGCTGGAATCCCGAATCCGGCGTCAACCACTGCGGCGTCTCCGGCGGCACCCAGCTCCTCAAGACCACCGTCCTCTGCCTCGGAGCCTCCTACCGCGTTTGCAACTCCCCACTCCCCGCCCTCATCGTCGGCAGTTCCAATAGCTGGACCAAAACCGAAATCAGCGAAAAGCGACTCCAGCCCCTTATCGACGAAAACCCCATCCTCGCCGCCGAAAAGCCCCACTCCTCAGATCAATACCGCGCCATGTCCATGGCCATGTCCGGCGGCCACATCAATCTCGTCGGCGGCAACTCCCCCGGCGCACTCTCCGGCGGATCGTATGGCATCGTCGCCATCGATGAAGCTTCAAAGCTCATCCACCAGGGCAGCGATCAGGCCCCCGAAGCCCACCCCTTCCTCCTCGCCGAAAAGCGCACCGACGGCTTCGGCGCCCTCGCCTTTCACTACCGATCCTCCACCCCCAACTCCCCCACTCACCCCTTCTGGCACTACATCCTCGCCGGAGACCAGACCCGCTTCCACGTCCCATGCCCACACTGCCATGAATGGTTCTACCTCGACTTCATCGGCCGCGTCGAAGACCGCGAAGAATACGCCACCAATCTCGGCATCACCCTCCCCAGCCACTACCAGTCCCTCATCTGGTCACCCGATGCCCGCGACAAATCCGGCCAGTGGAATGAAGACAAAGTCCGCGAGACCACCACCTACATCTGCCCCCACAACGGCTGCGAAATCCGCGAAGTCCACAAGCAGCCCATGATCGATGAATGCGCCGAAAAGCGTCACAACCACAACGCCGCCGCCAATCGCCGCTCCTTCATCATCCCCTCCTTCTACTCCCCCACCATGTCCTTCGGCGGCATGTCCTGGGCCTTCCTCGACTCCCTCAAAGACTTCTTCGGCCTCCAGGACTATCACAACTCCCGCCTCGCCCGCCCCTGGTCCGAGCAAGTCGCCAACGTCAAAACCGAAGACGTCCGCAAACTCCGCGACATCTCCCACTACCGCCGCGGCATCATCCCCTGCACCCCCGTCGCCCTCTTCTCCGGTTCCGATGTCGGAGACTACAAAACCCACTGGATCAACGCCGCCATCTTCGAAAACGACGAAATCGCCATCATCGACTGGGGCACCGTCCTCACCCCCGAAGACCTCATACCAGCCTCCACCACATGGAAATACCAAGTAGCCAATACCAGCACCACCCTGCAGGTATCCCGCGGACTCATTGACTCCGCCGACCAAAGCGTCCGCGTTTACAACATGTGCCAAGCCTCCCGCGGCTTCTGGTGGCCCGCCGCCGGTTCCGACTCCCGCTCCGGCAGCTGGGGCTTCACCCCCCTCAAAACCCACCAGCTCGATCGCTACACCTTCAACACCTTCCAGTTCAAAAAAGAACTCTACATCAACCTCATCCAAAAACAGAAATCCCCCCGTATCTACCTCCCCCAGGACGCCGACGAAGACCTCATCGCCGGACTCTCCGGCCAGCAGCTCATCACCGTCAAAGGCAAAGAAGAATTCAAAAAGATCCCCAACGACCACTACGGCGACTGCCTCCTCCGCATCCTCCTCGCCCGCATCATCTACCGCGCCGAGCACGGCCACGGCGCCCCCGACATCCCCCCCGAACCCGACCCATCAGACCCCACCCCCACCGGCCGCGACTACATCCTAAAACAACCATAAACCACCAGACAATGCTATGAACATCCCCACACCACCAGAAGGTTACACGCTTGTTATCGACCTTCAGCAAATCCCAAACACCAAAATCCCACCCGGATCTTTATACCAAACTCAACGGGACGATGAATGGCACTTTTCAACCGGGGCCACCGAAAACGAGTCGTTTGATACCGCAGGGAATGAGCCATATTTCTACGCTATACCCAAAGACAGAATGAACGGGTTGATTCCTTGGCGCCAAGAGAAAACCGAAACACAAATTCCACCCACTGACCTGCCCTCCATCACCCCACCCCGCTACAACAAAACCTTCCAAGGCGTCAAAATCGACCCCTACCGCATCCTCGTTTGCTACGGCATCACCCATCCCGCCCACCAGCACGCCATCAAAAAGCTCCTCCGCGCCGAGAACGATCCACACCAATCCCTCAGCGAAGACATCGACGAAGTCATCGGCGCTTTGACCCGGATGAAAGAAATGATCACCGAAGACACCTCCAAAAATTCATAAATCATAAATCCTTCATCCTTCCCCCCTCCTCGGCCCGGCGTCCCCAGACCCCGGGCCTTTTCTTTGACACCCGCCCTCCCCCGTGGACATCCAAAGCGCAACCATCCTCTCCCTCGTCGAATTCTACCCGGCGAACCAGATCCGCGCCATGTGGAAGCAAGCCATGGAGGCCCTCATCGCCCGCGCCACCAGCGTCACCATCATCACCAGCACCGGCTTCGATGGCCAGACCTCCAGTTCCATCGCACTCGCCAGCCCCGCCGAAATCGCCAACTTCATCGCCGCCTGCAGCACCGCCCTCAAAGAAAACGAAGGCGACACCACCGTCCATCCCTCCGAGCTCGGCACCCCCGTCAGCTTCGCCAACCGCGTCCTCACCGTTTAAACAACGCCCGCCGTCATGGGAAAAAAATACCGCCAGCCCCGCCAGCAAAACCCCGGACTGCAAAGCCCACGCGGCAACCGCGACCACGCCCTCGTAGACACCAGCGCCGGCTCCATGTTCTACCTCGCCAACAACGGCTTCCAGGCCGCCGGCACCTCCGCCTCCCGCGGATACATCTACTGGCCCACCACCGACACCCGCCGCCAGATCACCACCTGGACCCGTTGGGAAGTCGCCCGCAAGATCCAGTTCCTCTACAACCACTTCGGCTTCATCCGCCGCCTCGTCAACGGCATGGCCCGCATGCTCGGCTACCTCACCCCCCAGCCAGACACCTCAGACGAAGAATGGAACGAGCTCGCCTTCGAATCCTTCATGTCCATCGCCGGAGCCGCCCAGCTCTGGGACACCGCCGGAAAGTTCGACTTCTTCCTCGGCCAGATCATCGACAACCAGGCCATCTTCCGCGACGCAGACACCCTCTGCGTCAAAACCATGGGCCCCGCCGGACGCGCCCGCATGGCCTACTACGAAGCCCACCAGATCGCCAACCCCACCGGCTCCGCAGACGGCTGGACAGACGGCGTCAAAGTCAGCCGCGGCCGCCACATCGCCTACGGCATCAAAGACAGCGACAACCCCGGAGACATACAGGAAATCGAAGCCTGGAAATGCATCTACATGGCACGCTTCGAAAATCGCGGACAGGTCCGCCCACTCTCCATCCTCACCGCCGCCGTCCTCAACATGATCGACGTCCTCGAAGTCCGCGGCTTCAACAAGCAGAAGATCAAAAACTCCAGCCGCATGGGTCTCGCCATCGAGACCGACTACAACGCCCCGCCCCCGCCCCGCACCGGCGGCTTCGGCGGCGCCCAGGTCAAAGTAGACGCCCAGCTCCCCGACGGCACCACCCAGCCCCTCAACATGGAGCTCGTCATGAACGGCGGCATGACCCCCAACCTCGCCCCCGGCCAGAAAGTCAAAGTCATCACAGACGACAACCCCTCCCCCAACAACCGCGCCTTCGAAGAAGCCCTCCTCAAAGACTGCTGCGACGCCGCAGACATCAGCTACGAACGCCTCTGCAACATCGCCGGCATCACCGGCCCCGGCATCCGCGTCCTCAATGCCGACGACAAACGCTGGATCCTCCTCCATCATCAGGCCCAGGCCAAGCGCATCCATCAGCAGGTGATTTACACCCTCGCCATCGAGATGAACGCCGGACGCCTCCGCCAGCCAAAGCTCCGCCCCGGAGAACTCTGGACCACCCGCTTCCAATACATCGGCCTCGCCACCCCAGACATCGACGGCGGACGCACCGCCCAGGCCACCCTCTCAGACCTCCAGAGCGGACAAACCACCTGGCTCGAAACCTGGGGCCAGAAAGGCGTCTACTGGAAAAAAGCCATCCGCCAAAGCATCGCCGAAGTCATCTTCGCCGAAGTCGAATGCCGCCTCGGAGAAACCAAAGCCAAACTCCCACCCGGCACCATCACACCCGAACGCGTCTTCCCCGGCCGCTTCAGCATCACCTCCGCCACCGCACCCCCGCACGCCACCTCCGCCACCGCAGACCCGCAAACCCTCGACGGAGACGAACCCGACGCCGACAACCCACCGGAAGCCCCCACCGAATGAAGCCCGCCCTTCACGCCCACGCCCACGCACTCCCCCGCATCGCCGCCCGACTCTACGCCGAGCCCTGGCTCCTCCGCGATCTCTCCTACGCCTCCCTCCAGTCCCAGTTCCGCGCCGCCCTCCAGAACCGCAATCAGCCGAAGCTCGGCTACCTCAGCGAAGAAGACGACGACGAAGACGACGACTGCACCCCCACCAAACTCCAGCAGCAGGCAGACATGGACTGCCTCGCAGACATCATCATCTCCCAGGGCATCGCCATCGTCCCCATCACCGGCATTTTGGGAAAGCACCTCTCCCTCCTCGAAACCATGTGCGGCGGTTTCGATCTCGACGTCCTCAATGCCCAGTGCAACGCCCTCACCAACCGCGCCGACGTCCGCACCATCATTTTTCACTTCAACACCCCCGGCGGAGCCGCCGCCGGAGTCGCCGAAAGCGCCGAATGCATCCAATCCCTCACCGCCCACGGCAAGCATACCATCGCCTACTGTGACGAAGCATGCTCTGGTGGAATGTGGCTCGCCGCCGCCTGCGACGAAATCGTCTGCGGCCAGACCGCCGTCCTCGGCTCCATCTCCGCCCTTTGCGCCATCCTCGACGAATCCAAAGCCTTCGAAATGGAAGGCCTCCAGATGCAAGTCTTCACCGACGGAGCCTTCAAAGGCGCCGGCATCGAAGGCACCACCCTCACCGCCGCCCAGCGCGACGACATCCAGAACCGCGTCAACTACATCGGCGGCCAGTTCAAAACCTACATCACCACCCGCCGCCCTTCCGTAAAACCCGAAACCATGCAAGGCCAATGGTTCTACGGCCTCCAAGCCCAAGAATACGGCCTCGCCGACACCATCCTCCCCACCCTGGAACACTGCATCGCCGCCGCCATGATGTGAAGTAACGGGGGCATTCCTGCCCCCTCTGGAAACACCCCCGTTCCCCATCCTCCTCTTCCTCCCCCAATCTCCATAGCGGAGTCTCCACCTCCGGAGTCTTCACCACGATGATGATGCAGCGGCAGTGCACAAAGGCCGCTGCATCATCCTTTTCAAACTTGAAACCTGAAACTTCAAACTTGAAACTCCCGCCCTTAGCCTTTTGACACCCCACATCGTGCGTTCCCCACACGCACCATGTTCCTCCGCTACCTCCCACTCCTCGCGCTCTGCGCACCTGCTGGCGAAGCGCCAGAGTCCCACACCTCCGGCACCACCACAACACCGGAGACCCCCGAAGCCCCGCCTACAGGAACGCCTTTGGTCATCACTACTGATCCCGCTCCAGTAAAAGCGGAAGCCCCCAAGCCCGGCATCATGGCCCGCGCCGCCGCACTCCTCAACGGAGCCAATGGCAACGCCACCACCATCGCCACCCTCCGCGCCGATCTCGCCGCCCGCGACACCACCGTCGCCACCCTCACCGCCGATCTCGCCGCACGCGATCTCACCATCGCCGATCTCCGCTCCCAGATCGCCACCTACCAGGCACAGGAGACACAACTCCAGTCCGCCATCACCACCCTCGAAGCCCAGCGCCGCGACGTCCAGACCGAAGTCATCGCCCAGCTCGCCGCCTCCGGACTCCCCGAAGCATCCCTCCCCAAACCCGACGCCGGCACCACCTCCGCCGAAACCTACGGAGACCTCGTCGCCGCCGCCGAAGCCGAGACCGACCCACGCAAAAAAGGCGATCTCATGAACCGCGCCCTCGCCCTCCGCTCCAAAGAAAACGCCCGCAAAAACACCACCGCCCACGGCCTCAACTGATCCCTCGCCCCATCCCGCTCAGCCTCCCTTTTGACATCCCATTTCCATTACCCGCAAATGAAAACACTCCTCTTCTTCCTCCTCATCGCAGCCACCGCGCTCGTCTTCCGCACCCACGGCATCATCGCCGCCTCCGTCCTCTTCATGTTCGGCGGGTATTTGATCACACCATGGTCTGCCATGAAAGGCCAGCTCTGCGTCACCCTCACACCCACCGAGATCCTCGCCCTCCAGATCAAATCCTTCAAGAAGCGCGTCCCCGTCCTGCAGATGATGGGCACCGACTTCACCGGCATGAGCCTCCGTTACAATCAGAACGCCATCGCCCGCATCCGCACCCTCGGCACCGCCAGCACCTACAGCGCCAATTCCGGCGGTTATAAAAACGGCGCACAGTCCGGTCGCGGACTCCTCACAGACGTCCCCCTCGTCCTCGACCAGTGGGTCACCTACCCCATCCTCCTCGAGCACATCAATCACATCCAGGACGCCATCAATGACTACACCGGCGTCGTCGGAGACGGCGGTTACATCATCGGCAAAGGCATGGTCGACTACATCCTCGGCCTCGTCAGCTCCGCCCGCTTCAGCCAGGGCCAGACCATCGCCACCGCAGACTTCGACGTTGACGGACTCATCGCCGTCAACAAGTCCATGAACGCCGTCACCGAAGCCAACGACCGTTTCATGATCGTCAACTCCGACGTCGCCTCCACCCTCGCCGCAGACCAGCGCCTCATCAACAGCCAGTGGTTCGGCGAGAAGCAGGGTGGCGAGCCCATCCGCGTCTGGCGGAATGCCTACGGCTTCCGCGAGATCCGCGAATACGTCGACCTCCCCGCCGGCACCACACCCGCCCTCACCGGCGTCACCTGCACAGACACCGGCGACATCTTCACCAAGACCGCCCACGGCCTCGTCACCGGCCAGCGCGTCACCGCCGCCAGCTTCTCCGCCGGCTTCAGCAACAGCGGCAAGCTCTACGTCATCAAAGTCAGCGCAGACACCTTCCAGCTCGCCAGCTCCCTCGCCAACGCCGTCGCAGGCACCGCCCTCACCGTCTCCGCAGACGGCACCGGCGGCGTCGTCACCGGCGCCGAAAACATGTGCGCCTTCGCCTTCGAGCAGCGCGCCTTCGCCGTTCACGGCGGCGCTCCCGCCCCCGTCACCACCGAGCTCGCCGCCCAGTTCGGCATCCCCGTCTCCACCCTCGTGGACGCCATGTATGACTCCGAAACCCAGATCGCCATGGGGCAGGCACGCTGGCAGGAGCCCGGCACCGCAGACCTCTACATCTGCCCCACCATGATCTACGGCGCCAAAGTCGGCCGCAACGTCGGCACCGCCGCCGGTTCCGGACTCGACTACGCCGGACACATCATCCGCACCGCGTAATCCCCTCCGCAGCCGCTCCCCCTCACGAAGCCCGCGCCTCATCCCAGGCGCGGGCTTTTTCTTTGACACCACCCCATCATCGTTCCGCACCCATCCATTCATTCACATCATTCCCATGTCCCTCCGCATCCTCATCGCCCATTCACGCCCCGGCCAGCGGGGAGACGCCACCGCCATCTATTGCGGAGAATCCGGCAGCGATCTCGCCGCCGCCCAGTCCGCCGCCACCTGGGCGCCCAGCTTCTCCATCATCCATTCCCCCGACGCCATCCGCAAAAACAATCCCCTCTTCGATCCCAAGGCCCAGCCACCATCTTCCGCACCCGCCGCCCCCAAGATCGAACTCCCCGCCGATCTCAAAGGCCTCAAGAAAGAAGAGCTCGCCGCCGCCGCCCTCGCCGCCATCAATCGCATCGGCGAACTCGAAGCCACCATCGCCGAACTTCGCGGCAATCAGCAACAGCAGGAGCAGCAGCAGAACGAACCACCGCAGGACGAAAACAGCGATCCCAAGTCCAGCGAAGTCGCCGTCTGATTCCTCCGCCTTTGACTCCCGCCCCTAGTTTTCCCTCATTCCCATGAAAAAGCTCACCCTCCTCCTCGCCCTCATCGCCACCACCGCTTTCGCTGTCGATCACTTCGACATCATCGACAAGCCAAACGGCACCAAGTTCGGCGCGTCCGCCACGCAGAAATGCGCCTTCCACGGCGCCACACCCGTCGCCCAGCGTTCCGGCTCCGCACAGGCCGCCGTCACCAACACCGTCGGCGCCGCACTCGCCACCACCGCCGCCACCACCAGCACGCCCTACGGCTTCAGCCAGGCACAGGCAGACGGACTCATCGCCCGCGTCAATGCCCTCATCGTCGACAACGCCGCCCAGACCGTCCTCATCAACGAACTCCGCGCCGCCCTCGTCGAAAAAGGACTCGTCGCAGGCCAGTAGAAAAGATCACCGCAGGGTAACATCCCAGCGGTTTCATAGCACACACCACGCGCCGGAGCTTTTGGTTGGGGCTCCGGCGCGTCTGCTTTGACAGCACCTCCACAGCATGCCCAGCATCCAGGAGCAATTCGCCGCCCACGTCGCCCGCGCCCGCGCCGCCTCCCCGTTTGCCAACACCAGCGCCAAGCCCCTCATCTACCTCAAAGGCAGCACCCGCAAAACCCTCACCGGCTGTCTCGTCCGCCATCGCAGTTCCGGCGCACCCTTGGAAGAAACCGGACTCAAACCCGGACACACCCTCGAACTCCGCGTCCCCAAGACCCTCCTCCCCACCAAGCCCGACCACCAGCTCGACGCCTTCGAATACGACTCCCGCAGCTACACCTTCGATCCCGTCACCGGAGAAGAAACCCATCTCCCCGACTGGATCATCCGCGCCTTCAGCCCCCTCAAATAAAACACGTCGATGACCCTCGCAGAATCTACCATCGACTACTACTTCGCCGACATCATCCGCGGCTACCTCGCCCTCACGCATTCCGCCTGGATGGCACTCCTCGGCCGCACTCCAGACGAAGCCACCGCCGCGCGCGACATCCCAGACACCCTTCCACGCTACGGCATGGACGCCGGCAAAGACATCATCTATCCCTCCATCGTCATCGCCGCCAGGGAAGGGGACAACAACACCGGCATGCGCCGGCTCCTTCACGTCTCCTGCTATCTCCCCACCTGGCTCAAACCCGAAGACGCAGGAGCCGCCGAAGTCCCCGAGCAGCTCACCCGCGCCGAAGCCTCCGCCATCCAGATCGCCATCGAAACCCGCCTCCGCGATCGCGCCTCCTTCTACGCCTACCTCGCCACCCTCGACGCCGAGCGCCTCGAAGGCTGGCAGATAATGAGCCGCTTTCAAATCGCCACCGCCACCCCGCAGCGAAACCAAAAAGACCGCACCATCGACTACGCCACCACCATCACCGTCACCCTCGCCGTCGCCAGACTCGTCCCCGCCTGATTTGACACCCGCGCTCCATCGTCACGCCCCCACACTCTTCATCCACCTCCACTCCATGAAGTTCCTCCGCACACTCCTCGCCCTCACCCTCGCCTTCGCCTGCATCCCCGCAGCCCGCGCCACAGACCTCACCATCACCGCCGCCAGCGTCGTTCCCGGAGCACGCGCCAAGATCGATCACGGCACCGCAGGAGCCTCCATCACTCAAGGCCAGCTCCTCTACTACGACTCCTCCGCCGGCACCTACAAGCTCGCAGACGCCAACGCCTCCGCCACCACCGCCAACGTCGTCGGTTACGCCGCCAACGCCGCCTCCGCAGGCCAGCCCCTCTCCATCGTCACCGAAGACGACGACATGACCGTCGGCGCCACCCTCTCCATGTCCGCCCCCGTTTACGTCCTCAGCGCCACCGCCGGAGGCATCGCCCCATCCGCAGACCTCACCACCGGCTGGTATCCCATGGTCGTCCTCATCGCCAAAAGCACCACCAAGGCCTCCTTCAAGATCGTTCGCGGTTCCGCCGCCTGCGCCATGCTCCATCTCGATCTCCCCGCTTCCCGCATCGCCATGGCACCCACTGGTATCATCCACCAGTCCCGCTACCGGCGTGAAGACACCGAGCCCGCTCTCGCCCTCGCCGCCTGATCTCCCCGCCCATCCCGGACTCCATCACACCCTTCACCCTTTCCGCCCATGTCCGCCCCCTCCTTCGCCCCGGTCATCCGCACCGGCCCCCTCCCCGCCTACGATCTCGATGAAACCATCGAATCCGGACTCCTCACCGAAAGCGTGAAGTTCACCCCCATCGTCGACGTCCGGAAAAAGATGGCCCACGTCTCCGCCACCGCCATCGCCCAGACCGTCCAGACCCGCACCCTCAATCAAGGACTGCAGATCGACATCAAAGGCTCCATCATCCCAGACGCCAACGGCCTCGTCACCGGACGCGCCGCCGGCTTCGTCGGCGAGTGCATCACCTGCGCCCACTTCGCCTCCGCCTCCTCCGGCGCCATCATCCGCCACGGCTACACCCGCGACGACACCAAAGCCCTGCAGATTCAGGACATCTCCACCGACCTCGGCAACACCGACCCCGCCGACGTCTCCTTCAAAGCCGAATACCTGCCCTACGTCACCATCTAAGACAAAGCGCATCCGCCATCACATCGCTCCCGCCAGAGCCCCACCCCATTCTCTCCCCGCCCCCGCCGCGTGTCACGACTCCTCTCTCCAGTCTGACACGCGGCTTTGTTTTTTCCTCCATCAACCACTGCCGTCATGAATTTTTTTTACTGCTGGGTGGACTATCACCTCATGCCGCCGCGCCACATGGCATTTGCTTTTTACACGGCCCGCACAAACCGCGCTCTCTTCGTTCTTTTCCCATTTCATTATCTCATCGCGCTCGCGTGGTGGATTCAAGACAAATGGGCCAAAGCCGCTCTAGCGCCCTCCTGGATTGATCAGGAAGTAGAGCACCGCATGAAGCTCTACGACGCACTTAATCGCTGAATTCAGCATCCAGTTTCATCCTTCATCTTTCATCCTTTCCCCGCCCCATGTCTACCATCACCACCCCCTCCACCTTCAACACCAGCGACACCCGACTCGCCTCCACACTCGCCTATCTCGGCTATCCCGTGGAGTTCAAGCCCACCGTCCACGAAGCCACCCGGCAGAAGCACGTCCAGTTCTTCTTCGATCAGACCAGCATCCGCTTCACCACCCTCCCCACCCTCCACGAACTCCTCACCCAATACCGCAGCGACCAGATCACCGACGTCCACCATCTCATCAACGTCTGCGATCGCTCCCATCAGCGCTACGACGCCATCCTCCGCTGGCAGAAAGACCACACTCAGCAGCGTCTCCATCTCCACGAAAGCGCCAAAGCCTACACCTACAAAGCAGGCATACCACCGCCCACATCCGGTGCTTTGGAATACATCGATCACCTCCAGCTCGCCGCCGCCCTCGGAGAGATCGGCTTCCAGATCCACGACATCCGCGGCCCAGACCGCGCCCGCGAATACGCCCTCCCGTTCATCGGTCTCCCCATCATCGACTCCCACGGCGAAACCTTCTGCTATCGCCTCCTCGAAGTTACCCGCCTTTCCCCCACCAAAGAAGACCCACGCCGTCTCGCTCTCGAAGTCGAGCAGCCCATGCACCCCCTCGTCATCTCCTACAATCTCCTCCGCTGCCGCGCCCTTCTGAAAAAGCAGATCGAAGCCGCCCAGGCCAATCTCCTCATCGAAGACGGCCCCCGCCAGGCCCTCATCGCCCTCAATCCCAAAGGCCACGTCATGGACCACGTCACCGCCCACTTCAAAGCCCCGCCCCTCCCATGATCGAGCGCAAAGACAACTTCTTCACCCTCATCCAAGACCGCGACCTCCACGACAACGGCTTCTACTGCGCCAAGTATGCCCACAACGACCACATTGACATCACCATCCACAACAACGCCCACGCCCACCGCACCATCTCCCTCTGTGCCGGACGCTGTTATCAGTGGGGCCGCCGCCTCATCGCCTTCGCCCACGAAATCATCACCTCCCATCCCGACCGCGCCATCGACTACCAAATCTGACCACTCCCCACCCACCCACTGCTGCCGAAACATCCACTGCAGCTGCTGGAGCCAATAATCCATCCCACGCCACTCCAGCATCAAACCTGAAACTTTAAACTTCAAACTTTAAACTCTTTCCCCATTCCCCCATGTCCGATCCCCTCGCTGAAACCTTCACGGCTTACGAAGCCAGCGCCGAAGCCGCCCGCGCCGCCGCCCTCGCCCGGGACGTCACCGGCCACGTCTTCCAGAAACGCGTCCTCCAGCCCTGGACCGCCCGCCGCGACATCCTCTTCCAGTCCCTCGAAGCCCACGCCTGGGCCAGCAAAGACTTCGTCCAACAAATCGCCAACTCCATCGATCAGCTCGAATACATCCAGGCACAAATCCGCGACAAACGCGACATGGTGCAGGAAAAAATCGCCGAGCTGGAGCACGCATCCTCTGAACCACCGTCAACCACCGTCAACGCTCCGCAGGAGCCTTCAGCCACCGTCAACTCCGACACCGCCATCGCGATCCCCGACATCGACGCACTCACCAACTGGCACCGCTTCCTCCCCTCTGCCTCCCGCGTCCTCTGGCTCGCCTCCCACACCACCGCCGAATGGGCCCCGCTTCGCGGAGATCCCGACGCCTGGCTCCTCACCATTGAAGACTGGGCAGACGAAACCATCAGCCCCGAAGAAATACCCGGAGCCGTCCGCCTCGCCCATCTCCTCCGCACCGAGCACCGCCAGTTCCTCACCCTTCCACGACCCGACAAATCCAACCCCAAAGGCAAAGGCATCGACCCGGGAAACTAGCCCTGCCTGAGACCTGGGCATGGTATGAAGTCCAGCTCTCTCAGGCACTCCCCCACGCCAACCCCGAAGACATCTCCCTCGTCCGCGGCCACGCCGCCATCCTCGCCTGGAACATCATGCAAGGACATCCTCAGATCTGGCCAGACCCCCGGCTCTCCAAAATCGGCCGCCGCATGCTCCACGCCCAGCACATCATCCAAAACCCCGAAACCATCGAGTGCGATCTCTGATCCCGCTTTGACTCCCACGTCACAGCATCAGCCCCACTCCAGATGCCAGACGGACCCACCCTCAGCTTCGACCGTCACCAGACCGCCTTCGCGCGGATGGCCTCCACCTCCAAGAAAGACCTCGTCACCCTCTGGAGGCAGGAGGCCCGCATCTGTTTCGGCGGCACCGCCTCCATGCCCGGCGTCGCCGGCATCACCCCTCCTTATGGCGAAGGAAAGCTCCAGAACGCCTCCTCCGCCGAAAAGCACGCCAAAGCCAAAGTCGCCTCAGACATCCACGCCCTCTACGGCACCCCGTCGCAGGCCTACGACGCCATCCACGAAAAGAACCCCGCAGACGCAGACGCCTTCTGGTATCTCCGTCTTCACCACGACACCCGCGGCGCATCCGACATCCTCCGCCAAAACACCGGCTCCTGGCTCGCACCATTTGATGATGGGAAATACCACCGTCAAAACTTCCGCAAAAAGAACCGCCGCATCCGCTTCTACGTCACCGATCCCAAAGCCCTCAGCGACTACATCAAGCTCGAACAAGGCCTCATCTGGTGGCTCGCCTCCGGCTGGCACGAGCCTCTGGAAGCACTCGACGCCCGTCTCCCCGCCGGCATCAAACGCCACCCGTCCCCCGGCCATCTCGAAGTCAACATCACCGCCGACGACATCTCCATCTCCGCCGTCAACGAAGTCAGCTACGGCAGTTCCATCCGCGACATGAACCGCCGCCTCCAGACCGTCATGAACGACTACCGCGTCCAGCGTCTCGATCGCGCCTGGGAGCATTACCTCGACGTCCTCGCCAAACGCCACGGCCTCAAAAAAGAATAACCCCGGCCGCTCCGCTCCGGCTTCATCCCTCATCCTTCCCTTTTGACATCCCTCCTCCGCTAGCCCCGCCCCATCATGTCCGCCTCCCTCGTCGCCAAACTCCAGCTCGACATCGCAGGCTACCAGGCCGCCCTCGCACGCTCTGAAGCAGACATTCAGCGCTGGAAAGAACGCTCCAAGCAAGCCGCCAACGAAGTCGGCGCCGCCCACTCCGATCTCAATCGCAAAGCCGCAGGCGGTGGCTCCGGCGGCGGATCCCGAAACCTCGGCCAAGTCGCCATGCAGGCGCAGGACATCGCCGTCCAGCTCCAGATGGGAGCCAGCTACGCCACCGTCATCGGCCAGCAAGGCTCCCAGATGCTCTCCTCCTTCGGCACCGGCGGAGCCATCGCAGGCGGCGTCATCGCCATCGGCGCCGCATTTTTCACCATGGGGCAGAAGGCCAGCGAAGCCTTCAACAACGCCAAATCCGAAGCCGCCAAGCTCGACGCCGAACTCGCCCAGATCGCCGCCGGCACCCTACCCGAAATGGAAGGCGGCATCATCAAGATCGATGCCGCCACCAAGCACTGGACCGACGAACTCCAGAACCTCAGCGGACTCGCCATCGGCGCCAACATCGCCGACATCTTCGGCGGCCCCGGAGTCGAAGAGCGCATCCAGCTCGCCGCCGACATGCTCAACAAGCTCGGCACCCAGCGCGTCACCATGGCGAACAACATGCTCGATCTCTCCCAGAAAGAGCTCGCCATCGAAGTCGCACGCGCCAACAACGAAGAAGACAAGGCCGACTACCTCCAGCGCGAGCTCGATCTCGCCCGCGAATACGCCAAGATCCAGAACCTCCCGCTCCCCCGCAACGTCCGCAAAGAACTCCAGGACAACGCCTACAACAAAGACTTCGCCAAAGCCCAGCAGGAACAAAACAAAAAAGACGAAGCCGCCGCCAAGAAAGCCGAAGCCGCTGCGCAGGCCAAAGCCAAAAAAATCGAGAATGCTCAGGAGCGTCTGGCTGAAGCCAAAAAAGAATCCTCGATGGAGGAAATGACGCGGGAAGAAAAGATCGCTGCTTTGAGGCAGGAAATGGCTGACATCCAGCCAGATAAAAACGATGAACTTTCCAAGATCGAAGCCGAGACCAAACGGCTAGAGATCCAAAAAGAAATCAGCAGGCTCGTCAAAGAAGATAAAAAAGAAAAAGAAGCCGCCTCTAAAAATGCCGCAGATGAAGCCAGAAAAGTGGCGGAGCAGTCGAAAAAACGAAATTACGAGCGTGAACTATTTGCTTCTGAATTGGAAGTTCTGCGCCGCCGTGCTGCAGGCCAAGACAAACACGCGGACAATCTAGAACGCGAAATTCGCATTGAAGCTCAAGCTCGAAAAATCCACGAAGCTACACGCTGGAGTATTGAGCAATCCCGCAAGAGCGCTCGTAAAGCTGCAGACCTTGAGGATAAAATTGAGCGTCGCAGATCAGGGAAAGCAGCTCACATCGGCGGAGTCAAAAACCGGCATTACATGCCCGGAGCTGATCCCAACAAGACCGACCATGGGCTTGATCAATTTTATCGGAACCAACGCAAACGTGAACTTCGTCCTGGGGAAAAACCACCTCCTGGGGTGAAGCCTGGCGGACTTGTTCCAGAGTTTGATGATAGCCTTTCTGGGCGTGGACGCGCAGACCGCCGCGGCCGCTGGATGGGGGGAAGTGATCCAGGCTCTATTGCATGGAGAGCCTCAGAAGCGGTCAATAATAAAGATGCGGCAGCAGTCCAAAGTGGATTCGTGGATGAATTGGGTCAGGTGATCAAAATCCTCAATGATATTGCTGATTTGCTTAAATAATTTCACACCATGTCCGCCCCCGTCTTCGCCACCTGCATCATCACCGGACAACGCGGCACCTTCCAGCTCAGCGATCCCGCCCCGCGCTTCAGCTTCAACCGCACCGACGTCGACGAACTCGACGACTCCTGGCACTCCGACTATCTCGACAATGCCACCCTCACCGAAGGCAGGCCCCATCCCAAATATCCCGGCCTCATCCTCGACGTCGCCACGCCAACGCAGGAAGTCCCCGAGTTTGAAGTCGACGGCGCGACGGTCCCCGGCTCCTACACCTTCGCCTGCAAGTGGATCGGCGACGCACGCGGAAAGACGCCCACCAAATTCATCGGACGCAGCAGCACCCGCACCGTCGGCATCGGCTTCGATCAGTTCACCGAAAAATACATCTCCTGGAATGCCGAGCCCGCCGCCATCACCGGCACCGCATCCACCAAGCTCATCAACCATCCCGGCAACAACTTCAGCGACGGCCTCCGCATCTGCTTCCCATCATTGACCGGCGGCAGCGGCATCGCAGGCGGATCCATCACCGTCCTTCCCACCGTCTACTACGTCATCAATCGCACCGCCGACAACTACCAGATCGCCACCACCCTCGGCGGCACCGCCGTCGATCCCGTCACCAACATCACCGCAGGCTACGTCATCGACGCCCGCTTCTGCCCCGGCACCGTTCATCCGCTCTGGCCCGCGATGTATGTCACCGCCGTCAGCACCAGCGACAACTACACCGCCTGGAAAAACGTCGAAGTCACCTACAGCGGCAAACAGTTCGACCGTCCCTTCCATCGCATCGTCACCAGCGCCGGCGTGCAGATGTCCAGCAGCGCTCCGATTGCCTGGGACTTCCCCGACGGCTGGACCACCGAGCTCAACAGCAACGTGCAGATGCCCGAAATCGTCTGCACAGACACCTACCTCACCACCAACACCCTCGCCACCGACACCATCCCCGGCTCCAACTCCGAAGTCGGAGATCCGCCCAACGCACCCCTCATCCGCAGCGTCTTCATCTTCGGGGATGACACCACCATCATTTACAACTGGCCCAACGGCTGGAGCCGCCTCGGAGAAGACCACGTCGAAACCCTCAACTCCCAGATCAGCGTCCACATCAAAAAACGCGTCTCCCGCTACATCTGGCCCATCAGCCTCAAATAAAGAAAGCCGCATCCTCCATGACTCCCACCGCACTCAAGCTCGGCCTCACCCAATTCTGCGGACATCTCCTCTCCGCCCTCGGAGAACCCGTGCTCAAAGAACCGCACATCCTGCAGACAAAGCCCCTCAAAGTCCGCGTCGGCATCACCATCCCAGACGTCCCGCCGCAAACCGTCCTCGCCGCCTGCAGCATCAGTTCCGAACTTCACGCCGCCTGGCTCGCCGTCTGGCCCTACAACACCCCCGGCGGCTGCAATCCCAAATCCATCACCATCGCCGCCGACGGCGAAACCGTCATCTTCGATCTCACCTTCTTCGTCCCCTACGAAGCCGAAGACACCCTCCGCCCCGCCGAGCCCGCACCGCCCGCCGAGTGAAGCAATCATCTAAACTGAAAATCAAATTATGAAAACAGGGGTTGAACTCATTAAAGAGGAACGCCAACGCCAAATTAAAGAGGAAGGGTGGACACCCGAACATGATGATGGTCATGATTGCGGCCAAATGGGAAATGCTGCGGCCATATATGCGCTCGCGTCTTCTTATCTTTCTTCTGGAAACGATCTCAACGAAACATGGACCCAAATGATAGATGAAAGGCTAATGCGTTTTTGGCCATGGGAACCGGAATGGTTAAAAATAAGCCCTGACGCAGTTCGCAATCTCACCAAAGCAGGAGCACTTATTGTTGCTGAAATTGACCGCATCCAACGCCTTCAATCAAAGTCGTCACCTACAAAGCGTTGCGGCACATGCTTCGGCACCGGGCAGGTGGAAATTCAAAGCGGTCCTTATGAACGCCCTTGTCGCGAATGCGATGGGACGGGCGAAGTTGCAAAATGATCTTGCTTCGAAGGTGATACTTTAAAAACCGACAGCCATGCCCCTTTCCCAGAGCGCCGAATCACAACGCCGCCTCCGCATCCAGAAGCCACCGGGCACCAAGCAGCTCGTCAAGTGGTCCATCCTCACGCCTCTGCTTCAGACCCTGTTTCGACAGATCGGCTACCAGCTTCAAATCGACGGCGCCGAAAGCCTCCGCACCGACTCCAACGGCGGCATTCAGGCCAAGATCGTTCCCAGCACTACCACACCCGCCGTCGTCAATACCCACAACTGGACGCCCACCAAAGTCGACGCCACGCATCTCACCATCAGCGCCAGTTCCGCCGCCGGAGGGTATCCCACCATCGGCGGCACATCCATCGCCGCCGGCACACCACCGCAGCTCACGGTCAGTTCCTCCGCCCTCGTTTACGTCTATCTCAAAGTCACCTTCTCCCTCACCATCGATGCCTCCGGCTATGTCACCGGCTCCAGCGTCAGCAGCCGCGTCATCACCGCAGAAAGCACCACCAAAACCAGCAGCGGCACCGATCGCTACTTCCTCCTCTTCACCTGGCAGGCCGGAGCCATCGTCACACAGACCACGTTTTGGAACTTCGACATGGACGTCAAAGACGACGGCACCGCCACCAGCACCGCCGTCTATCGCGCCTGGATCAGCGCATAACGCGCCATGAGCAATCCCAAGCCAAACGTCAACGCCAGTCCCGCCACCGTCGCCGTCCCGCAGACGCGGGACATCTACATCGAAGCCACCTTCGGCCCCGGAGCCTTCGACAAAGCACCCACCACACTCACCGAACAGGACGCCCGGCTCGACTACAGCAGCGGCAAGCCCTGCGGAGGAAGCCAGGCCACCTGCGACCACACCACCGGACTCAGCTTCAAGATCCGCGACAACACCAACTTCTGGCCCGTGATGCTCGGCTTCCAAGTCGTCACTCGCACCGGCGGCGTCATCACCACCACACAAGGAACGCCCGTCCAGCTCTCCACCACCGCCACCACGTATCCCTGGGTGGATACCAGTTCCGGCACCTACACCTACAAGCAAAACTTCAAAGTCTGGCGCAAGCATTGATCATCCCGCGCTTTTGACACACGCGCTCCCGCGTGGAATTCGCCTTCTTTGTCAACACGCTCAAAAATCAGGCATGCAGATCTCTCACCGACTCCTCGCCGCCCCTCATCACACCCGTCGGGCAGACGCATCTTCGGCTGAAAGTCTCCTTCTTTGAAACCCCCGCCGCTGCCGCCCTTCTCGACGGCACTCCCACCTTCCGCGCCGCATTGGTGGACGTGAACGATACCACCAACGTCCTCGCCCTCCTCACCGCTCCCACAGACACCGGAGCAGATTATTACATCTTCGAATGGGCCTCGCTCAACCGCGCCTCCCTCATCACACTCCTCGGCAACGCTGAAAGCGTCGAAGCCAAACTCGTCATCGCCTGGATCATTGACGGCGTCACCGAGCGCGTCGTCATCCCCGTCACCATTCAAAACGGCTACCTGCAGGACAGCTCCACCGAGCCCGACTTCGCGCCCTTCCAGGTCCGCATCACATCGCTCGGCTTCCTCGAGATCGTCGACACCGCCGGCAACGTCTACAACCTCGGCCTCAACACCGGCGCCGCTCCCACGGTTTAACGCACCCACCTTTCACCGCCCCTTCCATGCTCCGCTTCCTCACCGCCCTCCTCCTCCTGCAGTCCTTCGCCCTGGCCCAAAGCATCGGCCAATACGAAATCCGCAAACGCACCAGCACCGGCTTCCAGCCTTTCGGCGTCACGCTAACCGATGGCCAGGTCATCGGCCAAAGCGGCGGCATTCCCGCCGCCATCACCCTCACCGGCGGAGTCTGGGGCAGCATCACCGGAACGCTTTCCTCTCAAACAGATCTGCAAACAGCACTCGACGCCAAGCTCTCCACCGCCGCCGCCGCACTCACGTATCAGCCGAAAAACGACAACCTCACCACCTACGCCGGCATCACTCCATCCGCCGACGTCCAGAGTTTGATGGCCGCCGCCAATTACACCGCGATGCGATCACTTCTCGGACTGGTGATCAACACCAACGTCCAGGCTTATGACAGCGATCTCACCACCTGGTCCAGCATCACCCCGTCAAGCAACGTTCAAACCTTCCTCAATGCCGGCACCTTCTCCAGCATGCGCTCCGCACTCGGAGTCGCCCTCGGCGTGAACGTTCAGCCCTACGATGCAGACCTCACCACCTATGCCAGCATCACACCTTCAGCCAACGTCCAAAGCGTTCTGGGCGCTGCCGATTACGCCGCCATCAAAACCTTGCTCAGTCTCGGCAGCGTCGAAAACACCGCCCTCTCCACCTGGATCGGAAGCACCAGCCTCACAACCCTCGGAACCATCAGCACCGGCACCTGGCACGGCACAGCCATCGGACTCTCTTACATCGCCCAGGGCGGAGCCACCAGCGGGCAGGCAATCGCATGGAACGGCAGCGCGTGGGCGCCCACGACCATCAGCTCAGGCATCACCATCGGCACCACCGCCACCAGTGGAGCAAGCGCAGGCGACATCCTCACCAGCGATGGAAGCAAAGCCACAAAGCTCACTCCCGGCACCGGCATCGCCACCTGGCTCGGCACACCCACCCTCGCCAATCTCCAGACAGCCATCAGCGCCACGCTTGTCACTCAGACAAGCAACGGAATTGCATGGACCTCCACAGATGCCGGAGGAAGCCTCGGGGTGATCCATGGATTTTATGGCGACATCTCCATAAGGACAGACGGCTCCGCCTCATTCAAGGTCAATCGTGACATTATCGCTGAAGACGCCGGGCTCGGCATCTCCGCCGCCTCTGGCACGCAAGGCGGGCGCTTTTACTCAGACAGCGCCCTTGGCGCTATCATGTTTCAGACTTCAACCACCGCATGCCGCTGGCGCGTTGCCAACACCTACACCAGTTCCAGCAACTGGGAAGCCGCCGTCCTCGACTGGAAAACCGAAAGCAACATCCTCCGCATCGGTTCCGATGTCGGACTCAGCGGTGGCACGGCTCGCGACGTAAAAATTGTTCGTGGAGGTGTCCCGATCGTCACCCTTGGAGCCACCACCACCGATTTCGCAAAACCCGTTCGCTTCCCGCATTGCACAGTCGCGGAACTCCCTTCCGCCGCAGACTGCCAGGACGCAGCCATCATCGTCACAGACGCCAACACGCCCGCCTGGGGAAACTCCGTTGTGGGAAGCGGCACAAGCCGGGCGCTCGTCATCAGCGACGGCGCCAGCTGGATCGTTCACTAATCGCATTCACCGCATGAAAGCCATCATCCTCATCGTCACCCTTTTCACTGTCAGCCTGCAGGCGCAGCTCATCGACTCGCCCAAGCCGCAACCCTCCACGGTGCAGCTTGCCGCACAAAGCATCGTCGATGCCGTGAATAACGAGATCGCACACCGCGTCGCCGTCCACCGCATCTGCTTTGAAACCCTCTGGCGCAATCCCCGCCCTGGCGTGACTCCCGCCGCCATCCTCTCCGAACTCGGCACGAAAGCCACACTCGTCTTTGCCTTCGCATCTGAAAACCTCGATCACATCGATCGCTGCGCTCGCATGGTCGGCAAAACACGCGCCGATTTTATCAGCGATGCCGACTGCACCCCGCCGCTCGCCTTCACAGCGCATGCTGATGGCACCGTGACGATCAACCCTTGATTACTGCCCCATGAGCATCAAAGACGGCAACGATAAAGACGTGGTCCGCTTCTCCGGACTTTGGGATCCGTTTGCCAAGTTTGCCCTCTCCCTTTCCGTTCCCAGCTTCTTCCTCGGCGTCAGCTGGGCCGTGTGGGTCACCAACACCAACTTCCGCCACGACTCCGAAATCGCCGTCCTCCATGCCAACATGGATGAAGTAAAATCCCGCCTCCATGGAGTCGCCTCCCAGATGGGAAAGCTCCCAGGGAAGGTGGCCACAGCGATCAAGAGTCCACCTTCCGACGACTGAAATAGAATTGACACCCGCGAAGCACTGTCATGAAAAACTACCGCACCACCATCGCAGGCGCACTCCTCGCCGCCGTTTCCTCCGTTGCTCTTTATCAAAACAACGGCGGCAACCTTTCCGACTGGAAGCTCTGGATCATTCCCGCGTTGATCGCCTTTTTGAGCTACCTCGCCAAAGACGCCGGAGTCTCCGGCACCATGAAGGCCATGCCATTCACGCTCGCTCTTTTCAGCCTCTTTACCCTCGCCAGCTGCGCCGATCCACAAACACCCGCCGAAGCCCTCAAACGCCAAAGAGAGCTCGCCATCGCCGACAAGCTCCTCACCCTCGGCACCACACGCGGCATCCTCACCCCGGATGAAGCCGCCACCATCCGCGACGTCGGCACCCTCGCCGTCCCAACCAATCCACCCGCCGCCATCGAAGTCACCAGCGGGAAGTAAAGTTTACCCCACACATAATGAGACAGAACGTGCCGTGAAGCGCGCCCCAAAAGCTAAGGCAGTATTCACAGCGCCCCGGTTCCCCAAAGGAGCCGGGGCGTTTTCTTTGACACCTTTTGAATGTCATGAAGTCCGGCCGTCCAGAATATCAAATCGCATACGGGAAATGGGTAGTGAACGCTGAAGCCAGGCGGGATAGTAAAGGCCGCATCCGCGTTTATCCACTGCCTGCGTCGGATGGTGGTGGCACCTATGAAGTAGCCGGCATCAATGATCGCTACGACCCCCAGATGGCCCCGCATCTGCGCAACCTGGTGCAACTAGGCCAGCAGGCGCAAGTGGAAATCGATGCGGCCGATTACATCCTCGGAAACACGGATGGGGTGCAGTCCTGGTCAAAGATCCCAGCCATCGAGATCTACCTCCGCGATTGCTGCTTTAATCGCGGCCTCGGCGGGGCATCGCAGATCCTGCAGATCGCTCTCGGACATGCTCACGCCGACGTGAAAGTGGATGGCCATGTGGGGCCGATAACGCTCGGTTATCTGAGCCAGGTCACGAACGTGAAAGAGTTCCTCGGCTTCCTCCGCTCTGCACGTGAGATCTATGAGCGCCGCGTCGCTCCCCCTGTAGGCAAGCGGGCAGAAATGTGGAATGGTTTGGTGAATCGCTGGAACAATAGCCTAGCGTTCGCTCTTAAGTTCGCTTGATTTTACCATTGACGATCTAAGGAGAATTCCATAGCATCGCCCCGCTATGAAGTCCCACACTCTCCTCATCCTCGTCCTCACCTTCTCCACCATCACCCTACAAGCCCATCCCGGCGGACTCGACAAAAACGGCGGCCACAAAGACAAAGACGGCAACTACCACTACCACAAGCCACAATCCAAAGAACCACCCAAAGCCCCCGCCAAAACCCCCACGAAAAAATCCTCCGCCAAAAAATAACTCCACCCCATCTCAATCCCCCCAAGCGCCCCGGCCATCCCGCCGGGGCGTTCTCATTTTCCCACAAGCACATTCCCATTAGCACACCTACCCCCATTCCCCTTCGCAAACCACCCCTAACCCTCCTTCATGGGGTGCAAGAGGTCGTGAGTTCGAATCTCGCCAGCCCGACCACGGTTAACGTCGTCCGACATCAAATTGCGGACGATCCCGAGGGGTTCCTTCGATGCCCCCACGCCCCTGCTTCGCCACTCGTTTTTCTTTGAAGAAAAAGCCACCAACCGGCAATTGACGCGGCAATGGCTCTACCCTAGGTGACATTGCTTTTTTGACGGGTCCCGCGCATCGCTGGGGTTTCCAAATAAGCGAGTCGCCTAAGTAACAGCTTATCCGATTCTTGTGCCACCCCATGAACTTTCCGTTCCCCCTCCTCTCCACGCGTCCGCCCACACGCCACAGCTGCGCGGACTCCGGTGCAGCCTTACCAGTCCTGCGTCATCTGCTGCTGACGGTACTCCTGCTGGGCTTGCTTGCCCAGTCGGCGAAGGCGGACATCGCACCTGCCATCACGCTTACTGGTCTCAACTCGCCACAGGCTCTGGCCTTTGACAGCTCAGGCAATCTTTTTGTGGCAAACCTCGGGTCCGGAACAGTGAGCAAGTTTGCGCCCGGAGCCACCACAGCCTCCGCCACCCTTACCGGTCTCAATCAGCCTTTTGCACTGGCCTTTGACGGCTCCGGCAACCTCTTTGTGGCCAACTCCGGTAACAACACCGTGAGCAAATTCGCGCCGGGAGCTACCACAGCAACAGCCACCCTCACCGGCCTCAGCGCACCGCAGGCCCTGGCCTTCGACAGTTCCGGCAATCTCTATGTGGCCAACAACTCCGGCGGCACCGTGAGCAAGTTTGCCCCCGGGGCCACCACGGCCACAGCCACGCTCACCGGCCTCAATGGGCCCGTCGCCCTGGCGTTTGACAAGTCCGGCAATCTTTTCGTGGCCAATTATTTTAACAGTACGATCAGCAAGTTCGCACCGGGAGCCACCACAGTTTCGGACATACTCTCCAATCTCAACAGCTTTGCCTACCCGTATGCCCTGGCCTTTGACAGTTCCGGCAACCTCTACGTGGCCAACAATGGCAGCACCGTGAGCAATGGAAACGATACGGTGGACAGGTATGCGCCGGGGGCCTACAGGCCTTCTGCTACTTTGACCGGGGTCTTTCATCCTTACGCCATGGTTTTTGACAGTGCCGGCAATCTCTATGTAGCCAATGGCGGCAGCACAGTGAGCAAGTTTGCGCCTGGCGACTCGGCGCCCTCCGCGACTCTCAGCGGCCTCAATCAGCCCCGCGCCCTTGCCTTTGACAGTGCCGGCCACCTCTTTGCGGCCAACTTCGGTGACACGACGGTCAGCGAGTTCATCCTCTCCGCCGCCCCGGTCGTTCTTGGCGTCAGCCCCGGCACGGGCAGCACCGCAGGCGGCACCAGCGTGACCATCACAGGGGTCAGCTTGGCTGGAGCCACTGGAGTGACGATCGGCGGGACGGCTGCAGTCCTTGGCACAAACACCGGCACCACGCTTGTGGTCACGACCGGTGCTCATGCACCGCAGGCTGGCGCCAGCGTGCTGGTCACCACACCCGGCGGAACGAATGCCGCGAACACCTTTTTTACCTACGCGGCACCGGCGACAATCGCCAGCAGCACCGCCAATCTGCTGAGCGATGCCACGACCCTGACCATTACCGGCACTGGTTTCGATGCCACAGTTCCCGGTCATAACACGGTGAGCTTTAACAATGGCACTGTGGGAGCCGTCACAGCGGCCACTGCCACCACGCTGACGGTAACGTTTTCCACGGCTCCCATCGCCACCGGGCCTCTGCTGGCCACTGTCACGGTGAATGGAGTCGCGGCCGTCTCCTCTGCCGTGCAGGTCGCCACGGTGGTGCCGGGCTACTCGGTCACGGCGCTGGGCGGTCTCACCATGCCCTATGCGCTGGCCTTTGACGGTTCCGGCAATCTCTTTGTGACGAATGCTGGCGACACGGCGGTGCGCAAGTTTGCGCCGGGAGGTACCACCGTGGCCGCCGTGCTCGTCGGCACCAGCGATCCTCGCGCGCTGGCTTTTGACAGCTCGGGCAACATCTTTGTGGCCAACTTCTCCGGCAGCACTGTGACCAAGTTTGAGCCGGGAGGCACCACCCCAGCCGCCACCCTGACGGGACTCAGCGGCCCTGCAGCGCTGGCATTTGACGGCTCCGACAACCTCTTTGTGGTCAACTCTGCCGCCAACACGGTGAGCAAGTTTGCACCGGGAGCCACCACGGCGACGGCGACGCTCACGGGGCTGAGCACCCCGCAGGCCCTGGCCTTTGACAGCGCGGGCAACCTCTTCGTGACAAACTTTGCCGCCAACACGGTGAGCAAGTTTGCGTCGGGAGCCACCACGCCTTCAGCCACGCTCACCGGCCTCAGCGGACCACGTGCCCTCGCTTTTGACGGCTCTGGCAATCTCTTCGTAGCAAACACCACCTCAAACACGGTGAGCAAGTTTGCACCCGGAGCCACCACGCCTTCAGCCACGCTCACCGGACTCACGTGGCCTTCGGCACTGGTCGCCGACAGCTCCGGCAATCTCTTTGTGGCGAATCGCGACGCCAACACCGTGAGCCTGTTTGCCCCGGGAGCCACCACACCCACCGCCACGCTCACGGGCCTCAGCTATCCTACGTCCCTGGCTGTTGACAGCTCTGGCACCCTTTTTGTGGCCAACTATACTGCGAATGTGGTGAGCAAATTCGTCTTTACCACGCTGCCGATCGTCTCCGGCATCACTCCCAGCCACGGCAGCATCGCAGGAGGCACCAGCGTGACCATTGCCGGCGTCAATCTCACCGGAGCCACCTCCGTGACCATCGGCGGCACGGCGGCATCCATCACCAGCAATACAGACACCACCCTCGTCGTCACAACCGGGGCGCATGCCGCGCAGGCAGGTGCCAGCGTGCTCGTCACCACTCCTGCCGGCACCAATGCGGGCAACACCCTGTTCACCTACGCCGTCCCTCCCACGGTCAACACCAGCACCGCGAATCTGTTCAACGACGCCACCACGCTTACCATCACAGGCACCGGCTTCGATGCCACCAAGCCGGGCAACAACACGGTGGTCTTTGACAACGGTGCGGTCGGGACCGTGACCACGGCCACGGCCACCTCGCTGACGGTGACGCTCACCACGCCGCCCAACACTCCGCCCAGCACGGCTGGAGCGTTGCTGGCCACCGTTTCAGTCAACACGGTCTCCGCAGGTGCGGCCGTTCAGGTGGCCACGCTGGTGCCGGACTACAGCGTGACTTCCTTTACCGGTCTCCGAAACACCACCGCCATCGCCCTCGACAGCTCAGGCGCCCTCTATGTGGCCAGCACCTGGGACAACACCGTGAACAAGTATGCGCCGGGATCCACCACGGCCACGCCCTACCTCACTGGCTGCAGCTCGCCCAATGCCCTGATCTTTGACAACGCGGGCAACCTCTACGTCTCCAACAACTCGGCCAACACCGTGACCAAGTATGCCCCAGGCTCCGCCACTCCTGCGGCGGTGCTCACCGGCCTGAGTTCGCCAGCCGCCCTAGCGCTCGACAGCTCCGGCAATCTCTATGTGGCCAACTACGTGGGCAATACCGTGAGCAAGTTTGCGCCTGGAGCCACCACGGCGACGGCCACACTCACCGGTCTTACCGCTCCCACGGCCCTGGCCTTTGACAGCACTGGCAATCTCTTCGTGGCCAACCTCACGGCCAACACGGTGAGCAAGTTCGCACCGGGCGCCACCACTGCTTCCGCCACGCTCACCGGCTTCAACGGGCCCTACGCCCTGGCTTGTGACAGCGGCGGCACTCTCTTTGTGACCAACAACGGCAGCAACACCGTGAGCAGGCTCGCCCCTGGAGAGACCACGGCCTCCGCCACGCTTACCGGCCTCGTCGCACCTCGGGCTCTGGCATTCGACAACAGCGGCAATCTCTTCGTGGCAAACGGCGGTGGCAGCACGGTCAGCAAGTTTTTGCCAGGAGCTTCCACGCCAGCCGCCACGCTCAGCGGCCTCCTCGGGCCTTACGCCCTGGCCTTCGACGGTTATGGCTGCCTCTTCGTGGCCAATGCCGGAGGCAATACGGTGACCGAGTATGTCCTCACAGCGCTGCCGATCATTTACAGCGTCAGCCCCGGCAAAGGCAGCACGGCAGGAGGCACGAGCGTGACCATCAGCGGGCACAATCTGTCCACCGCCACCGGCGTGAGCATCGGCGGCGCAGCGGCGGCGGTCGCCAGCAGCACGGACACCGCGCTCGTCGTCACCACAGGACCGCATGCCGCGCAAGCCGGGACCAGCGTGTCCGTCACCAACGCCGCAGGCAGCAATGCCGCAAACACGCTTTTCACCTATGTCACGCCGCCCACCGTTACCAGCAGCAGCGCGGCTCAGCTTGGCGATGCCACCACGCTCGTCATCACAGGCAGCGGTTTCGATGCCGTGACACCTGGCAACAACACGGTGGTCTTCAATAACGGTGCCGTCGGGGTCGTGACTGCAGCGACACCCACCACGCTGAAGGTGACCTTCACCACGCTTCCTGCCACGAACGGGGCTTTGCAGGCCACAGTCTCTGTCAATGGCATCCCGGCCGCCACGGTGCAGGTGGCCACCGTTTTGCAGGACTACACGGCGGGCATGCTCACCGGTTTCAGCGCCCCGGTGGACCTGGCATTTGACAGCGCGGGCAATCTCTTTGTGGCCAACCTCAATGGCAATACCGTGAGCATGTTTGCGCCCGGGGCCAGCACGCCTTCCGCCACGCTCACCGGTCTCAGCTCGCCGCAGGTTCTTGTCTTTGACGGTTCCGGCAATCTCTTTGTGATCAATGGCAACGCTGCCAACACGATCAGCAAATTTGCGCCCGGGGCCACCACCCCCACCGCCACGCTGACCGGCCTCAACGCGCCTTTCTCCATGGCCTTTGACAGCGCCGGCAATCTCTTCGTGAGCAATGTTGGAGACGGCACGGTGAGCAAGTTTGTGCCTGGGGCCACAACGCCCTCTGCCACGCTGACCGGCCTCAACGGGCCTTTCTGCATCACCTTTGACAGCAACGGCAATCTCTTGGCGGCCAACACCTTTGGCAGCACGGTGAGCCTGTTCGCACCGGGAGCCACCACGCCCTCCGCCACTCTAACCGGCCTTAACGCTCCCGCCGCCATGGCCTTTGACGGCGCGGGCAATCTCTTCGTGGCCAACAACAACGACGGCACGGTGTGCCGGTTTGCTCCAGGGGCCACCACACCCGCCGCCACGCTGTATGGCCTCAACGGCCCCGCCGACATGGCCTTTGACAGCGCAGGCAATCTCTATGTGACGAACTATTGGAACAACACCGTGAGCAGGTTCGCACCCGGAGCCATCACCCCCACCGCCACGCTTACGGGTCTCAACAATCCCCGCTCCCTGGCCTTCGACAGCTACGGCAGCCTCTTTGTGACCAATATGGGAAATGGCACAGTGAGCACATTCACCTTCACGCGAGGCATGCCAGATTTCACATCCTGGAGGTTCACCCACTTCGGCACCAACATCCTCTCCGGCAAATTCGCCGACACAGCTTCCTATACCGGCGATGGCATCCCCAACCTCCTGAAGTATGCGCTCGGTCGCAGCCCGCTGGTGGCTGCGCCTTCCTCCGTGCTGCCGGCCATCGTGCAAGGCTCCGGGCATCCGCTGCTCAGCGACCGGCTCTCCATCAGGTTCACCTTGCCCAATCCCTCCGCCAGCGATGTCACCTACACCGTCCAGGCCACGTCCGATCTGGTGAACTGGACCACCGTGGCCACCAAGCAGGGCACTGCTGCCTGGCAATGGAACACCGCCGCCGGAGGCAGCACTCCACACATCGTCGATCCCGGGACCAGCCCGGACACGGTGCAGATCGGCGACGTGGTGCCCTCCAGCGGCAATGGCTTGCGCATGATGCGCTTGAAGGTGTCGGGGCCGTGAGATGTGCGGGAGCAATCTGAGTAGAACGCTTGCTTTGGGAGCAAGAGGCCGTGAGTTCGAATCTCGCCATCATGGGCAAGCGGCTATGCCGCGCACCATAAGCTCACCTTTCAGAAACCTTCCGCGGCTCACGGAAAAAGACCACAAACACCACCAGCACCCCCACGGCGATCCAGGCAGGCGTGGCCCAGATGGCGGACCAGTCGTGGGCGATGCCGCCTTTGGGCTCGGCCAGTTTGTGCTGATCCATGAAGTAGCCGGCGAGGTAGGTGCCCACCAGGGAGCCGAAGCCCCAAAGGATGATGGCGATGAGTCCCTGCGCGGCTCCGCGAATGCGTTCGTTGGCTTCGCTATCGACGTAAAGCTGTCCGGCGATGAAGAGGAAATCATAGCACACGCCATGCAGCAGGATGGCTCCGTAGATGAGCAGCGTGCCAGTGTCCGTGCCGGAAGCGCTGGAGCTGAGCATGAAGTAGCGCGCGGCCCAGGAGAGGATGCCGATGAAGATCGTCTTTTTGTAGCCGAGCTTTTTCAGCATCAGCGGCAGCAGGATGAGGAAGAGAATATCCGAGACCTGCGCCAGCGTCATCTTCTGCGCCATGTCCTCCCACTTTAGCTGCGTCAGGTAGCTGCCCATGTTTACAAAGTAGAAGTAAAGCGGGATGCAGATGAGAAACATGCACAAGATGAAGATGGCAAAGGTGGGCTTCTTCAGCAACGCCAGCGCATCGAGGCCGAGGACTTCGCCCAGCGGCACATTCTGCCCCTTCTTCCTCGGAGGCGTGTGCGGCAGCGTCAGGGCAAACAGGCCAAACACCAGCGAGGTGCCGCCTGCCAGATAGTATTGCAGCGCGGACTGCTCGCCCTTCAACTGGCTGAGCACCACACCTCCGGCGATCCAACCCACGGCGGAGAAGATTTTCACGAAAGGAAAATCCTTCTTCGCGTCTGCCAGATGCGTCATGGAAATGGAGTTGCCCAGCGCCAGTGTGGGCGCATACAGCGTGCAGTACACGATGAGCGTGGGGTACACGCTGCCAAACGTCCTCAGCTGCGGAATGTAAAACATCACCAGCCCGCCCGCGATGCCGAGCACGGCGATGATTTTCTCCGAGGCAAAGAAGCGGTCGGCGATCAAGCCCACGATGAAGGGCGAGAGGATGGCGCCCCAGGCGAAGGCACCATACGACGCGCCGATCTCCGTGCCGCTGAAGTTCAGCGTGCCGAGGTAGCTGCCCAGCGTCATGTACCAGCAGCTCCAGATGAAGTACTGGAGAAACATGAAGAGGGAGAGCTTGATCTTGAGGGAGGATTGCATGTCGGGCGTGTGTGGAAAAATCTCATTTCATGCCATCTGCAGCGCCCCACGGCTCGATGAGCTGCAGGTTCTGGGCCTTGAGCGCCGCATAGCACTCCGGCAGGTCAAAATGCTGCAGCACCTGCGGCACCATCACGGCGGCGGGCCACTGCTGATCTTCATGGACAGCCAGCTCATGGAAGGAGCTGAGCGCATGCTTGAGCGTGACCTGCTTCACCTGCGGACTGAGCACGGCGGCAAAGGCGGCGGGCAGCGCACCCCAGCCCTGAGCAGCCAGATGAATCTCCGTGTGCCCCGCATCCGCCAGAAGCTGCAACACGCGCAGCACATCAAAGGCACGCTGCCCCGGCAGCGGGCGGTCGAGCATCTGGCTGAAAGCTGCATAAAAGTAGTGGCTGCCATAGCGGCCGAGGAACTGATTCGCGCCGCAGGTATCCGGCTGCGAGTCGCCCATGCCGCGCACATCGCAGGCGAAGACTGCGGCGTCGGGCGAGGCGGCGATAAGCTCCTGCACGAAGGGATCGCTGCGCAGTTCGGCATCGGCGGAGCGGTGGGAGATGTAGAGCACCGCCTTGCTTTGCCCACGAGGCAGGCGGGAGGTCAGCGCCTCATCGCTCAGGCGTGTGACCAGCGCGTGGATCAGCGGCTCCGTCTCCACCGCGTAGGTGCAATAGCCCTTGGCGGGATACTTGCGCTGACCGGCGCTGCGCAGGATGCGATAGTCCGGTGCGGTGTCTGCAACCGCGGGCAGCCGCAGCACCTGACGCACGGCTTTTCGCAATGCATCGCCAGTGAGCGGCTTGCGCCTGGCGGCCAGCGCTTCTGCTCTCTCCTTGGTAAAAGTCATGAGTGTGCGCGATCCCTCCTCCGCCACCTGCCCCTTCGGCGTGCAGAGCAGCTCCTCGTCTTTCTCGATGGTGAGCGCAGGCTCGGCAGCCACGGCGGGAATGCCGGTGGCCTTGCCAAAGAACTGGTACATGGCCTCGCGATTGGACTGTGTGTAACCGTGCGGATCCGGCCCGATGTGCAGCTGGATGTTCTCCGGCCTGCCGAGCAGCGTGTAGAGTTTCTTCAGCCGCTCGTAGCTTTCTGTGGAGCCGCGATTGTCAAAAAAGTCCTTCTCCTGCGCGAGGATGATCACCGGCTTCGGAGCCATGGCGGCGAGGAAATCGCAGTGGTCCAGGTCCTGCGCCAGCACACGCGGCGGGCACTGCTCCATGTCCTGCGGCAGTTCGTTTTCAGCATCGCGGCGGAAGGTGGTCACAAAGCAAGACGGTGCAGCCATCGTGAAGCGCGGCTCCATGCCGCACAGCCAAGTGGTCTGCGTGCCGCCGCCGGAGTTCCCGGTGATGCCGAGGTGCTTCGTGTCGATCTCCGGACGCGTGATCAGGTAGTCCAGCGCACGCATCGCATCCCACACAAACCAAGTCCCGAGAAATTCGCCCACCAGCGCCTGCGGCACGCCCATCTGGTTGTGCTCCGAGGTGCCGCCGCCGAGGCGTGAGCCAAGCTTTTCATTCAGATATTGAAAGCGCTCACCCTGGCCCACGGGATCGACCAGGAAGCAGGCCTGCCCCTGGCGGGCCAGACCCTGCGCAAAGCTTTGGTAAGCCTCGGCCGCCTTGCCATTGAGCGAGTGCCCGCACACGCCGATGACACCCGGCACCTTGCCTTTGCCCTTCGTCGGCAGGTAGAGATTTCCGGTGACCTTGTAGCCAGGCCTGCTCTCAAAAACCACGTTCTCGATGCGGTAGCCGTCGCGCTCCAGGGTCTTCGTCACCTGCGCGTTGAGCGGCGTCTTTTCCGGCAGCGGACCAAAGCATTCGCGGATGCGCTCCTGCGCGGACTTCACATAGGCCTCGGCATCCGCCTTGGTCTTCAAAGCTTCGCGTCTGGCATTCCCACGCGCCTCCGCCGCACGCACCTCCGCCACCAGCCAGTCCTGCAACATGCGCGGAAAACGGTTCAGGGCGGGCAGGGGGGCGGCAGCCGCACCGGCTCCCGCTTTGGTCGTAGGAGCCGCCGTTTGTGCCAGAACACTCTCCGCAGTGCCGAGCACCGACGACAGCAGCGGCCAGCCCATCAGGCCCAGGCCGGTGGTTTGCAGAAAGTCACGACGGCGGGGTAGGGGAGAAGGTTCCATGAATAAGGCGGGATAGGAGGAATGATGAATATCGGAAACAAGCGGCGTTTCTTTCCCATGCCCACGCCTGCTTCTCCCACTCGTCGTCAATTTCTCAGCACCGCCGTCCCCTTCATCGTCTCCGCCGCCACATTGGGGCGCGCGGGAGCGGTCTCTCCGAATGAGAAAGTACAGCTCGCCTGCATCGGCGTGGGTGGTCAGGGCACGAGCAATCTGCGTGCCCTTATGGCCGACGAGCGCGTGCAGATCGTCGCCATCTGCGACGTGGATTCCCAGCACGCCTCCGCTGCCGCCAAGCTGGCGGGACTGCCCGAGACCGCGGTCTTCAAAGACTTCCGCGAAGTGCTGGCCCGCAAAGATATCGATGCAGTGATGAACGCCACGCCCGACCACTGGCACTCGAATGTGGCCATCGCCGCCGCCAAGGCCGGGAAGGACCTGTATTCAGAAAAGCCCCTCGGTGCCAGCATCGTGGAAGGCCGTGCCATCTGCCGTGCGGTGGAGGAAAACAAGCGCGTGCTGCAGTGCGGCACCTGGCGGCGCTCCGGCCTGAAGGTGCGCATGGCCTGCGAGCGGGTGCGCAATGGCTACATCGGCCAGCTCAAAGAGATTGAAATCGGCGTGCCGGGGAAATTTGCCATTCGCGGCGGCCACACCGGGCTGGAGGCCACCGAGCCCGTGCCTGCCCACCTGGACTACGCCATGTGGCTGGGCCCTGCAGCGGAAAAGCCCTACACGGCGGCGCGCTGCCATTTTAACTTCCGCTGGATAGAGGAATACGCCCCCGGCTACATCACCGACTGGGGCGCGCACTTTCTGGACGTGGCCCAATGGGGTGCTGGCATGGACGAAACCACTCCCACCGAAGTCAGCGCCACCGAGGTCAAACGGCGTGACAAGGGGATCTACGACGCCGCCGAGAGCTTCCGCATCGAATACCACTACGCCAACGGCTTGCGCGTCGTCATGACCAGCACCGACGACAAGACGAAATGGGGCACCCGCTTTATGGGCAGCGAGGGCTGGATCTACACTGAGTCGGAGGTCCTCAAAGCGAGCAACGACGACATTCTCCGCGCCAAGCTCAAGGACAGCGACGTGAAGCTCTACGAGTCCAAGAATCACCACCGCAACTTCATCGACGCCGTCTATTCCCGCGGCTGCACCGCCGCCACGGCCGAGATCGCCCAGCGCGCCGCCACCACCTGCCACATCGGCGCCATCTCCGCCGCTCTCGGCCGCCCTCTCAAGTTTGACCCCAAGGCCGAGCGTTTCGAAAATGACGACGCCGCCAACCAGATGCTGCTGCGACCGATGAGAGAGGCCTGGAAGATTGCGTAAACCGCAACTCCTGGCTTGTTCGCCTCAAGAGCTATTGACGTGTTTTCTCTATTCGCCAATGCCGTCTTGACGAAAGACAGCGCCTGTGGTGCAGTGGCGCACTATGCGAACAATTCTTGCGGTGGTGTCGTTGTTTTCCTGCACACTGGCGGTCAAAGCTGCTGATGTCTATCCCCAGCTCAATACCTTGGATGGCAAGACCTTCACGCAGGTCAAGGTGATGAAGGTCTCGCCCACCGAGATCCGCATCATGCATTCGGATGGCTTTGCCACCATCACGCTTTCCAATCTGCCGCCGGATGTGCGCACGAAGTACGGTCAGGCCGACCCCGCCGCCGAGGCACAGGCCGAGCAGCAGCGGAAAGCAGGAAACGCTCAAGCGGCCATGCTGCAGCGTCAGGAACGGGAGGCCCTTCAGCTCATGGACCTCACCGGCCAGTCCCTCGCCACCCTCAAGCAGGCCATTGCCACCCGCGACTGGTGCCAGGCCAATCCCAACGGCGGCACTTTCAATGGTGCCGTCGTCACCCCCACAGGGCGCTCCAGCCTGCTCTCGCAGGCCATGGAGGTGCTCAATGCCCGTCGCGTCGCCGTCGTGGAGGCTCCCCCTGTGCCCATGCCCGGAGCGGTTCCTCCCGGTGCCGTCCCTCCGGGGGCCGTCCCACCCGGAGCCGTGCCACCCGGTGCCGCCCCCGCCGTCGCAGGAGGATTCATTCCCGGCACCATTCAGCTGATCAGTGCTCGCTACTCCCTGCCCAATGAAGCCGCCAGAAACGTGAAAAACCGCCTTGGCAAGCTGGTCCCCAGTGGAGTGATCAATGCCCCCGTCTCCATCCTCGTCACGGACCAGCTCAGCGATGCTGCTTTGGACCAAGGCAACTCCACTGTCGCCACCGGAGCCGCTGTCGCCGTCACAGATGGCACCACCACAGCGGGTGTGGCCCAAGTCGTCGTTCAGGAACAGGGGCGCAACATGCTCACCGTCGAATACATGTACAACGGGCAGAAGTACAAGAAGCAAGCCATCGAAGGCAGTTACCTCGTCCTACCATGAGGCTTGGGGGAGGGGCGGACCGCTCGTTTTGAACTACTTTGCGAGCCTTTCTCCCGCCGTCTGCACTCACTTGGCCGCCTCTCCAGGCTCATTGGGGAAGTCCCGCTCCTCGATCTTTTGCACCCAGGGCGCGGCAAATTCCGCGATCATCGAGCCGTCTCGATAAAACTTGAACCAGTCGCCATCCTTTTCCCAGCGATCCGCCGGGATAAAGGACGCGCCGCCGATATTGAGAAACACTTTATAGGTTTTCATGGGGTCTTTATCTCCTAACACCCTGAATTCGCAGCAGACGGCCTAGGTCAGCGGCTAAAAAATTTGCGAAAAGATCGAGCAAAAAGCGGATGTATCGATTTACAGAATCGTTCATCTGAACATTGAGGGCCGGTGGCAGGGAATCCGCCTTGCGCCGACGTCGGTTTTCTGCCGCCGCACCTGCTGCCGGTGTGCTCCGCTGTGGGACCGCCATAGGGGCATTGAGCGGCCTCAACGTCCCCGCCCGAATGTGACGCCTCGTTGCGCCGATGGTTCTGTTTCAGCGCTTCATCCATCTCATGACAAAGCATCCGTTGGCCCCGGAAAGCGCTGGTGACTTCCGCTGCCACTGCTGCTGCTGAGAGAGGCCGGATGGAAGCCGCATTCGAACCCGCCTCGATGCCTATCGACGCTCTGGGAGATCGCCACTTCCGCGCATTAGGTCATTTCTTTACGCTGTAAAGGTATTAAGCATGAGAGCGTATGATGAATACTTTGTCATCTCCGATTAAAACCTTGGTCTTAAAAATCCCCCGCTCAAACTAAACTCGCCATGCAGAAGGAGGCCGCCCTAGCAGCACTGAGAACGATCGATGTGAAGGTCTTTGCCAGCGAGTACCAGGATCTCACCTCGGAGGAGGTCGATCAGCTCAAGTCCGCTTGCAGCACCCTGATCAGCAGCATGAGCGACGACCACGCCGCCACCCGCAAAGCCGCTTCTCTGGTTGATCTCATCCTTGCTACGCTGGAAAAGCCTGGTCTCGCGAAAAGCACCCGCGGCATGATTTTGGAGCAAGGCATCTCACTCTCTCTCTACCTCCAGCAACTCCACTAGGGGCGGAAAAGGCCTCGGAATCGTTTTATCGAAAAAGCATAACATACCAGAATAAAGAATTCATATTGAGTCTATAAAGCGGTTTTATATTCACCAAAAAAGGTTCTTTTGTCACGGAACCTGCCGCTGCCGGCTTCCCGCCGTTCCAAAAGTTTTCTGCCCCCGCCTGGCCGAAGGGGCGAGCCGCACGCGACCGCCCGGCCTAATAATTGAAAAGCACCGCCGGCGAACTGTCCGCCACTCGTTCTCCGGCACGCGAGCGAAGCAGTTTTTCCAGCTGGGCGGCCCATTCCTTCACGGCAAAATGCGCCTGACCGTAGCGGCGAAAGTCCTGGATGGAGATCAGGATCACCACTTTTGCGTACTCCTTGTCGGCAAACTCAAACACCGGCTGCTTCGACTTCGGCTCCACCACCCGGCCCTCGATGGCCATGTAGCCCCGCGTGTTCCGCAGTGCCACCTCGCCCCCGACATTGAAGGTGAAAAAGTCCACCGCCTGCCGCGTGATCACCCCCGTGTAAGTGTTCGGCCCCCACTCCAGCAGGTTCAGTTCCAGCGTCAATGCATCCGCCGCCGGGGCCTGCACCACGGCATAGCGCGGTTCTTTGGCCTTGCTGAAAGCCGCCTCAAACTGGTCCTTCATGTAGCCCGCCAGCACCGGCAGACGGCGCCGCCTCCAGCCTGCGTCGTGCTCCACAGCCGCCACCAGCGTCTTGTCCGGCCGCACATTGGCGTACAACACCGGAGCCACGTAGATCTTCCGGCAGCGATCCGCTGCCGCAAGAACACTCTTGTCCCTGTTCCACCAGTTGCCAAGGAAAGGCGAGTGCTTGCGATCCTCCTTCAAGTCCTTCGCGTGGGTCAGAAAGCTCGAAGGCTGCACCTCCACGGCCTCCACCACGCTCTTCGCCGTGCGGCAGGAACTCAGCACCGCCGCCATGTTAGCCAGCAGCACCAGCGCAAGCCAGCGGGGAGGGGAGGCTTTCATGCCTGCAAGCTACCGAGGACCGGCCGCATTGCATTGGCAAATTGTCCTCCTGACCTGTCATCCCCCCTCTCTCGGGCCCACCAGTATCACGCCCGAATTTCCAACCGCCCCCCTCATCCTGCCCGCTTTCTCCCACGTGTCCCAATCCGCACCCCGCTGCCGACGATCTGATCCCGCAGCCGCTGCAGGCAAGCCTTCCAGGTGGCCTTGTCCAGCGGGATGTAGCGTTCCGTTCCATCCGGGAAAATGCGGACCTGGAAGAGATTGCTCGGCTGCTGGATCAGTTCTTCGTACAGGCCATGGATGAAAAAGGTGCGCATATCCGCGCCGTCCGGCCACGGGCTGGGGCGCCCCTCCGCCTCCTGCAGGGCGGCGTCCACCGCCGAGAGGATTTCCACCGGGTTCAAAACCACGTCGATATGCCTCCCGCCCTCGAGGTAGTCAGCCATGCTGCTGCTGATCCTCCCCAGCACTTCCGCCAGCTGTGCGGTATCAGCCTTGCCCTGGCCGGACATCAGTTTTCTCAGTTCACCTTCGCTGCGTAGCACTCCCGGCGGGGACACTGGATCGTAAGCGTCCGAAGGGTGGGGGACCGGGGTCTGGTTTGGGCGTCGCCGCATGATTCTCAAACTAAGTCCTTACGTCTCAGGCACCAGGCCAGGATTCACGCACAGCCGCAGAACCTCGCAGGGGCGAATGCTGGGCATGACTCTCTCCCTGCTCCGTGTGTTGTCAGCCCTCAGTCTGCTCGGAGGGCTGCCTCTTTCTGCCGCTGATTCCAAAGCAGCCACACTGCCCGCCAACCATGAAGCCGCCACCCGCCTTCAGGTCTTCCTCGACCGCGCCAACTTCGGCCCCGGCAAGATCGACGGGCGCTTCGGCGGCTTCTCCGAAAAGGCCCTGGGCCTCTACCGCGAAGCCCACGGGCTGCCTCCACTGCCCGCCCCGCCCGCTCCCACCAAGGAGGCAGGCCAGCACGAAAAAACCCTCCCGCTTCCCGATCTTTCCGACATGGATCTGAGCAGCGTGAAGGACGTTTTCACCACCTACACCGTCACCGAGGCCGACGTGCAAGCCACCGGAAAGCCGCCCGCCCAAGTGCCTGAGATGTCCCACCTGAAATGGCTGCCCTATGCCACTGTTGCCGAGGCCATTGCGGAGAGATTTCACGTGGATATCGACTATCTTAAAGAACTCAATCCAGGCAAGCTTGAAGCCCTCAAAGCCGGGGACAGCCTGCAGGTGCCGAACGTGGAGCCCTTCGACCTCGCCGCCGTGAAATCCCTGCCGTTGCTCGACCTTCAGGCCGAGAAGGCGGGAAAGGCAGCGCAGCATAAAAAGGGGAAGGGGAACCACCCACCCAAAGCCTCCACCACCCCCAAACAGCCCACCTCCAAGGACCAGAAAAAAGACAAGGCCACCGAAGCCAAAGCCGAGCCTCAGTCCGCCAAACAAGCCCCGGCACCCGCCGCTGCCGGCATTCTCTCCCCTGACCAGATCTCCATCAAAGTGGACACGAAGGACAACATGCTGCGCCTGTTTGAAAACGAAAAGCTCGTCGCCGCCTATCCCGTCACCATCGGTTCGGCGCAGACAGAGTCCCCCCTTGGCGAGTGGAAGGTCAAGGGCGTCGCCCTGCTGCCCGACTTCCGCTACGACCTCTCCTTCCTGAAAACCGGCGAGCGCGGGGACAGAACCTACCTCCTCCATCCCGGCCCGAACAACCCCGTCGGCGTCATCTGGGTGGCCCTCAACAAGCCCGGCATCGGCCTCCACGGCACCAATGACCCCGACGCCATCGGCCGCAGCGCCAGCCACGGCTGCGTCCGCCTCGCCAACTGGGACATCGCCCGCCTCGCCACCCACGTCCGCGCCGGCGCCGTGGTGTCCATTCATTGAGTCCTGTCAGACAGGCCGGTACGGCACGCCTGCGCTTCTGGCCGGAAAATGTTTCCATGTTTCCACCTATAGTGTTGGAAACATGGAAACATTTTTTCACCCCCCAGCGCAGGGTGGTAGCGCAGGCTTGACGTCCAGCACGCCCTGTGATGCACTTCGCCCCATGAGAAGAGCCATGGCCTTTCTTGCCTTGGGCACCTGCATACTCACCGCTCCCGATGCCGCAGCCGGCCCTTGGCTGCGCAGTCCGTTCCCCGCTGTCTATGAAGGTGGCTTGCACTGGGACACCTCTTTTCCCGTGTATGAGGTGGAAACCCGACTTGCAAGAATAAGAGACATTCAGGGTGTGGTGCTCTTGTCCACCTCCCAAACCTTGCGCCATCACCCCTTCACCATGGGCTACTTCTCAGCCTTCATGAGCAAGGTCACGGGGACGGGTTGGCCTCTCCGCGACACCCTGATCACGGACAGCCTCACCGCCCAGATGTCTGGCGACGGAAGAGCTGAAAGCCTCGCCCCCCTCACAGAGCCATACCTCGGTTACTACCGGAACGGTCTGTTTCACCAAATTGCCGACGAAAAGCGCCCCCGATCACATCATCTCGATATCATCTCCACCTTCGGCACTTTTCCAGCTCTGCTGCCCCCCAAGGGAAAACCAGGCAAAATCACAAAAAGGTACTGATACTAAAACCGCCAGCCCAGCAGCCCCCAGTGGCCGGACGGGAGCACCATATGCTTTTGGGAGATAACTGGCAGTCCGTGTGCGCCGTGGTCAAAGTGAATACCTGCCTGCGTAGAATAAGTCACACCGTTAGCAGCTGAATCAGCGACCCCGCATACTTCGCCACCTGCTTCGGCGACGGGCTGTCAGACAGATTCGCCAGATTGTCCGCCATCTTCACCTTCCGTGAAATCGGGTTCGCCTTCGCGCGCAGCACCGCCGTGGGGTAGTCCTCTCCCTCCGCATGCGTCAGCGCCTGCACCGCCTCCGCGATCTCCGGGCCAAACAGCTCCATCAGCCGCTCGTGTGTCATCTCCGTGTCCTCCACCGTGTCGTGCAGCCACGCCACGATGATCTCGGTCTCGCCGCCGCCCAGTTTCTCCACGATCTCCGCCACCTTCTCCGGGTGCACGATGTAAGGCGTCACCCCATCCCGCCGCGTCTGCCCCTCATGGCACTCCGTGGCGATTTTGCGGGCAAGTTCGGTGCGCTCTGTTTTCATATCGACATTCTGGTGAACTTTGCGCAAAATCGCAACTGATCCGTCGGCTTGTCGAGCTCGTCAGGACGAGCACCGCAAGTCTCCTCGACCGCCCCACTTCAGGCGGCAGCCCCATCACGAGATTATGAACACTCAACAGAAGACCCTGACCTATGTCGCGGTTGTGGCGATCGCACTCACATCGCTTTTCGCGGCGTGGGATCTGACTGGCAGCCCGAACCACATCAACGTCACCCGCTTCGCTCCCATCTTCGCTCCGCCAGACCTTGGCCCCTGGGCAAACCGCGAGCTGGCGAGCTCGGTGTTTTGGTCGTGGTTCGTCATTGGCGCCATGTATGCGCTGATGTTCACCGCACTGCGCACCCCAGCCACGCGGACCAGGAGACAAATGGAAGAGCAGACCTCAGCCGCCTGATCCTTCTCTGCAACGACCGTTCACCGCGCGCCGCCTGTTCGGGCGTCTTGGAGCCATGGCGATTTTACCGTCTGCAGGTGAGAATCACTTGCGGCGTGGTTCAGCGGCTAAAAATGAAACGTATCAGCTCCGAGATTCCCAATGAACGATGAACCCCAGTCTGAAATGCGACGCCGCTGGTTCCCGATCCACATGATCAAAACATCCGGCGGTGTGTTTGAGGTGACGATTGACGGATTTCCAGATGTGATGTGTTCCGCGCCGACCTCGGACGCGGCGCTTTCCCTGGCCGCCCAAGCGCTCCAGCGCCTGGAGAGCGAGGGGGCCGTTGTTCCCGACCGGGTGCGGTATCCGTGGGGTGACCAGGATCCGTGGGAGGAATACGTCATCAACAATTTGTGCCCGATGGGAAAAATGCCCTTTGCGGAACTGCCGACTGGCCAGCGCTTCCTGCGGCAGAATTTTCCCACCATGTGGGACAAGAGCTCCGCCACCACCGCCCATCCGCTGGCAGGTGCAGTCGCAGACACAGAAATCCCCGGCGAAGAGATCGTGTGGCACCATGTCTGGGCGCTGTCAGATGAACTTTCTCCCAGTGAAAGGCAGGAGCGCCTGGCATGGTCAGGTTATCCGGATCTGCATTTCTGACAGGGAGTCCATGCCGCCGGTTCCGAGGCTTCTGGCACTCGGTCGCGATCTGGCACCCTCTCTCACATTGCCCTGTTGTCATCTCCAAGCTCTTGGCAACCTTGCGCAATATCGGAAAAAGCCTTCAGCTTTAGTGCCATTGGCAAATGTCTCCATATCATCGCCCCCTGTCCAAGTGTTATACATCCATGAACGCCACAGAAGTCATTCAGTTGATTGAGGACGCCTGGCGTGACGCTGTGTATCCAGGAGACAGCAAGATTTTCACATCGGAGTCAAACGACGACGAAGACATCACTCGGTATTTTTGCGGGACGACGTGGCGCGGGCATGAGCCTTCCAATTTGCGGGCGCACAGTTCGGCGTTCACCTTCTTTACCCCGGAGGCATTCCACTACTGGCTGCCAGCATTTATGATTGCTGCGATCACGAGTCCTTGGGAAGCCGATGTCATCCTGCATTACATACCTCGGTCCGTGGGTGATGGGTATGCCGCTCAGCGCTTGCTGCTTTTCTCGCAAAATCAGAAGCTGGCGACGGCTGAATACATGCGCTGGCGGATTGAGCTCCGCCCAAATGGATCATACGATGAGCGCA
Organism: Prosthecobacter sp.; assembly: GCF_044226605.1. Classification (GTDB taxonomy): domain Bacteria; phylum Verrucomicrobiota; class Verrucomicrobiia; order Verrucomicrobiales; family Verrucomicrobiaceae; genus Prosthecobacter. Next base: position 173,101 of record NZ_JBGAGS010000014.1, on the reverse strand, counting down.
AAGCACTTGCTGTTCTGGAGCGTTCAGCCTAGCCAACACCACCACCCCAAATGACCCGCATACGATATTTAGCCAGTTTGCTGCTCGGTATCTTCATCGGTGCGGGGTTCACCGCAGCTTACCTCAAGCAGCCTGGAGAGGGGACAAGGGCCCCATCCAAACACGCTGCAAACGATGCGCCCGGGGTGGTTTCAAAGGAGCCGCCCAAGGAGATGTCCAAGCGCCGTCAACTGGCCCTCAAAGTCTTCCACCCCCATCCCGCCGGGTGGCTGTTTCCGCCCGATTTCCACATCGAAGCCATCATCCCGGATGCTTCCGATCTCCAGGTGCTGCAGGCGCCGGACCGCGTCACCCTTCACCCGGTCTGCAAGGCGGATACCCCGGGTGCCATCACGATCGCGGGATTCCATTTTTCGCCTCAGGGCACGGCCCTTTCCGGCGACCCACGGTCGGACCTCCTTGAGGTGACACGGTCCCTCGGCGCCTATGGCCCGCCCTCCATGTGCTCGTTCCGCCCGGGTGTGCTGATGCACTGCGAGAGGAGCGGCCACGTCCTCGACCTGCTCTTTTGCTTCTCCTGCGACGACGTCTACGCCTTCAAAGGAGAGAAGCACGAGCGGGCCTTCGGCGCCGGCATGTCAGATCTCGGCCGCCGGCTCTTCCTGGAGCACTTCACGAAGGCCCTCCCGCAATTCACCGAACTGAAGGACCTTTACCAAGCCTACGACCTGCCAGCCAGCACACCACACGTGGAGCTGCGATGACCACGGGGCAGATGCCTCGGCACTGCCTCCTCCTGCGCTCCATTGCCACGACTGAAAAAGTTTCCAAGTTTCCATCGCTAAGCACGGAAACTTGGAAACTTTTTCAGGCCATGCCGCAGTTGAGTCGCGGGATCGGAATACCGCGCACGTCCCCGCGCGTCAGTTTGGGAGAACGCGAGGGCAGGGGACGCCCTTGGCTTCCGGCAGAACCTAGCCAAATCTTTAAAGCGTCGTGATAAAATCCACGACACACCTTCGTAGGTACCAGTACAACATCCGCCAAATCCCATGCGCTGGTGCCTGCTCATTCCGAACCTCTTTGTCCTGCTCATGCTGGGCATGGAGCAGTGCTGCTGGTCCGGCACCCCGGTGGCAAAGGACGCTTCCCACCTTGTCTGCGTCTTGGATGATGATGAATCTGAGCTCAAGCAGGGCCTGCCGCATGAGCAGGCTCTCTCAGAGTGCGACCTGCCACCCATGCTGGGCTGGCATGGGGAGACCCGGCTGGAGACTGCAGCCAGCCTTGCGCCTTTCATAGGAACTGAAAACGGGAGAACCCACCCCGGGATACGCCGACACCGCTGGCTGTGCCAGGAGCGCTGCTGAAGAGGCCACCTGCTTCCGCCTGCCAATCAGCGCGGCTGAGTTGATCCGATCTCGTCACCTCCTGCCGCCGTGTCTGTCAGCCCAAGTGAGGTCATCACTCCACACGTCCTGCTCCTATGAAAACTCGTCTTGCGATCCTATGCACCCTCCTGTTTGCCAGCGCCGCCATGGCTGGCTCCGTCACGGTCACCGTTAAGCCCGAAGTCGAAAAAAAATCCACCGACCTCGTCAAAGAAGAATACGTCACCGCGCACTGGCTCAGGGTGCGCATCACCAACTACACCGGCACCAAGCTCGAAGGCGTGACGCTGAAATGGGCCTTGTACGCCGCCAACCTCCGGCGCGGCGCAGACACCCTCGCCGTCGAGAAATCTGGCGAAATGACCGTCAGCGTGGACTCCAGCGGCCGCTACGTGGACATCGAAACTCCCAAGGTGGCATTTGACTACGTCCGCACGCACAGCGAGCGCTCAGGCCGGAGGAGCTACAAGCTCGTGGAAGAGTCAGGGAAGAAGTATCACGGCTTTCACGTGCAGGTGCTCAGCGGCAGCCAGGTGCTCGGAGAGGCTGTTAGCGAATCTGTCCGTAAACACCTCAAGTGATCCACGCTCTGTTCGAACCAGGTCTGTGAGTTCCTGCCCAAACTTCAAACAGGGGTGGCACAGGCTGGATCGGATCGTAGGACGGGCGTGGCGACAGCCCGCCCGTCTGCGAGCGTGCCGAAAGCACCGTTGCGCCCAAACCAAAAACCCTCGCGGCCGGTCGGTCGGTGTGGCGAATGCAGCGCAGGAGCTTGGGAGCACGTGACACCTGCTGCGGACGTGGAGTGCCCGTGCTCCAGCGGAGGCCCTACATTCCTCTTCCTGCGCTCCGTTGCCACGCCGCAAAATGTTTCCATGTTTCCACCCTATAGCATGGAAACATGGAAACATTTCTAGCCATTATGAAGATGACCGGGGCAGGGGAGATAGCCGCCCGCCAACCCCCAGCGCAGGTAGGGCGCTTGGTCCTCCAAGCGCCGTCCCTCTCAGGCTCACAGGCCCCCTCGATGCCGCAATGATACTCGACACCCCAACGCCCCCACGCGGCTGATTGAGGACAACAAGCCCTACCTACAAGCCCAGCGCAGGTAGGGCGCTTGGTCCTCCAAGCGCCGTCTCTCTCAGGCTCACAGGCCCCCTCGATGCCGCAATGATACTCGACACCCCAACGCCCCCACGCGGCTGATTGAGGACAACAAGCCCTACCTACCAGCCCAGCGCGGGTAGGGCGCTTGGTCCTCCAAGCGCCGTCTCTCGCAATCTCACTGGCTCCCTAGACACCCCATGCCCCTCGTGCTGGTTGGCGGCCTACGGAACACGCGGAACAAATGGAAAATCGGACAATCATCCAAGTTCTGATGCCTCATCTTTGGATTGTACTGCCTGGAAGGCTTCTTTCCGAGTATTCCGTGTGTTCCGTAGGCCATCAATTTCCCGTTTTCGGTTGAGGACCACCAGCCCTGCCAGCTTCCCACCACTTCCTCCTCCTGCGCTTCGTTGCCACTCCCCAAAAAGTTTCCAAGTTTCCACGCTTAGGGATGGAAACTTGGAAACTTTTCCCCACATCTCTCAAGCCCGCGCCTCCTCGTGATCCACGAGACCCGACGCCCTCTGAACGACGCCGAGAGGCGACTGCTCAAGAGGCCGTTCGGCCATGCCCAAGGAGGGCAGCGTTGACTGGATGCGGGACGAACGGCGTGCCGCTTTCGTGACCCTGGCCGTTTGCGCCGCGGTGGTTCTGATCGGCGTGATCACCCACCATCCCAAGGCCGGGGCAGTTGTTGCGGGAACGTTTGGGCTGATGCGCTTGAGTGGCTATCGGGACAGGCGTCGGCGGCTGCGGGACGCCCTGGCGCATCGCCAGAGGATCGCGGAGGAGCTGGAGGCTGGGCAGGTCCGAGTCATCCGCTGCCAGCCCACCCGCATCCTCGAGCGCGAGGAGTTCGAAGACGAGGGCGCCTTCTGGATCTTCGACGGCGGCGACGGCCACTATCTGGCGATCTGCGGCCAGGACTACCACGAAACCCCTCGGTTCCCATCCGCCGATTTCGAAGTCCTCATCACTCCACGCCACCGCCTGGTGTTGGGCATTCGATCGCGGGCACCGCGCATGCCGTCGACGCTGGTGGTCAAAGGCGAGGAGATTGAATGGGACAGTTTTCCCGAGCAGGAGATCACCGCCTTCTCAGCGGCGCCGAATGCCGAGGTGCCGGTGATTTTGGAGGCATTGGAGAACGCCTCGTCAGTCTGATGTTAGAGCGTTTTAAATAATACTATAGCCACAAGAGGCAAACCAGCCCGCGGCGTCTTTTTCTGTGATTTTTGAGAATGCCTGACTGATCGCCGCATCGAGCTCGGGTGGCGTGCGCGCCTCCGCAGTGCGCAGCAGAGCGTTTTAAATAATACTATAGCCACAAGAGGCAAACCAGCCCGCGGCGTCTTTTTCTGTGATTTTTGAGAATGCCTGACTGATCGCCGCATCGAGCTCGGGTGGCGTGCGCGCCTCCGCAGTGCGCAGCAGCGCTTTGATCTTGCTCCACATCTTCTCAATTGGGTTGAGGTCGGGCGAGTAGGCCGGCAGAAATCTCACCTCCGCTCCTGCACCTGCCACCAAGCGCTGCACTTCCGGGCTCTTGTGCACCGCGAGATTGTCCATCACCACGATGTCGCCCTGTTTCAGCGTGGGACAGAGCACCTGACCGATGTAGGCCACAAAGGCTGCTGTGTCCGCTGCTCCTGAGAGGTGCATGCAGGCCGTGGTGCCATCAAGCCGGATGGAGGAGATCATCGTGGTGCTCTGCCAGCGGCCGCAGGGAGCGGCGGCGTGCAGTCGCTTCCCGCGCGGCGCTCTGCCACGCAGGCGCGTCATGTTGGTCTTGGCGCCGCTTTCATCGAGAAAGACCAGCCGCCAGGGCTCTAATCCTCCTTGCTTGCGCTTCCAGCTGCGGCGTGCTTTGCGGACGTCCTCCCGGTCCTGCTCGGCGGCGCGGAGCGTCTTTTTTTATATGTCAGCCCCATGTCCGCAAGCACGTAGTGGATCGCCGGCAGCGTGCACTTCACCCCCAGGGCCTCGCGCAGTTCGGCCAGCGTCATGTCAGGCTTGCCCTTGAGATGCCGGCGCATGGCGATGCGATGCTCTGCCACGATGGTCTTCTTGCGTCCTGCAAGATGATGCCGGGACTTGATGCAGCCAGTCTTGCTGCGCTGCTGAAGCAGCTTTTTGACCATGCCCAGGGAGACGCGAAAGCGCCGCGCGATCTCATCACGGGTGCCTTCGCCTTTGTCATAGGCACTGACAATCCGTTCACGTAAATCCAGAGAGAGTGTTGCCATGCCGTTTGATAGCATGCCTTGATCCCCATGGCTATATAATTATTTAAATTGCTCTAGCGCCTGCTATCTCTCCAGCCTTGAGTGGGCACGAAGCCTCTCGCTGAGTTTTGTTGTTGTGCGTAGCATCGCTGGATCTCATTCCCGAGTCTTTGCCCTTCGAGCCATCCATTTCCGCGCTTCTTCTGCCCACAAAACGCTGCTGCCTGCGAGTCCCAGAAGGAGCATGTTTTTCAGGGGTATCGGGGTGGTGTGGAAGAATCGGTTCATCGCCTCTGTGTAGATCACCAGAAACTGCAGGACGATGCTCAGCCCGAGCCCGCCGATCAGCCATCGGTTCTTGAAAACATCGAGGCTGAAGGCGGACTTCAATGCGCTGCGGCAGTTGAGCAGGTTGAACCACTGGCAGATCACCACCAGCGTAAAGGTTTCGCTTTGCACCAGCGCAAAGGGCGCGGCGCTCGCCTGCCTCCAGACGAAGAACCCAAAAGTGACGATGATGGCCGTCGTGGCCATCAGTACAAGTCGGCGCAGCATCGGCCGGGTGATGAGCGCTTCATTCACCGGCGTGGGCTTTCGGCGCATCTCATCTCCTTCCGGCCCCTCCAGCACAAGGTTGATCGTCACCGTGCCTTCGGTGACCATGTTGATCCACAGGATCTGCACCGCGGCCAGGGGCAGGGGATAGCCGCATAGCAGGGCCAGCAGCAGCAAAAAGATCTCGTCAATCGATGTGGCGAACAAGAACAGGATGACCTTCTTGAGATTCTGATACACCAGCCGGCCTTCCGCGATCGCTTTGACAATGGTGGCAAAGTTGTCGTCCGTGAGGACGATCTTCGCCGCGCCTTTGGCCACCTCCGTTCCAGTGATCCCCATGGCCACGCCGACGTCAGCCGCCGCCAGCGCGGGTGCGTCATTCACTCCGTCTCCAGTCATGGCCACAACCTTGCGCCGTGACTGGAAGGCCGAAATGATGCGCAGCTTTTGCGTGGGATGCACGCGCGCAAAGACGGAGATGCGGTCCAGGCTGGCGCGCAGGTCCTGCTCCGGCATCCGCTCAAGTTCCTCTCCGTCCAGCGCAAGATCTCCCTCTTTGGCAATGCCCAGTTCGGACGCAATCGCGAGTCCTGTGGCCTTGTGGTCGCCTGTGACCATCACGGGACGGATGCCCGCTGCCAGGCATTCCGCCACGGCTCCGCGCACTTCATCGCGTGGAGGGTCCATCTGTCCGAGCAGGCCGAGAAATCGAATGCGCCCACGAAAGGGTTCGAAGCCCGCGCTCTCGTCCAGCACGGCGTTCCGCACCTCACCCACGGCAAGCACCCTCAAAGACTGCGCGGCAAGATCATTCGCCGCTTTCCGCACCTGCGCTGGATCAAAAGTTGCCGGGTCGCACAGATCGAGCAGCATTTCGGGAGCACCCTTGAAGAAGACGCGCCGGTCTGTACCGCTGTGGTGCAGCGTGGCCATCATCTTGGTGGCGGCATCAAACGGAATTTCTCCATGGCGCGGCCACCGGTGCCGCAGTGTTTGCGGCTCCACGCAGCCTTTGAGGGCCACCGTCAGCAGCGCCGCTTCGGTGGGATCTCCCAGCGCCCTCCAGCGGTCGTCTTCGGCATTCGGCGGCACCAGCTGTGCGTCGTTGCAGAGCACCACCGCCTCCAGCAGTGCGCGGAGCGCCTCATCCTCCTCCGCGGTGACTTCGGCATCCGCGGTTCGCAGTTTTCCTGACGGCGAATAACCGGCTCCGCTGACTCCGATCTGTCTGCCATCTGCCAGCAGAAGGGTTGTCACCGTCATCTCGTTTTTGGTGAGGGTGCCGGTCTTGTCGCTGCAGATGATGCTCGTCGCCCCGAGCGTCTCCACCGCGGCCAGGCGGCGCACAATGGCACCGCGCCGTGCCATGCGTTGCATGCCCACCGCCAGCGCGATGGTCATGGCCACCGGCAGCCCTTCAGGCACCATCGACACCAGCTCGCTGACCGCCACCATGAAGATTTGGGTGAAGGGAATGCCGCGCAGCAGGCCAAACGCCAGCATCACCCCAAACAGCAGCACCGCCGCCACCACCAGCCACTGGCCAAACTGCTGCAGGCGCAGTTCCAGTGGCGTTTTCGGCTCCTGCGCCGTCGCCGTGAGACCAGCGATCTTGCCCACCTCCGTCTGCAAGCCGGTCGCTATGACGACCGCCCTTCCGCGCCCTGCGGTGAAATGCGTTCCCGAGAAAATCATGTTCTTTCGGTCTCCCAGCGTTGTCTCTTCAGGCAGCACTTCGGTGTGTTTCAGCACTGGCAGGGACTCCCCGGTCAGCGCCGCCTCGGTGGCTTCCAGCGCAGTCGCCTCCACCAGCCGCGCATCCGCTCCCACCGCGTCTCCCGCGGCGAGGAGCAGGATGTCTCCCGGCACCAGATCGCTCGCCTCGATCACTGCTTCACGTCCCTCTCGGACAGTTCGCACAGTCAAGGCAGACATCGATCTCAGCTCGGCCATGGAATGCTCCGCACGTCCTTCCTGCACCGTGCCAATCACGGCGTTGACCAGGAGCACCGCCAGGATCACCACCGCATCGCTGGCATGCCCCATGGCGAACGAGATCAGCGCCGCCACCAGCAAAATGTAAATCAACGGGCTGGCAAACTGGCTGCCAAAAATCCGCCACAGCGCCTTGCGCGGAGCTTCAGGCAGCGTGTTCGGGCCAAACTGCGCGCGGCGCGCTGCCACCTCTGCCTGGCTCAAACCGCTCCGCACATCCGTCTGCCACGCATCGGCAGCAGTGCGGGCATCGGTGGCATGCCAGTTGAGCGAAGGATTCACAGGCATGATTCATCATAACGTTTGCGGCTCGCACGGCGACGCCGCCTTTGCCTTTTGATCATCGCTTTTGGCCCTGAACGGCCCGTCACTTGCCCAGGCGCTCGATGACATTCCGCGTGATCTTCATCACCGCTTCATCGCCGCCCATCAGTCCATGCGACCAGTCCGTCGTCGCAGCGGTAAAGACCGTGCCTCCACGCGTATACACACCCATGCAGGCCGCGCCAGTGCGCCCTTTCTCCCATTTCTCATACCACTCCGCATCATCGGGGTGCCAGCGCACCGGGCATGTGGCCAGCACTTCAAAGGTCTTCGGAGTTCCGTCTTTGCAAGTAGGGAAGGGGAGTCCGTTCCTCCATTCCAGTTCACAGCCGTCACACTCATAGCCCACCACGGTGTCCTTGCCGCCAAACTTGTCCCCGCGCTTAAGCCCCGTCCCCGCCAGCGCCCAGTGCTCGGGCCGGTGCACTTCATATTCCGCCGGATCCGTCATGAACTGCCCATGGCTCTTCCGGTAGCCTCCCCACAGGAATCCCACGCCCGTCATTTCATTCTCGGGCCTCTTCAGCAGCTCATGACTCCACAGCGTGCTCAGCGTTTTGAATTCACGCGCCGCAAACATCGGATCCAGGTGGTAGTTCTGTTTGCAGCACGTGAAGGCACGGCCGCCGTCCTCCGCCCTCACCTGCCAGCAGCACGTGTTTCCGCTGAAGAACGCCACATTCCCGCCCTTGCCGATCCACGCCTCCAGATTATCCCGCATCGGCGTGCTCCAGTACTCGTCATGCCCCACGCTCAGCACCAGCTTGTAGCTCGCTAAGATCTCCGGCCGAAACTCCAGGTCATCATTCGCCGCAAACTCCAGCGCATATCCGTTCTTTTCCGCCCATTGCACAAACGGCAGCTCCCACCGGCTGTACTGCGACGGCCCCGGCCTCTCAAAGCTCGCCCGGTGCCCCTGGTTGCTCGAAAGGCTGTTGTACGCATACACCGAAAATCCTCCCCAGTTGTTGTACGCATTGTACGTGTTCGTGCAAAGCTGCATCAGGATCTTCGAGCTCGTCCCCGGCTTGGCCTCCCTCACGATGAACCACGCGCTGCTCTCCGCCGTGCGTTTGCCACGGTGCGTCCATTTGCCGCCCACGTCCGCGGCACGGAATACCACTTCATAGTAGCCGCTCTTCCACTTCTCTCCGCACGGCACCCTCACGCTCTCCGGCCACCGGCATCCGTTTGCCGAAGCATCCTCCGGCACCGCATACGCCGCCCCGGGCACATCTGCCTTCTTCCACACCACCTCCCTCGTCACCCCCAGCCTCGCCACCTCGATCTCATACTTCGCCGCCGTCGTGCTTACATGCATCCCAATCTCCTCCCCCTGCGCAATGCTCCGCAAACTCGCATATCCTTCGATGAAAAGCGGCGTCGGCTCCGTCGCATACACGGCGGAAACAGTGAAAAGGAGTGCAAAGATGGAACGCATCACACCGTTACGGCGGAGATGGGGAGAGGCTTTCAGGCGCGATGGCCGGTGTGACGGCCGAAAGTCGCGGGTTGCAACGCAAATATTCTCGAAGGGCCGTTAAGGCGAATTCATTGAGATCACTCTCTGGCTGGGCGCTGAAATACCGAAGTTGATCGGAAACTTGGGTTGCAGCCCGCTTGTATTGGAGATGGGTGAGGCAGAATGCCGCAACACCGGCTCTTGCCGGCTTGCGCGATGCGACCGCATCCAGCAGGTAGGGAATGGCCTCATCACCATGCGCAATGACTGTCTTCATCTCGAGGGTGAGACGGATGCGGGGCGTTCCCAAATGGACCTCAACTCCAGGCCCCTGCCTGTCAAAAGACCGGATGCAAGTGGTCAGCACCACATTGGGCAGCAAGCTGGGGAACCGCTTCCTGACCAGTTCATAATTCAGAATGGCCATGAGAAGACACACAAATACCAGAGAAACGGTTAGCTTGGCGGCTGCGTTCGTATGCATGGTTGGTTGAACGTGCTTTCACAGTTGAAGTTGCAGCGGTCATTCGTCATTCGCCAGCCTTCCTCTACTCCTCCGCCTCGCGAGCCTCGCCACCTCAATCTCATACTTCGCCGCCGTCGTGCTCACATGGATCGGCACCTCCTCCCCCTGCGCAATGCTGCGCAAACCCAGTCACGTGATGTGACGCGTGTTGCGTCACCACACACACACCCTTTCCGCCCCATTCTCTTGCTCCTTCATTCCTTTGCCAAAAACAAAGCATCCTCTCGCCTCACCTCAGCAGCGGCACCACCCTCCCATCCTCCAGCTTCACCTTCGCCTGGGACAAATCTCGCAGCGTGCACCGCGCATGGATGACCTTGAAATCGACCGTCGGAAGATAAATGCCTGTCCCCCCAGTCACCAGGCCGATCATCTCCAGCGTGCCCTCCTTGCAAGCCAGCGGGTACATCTCGTCTTTGTCCTTTGCCACCTTCCTGGCATTTTTCTCCACCCGGTAGCACACCCGCAGCAGCAGATGAATCTGGGAGGGCTGGTACGCGGTGCCATCCCGGGTGAGTCCGGCACGGGTGTCGCGCAGCCAGTCCTGATACCCCTGCACAGCCGCCTTTCGCTCCGCCCCCGTCGCCGCCTGAAACTCCTGCGCACAGGCACCACACATGCGCCACTCCTCCAGCGTCCACAGCCGGTCAGACCTCCACAAAGGTGTACGCCGTATCGTCTCAACCAATCTCGCCACCACTTCCGCTGCAGCTTCGTCCTTCTCGGCCGCAGCCGCAAAGTTGAGTCCCATAAAAAAGACGGCTCATAAAACAAAAAGGCGCGTCTTCATGTTCTCATTCCAAAGCGGTTACTCCTCCGCTTCCGCCAGCTTCGCCGCTTCCCGCTTCAAGATCCGCCCCACGCGATGCTTCGCCAGATACACCTGCGCTGCATTCACACCCAGCTCTTTCTTCACACGCTCCGGGCTCCAGCCCTTCAGCACATAGCAGGAGAAAATCTGGAACTGTCTCGGCGACACAAGCGCGCGCACACGCCGCAGCGCGATGTCCATCACCTTGTCCTGCCACTCCTTCTCCCACAGCTTTTCCAGCGCCACGCCGTTCGGATCCGCGCAGCGGTCGATCGGCGCCGTGCGCCGCTCGTCCGTTTCATCCGCATAGAGGTTCGCCTCACGGCTCTGCTGCTTCTTGCGCCGGCGGAACTGGTCCAGAATGCGCCACCGCGCCTGGTTCAGCAGAAATGATTTAAAAGACCCCAGGCTCGTGTCGAATTTCTTCTTCTGCAGATTCTTCGCCACGCCGATGAACGTCTCCTGCACCACATCATTCGCCTCGTCATCGCTCAGGCCCGTCTTGCGTGCCACGTGAAACACAAAGCCTGAATACGTCCGGTAAAATTCATCCCAGCTCGCCCAGTCATCCCAGTTGTCCAGTTTTTCGATGAGCGTTTTCCGGGTCGGGGGCGATCCGGAGGTCTCCTTCAGGAGTTCTTCTGTTTCAGCGACTTTCGGGAGATCGGACATGCACGGTGGGAGGTCAATAGTAACGGCGCCTTCGTGGTAGGCAACGATGTTTTGTCATCCATTCGATAGATACTTGGCCAAAATGGCGTATTGCAAGGCCCCCCAAAACCAACCTTCCGGCCAACCACCCCAATGCCGGTCAGCCATCCCATGCCAAATCATCGCCCCTCCCAGCCCGCCATCGCGTTTCTCACGCTGCTGGCCCTGGGACTGAGCGCCTGCAGCACGGGCTTCTATAAGAAGTGGGCCGACAAGGAAACCTACGCCATCCTGCGCAAGAAGGCCAGCAAGGTGCCGAATGCCGGTCAGTCGTTTTTGGATATCTCCGTCCCTCCCCCCGTCCGCATGGAGGAACTCCGCAAGAGCATGCAAACCGAGGAGTTCCTCGGCGATCGCGCCTTCATCGAGAAAGACGCCCGCAAGATCAGCCTCGCCGAGGCCCTGAACTTCGCCGTCCACCGCAATCGTACCTACCTCACTCAAAAGGAGACCGTCTACCAGACAGCGCTGGGTCTCACCCTCACTCGCCAGCAGTACTCGCCCATCTTTGCCGGCACCGCCTCCGGCACCAAGGCCAGCACCGTTTCCCTGGCCGGGGTCAACAATCTCGTCCGCAGTTCCACCCAGACCACCACCTCCGGTCTCGGCGTCTCCGGGCTCACCCGCACCGGCGCGCAGATCGCCACCAATCTCACTACCAATTTCGTCCGCTTCCTCACCGGCGGCGGCAAGGACAATGGACTCTCCGCCCTCGGCTTCTCCCTCACCCAGCCCCTCCTCAGTGGCGCCGGTTATCTCTCCGCCTCGGAGGCCCTCACTCAGAGCGAGCGCAATGTCCTCTACGCCATCCGCACCTTCGCCCAGTATCGCAAGGCCTTCGCTGTAGACATCGCCTCCCAATACTTCGGCGTCATCCAGTCGCGCGAGACCGCCCGCAATGCCTACCTCGCCTTCAAGGCCTTCGATTTCGTCGTGGCACGCGAGACCGCCATGCAGAAGGAAAACGCTCCCGGCAGCACCAAATCCTCCGTCTTCCGTCTCGTCCAGTCCCGCATCGTCTTCGAGCGCGCTTGGTACAGCGCCATCCGCGACTACGAGCAGAACCTCGACGACCTCAAGGTCAATCTCGGCCTCCCCGTCACCGCACGCTTCGTCCTCGACTACAGGGACAAGGATGCCCTCCAGATCATCGACACCCCCGGCACCCTTGACGAAGCCATCACCGTCATGCTCAACAGCCGCCTCGATATCTTGAACCTTCGGGATCAGGTCGAAGACACCAGCCGTAAGGTCCTCATCGCAAAGCAGCAGGTCCTCCCCACCGTCAACGCCCTCGTCAATTACAACATCCTCGACAACCCCGACCGCCAGGACTTCGCCCTCAAGCCGGGCAATCGAAACTCCAGCATGGGCTTCAATGCCGACCTCAATCTCAATCAGAAGCCCGAGCGCAATGTCCTCCGTGCCTCCATCATCGCCGAGCAGCAGGCTCGCCGCGCTGCCGATCTCGCCGAAGAAAACGCCCGCAGCGATGTCCGCACCGGCTTCCGCGACCTCCAGCTCGCACGCAAGCAGTATGAACTCGCCAGGATAGGCATGGACATCAGCACCCAGCGTCTCGAAGTCGAAGAATCCTTCAATGCCGAAGGCCTCGGCACCGCCATCAACCTCGTCGACGCCCAGCGCGACATGAACACCACCCGAAACCTCATGGTTTCCACCACCATCAATCACACCCTCGTCCGTCTCCGCCTCTGGCGGGACATGGGAGTTCTCTTCATTGAGAAAGACGGCGGCTGGGTGGACGTATTGAACAAAGAGCAGCCACCAGGAGAATGAAGAAGGGAAAATCCAGCAAAGGACTTATCATCGCAGGCGTCAGCGTCCTCGCTGTCATCGCCTGGTGGAGCATGTCCGGCAGCACCACCACTGCGGAAAAGGTGCCCACCTTCATCGTCCAGCGCGGCCCGCTCGAGATCAATGTGCTTCAGGGCGGGGAAATCCGCGCCCTCCAGAACCACGAGGTGAAGAGCGAGATCGAGATCCCCACCAAAATCCTCAGCCTCATCCCCGAAGGCTATCTCATCACCGAAAACGACGTCAAGGACGGCAAGGTCCTCATTGAGCTCGACAGCACCGATCTCAAAACCAAGATCGAAAACCACGAGATCGAGTTTCAGACCACGGTTTCCAACTACATCGACGCAGACGAAAACCGCGAGATTCAGAAGAGCGAAAACCAGACCCTGGTGCGTGATGTAAAGCAGATCGCCATCTTCGCCCTCATGGATTTTGAAAAATACCTCGGTCGCGAGGTCACCGGCGCCATCCTCACCGCCGCCCATCTCCCCCCGGATGTCGAAGCCTTCGAAAAATTCGCCGATGTTCTCGAAACCCAGGCCAATGCGCAGGTCTCTTCCGAAGCCGCCATCGCCAAGCGCGGCACCACCACCGGCAAGGTTGGCGCTGCAGGCACCACCAAAAAGCCCGCCGCTCCTGCTCCCGAAAGCGAGATGATCGACTTCTCTCCTTTCCTCGAGCAGAAAGGCCAGAGCGATGGCGAAGCCCAGCAAAAGCTCCGCCAGCTTGAAGACGACCTCCTCCTCCATCGCTCCGAGCTCGCCCTCGCCAAGCAGAAGGCCGAATCCTCCAAGCGCCTCGCAGAGAAAAAATTCGTCACCGCCGCCCTTCTCGAAAACGACCTCGTCAGCTTCGATAAAGTGCAGCTCTCCGTCAAGACCTCGGAAACCGCCCTCGGCCTGTACAAAAAATACGAGTTCAGCAAGCAGTGCGCCACCTACCTCGCCGCCTACCGCGAAGCACTCAACAAGCTCCAGCGCACCATCCGCGCCAACCGCTCCCGCATGGCCCAGGCCGAAACCAGGTTCAGCACCGCCAAGCGTCGCTATGAAATGGAGCTCGCCCAGCGCGAAAACCTCGAGCTCCAGCTCAAGGCCTGCGTCATCAAGGCTCCCCAGGCCGGCCTCGTTGCCTACGGCGACTTGAACGCCAGCTCCTCCTACAATTACAACAACAGCATCGAAGAAGGCGCCACCGTCCGCCTCCGCCAGACCATGCTCACCATCCCGGACATGAGCCAGATGGGCGTGCGAGTAAACGTGCATGAATCCCAGATCAAAAAAGTCCGCATCGGCCAGCCCGTCAAAGTCCGCGTCGATGCCGAGCCCGGCAAGGAGCTCGACGGCCGCGTCGCCGAGCTCGCCGTCCTTCCAGACTCCAGCAGCAGCCGTTACACCCCCAATCTCAAAGTCTATCCCTGCACCATCCACATCAACGGCTACCACCCCTGGATGAAGCCCGGCATGAATGCCAAGGTCGAGATCATCGTCGACCAGCTTGCAGACGTCCTCTACGTCCCCGTCCAGTCCATTGAGGTCGAGCAGGACCATCACTTCTGCTACATCAGCAACAACGGCGCCCTCGAACGCCGCCAGATCAGCACCGGCCTCTTCAATGACGAATTCATCGAAGTCCGTGACGGCCTGAATGGCGGAGAAGCCGTCGCTCTCGCCCTGCCCAAGAAGGCCGAGGCAGACATCAGCGCACCCGGCAGCAGCAAGCCCGAGCAGCCAGAGGGCGGCGCCCCCAAGTCCAAACCTTCCAAGCCCAAGGAAAAAGCCGTGGCTGCCGCCAAACCGTGATGCCGCCAGACACTGCGCCCATCATCCAGCTGGTGGACATCTGCAAAAGCTACCAGATGGGAGAGACCCTCCAGCACGTCCTTCAGGGCGTCTCCCTCTCTATCTATCCCGGCGAGTACGTCTGCATCATGGGCCCCTCCGGCTGCGGCAAGTCCACCCTCCTCAATGTCCTCGGCTGCCTTGATCAGCCCACCTCAGGAGACTACTACCTCGGCGGCCTCAATGTCGCCCATCTCGAAGACGACGACCTCTCCGCCGCGAGAAACAAAAATCTCGGCTTCATCTTCCAGAGCTACAATCTCATCCAGCAGCTCTCCGTCATCGAAAACATCGCCATCCCCATGTACTACGGTGGCGCCAAGGAGTCAGACATGCTCGAGACCGGCACCCGCCTCGCCACCCAGGTCGGCCTGGAGCACCGCCTCCATCACAAGCCCACCGAACTCTCCGGTGGTCAGCAGCAGCGCGTCGCCATCGCCCGCGCCCTTTCAAACAGCCCCCTCGTCATTCTCGCAGACGAAGCCACCGGAAACCTCGACTCCAAGTCCGGCAAAGAAATCCTCGATCTCTTCGACGACCTCAATCAGCAGGGCAAGACCCTCGTCTTCGTCACCCATGACGAGCGCATGGTCCAGCGCTGCACCCGCATCATCCGCCTCCGCGACGGCGTCATCGAGCACGACCAGGCTGGCGCCAAAGCCGACCGCCTCCGCGGCAAAGTCATCGGCCAGCACTACGGCCTCGCCGCATAGTAGCCATCTCGCTTCGCGGGATGATCTCAGCGTTCCCGCCACCCCAAACAGAGACTCCAGCGATGCCCGCAGCGCATCCCTGTTCTCCAGCTTACCGCGTGACACAGGGCTGGGTCCAGATGAACAGTCCAGATGGGTCCTCTCCTTGGCCTTGATCGCGGCAGCGATCATAGCCGGGCACAGACTTGGATTCAGACCCGGCACACGCCCCATTTAAATTACCCCCCCACCATGACCCGCCAGATCTTCATCCATCTCTCCACCAAGGACGTCCCCAGAGCCCAGGCCTTCTACACCGCCCTCGGCTTCACCCTCAACCCAGGCTTCAGCGGAGAAAACCACATTTGCATCACCATCAGCGAAGCCATCCAGCTCATGCTCTCCGCAGAGTCCGCTTTCGCCACCTTCTCCCCACGCGCCATCTGCGATACCTCCCAGTTCCTCGAAGTCCTCAACTGCCTCACCTGCTCCAGCCGCGCCGAAGTGGACTCACTCATCCAGAAAGCCCTGCAAGCCGGAGGCACCACCGTCGAAGAAGCCGAAGACCACGGCTTCATGTACCAGCACAGCTTCCTCGACCCCGACGGCCACGCCTGGAACCTTTTTCACATGACCGGAACACTCTGACCAGCCTCTTGCCACCATGAAAGCCTCGCTCACCGTTTGGATCATCGTCCTTCTCGCGTGCCAGCACGCTCCAGCCGAAGACCGTGCCCCGTCCAAATCTGAAGTGCAGTTCCTTCGCGCGGACATCACCCGCCTCGAATCAAGAATCAAGGAGCTGGAGGCAATCCTGAAAGCGAAGGGTGTCCTGCCGCCACCCAAAGCCCAAAACCCGGAGGCGTGGACTGAGGTCGAAGCTCGCTTCGACAAAGACGGCAATCTCCAGCTGGACGGAAAGCCAGCCACCGACCAGGAATTGCGCCAGCGAATCGCCGCCATTTTCCAGTCCGGAAAGTTCCCCGAGGTCAGGATAGCTGCCCCGGCTGCAGTTTCCTTTCCAAAGATGCAAACCCTGCTCACCACACTGGGCGAGTTGGGCGTCCCCAATGTCTCCTTCGCAACCCGGGGGTGATCATGTCTCCCTGCAAGCCCACACTCCTGACCATCCGCGGTGCCAAAAGGCTCCGCAGTTACTGACTTGGCTTCACGACTCACCACAGCCATGAGTAACATCTTCAAATGGATATCCCTGCTTCTGTGCACCCTCACGCTAAGTGCCAAAGATCCTGACAAGGGGCTTTCAAAGTCTGTCTTGGAGCTGCCATTCACGTTATACGATGAGGTCCAGGTGCTGCGTGCAATCACAGCTTCTCACACCCCAAATTTGGAGAAGGCCATGAGCTTGGACTCTAAGGAGTTCGGCATGCGGCTGAAATGGCAGCAGCGTGTGACCTTGAAGGATGCTGCCGACCATGTTCTCTGCCTGTTCGACTCCCCCTTCCATGCTTTCCCCGGCAAAAATCCGCGGATTCTGATTCTGTTCACACTAAACTATGAAGTGGCCGCCTGGGGCTCCTTCACCTGTGAGCCCTTCTTTGAGCACGGCTCCATCCTCAACTCAAGCACACAGCCGGGCACACGCTTCATCACCATCAACTCTTCATTACGCTCCGGTGGCGCATTGTGGTTTGAGGAATACCTGATCTCCCCCAGGAAGATCGAAAAGCTCGGCGAGGGGCCACGCTACCCGGTCAAACCGGAGCAGCAATCCGGCACAAAATAGTCTCGTGCTAGAGCATATTAAAAAATACTATAGCCACAAGAGGCAAACCAACCCATGGCGTTTTTGGCCGTGATTTTTGAGAACGCCATGGTGATGGCTTCATCAAGCTGCGCGGGCGTGCGTGCCTCCGCGCTGCGCAACAGCCCCTTGATCTTGCTCCACATCTTCTCAATCGGGTTGAGATCCGGTGAGTAGGCCGGCAGGAACCGCACTTCAGCGCCAACCGCCCTCACCAGCTCCAAAACTACGGGACTTTTGTGCACCGCGAGGTTGTCCATCACAACGATGTCGCCCTGCCGCAACGTTGGGCAGAGCACCTGGCCGATGTAAGCCACGAAGGCGGCGGTGTCGGCCGCTCCAGAGAGGTGCATGCAAGCCGTGGTGCCATCGAGACGGATGGAGGAGATCATGGTGGTGCTCTGCCACCGGCCACACGGCGCTGCTGCATGCAGCCGATGACCGCGCGGAGCTCTGCCACGCAGGCGGGTCATGTTGGTCTTGGCACCGCTCTCGTCGAGAAAGACCAGCCGCCAAGGCTCTAGCCCGCCTTGCTTGCGCTTCCAGAGGCGGCGCGCTTTGCGGACGTCTTCGCGTTCTTGCTCGGCAGCGCGGAGCGTCTTTTTTTATATGTCAGCCCCATGTCCACGAGCACGTAGTGGATCGCGGGCAGGGTGCACTCCAGCCCCAATGCATCACGCAGTTCGGCCAGTGTCATGTCGGGCTTGCCCTTGAGATGCTGCCGAATGGCCATGCGGTGTGCGGCTACAATGAGCTTTTTGCGCCCGGCAAGGTGATGCCGTGGCTTGATGCATCCGGTGTGGCGCCGCTGCTGCAGGAGCTTTTTGACCATGCCAAGGGAGACCTGAAAGCGGTGCGCAATCTCATCGCGGCTGCCTTCGCCTTTGTCATAAGAACTCAGGATGCGTTCACGCAAATCAAGGGAGAGTGTGGCCATGTGCCTTCATAGCATGTCATCGCCACAATGGCTATATAATTATTTAAAATGCTCTAGTCTCCATCTTTGCATGATGACCGACATGAATGGCACTCGGTTAAGGCAGCTTCTCTTGCATTCCACAGTGCCAGAAACTCCGCGTGTTGTGGTTGGAGTGCCGTTCACATTTTGTCACTTCACTCCGCCATACATCAGCCCTGAAGGGGCTGCGGAATATAGCCCCGGGTCGCCGAGCCTCAGCGTGGCCACCCGGGGTTTTGCAGGCAATTCCGGGGAAGCAGACCCATCGCTTCGCCGGTGTTTGCCAGGTGCCAGCAGCCTGCCCTTCGTAGCACGCAGTGCGAAGAATGGGCGTCCGCAAAACGCCCCCGCCACACGCCTGGGTGCGACAGTGCTATCCCTCGTTTATCCGCCTTAACCACATGACATTGATGACCGATATATCCCCCATCATCTCAGAAATTGAGCAGCTGCCCCATTTCCGCACCTTCAAGTGCAGGGGTTGCTCAGAGCAGCTTCGAGTTCATGCGCTACAAATGGATGCACGATGTCCAAAGTGTGACGTTCAGTTTAAATGTCGCTCTTTCGGAGCTGTTGGCACCGAGTTGGAGGATGTCATAGACGCCGTTCTTGCATGGGCAGGTGAGGGTGAAAATTTTGAAGCCGTCATGAGACGGCGACAGGAAATTTTAGCCGGCCGAGATGACGATTGCGTCTAAACACCCACGCTGACCGCCGCCTACGGCGTGGCAGGCAAAGTTTCGCCTTGTGCTCTGCAGCCCAGCGCAGTGCCCGCCCCCGCGAACTTCCCCCTTGCACCGCCGAGCACGCTGACTGAGCCTTGACCCACTCCCGGCTCCACCCATTCCCATTCCACCATGATCCCATACATCATGCTAGTTTTGGCTCTCGCCGCACCCGTCCTCCTGCGCCTTCACGGAAAGCGTTGGCTCGGAGATCAGACCCATCCCGCAGCCATCTTCATTCTCGCCTGGATGGCCTGCGCCTTCTTGCTCGGCTCGGTCGATTTCATAACAGTTTCCAGCGGCGCTCTGGCGCTTGTCTGGGTGTCGATGATCTTCACCGGCTTCGCTCTTGCTGCCAGACCGCGGAAAAAATCGGCAGTGGAACCTCAGCCAGGTGAAGCCCCAAAAATTCCATGAACAACATAGAACAGTTCAAGATAGTGCTCGCTTCGTTGCTGACGCAACTGCCCATCCTCCTCGTTTCTCTGGTGGCCGTCATCATGGTGGTCACCAGATGGAATGAGTTGCCGAAAGCTTCCATGTGGGCGCTTCTCGGGTTCGGGCTCACCTTGCTGCTTTGCATCGTCATTCCAGTGGTTCAGAACAGCGTGCAGCATTGGGCCATTGAAAACCGCGATCTCTCCCATGATCAGCGTGCATCGATTTTTACCGGTCTTTCGATTCTCTGGTCCGTGCTCCGTGCTGTCTCGTATGCCCTGCTTCTGGCGGCGGTCTTCGCTGGACGCCGCGCTCCTCAGCCAGCTTTGGCTGCAGTCGATGTCCCCCGCCATCCAAATCCATAAAGAAGCGCTGAATCAAGCAACCCCACAAAACACGGAAAATCGCAGCGCTCTCACTCAAAAAGTACTCTCCTGAGTAACTGCGCTTCAAATCTGCAGCCATTCCTTTGCCAATCCATTCCTTTGCCAAAGAGCAGCGCACCTTCCTCACACAGCCTCCTCAGTTACTCCTCGTTTCACATTCAGCGCAGCGGAGTTCGGTTGCTTTCCAAATAACGTCCCCCGTTATTCTCATGTCTCCCCTCTGGAAAAATCATTTTACCCCCAATCATTTTACCATTCCTCAAGATGTCTGCCCTCATAACAGCAGCACGGTAGCAGCGGTCGAAGGGAAAGTCCCTCTTCCGTGTGTTCCGTAGGCCATCCCTCCTCATCTTTAAGCCAAAATCCCCCCTCGCTTTTCCCCCACCTCCACCCATCATCCCACCCATGGCTCAATACTCCGTCCGTTCCGGTGACAATCCTTCCAAGATCGCGGCAGCCTTTGGCATGACCCTCGATCAATTCCAAAACGCCAACCCCAACCTCGTCGAATGGGGCACCGGCAAATGGAAAGTCCTCTTTCCCGGCCAGCTCGTCAACGTGGACGACGCCGGTGCCGCCGGTCCCATCGAAGCCCCCGCGGAAAACGCGCCCCAAAACTTCGTCGCACCACCACCATGGATGCAGATCGCCATCATGGAAGTCGGCGTCCAGGAGTGGGCCCAGGGCGACAACCCCCGCATTCTCGAGTACCTGCAGAGCTGCGGCATCGGCGGAAATCTCCTCCACGACGAAACCGCCTGGTGCGCCGCCTTCGTCAACTGGTGCGTCCAGCGCGCCGGTTTCAAAGCGCAGCACAGCGCCCGCGTCTCCGACTGGTGGAGCTGGGGCCGCCCCGTCGTTCCCACCTACGGAGCCATCTGCATTTTGCAGCCCCTCACCGTCGATCAAGCCGGCAGCGGCCACATCGGCTTCCTCCACGCCGAAGACGACACCAACGTCTGGCTCCTCAGCGGCAACTCCCACAACCAAGTCCGCATCGCCCCCTACCCCAGAGCCAAGCTCATCCCCAACGCTCCCTTCCGCTGGCCGTTCTAAAAGTACGATAGACTCCAGTCTGTCGCCCGACCGCACGTCTCACCGCAAAAAAACACCACACCCCGCCGCGAACCCCGTCGCGTAGTGGTCCACACTCTCCGAGTGCGGTAGGTAGCCTCCCGCCCATCCAGCGCCGCCTTCCGGTCGTAGGTCGGTCGTGTTTGGCGTCGCAGACCTCGAGACACTCCACACCGCTCTCCGCCAAACCGCCCGACTGCGAGGACGTCCGGAACCCACAAACCCAGCCTTACGCCCACAGCCCTCTGGGAGCGCGGCACTCCGATCCGCAGCGCACCCATCCTCCCTGCCTCACTTCTCTGTCGGCGCCCTCATCAAATTTAGCAGCCGCGAACGGTCCACCGCAGGTGCCGGTGCAGCCTTGGGTTTCTCCGCGGGGGCAGCGCTCGGTTTCGCCGCAATCTTCGCCTTCGGTTGGGCATCGGCAGCCTGTTTCTTCTTCACAGCGCCGCTGCTCGACGAGGTCGTCGATTTCTTTTGCTTCGCCGCCGTCGCACCAGCCATCCGGCTGTGAGCTCTCTCGGCATCCCTCATTTCAGCTTCGGCTTCCGCCTTTTCCCTCTTCGCCGCCGCATCCATCTGGGCTCGTTCCGCAGTGGTTCTTGCTTCCGCATCTGCCTTCGCTTTGTCCGCCCTGGCCTTCTCCGCCAGCGTCTTTGCTTCCGCATCCGCCTTGGCCTGCGCCTTCGCTTCAGCCTTCAGCCGGGCTTCTTCTTCGCCCTTGGCTTTCGCCTCTGCCTTGGCCAGAGCCTTCGCATCCGCCTTCGCCTTCGCTTCCTCATCAGACTTCACGCGCGCCTCGGCCGCCGCTTTCGCCTTGGCCTCCTTGGCCTGCGCCAGTTCCGCAGCCCGCACTTCCGCCTCTTCAGCCGCCTTCACCTTGTCGGCCTCAGCCTTCGCTTTTGCCTCAGCCTTCGCCAGCTCCCTGGCTTCCGCCTGCTTCTTCGCTTCCGCAGCCGCTGCCTCATCAAGGATCCCACGCACCGCCACCGCGCCTTCCGGCACAACCGCGCCGCCATCGATGCGGATCTTCGCGGCTTCGTCCTGCCCAATGTAAAGCCGGTCGCCCTTTTTCACCGTGCCCTTGCCCAGCACATCCGAGTGGTCAGGCGTGATCGAAATGCGCGGCGCCATCGCATAGATCGGCGTCGAGGAATCCTTCACCAGCAGCGCTCCGCCGCTCGCCTCATGCGTCTCCCGGCCCCACTCGTCCTTCGTGCTCTTGATCTCCTGCGCATACAGCCGCACCACACCCGTCTTCCGCGTGGCGCGGTACTGCTTGCTCAGCGCCTCGGCCGAAAGCTTGAACTCCGCAGGCTCGGGGACGGTGGAAACGGTGCACTGGCTCAGGCTTAGAATCAGGCTGAGGGCGGCGGCAAATCTGCCGGGGCGAAAGAAGGTCATGGTAGGATTCAAAGAAACGTGGGACCGCGAAATCCTTCGTCGGAAAAGGCTTTCGGCGGGCACATATGTTCGCCGATTATTTCCCCGTACGCAAATACGCGACGATGTCCGCCACTTCTTGAGCGTTCAGTCCCAGTTGTGTAGCGCTCAGCATCATGCTGTGGTCGAGTTTTTTCCGGCTCTTGATCCGCGTTTTAGCCACGTACTGGTTCTGCCCGCCCATGCTGCGGATGATCATGATGTTGCCTTCGGTCAACACCATCCCGTGAATAGTCACGCCGTCCTTCGTCACGATCTCCTGCCCATCATACCCGTGCGCAATATCCTTGCTCGGTTCGATCAACGCCTGCGCGATGATCTCCCCCGGCTGGCTGCGGCCCCAGCCTTCCAGGTTCGGCCCAAACTCCACCCCCTGGCCGTTGATCTGGTGGCACATCACGCACCGCGTCACCAGTTGCGCGCCGTTCTTGGCATTGCCCTGCAGCTTCACCACATCCTCCAGCTTCACCGCGCTCGGGATCGCCGCCGGCGTCACGATGGTGATCAGCTTGGCGTTCTCAGGGTCGAAAATCCCTTCCTTTTTCAAATTCTCCGCGATGCCAAACGTCGCCCACTCATCCGTGCTGCGCTTGATCAGCCACCACAGGACGTCCGCATGGATCGGAGATTCCTTGTCCTTGGCCAGTTCCACCACCGCCGCCGCCGCACTGGCGTCCGGAATGAAGGCCAGCGTATCCAGCGCCAGCTTCCGCTGCTCCGCGCTCAGCTTGTTGTCCGCCACCCGGTTTTGCAGGTCCGGCACCGCCGCCACCGGATGCAGCCGCCAGGTGATGTGCGCAAAGTCATCGTTCCACGCACCCATCGGCTTCAGCGCCTTCCACACCGCCTCCTCCTTGCCCTCACACCCGATGCCCCAGGCCTCCAGCAGCGAGCGGTCTCCGCCATCGATGTGATGGCTCAGCTTCACCAGCAGCGGCACGCTCTGCACCGCCGGCACATCCCGCAGCGCCACCGCGATCTCGCTGCGCACCATCGGCGAGAGGTCCGTCGTCAGGTTGCTGTAAATGTCGATGCCATCATTCGTCGCAGCGCGGATCGCCCGCAGCGCCACCAGCCTCTTGGTTGCATCCTCAGACTCCAGCCAGATCCGCGCCGTGATCAGCCCCTGCTCTCCCAGCTGCGCCATCAGCCACACCGCACGCGCCGCGACGTACGGATTCGCATGCTCGCGCAGCTTCAGCAGCGCCGGCATGTTCACATCTCCCGCCGCCTTCAGCCGCGTAAAGGCCACCTGCCGCACATTCGTGGCGGGCGATTGCAGCGCCGCCAGCTGCCCCTCCACCGTGTCCAGCTTGTACACCGGCACCGTCGGTTTGAATCCCTTCGGCGCGATCCGATAAATCGTCCCGCTGCACGTCTCATCGGTGTCCTGGTGCCCGCCCGTGCGTTTGTCGAACCAGTCGCTCACATAGATCGCCCCGTCCGTGCCCACGCACACATCCGAAGGGCGGAACAGCGTGTGCCGGTCATCGGAAAGGTTGTTCGCTCCACCCACAAAATCACTGCCCTTAAAGACACCCGTCGTGTTCGTCGTGCAGAAATCAAAGCGCTCCAGCTTGAAGCCCGCCCCTTCAGGTTTCGGCAGGTAGCCAAACACCACATTCCGCTCCGTCTCGCAGCTCAGCAGCAGCCCGTTCCATTTGTCCCCCAGCGCCCCGTTTTCGTAGAAGCACATCCCCGTCGGCGCACCGCCGCCATACACATCCCCCGCCGGAATGCTGCCCGGATCTTCCTGCCGCCACTCCGCTGTCGGAATGCTCTGCCCCGGCCGCTTGTCCGCACGCCACTGCCGCTTCCCATCACGCGAGAAAAACCCAAAGCTGCCCCCTTCAATCAGGTGGCTCACCCGGCACGCAGGCGGATCATCGTTGTCATTCAGAAACATGTCCCCAAAGCTCGTGCGCACGCCTTCAAAGCTGTTGCGGTAGTTGTAGCCCAGGATCCGCGCCTTGTGCCCGTCCGCGTCAATGCTCGCCGTAAAGCCGCCCACATACACATGGCCGTCATCGCTCTTGGCACCCGCATACGGATTGTTCAGGTAAGCCCCGCCAATGCGGAAAGTCGTTCCGCTCTTGTCACTAAACTCCGCACCGCAGTTCCCATTGCTGAAATACAGCCGCCCGTCCGGCCCCGCGTACACACTGTGCAGGCTGTGGTCATGCTGCGGCTGTTCAAACCCTGTCAGAAACACCTCCCGCTTGTCCACCGCCGGATCAAACTTCAAATCCCGGTTCACATCCGTGTACTTGATGATGTTCGGCGTGTTCGAAACAAACACCACATTGTCAAACACCGCCACCCCCAGCGGGCACTCCAGCTCCTTCTCCCGCACAAACACATGGCTGCTGTCGCACTTGCCATCCCCGTCCTTGTCCTCCAGCACCCGCACACAGTCCCCCTCACGGCTGCGCCCGCTGTGCCGCCGGTAGTTCACCCCCTCCGTCACCCAGATCCGCCCCGCGGCATCCACATCCATGTTCGCCGGATTGAACAGCTGCGGTGAAGTCGCCCACACCGAAATCTCAAAACCTTCCGGCACCCTGAACGCGCTCGGCTCCAGATGATCCGGCTTCACCTTCGTCGGATCAAACTCCGCCGTGCCCGGGTCCGGCGTGAAGGCAGGCTTCCCTGCCACAAACGGGCCTTTGTCCTTTTTGGCTTTGGCAGGTTTGTCCGGATTTGCAGAGATCAGAGCTATCGGCGCGACCAGGGCGAGGACGACGAGGAGGTTGGATCGGTTGGGCATGGTTGGGGGGTCGGAAGGAACGAATTAATTGCAATGATCTTGCGCCACGACCCGCCGACTTGCGGAATCCGACACACAAGTACGGTCGCCCGCTTAGTTTTGACGGTAGATCACCACCACATCCGAAGACGGTCCGCTCGGGGAAAAATCATTCCCAAAGCCCACCGTCTGCAGATTCGCCGCCTCCAGGCCGTTCTCGATCAGCTTC
Organism: Prosthecobacter sp.; assembly: GCF_044226605.1. GTDB lineage: Bacteria > Verrucomicrobiota > Verrucomicrobiia > Verrucomicrobiales > Verrucomicrobiaceae > Prosthecobacter. Next base: position 147,873 of record NZ_JBGAGS010000014.1, on the reverse strand, counting down.
TGCCTCACCGCCAGCGAGCGTCGCTCCGAGAGAGAGCGCGCATGATCATGCGGCAGATTCGGCGGCGCATAGCCCGCGATCAGCAGCCTGGCCTTCTTGTTCGGCAGCATTTCCTTGGCAAAATCGTGCAGCGCCTGCTGATGCGTGGAATTCAGGTGAAAATCAGCACTGTCAAACACCAGCGCCGGACACGCCGGCTTGAGGTCCGCGTTCAGCGGAGACGTATAACCATCCCGCGGCCCGAGGGCAAACACCACCGCCTCCGAAGCCGGGCTCTTCATGAACGACGGCACAGGAAGACTGCTGCAAGAAGAGGCAAGCAGAGGCAGCATGACTAATGCCATGGCACTCCATGAGGCGGAAGAAAGCTGCAAACGGGTGCTCATTCGGGGCTCGGGTGGCGGGCGTGCTCAGCGCATCCAGCGGGGTTCAGTGATCCTTCCATACCCTCGCAGAATGGAACGCCTGTTCCCGCTGCGCAAATCATGAACATACAGTTCACCATGCTGCACATAGGTGATGAAATGTCCGTTCGGACTCCAGGAAGGATGCTCCGCCCCCCCGGTCTGCACCACATGCACGCTGCCATTGGGATAAGGCTTGATGGCCACCGCCCATTCACCACTCGTCCGGGTGGTGAAGGCGATGTGCCGCCCATCCGGAGACCATTCAGGATCAGTGCAGAAATGATAACCCGTGCGCCACCGGAACAAGCGCGAGGACTGCCCTTCCTTCTGCGGTACTTCCACGATATACAATTTCGGGCCATCCCCGTCATCGCTGGAAAACACGATCTGCTTTCCATCTGGATGCCACGAGGGGCTGGAAGGCGCTCCTACTGAATCACTTACGCAGGCCGCCGTGTTGGTGTTGAGATCACTCACAAAGATCTCAGGATTCCCGATAAAGCTCATCACTGCCGCGAGGTGCGTGCCGTCGGGAGAAAAGGCCGAGCCAAAGCTGCTGCCAGGTGTGTCCGTCACTCCGCGTTCCCAGCCCACATTCAGATCCAGCAGGCGGATGATGGGAAATCCGCTCCGATAACTGGTGAAGGCGATCATGGACGAGTCTGGCGAGAGCGAAGGCGCCACCGCGGCATGCTTGTCATGGGTGACCTGGTGTACCTCTCCGCCTTCCGCATCGCAGACGTAGATCTGGCGTTTGCCAGTGACATCGCTCACAAAAACAATGCGGCTGGTGGCCAGGCCGGGCCTGCCGGTGATGGTGTAGATCACGTCATCGGTCAGCGCCTTGAGGTTCTCATCCAGTCCCGGCGCCGCGTAGCTGCGTTGAAACAGGTCCTTGCCCTTGGCATCGCGCAGCCGGCCGGTCACGCGTCCGCCCACGGAGGAGCCTTCCACGACAAAATCTGCTTTCTCATCGGCTCCGGCCACGAAGAACTCCCGCGAGTCGAGCAACTCCTTCCGCAGGGCCTGCTGAGCACTGGCGCCGGTGCCTCCGGAGAAGGCTCCCACGCGGATGTGGGGCATGTTTTTCCGAAATTCCTCCACTTTGCCTCTCCCGCCCAGGCCGATCCATCCGCGAATCCGGTCCACGACACCAGCCTCCGTCCGCGTGCCGTTGCACACAGCAAGGGTGAGAATGAGCAGGAGCGCGCGGTGTTTCATGCGGAGATCAGGGCAGCAGGAGGAAGTTCAATTCCAGATCGTAGCTGTCTTTGGGATAATTTGAAGGCAGTGTCGCAGAAATTTTTTTAACCTTGGCCGCTGCCTCGAGAATGGACTGGTCCAGGGCGTGCGATCCTGAGAACTTGTTCATCTGGACTCGGACCAAGGTACCGTCTTTGCCGATGGATATTTTCAGCCGAGCCTCGCGCTGGCCCTCCGGAACGCTTTCCAGCGAAGGAGCCACCCAGCTGCTGTGGAAGGCGGTATTGACCGCTTCGTCCACGGCATCCAGGTTGACTTCTTCGTCCTTCTCCACGCCGGGGGTGCCATCCGGCGGGATCGCCGCAGGACGCAGGGCATTGAGCCGCGCCACGTCCATCAGTTTGGGATTGGTCATTGGAGGGACGGGAGGGCCAAAGGTGGTGGTTCCTGGGCGTTTTTCGTGGGCCCGGCGCAGAGTTATGCTGCGATTGGCGGACGGTTTGGCGGCTGGAGTGGCGGGGGCAAACAGCGGGGCCGCAGCAGGGTTGGGCACGGGCTCCATGGCATGCTGCTGCGGTGGCGCGGCCACCAGGGTGGCTTTTTGCACCGGCGGCTCCAGCGGCACGGGGGGCGGCTTGGGAGGCTCGACCGGGGCTTTTTTGGCGGCCTTGGGCGCTGCAGCCACGGTCTTGACCGGGGGCGCCGGGGTCGCGGGCCCGAGGTCCTTGAAGTCTGCAGGGTTCATCCACGCCAGCTTCGTCTGCTGCGCCGCACGTTGGGAATTCTGGGCGTTCTGCCACCACCACCAGACGCCGAAGCCTGCCGCCAGATGCAGCGAAACGATGACAATCGCGGCCGCGGAAATCGGCTCCAGCGTTGTTGGACGTTTGCGTTTCATCTTCGGTCAGGGTTCCTCTGCATGGGTCGTCACAGCGGTCTTCTGAATGCCCGCTTGTTCGAGCATCTGCATCGTTTCCGCCAGTTGCTGCACTGGAAGATCCCGATGCATGCGAATTTCAATTCCGATCTCCGGATTGCGCTGGGCGATCTGTTTGAAGGAGACTGGCAGGTCTGCCCTGGCCAGCATGGCTCCGTTGAGAGTCACGGACTGGTCGCGGTTGATTTGAAGCGTCATCGTTTCCTTCGGCGCAGGCGAGACGGGGGCGGCGGGGGCGGCAACCGTCGCAACGGGGGCTGCGGCGGGCACGTCTTTGTCCGCCTTGAGCAGCGGGGCTGCCAGCAGGAAAACAAACAGCAGGATCAGCACGAGATCCATCAGCGGCGTGATGCTGATCTCGGTGATGAGCCTGAGCTGATGCCTGTTGGAGTGGCGTTTCATGCGCGGGCATGCACCGCGTGCATGGTGGTGGGCAGGGGCGAGGAACTGGAGCCGGAGAAAGCGGGCATGGAAGGACTGCCCATGGCGCTCATGCTGGGCAGGGCTTCATTGGTGAAGCGGTGGTCCACAAAGGTGCGGTCAAAGCCGGCATTCAGCTCGCTGGCAAAGTTGTCCAGCCGCACCACCATGCCGCGGATGCGGTTCACCAGGGCGTTATATCCAAACATGCTGGGAATGGCCACCAGGAGGCCCAGCACGGTGGTGACGAGCGCGGTGGTGATGCCCGGTGCCAGCGTGGAGATCGTCGCGGCGTTGCCGGCGGTCGTCATGGTGCTGAAGGTGTCCAGAATGCCCCACACGGTGCCCAGCAGTCCGAGAAACGGAGCTCCGCTGAGAGCGGTGGAAACCCAGCTCATGCGGGCTTCCAGGCGAAGAGAGGCCTCCGCCACGCTGCGCTCCATGGCTATCTGCACCGCTCCCATTTGCGTCGGAGTGATGCGGCCCGCACCCTGCAGGCGCGCGGCAAAGGTGCTGCCAGGCTCGTCTTCTCCCAGCAAATACCAGGACATCTCACGGCAGGCTGCATGATAAATGTGGTAGAACGAGGAGAACTCATGCGGCTCGCGCTGCTGATAGAGCTCCAGCGCATGATTGCTTTCACGGTATTCCCGCAGGAAGGAAAGGTTGGCCTTGTGCACGCGGGAGAGCAGGAGGTGCTTGCTGAGAATCACCGCCCAGCTGGTGATGGAGAGCAGCCCCAGGATGCCGCAGATGATCCAGCAGGTCAGGGTGCCATGTTCGAGGCCATACTGCAGGCCGGGCGAGAGAAAGGATTCCATGGGCGGCATTGCGGGTGAAGAGTAATTGCTAGTTAATGTACCTTAATAGTCGGGCGTCAACCTGCGAGTACGGGGAGAAGCAAGGCGGAGACCGAGGGGCAGGGGACTGCTATTCGACTGCGCGGGAAGGTTCGGCGGTATCATTTCCCACCGTGATCCTAAGGGGCTTCTGGTGAAAAAACAGAACCGTTTTGGCGGAAGGCTACGATTTAAAGAGAGAAAAGGAAACCCTACTATGAACAAATCATCTATCGTCCTTATTACCTCCATTCTGACGCTGGCTGCATCCGGAACCGCGCTGCAGGCAGGCACCCGGGAAGACTGGGAAGTGCAGCAGGCCAACGCGATCATGCAGCGGTTCAAGTCCATGCCCGAAAAGAGCATTCCCAAGCGTGTGATGCGTGATGCCAAAGGACTGGCCATTCTCACCGTCACCAAAGGTGGGTTCATCTGGTCGGTCAAAGGCGGCCACGGCATCGTGATCGCCCGCAACAAAAACGGCTGGTCTGGTCCTGCCTTCATCCGCACCGGCGGTGTGGGATTCGGCGCCCAGGTGGGCGGTGAAGTCACGGAATACGTGCTGGTGCTCAACACCCCGGAAGCCGTGCGGGCCTTCTCACAAAACGCCAACGTGGAGCTGGGTGGCGCGCTCAGTGCCGCTGCGGGTCCCGTGGGGCGAGCTGCCGAGGCGGGCGTGATGCCCAAGGCGGCCGTCTATACCTACAGCCGCAGTCAGGGGCTGTTTGCCGGAGCCTCCCTTGAAGGTTCTGTGATTACCGCGAACAAGAAGGCCAACCAGAACTACTACCACTCCAACATTACCCCGGGTCAGATCCTGGCGGGCCAGGGCGGCCACCATTCCTCCGGTCCCATGGTTACCAGCCGGTAAACCCATCCGCCTCATGAGCCCATGCGCTGCATAGGCTCCAAGCTTAATCGCAAAAGCGGCACCGCAGGGTGCCGCTTTTTTGCTGGCCGCGGGCTGAAACGAAGCACTCCTTGCACCCGGCCCGTTTCTTGCTTCCCTCACCGGCTCAACTCCTAAAACATACCCCAAAGATGCCCGTAGCCACACCCGCCCAGTACCGTGCCATGCTTGATGCCGCCCAGAAAGGTGGCTATGCCTATCCTGCGATCAATGTCACCTCCCTCCCCACGATCAATGGCGCACTGAAGGCCTTCGCGGAGTCCAAGTCTGACGGCATCATCCAGGTTTCCACCGGCGGCGGTGAGTTCGCCTCCGGCACGTCCGTGAAGGACATGGCCCTCGGTGCCATCGTTCTGGCTGAAGCCGTGCATATCCTCGCTGAGCGTTACAACGTCCTTGTGGCCCTGCACACGGACCACTGCCATCCGAAGAACGTGGAAAAGTTCCTCAAGCCGCTCCTTGCCGCCACCAAGGCGCGCCGTGAAGCTGGCAAGGGCAACCTGTTTAACTCCCACATGTTTGATGGCTCCGAACTGCCGCTGGAAGAAAACATGCGCGTTTCCAAAGAACTGCTCACGCAGTGCGCAGAACTCGACATCATTCTTGAAATCGAAGCCGGCGTCGTCGGTGGTGAAGAAGACGGCCACGACACCTCCGGTGTGGCCAATGACAAGCTCTACACCACCCCTGAAGACATGCTCACGGTGTATGAAACCCTCAACGGCATCGGTCGCTTCATGTTTGCCGCCACCTTCGGCAATGTGCACGGCTCCTACAAGCCCGGCGCAGTGAAGCTGAAGCCCACCATCCTGCGCGATGGCCAGGCTGCGGTGACCGCCAAGTATGGCGAGAAGGCCGAGATGGACCTTGTCTTCCACGGTGGCTCCGGCACTCCTCTGGAAGAAATTCGCGAGACTCTCGGCTACGGCGTCATCAAGATGAACATCGACACCGACACCCAGTACGCCTTCACCCGCCCGATCGTGGGCCACATGATGAAGAACTATGACGGCGTCCTCAAGATCGACGGCGAAGTGGGCGACAAGAAGGCCTATGACCCCCGCAGCTATCTCAAGAAAGGCGAGCAGGGCCTGTGCGACCGCATGAAGGAAGCTTGCAATGACTTGCTGAGCACTGGGAAGACGATCTTCGGCACCGTCTAATCTTCTCTGTTTCATCCGCGCTTATTCTGGAAGGCAGCGTTTTGGCGCTGCCTTCCGTTTTTTCCACACTCTTCGTCAGTCATCGTGAAATCCCATCTTCGCAATCATCCCATGCAGCTCTACCTCATCCGTCACGGGGAGGTGGAGGAGAAGTATCACAAGGTGTTTGGGGGCTCGCGCATTGACATGGGGCTTTCTGCTTTGGGGAAGAAGCATGGGGAGGCGGTGGCGGAGTGGCTGAAGGACACGAAGCTGGATGCGCTGTATGCCAGCCCGATGCTGCGGGTGCAGCAGACGCTGGCACCGCTGGCGGAACAGCGGGGCATGCAGCCGACGCTGATGCCGGGGCTGCGGGAGATCGATTTCGGTGACTGGACGGGGCATCGCTGGGATGAGGTGCAGACGCATTTTGGTGCCAGTGCGTTTGACTGGCTGGAGATCATTGAGAGCAATGGCATCGCCAATGGCGAGAGCATTGACAGCCTGATGGATCGGGTGCGCGAGAGTTTGCTGCAGATCATTCAGGCGCATCCGCACCAGAAGGTGGCGGTGTTCTGCCATGGCGGGATCATTCGTGCGGCGATCGCGCTGCTGATGGAGATGCCGCTGCGGCACATGGCGCATTTCAATATTGAGTACGGCAGCATCAGCGTGGTGGAGCTGCTGCCGGAGCGGAAGCATGCGGTGGAGATTGAGCTGCTGAATTTTCAGCCGCCGCTGGTGGTCACAAGAGAGTGATTGCTGAACAAGGGCTGTCGATACAACGATGGATGGAAAGACCCGTGGCTCCGGTGGCCGGCTTTGATGCCAGCTAGCTGGCTTATTTCACAGGAGCGGGTGAAGACGCCAGATGATATCTAAGCTGAGTCAACCCTGGGGCTAACCGCGAGGGATCTCAGCAGCAAAGATAGGAACTGTCACGGACGGATACGAAGCGGGGGAGTTAAGTATACGACATGCCACTCCTGATTTCCGTGTTCGACGCCCAGTTTTATTGGTTAATCGATGAGCTTCTTTCCAAGCTTGTAGATGCCATATCCAATTCCGGCAGCAATTACGAATGGTGCGGCAGCCGGTCCGACGGTAGCAGCTACAGCTACTTTTAATGCAGTCGCTCCAGCTGCGATTGTCCCGCCAACTCCAGCGCCTGTTGCGCCTGCTGCGCCCATCGCAGATCCAACGGCAGCGGCCATAGCTCCGCGACCATGTGGAGTCGATGCGTGCTTGGTGATAGCGCCACCAATTGCGCCGCCTGCAAATGCGCCTGCGTTGGTTCCGATTGATCTAGCCGTCTGAGAGTCCATAACGTTTATTTGTAGTTTGGCTGAGGTGAAGAATTGGGATGGAATCTTAGATAACTCTAGCTAAACAGCAAGTCGTTAATTGGCCTGACGTGCGAGTTCGAGAACTGCCGCGACGCCTCTTCTGGGTTCCTACACCGCATGGCAGGCTCCAGTCGTCATTACCTGTCGTGTTGTACAAAGCAGTCCATCTAGACGCCGTTAAACCAATATTCTCTCTCGTACGTCCTAGCTCGCCGCCCATGTGAAAGCCATAAAAACCTGTCGGACTGTGCCTAGGGATAAGAGACTGAACTCGAAACACGTCCCGCGCAGCATCAAAAGTCTGGCGCACCATCAACCTATCCAACCGACAACCATCTCTAACCCCAAACGACTCAACATCCTGCCTTCGCACCCGAATCACTTCCTGAAATGTCTGCGCGCGACCAACTTTCGCTGCACAGTCCGCAGTCCGAGGAAGGATCGCCTTGGCGACAATCTCGTCTTTCAGGTCGGGAGGCGGACGTGCTCGTTAGCGACAGGCATGGGTGAATGGAGCAAACAGTTGCATGGGGCACCCAAGCGTGGGTTTTGCGCTCATGCTAAGCCATCGTCCACACTTCATAGCCAGATGTCCAGTTGCGGCGCAACGGGTCAACTTTAGTAATTCAGCGGCTTCAGTTCGGGCAACAGGAACTTGCCGTCTTTGCGGATGACTTTGCCGTCAAAGCGGATTTCGCCGCCGCCGTATTCGGGGCGTTGAATGTTGACGAGGTCCCAGTGGACCTGGCTGCGGTTGGTGTTGTCGGCGACGCCTTCGTAGGCCTGGCCGGGGGTGAAGTGGAAGCTGCCGGCGATCTTTTCGTCGAAGAGGATGTCGCGCATGGGCTCCTTGATCTCGCGATTGAAGGCGATGGCGAATTCGCCGATGTAGCGGGCGCCTTCGTCGCTGTCGAGGATCTTGTTGATGGCGGCGGTGTTGTTGGCGGTGGCGTTGACGATCTTGCCTTTGCTGAACTCAAGCTTCACGCTGTCAAATGCGATGCCTTGGTAGATGGTGGGGGCGTTGTAGCTGATGACGCCTTCGACGCTGGTTTTGACGGGGGCGGTGAAGACTTCGCCGTCGGGGATGTTGTGGTTGCCGCCGCAGGCGATGGCTTTGAGGCCTTTGAGGCTGAAGGTGAGGTCGGTGCCGGGGCCGATGATGTGGACGTGCTTGGTTTTGTCCATGAGCTTCTTCAGCTCCTTCATGGCGGGGAGGAGGGCGGCGTAGTCGAGCAGGCAGACGCGGAAGAAGAAGTCTTCAAAGGCCTGGGTGCTCATGCCGGCCTGCTGGGCCATGGAGGCGGTGGGCCAGCGCAGGACAACCCAGCGGGTGTTATTCACGCGCTCGTTCTGCAGGGGGCGGAGCTTGGCCATGACCATCTTCATCTGCTCGGGCGGGACGTCGGCGGCCTCGGTGATGTTGTGGCTGCCGCGCACGGCGATGTAGCAGTCGGTCTGCTTCATCAAAGCGAGGTTGTTTTCCGCGATGATGTCGTACTGCTTTTCCGTGGCATGAATCATCTGCTCGCGGGTGAGCACGGCGTCATTGATGCGGACCATGGGCATGCCGCCGGCGGCGACGACTTCGCGGATGAGGCTCTGGCCGACGGTGCTGGGCACATCGAAGAGGTCGATCCAGACAAGGTCGCCTTTTTTGACCTTGGTGGAATAGCGGACAAGCTGGCGGGAGAGGGCGTCGATTCGAGGGTCGTGCATGGTGAAAGGGGAATGTGGCGGAAAAGACACAGGCTGGCAAAAGGGAAAATTGGGGGAATATTGGCCGCATGTGCCGTCTGCTTTTCCTCCTCATGGGTGTGCTGGGATGTTCCGTGGCATTTGCCGAAACTCCGGAATGGGTGAAGGAGCTGACGGTGGGGACGGCCGGGGCGCACCGGTATGTACCGACGTGCAAGCTGACCTTTGACGTGGGCTGGAGCAAGGTGATGACGGCAGGCAAGGCGACGCTGACGGTGCGCGAGGCGGGTGACTTTCTGCGGGCAGATGCCTCGGCCTCGAGCACCGGGCTGGCGAGATCTCTGTGGAAATACGACTGCGAGATGACCTCGATCATGCACCGCAAGGACCTGCGGGCGCACTTTCTGCAGCACCGTGAAACGGACAGCGAGGAGACCTGCAAATACCGCGTGGCGTTTGAGCGGCACCAGGTGGTCACGGAGACGGAGGTGCTGCCGGTGAAGGGGACGAACACGAAATCGAGCGCGGTGTGCCCCTATGGCCCGATGGATGACATTCTCTCCGTGATCCTGTACCTGCGCAGCCAGGACCTGACGAACGGGAAGAAATACACCCGGGTGGTGCAGCCGTGGGACACGCCCTACCTGACAACGTTTGAGGTTCAGGGGCGTGAGATGCTGACGTATGCGGGAGCGAAGCGGCCGTGCATCAAGCTGAGCCTGAAGATCCGGAAGATCGACCGCACGACGCTGGCGCTGAGCGCCTACAAGAAGATGAAGACGGCGACGATCTGGGTGTCTGATGATGAGCTGAGACTGCCCATCGAGATGCACGCGAACGTGTTTGTGGGCTTTATGTTTGCGAAGCTGACGGGGTTTGAAATGCTGAACGGCAAGGATGCGAAGGGCAGCCTGCCTGGGAGCATGGTGGTGAAGGCGCCGGCAAAGCCGTGATATAACGAACCACCGGACCGGCTAAAGCCGGTACTACAATACGAAGAGTCAGAGCCAGAAGGGGCTACGATCCCGAACTACGCACGAAAAGATCAAGGAGCGGCGGGGGCGGCTTCGACGGCGATGTGGATGTCGTCGAAGAAGACGGGCTCGCCGGAGAAAGGGGTGGCCCAGATGGCGCATTTGCCCTGGCCTTTGAGGGATTTCTCTTCGTGCTTGATGAGTGGCTCTGCGGGTTCGGCGGCGTCTGCAGGCCAGGCTTTGCCGGTGATGGTCCAGGCGTCTGCCGCGCCTTTTTTGGCTTCGAGTTTGACCTTGACCCAGACTTCGCTGGTCCAGGTGAAGGGAACGGTGGCCAGGGTCTGATCTCCCTTCATGAGGTCGAGAGACTTTTTGGCGGGATTGACGATGAGGCGGTGGCCGCTCATGCCATGCACGCTGACGCCGAAGCGGGGCGTGCTGCGGCCGCGCTTGATGGCGAGGATCCTGGCCTCGATGCTGGCACTGCCTGCTGCGGAGCTGCCAAGCTGGGCGCTGGCGTCGGTGATGGGATTGGGATCGATGACGATGGCCTTGTTGCCATCGCGTGCGGCGATCTTGATGGTGCCATCGACGACGAAGACTTCCTTGGGCGGCTCGCCTTCCGCCCAGTCGTCTGCTTTGAAATCAAAGGTCTGAAACTGCTGGGCGTGGAGAGCGGTGGCGGCGAACAGGCTGGCGGCGAGAAGCAGGCGTTTCATGGTGGGGTGAAACGAAACTGGATTACCGCACGGGTTCTTTCAGCAGGGCGAGGGCTTCGAGCGCGGAGGCGTCTTCATGCACGATGGCGGCGAGGCTGCGGGCAATGGCGGCAGGGTTTTTGTGCTGCCAGACATTGCGGCCGATGGCGATGCCGGAGGCTCCGGCTTCCATGGCGTTTTCGACCATTTTCAGAAGGCCGGCGTCGTCGCCCATGGCGGCACCGCCGAGGATGATGACGGGGACGAAGCTCTGGCCGACGATGCGGCGGAAGTCTTCGACCGTACCGTTGGTGGGGTAGGGGGTCTTCACGACGTCAGAACCCAGCTCAGCGGCGAGGCGAACGGCGAAGCTGACGTTTTCCACGGTGTATTTGTCCGGAGCGCCGAGGGCGTAGGGGAGGGACTCGAGAATGACGGGGATGTCCGTGTCGAGGCTGAGGCGGATGAGGTCGGCACACTCCTGGAAATTGGCCTTCTCACAGGAAGAGAAGGGGTAGAGCATGTTCATGACGGCGTTGGCGCCGACCATTTCCGCCTCTTCGACGCCGAAAACGCCGATGGAGCCGGCACCCTCGCCGGTGGTGCGGGTGTTGTAGATGTCCGTGCGGAGGATGATACCCTTGCCCGCGAGGCTGTCTGCAGCACGCAGGGCGACGCCGAGATTCATGACATAGCCGTCCACGAATTCATTGACCTGATCGATGAGCTGAAAGGGATTTTCCAGACCGGGCACGGGAATGGCGCAGCCGTGATCGATGGGGAGGATGACGGTCTTGTTGTTGCGAAAGAGAGCTTCGAGGTTTTCCTGGCGGTTCATGGGGTCGGAGGGGGTGAAGGGTTCCTTCGCAGCGATGCACGCCGGGTGCAAACCAAAAACAACCCGGTGCCGGGCTCGGGCGGCTTCAGCGTTTGATGCTCTGAGGCTTGTTTTGGACCTTTTCGATTTCGCGGTTGGAGCTTTCCACCTCGCGCTCAAAGCGTGTTTTGTCCCGCTTGTATTCGCGCACCTGATCGATCGTCCAGAAAGCACCGGAGAGGCTGGTGGCAAGCAGAAGCAGGAAGAGGGTGTAGCAGACGAAGGACATCTGACGCTCCTGGCCGCGGCGCTGATCACGGTCCAAATCCACATCGAGCACGCCCAGCAGGTCCATCCACCAGAGACGCCAGACGCTGGGATCGCGCGCGACGTTCAGGACCCAAAAACTGATGAACAGCATCAGAATGGAAGCGATGGCAAGGCCGATGGGCATGGGTATCAATCTTGGCCCATCAACCCGCCGTCAATATCGTTTTTCGCAGGATCGTGGGGCTTCGGCTCACCAGTTTTTGATCCACTTGATCGAAATCGTGGAGTCAGTCAGAGTGTCGATGCTTTTCTTCGTGGTGTTCACTTCATCTTCCGAATAGGACCAGAGGTCGTAGGTGGAATTGATGGTGGTGGCGGTGGCGGTGGCACCGGAGCCTGAGCTGGAACCGGAACTGCTGCCGGCAGCTCCGGAGCCTGCGGTGGTGGCGGGGGCCGCAGCCTTCACGTACTGGAAGGGGTGGCCGAAGCCGTCGATGAGGACGTAGGTGGAGCCCTTGCGGGTGAAGATGGTCTGCGGCATGTCCGCGAACATCTTGTTCTTGATCTCGGCGGTGCCTTCCACCTTGCCGTCAGATGTGCCGTCGGACCCACCCGAGCCGCCGCCTGTGCTGGAACTGGCGGAGGTCACGCCTTTGATCTGGTCGTAGCCGTCTCCCGAGAGGGCCTGGTAGAGGCAGGCCGCACCGGAGGTGTCATAGGCGGCTGTTCCTGGAGGGAACTGCACCATCTGGTTGCTGGAGGCAGGCTGCGGGAACTCGGCGAACTCGGTGTTGTAGCGTTCAAGGGCGAGCTTGATGGTCTCAAAGGTGCCGGTGGTGACGCGGCGCTTTGAGGAGCGCATGGCGTAGGTGTAGCCGCCCATGGTGAGGGCGGCGAGCATCGAGATGATGGCTACGACGATGAGCATCTCCACGAGCGTGAAGGCGCGTGAGCGCGCATGGGATATGAAGAGGGTTGATTTCATGATACCAAGGGGGTGGGGAAGGAGGACGAGACGGGGAGGGCCGGGGCACAGGACCTGGAGGCCTAGCCGCCGGAGCCGCCGCTGAGATTCTTGATCACGTCGATGAGCGGGAGGAAGAGGGCCATGACGATGGTGCCGACGACGACTGCGAGCACGACGATCATCAAGGGCTCCAGCATGGAGGTGAGGGCGGAGACAGAGTTGTCCACTTCGTCTTCGTACACGTCGGCAATCTTGAGAAGCATCTCGGGCAGCTGACCGGTTTCTTCACCCACGTCCACCATGGAAATAACCATGGGCGGGAAGACGCCGCTGGACTCAAGCGGGGCCACCATGGATTCACCTTCCTTGACGGCATCGTGCACTTTGTTGATGGCGTCTGAGACGATGGTGTTGCCGGCGGTGTCCCGGGTGATGTTCAAGGCCTGAAGGATCGGCACACCGGAGGTGACGAGGGTGCCCAGGGTGCGGGTGAAGCGGGAGATGGCGGTTTTGCGCTGCACATCGCCGAAGAGCGGGAGCTTGAGCTTGGTGCGGTCGATCCAGCGGCGTCCGCCGGCGTTGGAGGCGAGCACACGCCAGCCGACGAAGACAGCGATCACGAAGGCGATCAGGTAGACGATATTATCCATCATGCCGCGGCTGAAACCGATGACGAACTTGGTGAGGGGAGGCAGCTTGTCCTTGCTGCCGAGCATGTCCTGGAAAATGGACTCGAAGCGGGGCACGATGACCATCATGAGGAAAACCATGATGCCCGCGGCGATGAACATGACGATCATCGGATACACCATGGCGGCCACGATCTTGTTTTTGAGCTTCTGCGCCTTTTCCTGGTATTCAGCGAGACGATTGAGAACGAGCTCGAGCACACCGCCGAGTTCGCCGGCCTTCACCATGTTGATGTAGAGCTTGTTAAAGATGCGCGGGTACTGCTGGAGGCTCTCGGAGAAGGTGCTGCCGGTCTGCACGTTGTCCGCCAGGGTGTTGATGGTGCCTTTCATCACCAGATTTGGCTCCTGACGGCCCAGCACGGTGAGGCCGCGCAGCAGAGGCAGGCCGGAGTCGATCAGGGTGGCGAGCTGACGGGTGAAGATCATCAGGCTCTTGCTCTTGACCTTGGCATTGGCGCCGACTTTGACACTTTTACCCTTGGTCTTGGTCGAAGTTTTGGCGCGTTTTTTGATGGCGGCAGCCTGCCCCTGGCCTTCCGCAGCGATGTTGGTCAGATACAGCCCGGACTGGCGAATCTGGTTCATGGCGTCTGCCTCGGTGGCGGCCTCCAGATCTCCGGTGGTTTCCTGTCCGTTTTGATCCAGGGCAATGTAATGAAACGTGGGCATAGGGCGTTGCGTGTCTGCGTTTGTTCAGTGTAAAATGAGAATACCGGGGCGGCGGGTGTTCTGTCCATCAAATAATGTGCTGGAAAGCACTGGAGCAGAACGAGCGAACGCGGGCCGGGGAGAAATCAGGTGTACTTCAGGACTTCTTCAATGGTGGTGGCGCCATCGTAGATGCTGCGAAGACCATCCTCACGCAGGGTGACCATGCCGAGCTCGATGGCCTTTTGCTTGAGAACGATGGACGGAGCGCGGCCGGTGATGAGTTCGCGGATGGGATCGGTGACATCCAGAAGCTCGTAGAGGCCTTTGCGGCCTTTGTAGCCGCTGCTGCCGCAGACGGAACAGCCGGTGCCGGTGTAGAAGTGCTTGCCACCGATGTCCTCCGGGGTGAGGCCGAGCTGATTGAGAATGTGCAGGCTGGGCTCATACGGAGCGCGGCAGCCTTTGCAGATGGTGCGCAGAAGACGCTGGGCGAGCACGCCCTCCAGCGTGGCGGAGACGAGGAAGGGCTCCACGCCCATGTCCACCAGACGAGTGACGGCACCCGCGGAGTCATTGGTATGCAGAGTGCTCAGCACCAAGTGGCCGGTGAGGGAGGCCTGGATGGCGATCTGCGCGGTTTCGAGGTCGCGCATTTCTCCCACCATGATGCGGTCCGGATCCTGACGCAGGAAGGAACGCAGCGCCTTGGCAAAGGTCAGGCCCACGGCGTCGTTGATGGGCACCTGCATGACGCCGTCGAGTTCATACTCGACCGGGTCTTCTGCGGTAAGGAGCTTGGAGTCCACGGTGTTGATGCGGCGCAGGCAGGCGTAGAGGGTGGTGGTCTTGCCAGCACCGGTGGGACCCGTGACGATGAAGATGCCGTTGGGCTTGTTGATGGTCTCGACAATGTAGTCCTGAAGGAAGGGCTGCATGCCGAGAGCTTCGAGCTCAATATTGATGGAGGAGCGGTCGAGAACGCGCATGACCACCGACTCACCGTGCTGTGTGGGCAGGGAGTTCACGCGCATGTCCACCGGCTTGCCACCCACGTTGGTCATGATGCGGCCGTCCTGCGGGATGCGGCGTTCGGCGATGTTCATGCTCGCCATGACCTTGACACGGGAGATGATGGAATTGGCCAGATGGATGGGCGGCGGGGCCATTTCATACAGGGCGCCGTCCACGCGGTAGCGGATCTTGAACTCTCGTTCGAAGGGCTCGAAGTGAATGTCGCTGGCACGTTCTTTGATGGCCTGCTGCATCACGAGATCGACGAATTTGACGATGGGGGCGGAGTTGGCCTCGGCCTCGGCGGTCATGCCGTCTTTGCCCGACTTGCCGATCTGGCCGAAGATTTCCTCGATGCTGGGAGCGCCGGCGCCGTAGAACTTCTCGATCAAATTGAGCACCTGGCTGCGGCGGGCGACCACGGGCACGATGGTTTTTTCGAGTCCGAAGCGCAGATCTTCGACGAGCTGGGGATTGAGCGGATCTGTGAACGCCACGTGAAGGCCCTGAGCGTCCAGCGTGATGGGAAAGGCGCCGTAGAGACGCGCCATGCCAGCCGGGATCAATGCGATGACCGATGGAGGTGGCGTGAAGTTTTCGAGATCGAAATGGTCGGCGCCCAGTTCATCGGCCACCTGCGCCCAAAACTCATCTTCATTGGTGTAGATGCCATAGGACAGGAGCACTTCGACGATGTCCTTGCCGTTTTGCACGGCGTCCTGCTCAATGTCATACGCGAGGCCTTTGTCGATCACGCCGCGGCTTTTGAGCATCTCTACCACATTATGGGGTGTCATAGTCGTCTGTAAGAAAAGAATTTCGTTGGGGCTTCGAGAGGTGAAAAATCAATCAGCGTCAGCCATGGTGGCCTCGATGACTTCGTCCGCGGTGGTGAGGCCGGCGAGCACCTTGCGGATGCCGTCCTCGCGCAGGGTGCGCATGCCCAGCTCGCGCGCACGTTTGCGGAGCTGCGGGGTGGTGAGCTGCTGGTTGATCATGCCGCGTACTTCATCGTCGATTTTGAAGATTTCGACGATGGACATACGTCCGCGGAAGCCGCGCTGGCGGCATTTCGAACAGCCGACGGCATTCATGATGGTGGCCTCCGCCATCTGTGCGGCTTCGAGGCCGAGAGAGCGCAGCTCGTGATTGGAGAGCACGCCTGGCTGCTTGCAGTCGGGGCAGAGCTTGCGGACGAGGCGCTGGGCCTCGATGGCGCGCACCGCGGAGGCCGTGAGGAAGGGCTTCACGCCGATGTCGCTGAGACGGGCCACCGCGCTGGGGGCGTCGTTGGTATGCAGCGTGCTGAAGACCAAGTGGCCGGTGAGGGAGGCCTGGATGGCGATGGAGGCCGTCTCCAAGTCACGAATTTCCCCCAGCATGATGATGTTGGGCGCCTGACGCAGCATGGCGCGCAGCGCGGCGGCGAAGGTCATGCCGACGTCTTCCTTCACCATGACCTGATTGATGCCCGCGAGCTCGTATTCGACCGGGTCTTCCACCGTGATGATCTTGCGGTCGGGCCGGTTGATGAAGTTGAGGCAGGCGTAGAGGGTGGTGGTTTTGCCGGAACCTGTCGGACCTGTGACGAGAATGATGCCGTCCGGGAGGGTGATAAGCTGCTCGAAGCTGGCCTGGTCATCGCTGAGGAAGCCTAGGTCCACCAGGCCGAGCTTGAGACTGCTCTTGTCAAGCACACGCATGACCACGCTTTCGCCGTGGTTGGTGGGGATGATCGACACACGCATGTCGATCTCCTTGTCGTTGAATGACATCTGGATACGGCCGTCCTGCGGGATGCGTTTTTCATCCAGCTGCATGGTGCCGGTCATGATCTTGATGCGGCCGATGATGGAGGAGTGCAGGCGTTTGGGGTGGTGCCCGACATCCACCAGCACGCCGTCCATGCGGTAGCGGATGCGGATGTCCTTCTCCAAAGGCTCAATATGAATATCCGAAGCCTTCTGCTTGAAGGCCTCCATGAGCATGTTTGTCACCAGCTTGATGACCGGCGCATCTTCATCCGTGGTGCTGTTGTCCGCATTCTTGTCATTCTTGTTTTTCGGAGGCCCCATAACGGCTTCGTTGCCATAGATGTTGGACTGCAGGGTCTTAATCAGGGCAGGGGTGGAGCAGTAGTACTCAATGTCGGGCTGCAGCACGTGGGGCAGCGCATCGAGCGTTTCGAAATCGTAGGGGTCCGCCACCACGATCTGCAAAGTGCTGTTGTTCATGCCCAGCGGGGCGATCTTGTACTTCAGGGCCTCCTTCAGGGGGACCAGGGCTTTGAGCGCCGGATTTCCATCAAAGCCATGCAGGTCCACGTATTCCATGCCGGAATTGACGGCCACCATGCGCGCGATCTGCTCATCCGAGACCGTTGCGGATTTCACCAGCACCGCAATGACGCTTTCTCCGGGTTTGAGGCCGGTTTTGGCCTGCTGGATGTCGCGCTCGGTCAGCAGTCCGTTTTCGAGGAGCTGTTCGAGGAGGTATGCTTCATTGGAGTACATGAATTCGGATCTGCTTGGCGGGTGGTACGTGGAGACGGTAATTTACGATATTAATCAGACTACAACCTCACGCGGGAAAGTGTCAACGAATCGGCGCGGGCAAGATGAAAAATGATGACAATGAATGACAAACCGGCGGCGATATGAGCGTTCGACTTGCCCCGCCATGCAATCACGTCGAATCAACCCCATGCACCTCGCTCAGCGACTCTCCCTTCCTTTCCTCGGCATTTGCCTTGCATTTTCAAATTTGTCTGTCCGCAAGGCCGAGGCCCATGAGGCCGGCGCGCAGATGTCCGCCATCGCCAAGGTCTTTCTCGCGGCGCTGACGCCGGAGCAGAAAGCAAAGGCGAGTTTTGATTTTGCAGCGGAGGAGCGCGAAAACTGGCACTTCATTCCGCGTGAACGCAAGGGGCTGCCGCTCAAGGAGATGACGCCGCAGCAGCGTCTGCTGGCGCACGCCCTCCTGAACACGGGCCTGAGCTTCCGCGGTTCCGCCAAGGCGGTCACCATCATGAGCCTGGAAGAAGTCCTCTACCAGATCGAAGGTGCGGATGAGTCGAAGCGTGCTGCCACACGCGAAAAGCGCGATCCTGAAAAGTACTACGTGTCGATTTTCGGCGAGCCTGCTGACAAGGGCGCCTGGGGCTGGCGTGTGGAAGGCCACCATCTCTCGCTGAACTTCACCATCAAGGACGGCCAGATGCTGCGCGCCACGCCTTCATTCATGGGCACCAATCCGGGCGAGATCCGCCAGGGGCCTCTCACCGGGCTGCGTGTGCTCGGCGTGGAAGAAGAACTGGGCCGCGAACTGGTGAAGTCTCTCACACCGGAGCAGTTCAAGACGGCGTATGTGGACACCGTGGCGCCGAAGGAAATGATCACCGCTGCTGAACACAAGGTGAGCGCTCTTTCGCCCGCAGGTCTCGCGGATACTGCCCTTGACGAAAAACAGAAGGCCATGCTCACTCGTCTCATTGACGAGTACATCGACCGTCTGCGTCCTGAGATCGCTGATGCAGCACGTGCGGAGTTCAAGGCCGCAGGCACCATCTATTTCGCCTGGGCTGGTGGCAAGGAGCGCGGTGAGCCGCACTATTATCGTGTGCAGGGCAAGACTTTCCTCCTTGAATATGACAACACACAGAATGACGCCAACCACGTGCACAGCGTGTGGCGCAGCTTTGACGGCGACTTCGGCCGTGATGTGCTTGGAGAGCACGTGAAACAGGCCCATTGATGCCAGCCGCAGGCCCGGATGCGATTTTCAGCCGGGACATTTTGATCAGGCACGCAATTAGCGTGCCTGATTTGCGTTTGCACAGCTATTCGCAAACTGTTCACATCTTGTACACGCAAGATTGAAGACATCTTCACATTCGAGTGGCAATTAATTTTGAATCTTTCTCGGGAAGGCTTCAAAACTTTAAAAATATATCAAGGAAGAGCTTGTTTCACGTGTCGGTTTCGTCATACAAAGAGGTGTCATTTAAAAAGATGTTCGGTGGTCTCTCGGTAGCTCCCATCTGAATCTCTTGCAGCACAGCTTCTCAATCCAACCTCGACCTCACTCTCCCAGAAAAACTCATCATGGCGCGCAACGATGAAAACTCGAATCACTCTTCCCTCAATGGATCGGCACAGCATGCGCACACAGAACTCTTCACGGCCGTTCCCAGTGTGTGGGACCAGGTCTGCGAAGTTCTGGTGAAGCGCCTCGGCGGCGACAATTTTCAGCGCTGCTTCAGCGGCACGACCGCACGTCTTTCGGACGACGGTCGTTTCATCATCACGGTGCCGAATCCGATTCATCAGCTGTGGATTGAAAGCAATCATACTGCTGCCGTGGCCGATGCCGTGGCGGAAGTCACGGGCGTGCCTGCCGTCATCGAGTTTCATGTGGCCACGGAGCCCGCGCCGGTTTCCTACACGCCGCTGCCTGAAATGAAGGCCGCACGCGTCCAGAACGCGGATCAGGCGCCCATCCGCTTCTTCAGCGAGGCCGGACTGAACGCCAAGTTCAACTTTGACAGCTATGTCGTGGGCACCAACAGCGGCTACTCCGTTGCGGTGGCCAAGGCGGTGGCTGAGAAGCCGGGCAAGATCTACAATCCACTGTTCTTTTATGGCGCCACAGGCCTTGGCAAGACGCACCTGCTGCAGGCCATTGGGCAGGAAGTGCTGGCACGCAAGCCGCGTGCGAATGTGCGCTACGTGACTTCCGAGCAGTTCACCAATGAATTTGTGGACGCCATCAAGCGCCAGACCTTCACGCAGTTCCGCCAGAAATACCGCAAGGTGGATGTGCTGCTGATCGACGATGTGCAGTTTTTTGAAGGCAAGGACAGCACGCAGGAAGAATTCTTCCACACCTTCAACGAACTCTTCAACAGCCAGAAGCAGATCGTGCTGGCCAGCGACCGCCCGCCGAGCGAGATCAAGAACCTGGAGAGCCGCCTGGTCTCACGCTTCGAGTGGGGCCTTGCCACGCAGATCCAGGTGCCGGATTTTGAAACCCGCATCGCCATCCTGCGCCGCAAGCAGAGCGACTTCAATGTCTCGCTCGAACCCTGGATCCTGGAATACATGGCGCAGCGCATCCGCTCCAACGTGCGCAAGCTGGAAGGTGCGCTCATGCGCGTGGCCGCCCACGTCTCCCTGGAAGGCGCCGTCACCACGGAGTCCGCGCTTGCCACCATGCTGCATGACGTGATCGACGAAGATCCGTCCAAGACCGTCACGGTGGACCGCATTCAGCGCATCATCGCCACCCATTACGACCTGCGCGTCAGCGACCTCACCGGACCGCGTCGTCCGAAGAACATCGCCGAGGCGCGCCAGGTGGCCATGTACCTCACCCGCACGCTGACCAAGCTGCCGCTGGTGCAGATTGGCGATGAATTCGGCGGCCGCGACCACGGCACAGTCATTCATGCCTGCAAGGTCGTCGGCAATCTGATCACGGGATCAAACGACTTTAAGCGCACACTGGACACGCTGGCCGGGAAGATCCGGGAAAGCTGAGGCGGGGTGTCGCCATGCAAGGTGCATGGCGAAAGGGCAGGGGCGAAAAGCCGTGGAGCTGGCTAAAGTCGCGGCAGCGTTTTGGAGTGCTCCAGACCTCTGGAGCTTTGCAGAGGCCGGCGGACGTTCGAAAGCGCCGGAGGACCGGCGCAGTCCAGGACGCTCTCGCGCACATGACGCAGCAGATCGTGTTGTTGCTAAAAATCGAAAAGGCTTTTCGCATGCTTTCGATGTTCAAGAGTCGCAGCAGCGTTTAAGAGTGCTCCAGACCTCTGGAGCTCTGCGGAGGCCGGTGGACGTTCGAAAGCGTCGGAGGACCGGCGCAGTCCCGTGCGCTTTCGTACAGATGGTGCCTCGATTTCTCACTTCCCCACGCTCAGCGTCCCCCACATCAGCACCGCATGGCCGGGGAAGGTGCACACAAACTCATATTCACCCGGCTGTGAGGGCGCCTTAAGCTTGAGGGTTTCACGCTGGCCGGGCTCGAGGAGCTTGGTGCCGGCGAGGATGTCTTTTTCAAAGGCGGTGGGAATGTAGGCGCGGCCCTGCTTGTCCAGCTTGTCGGGCGTCATGGTCATGGCTGCGGTGCCGATTTCCATGTGCTTTCCTGGGGGAACGATGACGAAGTTGTGCGGCATGACGTCGTCATTTTCGAAGATGACTTCAAACTGCTTGCCGGCGGTGACTTCAAGCCTTGTGGTGTCAAAGCGCAGCTGCTCGTGCACGGTATGCACCACAAAGACATCCACGCTGATGGTTTTCAGTTCGGCGAGGACGGCCTTGCCCGCGTCTCCCTGCAGCGCGGCCATCTCCTTTGCGGCGGTGATGATTTCCACGTATTCGGGCTTGCTGCGGTCGGCGGGCTTCACGGTCTTGCCGTAGGCGAGTACCGCGTCGGTGACGGGCTTTGCCTTGGCGGCGTCCCAGCTGGCTTTGGGGAACTTGATGAGGGCCTTGGCGGCGGCGTTGCGCTCTCTGCCGTCGATGAGGTGCTGCGCCACGATCTGGAAGTTTGCGCCGGCATGGTCTGCGCCCATGAGGGGCAGGGCGGTGAGCACGGCACGCAGGCGGCCGCCATCGAGGCTGGCATCCCCAAGCAGGGCGGTGAGGTGAGGCTGAAACTTGGCGCGTAGCGCGGCCTCGTTGGCAGGAATAAGCGCGATGGATTCCACAAGGTAGTTGAGTTCGCCGCCGTCGGTGGTGGCCTTCCAGAGATGGTCGGGAGTTTTGTCGCCAACGATGTAGGCGGCGTAGCAGGCACGCTTCACCGGCGCTTGTTTCGCCTCCATGGCCAGGGTCTTGATAAGCGTGCCGTGACGGGCAAGCATGCCGGGTGATTGCGCGAGCAGGAGCTTGCCGAGATCATCCGCAGTGGCGTTGAGCCTGCCATCGGCGGCCTCGATGCGCTTGAGCATGTTCACCAGCACCACGGGTGCGTCGTTGCCGCTGTTCTTGGCGAGTTCTTCAAGGGCCTTCGCGCGGACATCGGCGGTGAGCTTGGGGCGTGTGAGTTTTTCGATGAGCACGGGTTCCAGATCAGGCAGGCCTTTCAAATCGGCGTCGGTGGTCTTGGCGATAAACTCGGCGAGCGCTCCGGGATCCTTCGGCAGCACTTTGGTCTTCAGCACGGACTGCAGGCCTTTGCGGCATTCGCTGAAGACGTGATCAATGTAGGAGTCGGTGGGATGCTTGAGCACATCATAGGCGATCTCCAGCGCCTTCTCCGCATCCGGCGTCGGCTGGTAGAAGCTCAGCGCGCGCACGGCGTGCATGCGCACGGGCATGGCGGGATCGTTGACGGCGGCTTTCAGCAGGTCGAGTGCACCGGGGACGCGGTCTTTCCAATAGCACAGAACGCGTGTGGCGGCGGCACGGGCGCGGGGCTCGGGAGAGGAGAGGACCTGGTTGAGAAGGTCCACGTCCACCACATCCACCCACTGATGCACCCACAAGGCTTCAAGGCGGTGGTGCTCATATTCTTTGTCCCCCTTGTCGAGCTTGGCGGCCCACGCTTTCGCTGAGGCGGCTACCTTGGCCGGCTCGTATTTAGCGAGTTCGATCTTGCTCCGCATGCGCACGTTGTCCTCCCAGGCCTTGAGGTTTTCGAGGAGGCTTTCGATGCTCTGGCCGTGGATCTTGGCGGGTTTGAGCAGCGGGCGGCCCTCATAAGTGAGCTTGTAAATGCGGCCGTGAAGGTGGTCGCGATTCGGATCGCGCAGATGGTGCTGCATGTGGCCGATGATGGCATTGGACCAGTCGCAGAAATACAGCGCGCCATCCGGGCCCACGCTGACCGCGCTGGGGCGGAAGGTGGGATAAACAGCGGGGTCCACCTTCACGAGTTCATGGCTGACTTCTCCTTTCAGAGCGGAGCCGTCCGGCATGAGCGGCACGCGCCAGATGCCCTGGAAGCTGATGACGTTGCAGTTGAGGAAGTTGTTCTGCCAGTCATCGGGGAAGTGGCGGCTGGAGATGAGGTTGTTGCCTGCGGCTGGGCGAGCAGGGCGCTTCCAGAATTCCTGCAGCTTTGCGCTGCCGCCGCCTTCGCGTGGCAGGTAGCAGGAAGAAGCTTCGGCAAAGGTGTTCACGTTGCCGGTGGCATCGGTGAAGAAGGCATTGCCCCAGCGGTCCCAGACCTTGCCGTGGGGATTCACTGTGGCATCGGTCGTGAAGCGCTCCAGGGTGCGGCGGTTCAAGTCAAAGCGGTAGATGCAGCCGTTGGTGTTGCGCACCGGGCCATAAAGCGTCTCCACCTGTGTGCGATGGAAAACGCCGTCGCTCGGGTACAGCGCGCCGCCGCAGTCGTAGCTCAGCGCATTCGTTTCGTGGTGGGAGTCTGCGGCGCACAGGCCCATGAGCAGGATGGTGCGCTTGTCGCTTTTGCCATCGCCATTCGTGTCCTCAAGGTACACGAGATTGGGCGACTGCATCACGATCACGCCGTCTTTGTAGAAATTGAATCCGGTGGGGCAGTTCAGGTTGTCGGCAAATTCCGTCATCTTGTCCGCGGTGCCATCACCGTCGGTGTCTTCGAAGACGAGGAGACTGTCGCCCTTGGTGCTGGTGGGAGTGCGCTCGGGATAGTTTCTCCAGGCGCTGATCCACAGGCGGCCGCGTGTGTCCCAGGCCATCTGCACCGGCTTGGCGAGTTCGGGGAATTTCTTCTCATCGGCGAAAAGCGTGATTTTCAGGCCGGCTTCGGGCTGGATGTTCTTCATCGCTTCTCTGGCGTCTGGAAAATCCACCAGCCCTTCGGCGGTGAAGGTCATGCCGGTCATGGGAACCTTGTTGAATTCTTTGCCCTCTTTTGGGTTTGGCATGTTGGTCGGCACCTTCTCCACGGGCGGTAGATTGTCGTCCTTCACCACCAGGTCTCCGCCTTTGGCGATGGCATGCACGCGCAGGTCGCGGTTTGCCGTTTTCACATCGCGCTGGGCCATCTCCTCCATCATCACCTGGTAGTTGGAAATGTAGGGCTTCTCGGGATTGCGCTCGTTCTGCTTGAAACCGCCCACGCCTGCAGCGTAGGCGAGGCCGGAGCGGCCGCCGTACACATTGTAACCGTCGACGGTGCGGTAGCGCTGGTGCCACTCCCAGTTTTTGTCATTGATGGCCTGGCGCAGCTTTTCATTCACCTGCGGCGCGTCTTTGCCAGTGAGGGCCTTGAAGGCGGCCTCGGCGAGTGCTTTTTCGCCGCTGTCAGTGATGTAGAGGCCGTCGAGCGTGGAGCCTTCTGGCAGGCCCTTGGCGCTGGGCTGGAAGAGATCCACAAACGTCACGCCCTTGGCGGCAGCGACCTCGTTCATGGCGGCGGTGTAGTTCTGCAGGTTCGTGTTCTTTTCCTCCACCGGCGGCAGGCTGGGATTGGCCAGCTTTTGCAGGGCCATGGGAGAGAAGAGCACGATGCGCGGCGCGCCTTTGCCGCTGTAGTTTTGCGCCTTCGCATCATCGAGGAACTTGGCCAGATTCTTTTTAAACTCTTCGATCCCTTCGTATCCTTTGAACGACTCGTTGTAGCCGTAGAAGGCAAAGATGACATCCGCCTTCACCTTGCTGAGCCATTCATCGCGCGTGCCAAAGTTGTCGATGCGATGCCACGTCTGCACTTCGTCGCCAGAAAAAGCCAGATTGCGGAAGGTGAGGTCCTTTTCGGGATTGGCCTGCGTCAGCATGGTTTCCAGCCACCCGGAGTACTGTGCACGGTCGGGCAGGGCATTGCCTAGAATGGCGATGCTGTCCCCCTTCTTGAGGTCTATCTCTGCGTGGAGCGAGACGGTGAGGGACAGGAGGAGGGGGAGCAGTTTCTTCATGGCGGTGGGACGGGAAGGCTGTGCAATACGGCGTGCCAAAGGCAATGCTTGCCGCGGAAAGCGCAAGTTTGGGCATTCCTTGTGGAGATCAAAAATGTTTACTCTTGGAGGCGGGTGTGATAAACCAAACAAATGCCCTCGAAATCCCGTCTGGTTTATGCCGTCACCGCCTGCCTGTTGCTCAGCAACTGCGGGCTCATTGGTACGGCCATCAGGCTGGCTCCTTATGCCCTGCTGTTTGCGGATGAAAATGGCAAGGCTTCGGTAAACGGCAAGACGCAGGAAATGCGCGGACAGGAGATCCAAAACAGAGGGAGCCGCGGCATGCTGCCAGCGCAACGCAGCACCGCCCCCCAGGTGGCTTTCCGGCGCTGAGCATCTTGTTGTTTACAGAATCGCAACGTCATGATAAACACGACTTTAATGAAAATCGCTCGTACAAGCTTTTTAGTTCTGCTTTCTTTCGGCCTGACCAGTTGCCAGACATGGAATGCCCTCAAAAATTGCTATCCGGTGAAGTTCATGGACCAGACAGGCTCTGCCATGCTGGGCTGGCTCGGTGAAAACAATCTGCCCACGGACGGCAAGCCTGCCACCATGCAGGAGCGTGCCCGCGAGATCGAAAGCCGCGGCCACTATGCTGGCAAGCTGCCCGCCACCGTGGGTGATGCTGGACAGCGCACGGCGGCTCGCTAAGTGTGCTCTCCGCACACATGGACTGGCACCGCATACGTTCTGACTTCCCCATCCTCGATCAGCAGGTGCATGGGCACCCGTTGGTGTATCTGGACAATGCCGCCAGCAGCCAGAAGCCACGCGCCGTCATTCAGACGCTCTCGCACTACTACGAGCGGGACAACTCAAATGTGCACCGTGCGCTGCATGAGCTGAGCAACCGCGCCACGGAGGCCTTTGAGGCCGCGCGAAAAAAGGTGGCGCATTTCATCGGTGCCGCCTCGGAGGACGAGATCATTTTCACCCGTGGGACCACCGAGAGCATCAACCTGGTGGCAAACACCTGGGGCACTCAAAATCTGCGCGCTGGGGATGTCGTTCTCATCACCGGCATGGAGCACCACAGCAACATCGTGCCGTGGCAGCTGCTGGCTCAGCGCACGGGCGCAACGCTGAAATACATCCCGGTGCTGGACGATGGCACGCTGGATGCCGAGGCCATCGATGTGCTGCTCACGGAGCAGGTGAAGCTCTTCGCCTTCGTTCACATTTCCAACTCGCTGGGCACCATCAATCCCGCCAAGGAACTTATCGCTCGCGCGAAGGCTCTGGGCGCGGTGGTACTGCTGGATGGCGCGCAGAGCGCCGGCCACATGCCGATCAATGTGCAGGATCTCGGCTGCGATTTCTTTGCCTTCTCGGGCCACAAGATGTGCGGCCCCACGGGCATCGGCGTGCTGTATGGCCGCATGGCCCTGCTGGAAAGCATGCCGCCCTGGCATGGCGGTGGCGAGATGATCCTGAGTGTGACGATGGAGAGCAGCACCTACAAAGCGCCGCCGCACCGCTTTGAAGCAGGCACGCCGGACATCTCCGGGGTCATCGGCCTCGGCGCTGCCGTTGATTATCTGCAGGCCATCGGGCTGGAAAACATCCAGCGCCATGACCACAATCTGGCCAACTACGCCGTGCAGCGCATGGCGGAGGTGCCCGGCATCCGCATCCTGGGCCCGCAGAACGGGCACCGCGGCGCGCTGGTGGCCTTCCATCTCGATTTCGCGCATCCACATGACCTTGTGGAGTTTGCCAACAGCCACGGCGTGGCCATGCGCGGCGGACACCACTGCACGCAGCCGCTGATGAAGCGCTTCAAGGTGCCCGGCACCACCCGCGCCAGCTTTTATTTCTACAACACGCTCGAAGAGATCAATCGCCTCGTCGAAGTGCTGCTCCTCGCGCGTAAGTTCTTTGCGTGATGCAGGCCGCCAGCCTGTGCTATACGTTTCCCGACCATGCTCTCCGACGACCTCCGCGACCTCTACCAGCAGGTGATCCTGGATCACTCCCGGAACCCGCGCAACCGCGGCGAAATCCCGCCGCCCTGCCTCCACGCCCACGGCGACAACCCCTCCTGCGGCGACGAGATCGACGTGTGGGTGAAAGTGGCTGACAACGGCCACATCGACGACCTCAAGTTCACCGGCCAGGGCTGCGCCATCAGCCAGGCCAGCGCCTCGATGATGACGCAGAAGATCAAGGGCAAATCCAAGGACGAAGCCGCCGCCGTGCGGGAAGACTTCCGTCGAGTGGTCATGGGAGACGGTGCCCCGGCGAATGAGGATGCGCTGGGAGAGCTAATACTGCTGGAAGGCGTGCAGAAATTTCCGCAGCGCGTGAAGTGTGCCATGCTGGCGTGGAGAGCGCTGGAGCAGGCGCTGGAGGGGAAGTAGGCCATGCCTGAACTCCCCGAAGTCGAAACCACCCTGCGCGGCGTTTCGCCGCACGTGCTCGGTAAACGAGTCCGTGAGGTGATCGTGCGGGACAAGCGGATGCGCTGGCCGATTCCAGACACGATTCATGAAATGGAGGGCTGTGTGATTGAGTCAGGCACGCGGCGGGCGAAGTACATGCTGTTTGGGACGAAGAAGGGGACGCTGCTGCTGCATCTGGGTATGTCGGGAAATCTGCGGGTGCTGCCGGCGGACACGCCGTTCAAGAAGCATGATCATCTGGCGATCACGATGGACGGGGGCAAGCAGTTGCGGCTGCACGATCCGCGGCGCTTCGGTGCGGCGCTGTGGATTCACGGAGATGTGATGGAGCATCCGCTGCTCAAGGAGCTGGGGCCGGAGCCGCTGGGGGATGAGTTTACGACGGAGCATTTGCAGTCAGATTGCAAGGGCAAGACTGCGGCGATCAAGCAGGTGATCATGGATGCGCATGTGGTGGTCGGGGTGGGGAACATCTATGCGAGCGAGGCGCTCTTCATGGCGGGCATCAATCCACGGCAGGCGGCGGGGAAGGTGGCGAAGGTGAAGCTCGCGAAGCTGGTGCAGGCGATCCGCAAGGTGCTGGCGGCTTCGATCGAGATGGGGGGCACCACCCTGCGCGATTTTTTAAACGAGAGCGGCGAGCCCGGTTACTTCAAGCAGACGCTGCGCGTGTATGACCGCGCGGGTGAACCCTGCCGCGTGTGCAAGACGGAGATCAAGCGCATCGTCCAGGGGCAGCGCTCCACGTTCTTCTGCCCGACGTGCCAGAAGTAAGCGCCATGCAAATGACGCAATTCTTTCATTCGTCATTGCGGCTTCATCGGTCAAGATTGCCCCATCATGGCTTCGACTCTTCCCCCTCTGCGCAGCACCCACGATCTGGAACGCATCCTTGAATTTGAATTTGTGCGCGCCACGGAGAATGCGGCGCTGCAGGCGATCCACTGGCTCGGGCGCGGTGAGAAGGAGCTGGCGGATGGCGCGGCGTGTTCGGCCATCTACGGTGTTTTCGACATTCTCGATATCCGTGGCGAGGTGGTCATCGGCGAGGGGATCAAGGACAATGCGCCGGGAATCTTTGTGGGCGAGCACCTCGGCACGTGGCGCGATGGCTCTCCGCGCTTCAACATTGCTCTCGATCCCATCGACGGCACCAGCAACATCGCGAAAGGCCTGCCAAACAGCATCTCCGTCATCGCGGCCGCGCAGATTCCGGATGGCGCACCGTGCGCGATGAAAAACATCCCGAGCTTTTACAGTCACAAGATCGCCTACGGCCCGGCGGTGAAAAAGGCGCTGGAGGGCAGGGGAGACCGCTGCTTCCTGGACATGCCGCTCGGAGAGGTGATCGCCTTTGTGGCGCAGGCTCTGGGCAAGCGGGAGCGGGATGTGGTGGTTTCTACCATGGACCGCCCGCGCCATCACGAAATCGTGGAGCAGATCCGCAGTTCCGGGGCCGCGCTGCGCATGGTGACAGATGGCGACATCGCGGCGGCGGTGGCTCCCTCGATGCCTGAGCCTGCCTGCGATCTTTACGTGGGCATGGGCGGCTCGCCTGAGGGCATCCTCGCGGCGGCGGCGCTGAAGTGCCTCGGGGGCGACATGCAGCTGCGCATGTGGTTTCACAATGAAGCGCACCGGGCCGAGGTGGCGGAACAGACGTCTGCCGAGGAGATGAACCAAGTCTTCCGCGTGCATGAGCTGATCGTGGGAGAGAGCGCTCTGTTCTGCGCCACAGGCATCAGCGACAGCCCGCTGCTGCCCGGCTGCCGTCTGGTGGGGCACCGCGTGGAGACGCACTCCATCCTGATGCGCTCGCGCAGCGGCACGGTGCGCCGAATCCAGGCCACGCATGATCTGGACCGCAAGGTGGTGCCGCTGCGGGTTTAACCGGCGCAGACACAGATCTCCCGGCGATTGCCCGCGAGCTGCGTGGCAAACACAGGGGCGGGGGCGAACTCGCGGATGGTTTCGATGAACTCGTGGGCGCGGTCTTCCAGGGCTGGGGTGTTGAGCTTGACGGTGAGGATGAGCCGGCGGGCCTGCACGGCATCCACGATGCGGCGGAGGTCGGGCAGGATTTCGGGCGGGGCGAGATTGATGTCGCAGAGGAGCAGGGCGACTTCCTGTGGCAGGGCAGTGAGGTTCAGGCGGCCGGCGGCGGTGCGCCAGTGGTCGAAGCGCACGCCTTGCTTCCTGGCCAGGTCGAGCACGCGCGGGTCCATCTCGCCGGTGTCCACGCCGAGGACGTTCATGCCGCGCTGGAGGAGGGCATAGGTGGCTCCACCGGGGGCGCAGCCGAGATCTAGGGCGGTCTGGCCGCGCAGATCGAGCTGATCCCAGCCGCGCCAGGCGAGGGCTTGCTCGAGCTTGAGCCAGGCGCGTGAAGGCACGTCCTCCGGCAGGGTGAGCCGGGGCAGGCCGCCGGGCTGGGCGTGCATGCCGGGCTGGTGCTCGTGGCAGCCGAGGAAGAGAGGTTCTTCATTCGTCTCTCCGACGATGACGTCGAGAACGAGATCGCCATGGGCGAGCGGGCGCTGTGTTTCGAGCGCGATGCCTGCCTGCGCGAGTGCGGCGGCGATTTCAGCGCCGAGAGTGTCGATGCGCTGCCAGGTGGCAGGCTCGATGCCGTCCTCTGCGGTGATGCGGGGAAAGACGTGCAGGTGCAGCGGCCTGGCGGGGGCGAGCTTGCGGGTGTGCTCCACGAGATCAGGAATCGTCTTGCACAGGCCGAGGGAGGTGCCGCTGACGCGGGCAAAGTGGCTGAGATTTCGTGGCGGAATGAAGCCCGGAGAGCGCACCTTCCACGTGATGAACTGCGGCTTCATGAAGGCAGGCGTTAGCTCGCCGGCAAAGTGGCTGGCGATGTCCCGCTTGAGCGTGGGTTCAGATCCGGCGCGGCAGGTGGTAAAGCGGAAAGGCGTGTTCATGAAGAGGAAAAAGAAAGGCGGAGCCTAGGCTCCGCCCTTCGTGGTGAGATGTGGTGATGCTGAAAAATTATTCCACGCCTTTCCAAGCTCCGAAGCTGGCGCCTTCGGTGATCCACTTCTTGATCAGGGCGATGTTGGCGGCGCTCACGCGGTCGCCTTTGCCTTCAGGAGGCATGGCCATGTCGTCGGTGTCTGGCAGGGCCATGGTCTTGACCAGCCAGCTGGCGTCAGGCTTGCCGGCCACGACGTTTTCATCCGGATATTCCTTGCCGCCTTTGGTGATGGCTGCGGCGCTGTCCAGGCGGAGACCGCCCTTGGGCTTCTTCATCTTGCCGTTCTCTTCGTGCTCCTTTTCGTGGCACTTGAAGCAGCTTTCCTTCAGCACGGGGAGGATCTGCTTTTCAAAGTCCACCTTGCCCGCGTCCTGCGCGCTGGAGGTGGTGGTGACGGAGACGCCGAGGGCGAGCACAGCGGCGAGGGTGAGGGCGAGTGTGGTTTTCATGAGTGTGGTGTGACGAGAGCGGTGGTAAAGATGTTCGAGGGAATATCGCGGTCAAGCTGCATCCCGGATGGGATCGAAGCCGAATCACAAAAGTGAAGCAAGGTAAATATTTTGGTAGCCTTAAATAACTTCGTCTGCCAGAATTACCAGATTCTTGTCATGAGCCGTGCCGCCGCTGCCCGCCCCCCTCGCGCCCGATCCACGGACGAGAAAGAAGGTCCGTGGAATGACGCCATCGGCATCGCGCTGCTCATGGTCGCGGCCATGATGCTCCTGGCGCTCGTGTCCTACGATCCCCGCGACATGCCTTCGGGCTCATTCCTCGCGCTCTCAGAATCCTCGGGCGAAACGCACAATTTCATCGGCGGCGTCGGCACGCTGGTGGCGGGTTATTCGCTCTATTTCATGGGCTATGCCGTCTTTCTTCTGCCGTTTAGCCTGACGTGGTTTGGCGTGTGCAAACTGCACTCCAAAGTGCGGATCACGCTCCCGGCCATTCTGGGCGTGGTGATGCTGATTTTCAGCGGTGCCGGTTTGCTGGATGTGCTGAACCTCCTGAACGAGCGCGACCATTACACCCCTGTGGGCGGCGGGGGCGGGCTGGGCTATGTGCTTGGCGGACTGGTTTTGAAGAAGCTGCTGGGCAATGTGGGGGCCTCCATGGTGCTTGGCGTGTCGTACATGGGCGGTCTGTTTCTGGTGACCGGCCAGCATCCGCTGATGGTCATCCAAAACATCCGCGCGGAGATCACCCGCTGGAAGATGGAGCGTGAGGCGCAGCGCCTGGCTGAAGAGAAGCTGGCGGAAGAAGCGGCGAACACCATTCCCGGCACGCTGACTCCGGTGCCGGAGGGCCTGCGGAAAAAGAAAAAGGACAAGGGTGCTGGCGCGGAACTGCGTGGCGACACACCTGCCCCTGTGCCGGCCACCAACATGGAACTGCCGCTGCAGTTTGACCCGCCTGCGCCCAAGATCATCGACTCCTCCATCTCCCGGCCTCACGAAGACAACAGCGACAAGCCAAAGCTGGCCGAGGTGTGGGAGAAAAAGCGCGCGCAGAAGATCGAGCAGGCCCCGCACGGCTCGCTGGGAAATCTCACCAAGCTTTTCAAGGACTACAAACTCCCCTCCATGGACCTGCTCAAGTGGCCTGAGGAGAAACACCGTGCTCCCACCAACAAGGGCGAACTGCTCGCCATTCAGGCCACCATTGTGAAGGCGCTGGCCAGCTTCGGCATCACCGTGGAGCCAGGAGACATCACCCGCGGACCGGCCATCACCCGTTACGAAGTGCGGCCCGTCGATGGCTTGCGCGTGAGCCGCATCGCCAATCTGGACGCCGACATCGCCCGTGCCACACGCGCCGAGCGCATCAACATTCTCGCTCCGATCCCAGGCAAGGACACCGTGGGCATCGAGCTGGCGAACTCGGAGAAGACCATCGTGCCGCTGCGCGAGCTGCTGGAGGACGAAGTCTTCGTGAATGGCAAGTCCAAGCTGCCCGTCGCCCTCGGCAAGGACGTGTATGGCAAGACGATCATCGGAGACCTCGCCGTGATGCCGCACCTGCTGGTGGCCGGTGCCACGGGCAGTGGTAAGAGCGTCTGCATCAACAGCATCGTCACCAGCCTGATCTGCCGCTTTGCGCCGGATGAACTGCGCTTCATCATGATCGACCCCAAGGTGGTGGAAATGCAGAGCTATGAGGAGCTGCCACACCTCGCGCTGCCCGTGGTTACGGATCCGAAGAAGGCGCTGCTGGCCCTGCGCTGGGTGGTGAAGGAGATGGAAAACCGTTATCAGATTTTCGCACAGGAAGGCTGCAGGAACTTCGAAGCGTTCAACAATCGCAATCTCAAGCGCAAGGCCGAGGCGGATGCTGCCCGCGCCGCTCGCAATGCCGTGCTCGCCGCCGCCCTGGCGGAAACCGCCGCCTCTGACGCTGCCAATGCCGCCGCGGCAAACGCTGCCGCCCCTGCCAAGCCGAAGGCCAAGACCAAGGCCGGTGTGGATGACGCCGCAGTCTCCGC
This sequence comes from Prosthecobacter sp., assembly GCF_044226605.1. Lineage (GTDB taxonomy): Bacteria > Verrucomicrobiota > Verrucomicrobiia > Verrucomicrobiales > Verrucomicrobiaceae > Prosthecobacter. The sequence continues at coordinate 115,135 of NZ_JBGAGS010000014.1, read as the reverse complement.
CGCCTTTGCCAAGGAAGCCGCCGAAGAATCGCCTTCCTCCGCACCCAAGACCGCTGAGATCGAAACGGTGGATGGAGAGAACAGCGAGCTGCGCGATGCCAGCGGCACCTGGCTCGGCGATTCCCAGGCACCCCCACCACGCCGCCAGGAAGTGGTGATTCCTGACACCATGCCGTACATCGTGGTCATTGTGGACGAGCTGGCCGATTTGATGCAGACCGCGCCTGCAGACATCGAAGTGGCCATCGCCCGCATCACGCAGATGGCGCGCGCGGCCGGCATTCATCTCATAGTGGCCACGCAGACGCCGCGTGCGGACGTGATCACAGGGGTCATCAAGGCGAACATCCCCACCCGCATTGCCTTCCAGGTTTCCTCCGCGCTGGACAGCCGCGTTATTTTGGACCGCAAAGGCGCCGAGAATCTGGTGGGCAAAGGGGACATGCTCTACGTGCCGCCGGGCGGTGCCCAGCCTGTGCGCAGCCAGGGTGCACTCGTGACCGATGATGAAATCCACGCGCTGGTGGAGCACTGCGTCGCCCAGGGCAAGCCGGTCTTTGATGTGAAGGTCGATGACGAAAGCGGCGATTTCGGCGACGAAGATGACATGGGCGAAGACGGCGTGAGCTCCGAGGAGCAGGACTGCCTGGAGAAGTGCCTGGAAGTCATCCGACAGGAGAAAAAAGCCAGCACCAGCCTCCTCCAGCGCCGCCTGCGCCTCGGCTACGGCAAGGCCGCCCGCATGATCGACATTCTGGAAGATCGTGGCATCATCGGCCCCGGAGAAGGCGCGAAGCCGCGTGAGATTTTGGTGCAGATGGATTGACCCTCCCAGGAGCCCCGATGTTTCATCGGCCCCTGAGGACTGTCCCGGGGCTTTTGGCAGGGTATGAGGCTCACTCAGAGCACGGCGCGTGTTCACCCTGCGGAACTCCCAGAGGCCGGTGAAACACCGGCGCTCCCAGTGCCTCCTTGGCGCATGCCATTCTCCCAATCTTTTCACGAAGAGCACGAAGCCCTCTTGCGCAAACAAAGCCGCTGGCGAGAGTCCGCCCCATGTCCGACCCCGCCGACTTCCGCACCCTGTTCACCAGCCTGAAGACCGAGATGCAAAAAGCCATCGTCGGTTATGATGAACTCCTCACGGATGTGCTGGTGGCCATTTTCTCCGGCGGGCATGTGCTGCTGGAAGGCGTGCCCGGGCTGGGCAAAACCTACCTCGTGCGCACGCTTTCGCAGGTGGTGGGCCTGGAGCCGGGGCGTGTGCAGTGCACGCCCGACCTCATGCCGGCGGACATTCTGGGCACCCACATCGTCGGTGAAGATGAAAAAGGCCACCGCACCCTGCGCTATGAAAAAGGCCCGGTTTTCAAGAACCTGCTGCTGGTGGACGAAATTAACCGCGCCACGCCCAAGACGCAGGCCGCGCTGCTCGAAGTCATGCAGGAGCGCTCGGTGACCACGGGTGGCGAGCGCCACGCCGTGCCGGAGCCGTTTCTCGTGCTGGCCACGCAGAACCCCATGGAAATGGAAGGCACCTACCCGCTGCCGGAAGCGCAGCTGGACCGCTTCATGTTCAAGATCAAAGTGCCCTTTCCGGATCTCGATGCGCTGGTGGAAATCTCCCGCCGCACCACCGGCTTCACCGAGCCGAAGCTGGCCACGATGACCGACGGGCCCAAGCTCATCGAGTGGCAGCAGCAGCTTTCCAAGATTCCCGTGGCCGATCCCGTGGCGCACTACGCGTCGCGCCTTGTGCTCAGCAGCCACCCCGAGCAGCCGGATGCGCTGCCGGAAGTGAAGCGCTACGTCAGCTACGGTGCCAGCCCACGCGGCCTGCAGGCGCTCATTCGCGGCGCCCGCGTGTGGGCCTCCATCCAGGGCTCCACAGCCGTCTCCACGGAAGACGTGCGCGCCATTGCGCACGTGGCCTTGCGCCACCGTATCATCCTGAATTTTGAAGGCGAAGCCGGTCAGGTCAAGGTGGACGACATCATCACCAAGCTGCTCGATCAGGTGAAGACGCCTGCGCAGCAGGCGGCGTGAGTGAAGCTCAGCGCCTTATGAAATGCTTCGGATGGATCTTTTGCAGCCTGGGCGTCCTTTGCGGCTGTCATCACTCCGGAGGTGAGAAGCTCAACCTCCCGTCTCTTTACAATGACATAGCGCCGGTGCCTGCGGAAAACTTCAGCCGCGCTTATGTGGGCTTCATGACGGCCACCCCTGAGTGGCAGAAATCAAAAGACAAAGAGGTGATCGTCTGCGGTGCCTTAGGCACCAGAATTTTCAAGCCCGGCACCTCGGTTGAGGCAGCGGTGCAAAAGGTTAGCAAAGGACCCTTTTACCCTTCCTTTTATCACGTTGCTGTGTGGAGGGCTCGAACGGCGGCTTTTTACGGCGTTCGCTTTCCTCCACGCCTTGCCGTCCAGCCTTCGATCAGAACCCTTTCTTCAAGGGAACCTTTGGCTGCGGGCGATGTCATCGTGATCTTTGAGAAGGCAGTCAGCTTTTAGCCCAGAACAGATTTAAGCTGGCCTCTGGAAGTATGATCCATTCCGCGTCCGGCTTCCCGCAATCCAGTCTTTGGCGCTGATCTCCAGGGGGGCGCGATTGTTGAGCGCCACCTGGAGGCCCTGACCGCCAAACCACAGCATGGCGATGACAAAGAGATCGACCAGACAGCCAAAAGTGAATGGTTCCGCAAGCATGGCTGGGAGGGTGGCTTCTTACTAAAATATTCTTGTCTGCCGCAAGACGAATTCTTGCCATGCATGTGAAAACCTGCTTCAAACGCTGCTTTTTATTCTCATGAGCACGCCGCCTCCCTTGCCTTCGCCTGCAAATAACGATGCTCCCCCGAACACGTATTCCCCACCGAATACGTATGCTCCTCCAAGTGCCTATGCTCCGCCGACTGCGTATGCTCCTCCCAATGTTTACGCACCCCCGGCTGCGGCGGCCTCTCCTCAAGACAATGTCTTCGTTTTTCCAGACCGACCGCTTCCGGATCAAGGGCTTCCCGTGGCAGGGACGGAAGGCATGTCCATTCAGCAGATCGAAGAGGACGTGCTTCGTGGCGGCCGCTTCAGGATCTTCCGCTATAATTTTTCAGTCATCGTGATGAGCTTTCAGCGCGGCTCCGACGTTCGGTACTTTCGCACGGGGCAGGGGATCGGTGCGCACGCCTGGCCGTGGACGCTGCTCTCTCTGGCGGTGGGCTGGTGGGGCATTCCCTGGGGTATCCTTTTCACAATCCAGACGCTCTTTACCAATTGCATGGGCGGCAAGGATGTGACGCTTGAGTTGCTGACCGCCGTGCTGGGACAGCAGCGTGCCGCCGCCACCATGGCACGCGCGGCCAAGCCAAAGGCTGACATTTGGCTCTGGTGCCTGCGTATTTTCATCCTGCTGATTCCGTTGAGCATCTTTGCAGCAGTCGCGAGCGCCGAACACCCAAGGCGCTAAGATGACCTGACTCAATCTCCTCCCGTCCCCCGCCAAAGCTCTTTTTCATCTCAGGCTCACACAAAGGTTTTCAGATCACCGGCTGATGCGGCGATGCTTCCGGTGCCGCCAGTGCCACTCGGCGATCCGGATGGAGTCGCACAGCATGAAAAACCAGATCAAAAGAGCACCGGCCACCATGGCGACAGGGAGGTAGGCGGTGGGTCTCTCTCCGTCATCCAAAATGACAAAGTCGTCCGCCAGCGGCAGGTCCAGCCGCATGAGCCTGAATCGTGTGATGATGTCGGAGATCAAGCCGTAGCGGATCAGGCCCGGGAGCGTTCTTTCCATGAACAGCCTCTCGGAGTGCCGTGCGGCGGCGGCCACCGTCTTTTCCTTGGTGCCGCCGTAGTCGCGCAATTTTTTCAGCGCAGAGATGACGGCAGGGTCATCGGTGGAAAGCAGGATGTGTATTGGTTCAGTGGTGGACTGCCCCCTGGCTCGCACCGGGATAAAAACCTCCGAGAGGTTTCCCATCCATGCCTTGTAAGCTGCTTCCGCCAGGCTGACTTCGGCGTCCTCCAGCACCACCCACTGCGCATCCGGCTTTTCCGCGATAAATTCAGCCGTCGTAAAATGCGCGGGCGCCCGGTTCTTCAGGCTCATGTAGATTCCCTGGCAGCCGGCGATGGTCAGGAGAAGGGCCGTGAGATGTCCCAGAAAGCTCAGGCTGCTAAAGCCACCAGGGTGAATGGAGGTGCGGATTCTCATGGGCGAGCCACTGCCTGGCAAAAAACCTTAACAGACGCAAGGCAGTTTCTGCGAAATATTCAGCATCCTGCACGGAAACTCAAAGCTGTGCCCCATTGTGAATGAAGTTCCGCTGATGAACCTCTTGTCTGGAGCACGGCCTTCTGCTTTGGTCAGCCATTGATCATTCCTCGTTTGGTTTCGTCATTTGCCGCCGTTTTTTCTTCCATCGCTCAACTGCTGCCCCATGCCCGAAACCCTCGAACGCGAAGACCTCTTTGACGCCTCCTTTCTGGACCGGCTGCGGGTGCTGGCATTGCGGCTGCGCAAGCGGCGGCAGCTCATGCGGCGTGGCTCGCAATCGACGTCGGCCACCGGTTTCACACGTGAGTTCAAGGACTACCGCCACTACACACCGCGGGAGGATTACCGGGCCATCGACTGGCGTCTCTATGCGCGTCTTGATAAGCTCTTCGTGCGCCTTTACGAGGAAACGCAGGAGCTGAACCTGCACATCATGCTGGATACCAGCACCTCCATGGCGCAGCCCTTTCCGGAGAAGCGGCGGCAGGCGCTGCGCTTTGCGGTGGCGCTGGCCTACCTGGCGCTGAGTGCGCAGCAGCGCGTGAGCTTGTACTCCATGAGCAGCGGCGTGCATCAGGAGCTTCCTCCTCTGCGCGGGCAGGGGAACATCGAGAAAGTTATCCAGGCGGTGATGAAGCTGAAATTTGAAGGCCTCACCGACATGAAGCGTTGCTTTGAGGAATTTCGTCCCAGCAAGCAGCGTTACGGCATCATCTTCATCATCAGCGACTTCTTCGGCCGCGAGATCGGCAGCGCCACAGAGGCCGTGGCCCGCGTCTCCGCTTGGCCTGGGGAGAACCACTTTCTGCAGATCGTCCACCCGGAAGAGCGCCTGCCGGAGATTGAAGGCGAGCTCGAGCTCACCGAAGTGGAAACCGGCGAGCGTCGCCGCTTCTGGCTGACCAAGCGCGATGTGCAGCGCTACGTGGAGACCTTTGACGCCTTCGTCACCAGCCTTGCCAGCGAGTGCGCCAGCCACAGCGTGGACTTCATGCAAGTGACGAGCGAGGAAGCGTTTGAGGAAAGGTTCCTCGACCTTCTCGTGCGCGGCTCTGCGCTGGCCGGTGGGGTGTGAGGCAGCGGCTGCTGGAAAGCCCCATGGCTTGATCAGGCGGCATCTCTTTCTGCCACGCTTGGCATCTGGCATTTGCATGCTCTCATGCACCGATGAACTGGCCTGTGATCAAAGCGGTGGGACTCCTCGTGGGGTCGAATATTTTCATGACTTTCGCTTGGTATGCTCACCTGAAGGACTTGAAGGCAAAGCCCTGGTTCATCGCCGCCCTCATCAGCTGGGGCATCGCGTTCTTTGAATACATGCTGCAGGTGCCGGCGAACCGCATTGGCAGCACGGCGCTGACGTTGCCGCAGCTCAAGATTATTCAGGAGGTCATCACTCTCACGGTCTTTGTGCCCTTTGTGGTGTTTTACATGAAGGAGTCGTTCAAATGGGATTATGTGTGGGCAGCGCTGTGCATGTGCGGGGCGGTGTACTTCATTTTCCGCAAGTGAGGCGGGTGGAAAGGGGCCCATTTGAGCTGCGACTGGGGCTCTGAAGTTCGGTTGTGCTGCTACAGGGGAGCGGAGGTGGCCCTCGTTCGTCTTGGGTGGGTAAAAATGACGCTATTGAGGGTTTTGGCAGTGTGGAAAAGCGGGCGAAGTTGTGATAATTGCACACATTATTATTCACATATTCACATTTAAATTGTTAAGATCTTTAACAAACGTTAAATAACTCATTGTTCCCATGTCCACCGCGAACGTGCGCAGACATCTTCATGAGACCCGCAATCGCCCCGCCGGAATAAGAAACCGGCAGGATGCGAAGAGGGATCTTTTTCTTTTGCGGATGAAGCGCTGGATTGGCGGCGCGGTGCTGGCTCCGGCCTGTCTGGTCACAGCGATTACGCTGATCATGATGCTCTGGCGTGCGTTTGCGCGGATGGATTTCCTGAAGTCGGAGGAGTTCATCTTTTTCACCTTTGGCGGCGTGGTTTGGGGCGTGGCCTATCTGGCCGGGGTACGGCCTGTGACGGCGTATGTGTTTGGGCATGAGTTCAGCCATCTCGTGACGGCGCGGCTGTTTGGCGGGCGTATTTTTGACTGGAAGGTCAGCGCCGAGGGCGGCTATGTGGAGACAGACAAGTCGAACACCTGGATCACGCTGGCGCCGTATTTGGTGCCGTTTTACACGCTGATCATTGTGCTGGTGTTTGGCCTGGTGGGGCTGGCGCTGGACATGCAGCAGGCGCATGATGTGCACCTGTGGAAGTGGACGGTGCACCTGAAGCCCATGCGTTTTCTCTATGCGCTGGTGGGGCTGACCTGGTGCTTTCATGCCACCTACACGGTGAAAACAGTGATCGCCGAGCAGGGGGACTTGAAGCGCAATGGCGAGTTCTTCTCCATGATGCTGATTTTCCTCATCAATGCCTTCCTGCTTATCGCGTTGTTTCTGGCTTCATCGCCTGCGCCAGGGCTGGGCGTCATGGAGGTGGCGCGCTGCTGGTGGTCGGTGGCCACGGGGATGATCGGCTGGCTGTGGCATCTGGTGTTCTGAGGCTGGACTTTGCCTGCTTTTTCGGTCAAAGGATTGGTGACCATGCCTGAAGACCCAGACGTCCTTTCCGTGACCCAGCTCACGCGCGAAATCCGCGACGTGCTGGAGGGCCACATCGGCAGCGTGTGGGTGGAGGGGGAGATCAGCAATCACCGCCTGCAATCCTCCGGACACCAGTATTTCACGCTGAAGGACGCCGGGGCGCAGTTGAGCTGCGTCATGTTTCGTGGAGCTGCTGCGCGCAGCAGTGTGCGCATTCAGGACGGAGCACTGATGCAGGTGCATGGAGAGATCAGCGTGTATGAGCCGCGCGGGCAGTACCAGATGGTCGTCAAACAGGTGCAGGCCAAGGGCAAAGGCTCGCTGCAGGAGAGGTTTGAGGCGCTGAAGCGCAGGCTGCATGCGGAGGGCCTGTTTGATGGCGACCGCAAGCGTGCGATCCCGCGCTTTCCACGTGTCGTCGCGCTCGTCACTTCGCCCACCGGAGCGGCGATTCAGGACATGCTGAACATCCTCACGCGGCGTGCGCCGTGGGTGCGGGTGATGGTTTTTCCGGTGCGCGTGCAAGGGCAGGGGGCCGAGCTGGAAATCGTGCGCGCGCTGCGTGTGCTTGGCGATGCGGAAAGCTTTGGTCTGCCCGTGCCGGACACCATCGTGGTGGGCCGTGGCGGGGGCAGCCTGGAGGATCTGTGGTGCTTCAATGAGGAGGTGCTGGCGCGAGCCATCGCCGCCTGTCCCATTCCTGTGATCTCCGCTGTGGGGCATGAGATCGACTTCACCATCGCGGATTTCGTGGCGGACCTGCGTGCGCCCACCCCCAGCGCTGCGGCGGAACTGCTGGCGCCAGATGTTAGCGAGCTGCAACGCCACTTTGACAGCATCGCCCGCACGCTGAAGGCGCGGGTGGGCACGCTGCTGGAGCATCATCAGCACGTGATCGAGCTCACCGCGAAAGGACCGCTGCTGCATGCACCCGGCCGCCTTCTTCAGCAGGCGGAGCAGAATGTGGATGAGCATGAGCAGCGCCTGCGAGACTCTCTGCGCGAGCGTCTGCAAACCTGGGCGGACGACCTGACGCAGAAGCAGCATGTGCTGGCTGCGCACCATCCGCGCGTGCAACTCACGGAGGCCGTGCATCGTGCTGAGACGAGCGGTCGTAGGCTGCAGCAGGGCCTGCAGCATCGGCTGGACCGTCTGGCGGACCGGCTGCAGTCTCGCGCGGAACTGCTCAAGCACATCGGCCCGCAGGCGGTGCTGGCACGCGGATTTTCCTTCACCACGAATGCCGAGGGGAAGGTACTCAAGGACGCTGCCGAGGTGAAGGCGGGGGAGGAAATCATCACCCGGCTGCCGCAGGGGACGGTGAGGAGTGTGGTGAAGGGATAAGAGGAAGATTTGGCCCCCTAGCTGCGTAGGTAAAGGCATGCTCTCACGCCGCTCCATTTTGAACCGCTCCGCCTACGGCATCGGCGGGATTGCTTTGGCCTCGCTGCTGAAGGAGCAGAATTTGCTAGCCAGTCCGGAGCAGATCGGGCCGAAGCATTTTGATCTCAAGCCCAAGATACCGCACGGTTTTGGCCAGGCGAAGGCGATGATCTCCATGTTCATGCAGGGCGGGCCGAGCCACATGGACTTGTTTGACCCCAAGCCCGAGCTCACCAAGTACGACGGCAAGGATTTCCCCGGTGAAGTGAAGTATGACGACGCCGCCGGCGCCAGCCGCGAGTGCATGGGCAGCCCGTGGAAGTTCAAAAAGTACGGCCAGTGCGGCATGGATGTCAGCGAACTGCTGCCGCATTTCTCCAACATCGTCGATGATGTCACGCTGATCCGCTCCATGCACACGGGCGTGAACAATCACGGCCAGTCCATCTACGCCCTGCTCAATGGCCAGGTCACCGGCGGCCGCCCCACGCTGGGAAGCTGGCTCACCTACGGCCTCGGGTCGGAAAATCAGGATCTGCCCGCCTACGTGGCTCTCACCGATCCGCGCGGCCTGCCCGTGCTCGGCGTGGACAACTGGAGCAACGGCTGGCTGCCCTCGCTGTATCAGGGCACCGTCATCCGCCCCAAGGAGCCGCGCATCCCCAACCTCGACGCGCCCCTCAGCCTCAAGGGCGATGCGCAGTCGCGTTACCTCAATTTCGTGCAGCGCCTGAACAAGGAGCACCTGGAAGCCCGCCCCGGCGAGGCTGACTTGGAGGCACGCATTCAGAGCTTTGAACTCGCCGCCCGCATGCAGACTGCCGCCAAGGAGGCGCTGGACATCGATCAGGAAAGCGCCGCCACCAAGAAGCTTTACGGTATCGACAATCCCGCCGCTGCCGAGTTCGGCACCCGCTGCCTCATTGCGCGTCGTCTGGTGGAACGTGGGGTGCGCTGCGTCTCGCTTTTCACCGGAAACCAGACCTGGGATAATCACCAGAACATCCGCACCGCACTCCCTGCCGCCTGCCAGTATGTCGATCAAGGCGCCGCTGCCCTCGTGATCGATTTGAAGCAGCGCGGTCTGCTGGACACCACCGTTGTCCACTGGGGCGGTGAGATGGGTCGTCTGCCTGTCATTCAAAACCGTTCCGGCTCCAAGGACCGCACGACCGTGGGTCGCGACCACAACACCTACGGTTTCAGCATGTGGGTTGCCGGCGGCGGCTTCAAGGCCGGACACATTCATGGGGCGACCGATGACTTCGGCCACCACGCCGTGAAGGATGTCGTGAACCACTTCGACTACCACGCCACGCTGCTGCACCTCTTTGGCCTCGACGCCAAGCACCTCAGTTACCGCCGCAATGGCACCGAGCAGGTGCTGGTGGAGAATCCGCAGGCGCGGGTGGTGAGCGAGATTCTGGCGTGAGGGTGTTTGGAAGCTGAGGGGCCCGCAGGGCTTTGAGGCCGAGGGCACGTAGTAGCCAGGTTTTTGTCAAATTTCTATACCTAGTCTAAAAATGTCGAGAAAAACGCGTGGGATGAGGTGTCTCGCGGGACAGAGTTGTGTGTCGGATTCGGCAATAAATGGGGGTGTGGGGGCGGAATTTGGACCCCCATTTTGCAGACTGGCCTGGCTCCCTATTTCCCGATTTGTTTCAGGAGGGGCAGCTTTTGTTTCAGGGTCAGAACTGGGGCGAAGAGGTCGCCGTGTTTTTTGACGCGGGTCAGGACTTCGCTGGATTCAAAGCTGAGCCTCTTTTTGCGCTTCACGGCTGAGGCGACTTCGTCCCAGGTCAGAGGGGTTGAGACGGTGGGGTGGTCTTTGGCGCGGAGGGAGTAGGCGCAGACGGTGGTCTTGTGATCATCGTTCTGGCTCCAGTCCACCAGCACCTTGCCTTTGCGGAGCTTTTTCAGCATGTTTGAAACTACCAGATCCGGGTATTGGCTTTCCAGGGCCTGGGCCACGGTGCGTGCAAAGGTCTTGGTGCGCTCATAGGTGACCACGGTGTTCAGGGGCACGTAGACCTGCAAGCCTTTGGAGCCGGATGTTTTGGGGAAGGACTGGAGGCCGAGGGAGTCAAAGCAGTCCTTCAGCAGCAGGCCCACCTTGCAGCAGGTGAGGATGTCGGCTGGTGTGCCGGGGTCGAGGTCGAAGGCCAGGGCGGCGGGGCGTTTGATTGAGGTCTTGCGATGGAGAAAGGTGTGGAACTCCAGATTGGCAAGGTTCGCGGCCCAGACGAGGGAGGGAAGATCGCCGATGATGCAGTAGTTGATGTGTCCGTCGGACTTGGCCACCTGCGTCGTCTTCACCCATTTGGGGCGGTGATCGGGGCATTCCTTCTCATAAAAGAAGAAGCCTTTCACGCCATCCGGGTAGCGCTTCAAGGTGAGGGCGCGGGCCTGCAGATGTGGGAGAAGGCACTCTGCAATATGGATGTAGTATTGAATGACGTCGCTCTTGGTGAAGCGAGCGTCCGGATACATCATTTTGTCCAGATTGCTCACGGGCACCTGCACGCCATCCACTTCGAGCTGGGATTGGTTGCGGCTCATGACTTTTTGAGGCGTTCGCGTACCACCTCGCTGGCAGGTTTGTCTTCGCGCATGCCGAGGAAGACAGGCTGGCGCAGGCGGTTGTCTTGCGTCCATTCGGCAAACTTGACCTGGCAGACGAGCCTAGGTTTCAGCCAGGTGCAGTGTTTCATTTCGGACATGGTGATTCCCTGGCCCCAGCGACCGCTGCTGTCTGCGGGCAGATTGGCAAAGGGGCACTTCTCCTGAATGAGCGGCTGGAATGTCTCATGCAGGGTGCGAAGCAGTTTGGCGTCGAAGCCGGTGCCGACCTTGCCGGTGGACACCAGCTTTCCGTCTGCATGAACTCCGACGATGAGAGCGCCGATGTGCTTGCGGCTTCCTGTTGGCTGGGTGTAGCCGCCGATGACCACCTCCTGCTCGTGGTGCAGCTTGAGCTTGATCCACTGGCCGCTGCGGCGACCGGCCTCGTAAGTGGAGTCGGGCCGCTTGCCGATGATTCCTTCCAGTCCCAGCTTTTGCACATGCTTGAGCAGGACTTCTACATCGCCTTCGAGGGAGTCGGAGAAGCGGATGACGTGGGACTTTTTGATGAGCTTCCGCAGAGCCTCTTTGCGTTTGAGCAAAGGCAGTTCGGTGAGATCACGGTTCTTCAAGCGGAGAAGATCAAAGACGTAGTAGCACAGTGGTGGCTTCTCACGGCCGAGATCGTAGGCCTGCAAGCGCTGGAAGGATGAGCGGCCTTTTTCATCGAGCGCCACGATCTCACCATCCAGAATGCAGTCTGGCAGGGAGAGCTCATCCAGAGCCTCCGTGATGGCGGGGAATTTGTGCGTCATGTCCTTCTCCGTGCGTGAGATGAGCGAGGTCTGGCCGCCCTGCTGGATGGTGAGTGCACGGAAGCCATCGAACTTCACTTCGTAGATCCAGCCATCGTCTTCAGGCGCGGCGGACACGGGCTTGGCCTTCATGGGCTCGACGAACCAAGCGGAGGCGGCTGCCGATGGCTTGGAACTCTTGATTGGTTTGGGTGCCCGTTTTGTCTTGGGAAGAGATTTTGGCTCAGGCACTGCTTTCTTTCTCGAGCTCGTCCATGGCTTGGCATCGGCCAGCTGCTTCATGTTGCGGCCGGAAAGAGCAGAGGTGTCATCCATGCGCTTGGTCACGGGCTTCATGTCTTCTCCGCCGCGGATGAGCAGCCACTGCTTCGCGTCGCGCAGCCTGACCAAATACCATTCTCCCTTCAGCTTTTTGCCGCTGAGGGTGAAGTGCAGCTTTCCTCCGGCCAGCTCTTTGAGAGGTGCCTTGGATGCAGGCTCGTATGTTCCCGTGTCCCAGACCATGACGGTGCCACCGCCATACTGCCCTTGGGGAATGGGGCCTTCAAAATCGATGTAGGAGACGGGGTGGTCTTCGACTTCCACAGCTAGACGCTTTTCTCCTTTGGCAAACGGCATGCCTTTCGGCACGGCCCAAGACTTCAGGGTGCCGTCGAGTTCCAGACGGAAGTCGTAGTGGAGATGAGAGGCGGCGTGTTTTTGAATCACGAAGCGCCGTGCTGCGCCGCGTTTCTCCTTTTTGCCCGGGGGCTCGGCGGTCTTTTTGAAGTCCCGTTTCTTTTTGTATTCGCGAAGGGACATAAGGTGACTTTATGCCGCCTTCTTGCGGCTTTTGGCATGCTTGGTCGATGCCGTTTTATGTGCGGATTTGGTGCTGTGCGAACTGCTGCGTTTGGACTTGGATGCTGCCAGGCTTTCCTGGAGCACTGAAACGAGATCGATCACGTTGGATGGTTTTTTGGCCTTGGCAGCCTTGACCGATTTACTATCACCATGCTTGACCTTGTCTTCGATCATGGCCTCCACGGCTTCGCGGTATTCGTCTTTGTATTCCTCCGGCTTCCACGGAGTGGTCATGCTCTCGATAAGCTTCTCAGCCATGTTGATCTCCGCCTTGCCGGGAGCCTTGCCTTCGGGGGCTTTAAGTTCGGACCGGTCCCGCAGTTCATCCGGGAAATGCATCAGCTCCAGCATGAGGTTTTTGTCCTGCGGCCTGATGGCGGCGAGATGCTGGCGCGTTTTGATGACGACATGAGCAATGGCGATCTTTTCGCTGCGGTTCAGAGCATCCCGAAGAAGCATGTAGGCCTTGCCACCGCCCTTTCCCACTTCGAGGTGATAAGGCTTGTAGAAGAGCAGGGGATCCACATCTGCCTCAGAGACGAAGTTCATGATCTCAACGGTCTGCGTGGCCTCCACATCGACGCGTTTGAAGTCCTCCTCCTTGATGATCACAAACTTGCCCTTTTCGTATTCGTAGCCTTTGACGATTTTGTCCCAGGGGACTTCCTTGCCGTCTTTTTCGGCCACGCGTTTGTAGTTCACCGGACTGTGATCCGAGCTGCGCAGGAGACGGAACTGCAGCTCTTCGCGACGGATGGCCGGATAGAGCGAGACGGGGATGGAAACGAGTCCAAAACTGATGGTGCCTTTCCAGATGGCTCTCATAGGATTAACCCATGTATCGCGGCTCGGAGATGACGCGCGCCGGTCTTTTTTCACCTTGGATACGCGCAAGGAGGCACTGGGCGGCGAAACAGGAACAATATGAAAAGCAATTCTGTCCTCGAAGCTGTCTCCCTGGCAGCCATGCTGGTGGTCTCATCCTGCATCTCGTTTGACGATCATGATGACAGGCCGATCTCCACCACCGTGAGGAGAGAGACGGTGGTGCCAGGTCCGGTGACCACCACCACCACCGTGGCGGAAACCACTGAGACGACGACGACCCGCTCGAGCTACTGATCGGCGGGACGGGAGCTGTTCTGCCAGGCCGTCACGTCATCGGGTGAATCGAGATCGATGGCGCCGGCTGGGAACTGAATGGACGCCACGCGGGCGGGAGCGGTGTGAATGACTGACTTTGCGCCGCGATCGTCAGGAAGGTTGATGAGTTCGGGAAAGCAGGAGCTGTCAAACAGCGCGGGAATGCCAAGCGTCTGGGCATAAGCAGACGCAACGACGGGCTGGCCGGTCTGCTGGTAGCGCTCAATGAGAGCGCGAATGACCTCCGCAGTCACGGCAGGCTGATCGCAGGCCAGAACCACGACGGCGGAGAGGGAATCAAGAGCCTGGAGACCAAGGCGGATGGAGCTGCCCATGCCGCGCTGCCAGTGCTCGTTGTGCACGATTTGCGGGTGCAGCAAAGCAACGGCGCTTTCCACCTCAGAGGCTGCATTCCCGGTGACGACGCAGACGACATCGCAGCCGCCGTGCTGCGCTGCATGCACGGCAGCGCAGACCAGGGGGATGCCGTTGGGTGCGAGGAGCTGCTTTGGCTGGCCCATGCGTGTGGAGCCACCAGCGGCGAGCACTATGCCGCCGATGCGGTGCATGGGGCGAGGGCGGCGGGGAGGGCCTGATGGATCGGCGCGCTGCGGTGGCGGAGCTGCTGCGCCGTACCGGAGGCAAACACGCACTGAATTTCTGTGACGATGGAAAGCGCGATCTCCTCGGGAGTTTCAGCGCCAAGGTGCAGGCCTGCAGGGGCAAAGAGTCCGTCGCTCACCGTGAGTCCTTGGTTCAGCACATCGAAGAGGATGTCGTCACGACGGCGGCGGGAGCCGACGAGGCCGAGGTAGCGAAGCTGTGTGGGGAGGAGATCGCGCAGCGCGGCGCAGTCGCGGCCGAAATGATGGGTGGCCACGACGACGGCGGTACGATTGTCGATGGCATCCGCAGGCACGGGCGGGGCTTCATATTGAAGGATATTCCAGCCGAGCAACGCCGCCTGCGTGCGAAGGGCGATGGTGTCCGAGCTGTCTCCCACCAGGACGAGGCGCAGCACGGGCTCAAGGTTCTGCACAAAGCTGTCCGAGCGTGTGTGAAAACCAGCCAGCCGTGTGCCGAGCGTGTTTCCGCGCAGAAGGGTTTCAAGGCGGCAGTTCTGACGATTGGCGATGCATTCGCGCACTTCATTCATGACGTCAGCGCGGGCGACTTCGACGAAGATCTGGATGGTGCCATTGCAGCCGAAGCGGAGGCGGGTGTCAAAGGTGAGGAGCTGGGGTTCGCCATTGCGGAGGACTTTGCGGGAGCAGGCGATGACCTCATCCTCAATGCAGCCGGCGCTGACGCCGCCGGCGTAGTCGCCGGAGGCATTGATGAGCATGCGGGCGCCGGGACGGCGATAGCTGGAACCCTGGGCGGAGACGAGGGTGGCGAGGGCGAGGGGCTGGCCATTCCGGGCGTCCCAGAAGCGGATGAGGTCGCGGATTTCCTTCATGATACAGGAGGGAGGTGGTCGATGAGTTTGTCGAGGGTGATGGGGTATTCGCGGACGCGGATGCCGGTGGCGTTGTGGATGGCATTGGCGACGGCGGCGGCGGCGCCGCAGATGCCGAGCTCGCCGACGCCTTTGGCTTTCATGGGGGAGGAGGCGGGATCGGTTTCATCGAGGAAGATGACTTCCTGATGGGGGATGTCTGCGTGGACGGGAACTTCGTAGCTGGCGAGGTCGTGATTGACGAAGAAGCCCTGGGTGGTGTCCACAACGAGGTCTTCCATCAGCGCTGCGCCCACGCCCATGGTCATGGCGCCGATGACCTGGCTGCGGGCGGTCTTGGGATTGAGGATGCGGCCGCTGGCGCAGACGGTGAGCATGCGGCGGACGCGGGTAACGCCGGTGTAGAGATCGACGCCGACCTCCACGAAATGCGCGCCGAAGGTGGACTGCTGGGCTTTTTTGGCGAGGTCGCCGTACTCAATGTGGTCTTCGGCGCTGAGGCCTGCTTCTCCGGCGAGTTCGGCGAGGGACCAGCTGTTGGAACCCGCGGTGACGCGGCCGTCTTCGAAGTCGAGGTCTTCAGGTTTCACTTTGGCCTTGGCGGCGATCATTTCGCGTAGCTTGGTGCAGGCAGCATAGACACCCGAGGTGGAATTGTTGCCGCCCCACTGGCCGCCGGAGCCGCAGGAGGGTGGAAGGGTGGAGTCGCCAAGGCGGACGATGACGTTTTCGGGAAGAACTCCGAGCATCTCGGCGGCGGTCTGAGCGATGATGGTGTAGCTGCCAGTGCCGATGTCTGTCATGTCTGTCTCGACGGTGACGATGCCGCGTTTGTCCACCTTCACGCGGGCGGCGGATTTGGTGAGGAGATTGTTGCGGAAGGCGGCGGCGACGCCCATGCCGATGAGCCAGCGGCCATCGCGGGCCTGAGATGGGGCGGCTTTGCGCTTGTCCCAGCCGAAGTGTTTGGCTCCGGTGCGGAAGCACTCGATGAAGTGGCGCTGGGAGAAGGGGCGCTCGGGTTTTTCGGGATCGACCTGGGTGTCGTTGAGAATGCGGAACTCGATGGGATCGAGGCCGAGTTTTTCGGCCATTTCATCGATGGCGATTTCGAGGGCCATCAAGCCGGGAGCTTCGCCGGGGGCGCGCATGGCATTGCCTTCGGGGAGATCGAGTTCGGCGAGGCGCATGGCGGTCATGCGACCGGCTCCGGCATAGAGGAGGCGGGTCTGAGCGACGGCGGTTTCGGGTTCGCCTTCGGGAAGATTTCCGGACCAGCTCTCGTGCGCGATGGCGGTGAGCTTGCCGTCTTTGCCAGCACCGAGGCGGATGCGCTGGATGGTGGCGGGCCGGTGGGTGGTGTTATTGATCATCAGCGGGCGCTGGAGCGCGATCTTGACGGGGCGCTTGGTGGCGCGGGCGCCGAGGGCTGCGAGGACGACTTCGGCACGGAGGAAGAGCTTGCCGCCGAAACCGCCGCCGATGTAGGGGGAGAGGACGTGGACGTTTTCTTTGGGGATGCCGAGGGTTTTGGCGAGGTCTGCGTGAGCCCAGCCGATCATCTGATTGGAGGTCCAAACGGTGAGCTTGTCGCCGTCCCAAGCGGCAGTGGAGGCGTGGGGCTCCATCATGGCGTGGGTCTGGTCCGGGGTGGTGTAGGTGGCGTCTAGCTGGACGGGGGCAGCGGCGAAGGCGCTGTCGAAGTCGCCAGCGGCGGTGTCGGGTTCTCCCGCGATGCCGGGCTTGGGCTTGATGGCGGAGTCTTTGGCGGCGGCGAGGTCGTAGGCGCCTTTGGCGGGTGCGTATTTGACTTTGATGAGGTGGGTGGCGTCGCGGGCTTGCTCGAAGGTTTCGGCGATGACGACGGCGATGGCCTGGTGGTAGTGCTGGATCTCGGGGCCGCCGAGGAGGGGGGCGATGTTGTGCTCGCCTTTTTCAAGTTTACCGGCGTTCTCAGAGGTGATGATGGTGAGGACGCCGGGGGCGGCTTTGGCTGCGGCGAGGTCGATGGAGAGGATTCGGCCTTTGGCAATGCCGGCGCCGAGGATGTGGCCGTAGGCGGGGTTTTTGACTTCTTCGTCGTGCCGCTCGTAGGCGTAGGGGGCGGTGCCGGTGGTTTTGAGGGGGCCATCGATGCGGCTGATGGGTTTGCCGATGACGGTGAGCTGGTCGATGGGGTTGGTGGCGGCCGGGGTGTCGAATTTCATGGGGAGAAGCCGCTATGAGGGCGCTTCTCTATTCGAAGTGAGGTGGCGTGGCGGATGGGCGAAGGGAGTCAGGGGCGAGGATGAGAGGAGGGTGGGGAGGGGGGCAGCGATTTATGATTTATGATTTTTGATTTATGATTTGGGAGAGCGGCGAGGCCCGCAGCATGGCACAATCGGGATGGATTTGTGGTGAGGGGGCGCTGGGTGGCCGGAGCCGGCTGAAGCCGCTACTACAATACTCAGAAGGTGCGGGCTAGGGGCGGGGGCCTTGGGCGTCGTCGAGGATGGAGGCGAGGGCGCGTTCGACGAGGGGTAGCTTGAAGGCGTTTTGGGGGGTGGGTCTGGCGCCGGCGAGGAGACGGGCGGTGACGGCTTTGGCACCGTGGGGGATCTCGGCTTCGGCGGCTTCGACGCGCCAGGGGATGTGGGCGATGCCGCCGACGGCGATGCGGCCGGTGCCACCGGGCTGGATGACGGCGGCGATGGAGACGAGGGCGAAGGCGTAGGAGGCGCGGTCGCGAATTTTCAGGTAAACGTGGCGGCCGCCGAGGGGCGGAGGGAGGGTGACGGAGGTGATGAGTTCGCCGGGGAGGAGGGTGGTGTCGTGCTGCGGGGTGTTGTCGGGGAGGCGATGGAGATCGGCGATGGGGATGGTGCGGAGGGTGCCATCGGGCCGGACGGTGTGGATGGTGGCATCGAGGAGGCGCATGGCGACGGCCATGTCGCTGGGGTGGGTGGCGATGCAGGAGTCGCTGACGCCGATGATGGCGTGCTGGCGGCTGTGGCCATGGAGGGCGCCGCAGCCGCTGCCGGGGGTGCGTTTGTTGCAGGGTTGGTTGGGATCGTAGAAATAGGGGCAGCGGGTGCGCTGGAGGAGATTTCCGGCGGTGGTGGCCATGTTGCGGATCTGGCCGCTGGCGCCGGCGAGGAGGGCGCGGGCGAGGACGGCGTAGTCGCGCCGGACGCGGGGATGGGCGGCGAGGTCGGTATTGCGGACGAGGGCTCCGATGTGGAGTCCGCCTTCGGGGGTATCTTCGATTTTGTCGAGATCGAGGCGGGTGACATCGATGAGATGGGCGGGGGTCTCGACCTGGAGCTTCATGAGATCGAGGAGATTGGTGCCGCCGGCTATGAATCTGGCACTGGGATGGTGGGCGGTGGCTGCGGCGGCCTCAGCGGGGGTGGAGGCGTGCTGGAGGGTGAAGGCTTTCACAGGACGCCCTCCTTTTCGATTTCGGTGATGGCGGCGTGGATATTGGAGTAGGCACCGCAGCGGCAGATATTGCCGCTCATGCGCTCGCGGATTTCCGCCGGGGTGAAGGGCGGGTGCTCGGTGAGGTCTGTGGTGACGTGGCTGGGGATGCCGGCTTTGATTTCTCCGAGCATGGCGAGGGCGGAGCAGATCTGGCCGGGGGTGCAGTAGCCGCACTGGAAGCCGTCGTGCTTTACAAAGGCGCTCTGCATGGGGTGCATTTTTTCGGAAGTGCCGAGGCCTTCGATGGTGGTGATCTCCTTTCCCTGATGCATCGCGGCGAGGGCGAGGCAGGAGACGATGCGGCGGCCGCCGACGAGGACGGTGCAGGCGCCGCACTGGCCGTGATCGCAGCCCTTTTTGCTGCCGGTGAGGCTCAAATGCTCGCGGAGGGCGTCGAGGAGAGTGGTTCGGGTGTCGACTTCGAGGTCGTGGGCCTGGCCATTAACTGTGAGGGTCAGTTTCGTGGTGGTGCCAGGGCCGGTGAAGGCGGGGGGCTCGGGTGGCGGCGCGGGCTGCTGGGCGTGGAGGGAGGGGGAGAGGAACTGGGCGCCCCAGATGCTGGCGGCGCAGGTGCTCATGTGGGTGACGAATTCGCGGCGGGTGGGGCCTTCGCTGCCGGAAGAAGTGGGTGGCTGTGTCTGCTGCTGCTTATAGGGCCCGACATCGGGGGAAGAGGGGTGATCGTCGGGCGGGTTCATGGGGAGCGGCTGTGAGCGGTGCTCCTCGATTTCGAAGCCGGGGGCGGGGGTGGATGGGTGGGAGACGGGGCGGGGTGTCAGGGTGGTGGATGAGAGAGGGGGAGGGGGAGGCATCCGGTGGGGGGATTTCAAACGATCTGGGGATGCATCAACAACCGTTCAGACGATGCCATGAGGAGAACAGGCGAGAACCTAGGGACAAGCGGAGGAGCAGGTGGTGGTGTTTGCTGCGCGCCGTGGATCCGAAGGTGATGAAGGGTAGGCATGACGATATTGGAGCGATGTTGACGACTTCTTTGGACTGGGCCGCGCGGCGCAGGAACCGAACTTCTGGCAGATGAGGTGGTGCGGGAGGCGACGCTGAGGAGGCACCACGTGAGCGAGGATGACCTCTCGAAACAGCTGCGGCTGAAAGCGAAGATGACGGAGCCGAATCAGGTGAAGCTGGCGTGCCTGGAGCGCAGCGGTGAGATCAGCTTCATACCGAAAGATACCGGGAAGTGACAGGACGTGGCACGCAGGAGAATGGCGGTGGATCTGGTTTACGCGCCTTTTTTTGGAATGAAGCAGGGAGGCAAAAAAGTGGGCGTGCAGTCTTCTGCAGACCCACGCCCTTGGATCAAGACGCCGCGCTTTTCGGTGAGGATTTGCGCGAGGTGCTGAACAATGAAGAGAACGCTCAAGGGCCTCGTCGTGGATGCATGAGCGTGTGTTTTTTATTCTGGGACTTAGTCTCAATCCAGGTTTGTTATTTCTCTGGTGGCGGAAGTATTGAACGATCGAAAAGACGATCTGTGGCGTTATTCTTTATAGACTGATGAAAGGAACGTTATGAATACTAGTGGAGCGACTTTTCCGACGCTGACGGCTCGGTTTCCGACGGTTGCAGAATGGAAGGCGATCGTAGCGAGGTTTCAGGTGCCATCGCTATGGCGCGCTGTGGTGCAGCTGGTGAACACGCTGGTGCCGTATGTGCTGCTGTGGGCGGGCATCTACTGGGCGCTGCAGATTTCGTGGTGGCTGGTGGTGCCGCTGGCGGTAATGGCAGGAGCGCTGGTGGTGCGGGTGTTCATCATTTTTCACGACTGCGGGCATGGCTCTTTTTTCAAATCGAAACGAGCGAATGACATCGTGGGCTTCATCACGGGCATGCTGACGTTTACGCCGTACTACCAGTGGCGGTGGGAGCATTCGCTGCACCATGCGACGACGGGGAACTTGGACAAACGCGGCATCGGGGATGTGTGGACGATGACGGTGCAGGAGTACATCGAGTCTTCGCGGTGGAAGCGGTTTGCGTACAAGCTGGCGCGGAATCCTTTTGTGCTGTTTGTGATCGCGCCGTTTGTACTGTTTGTGATTTTGCAGCGGATTCCAGCCAAGGGCGGGGATGCTCGTGAGAAGAACTCGGTGTGGTATATGAATCTGGCGCTGCTGGGGCTGGCGGTGGTGATGTCGTGGATCTACGGGCTGGGGAATTACCTGATCGTGCAGGCGATCATCACTGGGGTGTCGGGGGCGTGCGGGGTGTGGCTGTTTTACATTCAGCACCAGTTTGAGGATGCGTACTGGGAGTCGCACGAAGAGTGGGACTTCACGGCTGCGGCGCTGCAGGGGTCGTCTTATTACAAGCTGCCGCGGGTGCTGCAGTGGCTTTCAGGGAACATCGGGTTTCATCACATCCATCATCTGAGCTCGAGGATACCGAATTATCATCTGGAGCGGTGCCATTACTCTCATCCGGTGTTTCAGCAGGTGAAGCCGATCACGATTCGTGTAAGCCTGAAGTCGCTGGCATTTCGGCTGTGGGATGAGCAGCAGAAGAAGCTGGTCGGATGGAAGAGGATGAGAGAAATCAGAAGGCAAAAGATGAAGGACGGGCAGTAGATTTACCCTTCGACTTTTGATCACAACGGCTTCGGCGATGTTCCCTTCGGACTGAAGGTGATGATGAAGTGTTCGGGGATGACGTCGAAGCCGTAGTCGAGGCCGGCTTCGAGGATGAGTTCCTTGAGGGCACGGAAGGTGTCGTAGGAGTCGGGGTAGACGTTGAGGCTGACGTAGCCGCCCCAGCGCTGAAAGCTGGCGAGGAGGCGGCGGACGGCGGCGGTGTCGGTCATGGCGATGCCTTCGGATTTTTTTGGGATGGCTTCAAAAGCTTCGTCGGCTTTTTCGACGCGGGTGATGCCGGGGAAATTTTCTCCTGAGGCGTCCACGAGCGGGTAGATGGCGCCGTATTTGAGGAGGACGTTCATGGGAGTCTTGGTGATCTCGCGTTCTTTGGGGAAGCGGACGTGCTCGGTCTGTTTGGCGTTGTTGTCCGTGATCTGGCTGCGGATGCTCTGGATCTTGGCGGCGAGATCGCGGCCTTTTTGCTGGGCGGCCTCCTTGCGCGCCTTGGCGTCGGCGTCGCGCATGTCGAGGGCTTTGACTTCGGCGCGGAGTTCTTTGATGTCGCCGACGGGGTCCTTGGTGGAGGCGTCGTTGGCGTTCATCTGGGAGGCCTGCAACTGGCGCAGGCGCTCCTGAGTGGCGCGGAGTTCATCGCGCTCCTGGAGGAGGGCCTGGAGCTTGTCCTGGCCGGTGTCCTTCATTTTTTTGCTGAGCTGCTGGATGCCGGCGAGTTCTTTTTTGGCGGCATCGAGACGTTCGGCGAGGAGGCGGCCCTGGGTGCCGGTGATTTCGGTGGGGTCTCCCGGGGTGGGGGTGTTGTTGTGGGTGAGGAGAGCGAGGAGGCAGGAGATGAGAATGATGCCGCCGAACATGTTGCACAGGGTGTCGAGCAGCAGGTCGAGGCTTTCACTGGAACTGGGGCGGAGCTTACGCATGGGTGGTCACTCCTTGGCGGGGGTGGTTTCAAGCTGGATCTCCTCGGGGATGAGATCGTAGCCGATCTCGTAACCTGCACCGCGGATGCGCTTGTTCATGTCTTCGAACTGGATGGAGCCGGAGGGCTTGAAGTAGATAACGGCGTAGTGGGTGGCGGGCGGGAAGGCGGTGAGCGCCTGCATGAGTTCGTCCTGAGAAGAAATCTGGCGGGCTTTGGAGCCGTCAAAGAGGAGGATGCGGTAGGCGGATTTTTCGACGACTACGAGAACGGGGTCTTTGTTGGTGGAGCTTTTCTGGGGGATGAGGCGTAGGATGTTTTTCTGGTCGTAGCTTTGGGCGAGGCGGCTCTCGACTTCCTTGAGCTCGCTTTCGAGGGAGGCGAGTTTTGATTCCGCGTCGGCGGCTTCCTTGGTGTGGTCGGGAAGAAGCTTTTTAAGCGATTCGACGGTGGTGAGGAGCTTTTGCTTTTCGATGCGAACCTCGATGTCGAGGCGGGAGTCCTCGGTTCGTTCGGTGGCCTTGGGGTTGGATGCGGAGATGAGGCGCTCGATGGAGAGCTTGAGCTCCGCGATCATGCGCGTGAGGGTTTCGGGGGTCTCGTTGGAGGGGAGTTCGGTCAGGGGAGCGGCGCGTTTGGCCTGGGCGATTTCCTCGAGAGTTTTCCGCAGGGCGGAAGCGAGCTCGGCGTGGGGGTCCGGGGTGCTGCTGGTGCTGAGGACTTCATCCAGATTCAGCGCGAGAAAGATGGTGATGATGACGAGAAAGCCGGTGGTGCCAGTGATGACATCCTGGAAGGCGAAGAAGCTGACGACGCTGCCGTCTGATTTGTTGAACCGGCCTCTCATGCGGGGTGTGAATCAGGTGGACTGGAGGCGGAGCTTGCCAGCGACGTGCTTGCTGCAAACGTCGTTGCAGTCGTCAAGGAACTGGGACTCGAGGGCCTGCATGAAGCTGACGAGGAGCTGCAGGATGAAAGCGCAGACGAGGGCGACGAGGGTGGTCTCGAAGGCGGTGGAGAGTCCGCCTGTGACGGTCTTGAGGGAGGCGCGGATGGCGGCGAGATCGCCCCCGGCGGTGAGGGTGTCTGTGAAGGCGCCGATGGCCTGGCTGAGACCGAGGACGGTGCCGATGAAGCCGAGGACGGGAATGCCCCACATGAAGCCCTGAACGATGCCGTAGCTGGAGGCGACCTGGGCCTCGTCGTTTTCAGCCTGCACTTTGAGAATGGCGGCGACGTCCGCGGTGTGGCCGATGTTGTGGAGATTGGCGAGGGCGAGATCGATGCGATTGAAGAGGACGAAGTGGTGGGGATTGTCCACCATCATGCACATGCGGTCGCGGACTTCGCGGGCGGTTTCGGGGGTGAGGACGAACTCGG
This sequence comes from Prosthecobacter sp., assembly GCF_044226605.1. Lineage (GTDB taxonomy): Bacteria > Verrucomicrobiota > Verrucomicrobiia > Verrucomicrobiales > Verrucomicrobiaceae > Prosthecobacter. The sequence goes on along the minus strand of NZ_JBGAGS010000014.1, from coordinate 91,683 downwards.
GCTCCTGGGGCATGATGTGGAGGCCGAGGGCGCGGCGCTGGAGGATGAACTTGCGCCATTTGACCCAGAGGAGAGCGAGCGCCCAGAAGAAGAGGAGCATGGTAGGGTAGGGGCAGGGGCCGCGCTCGAGAAACATGGCGGCGAACCAGTGGGTGTCCGGCCAGCGCTGCTGCATGACGACGATGACGGCGTAAAAGGCAGCGGTGAGCAGCACGCCGAGGACCATGGACATGAGCTTGCCGGGATTGGTGAAGCGTCCGCCGTGGAAGCCCCATTTGCGCTCGATGTCAGAGCGTGACCAGTCGAGGGTCTTCTTCGGGTCTTGGAAAGGATTTCCGGAGACGGGGGCGTGGCTGGAGGGCGGGACCTGGGGAATGCTCATGGAACTGGTAATAGGGTAGGCGAGCGCATGGAGAGTTCACGACTCATTTGTCGCCCGTGTAAGGAATGGGATCGATGCCGTTCTGGCGTTCATCCTCGATGGAAATGAGACGGTATTTGGGAGTGCCCTGGCCTTCCAGATTGCGGGCGCAGGCCTGGATCCTGCTGCTGCCGATTTCCAGGGCGGTGACAAACGTTTTGGCGGAGGCGAGGTTTTCCTTGGACTGCTGTTCGGAGGACAGGAACTCCATTTTTTTCACATCGGTGATGTCGTCATGTCCGAGCATGGTGGTTTCCAGGCCGGTGGGCATGGCGGCGCTGTTTGGAATTTCATCGAAAGCGAGGAAGCAGTGCCCGGGGACGAGAACGAGGTAGGATTGAATGCCGATCTTATGCAGCACGGAGGCCATGAGCACGGTGCCGTCCACGCAGTTTGCCTGATGGTTGTCGATGGATTCCTGCAGGAAGCGGACGCTCTGGCTGACGACACGGTCGCCCGGGCGGGTGGTGACGACGTTGCTGTATTTGATGCCGCGGCGCTGCAGTGCGTTCCAGATTGAAAAGACCTGAAGACGCACCTGCTTGCGGATCTTTTCCGGATCATCGCCCTGATAGCCGTTGAACTTTTTCACCAGGCCGGAGTCGAGGGCCTCTTTGAGGATCACCTGAACCTGGGGGTGGTCTTCGTTGACGTAGGCGGCAAAGAGAAAGGAGAGATTGGTGCCGCCTTCGCCACTCTTGTTGAGCAGGAGCAGGGGGCAGTCGTTGATGGAGCGCATGGTGTAGGTTTCGGTGACCTGCCGAAGCTCCTTGTCATCGACGGAGGCTGAGAAGATGACGTTGATGGGGCGCTGCTGGCGGACTTTGGTCAGGGCGTCGAAGTTCCAGACGATCTTGGGCATGATGAGGGCACTGCCATCCTCGCCCAAGGTGTTCACGATCACCTGCTCTTTCGAAGGCTGCATGAAACCTTCGGCGGAGATTTCGACATTGATCTTGGCGCCTTTTTTCAGGCCTTCGAATTCGAGGCCAAGCCAGCTGTTTTCATCGCCGTAAAGGGGGCGTTCGTTTTTGCGAAGCTGGGCGTCGTCCTCAGTCTTCTTGTCCTCCGCAGCCTGGGCATCGCCATTCCAGTCGACCTTGGCAGTGGAAACGAGAGCGCTGGGGTAGAATTCCTTTCCAGTAAGAGAGTAGGGGCGGAACTTGACGGGGCCTTCCTTGGACTCCGGTTTTCCCTTCGTGGTCGTGGCGCTGCCACTGCTGTACTGGCTGTTGGACTTGTGGGTGGCAATGACGTACACAGCCACAATGGCCAGCAGGATGCAGACGGTGGCGGAGATGATTACGACCGGCCACACCCAGACCGCTTTATGAGCAGGGGGCTTTGAGTGCGGGTTGTGCGGCATGGGCACGGTGTGACCGCCTTTTTGCAGAGGAGGGGGCGGCGGCGGCATGGCATGCTGCGATGGGGCTGCCTGCGGCTGCTGAGGAAATGGGACCTGCTGCGGAGGGTAGGCGTAGGGGGCGTGCTGGGGAGGATAGGAATAAGGGGCGGCCTGCTGAGGCGGGTAGGAATAAGCTGCCTGCTGCTGCTGCGCGGCCTGGGCGCTGCGGGTGGCTGCAGCGGCGGCCTGAGACGCGGCGCGATGCTGCTCCAGGAAGTCACGGAGGACGAGCCATTTGCCATCCACCTGGATTTTGTAGAGGGAATGGATGTCACCGGCGGAGAGGCCGGCTTCGATGTCGGCGTAAGTGAGCCCGGATTTCTTGGTTCCGCGCCATTCCAGGGTGTAGGTGGTGTCACTCATATCAAGGAGCTGTTAGGAAGACGGATTCGTTGAGAACAGGCTTGGACTCCATGCCGGGGGAGGTGAGGGCGTCCTGATACTGTTTGGCGAGAGCTTTGCGATCGACGCTGACGATAAACACCGGGCTGAGGGGGACGGATGCGGAGGCGATGATGGGGCTGGCGGAGTCCGAGGCGGCGCTGCCGGCGGAGGGGTTGGGAACCAGAAGAGGTTTGCCGCCTTCTTTGCCAACGACCCAGAGCTCCGCAGCGGTGCGGCCCTGGGTATTGAGTACGAGGGACAGATCTGTCTCGACGTAGCCGGCGAATTTCAAGCCGGCATTGGCAACGGCACGAAGGTAGGCGCGGCGGGCGGAGGCCTCCTTCATGTAGGAGCGGTCTTTGATGGATTTGAAGAAGGCGGTGAGCGGGGCAGTCCACTTGTCCCGCATGGCAGGGACGAGCCAGTCCTCGCTGCGCAGGGCGGTGGAGGCGAGAATGCGCTGGAGCTCGCGGATGTCCTGCTGGAGGGATGGGCAGAAGTGATCTCCCCAGGAATAGGGGCGGAGCTTCACCATGTCGTAAAGCTTGAGCATGACATAGGCTTTGGCGACGGGGCTGGCGCCGGTGTCCCGGTTCAGCTTGTCAAAGACGTCCAGGAGCGGGCGCTGCACGCGCTCGCCTTTTTCATCTGCGATGCGGCCGAACTCCATGAAGTTCATGAATTCGCTGGTCTGGCTGAGGCGGGTGGACTGGACGGCGTCTCCCTGATAGGAGCCGGCGGTGCCGGCGCGGGTGAAGCTCTGCTGGATGAACATGACGGAGGTGAGGGAGGGCTCAGGCACGTAGAACTTGGAGCTCCAGCGGGTGGCGCCACCGATGACGGTCTCCTCGGGCTTGCTGGTGGACCAGATGGTGGTGGAGGGCTTTTTGCTGGAGTAATGGACGAGGGTGTTTTCGAAAATGTTGTTCAGGCGCTCGTCATGGAGGAAGCTGAGGATGACCTTGAGGTCCGCCTCCAGCAGGGTGTCCGGGTACATCTGGCGGCCGGATTTGTCATCGAGAATGGCCTGAAGCATGTCCTGGTCCCCGCTGGTATAAAGTGCTGCCTGGAAGGCTTTCTCCGAAGGCATGGTGTCGAGCATTTTGGTGGCCGGGGCGGCTTCGGCGAACTTGACGGTCTGCCACTTGGCGACGGCCTTGCGGTAGTCTTCCAGCGTCTTTGAGGCGGCGGTCTCGGTGCGCAGGGTGGCGAAGGACTGGAGGTCATCCTTGTAGGAGTTGAGGCGCTGGCGCAGGGCCTTGATGCGGGTTTCGAGATCCGCCGGCAGGGCGAGGGCGGGGACTTCGGGCTTGAGCAGGGCTTCAAGCGGCTGGAGCTGCTGGTCGAGGGCATCCCGGCTGGTGCGTACTTTGGCGGCCAGCTTTTCATGAGTGAGCTCCTCGGTGCTGGTTTTTTCGATCTGGCCGAGCGTGGCGCTGGTGCTGGTGGAGATGCCCTTGAGGACGGTGGCGAGGTGGAGATCCGCCTTGGTCTTGAGAGCGGTGAGGCGGTTTTTCTGCCTGGAAGCCAGATCTCCCGCGAGCTGTTTCACCAGAGCTTCGGCATCGGCAAGCTGCCGCACGAGCTGAGGAGCGGGAAGCTTGGTGCTGTCTCCATCGAAGGATTTTTCGAGGGCGGCGAGGGCATCCTGGGCCTGCTGATCGGTGCCCCTGGCCTTGGAAGCCCAGGCGCTGACTTCCTCGATCTTGGCCTGGAGGTAGGGCCAGCGGAGAAGTAGCTCCTCCTCGCTGCGGAGTTTTTTGATGAGATCCTGCGCCGCGCCGGTGCTTTCTTTTTTCTGATAAGAGGCAAGCTCCTGAGTGAGTGTCCAGGCCTTCCAGGCATGGAGGCCGAGGGCGGAGATGAAGCAAAGGACCAGCAAGGCGGCTGCGGCCATGGACATGGTGCGGATGCGCCGGGCGCGCTGCATGCGCTCCAGGCGGGAGCGCAGCTCCTGACCTGCGGTGCGGAGGCGCTGCAGGGCCTCATTGGCGACGGGAAGCTGGTAGCCCTCCAGCTCCTTCCAGCGTTTCACAAAGGTCTCGTCCTTTTCGGCGACCTCGGCAAAGGTGACGCCAGAGCCGGTGAGAAGGCGAGTCTCCACCTCCTCGACAAACAGGATGAAGCTCTTGAGTGCGCGGTCAAAGCTGCGCTGCTTTTCGTCCGCGGCTTTCTCCTTCTGGTAGTAGCGGGAGAGCTCCGTCATGGCGGACTGCTGAGCATCATCGGCAGGGACGAGGCCGTGCTCCGCGATCAAGGCGTCCAAGGTTTCGAGCAGGCGGCCGACCTGGCGCCACTGGCCTTCGGACTTGAGAGTCTGCAGGGTGGCGATCATGCCGGGCACGCGGGCCTCGGCCTGCCTGCGGCGGAGGGCCTGGCGGATGTCCTCCCCCTGATGATAAACGTCCAGGCGCTCGAGCTTTGCCGGAGGTGCGACGGCCCTGATGCCTTCCGTGAGAGCGGCGATGCGTTCTTCGTCATCGGTCTTGAGGGCCTCGCGGAGCAGGTCGATTTTTTCCTGCAGGCCTTTGTTTTCGAGGCGCTGGAGTTCTTTGCGCGCGTTCTCGTCCTGGGGATTGAGCTTGAGGATGGTCCTGACAATGCGGAGAGATTTCTCGTCGTCACGAGAGAGGACGGCTGAACGAAAGTCCTTGTAGAGCGGGTGATTGGCGGAGATCCCCTTGGCGTAGAGGTTTTCCAGATCCTGGATCTGCCGCGCATTGAGACGGACGGCGGTCTTGAGGCCGTGAGATTCGCAATAGGCGTACCAGTTCTTTTCTTCGCCAAAGCTGAGGATGGCGGCGAGGTCGAGCAAGGGCGGTTCTTCCTCGGCGACCTGGAGAGCCTGGTAGTCGCTGCCTTTCTGAAGCATGGCGGAGACGCGGTCCAGGCGGCGCTCGGCATCGGCGCAGGACTGCGCGTAAGTTATGGCAGCGTCTTCAACGGAAGAGGGAGGAGATTCCTCTTTGAGGACAGCGCGGATAACCTCGATGGCATGGAGCAGGGGTTTCACAGGGGAGAAGGCTTGGAAGTGGAGGGCTTGGCAGCGGGAGAGACGTTCAGCTTGCAGAGCTCGTATTTGCCGGAGGGCTGGTCCAGCAGGAGGGTGTAATGACCGGGCATGAGATCAAAGTGGGGAGACTGCCGGCCTTCGAGGCTTTGAAGCTGCGCGCGCAGAGACTGAAGCTGGTTCTCTTTCTGGAGCTGGGTGTTGAAGTAAGCGCCGACGCGAGCGTCCTTCTCGGCCTGGGAAAGTTTGGAGGTGGCCAGAGCAGCGATGTCCGCAGCGTCTTTTTGCAGGCCGGCTTCGAGCTCGGCAATCTTTGACCGGACCTGCGCAAGATTGCCCAACAGACCCGATTTGGCATCTGGCGAGACGACCTCGAAGGACGAATCCGCCGTGAGTTTGAGATCAAAGATCCGCTGCTCCGAAGCGGTGCCATCAAGCCGCAAGCAATAGACCACATCCCCCATTCCAAGAAGGTGCAAACGGGGAATGAAGCCTGGCGGCATGCGCAGGGTGGGAGATGAAGCATTGTCCGCCGTGGCGGGAATCTCCTGCGTGAAAACGGGGCGTGTGACGACGGTGCGGGCGGGGATGAGGCGGAGATCAAAGAGCACCTGCCTGCCGTCATTGCTGCGACCCACGAGGCGGAGGCCATGGTCAGACATGCGGTAGTGATCCGGAATGGAACGCAGCGTGCCGACGATGGAAAAGCGGACGAATTCGTTTGGCTGGGCGACCACGCTGGCACCGAAGACGAGGGTCTCCTTGTCCCCCATGCGGATGGGCATCATTGGATTCATCCGGCCTTTTTCGATGACGGTCCTGCCCTCGGGAGCGGGGCTGGCATCCCAGGCATCGCCAGCGAGCAGTTGCATGTCAGGAGCGACATTTAGTCCGGCGATTTTGCCCGAGAGGTCTTCACCGAATTTAAACAGGAGGACATGGATGTCGTGCGTGGGTGGAAAGGCGTCCGCATCTTCAAACACCACGCCGGGCTTTGGCGGTTCTGGCGGGCGGGCGGGGACGGTTTCCTTGTTTTGTTCCGCCTGCAGGTCCGTGCCGTCCTTGTCCTTCTGAGTTTTAACGGCCAGCGCCCTGGCACGCAGCCATACGGGCAGCGAGCTGTCGGCGAAGATCTTCTCCAAAGCAGCTGGGTAGGCGGGGCCTCCAAGATCCAGCCACAGCCTGAGCCAGAGGCGGGCTTCAGGATCCATGAGGCTGTTCTGACGTTCCATGAGATCGAACAAGTCCGACCATTGCATGCAGGTGTAACGGTCAGGCTCCGTGCGGCGCAGCGCCTCTTTGGCGATGTTTTTCAGGGGTTGAACGACCGTGCCCGGAGGCAGGGGAAGGTTCTGCAAATCAAGGAAGGTGCGAAGCTGTTTCCAGGTGGCATGGCGCGCCTGCTCCCACTCGTGTGCGGCTGCGTAGAGAGATTCGGCCGTGGCCCTGTCTGCCTCTGCCTGCAGTTTTTTCCAAGGGGCCGCATGCAGGGCTGACCACGCATCGAGGAGGTCTTTGAGTTTTGAGAGGTCCTCTGCTTTTTCCGAAGGCAGGACGAGCGGGGTCTCTTTGTCCGGAGAGTAAAGCACCTGCTTCGTGGCGCGAAAGAATTGCGCGTGGGATTTGAGCCGTTTTTCTCCTTCCTCCAAGTCGGGCTGATCGAGAAGAAACTTTTTGGAGTCGTCGAGAATGAGGCTGTTTTCTGTCCAGAGTCTTTCGATGGCTGCTGCGTAGGCGGCGCGCGCCTGCTGCTCCTGCTGCCGCTGGAAGTGCCAGAGCAAGCCGCCGCCAACAGCCGTGATCAACAGCGCCGAGACAACGAGGGAGATGGCAATGTAGGCCGGATTTGCCTTTGGAGTTTCGCGACGCGCTTCAGGAGGCCAGCCGCCCATGGAGCTTCCGCCTGCACCTTCCGCGGAAGGTGGAGGCACCTCCTCGCGGAGGGCGGCGCGGAAGGCCGCGATGGCTCTGAGCAGACGGTTCACGGAGCGGGAGGCTTGGGAGCGGAAGACTTGGCAGCGGCGGTGACGATGAGTTTGCAGAACTCGAGTTTGCCGTTTGGCTGATCAAGCAAAAGGGTGTAGCGGCCGGGCATGAGATCAAAGTGGACGGTCTGCTGTCCTTCGAGGCTTTGGAGTTTGGGCCGCAAGGTCTGAAGCTGAATCTCTTTTTCGGTCCGAGCTTTTGTGTATCCGGCTTTGCGGGCCTCCTTCTCGCGAGCTGAAAGCTTGGTGTTTTCCAGTGCGGCTGCATCGGCATCATCCTTCGCGATTCCTTTTTCCAGCTCGGCAATCTGCTGGCGGATTTCCTGAAGGCTGAGTCCGAGGCCCACCTTTGCCTGCGGCGGGACGACCTCGAAGGAGGAGTCTGTGACGGGCTTGAGATCGAAGGTTTTTTGTTCGGAGGCAGTGCCGTCCAGGCGCAAGGAGTAAACCACGCCGGGCAGGCCCGTGATGTGAATGCGAGGGATGAAGCCTTCGGGAAGGCGGAGAGTGGCGGCGGCGAAATTGTCCGCAGAGGCGGGGATCTCTTTGGCGAGGATGGGTTTTGAGACGGCGCTGGCGAGGGGGATGAGGCGCAGATCAAAAAGCACGTGCACGCCATCCTTGCTGCGACCCACCATGCGGAGGCCGCCGGCGGTGCCACGGTATTTTTCGGGGAGGGCCAGCAGGCTTCCGGAGCTGGAGAAGCGGATCATTTCGTGCAGAGGCGAAAATTTGCCGGGGCCGAAGGTGATGTCGTCTTTGCCTTCCATGCTGATGGAAGAGAGAGGCTTGAGCTGGCCGTCCTTGGGCTCGGTGTTTGCTGCTGGAGCGGGGTGGGCGTCTGCTGCTTCACCGATGAAGAGCTGCATGTCGGCGGCCACTTTCAGCCCCTGGATTTTGCCGGTGGGATCGTCACCGGTCTTGAGCAGGACAATGTGGATATCGTGCTTGGGAGGCAGTGCGTCCGCGTCGTCCATGACGACCTGGGGCTTGGGCTGCTCGGCGGGCTGGCCGGGGCTGTCTTTTTTGTTTTGCTCCGCCATCTGGCCTGCGCTGGCCTTGTCCTGCTTTTCCTTCACGCTCTTTGCCTTGGCGAGCAGCCATGCAGGGAGGGAGTTGTCGGCGTGGCTTTTTTCCGCCGCGTCCCGAGGCGTGGGTCCGCTGAGATCTTCCCAAAGCTTCAACCAGCGCAGAGCTTCGGCATCTGCGGGTGTTTTGTGCATGCCGAGGCTGTCGAACAAATCAGTCCATGCGATGCGGGATTCGGCGCTTGGTTCTGCGAGGCTGAAGACTTCCTTGGCGAGGGTTTTCAGGGGATCGAGCAGCTGGGCGGAGGGCGGGGGAGGGGCATCGAGCTCGACGAAGGCGGCCAGTTTTTTCCAGGCGGCGTTGCGTGAGCTTTCCCACTTGCGGTAGGCTTCGTAGAGGCTGGCGGCTGTGGCTTTGTTTTTGTCGGACAGCAGTTTCTCCCACGGGCGGACATGCAGGGCGGCAAACTCCTCCAGCTTGTCCTTGAGGGTGGCGAGATCGTCTTTGTTCTCGGTTGGAAGGGAGAGCGGTGGAGCGTTTTCCGGCTGCGCCAGAGCCTTCTTCATGCTGCGGAAGAAATCTTCGTGGGATTTCAGCAGCTTCCGGCCGTCTTCAAGAACGGGCTGCTCCACGAGGAACTTCTTGGTGTCGTCGAGGATGAGGTGGTTCTCCTTCCAGACTTTTTCGACGGAGGCCTCATAAGCATTGCGCGATTTTTTCTGCTGCTGCTGCTGATTGAACTGCCAGAAGAGCCCGCCGCCGACACCGAAGATGAGGAGGGCGGCGATGACCAGGGAGATGGCGATGTAACTGCGGCCTTTTCTGGGTGCTTTTTGACGTGAGTCGGGGGACCAGCCGCCCATGGTGGAGATGGGGGCGGAATCGGCGGTGGGCAGGGCCATCTTTGGTGCCGCCTTGCCCTGCACGAGGGGCGGAGGCAGGGAGGGAACCGCGGGCGCGGCTACTTCGGAGGAGGCGGCGGGTTCGTCGAGTTCCGGAAGCGGAGGAAGGGAGGAGGGATGGGTGAGATCGAGGACGAGGCGGCTGGAGTTTTCCACCTGGGACCGCATGGGGGAGGAGGAGGCAAGAGCGACCCAGCGGAAGTCGGCGAGGTCGTCATTGGGCTCCAGGCAGGTGGTGAAGCGTGTCTGCCAGGCCTGTGCCTGAGATGCGAGCAAGGACTCGCGGAAAAGCTCCAGGACGTTCGCGCCAGGAGGGGTGATGAGGTAGCAGCCTTTGAGGGCTTCGCGCGACCAGAGGAGGCTGGCGGAGGCGGGATTTCCCGTGACGGCGGACCATGCGTGGGAGGGGCGGGAGGCGAAGGAGGCGAGATCGATTTCCTCCGCAGAGTCGAGGAAGCGGGGGCCTTCGCTCCAAGTGGTGCGCCAGGACATGCCGAGGAGAACGTCCGCCGGGGTGATGCCAGCGGCGGCGAGGGCGCGGACCTCCCGCGGCTCTGCGATGAGGTGATGCGCGATGTGATTGGTGCGGCCGGTGTAGTCTGAGCCGGCATCCTGCAAACAACTCAGCACATGATAGGTGCTGGAACCGACGGTGAGAATGCGGCAGGTGTGAACGACGCGGCGGGGATCGTGCCCGGGAAGGCGGGCGAACTGGCTGAAGCGCTCGACGGCGGCGGCGAGCATGCCGCTGACGGCGCGATGACGAGCGACGGTGCCGAAGCCGGTGCGGCCTGCCTCAAGGAGGCGGGGAGCGCTTGTGTAGATGAGCTGCCAGGCCATGAGATCAGTGCGCGGAGGGTGAAGACGGGATCATATCTGGAGTGGCCTGGGCGAGGACCCAGAGCGTGGGCGCCTCCACATGCCGGGGATTGAGCTGCTTGGGATCCGGCCCGATGCGGGGCGTGCCTTCGCGGTCGAGGAACTCGACGGGAGAACAGCCGAGGGGGCTGACGGCGAAGTAGCAGACATTGGAGGAGATGGCCTCCGCATTGGCGACGATGGAGGGGCAGGAGCGTACCATGAGCTCGCGCACGCGGGCGGAGTTTGCCTTGATGTTGTCGAGCCTGACGGCGCCGTCCTGGATGGCAGGAAGGAGAGGGGCGTCTCCGAGCAGGTAGGACCAGGTGTCGTATTTGCCGACCATGACGGCGAGCGGTGTGGCGACGCGCTGGCGGGAGTCGAGGCCGAGGAGGCTCTTGATGCGGACTTCGGTTTCGGCGAGGATGACGTCCTGCTGATCGGTGCGGTGCTGCTTGATCTGGGGATCCGTGACTCCACTCATCATGGCGCGGAACTCGGTATTGTGGAGAGGATCGAAGAGGAAGAAAATGCCGGAGGCGACGGCGATGTGCTGTGCGCCGGGGGAGTCGGCGCTGTTGCGGGTGGGCTCGAAATGCTCGCCAGCATTGTCATAGAACACCATGGAGAAGCCGCTCTCGGGTGTGGCAGGGTGGGAGAGCTTGAAGATGAAGGGCTTTGGCAGGCGGACCTTGCGGCCCTGGCGGGGGAGGGTTTCGTAGAGGGCGCCTTCGAGGTCGGTCTTGGCGAGGAAGGCGTCTTCCGGAGACGAAGAGGAAAACAACTGTGTTTTCATCTGCGTGAGGATGACGTTTTCGGAGGGATCGGCATCGCGGAACGTGATGCCGAAGTTCTGGAAGAGGGTGGACTGGAGGAGCTTGACGAGGACGCTGAGGTAGTAGGACTTTCCGGAGGAAGGCGCACCGACGATGGAGAAGATGTGATGCGGGAGATCAAGGAAGCCCGGGGGGAGCTTTCTGCGGCAGTGGGGGCAGGCGAGGTCCGAGGTGGCGAGGCCCATGGCATCGAGGGCCTGGCCGCGATCATTGAAGCGGGTGGCGTGGAAGCGCTGCATGGCTTCGTCTCCGAGCATGGGATCGCCGCGCAGGCTGTTGTGAACGGCGATGTTCATGACATCACCGCGGTCAAATTTGAACCAGCAGATGGGGCAGGTGAACTCGCCGTATTCGCTGTTGAGCTCCATGCCGAGAGGGGCGGGCTCGGACTCATGGCCGTGGGCGGCGGCGTCGCCGGAACTGTGGCGATCATACCAGGCAGATTTTTCCGCCGGTGGTGACGAGGGCGGAGGGATGCTGAGGATGTCCTTGGCATCCTGCAGGTAGAATCCCATCTGCTCCATGCCATTTGGGATGAGGAGCATCTGCTTGCGAGAGTTGGCGGAGAACTGGCCGAGCCAGGAGCGGAGGTATTCCGAGCCGAAAGGGCCGCTCCAATCGTGTGTTTCACTGCTATAAACGAACCAGGAGTTGTCCCGAGCCAGCGCCATCCAGGCCTCCGGCTGAGGGGTGTTTTTGAAGGCCAGCAGGTGACCGCCGCCCATGACGGTGTGCTCTTCCCCGGGCATGGACCTGAAGAAGGCAGCAAGGGTGCCATTGATGAGGACCGGGGTGCTGAAGTTCAGCTCCATGACATCCCCGCGCCTGGCGATTTTGCAAAAGACCTGGGGGCATTGGGGAGAGCTCAGCTGAAGGTCAGAGCCAGGAGCGGAGCCGATGACAAAGCTGGCGCCTTCCACCGCTGCGCGATCTCCCGTGGTACAGTTTAAGATGCAAAGGGAGCTCTGATTGCTGCGCATTCTTGCCTGCTGGGTCATGTGGAAGCTGGAAGTAAACGTGAACTTGGGAAATAAGGTCTTTGCCTAGAAAACAGCGAGTTTTCTCTGCCGATTAGACCACTGACGAACCAACGTGCAATCAGATTCCCATTGAAGCTTGAGGATATCGCCGAACGTTAAAATCAGGAAGAAAAGGAAGCTTGAGACATGCGTTCGGTAAACGGAGTGGTGAACAAATGAGCGCAAGAAGGCCGCCCGCACGTTCTTTATGGCGTCAGCGAACTTTTCCCACCGCACCATGATCCGTTCCATCCTCGCTTTTGCCGCTTTCTCCCTGCTGCCTGTGGCGGCTTCTGCTCACTCTCTTTGGATCGAAGAACTGCCGGAGCATGCAGGGCTGGGGGTGCGCTTTGCGCAGTGGGGGGATGAGTATGAAGTTTCGCCGGGGCACCTGGACTCCTTCTGGCAGGTTTCTGGCTGGACGGTCGATGACAAAGGGGAGCCGCAGGTTCTCGACGTGGTGAAAAAGAAGGATCACTTCTTCCTTGGCAAAACCGACGGGACCATGCCGGTCTTTGCGCAGGCACACTTCACGGTGCGCAAGCTGCATGAGGACAAGCCGGCGAGGGCACCGATTTTTTACTGCCGCTGGCAGCCTGAAGGGGCGGGGGCGGGAACTCCGATGATGACGATGGATGTGGTGCCGACGGGGAAGCCGGGAGAAGCGCGGGTGTATTTCCGGGGCAAGCCACTGGGCGGTGTGGAGCTGCTGTTTTTCTCACCGAAGGTGACGGATCAAAAACTGCAGGCGGATGCTGATGGCTATGTGCGTGCGCCAGACATTTCCAAGCCGGGGCAGTATCTGCTGGCGGTGGCCCGCTACAGCGAAGAACTGGCAGGCTACTTTCAAGGAGTGCCGTATGGCATCACCAGCCACAGTGCGTCGCTGTATTGGACGGTGAAGGAGAAATAAAACCACGCTCCATTGGAAACGTGTCTGCCCGGTGCTGTTGGTTGCGCAGACTCTCCTGCGAACGAGATTCCACCGATCCGTTTACCACGGCTCATGGTATAGAGAAGGGCCTGTTTTGTGAGCCGACCTTTCTGTTTTACTGTTTCGCTTCCGAAGTTTTTGCAGAAGGCTCCGGGGGAAGTGGTGACGAGTCTGGGGCGGGGAGGGGGATGACTTCAGGCGGGGCTTTGCCGCCTTTGCCGCTTTCACCGCCGATGGCGACGAGTCTGCCGGGGGCGCCATTGAGCAAGCGGTGGAAATAACGCGGGTGGGTCAGTTTTGACACGGCGACCCATTGGTCGTTTCGCAGCTCTAGCAGGCGGCCGGGAAGACCGCTGGAAAAGAGCCTGCCATCGCTCGCGGCAGCGGCGAAGCCGAAGCCGCCGATTTTGTCGGCAGGCAGAGAAGGGCCATCGCTCCACTGGCCGGTCTTGGTGTTGAGCACGGAAACGGCGCTGGTGGTCTTGCTGTCATCGGTCATGCCGCCGATGGCGTAGACTTTGGTGCCGATGGTTTGAACTGCGAGGGCGCGGCGTTTGAAGGGCTGGGGATGGCTCTCCCATTTTGCCTCGGGTTTGGAGAGATCGAGCGTGAGATAGGTGTCGTGCCAGACGGAATCGGCTTCGCCTTCCATGCGCCAGCCGCCGATGACGTAGAGGACGTCTCCACAGACGATGCTGTCATGGCTGGAACGGCGCTGAGGAAGTTTGGGGAGGGGAATCCACCTGCCGGTGGCAACGTCATAGCGGGCGGCGGTTTCGCTGGACCAGAGATCCTGCTCTTCATCCCTGGCATTACGAGCGGCCATCCCGCCGATGCGGATGACGCCACCTTTTACGGCGACAAGAGAGGCACCTTGGGCGGGTTCATCTTTGGCCAGTGGCTCCCACTGGTCCGCGCCTGGCTTCCAGCGAAACAGATCGCCATGAACTTCATCGCGATTGTACTTGTGACGCCTGCCGCTGTGACCGCCGTAAAAATAGAGAGAGCCATCCGGCATGCCGGCAGCACCAAAGCTCGCCACGGCGAGCGGCATTTCTGGTGGAGTCTCTTCTGCGGAGAGCGGTGAGGCCAGAAAGAGAAGCAGGGAGAAGAAGGGAAGGACTTTCATGCAGAGGTCTTCGATACAGCGAGGTGACGCGGCCGCTTGGGTTGGGGGGATGAAATGATGAAGGCAAAAAGCCATGAGCTGTAAACGACCGGAATGGGGCTGGAATGGTCAAAAACAGTTCAGCGGGGGATTTTTTCGATACGTCCAGCTTGAGAAGGAAGCCCGTAATGTTGCAGTCTGCCGCCATGAAAACGATTTCCTTCGCCTTCTTTTTGCTCGCAGGTGTGGCCACGGCACAGACGAAACAGGAGGTGCAGGCCGCGATCTCGCGAGGGGTGGATTTTTTGAAGGGGCAGCAGAACAAAGACAGCGGCCACTGGGTGACGAAGGAGGATCCGGCGCTGAGCGCCCTGGTGCTTTCCGCCATGATTCAAAATCCCGCGGGTGCAGGCGACTCGGACGAGCTGAAGCGTGGCTATGATTTCCTTTTGAAAAATGTGCAGCCGGACGGAGGCATCTACACCAAGGCGCGGGCCAACTACAACACGGCCATCTGCCTGATGGCGCTGGTGCTGCGAGCACGGCACGAGGATGAGGAGGTCATCCGCCGCGCGCGGAACTTTGTGGCGCATCAGCAGAACGATGCGGACACGCCGGGCAAAACAGACAATCCATTTGATGGCGGGATTGGCTATGGCGGGCAGCAAGGCGGAGCGCATGCCGATCTCTCCAACACATCCTTTGCACTGGAGGCACTGTATTACTCGAAGAAGCTGTTTCAGGACACGGGCAAGCCGGTGGAGAAAAAGGACGATCTGAACTGGGATGCGGCGATCCAGTTCGTCTCGCGCTGCCAGAATTTCAAAGCCACCAACGACCAGCCTTGGGCGGGTGTGGACAAGGAGAATGTGGGTGCATTTGGCTACACGCCTGTGCCGCAGGCTCCGCGGGGAGGGAAGAAGGAGGGCGGGCCGGTGCCGATGCGCTATTACGGAAGCATCAGCTATGCGGGCATGCTCAGCTTCATCTATGCCGGGCTTACGCCGGAGGATCCGAGGATGAAGGCAGCGCTGGAATGGCTGGGTAACAACTACACCGTGGATGAGAACCCGGGCATGGGAGCGGAGGGGCTGTACTATTACTACCACACGATGGCCAAGGCGCTGGCGACTGCGGGGGTGGCGACTTTGAAAACGAAATCAGGGTCTGCCGACTGGACGAAGGACCTCTCGCAGAAACTGATCAGCCTGCAGAAAAGTGACGGCTCCTGGGCGAACAAAGAGTCCGGGCGGTGGATGGAAAGCGACCCGGTGCTGGTGACCGCCTACACGGTGCTGGCGCTGGAGCAGGTGCACCGGGCGATGAAGTAGCGTCGGGACCAACCTGCCAGAGGAGGACAGGAGAGGGCCGCACAAATTTTCGGCAACCTTTCCCGGGATGTCGTGTTCAACGCGACAACCTGCTTCACCCCTCCCATGAAGAAACTGACCTTTTCCCTCCTGCTGCTGGCGCCTGCCGCGCTGAATGCTGCTGACGCCGCTGAGACGGCGCATGCAGGCATTCCACCGGATCAGCTGCAGTTCTTTGAGAAGAACATCCGGCCGGTGCTGGTGCAGTCATGCTACAAGTGCCACTCCAGCGAGTCCTCCAAGGTGAAGGGCGGGCTGACGCTGGACACGAAGCAGGCGACGCTGCTGGGAGGCGAGTCGGGGCATCCGGGGGTGACGCCGGGCAACATCGCGCAGAGCAGCATCTACGAGGCCCTGACCTGGAAGAACGAGGACAACCAGATGCCGCCGAAGCAGAAGCTGCCGGACGAAGTGATCGCCAATTTTAAGAAGTGGATCGAGATGGGAGCGCCGGATCCGCGCGAGAACAAAGTGGCCAATGCGAGCGGAGGCAAGCGGGTGATCAACATGGATGAAGGACGCAAGCACTGGGCTTTTCAGAAACCGGTGAAGCACACGCCGCCTGAAGTGAAAACCGAGGGCTGGGCTAAGACGGACATCGACAAGTTCATCCTGGCTGGCATGGAGTCCAACGGACTGCACCCGATGCGGGATGCCGACCGGCCGACGCTGATCCGGCGAATCGCCTTTGATCTCACCGGGCTGCCGCCGACACCCGATGAGGTGAAAGCCTTCGTGGCCGACCAGTCGCCTGAAGCGGTGAAGCGTGTGATCGACATGTATCTGGACTCCGAACGCTATGGCGAACGCTGGGCGCGGCACTGGCTGGATGTGGCGCGGTATGGCGAGAGCAGCGGCAAGGAGGTGAACGTGCTCTACCCGCACGCGTGGCGCTACCGGGACTACGTGATCGAGTCGTTCAAGAAAGACAAGCCGTACGACCAGTTTCTCAAGGAGCAGATTGCCGGAGACCTGCTGAAGTTTGACGGCAAGCGCGACCAGGCGAACAAGATTGTGGCCACGGGATTTCTGGCGATTGGCCCCAAAGGGCACAACAACCGTGACCGCCGCCAGTTCTCGATGGACATGGTGGACGAGCAGATTGACGCCGTATCCCAGTCGATGCTGGGGCTGACGCTGGCCTGCGCGCGCTGCCATGACCACAAGTTTGATCCGGTGACGCAGCGTGACTACTATGCGCTGGCGGGCATCTTTCTGAGCAGCGAGACCTTGTTTGGCACTTACGAGCAGCTGCAGAACAACAACACGGCCGGATTGATCGAGCTGGACCGCAGCGCCGGACAGACGGCCGCGGTGGCGAAGATCTCCACGGCGGAAGTGGCGGAGCTGAAGGGGAACTACCAGCGGGCCAAGCTGGCTGCCGACGAGGCGCAGAAAGAGGTGTTTGCCATGCGGCAGCAAGACCGCAACAAGGCGGGGGCGGCGAATTTCCTGCGCATCCGTGGTGCGCGGGATCGTGCGGAGGAGGTGAAGGCGGATGTGGATCTCTTTTATGAAGATGGAACGCCACGCACCCTGGCCATGGGAGTGCTGGACCGCTCCATGCCATTCAACAGCCCGATCCTGATCCGCGGGGACATCAAGCAGCCGGGTGAAGTGGTGCCGCGCGGGCTGGTGGAAGTGCTGTGTGCGAAAGGCGAGCCGCTGAACATTTCTCCGCAGAGTGGCAGCGGTCGGCTGGACCTGGCGTACTGGATCGCCTCGAAGGACAATCCGCTGACGGCGCGAGTGATGGCCAACCGTGTGTGGCTGAAGCTGATGGGAAGCGCGATCGTGGCGACGCCAGACAACTTTGGAGCGATGGGGCAGAAGCCCTCCCATCCGGAGCTGCTCGATCACCTTGCCGTCTCGTTCATGGAGAACGGCTGGTCGGTGAAGAAGCTGATCCGTGAGATCATGATGAGCCGCGCCTACCAGATGGGCTCTGGCTATGATGCGGCCAACTTCGCTGTGGATCCTGACAACAAGTACCACTGGCGGATGAACCAGCGCCGCCTGGAGGCGGAGGCGATCCGCGATGCCATGCTGGCGGTAAGCGGGACGCTGAACCTGTATCCGGTGGATGGATCGCCGGTGGCGCGTGCTGGAGAAGGAAGGCAGGGACTGATCTCGATCTTCCGCGGGGAACTGACCAGCAAGGCCTACACCTACCGCTCGATCTACATCCCGATCGTACGAGACATGATTCCTGAGATGCTGTCTGTCTTCGACTTTCCCGATGCCAGTCTGGTGAACGGGGACCGGGACACGACGAATGTTCCCTCGCAAAGCCTGTATCTGATGAACAACCCGCAGGCGCAGAATGCCGCAGACGCTTTTGCGACGAGGATTGCCAAACATCCGGGGAGCGCCGCCGAGCGTCTGAGCTATGCCTACGAGCTGGCGTTTGGGCGCGAGCCGACGGCGCAGGAGAAATCGGCGATCAGCAACTTCTGGATGCGTTTCCCGCAGCAGTTCGCGAAAGGGAAGGGCAGCAGCAAGGAGACGAAGGAGAGGGCGGAGTTTGCCGCGCTGTCCGCCTTCTGCCAGAGCCTGATCGCCAGCGCCGAGTTTCGATATCTCAATTAACGCAACGCATTCAACTGACGTCATGAAAAAGCCACCCTACTCCCGCCGCGAGTTTTTGAAGACCACGTCCAACGGCTTTGGCTACCTGGCCTTTGCCGCGATGGCGCAGCAGCAGGCGCTGCGCGCCAACCCTGGAGCGGCGAGCGGACCGCTGGCACCGAAGGCACCGCATTTCCCCGCACGTGCCAAGCATGTGATCTTCCTCTGCATGCAGGGAGCGCCCTCGCATGTGGACACGTTTGACTACAAGCCGAAGCTGATCGCGGACAATGGAAAAGGAGCGCCTTCCGCGGCCGGCCGGTACGGGACGGCGAAGCTGATGGCATCGCCGTGGAAGTTCAGCCGGCAGGGCAAGAGCGGCCTGTGGATTTCCGAGCTGTTTCCAAACCTGGGCAAGCACGCGGATGATATGTGCATCCTCAATTCCATGGCCACCGATCTGCCGGCGCATCCGCAGGCGTTTTCCCAGCTGCACACGGGGACGACGCAGTTTGTGCGGCCGTCGCTGGGTTCCTGGGCCTTGTATGGGCTGGGGACGATGAATGAAAACCTGCCGGGATTCATCACAGTGAATCCGCCTGGAAATGCGACACGGACCTATGGCAGCGCCTTCCTGCCGGCGATTTATCAGGGCACGAAGATCGGCGGGAATGCTTTCCCTGGAGGTGGCGGCGGAGGACGGCGGTTTGGAGGTGGCGAGCCTGCCACAGTGGCCAACATCAAGAACGAGCGCTACACGACCGATGAGCAGAGGACGCAGCTGGACCTGGTGCAGGCGCTGAACAAGTCGCGCATGCAGCAGGACGGGGGAGTGAGCGCTGAAGTGGAAGGGGTGATCGAGTCCTACGAGCTGGCGTTTCGCATGCAGGCGGAGGTTCCGAAGGTGATGGACCTGAGCAAGGAGACTGCGGCGACGAAAGCGCTCTACGGCATCGATGAGCAGGAGACGGATGCGTTTGGCAGGCAGTGCCTGATGGCGCGGAAGTTTGTGGAAGCAGGGGTGCGCTTCATTGAGCTGACGAATGGCAACTGGGATCAGCATTTCAATCTGAAGGCCGCGCTGGAACGCAACACCGGGGCGATCGACAAACCCATCGCGGGACTGCTGACGGATCTCAAGCAGCGCGGGCTGCTGAAGGACACGCTGATCATATGGGGTGGTGAATTTGGCCGTACGCCGCACAGCCAGGGGGAAGACGGACGTGACCACAACAACAAAGGCTTCAGCATGTGGATGGCCGGGGGCGGGGTGAAGGGGGGGATGAACTACGGCATGACGGACGATTACGGCTATGAGGCGGTGCAGAACAAAATGCATGTGCACGACTGGCACGCCACGGTGCTGGCACTGCTGGGCCTTGATCACGAACGGCTTACCTACCGCTATGCGGGACGCGACTTCCGCCTGACGGATGTGTATGGGACGGTGGCGAAAGAGATCATTGTCTGATAGATTTGGCATCTGAATGACGCACGCGTTGCATCTGACGTGATCCGTCTTATCAATGGCGCTGAAAATGGGAAATCGCGCCTCAGTCTCGTCCGCAAAATCGTCCTCCAGTCTTGGACTGGAGTTCGCGTCTGGCGGGGGGAGCGAGGCGCCGCCGAGTGAAGAAACCCTGAAAATTGAGGCATGGATCGGCACGGAACTGCCGGAAGAACTGCGTGGGAGCGCCAAGGCGCTGCTGCGGGCGGTGGCCAGCAAGGTGGCTGTGCCGGGGCATTTTGACGCGTTTTGCTGCCAGGCCTTTTCGAAGCCGGAGTGGGCGGCGGCCAGCAGCCTGCTGATCGCGGAGATCTTTGAACAAGACGAGGACCAGCTGGCCGAGCTCGCACGCATTCCTGACCTGATCATTGAGATGGGCAGCGGTGAGGTGAATGTGACGTGCATGGTGGCCTCGCGCTGGGCGGCGCGGGGGGAGACGCACCGGCTGTCCCGGCTGGCGGATGCGATCGTGGCGTCCTATGCGTCCAAAAGCGTCTGCGCGGTGGATGTGATGCTGGCGCTGGCGGCGACGCTGGCGGTGACGCGATTTTCCCGTGCGGAGCAGCTGTACAATGCGGCGCTGCCGCTGTCCGGTGAAGACCATCAGGAAGCGCTGGCGGATGCGCGGCGCTGGCTGGCCGCGGGGCGAATCGTGTGCAGCGTCGTTCAGGAAGAGCGGGATTTCTGGGACGTGCGCCTGAGAAAGCCGAAGGTGGCCTGGACCTGGAAGAGCAAGGCGGAACGGGATGCGCTGGACCATCTGTCCGAATGCCTGACGTCCGAGACGGAGGGCACGGAGTTTTTCCGCGCGGTGCTGCCGGAGTGCTGGTGGGAGCTGGCGATGAAGTTTGCGCAGCAGCAGGAAAAGCTTGCGTCTGCGACGGCAAAGCTGGAGGCGAGCAAGCAGGAGCAGGGAGCGCCTGCGCGAACGACTCCCGAGGCTGCGCCGACAGTGGAGAAAACTTTGCGGGAAATCCCGCCCCACCCGCAGCCCGGGCCGCTGGCGCGCTTTGGGTTGATCTGGCTGTGCGGCTGCTTTGCCACCCTGATGACGCTGGTGATCATTCCGAGGGGGTACGTGGAGCGTGTGCTGGACGCCCTGAAGCCTGTGGACATGCGCGCCACCCCCGCCCAGCTGGAGGCATGGCGGAAGGAAACGCTGAAGAAAAAGACCGCCGAGATGGCGGAGTATGAGAAGCAGTACCTGCTGGCCAGGATCGGAACGTGGAAGGAGAACGAAGAGGTGCTGAGCGGGAAGAGCGTGGAGCTGCCGTTTGACAGCCCGCAGTACATGAACCTGCTGATCTGCCTGCATTTGGACCCGCCGAAGGACGAAGAAGTGCGATCCCGTCTGGGCAAGCTGCTGCTGGACCGGGTGAAGGGAAATGCGATCTCCCTATGGGAGTACCTGATCTACCCCGGTTCTACGAACTCGGCGGACGTGAAAAAGGCGGCGAAGGACGCGCTTGCGGACACCGCCATGAAGTGGAGCGCCGAGGAGAAGAAACGCCTGGGGATGATCGCTGCAGGCCAGATGGGAGATCTGGTGCTGCCGGTCGAGGGCGGCAAGAAGTAAAGCTGGCCCTAAAGGTGCTCTTGAGGCTGAGACGCGCCGCTGTGAAAAGTCGCGATTTTGATTGTGGTATTCCACTTGGAATTCTTAGGAATGACTCACTAAAAGAGCGTGTTTTTATGGTGGTAGCGTCAAAAAACAGCTGACGAAGCGTATAAAATTACCAGATTTTTCAGAATTGACGTTGCAAATTTGAGCCACAACCCTTAGAATTAAGAATATGAAAGTGAGGACTTAAACCGAAATCTCTGCTCGG
This sequence comes from Prosthecobacter sp., assembly GCF_044226605.1. GTDB lineage: Bacteria > Verrucomicrobiota > Verrucomicrobiia > Verrucomicrobiales > Verrucomicrobiaceae > Prosthecobacter. The sequence goes on along the minus strand of NZ_JBGAGS010000014.1, from coordinate 70,518 downwards.
CTTAGCCCTGAATGTATGGTTCATTTACTTTGCTATGATTGAAGAGCTACAGCAATTTGGAAGCCTGTCCGTGGCGCACCGAACCGGTGGGGCACCGGTGGAGCTGGTGCGTTCCAAGGACGAGGTGGTCTTTCTAGCCTTCGACAATCGCATTCACCGTCTGGTGGAGCTGCACGTGCTGCGTGGTGGCAGCACCCTGGATGTGGCGATGAAAAAATCGGCCTTTGAGCGTGCGCGCCAGGCCTCAGAGATCCGCGGGCATGCGTTTATGCGCATCCTGGAAGTAGGGGAAGACCAGGGGCTGGTGTATTATACGAGCAATTTGAATGACGGGGAGTTTGTGGAGGACTACACCAAAAGGCGGGGAGCTGTGGCGCCGGCCACGGCACTGGCCTTGGTGTATCAACTGCTGGATGACCTGCTGCAGTTGCAAGGTTTTCAGCGGCTGGTTTCGCGCATGCACCTGGATCGTGTGCTGGTGACCACGCTGGAGGACACCTTCCTGCAGCTGCGTGTGTTTGACTACGGGCTGTCCCAGATGGATGCGGGGACCGAAGGTCAGAGCGGAGCGCGCCTGGTGGTGGAAGCCTGCCGATTGATCTTTCTGCTGCTGACGGGGCAGGCGTATGCGGGTGAAAATCCGGACCGATTCCCGGCGCTGACCCAGCTGCCGATGGGGCTTAGGACGGCGGTGCGGGCGGCGCTTACGGACCCGGCGAACTCGCCGGCCTCGATCGAAAAACTGCGTGATGATGTGAGGGAGGCGTTCAGCGCGCTCTCGAGCAACATCAAGGCGCGCAACTTCCGCAAGCACCTGGTGGTGAACTCCTCGCTGCTGCCACAGTCTCAGCTGCAGGAGCTGCTGCTGGAGAATGTGCCGGTGGAGACGATCCTGGGAACGCGCTTCCGAGTGGAAGATGCGGAGCATGCGCGGCGGTACCCTTTCTCCATCCCTGCGATCAACACCAAGCTTTCCCAGGCGGTGACGGTGCACCTGCTGCCACCTTCACGGATCGTGGACAAAAGCCGGTATGAGGCGGTGCCCTTGCAGATGTGGCGCTTCAATCCGGAGCGGCACCCGAACATCCTGCGCTCGCTGAGCCTGTGGGAAAGTCCGGACTGGACCTTTCTGACAGAGGAGCGGGAGCCGGGCTTTGCGCTGAGCCGTCTGATGGCGGAACGGATCACGCTGAATTCTGCGGAAGTGATGGTGCTCATGAAGCAGATCCGCGCGGGGCTGGACCAGGCGGTGGAGTGCGGTGTGCAGCGTGTGGACCTGCACCCTTCGAACATCCTGCTGCGGGTGGGAAAAAACGGGCCGCTGCTGGCACGGGAGCTGGAGAGGCTGATGCAGAAGCGGCTGGACGCGTGGCCTCCTTTTGTGGTGAAGCTGCGTCCGCACATGACCATGCGCAGCCTGTATGAGCCGCTGCTGGTGGACATGGACCTGACGGATGGACAGGTGCAGGAAGAACACCTGCAGAATCGTGATTTCCGCCATCGCTCCTTCGTGGCGCTGGCGGGCTACCTGCTGACGGGCGAGCGGCAGAGCGGAGGCGTGCCGCAGTTTCCAGAATCTGTTCCTGAAGCGGCGGCGACGTATGTGCGCGAGAGCCTGGAGATGACGAGACGCGCGGGCAAAGCGCCGAGTCCGGGAGATTTCCTCGATAAATTTGAGGGGCTGCTTTCCGCGCCCACGGTGGATCTGGCCACGCGGCTGCGTGGCAGTGCGGTGGCAGTGGAAGAAATGGAAAGCGTGGGCTCGGTCTCTGACTTTGAAGACGACTGGAACGCGAATGATGCAGAGGGCGGTGCGTTTGATGACGAGCCGGTTTCCCCGATCAAGCGCGGGATCAAAACGCATGACTTCAACCCACTGCATGCGCAGAAGCGCAGCCTGCCGTGGGGCGCCCTGGCGGCCGCAGCGGCGGTGGTGGTGGGCATCGGGTCGTGGATTTTCCTGGGAGGCAAGGAGCCTGCGAAACAGACGCCGCCGGTGGCCGCCTCCTCCCCCGAGTCTGAAGGCCCGGAAGTGGCTGAAAAGAACGCGCCTGAACCGGTGAAAACTGTGACCCAGAGCGCTCCGGCACCTGCGAAGTCGAATGAAGCGAGCCAGCAGCCTGCCGTGGCTGCCGTGGTGACGACTCCTGCGGCCACTGCCAAGCCGGTGATGGCCGTGGCGGTGCCAAATCCGACCGTGCAACCGATTGCCGTGGCTGAGGAAAAAGCCGCCGCCACGCAGACTGCTGCGGTGCAGTCAACTGAAGTGAAGTCAACGGCCAAGCCGGAGGATGAAAAACCGGTGGAAAAACCAACGGCCACCCCGCCTGCCAGCAGCACGCCGCCTGTGACAGCAAGCAAGCCGTCCGACCGTGACCCTGTGACCATTCGCCGTGCCATCGTTCCTTCCAAGGAGGAGATCGACCGCATGAAACAGGGGCAGGTGGAAAACAGAACGGGGCAGCTTCCTGTGATGTCCACTGCTTCTCCTTTGCCGCCGAAACGCACCGCAACACCGTGATCCAGGCCCTCGACCGCATCTCTATTTTGCAGCGAATTTGGCGTGTGATTCCACACGAAAGCACGGAATTTGCTTGGACTCCCGCCGCACTCACAGGTAAAAGTACTTTTGTGGAGATGAGTGCCGCAGACAACGCCACTTTGATTGAGAAGTCCGGAGCAAGCCGGATGATGGATCAGTGGCTTGGTGCGGCTGGTGGCTTCACCCCCGATCCCATGCAGGCAGTATACATCACATTAGAAACCGCGAAAAATTAGGAGAGACTGATGAAGGTCAACAACACAATCGTCATTTCAATCGGTCAGGCAGGCAATCAGATTGCCGCGTCTTTCTGGAAAACCATCTGCCAGGAGCACGGCATTGATCCGCTTTCCGGTCAGACTGCTCAAGGGCAGGGGCCGCGGGGGAACTGGAGCGCTTTTTTTAGCAAGCTGGGTGAGTCGAGTTCGGGAAGCTATGTGCCGCGTGCGGTGATGGTGGACCTGGAGCCGAGTGTGATCGACAACGTCAAGGCAACTTCGGGATCGTTGTTCAACCCTGCCAACCTGATCAGCCGCACGGAAGGTGCGGGAGGCAATTTCGCTGTGGGATATCTGGGCGCAGGCCGTGAAGTGCTGCCGGAAGTGATGGGCCGCCTGGATGCGGAGATCGACAAGTGTGACAACGTGGGCGGCATCATCGTGCTGCACGCGACGGGTGGTGGCTCCGGCTCTGGCTTTGGAGCGCTGCTGATTGAATCGATCAAAGAAAAGTATCCGGAGTTTCCGGTGCTGAGCTGCGCGGTGCTGCCATCTCCGCAGGTTTCCTCGGTGGTGACCGAGCCTTACAACACGGTCTTCACCCTCAACACGCTGCGCCGCTCTGCCGATGCGTGCCTGATCTTTGACAACGAGGCGCTGTTTGAACTGGCGCACCGCAAGTGGAACATCGAGAGCCCGACGGTGGATGATTTGAATTTGCTGATCACGGAAGCGCTCGCCGGCCTGACGGCCTCAATGCGGTTCAGCGGATTCCTGACAGTGGAAATCAGCCTGCGCGAGCTGCTCACGAATCTGGTGCCGCAGCCTTCGCTGCACTTCCTGATGTGCGCCTTTGCGCCGCTGACGCCGCCTGACCGCAGCAAGTTTGAGGAAATGGGCGTGGAGGACATGATCCGCAGCCTGTTTGACAACGGTTCCGTGTTTGCCGCGTGCTCGCCGATGGAAGGCCGCTTCCTGAGCACGGCGGTGCTGTACCGAGGCATCATGGAAGACAAGCCGCTGGCAGATGCTGCACTGGCCGCCATGCGCGAGCAGCTGCCGCTGACGTACTGGATTCCGACGGCATTCAAGATCGGGTATGTGGAGCAGCCCGGCATCTCCCACCGCAAGAGCATGGTGCTGCTGGCGAACAATACGGAAATCGCCCGCGTGCTGGACCGGATCTGCCACAATTTCGACAAGCTCTGGCAGCGCAAGGCGTTCGCCAACTGGTATCTCAACGAGGGGATGTCCGAAGAGCAGATCAACGCCCTGCGTGCCTCCGCCCAGGAGCTTATCCAGAGCTACCAGGTGGCCGAGGAAAGCGGCGCCAAAGCGAAGGTGCAGGACACCGCGTCCGACTATCCGCGTGGTGGCGGCAGCAGCGATGACAGCCGCAGCGGAATGAGCCTGCGTGATCTCGTGGACCGGCGTCGCGCATAACAACAGCAAATCAGGCAATCGTAGATAAACAAAAGTTTGGAGGAGAACACCCGTGAGAGAGATTCTGAGCATTCATGTCGGACAGTGTGGCAATCAAATCGCCGACCGTTACTGGCGTCTGGTACTTCGTGAGCATGGTCTGACCGAGTCCGGCACACCGAAGGATGGCAACACAACAGCCGCGACCAATGCGAACCTGGAGGTTTTCTTCCACAAGGTGCGGGATGGGAAGTACATCCCGCGTGCCGTGCTGATCGACCTGGAACCGGGAGTGATTGCCCGTATTGAAGGCGGAGACATGGCGCAGCTGTTTGATGAGAGCTGCATCATCCGCAAGATCCCCGGTGCGGCCAACAACTGGGCCCGTGGTTACAATGTGGAAGGCGAGCGCATCATCGACCAGATCATGAACGTGATCGACGCGGCGGTGGAAAAGACGAAGTCTTTGCAGGGTTTCCTGGTCACGCACTCGATCGGTGGCGGATCTGGATCGGGTCTCGGCTCGCTTATCCTGGAGCGTCTGCGCCAGGCCTACCCGAAGAAGCGGATCTTCACTTTCTCGGTGGTTCCGTCTCCGCTGATTTCGGACTCCGCCGTTGAGCCGTACAATGCCATCCTCACCCTGCAGCGCATTTTGGACAATGCGGATGCGGCCGTGCTGCTGGACAATGAGGCGCTCTTCCGCATCGCCAAGTCCAAGCTGCACCGCAGCCCGAACTACATGGATTTGAATCACATCATCGCTCTGATCATGAGTTCGGTGACTGCGTCCCTGAGATTCCCCGGGAAGCTGAACACGGATTTGAGCGAGTATGTGACGAATCTGGTGCCGTTCCCCGGCAACCATTTCCTCACGGCTTCGTTTGCCCCGATGCGTGCTCCCGGCCAGGAAGGGCAGGTTCGCATCAACTTCCCGGACATCGCCCGGGAGACCTTTGCCCAGGACAACTTCACGGCGGCCATCGACTGGACCAACGGCGTGTATCTTTCCGCATGTGCTCTCTTCCGTGGCGATGTGAAGGCCAAGGAAGTGGAGGAGAACATGGCTGCGATCCGCAAGAGCCTGAACTTTGCCAGCTACGTGCCCACGGGGGTGAAGCTCGGGGTGGCGGAAACGGCTCCGGAGGGTTTTGCCTCCAGCGGTCTTGCGCTGGTCAACCACACCGGCATCGCGGCGGTGTTTGAGCGCCTGATCACGAATTTCGACATCATGTTCGACAACCATGCCTACACGCACTGGTATGAGAACAACGGAGTCTCGCGTGAGATGATGGCCCATGCGCGCAACACCATCGTGAACCTTGCCCAGTCGTATCGCGACGCCAGCTAAGCTGAATTTGGCCGGCGTGAGCGTGTGCGGCCCGTGTGACCCAGCCCTATAACCCAACGTGGAAACAGTCTTGGAGCGCCAAATTGCCTCCGCCTCTCGCAGCGTCGAAGAGGCGAGGCGGCTCGCATACCACGATCCGGTGAGGGTGGGGGCGCTGGTGGAGCAGATCAGCGTGCTGGCCGACCTGAGGCAGAAGGAAGGGGATTTCCGCAAGGCGGAGTCGCTTTACCGTGAAGCGCTGTTTCGTGCGCAGGAACTGCGCAAGCAAGACCCGGATCTGCTGACCGGCATTTATTCGCTGCTGGCGCATCTCTACGACCGGTGGGGACGCATGGACAAGGCCGCGGAGTTTTACGAGATGGCGCTGAACATCAGCGCCAAGAACGGGCTGGAGGACAGTGACAAGGTGGCCACGATCAAGAACAACCTGGCCATGATCTTCAAGCAGCTGCGCAAGTTTGAAAAAGCCGAGGGCTACTACTGCGAGGCGCTGGAAACGTTTCAGCGGCTCGATGGCGAGCAGAGCTCACGGGTGGCGTCTGTTTACAACAACCTCGGCGTTCTTTATTACAGCAGCATGGATGTGGACCGTGCGCAGGCCATGCATGAGCGGGCGCTGGCGATCCGACAGAATTTGAATGAAGGGCAGATGGATCCGGCGGATCTGTCGCAGACTTTTATTAACCTGGGTGCGGTGTACAAAGCGTCCGGAGATTTTCAGAAGGCGGAAGCTTGTGTGGATCGTGCGAAGCGGATTCGTGCGGCAATGAACGGGTATCATCCGAATCCGCGGCGCTCGGCGTCGTTGTTGATTGATAAGAGTCTTTGAGGTGTGGGGGGCTGTCTTTTGGAGGGCGGGTGCGAAGTGACGAATGAACGCAGCTACTGCTTTCGCAGGCCGGACGGGCGTTGAAGGGTGCATGCGCTCCAAGCACATGGGCACTTTGTGCGTGCGTCGGCTTCGTGGCTTGTGTGCGCTCGGAGTCGTTCGAAAGCGGTAGCTTCGATGGAGGCTTGCGCCTTGCATCTGCGCGACCGCACTCCATATCCCGCGTGCGTGGCCTGCTTTGAGTTGGAGTGCGGTCTCGGAGTGAAGAAGGCACGCAGGACCGCTTTTGCAGGGCGGACGGGCGTTGAACGGCGAATGCGCTCCAAGCACATGGGCACTTTTGTGTGCGTCGGCTTCGTGGCTGGTGTGCGTTTGGAGTCATTCGAAAGCGGTAGCTTCGATGCAGGCTTACGCCTTGCATCTGCGCGACCGCACTCCAGAACGCTGTCGCGCTAGCGTGTGCGAGTTTGAGGGTTTCTGAGGGTCAATACAACTCCACGGGGGAGCGTTTGCCGTCTTCGACGCTGAGGTTTTTGGCGGCTTCTTCGCCGAGGGTGTCCACGCGGAGCTGCCAGATGTCTCGGTTGATGGCGGCGAAGCGGTCGAGGTCGAACTTGTCGGGAGCGACGAGGCGCTTTTTGGTTTTGTGGACGCGCTCCAGAGCGTCATGCAGCGCCGGGGCTTCGACGCCTTCGAGGTGCTGGCGGGCGAGCTCCACCATTTCGACGCGGTGGCAGATCATGACGAGGTCGTTGCCGGCGCGCACGGCTTCCTGGATGGCCTGCTCAAAGGTGACTTCATTGAGGATGGCGCCCATGTCGAGGTCGTCGGTCATGGCGAGGCCGTCGAAGGCGTACTGATGGCGCAGGAGCTTGGTCACGACGTTGTAGCTCAGGCTGGCGGGCCAGCGGCCGCGATCGGGATCGTAGGCGGTGTAGTTGCTGTGGCAGGTCATCACGCTGTCCAGCTCTGGGAGCAGCGCGGAGTAGGGGAGGAGCTCGCTGCGCTCCATCTCCTCGCGGCTTTTGGTGATGACGGGAAGGAACTCATGAGGATCACACTCGGCGGGGCCGTAGCCGGGGAAGTGTTTGCCGCAGCTGAGGATGCCCTCCTTGCGCATGGCGCGGTTGAAGATGCCGGCGTTGTCGATGACCTGCTGCGGATCGCGGCCATAGGTGCGGCCTTTGAGAGAGTTGTCCGCGGCATCATCATAGGAGATGTCCAGCACAGGGCAGAGATCGAGGTTGAAGCCGAACAGGCGGAGGATCTGGCCGGTGAGCTTGCCATGGCGCTTGATCAGCGCGGGATCGCCTTTGTCGCGCAATGATTGAGCGTTGGGGGGTTCTTCGCCGATGAGGCGGAGGCGCGAGACGCGGCCGCCTTCCTGATCGATGGTGATGAAGGGTTCCACATCGGAGATGTCGCGCAGATCATCGATGAGTTTGCGCAACTGCTGCGGTGACTGGATGTTGCGGCCGAACAAAATGAAGCCGCCTGGCTGGAGTTTTTTGAGGCGGGCGGCGGTTTCGGGAGTGAGTTCGGCGCCGGGAACGCCCATGAGGAGAAGCTGGCCGAGTTCGTTATGATTGGGCATGACGGATGGTGTTCAGGTGAATAGTGAAAGGGCCTAAGTTACAAATGAGGTGTCAAGGCGCGTTTTGCTAAATTTTTGAGAACAATGGGGTGTTTTAGGCTCTCATAATTGAGACTCAGCGGTTTCTTTTTGCAAAAGAAGGGTGGGCAGGTTGACGGGAGGGACAAAACTTTTTAACATGGTCGCGTCCGTGGGGCAACTCGCGGGCCACGTTTGCAAGCTTCCTCAGCTAAAGCATTTCGTGCCAATCGGTCCTCCATCGTTGTTGGTTGCTGGATCGCCAAACAGAACCCTCCGGCTCCGCATGCCGGAGGGTTCTCTGTTTCTGAGGGATGCCTCCGAGCATTGTGAGCAACTTTGTGATCAATGTGTGATTAGAGTGTGAGCAAGTGAACCGGTTCACGAAACGCTCAACTGACGCGCCCACTGGATGGCACGCAGCATGCCGGTCGCTTTGTTCACCGTCTCCTGATACTCGGCAGCCGGAACAGAGTCTGCGACAACGCCAGCGCCTGCCTGCACATAAGCCTTGCCATCCTTCACGACACAAGTGCGCAGCGCGATGCAGGAGTCGAGATTGCCATCAAAGCCGAAGTAGCCGACAGCGCCGGCATAGGCGTTGCGCTTGCTCTTCTCGCACTCATTGATGATCTCCATGGCACGCACCTTGGGCGAGCCGCTGACAGTGCCGGCGGGGAAGGTGGCGCGCATGACGTCGTAAGCGGTCTTGTCGTCGCGCAGGTGACCGTCCACGTTTGAAACGATGTGCATCACATGCGAGTAGCGCTCGATGATCATGAGATCGCTGACGCGCACGGTGCCGTAGTCGGCCACACGTCCGACATCATTGCGCGCGAGATCGACGAGCATGATGTGCTCGGCGCGTTCCTTGGGGTCGTTGAGCAGTTCCTGGGCCAGCGCATCGTCTTCGGCGGGAGTCTTGCCCCTCCAGCGAGTGCCGGCGATGGGGCGGATATCGATGCGACCGTTCATGCACTTCACATGAACCTCAGGTGAACTGCCGACGAGGGCGAATCCCTGCGGGAAGTCGAGGCAGAACATGTAGGGGCTGGGGTTCACGTGGCGCAGAGCGCGGAAGAGATCGAGCGTGGTGCCGGTGTATTCCGTCTCGAAGCGCTGGGAGGGGACGCCCTGGAAGATGTCTCCTGCGCCGATGTATTCCTTCATCTTGAGGACCATCGCCTCGTATTCTTCGCGGGTGGTGTTGCTGACCGGCGGCGGCAGATCGCCCACCGGGGCAAAAGTTTGCAGCGGCTTGGCAGCGAGAGGCAGTTCCAGTTTGGCAATGACGCCTGCAATCTGCTCGCGCGCCCATTCGTAGGCCGCCTCAAGCGTGGCGTGTTCATCGGTGTGGACATTGGCCACGATGGAAAGGCGGCGGGTGCGATGATCGAACACGAGCACGGTGTCTGTGACCATGAAGACCATGTCCGGCAGGCCCAGCTCATCCTTCGGCGGAGGCGGAAGCGTCGGCTCAAAGAAGCGCACCATGTCATAGGCGAGATAGCCCACGGCACCGCCATGGAAGACAGGCAGAGGTTGTTTTTCGAGCGGGGAAAAGGGCTTCATCAGCTCCTGCAGCTCCGTCAGCGGGTCGCCAGCGGTGGTGTAGCTGCGCTTCCTGCCACGCTCCTCGATTTCGATCTCGCGGCCACGGGCGGTGAAGATGATGCGTGGCGAACTGCCGAGCAGGGAATAGCGGCCCGAGTGCTGGGTAAGCTCGGCAGACTCCAGCAGGAAGGCGCAGCGGCCATCATGGATCTTTTGGAAAGCGGAGAGCGGCGTCTCGTAGTCGGCGGCAAGCTCCGCCATCACGGGCACGAGATTGCCCTGCTGCGCGAGCGATTGAAAGGTGGCGAAGTCGGGCTGGAGATGGAGCGGAGGCATGAGCGGGCGTGAAACGAGCCCGCATTCTGGACGCGAAATCGCCTTGTGGCAACGATGCTTCAAAGCACGGCCTTCATGGCCGCGAGAAGCTCGTTGTAGTCATCGAACGGTTTGAACTGCGGGAACTGTGCCTTGATGCCGTCGGGGGCGTGGAAGAAGAAGCCCACGTCAGCCTCGCCCAGCATGGTGGTGTCATTGAAGGAATCTCCCGCGGCAATGACGCGATAGTTCAGGCCTTTCAGTGCTGCCACGGAGACCTGCTTCTGGTTCGGCTGGCGCAGCTTGTAGTCCACGATGCGGCCGTCCGTGGCGACTTCGAGCTGATGACAGAAAATGGTGGGCCAGCCGAGCTGACGCATGAGGGGCTGGGCAAACTCGGCGAAGGTGTCGCTCAGAATGATGACCTGGGTGATGGAGCGAAGTTCGTCGAGGAACTCCTTTGCGCCTGCGAGCGGAGTCAGAGTGCCGATGACTTCCTGAATGTCCGGCAGCTTGAGATTGTGCTCGTCGAGAATTTTGAGCCGGCCCTTCATGAGCACATCGTAGTCGGGCTCTTCGCGGGTGGTGCGGCGGAGTTCGGGGATGCCGGTCTTTTCGGCAAAGGCGATCCAGATTTCGGGGACGAGAACGCCTTCGAGATCGAGGGTGACAATGGTCTGCTGCTTCATGCGGGGAGATGTCATGCACGGGCGGCAGGATCAGTAAAGCGGTGATCTGCAAAAAAGGCACGAACACGGGCAAGCGAAGCGGAGAAGCAGGAGGCGGGCAGGCGTTTATTGGAGCATGATCATAGGAAACGAAGTGACAAGAGACGCCGCCCAGCTGGTGGCGAAGTGCCGCAATGCGGTGCTGGCCACATCCGATGCCGAGGGGCACCCGCATTCGGCGTGGATGACCACGCAGGTGACCACAGACATGGAGGAGATCATCTCGATCACAGCGCCCACCTCGCAAAAAGCCGCCATTCTTCGCGCGAACCCGCATGCGGAGTGGATGTTTGCCTCGCCCTCGATGGAAACGATCGTGTACCTCTCCGGAAGGACACGCCTGATCGAAGGAGATGCGGCGAAACGCTACTGGGACCAGATGCCCGGGAAATCCAAGGCGTACTATCGCAAATACTGCGAGACGGAAGACTACCACAAGTTTGCCGTGATCCGCACGGAGGTGAGCAAGGTGGTGCTGTGCAAGCCCTATGCGTACACCAAGGCGGTGCTGTGGGACAAGACGGCGCCTGCTGCGGCTGCGTAGCGCTGGCCGGCGGCTGACGAAATGCTCACCTGGGTGTGGCGTGAAACCGGAATGGCGAATGGTTTGGTGACGCAGCTTTTTCGCCTGCCTTGGTGGCCGGCGGCCGGGCACCCGACGGACTGGTTTCGTCGGGATATTTTTTGGTGGTGGGCCAGATGAGCCGCCAGGGCTGGTGCTTGAGAGTATCGCTGCCTTCCTTCAGATTTTCTGCGGTCGCAGTGAGCCTGCCGGTGACCTGCTTGAGCTGGCTGTCGAGGTTGGCGGTGGCGGAGCGGAGGTTGCGAAGCATGGCCTCGATATCTTTGTTATTCTCAAGCTTGCCGGTGAATTTCTCCGCATGCGCAAGCGCCTTGGCGAGATCGCCGTCCGGGCCGGTCAATTTGGCAATCTGGTCAAAGGCGGTGGCCAGCTTGCTGTCGTCGGCGGTAAGCTTTTTGATGTTCTCCAAGGAACCACGCAGGGCGCCGTCGGGGCCAATGACTTCGTTGAGATGGGTGGTGAACTTCTTGAACTCCGCGAGGGCCTTGGGCAGGTCGGAATTGTCTTTGGTGAGATTGTTCAGATTGTCCGCCGTCTTCTGCAGTCCGTCGAAGGTTTCGGTGGCCTTCTTCAGGGCGGGGTCGAGCTTTTCCAGCAAGGTGGGAACGGCGTCTGCCAGACCTGGATCCCGCTCGCCGACGAAGGCGGTGTTTTCAGGGGCCAGACCGCTGGATTCCTGACCGGTGGTGAAATCGATCACAGGTTTTCCCAGCACGCTGGGGAGCGTCATGCGTGCTTTGACTTTTTTGAAGATCTTCGCGGATTGGTCCACTTCAATTTCCACCACGGATTCGAGCTTGGGGTCGGGCCGCTCCTTCTCCGGCACTGGCGAGTAGAGATCGACCACCTGGCCGATTCTGCGGCCGGCGAGGAGAACCGGAGCGCCGGGAGCGAGGCTGGAAGCGTTCTCAAGGTAGATGCGGAATTTTTTCTGCGGTACAAAAACACCGGGCGAGCCGAGGTAGAGGAGCAGGCACACGAGCGTGGTGACGGTGATCACAACGAGCAGGCCAGTGCGGATTTCATTGCGGAAAATAGTCATGATGGAGTTGTCTGAAGGATGGGACCCTGAGTGTCGCCCGCGATGAACTGGGCAACGACGGGATCGGTGGAAGCTTTGAAATTCTCCGGGGTGTCGCAGGCAATGATTTTACCCTGGTAGAGCATGGCCATCTGCGTGGCGACTTTGAAGGCGCTGCCCATTTCGTGGGTGACGATGATGGAGGTGGCGCCGATTTTTTCGCTGAGACTGATGATGAGTTCATCGATGACGGCGCTGATGACGGGATCGAGACCGGCGGTGGGTTCGTCATAGAGGATGAGCTCCGGATCCATGATGATGCCGCGGGCAAGGCCGATGCGCTTGCGCATGCCGCCGCTGAGTTCGGCGGGCATTTTATCGCGCGCGTCCGACATGCCCACGAGCGCGAGCTTTTCATCCACGAGGCGGTCGATCTCCGAGCGCGACTTGGTGGTGAGCTCCTCCAGCGGCAGCGCCAGATTATCCCGGACGCTGAGAGAACTGATGAGGGCGCTGTATTGGTAGACCATCCCGATCTTCTGGCGCATGCGGTTGAGGCGAAGGCGGCCCATGCGGTTGACCTTGAGATTGTTGAAAAGGATTTCGCCGCCGGAGGGTTTGAGGAGGCCGAGGATGAGGCGCAGCAGGGTGCTCTTGCCGCCGCCGGACTGGCCGAGCACGACCAGACGTGAGCGGGAGGGCACGGACAGGCTCACTCCTTTGAGGATTTCCTTTTGATCGAAGGCGAGGCGAACGTCCCGCAGCTCGATGCTTGCTTTGGATGGGGCCTTCATGATCTGAAAAGGGCGACGAGCACGATGTTGCAAAGGGTGTCAAAGGCGATGACGACGGTGATGGCCGTGACGACACTCTGGGTGGTGGAGGTGCCCACTCCGGCGGCGCCGCCGCGCACGGAAAGGCCCTTGTAGCAGGCCACGAGGCCGATGATGAGGCCGAAGAGAAAGCTTTTCACCGTGCCGGCGATGATGTCCCGCACCAGCATGCTCTCCAGGGCGGCGTGAACGAAATGGTGGAGCGAAATATTGAAGGCCCAGCGGGAGATGAGGGCGGCGCCGACCATGGCGGTGAAATTTGAAACGACGACGAGGCACGGGAGCAGGAGAAAGACCGCGAGAGCGCGGGGCCCCACCAGGAAACGCAACGGGCCGATGCCCATGGCCTCGATGGCCTCCACCTCCTCTGACACGACCATGGTTCCCAGTTCGGCGGTGTATGCCGCCCCGATGCGTGCCGCGACCATGATGCCGCTCATGAGCGGGCCGAGCTCGCGGGTGAAGGAGATGGCCACGAGGCCGGGCACCATCTGCTCCTGGCCGAAGGTCTGGAGCTGATAGCCCGTGAGCAGCGCCATGGTCAGCCCGATGAAGAAGGAGACGAGGGACACCAGGCCGATGGAGCCGACGCCGGTGCGGTCTGTCTGCTCAAAAAAGACGGCCATGCGAAAAGGCATGCGCCCGCGCACAACGCGGTCCCCCATCTCCTGCAACGTATCCACAAAGAGCCAGACGATGCTGCTGAGATGCTGGAGAGACGAGCGGATGACGGGCCAAAAACCAAGCATACGCCCAAGCATCGTGCATGGGCGGTTCACCGGATGTTTCTTATTGCGGAGCGGGGCTGGCGTCTAGCGGCCGGCGGGGCGGGGGGCTTCGACCGCTTCACACTTCTCGCGCCAGCCGGGGAAGTTCCAGGTGTTGGGAAAGCCCTCGCACTGCACCGGCTTCACCGGCTGGATGCGGCAGACGTTTACACCCTCGAGGAACAGGCACTCGCCATTCGGTTTGTCGATGATGCTGAGGCCGGTTCGGTTGGCATTGAGGCGGGTGCACTGCTCGATGAACTCGATGCGCGGCATCTGGAGAAACTCAGCAATGCGGGTGATCTCGTCATCTGTGACACGGACATCTCCGGGCCAGCGGCAGCAGTTGCCGCAGCGCTGGCATGCGTACCATGGAGTGGAGGTGTCAAGTGGGGAGGCCGGGCTCATGAAAAGTATTCTGTTCGCGCAATGCCGCGGAAGAGGGCATAGTTCGTGCGATGATCGAACTCATGCAACGAAGGAATGAACAGCGCCGCGCGGCGGGCTGGAGAGAGTTTTTGTGGCGATGAAACTGCACATGCTGCCAACGATCACACTGCTGCCAGCGCCGCATGACAAGGCGGAGGACGAGCAGATCATCGAAGACTGGTCCCGCGGTCTGGACTGGGTGAAGTGGATGCTGGGCAGCGTGCGCGCACGGCTGGAGACCTTGGTGGCAGGGGATGTTTCGGCGTGGAACGTATTTGCGGAAGGCGTGCTGCGCGAGGCGATCGGTCCGGCGCTCAAGGCTGCGTGGCGGAGCGCGCACACGAATGATCTGGCGGGCCTGATCGAGGCGGCTGCCAGGCTTTCATCCCAGCTGCCGGCTGAAGCCTGCCAGCGCAGCCTGCTGGCGGGTGCGGTGCTGCTGAAATCGACCCGGCATGCCCGCTACCAAGGCGTGCTGGGGCGGCTGCGTGAGGCTGTGGAGCAGGGGAGGTGTGACGGGCACATCGCCATCGTGTGGGCGGCAGTGGGACATTTTTTCCAGCTGAGCCTGACGAATGTGATCGCGGAATATCTGCGGCTGGAGTGGGACATTGCCACGCGTGATGAGGCCGTGCCCGCACCTTATGCCGGGAAGTACAGCATCGCGGGGCTCACCAGCCAGGTCATGCGGGATGCGTCTGCGGAGTCGGCGCTGCGGGTGGTGGATGCGTGAGGAGGTCATGTATCGAGGATTTTGAAGAAACGCGAGAGCGTCTTGGAGTGCGGTGACAGAGATGCAAGGCGCAAGCCTGCATCGACGACACCGCTTTCGCAGGGTATTGAGTGTTCTCATGTCCTGCCACGCCGTCCGGCCTGCGAAAAGCGGCGTGGCGCTACGCTTCCCGCACGCATTGATTCGCTAAAGCTCACCCCTTCGGGGCAGCCTGCGGCTGTCTATCTCCGCTGCGCTCCGGTGCCAAGACGCTGTCGCGCTCGCGTGTGCAACTGGGGTCGCGTTTATCACCGTGCTTCCAGGCGGAAGAAGGCGGCATTGTCCGGGGCCGTGAAGCTAAACTCCACCTCGCCTTGCGCATTGATCACTGTGGAGGGAGAGGTCATGGGGAAGGCGGTGTAGTGTATCAAGTCCGTGCTCTTGCGGATGCCGAGGGTGAGCTTGAAGGTTTTCGTTCCTGGCGTCTGCTGCAGCAATGTGGTGCCCACGTTCAGGGCCTGCACCTGGCTGGGCGTGTAGAGCCCCGCGCCGGAGGCATTGGTGAGCAATGTATTCACCAGGGATGTTTGCTTGACCTGCCAGTCAAAGCCGAGGGCGGCCATTTGGAATTCGGAGGCGTCGTTGAGTCCGTCTCCATCGCTGTCCTGGGAAAAGGTCAGGGCGTTGCCCGCGATGTTGACGATGAACGGCGAGTGCGTCGCGTCGTTGCTGGTGAGTTGCATGACGGCCGTTTTCGCGCCCGCTGACGCCGGTGCAAAAACGACGCTAAAAGTGGTGCTGCCTGAGGCTGCGACGGTGGCTGACGGCGCGACGCTCAGTGAAAAGTCCCCGCTGTTTGTGCCAGTGAAAGAAGGCGTGCCGAGGGTGAGTGCCAGATCGCCGCTGTTGCGCACGGTGAAGGTGGTGGTGGCATTTGTGCCGAGAATGACCGTGCCCATGTTCAGAGTGCCGGTGCCGCTGGTGAGCGGCGTGCCTGCCGGCGCCTCGACCACAATGGTCTGCGGGACGATCGTGCGAAAGGTGGCCGTGAGGTTTCTCGGGCCGCTGACGGTGAAGGCGTAAACCGCCGACGTGCTCACTGGCGTGCCTGCCTCCGTCCAGTTCACGAAGAGGTAGCCTGAGTTTGGCGTGGCCGTCACTGTGGCCTGGGCGCCATTGGAATATTGCGCACCGCCGGTGACCGTGCCGCCAGCGGGTGGCGAGGCCGCAACAGTGATCGTTCCATTGAAGACTTCAAATGCACCGATGTCGCTGCCATCTCCGCCACTGGCATTGGTGATGGTGAGGATGTCAAAAGGCCTCTGCTGGCCGCGCTGGTCCTGGGTGGCTGCAAGGCCGGTGACAGGGTCGGTGGCAGACTTGCCGGCGTCCACTGCGGCGCTGCCGACCAGCAGCGCGACGGTTTGAGTGGGGCCGGTGCTGGACTGCAGGAGAGGTTTGCCAGTACCATCGACCTGCAGGCCGGCTGCCGTGCTGTTCAGGTCTCCCGGCTGGGTCATGAAAGCCGCGCAAGTGGCGTCGTCAGAGAGATTGAAGCCGCTCGAAATACCAACGCCATTAGTCGCTCCATAGTTTGCTCCGGTGGGGTTGAGGGCGAGAAGGGTATTGGCAAGGGTGACGGTGGCCGTGCTGGCACCGCCCGAGGGTTTGTCGTTGGCGATGCCACCGCCCACGGCGAGTGCCGAGTTTCCGCAGATGGTGCTGTTGGTGAGGGTGGCGGAAGCGGTGCTGCTGAAGTTGTACTCATCCGCATTGTAAATGCCGCCGCCCCGCTGAGTGGCGCTGTTCAGTGCCACGGTGGAGTTGTTCAGCCGGAGCGTTCCCGTGCCCTGGCTGGCCCAGTTGAGAATTCCCCCGCCGTTGGTGGCCGCGGTGTTGTTGTTGATTGTGCACTTGCTCACCGTCAGTGTGGTGGTGCTAAGCCAGCCAAAGTTGCTGATGCCCCCTCCCTGCCTGGAAGATGTATTTCCGCTGATGGTGCAATTGGTCAGTGTCATCACGTTGGTGGAGTTTGATCCGCCGCCGTGCAAAAGTCCGCCGCCGCCACTCGTGGTGCCGCCACCGGTTGAACTGGCCGAATTGCCAGTGATGATGCAGCTGCTCACCGTCATTGAAGAGGTGCCCCCGGAGCTGTCTCCAGTGCTTGAAATTCCGCCCCCGCCGTGGTAGCCGGCCGCCGAGTTGCCGCTGATGGTGCAGTTGCTGATCGTGGCGTTCGCCGGGCCGGTGCCGAGGCCGTAGTTATAGATTCCGCCGCCATCTCCGCCGGTGGTGTTGTTGCTGATGACGCTGTTGCTCACACTGAGAGTGCCGGTTGCGCCAAAGACGTAATTGTAGATGCCACCGCCGCCGTCGTCATAGCTGCCGCCGATGTTGCCTGTGACGGTGCAGTGATCCAGCGTGAGCGTTGCGCTGCCTCCGCGTGCGCGGTTGCAAACGCCTCCGCCGCTCAGATTGGCGAATTGCTTGGCCTTGTTGGCGGTCAGCGTGCAGTTGTTCATCGTCAGCACGCTTTGATCATTGAGCACCGCTCCGCCGTATTGGTCGATGTAGTTTCCGCCTGTATCCAGTCCGAGCAGGTCGTTGCCATAGCCATTCCCTTTGGTCAGCGTCATTCCCGAAAGGGTGACCGTATGGCCAGGGGTGATGTAGATGACGCGGCTGGCATTGTTGCCGCTCACCGTCAGGCTGGACTCGCCGGGGCCGTTGATCGTCACGTTCGAATTGATGACGAGTTCGTGCCCGCTGAGCGTGATGGTGCCCGCGACTGAAAAGTTGATGGTATGGGTGGAGCCTGCCGCGCCGTAGTTGGCCTGGACGATGCAGTAGCGCAGGTCACCACTCGTTCCTGATCCCACGCCCAGCGTGGTGCTGGCGTCTGTTAGTGTGGTCACCGTGAACGTGGTGGCGTGCAGCCGTGCTGCGAAAAGGATGCAGAAAAGGGCGGCGAGTATGATTTTAGGAGAACTCATGTCGGTTCGGTCAGGGGTTGCGTTGATGGGCGCGGATCGCTGGGATTACCGGATGAAAGAAGGCGGGCGCGCGAATGGGCCTCTGCCACTGCTCGGGGGCTGGAAGCCGGGTGGCTGCATGCCGTTCTGCGCGGCATTTTGCATCGCTGCTTGGTTCGTCTGCGGTGGGACGTCTTTGCCCAGAACTGCCGCCAGTTTGCCGAGGCTCTCACGCTGGTGCTTGAGGCTGCCCTCCAGGCCACGGGCTTCGGCTTCCTTCTTTTGTGCCACGGGGATCCACCCGCTGATCCGTCCGATGGAGCGTGCGTAGTAGTGCTTCTGCCAGGCTTCGGCGGCCTCGGCAAGTGCTCTGCCAAGGGCGTCACTCGTCCGGGCGATGGAAGCCACAAGTTCGTCAAATTCCATCTCAAGCGCGGCACGCTCGTCCGGGACGTCTGGATTGACGGTCGGGCCCGCATCCACGCGGTCCAGGCTGGTGCGGCTGCCGTTGCTGGGCAGTTCCAGCGTAAGCTGGCGTTTGTACCTGCCGGTCGTCACGTAGTAAAAGCTCCTGGGATTGGCGCCATTGAAGCGCAGCACATACCGGGTGGAACCGCTCAGGCGCTCCCAGCGGGCGATGGGGACAGACTCTGCGGTGACGCTGCCGTCGGGCTTGAACTCGACGAGCGACTGGTCGGGCTTTCGCCAGGTGCCCACGATGTCCTCTGTGGCTGCCTTCGCGGCGGCGGAGGAGAGGATCAGCAAGGCTTGGATGATGATTGCCAGCCGAACGATGGGCGCGAGGCGTGCAGCCGTGGGAGGAAGGCGATGGGAAGGATTCATGCGAAGGGATTGAAGGGGTTCAGTCAGATTCTTCGCAAAGCCCGCGAGAGGGTTGCAGACCGGGTGAAATTATTTTTCGAGTGCATGCCCCCCGGACTTCCCCGCACTGCAGCGCAACAAAAAAAAGGCGGTGCCCGAGGGCACCGTCTTTTGTGATTAATGAACTCTGTTGACAGGGCTCAGCCTTCGGTGAACTGGCCGAGGGCGCGGAACTTCTGGTAGCGCTGCTCCAGCAACTGGGAGGTGGGAACGGCGTTGAGCTCCTTGATGGTGGTGAGGAGGGCGTCCTTGAGCGCGCTGGCCGCGGCGAGGTGGTCATTGTGCGCTCCGCCGAGGGGCTCTGGGACGATGGAGTCGATGATGCCGAGCTTGGAGAGATCCTGGGCGCTCAGCTTGAGCGCGGAGGCAGCCTCAGGCGCATGCTCGCGGTGCTTCCAGAGAATGGCGGCGCAGCCTTCGGGGCTGATGACGGAGTAGTAGGCGTTTTCCATCATAAGCACGCGATCTGCGATGCCGATGCCGAGAGCGCCGCCGCTGCCGCCTTCACCGATGACGGTGGCAATGACGGGCGTGCGGAGGGTCATCATTTCACGGAGATTGAAGGCGATGGCTTCGGCGATGTTTCGCTCTTCCGCGCCGATGCCGGGGAAGGCGCCAGGGGTGTCGATCAGGGTGACGATGGGAAGGCCGAACTTTTCCGCCATGCGCATGAGGCGGAGGGCTTTGCGGTAGCCTTCGGGATGGGCGCTGCCGAAGTTGCGCAGAAGGTTTTCCTTGGTGTCTCGGCCTTTCTGGTGGCCGAGAATGGCCACGCGCTGGCCGCCGATGGTGGCGAAGCCGGCGGGCATGGCGTTGTCATCGCCGATATGGCGGTCTCCGTGCAGTTCGACGAACTCGTCGCAGATATGCTTGACGTAGTCGAGCATGAAAGGGCGGCCGATGTGGCGGGAGATCTGCACACGCTGCCAGGGGGAAAGATTGGCGTGAATGTCCCGCTGCATGGCTTCGGCCTTGGCCTCCATGTCGGCGATCTGCTGGGCCAGCTTGTCGCTGGGCTTGGCGGCGAGCTTCTTTTTGGCCTCCTCGATTTCTTCGCGGATTTTGACGATGGGTTTTTCGAATTCCAAAACTTGTTTCATGGCGGTCGGGTTGGGAAAGGGGTGGGCGGGACTACCTGCCCAGGCGCAAGATTGACCCTCTGCGAAGGAGCGCAAAGAGTTCTTCGATGTCTTCGCGGGCGAGGAAGATGCCTGTCTCAGCCGCCGGGGCGGGGGCAGGGGCAGGCTCGGGAGCAGGCGCTGGTGCGGCTGCAGGGGCTTTCGATTTTTTGGATGCGGGGGCTTTGGCAGGCTCCTCCACAGGGACGGCGCGGGCCACTGGAGGCGTACGGATGGTGACCCCCGGCTTGGTGGCGGCGATCCATTTTTCTGCTTCGAGGTAATTGGGGTCTGTGGAGAGAACCGGCTTGCCGTCGAATATGGAGTTTTTTCCAGCGATGGTCATTTCCACCGGCAGGCGTGTGCCGGGTGGGAGGCGGATGTCCTTGGCCTCATAAACTTTGAAGGGGTATTCCACGTCTCCGACTTTGCGCAGCAGGATGACCTGCTTCTTGGCGACGTACACGCCCAGGTGGAAATCCATCGGGATGATGGTGAGGTGGTCGCCGGGCTGGAGATTGAAGCTCATGAGTCCGCTGCTGCGGATGATGGAGTCCACGGTGGTGCCCTGCTTGTCGGCGATGCGATTGAGCGAGTCTCCCGGTTGGACGATGTAGTCCTTTTTTCCCGCCTTGGAGTTGGGCGAGAAAAGCTGGTCCATGTTGATCTCTCCGATGATACGCATGGCATCAGCACAGGTCGAGGAGTCCGGGAACTGCTTGCGGAGCTTGTAGAGGGCGTCCAGGCCTTCTTCGGTTTTGCCGTGCTGTATGAGTTCGACAGCGGCCTCAAAACGACGGAGCCCCGGGTCGATGCGGGGGCGGTCCTGGGTCTTCATCGAGGCGATGTCCTGCTCGACCTGGCTTTCCTTCAGCAGAATGTTCGTGTAGACCCAGTAACCCACGCCGAGGGTGCCTGCCACCAAGCCCACGGTGATGAGGAAAATCAGCAGTTTGATCTGGGTCTTTGCCATTGCGCGAAATGAACAAACGATGCTCAGCCCAGCAGGCCGCGGCGTTTGAAGTCAAAGAGGTTGATGTTCTGGGACTTTTCAATCATCTCAACGGTGAACTTGAGCAGGCAGATTTCCCAGGTGTCGTCCACGCCCTGAATGACGGCGCGCATGGGATTGCCGGAGGAACGGATGTCGCTGAGGAGCTTGCCGCAGACGTGCTCCATGGATTCATGGACGATCTGCTCGCTGATCTCGCCTTTGCGGAATTTGAAACCGTATTTGAGGATGGCGAGCTTGTGCAGGTTGTCCCGGAGGAAATCGCCAAATCCGGCGACCTCGGGGCCAAAGCCTTCGAAGTCAAACTGGCCGGGCATCTCGGGGCGCAGGATGAGGGGCTTTTCGGCCTCGATGCGGCCCTCGCGCACGCGCACGGCACCGACGGTATCCATGAGTTCGGTGACGATCTGGAACTCGAACTGGGTGCTGCCAAAGGTGTCAATGCGGCGGTCCGGCTCATGGAGCACCTGGGTGTTTTCCAGGGCGTATTGAATATCGAACTCGGTGGGCATGTCTGGGGGGTGGGTGAGAGTAAGCTGGTTCCACGCTGGGGCCAGTGATTTCTTGGCGGTGGGGGCAATGCCGGCCGGGGTAGATTTTTCTCGAATTATCCGCCGATGACGATGGCGCCGGTGAATCCCGGGGCTGGGGTGAGATGCTGCCAGATGTACTCGGTAGAGGTGGCAGGAAACGCGAGTCCATCCGCGGTGAATGAGGCGCCGATGCTCTGCGGGGATGAGGCCAGACCGATGCCACGCGCTTTCAGCACGGCCTCCTTGATGGTCCATGCCGTGGTGAAGGCGTGGCGGCGGACGATTCCAGCCGGGAGGCGCAGCCACTGCTGGAGTTCCGGCTCAGAGAAGACGTGCTCCAGAAGGTTCCATGTGGGGTCGTCCGTGATGATGCGTTCGATGTCCACGCCGATGTGAGATGATGGGCCGAACACTACGCATGCATGTGGCGGTGCATACGAGTAGCTGAAGCTGAGACCGGCGGATTCCGCCTGAGGGCAGAACGGTTTGCCATGGGCGGAAAACGCGAGCTGCAAATCTGCGGCCGGCATTTTCAAGTGCTCTCCCAGCATATCCAAAAGGAGGCGGCGAACATGCACACGCATCTCCATGCGCGGTGCGTCGAGGGTGAGCAGGCGGCACTGCAAGCCCGGTGGCATCTCGGCTGCCAGCGCGATGGGCTGCACGTGCGGGCCATGGTTCGCATCGTTCATATCGCGGTGTCGATGCGCTGGGCGGGCGAGCCGTGCCAACGGGTGTGGGGTGGCAGCGTTTCGCCTTTCATCAGCAGGGAGTGGCCGTCGAGGCGGGAGCCGGGTTTCATTTCCGAATCGTAGAGCACCACGGCGAGCGGGCCCACGGAGCAGCTGTCTCCGATGGTGACGGTGGACATCTTCATGACGCGGTCTTCAAAGAGATGCGTCTGGGGATCGGCATGGTACCCCAGGCACACGTCATCGCCGAGGTGCACGAGATCAAACTCCGTGAGGTACGGTGTCTCCAGGCAGCAGCGCCTGCCGATGTGTGAGCCCAGCAGGCGGAAGTACCATGGCAGGAAAGGCGTGCCGATGAGCATGCTGCCGAGCGCCGGCATGGCGAGGTGCTCATGCACGGCAGCCATGAGCTCCGTGCGCCAGACAAAGTGGCTCCAGAGCGGATGCTCCCCTGGACGATAACGGCCGATGACGAGCCACTTGATGAGGATGGTGCAGACCATGCAGAAGAGGCCGAGCAGAAACAGGAAGACGGGAAAGAGCAGCACGGTGCCTGCAAACTCGAGCTGGTGGTAGTACAGCAGGTCCGAGAGGAAGAGGAACATGATGAAGGCCCCGATGATGGCGATGCTGGTGGGCAGGATGACGCGGATGAACTCGATGGTGGCGCGCAGCAGGCGGAGGCGCGTGGTGGGCTTGTAGGTGCGCTCCATGCCAAAGCCGGTGTTCTTTTCGCGATGCGGCAGTGCGAAGGATGGAATGCCAAGCCATGAGCTGTCCTGCCGCAGGGCGTCTGCGGGATCCTGCGGCGGCATGGAGAGGACGCCCACGAGAGAATCCGAGGCCAGCGTGGTGCCGCCGGGGATGACGGCGCTGTTTCCCAGAAAGCTGTTTTTTCCGACGGTGACCGTTTGCAGTCGCACCCAGCCTTCGCGGATCTCGGAAGCGCCGAGGCAGACGGCATCCGCGACGAAGACGCCCTCGGAGAGATCAATGAGATCGGGATTAAAATTCTCCGCGGTGGAGACCTCGACATTTTTGCCGAGGCGTGAGCCGAGCATGCGCAGCCAGGGCGGCAG
Source organism: Prosthecobacter sp. (assembly GCF_044226605.1). Taxonomy (GTDB): domain Bacteria; phylum Verrucomicrobiota; class Verrucomicrobiia; order Verrucomicrobiales; family Verrucomicrobiaceae; genus Prosthecobacter. Next base: position 47,314 of record NZ_JBGAGS010000014.1, on the reverse strand, counting down.
GTAGATGGAGGCATACAGCGGGAAGAGCAGCTCCAGGCTCATGTTCATGAGGCAGCCGATGAACCAGTGGCGAACATACCAGAGGCTGTGCAGGGGATAGATGCCGGGCCGCACACGGCCGAGCAGCAGCTTCTTGGCCAGCGCGATGATGAGGCAGAGCGTCAGCACGTAGGCGGCGCCGGCAAGCGGCGCTGCCATGACGATCTTCCAGAAGCCGGACTCATAGGAGAAGATGTGCTGGAGAGAGTCGCCGTGGAGGTTCACTCCTTCCTCGATCCAGCCGATGAAGAACGCGCCGGGGAGAATGGCCACGGTGGGAATGAGCGAGATGAAAAACAGACCCACCATGTAGGCCAGCGTCATCGCGCCCATGCTGTTGCGCCGCTCCGCCTGGGCGGGGTGCCAGCGGTCGGGGCTGCGCGAGGCGCGTGCGGGTGCACCATGCCAGTACTCGCCGGCGGGAATGACGCCGCCGGGTGGCAGCATGGAGCCGTGGTCCAGGGAGGAGTCCGGCTCCATGCGGGCGTCACGATTGACGAGCGCCTTGGAGCCGATGAAGCAGTCGGCTCCGATGGTGACGGGGCCGATGATGAGCCAGCCGTTTTCCAAGGTGTAGCCATTGAGCACGGCATCATGCCCGATGCTGGTGCGATCTCCGATGCTGACGACATCGAACGCGGCGAAGCTGGCGCTGCCGAGGTGCACCTTGCGGCCGATCTTTGCCCCCATGAGGCGGAAGTAGAGATTGATCATGGGCGTGGCCTTGAAGTGGCCGAGGCTGAAGACGGAGTGGATGCGCTGCACCAGCCAGAAGCGGAAGTAATACCAGCCCCAGAGCGGGTAGCGTCCCGGACGGATGCGGCCGATGATGAGCCACTTGCTGGCGATGCAGATGGCCGCCTGCACGACCTGCATGTTGAACAGCAGGGACACGGCCACGATGATGGCCACGAAGAGCTGGTACTGCATGTCCTGCGCCACCATTTCATCCCACACAAAAAAGCTGGCGAGCCAGACGGGGGAGGCCAGGGCAAAGAGGAGGTAGAGCGAGAGGAACTGGCCAAGGCCGCAGAGAAAATGGCGTGCGCTGAGATCTGGTCCCGGCATGGTACCCGGAGTGGCGGGGACGTGGTCGCCAGTGTGGTCGGGCTCAGCCGTGGCGGCGGGATGGGTGAGGCGCCATGCGGCCTCCAGTTCATCCAGCTTCTGGGCAAAGGAGGCCAGCGTGCGGTGGCGGTACACGTCCATCACGGAAACATTGGCCCAGCGCGACTGCGTGCGCAGCTGTGAGACGACGCGAGTGGCCAGCAGCGAGTGGCCGCCGAGGTCGAAAAAATCGTCTGTGAGATCAAGCGAGGCGCCGGGAAAGCAGGCCTGCCAGTGCTGATGCACGATCTGCTGGGAGGGCGTGAACTCAGGCGGTGGTGCCGAAGCTGTGCTGCTGAGCGGCAGGGTGATCTCCGGCAGCGCCTTGCGGTTGATCTTGCCGCTGGGCAGCGTGGGAAGCTGCGGGAGGACGGTGAAGACCGCGGGCATCATGTAGGGCGGCAGGCGCTCTGCGATGCTCTGACGCGTGGTCTTTTCCACCCATGCGGCGTCGTGTTTCAAGGTGAGGTAGGCCGCCAGAAACTCGGTGCCCGCGGCGTCCTGCTTCACGGCAACGGCGGCAGCGGCCACGCCTGCGGAGCTCATGATGACGCTTTCGATTTCGCCGAGTTCGATGCGGAAGCCGCGCAGTTTTACCTGGTCGTCGATGCGGCCGAGGAACTCAAGGGCATCGCTGGCATCCAAGCGCACGAGGTCACCCGTGCGGTACCAGCGCGCGCCCTCCGCCCAAGAAGGGGAGATGAATTTTTCAAGGTTCAGCTCGGGGCGGTTCAGGTAACCGGGGGTGAGGCAGGGGCCGCCGATGAGGAGCTCGCCCGGCTGGCCGGCGAGCAGCGGCTGGAGGTGCTCATCCACCACACAGGTGCGGTAGCCGGGAAGAGGCTTGCCGATTTTCACGGGTTCGTCGGGAAGAAGATCCTGCCAGGTGGCGACGACGGTGGCTTCGGTGGGGCCGTAGGTATTCACCATGCGGCGGCCGCCACGGGTCCAGCGCCGCACGAGATCCTGCGGGCAGGCCTCGCCACCGACGATGAGGAGGCGCAGCGAGGGGACGTCATGCTCCAGCATGGCCAGCAGGGTGGGCACGCAGGAGAGCACGGTGATGCCGAGCTTTGCGAGCCTTCCTGCGAGGGCGGTGGTGTCCTGCACCACCTCGGCGCTGCCGCAGACGAGGGCGGCGCCGTTGCTCCATGCGAGCCAGAGCTCCTCCACCGAGGCATCAAAGGCGAGTGAGAAGCCCTGGAACACGCGGTCCTCGGCAGCCACAGGCAGCACCTGCGACTCTGCATTCACAAAGTGGCAGGCGCAGGCGTGTGGGATGGGCACGCCTTTGGGCCTGCCAGTGGAGCCGGAGGTGTAGATGATGTAGGCGAGATCGTCCGGAGTGACGTCGGGCGTGGAAAGCGGAGCGGCGAGCTGTGCTTCCCAGGCCGCATCGAGAACGAGGAGAGGGGGACTGTCCGGACCGAGCGTGGCGGCCAGATGCGGGAGGGTGATGAGCAGGCTGATTTCGGCATCGCTGCTGATGAACTGCACGCGCTCGGGCGGGTAGGCGGCGTCCATGGGCACGTAGGCGGCGCCGGCCTGCAAGATGCCAAGCAGAGCGGCATAGGCCTCCAATGAGCGAGGCAGCCAAAGGCCTACGCGACCGCCACGCTGCACGCCGGCCTGCTGCAGGCGGGAGGTGATGAGGCTGGAGAGGGACTGCAGCTCTGCGTAGGTGATGCTGAGCTCCGCCACGATCACCGCCGGGTGCCGGGGGTGCTGGGATGCTGAACGGGTGAAATAATCATGCAGCCGCGTGGGCTGCGTGACGAAATCCTGCATACGGGAGAAGTGGCGGAAGGTGGTTGGGGCCGCAGAGACGCTGGCGGTATTAAAACCCGCTGCATAGTGAAAGTTCTCTCATCTGCGTCCCGCTGGCCGCCAGATGAATGGCGGCTTGCAAGCCGGGGAGGCGGGCTCTATCGACGCAGGATGAAACTCCCGCCCCATCTGCTCGACGAAATCATTCTCTCACTCGGAGAGGTGTTTGTGGGCAGGAGGTATGCGGACAAGGTGATCGAGTACACCTTCAAGCGGCACCGCAAGTGGGGCAGCCGGGACCGGCGCATTTTCGCGGAGTCCATTTATGAATGCGTGCGCTGGTGGCGCTGGTTCTGGTTTCTGGCCGGACTGCCGGATGAGGAGCACACGCAGCCGGAGGCCATCACGCCTGAGAGGCTGTGGCGTGTGTGGGCGGCGTACTGGATCACCAACGGGCGAGATTTGCCCAAGGATGACGCCGCCCCCGATGTGAAGCCGGGCGATGTTTTGAAGCGGGCAAAGGAGGGTGCTCCGCCTGCCATTCGTGCCGCGATCCCGGACTGGCTGGAGGCGCGCGGCAGCAAGGAACTCGGAGCCTCATGGCCGGTGCTGCGCGAGGCGCTGAACCAGCCTGCGGATGTCTTCATGCGGGTGAACACGCTCAAGAATGATCGCCGCGCATTGCGCGAAAAGCTTGGGCAGGAAGGCTATGAAACCGAGGCGGTGGAGCAGGTGCCGAGCGCACTGCGACTGAAGCAGCGGGCGAACCTGTTTGGCACGGCGTCTTACAAGGCCGGGCTGTTTGAAGTGCAGGACGCGGCGTCCCAGCTGATCGCGCCGTTTTTGCAGCCGGAGCCGGGCATGCGTGTCATTGATGCGTGCGCGGGCGGTGGTGGCAAGGCGCTGCACATCGCGGCGATCATGCGCAACAAAGGCAGGCTGCTGGCGATGGATGTGCATGCGTGGAAGCTGGCGGAACTGCGCAAGCGCGCTTCACGCGCCGGGGTGGACATCATTGAAGCGCGGGAGATCGAGGGCTCCAAGACGGTGAAGCGTCTGGCGCAAAAAGCGGACCGCGTACTGCTGGATGTGCCGTGCTCCGGATTGGGCGTGCTGCGCCGAAATCCGGACGCGAAGTGGAAGCTGAGCGATGCGGAGATCGACCGGTTGATCGCGCTGCAGGCGGAGATTCTGGAAAGCTACAGCCGCATGGTCGTGCCCGGTGGCAAGCTGGTGTATGCGACGTGCAGCATCATGCCGAGCGAGAATGAGGAGCAGGTGAAGGCGTTCCTGGCGAAGCACGGGGAAGAGTGGACGCTGGAGGAGGAACTGCACCGCACGCCGGAGACGGGAGCGTTTGACGGGTTTTATGCGGCGCGGCTGGGGAGGAAGGGGGCGGTGGTGAAGGAGGCCGATGCAGTCTTGCCTGCGGAAGACACGGAACGGGCGGAATGACCGGAGGTATGAGTTTTCGTGTCTTCTGAAAGTGGCTGCACAAAGTGGTCCACACCTGCGTAGCCCCGAAGGGAATCCTCTGTGCGGTTCGAGTCAGCCAGTGTTTCCTTCTCATCCAGATTCTCGTTCGATGGCCTGGAGTCTTGGGTTCTACGCAGCTTGGTGTGGCTCGCGTATCATAGAGCTTGCGTGCCGCTCAGGGGACTGAGCGGACCACTATGGGGAGCTGGCATCTTTCAGTCGCGCCGCCAGTAAAAAAACTCGCCTTTGCGTAGCCCTGCTTTTTGTGGGTTTTCGGCGATGTAGGTTCGGAGTTTGTCGAATGAAGCTTGGTGTCTTACCAGGTGATCGAAGCTCTCGTCCTGCCAGAATTTGCCGCTTCGACCCAGGGCTTCGTTGATTTTGAGGGCCGACCATTTTTCCAGGAGGCCACCTGCTTGAGCATAGTGTGTCTTGCGAGCCCGCCGACCAGCAGGTGAACATGGTTGGGCATGATGACGAAATCACCCAGCGTGTAACGTGAGCCGTCGAAGAAACGCAGGGTTTGCTCCACATGGCAGGCGATTGCGGGCTGTCGCAACACGCATTCGCCGTGGCATGAATCCATCTCGTATTCCAGCCTGCGGGAGAATTGGCGGAAGTCGTTTCGCTCCTCTTCGGAAAGGTCTTCGACCTGTCTGCGCCAGTCTTTGGCGAGGGGCGAGATGCCATTCTCCAGCAGCCAGCCATCGCGTTCATGCCTCCATTTTAACCAGACGTCCCGTGGCATGGAATCTGCCGTGCGCCAGGTGATGAAATAGGTGGCTTCCGCTTGATCCCAGTGCGGCAGGTGACCTTGGGTGACTTCGACTCTTTCTGCCGGATTGAAAAAGCGGAAAGTCATGATCAGTCGGTGGCGTGCTTCGAAAAACACAGGCCGTGAGAGGCCGCACTATAGTGGTCCGCACAGTCCTCTGTGCGGCTCGAGTCAGCCAGCGTTTGCTTTTTCGGCCCAGCCGTCGCGTCATTACTTTGGAGTGCCGACGCAGCATGCAGAGCGTGTCTGGTAGGCTCTGGATTTTGCGCGGCCCAGTGTGGCGCGCGCATCATGGAGCTTGCGTGCCGCTCAGAGGACTGAGCGGACTACTATCAATGGCATCCGCAGCCGCTGCCGCAGGAGCCGCCGCCGGAGGAGGACTGGGAGCTGGCGCCGCTGCTGCCGCCCATGATGCCAGTGCCACCGATGGGGACGCGGCGGATGGGCTGGCCGCTGTCCGGGTGCTGGGTGAGGGCGGCGTCTTTCATGCTCTGGCGGACTTCGAAGCGCTTGGTGGGCTCGCCTTCAAACTGGGGGATGGTTTCGTAAACGTAGGTTGGCATGGGGATCAGAGTGTGAAGTTTAAGGTTCGAAGTTTCAAGTTTCTTGCACCGGCGGGAAATAAAAACGGCGTCCCGGTGAGGGGACGCCGCGTGGGGAAAGGGGAGAGGATCAGGCCTTGGCGGCGGCTTCTTCTTCGGAGATGGTCAGGGCCTTGTAGCCGCCGATGGACTTGAAGTAGAACAGCAGCAGAAGGTAGATGATCGCCATGCCGATGGGCAGCATGGCGTCCGTGCGCAGGAGCTTGCGGCAGCCGGCGATCTCAGCCTCGGCCATGGCCTTCTGCTCGGGGGTGCGCTTGTCTGCGGCGACACCCTTGGCTTCTTCCAGCTTCTTGCCGTCCAGCGCGGACACTGCTTCGAAATCGAGCCACTGGCTCGACTTCTCCGCCTTGTTGGCTTCGAGGATGGCGGTCTGGCCATTGGCCTTCATGTGCTCCGCGGTGAAGCGGTCTTTGCCATAGCCCAGGCCGGGGCCGCCAAGCTGGCCCACGGAAAGCATGGCGATGCCACCCATGATGCTGATGGCGACGGCGCCGGTGCTGGGGAAGCGGTCAGACACCACGGCGAGCATGGTGGGCCAGAAGAAGGTTTTGCCGATGCTGTAGATGAGCATGGCGCCGAAGGCCATGCCGATGGCGGTGACGCCGGAAGCGGCATACAGGCCGCCGATGGCGCAGAGGGAGCAGACAAACAGGATGGTGACGGGGGAGAACTTCAGCTTGTCCTCGATCCAGTGGGCACAGAAGCGCAGGGCAAACATTACGGCGCAGGCGAAGATGAAGAGGATCTTGCCTTCCATCGGACTGAGGATGGTGCCGTTGATGGTTTCGATCCAGGAGTCGGTGCCGAGCTCCAGCGAGCCGATGATGGCATGGGCGAGGAAGAGCACAAACAGCAGCCAGTGGCCGATGGAGAACTTTGTGATGACCGCCACCCAGATGAGGAAGCCCGCGCCTGCCGCCATGGAGATGTAGTTCCAGTTTGCGCTGACGAAGAATTCAGAGCCGGTCAGACCTTTGAGGATGTTGCCGCCCAGGGCATCGCGGGTGAAGAGGTAGAGGAAGAAGCCGGCGACAGCGCCGCCGAGGATGCCGACGTCCTTCATCATCTCGCCGAGGGAAAGGCCCTTGGCGGAGGCTTCGGAGCGGGGGAAGGACTGGCCGAAGAACATGAAGCCGTAGATGACGGTGGGCACAAGGTAGAGGGCAAGCTGCGCCTTCCAGCTCCAAGAGGAGCCGACGGCAAGGGTGATGAGCGCGCCGAGGATCATGCCCGCAGGCCAGGAGGCGTGGAGGATGTTGAGGTAATGGGTGCGGTTCTCAGGGAAGAGGGTGGCCACCAGCGGATTGGCCACGGCTTCGAGGGTGCCGTTGGCCAGCGAGAAGGTGAAGGTGCCGATGAAGAGGGCCAGGAAGGCGCTCTGCTGGGCCATGCCCGCGGAGGGGATGAGCGTGATGGCGGCGGAAAGCAGATGCAGGATGAAGGCGGCGACGACGAGCTTGCCGTAGCCGATCTTGTCCACAATGATGCCGCCGATGATGATGCCGAAGCAGAAGCCGCTGAAGCCCGCCCCGCCGATGAGGCCCACCTGCAGGCCGGTGAATCCAAACAGGCCGGTCCATTGACTTCCGATGCCGTTGCGGATGCTGAAGCCGACGCCTGCGGCAAGAATGGCCATGAATCCGGCCCAGAGAAGTCTCATTCGGTTTTTGTCGCTCATAGAGGATGTGTGGTGGTGCTGATGCGGGTGTGTTGTGTGGGTGAAAAAAACGGGGCGGCCGCCCGTGAGGACAGCCGCCCCGAAAAGGAGGGGGAGTGGTGCTAGTGGGAAGCGTTGATGTCCACTGCTTTATAGCCGCCGCGTGATTTGAAGTAGAAGAACATGGCCAGATAGCAGGCGAGCATGAAGGATGGGAACATGGCCATCTTGCCGAGGGCGGTGAACTGGCCGTGCTTAGTGGCCTCGTCGATGGTGGTCTTGTCCGCCTCGCTGGTCACGGCAGAGGCCTTGGCGGGGTCCACGGCCTTGTAAGGCCCGAGCACGTAGCTCTTGTCCACGGTGATCTGCTGCACCAGCGCGGGGTTCTTCGTGGCGATCAGCTTGGTGGTGGTGTCTTCCTGCAGGCCGCCGATGAAGGGGAAGCCCAGAATGCCGACGGCCAGCATGCCGATGCCGGAGATGGCATTGAGCGTGAGGGCACCGCCCTTGGGGCTCTGCTCCGCCGTGATGCCGAGCATGGTGGGCCAGAAGAAGGTCTTGCCAAAGGCGTAGAGCGTGGCTGCGGCAAAGATGGCGACGAGGCCGGAGTTGCCGGTGAAGGAAAGCGCGGTGAGGCCGGCGATGGCGAGGATGGCGCTGATGACCAGCAGGCCGACGGCGGAGAACTTGTGGACGATAGGACCGGCAAAGAAGCGCAGCACCATCATGATGGCTGAGGTGTACACCAGCACGAAGCCCGGGTTTTTGCCGGCGGCTTCCATGGGCTTTTCCATGAGGCCGCCGATCCAGCCGTCGGTGCCGATTTCCGTGGTGGCCAGGGGCATCATGATGATGATCATGAAGGCGAGCAGGGGGCGACCGAAGCTCTTGGTGATGACGCCGAAAATGATGGCGACGATGGCCGTGTAGATCCATTTGGCATTCGCGCTGAAGAAGATGGGCTTCAGCTCGGGCACCTGGTCAAGCTGGGCGAAGATGAGGGCGAAGGCCACGAAGGCACCGAAGACGCCGAGCTCGCTGAGCATTTCCACGTAGCCGACACCGGCGGCTTCGCGTTCGTTCGTGGGGAATTTCGCACCGATAAGCATGAAGAGATACACAACGGCGGGGGCGAGGACCAAGCCCAGCACGATGCGCCAGTCGCCAGTCTTCGCCACATCGGCGAGGGCGATGGTGCAGAGACCGCCGACAACCAGGCCGCCGGGCCAGCCAGCGTGGAGGATGTTCAGCCACTTGGTCTTGTCCTTGTTGAACATGGTGGCGACCACCGGATTGATGAAGGCTTCCACGGTGCCGTTGCCGAGGCCGAGGATGACGCTGCCCCAGTACAGGAGATTGAAGGCGGTTTTCTGCCCGGCCACCAGCGCATCACCCGTCACGCCATGGATGGCGCTGTAGGCCATGAAGGCCATGCCGGCGTAGATGAGGTAGCTCACGAAGGAGAAGAGCATGGCGATCTTGTAGCCGATGCGGTCAATGATGAGGCTCCAAAGGATGATGGAGATGGCGAAGGGCCAGATGCCGGCTCCTTTGAGCGCGCCGATGGTGCCCTTGTCGATGTTCAGGTCGATGCCCAGGCGCACATCGCATAGGTACATGCGCGAGAAGAACGCATATGAAGTGGTGATCAGGGCGATGAAACAGCCCCAAAACAAGGCCATGGATGGTTTGCCGTCGTTGCTCATGAGGATGATTGCGAGTGGGTTGGTTGTCGGGAAAGCGCGTGTTTTAGGTGGCACGCCTGCGAGCGACAAGAAAAAAGTGTTCTCAAGACTGAGAACTTGGCAGGGGGCACAGTGCGGGAGAGGTCCGCAGATGTGACGCCCTGCACAGGCTGCTACCGGGAGCGCCTTCAGACGTGCGGCACTCTAATCGCTGGGCGGCTAGACGATCTTGCAGTGAATCCAGGCGTCTTCGTCGAAGTTGTAGATGGCGCAGAGGCGGTGGTAGCCGTCTGCAATGATGACTTTGCCATGGAGCGGGTCGCGGACCAGGAGCAGGGGAGAGAGCGCCTTGCCATCGCGGATCTTTTTGCTGTCCTTTTCTACGTGGGAATTGCTGACGCCGAGCAAGGAGAGGCCGGAGGCGCGGAAGATGTCCTTGGATTTGAACTGGGTGACGTCCGCGGCTTTCAGGCGGCTCACGAACTGCTTTACCTGCTTTTTGTCATAGAGCAGCAGCAGGTAGGACTGGGCGGCGGGGTAGTCATGCTCCTCGACCTTCTTGAGCCACTGGATGCCGGCAGGTTTGGATTTCTTGCTCATGGGAGAACGAGGGAGGGCAAGCGTCGCGCGTCAAAGAGAGAGCTTTATTGTTGGTGAGCATTTTACAGCCGCCGCAGCCCATCCTCCGTCATCGCGCACGGAATCTCGGCATCAATCGCATTGATTCGTGCCAGGGTTTCGGCGCTGAGGACGAGGTCGGCGGCGGCGAGGCTTTCGTTGAGCTGGGCGACGGTGGTGGCGCCGACGATGGTGGAGGCGACGAAGTCGTGCTGCTTGCTCCAGGCAAGAGCGAGTGCAGTGACGGAGACGCCGAGGTCCTGGGCGATGACTTGCAGGCGCGCGGTGGTTTCAAGGCTGCGCTCATTCACGAAGCGGGCGGCCATGAGCTTCTGGCGCGGGCCGCCGTTTTGGATGTAGTCGGTGAAGCGTGCGCCTTTGGGGAGTGCGCCGCCATTGTACTTGCCGCAGAGCACGCCGCCGCCGAGGGGCGAGTAGGGCAGGAGGCTCACGCCTTCTTTGCGGCAGACCTGGGCGAGTTCGCTCTCGCAGCGGCGGTTGATGAGGGAGAAATTGTTCTGCACGGTGGCCATGCGGGCGAGGCCGTGCTTCTCGGCTTCCCAGAGGTTTTTCATGACGCCCCAGCAGGTCTCATTGCTGCCGCCCCAGGCGCGGATTTTCCCCTGGTCGATGAGATCGGTCAGTGCGCCGAGGGTTTCTTCCTGCTGCATGCCGTGGTCCGGCCAGTGGGTCTGATACAGGTCAATGTAATCGGTCTGCAGGCGGCGCAGGCTGTCCTCGCAGGCCTGGAAAATCTGGCGGCGGTCCAGTGCGGTGAAGCCGCCGCGTACTGGCGGGCGGAACCAGCCGTGGCCCGGGCCGGTGACTTTGGAAGCGATGATGATCTCGCCGCGCTTCTGCCCTTTAAGCCACTTGCCCACGATCTGCTCCGTCACGCCGAACAGCTCCGCACTCGGCGGCACGGGATAAAGCTCGGCGGTGTCGAAGAAATCGATGTCGGCCTCCAATGCGCGGTCCATGATCTCGAAGGATGTTTCCTCATCGGCCTGCAGGCCGAAGGTCATGGTTCCCATGCAGATGTCAGTGACAACGATACCCGTGCGGCCAAGGCGTTTGCGATTCATAAGGCGCGGATGCTAACGAGCCGCGCGCGCAGGGCAAGGGCGTGGATGGAGCGCACGCGTCCTTGCGTGCTGTTTCCCGCGTCCGTGGTCCTCGACAAAACTGGCGGCCATTCAATAGTTCGTCCAACGACGCAGCACCGCCCAAGTCTCAGAAATCTTTACCCCCATTTTACAGACACAAGGCACCGAGTTGCTCAAACTGATCGTGTATGAAAACTTTATTCACCCTTATTGCCTTCTCCGTTTTGGTGTTGGGCACATCCATCCACGCTGCATCAGATGCCGACGTTACAATCATCAAAGCTACCAAAGTGGTCATCGAGGAGAAGACCATCACCATTTCCGCAGAGGCACGGAGCACCATCCGGCTCTACAGTGGCGAACACGACCCGAACTACCAAGGCAAAACTTTGTATGGCATGCCATTCTCCGCCATTCAGGTTTACTCCCGTAACGCCACGTTTATCATCAAACGCCCCCAGCAAGAGGGAGAGATCATCGAGAACGGCTGGAAAATGTCCGTGGAAGCAGCGAAAAGCCTCCAAGCTGGTAACGAAGTCGGGCGGATTGGATATTACGTCCCCGACATGACCATCAAGGAGAACATGATTGATTCCATGACAGGCTTTGGCTTCCTTTACCCCAAAGGCAAGTGACCCCACAGCAGACCATCGGCCACACAAGGCTGAACAAAACGGATGCGGGCAGGGGGCTCGTATGAATCAAAACAGAGATGGCATCATTCTTTAAAACATACCGTGTTACGCCTGAGGGGGAGCGCATTGATGGAGTGTTCGCCATGGCGTTCATTCACAATGACCAGTACCACCTGACGCCTATCCGCATCTATCGCGATGGCATGGTCGATTGCTGGACATGGGTCACGTTCGAGGAATTCAAAGAAAAGGTGAGATCCGGCTGGGTTGTCACTCAGCCGCCGCCGGATGCCTCGGTCAGTATCTGGCCTTTGGCCTCATTTACAGCCACGGATGCGTCTTATGGGATCGAGCCAGAACAATTTATCCGTGAGGTTGCCGATGAGATTGAAGCGCTGAACGGACGGCCGACGTCGAGGGATCGGTGTTTGGAAGCGTGGCGTGCCTATGACGCAATGCCATCCGAAGATACCAAAGAAGCGCTGCGCCTGGCTTACAGGGCAGTTCCCGAACACAATCGGAAGTTTATTTTGACTGGCATAGATCGCAAAGATCACCCTCTTCACCACGTTCTTTACTCCGAGGAGTAGCGGCAGGACTAGTCATGCCATTCCAACCCGGCCCAATCGGTGAAAACGAATTCCACTGCCATCCTCGCCACCTTGGCTCTGATGACCTTTTCTGTCGGTGCTGCGCCGCCGCCGACAGTGGCCACTCAATGCTGCCCGTCCCATGTGGAGAAAAATTGTAACCGAGAGCGCCATTTCCGGCAGGTATAAGCATATGAAGATGATTCCCACCGCCATCCTCACCACGCTTGCTCTGGCCTTCTTTCCTGTCCGTGCTGCTCCGACGCCTCCGAAGGATGTCTCGACGCTGCTTGCCCCCATCATTCAAAAGAATGACCTGCCAGGGATGGCGGCAGCCGTGGTTCGCAAAGGCGAAGTCGTCGCCCTCGGTGTGGCGGGAGTGCGCACGCGGGGCAGGGGAGACAAGATCGCGGTCGATGACCTGTTTCATCTCGGCTCCGACACGAAGGCGATGACCGGCTTTCTCTGCGGCATTCTGGTGGATGAAGGAAAGCTGAAGTGGACTCAGACCCTTGGCGAAACTTTTCCCGAGTTGAAAAAGAGCATGAGCGCGGAGTATCAGGCTGTGACGCTTGAGCAGTTGCTTACGCATCGCGGTGGTGCTCCTGCTTCCCTCGAAAAAGATGAGCTTTGGGGAAGGCTTCGCCAGCATCAGGGGGCTGCCACGAGTGCGCGTCGGCTGCTCCTGAAGGAGGTCACCTCCAAGCCGCCCGAAGCGGTGCCGGGCGGGAAATACATCTACTCCAATGCCGGCTACGCCATGGCCGGGCACATCGCCGAGAAGGTCACGGGCAAATCATGGGAGGACCTCATGCGGGAGAAAATTTTCCTCCCGCTCGGCATGACCTCCGCAGGCTTTGGCGCTCCGGGCAAGCCCGCGAAAAACGACCAGCCTCGTGGCCACAAAGCTGATGGCACGCCCGTGCAGCCCGGCCCTGAAGCGGACAATCCCGCCGCCATCGGCCCTGCCGGCACCGTGCACTGCTCCATCGGTGACTGGGCCAAATTTGTCGCGGCCCAGCTTCCCTCCGCCAAGATCAAACTGGTGAAACCCGCCACCCTCGAAAAGCTGCATACGCCCGGCGCTGGCGAGCCGAAATACGCCATGGGCTGGATCATCGCCGACGGCCAGCCGTGGGCCGGTGGCCGTGCTCTGTCCCACAATGGCAGCAACACCATGTGGATGGCCTGCGCCTGGCTCGCTCCGGCCAAAGATTCCGCCATTCTGGTCACCTGCAATCAGGCCGATGCCAAGGCCTGCAATGAGGCGGTGCTGGCGATGATTGCGGATCAATTCGAAGATTAAGGCAGCACGCTGTATCGCTGGAGGCCTTCATTTCGCGGTGGCCAGAAAGGCTTGGTATGATGTAGGATTTTCCGAAGCAGGCACCACATCATCCACCTCATGAGACTCGCGCTGATCTTTTTATCCATCATCGTTTGTGTGATGCTTCATAGTCCCGTGTGCCACGCGGCTGATCCCGCAGGCAGCGTCAAACGCACCGAGACGACACCTGAGGAACTTCGCGATCTCAGCATCACCTTCGAGCGCCTGTCGTTCACCTTTCCAGAGGCGGTGCAGGGACGCTTCTGGATCGAGGCGGAGAAGGATGGCAAGGAGGTCAAAAAGCACGACATTCCCAGCGATGCCGTGCCTGCCTCCACGAGCTTTGCCCTTGGCTACGTGCACACCGCCGACCATTCCGTCTTCGTCTCGGTCACCACCACGCATGATGGGCGTGCCGACCGCAGGACGGGCAGCTATGGCGCGGGTGTGAATGGCGGCACGCGCACGGTGACCTACACGCCGACCTCCGACCAAGTCCCCCTCGGCGTGCCCTTTGAGCTTTTCAGTGCCGAGGTGAAACCGGGCTGGAGGCATGAGAAAGATCCCACGTGGCGTTTCCGCATCATGGCGCAATTCACCGCACCTCAATAACATCTACCGCCATGCCTTCCTCCGACGATCCGCTTGTCATTCGCAGTCAGCATCTGGATGGGCAGTCGCATTTCCTGTGGCTGCCGGGCCGGAGACAGAGGCTGGCGGCTGAAAGTTATGACGTGGGATACGCCTGCCGTAGCAGCGGCAATGTGCCCCTGGCAGAAACCAATTTCCGCCGGGTGCAGACGCTGCTGCAAGGCGTGCGCCCCTCCAGATTCAAGCGAAGCATGGCTACGTGCAGCCTCCTCGCGGCCTCCCACAATCATCTTGGCATGCTGTGTCTGGATACAGGACGGCCGGCGGATGCACGGCCTTCGTTTGACCGTGCCATTGAAATCCGGAAAGAGCTGCTCCGCCTCTTCCCGAAGGAGCGTGAAAACGAGATCTACCTCGGCGGCGCGCTGTGCAATCGCGCCCACTCCGTGGCGGACTCAGACGCAGCTGAGGCGCGCGATTTCTACCAGCAAAGCCTGGCCATGCTGCGCCAGCCTGACAAGCCCTGTGAGTGCGCCTACTGGGACGAGGAGCGGCAGTCCTGGTGGTGCACGCAGATGGAGGCGCTGGGGAATGCCCTTGGCATGCCGTGGGTCTTTCTGGCACCGCAATTCATTGACAACGCCATGCGCGGCCTCGACTCCCTGAAGGCGCCTGACTCAGAAAAATCGGCGTCCTAAAATCCAATCTTCAGGCCTTCAACTCCAACACCCTCATTCCCATGATCCTTCGCAGATTTCTCTTCGCCATCGCCCTGCTTGGCACCGCCATCGTCTCCGCAGCCCCCGGAGACCCCATCGATCCGAAAACGTTTAAAGACACCGTGTCACTGCCGCTCGGCACGCAGGGCACCATTCAGTTCAAGCAGGAGGGGGCAGCGATCACCGCCGCCACGCTCGTCGCGGATCCTGACGGAAAGTTGCCGGGCATCCGGGTGGACTTCAAGCAGCAGCATGAATTCCTGGGCCTGAAGGTCAAGAACGCCCTGACCAAAGCGCTCCGTTACCGGGCCGCCATCCGCCTGAAAGGCAGCAAAGATTTTCAGGAAACGAGCCTGATCAATCCCATCATGGCCGGTCTCCTGGGGTATGAGACGTGGAAGGACCCCATCGAGGAGCTGGTGCTGTTTGATTTCAAACTCACCGCCGAAAAGCCCGAGCTGTAAGTGCCTGCCTCCCCGCTGGTTGCCGGTTGCCCACCCTAAGCACGGCAACTCGGCAACCGGACACCTCGCCGCCTGTTTTGGGATGCGCATGAATGGGCATTAGAGAGCAGCAAGTGGTATGTCGTGGCACTGAAGGGCAGTATTTTTGCTATGTCAGCATTTGCAGGGGCGGCAACCGGAGCCCTCCTCAAGTTGCCGTGGTTTTGAGGGGCGGAGCCGGAAGGGACAGGTGGAAAACATCTCCTCTCTGAAATGGAATGGCGGTGAAGGACCGTTGCATTGGAATGAAAAAGTCCCCGCCTGCAGCCGGACAGGGGGTATACCATCCTTCTTTGATCCAAGAAAGACTTAGTCCATTATCTCGTTGTCGCTGTCGGCTGCACACACGCGAATGCGCGCATACCTCAAGATCTCTTCCATGAATGCCTCAACTCCTCCGGAACTCCCGCCTGTCTTCTCTCAACCAACTCCTGGTGGCATGGCAGGCACGCCAAAGCCGCAGGATGACCCCAAGGCCGCTTATAACATCCTAGCAGACAAAATCGGCGGTGTGCCCAACCTGCGGAAGAAGGACAATGTGTTTCAGGCGAAGATGGTGGGGGTGTTTCTGCTGATCGGTTGTGGCGCGGGCTGGGGCCTCGGCAGCTGGCCCTCGGGAGTGGGGATCGGTGCGCTGGGCGGCTTGATCAGCGGCACTCTCATCAGCGGCTTTGTGCTCATGATCCGGGGGCTGCGGCGCTGAGGCTTCCACTGGCTGGATGCCGGTTGCCAAGTTGCCGTGCTTAGGGTGGGCAACCGGCAACCATGGTGCTGATACGGCTCTCTGCGGAGTGTGCAACGGAGCGCAAATGGAGGAAGCCAAGGGAAGGGGAGCGCGCGAGGAGGAAGCAATCTGACGCCGGGGCGCTGCGAAATCATGGCAACCAGCAGGCCTCTCAAGTTGCCGCCGTTTCTGCCGGATGATAAGGTGGCGCGTCAGGCGAATCACCCCGGCAACCCATTCCCATGAAAACATCAGGCACTCTTGAGCACGCCATGAGAACCACGCGAATTCTCCTCTTCAGTGCTGTGCTTTTATCAGGCACCGGTTTTATTTCGGGATGTGCCACGACGAAGGGCAGTGCCTCCTATGCCCAAAGTCAGGGAGCTGATGAGGAGGAGGTGTCGGGGGTGAAAAAAGTGGGCGGTTACTTCCTGGGATTTCTCTGCGCCTCAGCCCAAAGCATTTTAGGGCAGGGCGGTTCGTTTGGTCTCTGAAGGCCGCAAGTCTTCACGGTAATTGTGAAGAAGGGATGGGATGAAGTTTATCTGGCACGAGATCCCACAGGTCGGGGCGGATGGTCGTCAGATGCCAGAGCGGCATTTCTCTACCGCCGGTTCTTGTCATTGAAATTGGCCACGGTCCTGGCGGCTTCGCGCTTCTCGGCCTTGTCCTTGAGGTCCTGGCGCTGGTCGCCGTGGGTTTTGCCTTTGCCGACGCCGATTTCGACTTTGATGCGCGGGCCTTTCCAGTACATGCGCAGAACGGGGAGGGCGAGGCCCTTCTGCTGGGTCTGGGCCAGCAGCTTCATGATTTCGTTTTTATGAAGCAGCAGCCGGCGGGTGCGGCGGGGCTCGTGGGTGGTGTGGCTGGCTTTGTCGTAGAGCTGGATGTCACAGCCATACAGCCAGACCTGGCCGCGATCCACGCGGGCGAAAGCATCGGCGATGTTGAGCTTGCCGAGGCGGATGGATTTGACCTCGGTGCCGCGGAGTTCGACGCCAGCCTCGTATTTTTCGAGGATGTGATAGTCGCGGGGGGCTTTGCGGTTCGTGGCGATCTCGGACATGGGTCGCGCGGGGGGAACCGCTGAAAACTGACAAATGAACGTGCGGTTCTGCCGGGGGAGGGCAGGGGCCTAGTTCTTGTCGATGCTGGCGATGGTGACTTTGCCCTGGATGATTTCCATGAGGGCGAGGTCGGCTTCACGGAGGCCGGGACGGCGCTCGACGAGGACGGCATGGCCTGCGGCGATCTGACGGACTCGCTTGGAGACCATGTTGATCAGAACGGGGTGATCTTTGACGATTAGCGCGGCTTGTTCGACGAGGTCAGCTCTCATGATGTGGATTTTGGGCCTGGATTGGGGGGATAGAGAATATAGGGGGCGGCGTGGGGTGCAACTGTTATGTTCCTGCTTTTCCCCTTGCGAAAATGGAGGCGGTACTGTCTGATCGGCGCTCGATTTGACTCATGAAGAAAGCGCTCATCACCGGCATCACAGGACAGGACGGCTCGTATCTCACGGAACTGCTGCTCGAAAAGGGCTATGAAGTTCACGGGATCATCCGCCGCGCCTCGTCCTTTAACACGGGACGCCTGGAGCACCTGTTTCAGCCGGAGTCGCATCTGCCGTCGAAGAATCTGCACCTGCATTATGGGGATCTGATGGACTCGGTGGCACTGGTGAAGCTGCTCTACGATTTGAAGCCGGATGAGGTGTACAACCTTGGCGCTCAAAGCCATGTGCGGGTGTCTTTTGACGTGCCGGAGAGCACCGGGGACATTGTGGGCCTGGGCACACAGCGTATTTTGGAGGCCATCCGTGAGACCGGGCTGGTGGGCAAAGTGCGCTTCTATCAGGCGTCTTCCTCGGAAATGTTTGGCAAGGTACAGGAAGTGCCGCAGACGGAGACGACGCCTTTCTGGCCGCGCTCTCCATATGCCTGCGCCAAGGTGTACGGCCACTGGCTGACGGTGAACTACCGTGAGAGCTACGGGCTGCACGCGAGCAGCGGGATCCTTTTCAACCATGAGTCGCCACGCCGTGGGGAGACCTTTGTGACGCGCAAAATCACCCGGGCTGCAACGCGCATCAAGATGGGCCTGCAGGACAAGCTTTTCCTCGGGAACATGGATGCCAAGCGCGACTGGGGCTACGCGAAGGATTACGTGGAGATGATGTGGATGATGCTCCAGCAGGACGAGCCGGATGATTATGTGATCGCCACGAACGAGACGCACAGCGTGAAGGAATTTGTGCAGGAGACCTTCGGCGCGCTGGACCTGGACTGGGAGAAACACGTGAGCTACGACGCGCGCTATGAGCGGCCGGCGGAGGTGGATCTTCTGATTGGTGACCCGGCCAAGGCGCGCAAAAAGCTGGGCTGGGAGCCCAAGGTGAAGTTCAAGGAACTGGTGCAGATCATGGTCGAGGCCGATCTGAAGCTGGCGAAGCATGAACTCGCCGTGAAGAACGCGACGACGGCTGTTTGATTTGGCCGGACCGCTGCGTTTGAACCAGCTATGAAAAAGATTGGGATCGGGATTATCGGCGGCGGCCTGATGGGCCGGGAGATGGCGAGCGCCTTCGCACGCTGGTGCGCCCTGACGGATGTGGAAGTGCAGCCGGAACTGGTGGCGGTGGCGGATCTGGTCGAGGACGTGCGGAACTGGTTTCGCCGCATCCCCTCCTGCACCCAGATCACCGGCGGGTACCAGGAACTTCTGCTCAATCCTGCGGTGGACGTGGTGTATGTGGCTGTGCCGCACAACCTGCACGAGAAGATTTACTGCGACGTTTTGGCGGCAGGGAAGGATCTGTTTGCGGAAAAGCCGTTCGGGATCGACCTCGCGTCTGCGCGGCGCATCGCGGAGGCAGCGCAGGCTTCAGGCCGCTTTGTGCGCTGCAGCTCAGAATTTCCCTTCCTGCCCGGCGCGCAGCGGGTGATGCAGCATGTGAAGGAGGGCAAACTCGGCCGCGTGCTGGAAGTGGTGGCCGGCTTTCATCACAGCAGCGACCTGGACGCGACGAAAGCGGCGAACTGGAAGCGCAAGTCGGCGAGCTGCGGAGAGATCGGCGTGCTGGGAGATCTGGGCATGCATGCCTGCCACATTCCTTTGCGCCTGGGCTGGCGGCCGCAGCGGCTCTTTGCGCAGCTGCAGAAGGGCTACCCGAAGCGGCCGGATGGCAAGGGCGGGATGGCGGACTGCGACACCTGGGACAACGCCCTGCTGAACTGCTGGACGGAAATCGGCGGGAATGAGGTGCCGCTGCGGTTTGAAATGAAGCGCATGGCGCCCGGAGAGACGAACACGTGGTTTCTGGAGGTGCTAGGGACAGAGGGAGGGGTGAAATTCAGCACCAAGGAGCCGAAGACGCTGTGGATCTTTGAGAATGGCAAGGAGCAGTACTGGAAGAAGACTGACCTGGGATTTGGCATGCCGTTCAAGACCGTGACTGGCGGTATTTTTGAGCCGGGATTTCCGGACATGATCCAGCAGATGTGGGCGACCTATCTGATGGAGCGCGAGGGGCTGCTGGCAGGGCGGTGCGGCTGCGCCACGGTGGAGGAGGCGGTGGCCACGCAGGAGATCTTTGCGGCGGCGCTGGCCTCCCACCAGCAAGGGGCGGTGACGGCGCTCTGATCCCTCACAATGAGCCCGCTGGAGAGATGATCTGCGGGTAGTCAGCCAGTTGCAGGAGCGGGATGCCGTAGCGTGCGGCGATGGCATCTGCCTCGGACTCAGGGTAGTCGTCGCGGAAATACACCTCTTTAACGCCGTAGGCGCAAAGCATCTGCATGCAGCTGGTGCAAGGCTTGGTGGTGCAGGCGACGAGGCGGACATTGCCACGGGTAAAAAGGCTGCAGAGGTTCACCTCGGCGTGCAGCATGAATTTGCGCCGCGCATCGCGGTCCGCCCAGAAATCAGCGTCGGCATTGTAGCCGGGAGCGAGACCATTGTAAGCCGTGCCGATGACGCGGTTGTCAAAATCAATGGCCACGGCGCCCACTTTTCGGAACGGGTCCTCGGACCTCAAGCTCGCGACATGAGCGAGGGCCATGGCATACTGGGGGATGGTGAGTCGCGCTAAAGGTGGCAGATGGCCTTCGATATTAGACATGGCAGCACATGAACTTTGATGGTGGTGACGTCAATGGAGAGAGGTGACGTCGATTTTGGAATCAAAGTAAAAATTCATTTGAACACGTGTTATTGAACATATAGTGTTCATATGAGTTATTTAATCCAACGCCGATGCCATGAATTCATCCAATTCCAAGCGTGTTCCGATCCTGAAGATCTTCAGCAAATTGCGTCAATTGATTGCTGTCGTACCCGAGGCAAACGCGCCTTATCGTTCGTGGGACAGAGCGTCGACCCGGGAGATTCAGCTAGAGTTTGATTTTGAGCATCGGAGACGAATTGGCCTTAAGCGGCTGCAAATTCCCCTGTCGGCCAAAGTCGGCTTGGAGGGGAAGAAATAAGGATTTTCTTGAGACTGAAGCCCAATAATGGAGCGGAAGAGGCGATGTGGCAAAATCGGGACAAATTTAGTATGGACAAAGGCATCCAAAATTGCTTCTATCGCTTTTAATCCCGATCCAACTCTCCCGTCATGCTGATCAAACACTCTCGACTCCTGCCCTGCAATGCTCTTCTGATGGCGTTTACTCTTACGGTAGGCTGCTTGCTGCCGCAAAAATCGAGCGCGCAGTTTGGTGTTTCTCCCTCACAGACCAGCAACTTCTTCAATGACCTGCGTTCCCGAGCCGGTCAGCTCAAAAAGAGCGCCCAGTCAGCTGCGCGTTCCCAGGATGTGGTCTACGACTATAATAAAGGAGCTTACGTGAGCCAGGAAGATCAGGAGGGCTACCAGAGCCTGCAGCAGCTCCTGCGTTCTGACCGCCAGATTTCCCAGCCTTCGGTACGAAGCGGCAGCTCAGCGTTCGCAGCTCGTGCGGTGGGTGACTATACCACCTATTCGGGTCAATATTCCCAGGCGCTCAGCTATTTTGCCCCCACCTACACTTCAGATCCGTTTTTGTCGGGAAAGCGCAACCTGATGCTCGGGCCGGTCAACATTGGCTTGGGACTTTATCAGGGTTTTGAGTACAACAGCAACATTCGTCGTACCGCCACCCCTGTTTCTGACATCATCAGCAGCACACTTCTTAATGTGAGCGCCAACTACCGGATCTCGCAAAACAATGTGCTGAGCATCACCGGTGGCATCGGCGTGGACCATTATTTCAACCATCCGGAGCTGGCGGCTTACGGCAACGGCAGCTATCTGATCAACGTTCTGCCCGGTTCCACGATCGCCTTCGATATCAAGGCTGGCCCGGTGAACATCACCATTTATGACCGCATGTCCCTGCGTCCGGCGCTTAACAACGCCTTTGTGGGAGCAGCAAACAACTCGAGCTTCGGTGTGTTCCAGAACGACTTCGGCATTGCAGCCAACTGGCAGATCAACTCGGCATGGGCGCTTGCCACGAACTACACGAACACGATTTCTGAAGCGCTGGGCAGCGCCAACCAGCAGTTCAGCCGTACGATGAACTCCTTCCATGCGTCCCTGACCTACAGCCCCACCGCGACGTGGATCTTGGGAACGGAAGGCGGCGTCTCTCTTCTGCGCTACGTCAAGCCCGTGCTCAACGACGGCACCCTGGTCAACTGGGGCGCATTTGTCAGTGTTCCGATCGGCAAATCGACCGTCATCAAGATGTCCGGTGGCTTGCAGAACTTCACCTTCAAGGCACCCACTGTGCTTCCGCCAGCCGGTCCGGGAGACAGTTCCAATCTTCATGGTTACTATTACAACCTGAGCATCACGAACCAGCTCAATGCACGCTTCAGCCACACCCTGACTGTCGGACACGAGTCCTCCATCAACCTTGCTTCAAACTTCATCACGGCTGACTTCATCAACTATGGTGTTTCGATGGTCGCCTGGAAGGGTGGTCGTTTCTCGATCTCGGGCTACTATGAAAACGCCCGTCCTTCTCTGACCGACCTGTCTCCGGTGCCTGCCTTCCCAGGCACGGGCTACAAGCTGACCCAGTTCGGTGTTGACGTTTACTACACGCATCAGATCACCACCAAGCTGCGCGCTGGCACGGGTTATCACTTCGGTCGTGCAGACTACTATGGTGTGGCCGGCCGCGATGCCGACCAGAACGGCTTCTCGTTCGATCTGAACTATGCGCTTACACCCAAGGCAGGTGTGAACCTTGGCTACCGTTACTTCGTGACCAACTACAAGCAGTCCGCCGGGGATTCGACACAGACGCGCGTGATTTTGGGCCTGAATTACAATTTCTAACGAAACGGACCAATATTGGTCTATGAACTTCGAAATCAGCCAGCCGGTAAAAACGCCGGTGGCTGGAGGCGTCAAAATCGATCTTCAATACCATGAAAAAGCTAGCACTGTCGTTTCTTCTCCTGTCCGCAGCCCTGCCAAACCTCTCGGCACAAGACCCTGGATTCCGAATTCCTGAGCAATCGAGATCACGACAGGCCGCAGCACCGTCCGGGCCAATCAACGCAGGGGCTTCGCTTCTGTCCTCCATGGACAACCTGGACAACAATCAGCCCATTTCGTCAGGGGACACCATCAGCATACGCGTGCTGGAAGACCGCCGTGATGCGGTGCAGCAAAGAGTGGCGGTGACCGGGGAAGTTCAGGCTCCGTACGTGGGTCTGGTTTCGGCGAGAGGAAAAACCTGCCGAGACCTTGCTTTCACCATCAAAAAAGAGCTCGAGAAGAACTTCTTCCAGCACGCCACGGTTCTGGTGGCGATCGACCAGTTCGATCCTGAGACAGCGATTAAGACAAAGGAATACGAACTCGACTTCTATGTGATGTTCGGAATCGTGGCCCGCCAAGGGAAGTATGATCTCCCGGCCAACGAAGACATTTCCATCAGCCAGGCCATCCTGCGTGCGGGCGGTTTTGCCCAGTTTGCAGACAAAAAGAAAGTAAAAATTATCCGCAAGACGCCTCAGGGCAACAAGACCATCCTGGTGAACGTGGACGGCATCATGCGCCAGGGAGATCTGGCTCGCGACGTGTTCATCCGCAAGGATGACGTGATCATCGTCGAGGAAAAGACCGTGAACTTCTAAGGCAGGTCGTGGATTGACACAGGTTCTTCGATTTAATCGAGATGAAGTTGAGATAAAATCGAACAGTCGGGCTGCCGAATAAATCAAATGGCTTAATTGCGTTTTTGAGCGAGTCTGCGCTCCCGGGAAATTGTCGGGGGAACAGCAGGCTCGCCTGGCAGCCTGATAGAACAAATTTGGATAATCGAAATCATGGAACAAAACCTCACTCTCCCAGGGCAGGCGCAATCGAGCACGCTGAGCCGCATTCACGAGGCTTCAGCTAAATTCCAGCGCTACAAAATTCTCCTGCGCCGCCGCTGGTGGTTCTTGCTTCTGACGGCGAGCATTGGGGTTTGTGTGCAGGCATTGCGCATCACCGGTCGGCCTCAGGAGTTCCGCTCGCTGGCGAAGCTGGTGGCAGGCGGCCAGATGGTGTTTAACGACAGTGTTTCGTGGCGTGAGCAGCAGGCCGACTTCTACGGCACGATTATCGAAACGGTGGAAAGCGCTGAAATGAAACGGCGCGCACTGGAACGTGTGCGGGCGCTGAATCCCGACGTGAAGGACTCGGACGTGGAAATTCGTGTGGCTCAGACCAAAGGGTCGGCCATTTTCAACATCCTCGCGACCGGGTCGGAGCCAAAGTATACCCGCATCTTTTTGGACGCGCTGCTGGATGAGTTTATCGCGTTCCGGCAGAGCATCCGCGAAGCCGCGCAGGGAAAGGTGCTTCAGCAGTTTCTTCAGGAGGTGGTGAACAAGCAGAAGGTCATGGAGGAGAGCCTGGACCGGCTGACGAAGTTCAAGGCTGCCAACAACATCCTTACCATCACCAACGGCAACAATCTTGCCGCCCAGTACCTCGTGAATCTGGAAAACCAGCGGGATACGCAGCGCACCGCGCTTGAGGATCTGCGCCTGGCCATCGCCAACGTGAACGCCGCGATGGAGGCGCGCGAACGCATGCTGAACGCCACCGGTGCGGCCCCTGCCAACGCGGCCGCCAAGGGAGCCGAAGGAGCGCCCACGCCGGGAGTCAAATCCGAAACGTCTCCAGGCAGAAATGGCATGACGATGGCCGAGCAGGATTATCTGCGCACGAAGTCAAAGATCACCGAGCTGAAGACCAAACTGGATTCTTTGCTCACTCAGTTCAAGCAGCAGCACCCGATGGTGCAGGATGTGTCGGAGGATCTGGCGGCGCAGAAGGCTCTTCTTACCTCCTACGCGGAGCAGATCCAGCAGGAGATGCACACTCAGATGGCTGACATTCAGCGCCGTGTGCAGGTGCTGGACGCGCAGATTGCCGAGAAGCAGAAAGAAGCACTCGATCTGGGTGGCAAGATTGCCGAGCATGACAAGTATGAGAAGGCGGCTGAGACGGCCAAAATGGCCTATGACAAGCTGTTTGAGAAGGTGGAGCAGATTCAAAACATCTTTAACACCCAGGCTGACTACGTCGCCATTCAGGAGCGCGCCACTCCCGCCTCTGAAAACGTGGAAGACTGGGTCATGCCCATCGTCATCGGTCTGATTGCCGGCATGGGCGCGGGCATCGTGATCCTGCTGCTGTTTGACCGTCTGGATGACCGCATGAACTCCTACAGCGAGTTCCAGGCGCTGTTCCCCGGCGAAGCCGTTCTGGGACAGGTGCCGGAGCAGAGAAACCGCGGAGATGTCGCGCTGCTGCGTCCGAACGATGACCGCCATCTCTATGCGGAGGCGTTTAGGAATGTCCGCTCGTCCATTCTCTTCAAAAACTGGCAGGGCAAGCCCCCGAAGACCATCCTCATCACCAGTGCGGTGCCGAACGAAGGCAAGACCACCGTCACGTCCAATCTGGCGGTGACCATGGCGCTGGCGGGCGCTCGTGTGCTGCTGGCTGACTGTGACTTGCGTCGTGGCGGTGTGAGCGAGCTTTTCAAGCTGCCTTCCACCCCCGGTCTCAGCGAAGCCCTGCGTGGCAAGCTCCACTGGCGCGACGCCGTGCAGGAAACCAGCACGCGCAATCTGGACCTCCTGGCCCGTGGCGATGTCTTTGACCAGACCTCCGAAATGCTTCTCTCCAAGACGGCGGAGGAAATGCTGAAGGAAATGTCCGAGGAGTATGACTATGTCATCTTCGACAGTGCTCCAGTGCTTGTGGCTGACGACACGGCCAGCTTTGCTCCGAAACTGGATTCCGTGCTCTTCGTGGTGCGCATGTCCTCCACGATGGCCCGCCTCTCCGGCAAGGCGCTCGATCTGCTGTATGAACGCCAGGTGAACATTGGCGGCGTGATCCTCAACCGCTCCAGCTCGAACCTCAAAGAGTACACTTACTACAACTACGCCAGCTACTACTACGCTCCGGCCAAGACGCCAAACCAGCCCGCGGAGCCTGCTGCTGCCAAGTCCTGATTTTGCGCCTGCGGAGGGGAGCTATTGAATGCTCCCCTTTGCGAGCAAGTCGGTCACGAGTTTTAGAAGGGCACCCGCCGCCGGCGAGAGCATGCTGTTTTTCTGCCACACGGCCGCTATCTGACGCTGCATTTTGGGTTCACGGATGGCCACAGTGCGAATGGTGTCCGGAAGATTTCTTGCCGCAAGCTGGGGCACGATGGCCAGTCCAAGACCAGCCGCAACGAGCGAGCGCACGGTGCCCAGTTCACCACTTTCACAGACGAGCTGGGGTTCGAATCCGGCTTTACGGCAGGATTCCGAGGCCATGTCGCGCGCACGGCCTTTGTAGAAAATGAAGGATTCAGCAGACAACTGCTCCAGCGACACCGCCTTCTGTCTGGCCAGAGGATGGGATTGAGAAACCAGCAGCACGAAAGGCTCGGTCAGAATGGTCTGAGCCTTGAACATTGACTTGCTGGCCGGGAGCTGGAGGAAGCCAATGTCCGCCAGCCCGGACTCAACACAGTCGGCCACTCGCTCGGAACTGTCTTCGATCAGCTGAAGTTTTACCTTCTCATGCTGGCGGCTGAATTGATGGACGACCTCCAGCAGAAGGCAGGCGCTGACGCTGGGAATGGTGGCGATGACGAGCTTGCCCCCACGGAGCTGTGCGACCTCTGAAACGACCGCCTTGGCTGCCTCTGCCTGCATGAGGAGCCCTTCCGCTCGAGGGAGGAGTGCTTTGCCGGCGGCGGTGAGCTGAGTCTCTTTGCGGCCCCGAATGAAGAGCTGGGTGCCGAGTTCGGTCTCGAGGTTTTTCATCTGCTGGCTCAGCGCAGGCTGTGCCATGTGCAGACGATCCGCTGCCCGGGTGAAGCTGCGCTGGCGTGCGACTTCCAGGAAATAGCCGAGTTGGTAGAATTCCATGATGCACTGGCTAGATTGAAGCAAGCTGCGGCGTTTCCAAGCGGGAAACGTCTGGTGCGTGGTGGGACAACCTCCGAACTCTCATGAGAACTTCGCTTTTTGCTTTGCTGCTTCCTTTGTTGCTTGGCAGCTGCCAGGGACCAAGATTGAAGGTCGTCATCAACAACCTGCAGCCTGGAATGCTGAAAGGCAAAACGGTGGGACTTGATGGTCTGGTGATCACCTCCTCGAACTGGCCGGGGAAGGGGATCGACGCGCCAGTTTTATCGCAGGCGGAAAAAGTGCTGCAGAGCGACTTGAAGGAGGCCCGGGTTTCGATCCTGCCCGAAGCGATCAGTGAGGAATCCGGAGCGGCGGAGTATCAACGCATGGTGGCTGGAAAGCCCTATGAAGCACGCCCCAGGGACACGGATTACATCTTCAAGATCATGTTGAGAGCCAATTCGGTTTCCAACGCGGTGAATCTGGGAAGGGACCTCGATTTCTTGCGTCTTAGAAACGTGAGCGGAGCATCCGGAACCTACAACGCCCTTGGCTGGAACAACCCCAACCCTCGCAGCGGTGTGAGTCCCTTCCGCGGCGGGCCTTTCACCCGAAGGGAGCTTACGACGCGCACGGTCAGAGCCGACTATGTGCTGACCGACGCCCACACCCATAAGATCCTCTGGAGGGCCCAAGGAACCGCCTCCGCTCAGCGCGTAAACCTCAATAACACGGCCACGAATTACCAAACACCTGCCGAACTGGCGGAGAGGATCGCTCTCGAACCCCTCTGGATTTCGATGAACACCGCCGCTGCCCGGAGTCTTAAAAAATCGGGTGCTTCAAGTCATTAAGGGGAAGGGGATGGCGGTTTTCTACCGCGCCCCCGTCGGTGGCTTCTCCTGCTCGAATTTGCCTTCAAGCGGCCGTGGTTCGCGGGGCAGCTTGTCTGTGCGAAGTCTCTCCACCCGAATCTGCACGGCCGTGACCTGGGAAGGGGTGAGCTCAGGTTTGAGTTTGTCGGCCTGGGGAGTGGCATCGGGATCGCCTCCGGCAGCGGAAAGAAGGAACCATTGGAGGGCCTCGACCGGATCTTTCTTCACGCCTTCGCCCTGCATGTAGCTCTGGCCCAGCCGGTACTGCGCCTTGGCATGCCCCTGTTCGGCCGCTTTGCGCAGCCACTCGATGGATGTGGTGAGGTCCTTTTTCACGCCGGCGCCGTCGTGGTAGCACACGCCCAGGTGGAACTGGCCTTCCGCGTACTTTTGGGCCGCCGCCTTTTCATACCACTTCAAGCCGGAGGCCGGGTCTTTCGCCACGCCAAGTCCCACCTGGTAAAAATTGCCCAGTTCATCCTGTGCCTGGGCATTGCCCTGCATGGCGGCTTTGCGAGTCCACTGCACCGCCTCCGCTTCGTTCTTCTGCACGCCGTCTCCGGAGAAGCAAACACGGCCCATTTCCAGCTGAGCCAGCACCAGGTTTTGTTCGGCTGCTTTGCGGTACCAGTATGCCGCTTCCGCGGCATCGAGGGCGGTGCCTTCGCCTCTGCTGCAGGCTGCGCCAAGCCGGAACTGTGCCATGGCATCGCCGTGCCCGGAGGCGATGCGCAGCCACTTGACGCCTTCCTTTGCATCATACGGCACGCCGATCCCTTCCAGGTAGCGCTGGCCGAGATCGCTCTGTGCACCGACATCTCCCAGTCGGGCCGCAGCGATATGCCAGCTCATGAATTCCTCCAGAGTGTCCGTTCCTGCGGGACTGTGCTCGATGTACCGGGCGTACCACTTCAAACCTTCCCCCGGACTTCTGCGCACGCCTTCGCCTTGGAAATAAGCCACTCCCAGTGCGTATTCGGCCTTGGCGTCTCCCTGCTCTGCGGCTTTGTGGTACCACTTCACGGCTTCCACCTGGTCCATCGGCAGGCCTCTGCCTTTCATGTAGGCAGACGCCACTTCGCTCTGGGCCAGAGACACGCCATGCTGGGCTGCTTTGAGAAACCACTGGACCCCTTCTTCCTCGTCCCGCTTGACGCCGGCGCCCCGGAAGTAGGCAAAGGCCAGTTCGACTTCAGCGAAGACGTCGCCACGAGCAGCAGCGCGGCGGCTCCATCTGGCGGCCTCCACCGGATTATTTTCAACGCTTTTGCTCAATCCCACGGCCTTGTGGTGCCACAGGAGCGCCGCGTCCGCGCTTTGAGCGACGCCCTGGCCTTTGATGTAAGCCCGCGCCACGGCTTCCTGCGCGTCTGAATCTCCCTTCTCGGCCGCTCTTCGGTACCACTGCACTGCCTCCGCTGCATTCTGCGCCACACCGTTGCCGCGCAGGCAGGCGTGCCCCATCTCCACCTGAGCTTTGACATGACCCAGCTCCGCGGCCAGGAGGTACCACTTCGCCGCCTCCGTTGCATCCTTGGGCATGCCGGTACCCTGGGCGCTGCATCTGCCCAGGCTGTAAAGAGCATCGACATTGCTCTGGTCCGCAGCCATGCGGAACCACTTCACCGCCTCAGCGGAGTCCGGAGACACCCCCGTGCCCTGAAGAAACGCGCGGCCCAGGGCATACTGCGCTTTGGCCAGGCCTCGGTCAGCGGCCTGGCGCAGCCACCGGACGCCCTCCGTGGCATCCTTCTTCACGCCTTTTCCCAGCAGGTAGCTCTGGCCCATGGCAAACTCCGCCTCCGCACTGCCGCCTTCCGCCAGTGCCTGCACGCTGGCCACGGGCATTTTCTCATGGACCACCACCGCCGCTGCGCGTGGCGGAGCCTGCAGCGCGAGGAGCGTGATCAGGCAAGCCACCGTGGACAAGTTTCCGGCGGGACCTGCCAGATGTTTGGATATCTGGCCGGCAGGAATGACAAATCCGAAGATCCGCAAGGATGTGGTGATATTCATATATGACCCCCGCCGCCAATCCAAGCATCAAAACGGCGGGTGTCATCCGGGTTTTTTCTTGAGATAAGACGGGGGATCATGCGTTCCGCCCTGCGGAAAAACATGGGGGCGGAGGGCCTTCCGCTTTCCATACCAGTCGCTGCCATAAAGTGGTTCTGCACTCGGGCCCGCGCTCTCCACCCCGCTGCCATCAGCATTTCCAATGGTGGCGATTGAAAAGAACTCTTTTCCAATGCTCCAATGCGGCACAGGTTCCTCCCATGCGCCGACTTTGCGTCCACACCATCACCACCAAGCCCCTGAGCATCGAAGAATGCCTCATGCAGTTCCCGAAGCGGGGCGTGACTGGCATCACGATCTGGAGGCAGGCGCTGGACGGGCGTGATCTGGGCGGCGTGGCGCGGCAGACTCGCGATGCAGGCCTTGAAGTCGTCAGTTTGTGCCGTGGCGGCTTTTTTCCGGCCAGTGCGCCGACGGGGCGCCAGGCGGCGATCGATGACAACTTGAAAGCCATCGAGCAGGCGCATGCGATTGGTGCGCCTCTCATTGTGCTGGTGTGCGGCGCTGTGCCAGGGCAGCCGCTGATGGAATCGAGAAAGCAGATTGCGGACGGGATCGCCGCCGTGCTGCCTGCGGCGGAGCAGGCGGGGGTGAGGCTGGCCATCGAGCCGCTGCACCCCATGTATGCGGACGACCGCAGCGCGGTGAACACGATGCGGCAGGCGCACGAGATTTGCGATGCGCTCGGTTCGCCCAAATCGGTCGGCATTGCCGTGGACGTGTACCATGTGTGGTGGGATCCGGAGCTGAAGTCGCAGATTGATCACGCCGGGCAGACCGGCCGCCTGCACGCCTTCCACATCTGCGACTGGAAGACCCCCACCACGGACCTGCTCAACGATCGCGGCCTCATGGGGGAAGGCTGCATCAACATCAAGGAAATCAGCGACTGGGTGGATGCGACAGGATTTACCGGGCATCGCGAAGTCGAAATCTTTTCAAACAAGTGGTGGAGCGGGGACCAAGGGGAGTTTTTGGACAAGATTGCCGCCAGCTACGCACAACTTTACGCATGAAAGCCCGCACCCTCCTGCTGCTTCTTGTCAGCTGTCTTTCCGCGGCAGGCGCTGAGGCTGTTCTGCTGCGGCGCGACCAGTGGCAGCTGGAAGATCCGGCCGCATGGGAGTGGCAGGGGAATGGCGCGGAGACGATGCTGGTGCTCAAAAAGCACGCGCAGTACAAGCCGAAGGTCCGCAGGCCGTTTGGCATGGCCTGGTATGGCGGCGGAGAGTGGGACTCGTTCACGCTGACCTGTGAGGCGCGGCTCGATTCATTCAACAAAGGCAACAACGACGTTTGCATCGCCTTTGGCGGCAGGGGCGAGTCGGAGTTCTACTATGCCCACCTGGGAGAGAAGGCGGACGGGGTGCATCTGCAACTGCACGTGGTGAACCATGCCGACCGCAAGGCCATCACGACGACTCGTGCCGAGACTTTGCCGTGGCAGCCCGACCACTGGCACTCCATCAAGCTGGAGCGCGATGCCACATCCGGCAGCATGAAGGTGTGGTTTGACGGGAAGCTGGTGCTGGAGGCCAGCGACAAAACCTTTGGCAAAGGCCGCATCGGACTCGGATCCTTCGATGATCTGGGTGCGTTTCGGAAGGTGCTCGTCACGCCGGGCGCAGCCGCAGTGCAGCCTTGACCGGGCACTCTTTTTTCATCCTCATTTCCAACCATGAACACACGTAGAATCGGCATCATCATGAACGGCGTCACCGGGCGCATGGGTACGAACCAGCACCTGATCCGCTCGATCAAGGCCATCCGGGACCAAGGCGGGCTAAAAGTGAGCGATGACCTCGTCATCATGCCCGACCCCATTCTTACCGGGCGCAATCACGACAAGCTGAAGGCCCTGGCCGAGCGTACGGGAGTGACTCGTTACACCACGGACATTGATGCCGCGCTGGCCAACAAAGAGGATGAGATCTTCTTTGATGCCTCGGGCACGCTGCAGCGCGCGGGTTTTGTGGAGAAGGCCGTGAAGGCCGGCAAGGCCATCTACTGTGAAAAACCCACCGCTGTGGAAACGAGCGAGGCGCTGCGCCTGGCCAAGCTCTGCGAAGACGCGGGCGTGAAAAACGGCGTGGTGCAGGACAAACTGTGGCTGAGCGGCATCCGCAAATTCCGCACCCTGAGGGACCAGGGTTACTTTGGCCGCATTCTCAGTGTGCGGGGTGAATTTGGCTACTGGGTCTTCACCGGAGAAGACGGCGACCAGCCGGTGCAGCGGCCTTCATGGAACTACCGCAAGGAGGACGGAGGGGGCATCATTGTGGACATGCTGTGCCACTGGCGCTACGTGGTGGACAATCTTTTTGGCAAGGTGAAGGCCGTGAGCTGCCTCGGGGCCACACATATTCCAAAGCGCATCGACGAACGTGGCAAGCCCTACGACTGCACCAGCGATGACGCCTGCTACGCCACGTTTGAGTGTGAAGGCGGAGTGATCTGCCAGTTCAACAGCTCCTGGACGGTGCGAGTGCGACGCGATGACCTGCTGACCATGCAGGTGGATGGCACCCACGGCAGCGCCATCGTAGGCCTGCGGAAGTGCTGGGTGCAGAGCATTGGCACCACGCCACGTCCCACGTGGAATCCTGACATCGACCAGCCGATCAATTTCTTTGCCGGGTGGCAGGAAGTGCCGGACACCACGACCTACGACAATGCCTTCAAGATCCAGTGGGAGGAGTTTCTCAAGCACGTCGTGCTGCACACACCTTTCCCATGGACTCTTCGGGAGGGGGCCAAGGGAGTGCAACTCGCCGAACTGGGCCTGCAGAGCTGGGAACAGCGCAAATGGCTGCCAGTCGGGGATCTGTGATCCGGCGCCCGCAAGAATAATTGCGGGGGGACGCGCTGTGTGATTGCGCAACTTCGGTGCGTGGGTGAAGGTACCTGCACCGCATGCTGCGCACCGTAGGACGTTTCACACTTTCCATCGTTCATGATCTAGGGGACTTTGCTCTTTTCACCGGGCAGTCTTTTCGCTCGGCCGTCGGAGCGCGGCGGCTGGGAAGGCGCATCATGAGGGCGGGATTTGAGCAGGGTGTGCGCTGTCTCCCGGTGATTTTGATCGTGGGCATGTTCACCGGGCTGGTTCTGGGCCTGCAAGGGTACTATGTTCTGAACCGGTTTGGGTCCGAAAGCCTGCTGGGCACCCTGGTTTCTTTGAGCCTGGTGCGGGAGCTGGGGCCTGCTCTGGCGGCGCTGATGCTGGTGGGGCAGGCGGGTTCCGCCCTGGCGGCGGAACTGGGCATCCAGCGGAATTCGGAGCAGATCGCCGCGCTGGAGACCATGGGAGTGAGCAGTCACGCCTACCTGGTGACGCCACGGCTGCTGGCGGCACTGGTGGTGTATCCCATGCAGACGGCGCTGTTTGTCACGGTGGGCTTGCTGGGGGGCAGCCTCTCAGGTTCGGTGCTTCTAGGGCTGGAGCCCGGGGTTTACTGGTCGTCCGTGGAGCATGCGATCAAAGCGCAGGATGTGCATGAGTGTTTTACCAAGGCAGTCACCTTCGGCCTGCTCACCGTCGCGTTGTGTTCCTACCACGGCTTCAATGCGCACCGCTGCAAATCGGCCACCGGAGCGCGAGCCGTCAGCGCCTCCACGACGCGGGCCGTGGTGCAGTCCAGCATCATCGTGCTGGCGGCCGACTACGTCATCACCTCCTTCCTTGTCTGATCATGGGCGCCGACTCCACCCCGCTTCTGCGCATCGAAGGCCTGAGCAAGCGCTTCGGCGGAAACGTCGTGCTTGATGGTGCGAACCTCGAGGTGCCGCGTGGCAGCCTCGTCACGGTGCTGGGGCGCAGCGGTGCGGGAAAATCCGTGCTGCTGAAATGCCTGGCGGATGTCGAAAGCCCGGATGAAGGTTCCATCTCGTTTGATGGCAGGCCGCTGAAACCGGGGAAGGGCGGGACGCGTGCCGACTTCCGCCGCCGCTGCAGTTTTTTGTTTCAGAGCAATGCGCTTTTCGATTCCCTCACGGCGCTGGAAAACGTGGCGCTGCCACTTGAGCAGACAACGGATTTAAAAGACAAGGAAATCTGTGAACGCAGTCTGGAGGCGCTGCGTCAGCTTGAGCTGGAGGCGCATCAGGACCGCTACCCAAGCCAGCTTTCCGGGGGGATGCAGAAGCGTCTGGCCCTGGCGCGCGCGATCGTGACCCGGCCGGAACTGGTGCTGTTTGACGAGCCTACCGCCGGGCTGGATCCGCTCCGGCGCAATGCCGTCTTTGCCATGATTGCCAAGTACCAGCGGCAGTTCGGATTTACCGCTCTGGTGGTGACGCACGACCTGACCGAGGCGCTGATCGCGAGCGACCGGGTGGCGCTGCTTGACAAAGGGCGGATGTGCTTTGAAGGCACACCGGACGAATTTTCTGCTTCCACTGCCGCCGTGGTGTGTGATTTTCGCGACAGTGCAGCGGCACTTGGCCGTACACTTGCTGCCCTGCGCCGTGGTGAGGCGCTCCAATCTGAAGAATCATGAAACAATCCAAGCTGGAACTCTACGTCGGCCTGTTCGTATTGATGGGGATCGCCGCCATCGTGTATTTGACGGTGAAGCTTGGCGCTGGCGCAATCGTGGGCGGCGACACCTATGTCATGGAGGCACGTTTCACCAATGCGGGCGGTCTCAATGCCGGCAGCACCGTGCTGGTGGCTGGCGTGCCCGTGGGCCGTGTGGAAAGCATCCGTGTGGACGACACCGACTACAGCGCGATGGTGACCCTGCGGGTGCAATCGGGCCTGAAACTGCCGACAGACACGATGGCTTCCATCAAAACAACCGGGCTGATCGGTGATAAATATGTGGCGCTTGCTCCAGGTGCAGACGAAACGTACCTTAGTGCAGGTTCGCGTATTACGATGACTGAGTCCTCCGTGGATCTGGAGTCGTTGATAGGTAAGATGGCCTTTGGCAGTGTTGAAAAAGGTAAAGAAGCCCCCCCTCCCGCCCCATGACCCTTCGTTTTTTGATCCCTCTCGTCCTGCTGGCCGCACCGCTGGCCGCGTCCGCGCAGCTGGCCGAGGCACAGTCGCGCCTCCAAACGGCGGTCACCGAGGTGCTGGGAGTGGCAGATCGCACGGGCAACCGCGCCGCCCTGCCCAACAGCCTGCGCCCGGTGCTGCATAAGTACGTGAGCTTTGAGACGATGACGCGTCGTGCGGTGGGCCCTGGCTGGAAGCAGTTCACCCCGGCCCAGCAGCAGGAGGCCACCCAGCTTTTCTCGACGCTGATCATCCGCAGCTACAGCAGCAAGTTCACGCCTGGAGAGCACCCGGCCATCACGTACAAGGCGGCGGTGGCCACCGCGGCGGACCGGATCGATGTGCCGACGAGCATGGTTTACAAAGGCAGCCATTACACCGTGATCTACCGCATGGAGCAGGTGCAGGGATGGCGCATCACCGATGTGGTAATCGAAGGCGTCAGCCTGGTCGCCAACTACCGCACGCAGCTGGATGCCCAATTTAAAAAAGGTGGCGCGGCCGCCGTCATCAGCTCTCTTACACAATCCGTCTCACGTCCCCAATGAAATACCACGCACTCACACTCCGCCTGCTGCTCCTGGCAGCTTCTCCGCTGCTGACTGACTGCAGCACCACGGGGAAAACGAACGCCGCCCAGCCTTCGGCTGAAGCCGCGTCCACTGCCAAAGCCGCCAAGGGCAAGGCGCTGGACAAGGTGGGGCCTGAGAAAATCGAGGACGAAAAAGATGAATATGCCACGGCGGATCTTGCCGACCCTTTGATTCCGCTCAACCGCGGCACCTTCTGGCTCAATGACCAGCTCTACACTTTCGTCCTGCGTCCGATCTCGAAAGGCTATGAGTTCATCCTGCCACGGCCGGTGCGCAAGGGGATCGACAATGCCTTTGAGAACGTAAAATACCCAGTCCGCGTGGTGAACTGCACACTGCAAGGCAAGCTGAAGCGCGCAGGGCAGGAGACAGGCAAGTTCGTCGTGAACACGGTGGGCGGCGTCGGCGGCATTTTCCGGCCGGCTGAGCGCATCCCCGCGCTTGCCAATGTGCCGGAGGAAGACACGGCGCAAACCCTGGCCAAATGGGGATTCCCGAATGGTCCTTACCTTGTGCTGCCGCTGCTTGGCCCGAGCACCTTCCGAGACACCGTGGGACTGGCCGGGGATTACGCTCTCAATCCTGTCAACTGGCCCTATCTCTACTGGTACGGAGCCAGGTCCAAGCATGACTGGGTTGTCGTTCCCCCCTTTTCCAACACGCTGCGTTCACTGCCGACTCAGCTGGACAAGTACGACACGATCACCAAAGACGCCGTGGATCCCTACCTCTCCGCTCGCAGTGCCTATGCCCAGAACCGGGCAGAGGCTGAGAAGAAGTGAGGTGGCGGTGATTTAAGCAAGCGACAGATTCAGCGCAGCAAAACGCGATCATAGGAAGGGGGATCTTTTGGATCCCCCTTCTTTCTGCAATCATCCGCCTCTCCGAGTTGATGCAAGCTGCGAAGGTGACGAGCGAGAAAAGACCCTTCCCTGATTGCTGGACGCGCGGTCGGCGCAGGTCGATCATGTTTGGCGCGCTGAGCATTCAGCAGCTCCAGCGCCCCTCGCCAAACCGCCCGACCACGAGGGCATACGCAAGGTTCCAGCGCCTGCCGTACGCTCAAGGCTGCCATAATGCTCGCAGGCTTAAGGCGCTCGCCTCACGCTGCCTGCTGACATTGCGAATGCTTACACTCTCTCCAGACCCGTTTTCAACGGCGCATGGTATTACCACTCGTTCTCAACTGTCCGCGGTATTATTCGCGCACTGGAAGCGCCCGGGGAATGTTTTCCAGGCCGGGGGCGCCGAACTGCATGGACTCGTCGTAGATCTTGCTGCGGCCGCTCTCGATGTTGTTGGGAGTGTCCAGAGGATCTTCCGAACGCACGATGTGGGGCTGGATGAAAATGAGCAGCTCGTCGCGGGTGGTTTGATTCTGTGTTGTGCCAAAAAGCTGGCCCAGAATGGGGATGCGGTTGAGGCCGATGACGCCGTTTTTGCCTTTGGTGACACGTTCGGTGATGAGACCGCCCAGCACCACGGTGGCGCCGTTTTTCACCGCCACTTCCGTCACCAGCTTCTGGGTGCCGATGGTGGGCACGGTGTTGTTGCCGATGGTCTGCGAGCCGACGATGTTGTCATTGATCTGGGCGATGTGCAGGGTGACTTCGTTGTCAGAATTGATCAGCGGGATCACCTCCAGCTTGAGGAGGACATCGCGATAGGTCACGCTGGTCTGCGTGCTGGCGATGCCGGCGGAGAAACCGCCATTGGAGAGAATGTTGGCCGGCACGGCGATGCTCTGGCCGGAGGAGATCACCGATTTGGCGGCGTTCTTGGCGTAGATGCTTGGCGTGGCGAGCACCTTGAAGTTGCTGTTGGTGTCGATGACCTTGATGTAGTTGCTCAGAGAGCCGAGCTGGCCGTAGAGATTGAGCTGGCCGAACTTGGCAGGGAACTGCACGATGCCGGAAGCGGACGTGGTCGTGGTGCCTCCGGAGACGGTGGTCGTTGAAGCATTGCCGTTGCGGCTGACGCTGAAATCCGTGAGCAGCTTGAGGAAATCGAAGCCGTAGTTGAAGTTTTTGCCGAGGCTGAGCTGGCCGATGATCGCGGAAATGTAGATCTGCTGCGGGCGCACATCCATTTCCTTCAAGAGCATGTCTATCCGGGTGATGTGCTCAGGAGATCCCGAAACGACCAGGCTGTTGGACTGAGGGTCGGCGATGAGCAGGGTTTTTCCCACCACCATGGATTCTGGCGCGCCAACATCTTCGGGATTGTCCAGCAGGCTGCGGTCTGCGTTGCCACCGCTGTAGTTGGAGCCGGAGTTGAAGCCGCCGAAATTGGAATTGGTATTGAAGGCTGTGCTGCTGCCCATGTTGCCGCTGTTGCCTGAGTCACGGTTTGCGTCTGAAGACGAAGAATTGGATGACCGGGATCTGCGACGTCCGCCGCCGCCACCACCACCACCACCGCTGGCAATTCCGCCTTCTCCAGACTGGATGTCTGTGTCTTTCGCCAGCGCATTGTAAGCCACTGGCAGGAAATCCTGAACGTCCAGATACCTCAGGCGGCGTTTGAGAAAGCTGGTGCCGTCGTCCTGCTTGTCGAGTTTCTGCACCAGGCCTTTGATGTAGGTGATGTCCACAGGGCGTCCGATGACCAGCAGTTCATTCGTGCGGCGGTAGGCGAAGACTTTGACGCGGGCCGCCGCGGGGTTGGAGCCGGAGGTGCTGGCGAAATTTGCGGGGGCTGCGGCTGGCATAGCAGGCACGCCGGGGCGGGTGACCGCGTTTGGCATTGCGGCAGGTGCAGGAGAGGCGGCGGTGCTTTTGACCTTCTCCTGCTGCTCGAAGATCTCGTTCACGATCTCGGCCACGAGCTCCACATCGGAGCGCTCCAGCTTGATCATCTCATTGGAAGTTTCGGCAGGGGGCACGTCGATGATCTGGGCGATCTCACAGATGCTGCGGATGGTGGCGCTGTTTTCCGTGATGATGAGGGCCGTGTCGTTTGAGACTCCGGACATGGCCCCATAGGTGTTCAATTTGATGACCTGCTGGAAGGCCTTGGACGCTTCGTCTGCAGAGATGAACTGCAGAGGTAGAACGTAGTGGCAGATCTCCTCATTCTGCGGCAGGTCACGCACGGAATTGTACACTTTCAAACCAGCGGCCGTGGTGCTTTTGCCACCGGTCTGGTTGATCAGCTTTGCGGTGGTCGCATCAATGTGAATGATGACATAATTGTTCAGCAGCAGCGTGGCTTCGATGAAGGCGATGGCGTCCCTCTTGGTGAGAAGCTGTGGGCAGCTGAGGTGAAGGGGATCACCTCCGAGTGAGGAGTCGAGGATGAGCTTCTTGCCAGTGAGCTGGGTGTAAACAGGGATGATGGCCTGGATAGGGGCCGTCGGGAAATTGAGTTTTACGGTCGCACCTTCCCCTACGGGCACGTAAGTCCCAGGGCTCGGCTGCGCAGCAGGCGGTGGCAAATTCGGGGCCAAGGCAGGTGCCTGGGCCTTGGAGGCTTGCTTTATGCCGAGAATCAAGAACACCAGTAGCACGGCAAAACGCAGACGCGTTGGAAGGTGGGAAGGGTGCTTTGACATATTATTGAAATTATGATCAGTATATTGAATTTAGTCTTAGCGGCAAGGGTTTTAGTTAATATCTATTAAAATTCACGGCTTTTGGCCCCTCGGATTGCTGGCTTGCAAGCCTTCCCACCCCATGGAAGGTCGGGGGCATGATCTCCATTCAGGGTCTCACCAAGCGTTTCGGTGCTCAACTTGCCGTCGATCAGCTGACCTGGGAGGTGCCGCCGGGCAAAATCGTCGGGCTGCTCGGGCCTAACGGGGCAGGGAAGACCACCACCCTCAAAATGATCACCGGCATGCTGCAACCGGATGCGGGCACCGCCTTGATCTGCGGGGTCAACATTGCCACTCATCCCATCGAAGCCAAGCGACTGCTCGGGTTCGTGCCTGACTCCGGTGCGGTCTATGAATCACTCACCGGCCTCGAATTTCTGCTGATGATCGGGGCGCTGTACGGACTGCCGGAAGAGGAGGCACGACCGCGCATCCGGCAGTTCCTGGACTTTTTCGAACTGGATGAGCAAACCCTCACGACCAAGCTGCTGGGGGCCTACTCCAAAGGCATGCGGAGAAAAGTCGTGATCACCGCCGCCTTGCTGCACAACCCCAAAGTGGTGCTGCTGGACGAACCGCTGGACGGGCTGGATGCCAACGCCGCCGTGGGATTCAAAGCCCTGCTGGAAACCCTGGCCCGTGAAGGAAAAACGATCGTTTACAGCTCGCATGTGCTGGATGTCGTGGAGCGTGTGTGCAATCGCGTGGCCATCATGGCCCAGGGTCGGCTGCTGGTGGAGGGCTCGCCGCAAGAACTGCAGCATCAACACGGAGCCGACACCTTGGAGCAGCTCTTTACCCGGCTGACAGGGCTCAGCGGCCTGGAAGCGCGGGCGGAGACATTTGCCAAAAGCATGCTGTCATGAGTGCCGCCGCTCCGCCGCCCGCGAAGGTCCTGCGCAAACTGTTCTGGAAGCTGCTCTTCAAGGGGCGGGCGGCGCAGCAGGCAGGCATGAACCAGACGCGCCGGCAGATGGGACTGGGGGTCACCATGCTGGTTTACGCCTTGCTGGGCCTCGCACCGGCGTTTCTCTCCCAGTTTGCGAACAGCTTTGTGTTTGCGGTAAGTCTGCACAGCCTGACGATGATGTTTGCCTCTCTCACGCTGGCCTCCAGCGCAGGCACCATGCTCTTCATGAAGGAGGAGGCGGAGATCCTGCTGCACCGGCCCGTGACGCCGCAGCAGATGCTCCGCGCCAAGTGCTCTGTGCTGGCAGGTTTTGCCTTTCTGTTGGCGCTGGCGCTGAACCTGGCCGGCTTGTTTACAGGCACGTGGAGCAAGGGGGCCACCTGGCGCTTCATCCCGGCGCATTTGTTTTCGACGGCGCTGCTCATGCTGTTTTCCGCCGCCTGCATCGTCCTGGTTTACAATGCCTGTCTGCGATGGTTTGGCCGCGAGCGCCTCGACAATCTTCTCGCCACGCTGCAGTCACTCCTGACGATCGTCATGGTCATGGGCGGACAGATCATGCCGCGCATGCTGCAAATGGATGCGCTCAAAAACTTCGAGCATTTCAGCGCCTGGATGCTGGCGCTGCCGCCGGTGTGGTTTGGTGCGCTGGACGCCCTGCTGGGCGGCAGCACGCTGAGTCCCGCCAGCCTTGCCTTGCCTGCTGCTTTTGCGGTGATCGTCACCGCCGTCACCAGCTGGCTGGCGCTGGAAAAGCTGGGAGGCGCCTATGGCCAGGGACTCATGCATTTAAACGAGGCGGCGGGAGCCACCAAAGAGCGCAGGAAGCCGAGGGGCGTGTGGCTGGCGGCCTTCGTCAAACTACCGCTGCTGCGCTGGTGGCTGCGAGATCCGGTGGAGCGGGAGGCCTTCAAGCTGACCACCGCCTACCTTTTTCGTGACCGTGAGGTCAAGCTGCGTCTCTATCCGGGCATTGCGCCCATGATCA
The DNA here is from genome assembly GCF_044226605.1 of Prosthecobacter sp. GTDB lineage: Bacteria > Verrucomicrobiota > Verrucomicrobiia > Verrucomicrobiales > Verrucomicrobiaceae > Prosthecobacter. The sequence goes on along the minus strand of NZ_JBGAGS010000014.1, from coordinate 6,941 downwards.
TCATGCCGCTGGTGGTGCTGTTCTCCGCTGGCAAGGATCGCGCCGAGATGCCGGCGATGCCGATGATGGCGCAGGGGTTTGCCACGTGCTTTCTCGGCATGGTGGCCCTGCAGGCCATGATGTTTCTCGGCTGCTCCGAGCACTGGCGTGCCTCCGCCTTCTTCCACGTGGCGCCGCTGCGGCACTGGACGCCGCTGTATCATGGCGCGCGCAAGGCGGTGCTCTGCTGCCTGAGTTTTCCCGTGCTGATCCTGCAAACCGCGCTGGTCTGCGGGCTGCAGCGCTCCTGGGAACCTCTGATGCTCAGCCTGCCGGCGGTGGTGTTTCTGCCTGCCTTCTCGCTTTTGACCGGCCTCACAGGCCAGTGGCTGCCCTTTTCCAAACCCTCCGAAGACATCAAGAACACCAGCGCCGGCTGCCTGATGATGGCGGTGTCCATGATTGCCGCAGGCATTGTCGGCGGGCTTTCCAGCTGGATGTGGCACATCGGCCATTTCTGGAGCTTTCTGGCCGGAGAATCGGTGCTGATGATCGGTGCCGGCGTCCTGATGAAACATCTCATGCGAGATACTCCGTGGGTGGCGCAGCAGGAATGACGATTTTTCGTTTCCTTGCGCCGCTTTGCAGCTATGCAAGGCGCCAACCATGACCCACGCCGAAGCCGCCAGCCGTGCCGCCTCTCTCAGCGCCGAACTTCACCGCCACAACCGCCTCTATTATGTCGAGGCGAAGCCTGAAATCAGCGATCAGCAGTTTGATGTGCTGCTGAAGGAGCTGCAGGAGATCGAGGCGAAGTTCCCCGACCTGCTGACGGCGGATTCCCCAACGCAGCGTGTGGGCGGAGCGCCGTTGGAAGGCTTCACGCAGATCACGCACACGGTGCGCATGATGAGCCTGGACAACACCTACTCCGAGGAGGAGCTCAGCGCGTTCTTTGCCCGCGTGCAGAAGGGGCTGGGGCGCGAGAAAATCGACTGCGTCATCGAACCGAAGGTGGATGGCGTCGCGATCACGATCCGCTATGAAAACGGCATGCTGAAGTACGGCGCGACGCGTGGCGATGGACAAACCGGTGACGATGTGACGAACAACCTCAAGACCATCAAGCGCCTGCCCCTGCGCCTTCCCAAGGATGGACCGCAAAATTTTGAAGTGCGCGGTGAGGTTTTCATGACGAAGAGCGGCTTTGCCAAGCTCAATCAGGAACGAGAAGAGGCGGGAGAGGCGCTGTTTGCCAACCCGCGCAACTCCACTGCTGGCACCTTGAAGCTGCTGGATCCGAAGATCGTGGCCAAGCGTCCGCTGGACATCGTCTTCTATGGTCTGGCGGAGGCCAGTCATGTGGAGTCACAGACCGATGTGTACGCGCTGCTCGATGCCGCCGGACTGCGCAAGGCGGATCTCGTCTGGCATGCGGACAGCGCGGAAGGACTGCTGCAGGCGATCCGTGAACTGGATGAAAAACGCAGGACGCTCCCCTACGAAACCGACGGGGCGGTGATCAAGGTGAACAGCTTTGCCGATCAGCGGGAACTCGGTGTGACCAGCAAGGCGCCGCGCTGGGCCATCGCTTACAAATACCAGCCGGAGCAGGCGGAGACAAAGATCACCGCCATCGACATCCAGGTGGGACGCACTGGGGCTCTGACGCCTGTGGCGCGGCTGGAGCCGGTGCTGGTGAGCGGCAGTACCGTCAGCAATGCCACGCTGCATAATTATGAGGAGATCGAGCGCAAGGACATCCGCGTGGGGGACACCGTCATCATTGAAAAAGCCGGTGAAATCATTCCTGCCGTCGTTTCCGTGAAAAAGGAGCTGCGCAGCGGAAATGAAGCCGCTGTGATCGTGCCCACCCACTGCCCAGTCTGCGGGACGGCAGTGCACAAGGATGAAGAGCAGGTGGTCATCCGCTGCCCAAATCCGCACTGCCCGGAAGTGGTGAAACGCCGCATTGAGCATTTTGTAAGCCGCGCCGCTATGGACATCAGCGGCCTGGGAGAATCTGTCATCGCGCAATTGGTGGAGCTGAAGCTCGTCAAAGACGTGGCGGACCTCTACGATCTCAACGAGCTGAGCCTGGCAAGGCTGGAGCGTGTGGGCACCAAAAGCATCGACAACTATTTGAAGGCCATTGCCGCAAGCAGGCAGCAGGACCCCTGGCGTCTCGTCTTCGGCCTCGGCATTTTGCACGTCGGTGCTGGCGGCGCACGCAAGCTCATCGAGCATTTCAGTGGCATCGACGCCATCGCCAACGCCAGCGTGGAAGAGCTCGTCCAGTGTCCGGACATTGGGGAAATCGTGGCGGTCAGCATTCACGCCTGGTTTCGTGAAGAGCATAACCTTGCGTTGCTGGACCGGCTGCGCGCAGCGGGTCTCAACTTCACACAGAAAGCCGTCACGGCTGCTTCCGACAAGCTCAATGGCACCACCTGGGTCATCACCGGCACGTTGAGCGAAGACCGCGAATCCATCGCTGACACCATCCGTGCGAACGGCGGAAAAGTCAGCGGCAGCGTGAGCGGCAAGACGACCTATCTGCTCGCTGGCGAAGATGCCGGCAGCAAGCTGGACAAAGCGACAAAGCTGGGCGTGAAGATCGTGAACGAACCCGAGTTCCGAGCGATGATCTGAAGGTGCGATGGGCGCTCCTCCCCTTCGATGAGCGATCTCGCAGGCTCCTACTGGCCCCGTCGTCCTTCCTTGCGTGCACCGGCTGGAACGTAGGGATGGCTCGCTCACGACGGTGCTGGCCATGCACTGTTCGACGGTCAGGTGTGAGTAGGGTACTTTTCTAACGCTTCCTCACCATCCTTGCCACAAGGGCAGTCCATCCTGTTTGATGTGAGGCTCCACAACCACGGCCGCTTTCCGCATGGAAGTATTCATGAAAGAGCAGCAGGTCCTTCCAGGCGGGATGCGAGGCGTAGCGCTCATCGCCGTTGTGGCAGGGGCGGTGGCCGGTGGGGCCGGGTTCAAACAGGCGGGTCAGGCGCCGGGAGATCTCATTGGCGGCGCCTTGCAGAGTCATGAGCCGCCCGCTGCCGGTGGGCAGTTCCACGGTGAAGTCATTGCCATAGAAATGGTGGTAGCGCTCCAGCGCCTCGACAATGAGATAAGCGATGGGAAACCAGACGGGGCCGCGCCAGTTGGAGTTTCCGCCGAACATGAGGCTGTCGCTTTCTCCGGGCACGTAGCTGACGGTGAGGTCTCCACCGTTGAGCTGCAGCCTGAAGGGATGAGCTTCGTGGTATCGGGAAAGAGAGCGGATGCCGAACGGCGAGAGAAACTCGTTTTCATCCAGCAAGTAACGCAGCAGCCGGTGCAGGCGCTCGCGTGAAGGAATGGCAAGCAGGCGATGGCCGTGTGCGCCGCCGCTTTCGCAGTAGCTCACATGCTGGGCGAGGTCGGCCCGGTGGTGCAGAAACCAGTCCATGCGCTTTTTAAATCCGGGCAGCCGGGCGATGCGCCCTGCATCCAGCAATTCCACGGCGATAAGCGGGAGCAGGCCCACGAGGGAGCGTGTGCGCAGAGGCAGGGGCTGCTGGCCTTCAGCGTGCAGTTCATCGTAATAAAAGCCGTCGGTTTCGTCCCACAGGCCATCGTTACCGATGTTGTTGATGGCATCGACAATCTGTACGAAGTGCTCGAAGAACTTGGAGGCCATGTCTTCATAGGCGGTGTTCACCGTGCCATCCGGCCGCTGCGCGAGTTCCAGCGCCATGTTCAGCATGGTGAGTGCGTAGAAGGCCATCCATGCGGTGCCATCCGCCTGCTCCAGGCGCTGGCCGTCTGGCAGCGGCTGCGAGCGGTCGAAGATGCCGATGTTGTCCAGGCCGAGGAAGCCGCCGGAAAAGAGGTTGTGTCCTTCGCTGTCCTTGCGGTTCACCCACCAGGTGAAATTGAGCAGCAGTTTCTGAAAGCAGCGCTCCAAAAACTCCCGGTCCCGTGCTCCGGCAGGCGTGCTGATTTTATACACACGCCAGCAGGCCCACGCATGCACGGGCGGATTCACATCGCTGAACTTCCATTCGTAAGCCGGGAGCTGGCCGTTTGGGTGCATGTACCATTCACGCAGAAAGAGCAGCAGCTGTTCTTTGGCAAAGTCGGGGTCCAGCTCTGCAAAGGGCAGCATGTGAAAAGCGGCGTCCCACGCCGCAAACCATGGGTATTCCCACTTGTCTGGCATGGAGAGCACGTCCCGCGCATAGATGTGCTGCCAGTGATGATTGCGCCCGCCCTTGCGGCTCTCCGGCGGCGGCGGGTAGGCGGGGTCTCCCTGCAGCCACTCCGGCACCACATAATAATAAAACTGCTTGGACCACAGCAGCCCCGCAAAAGCCTGGCGCTGGATCTGCGCATGCACCGCATCCGGGGCATTGAGCGTGTGGTAAAACGCATCCGCTTCCTCAATTCGCTGAGTGAAGACCGCATCAAAGTCAGCGGTCGCGGTGAGTGAATGTTCCCGCAGCCGCAGTTTGAGCGTCGCGCTTCCGCCTGCGGGGATTCGCAGGCAATAAAGAGCGGCGGCCTTCGTGCCTGTTTGTGCCGGATTTACCGCATGGGTTTCTCCATCGATCACATAGCGATGGAACGCATCCTTGGTGAAAGGGGAGTCATTCGGCGTGCCATACAACAGATGATGATTCGTATCGTTTTCAGTAAAAAGCCATTGTGGCTGCGTGCCATCACTTGCGGTCAGGGCTTGCAGGCAATGCTGGCCGAGATCATCCACCATGGAAGACTTCAGTCCGCTGTGTGTGCCGAAGGCCATGCCTTCTCTGAGCGTGAGCTGCGGCCGCGGAGAACCTTCCTCCCACGACCAGGTGTTGCGATACCAGAGCGTGGGCAGCACATCCAGCGCCGCATCCTCAGGGCCGCGATTGTGCAGCGTGATGCGTATGCAGATCTCCTCCGGCGCGGCCTTGGCGTATTCCGCGAAGACATCGAAATAACGTTCTTCAGCAAAGGCGCTGGTGTCGGTAATTTCAAACTCGGGGTCGTTCAGCCCGCGACGTTGGTTCTCTTCTACCAGTTTCTGGTAGGGGAACTCCCATTGCGGGTATTTGTACAACGCCTTCATGTAGGAATGCGTCGGCGTGGAGTCGAGGTAGTAGTACAGCTCCTTCACATCTTCCGCATGATTTCCCTGCGGTCCGGTGAGTCCATAGAGCCGCTCTTTGAGAATGGGATCGCGGTGATTCCACAGCGACAGCGCAAAACACAGGCGGCACTGCCTGTCCGTGATTCCCAGCAGTCCGTCTTCTCCCCAGCGATACGCCCGCGAGCGCGCCTGCTCATGTGGAAAGGAATCCCAGGCGTCTCCCTGCGGCGAGTAGTCCTCGCGCACGGTGGACCACTGGCGTTCGGAGAGATAAGGGCCCCAGCGTTTCCAGTTCGCCTGGCGTTCGCGGTCAGCGCGCAGGCGTTGGTGTTCTGGGGTGGTGGAGGTCACAGCAGCTAAGCTTCGGTCTCTGCCTTGAATTCTTCAAGCAGCGCCTTTAACTGATGCGGTGTGTACGCCGCTTTGACGGCGGCGATCGCTTCGTTGGCCAGCTGGTCGCAGCGTTCGTTTTCCGTGTGCCCTGCATGGCCTTTCACCCAGTGCCACTGGATCTTGTGCTGCGAGGTGGCGGCATCCAGCGCACGCCAGAGGTCCGCGTTTTTCACCGGCTGCTTGGTGCTGGTGCGCCAGCCGTTGCGCTTCCATCCCGCAATCCACTGGCTGATGCCCTGCCGGACATACTGCGAGTCGGTGTGAAAATCGATCTGACAGGGCTCCTTGAGAATGCGCAGGGCCTCGATCGCAGCCTGCAGCTCCATGCGGTTGTTCGTGGTGGCGGGTACGCCGCCTTTGAGTTCGCGCACGTGTTTGCCGTAGGCCAGCACAGCGGCCCAGCCGCCGGGGCCGGGATTGCCATGACAGCCGCCGTCGGAATGAATGAGTACCTTCTTCACGCTGGCGCTTGGGAGGAGTCTTCCGCCGCCCACGCACGCATGCGGCGGTCGATGAAAAAGGGAACGAAGGGGAGCAGTGAGGCGACGAAGAGCAGCAAAGCCCGGCTGAAGGGCCACTTGGTGTGCATCAGCACGCGGTAAAGCGCGAAGCAGAAAGTCACGAACAAAAGGCCATGCGCCATGCCCACGATCTTAACCGCCATAGGCATCCCCCAGGCATACTTCAGCGGCATGGCGATGAAGAGCAGGATCAGGAACGAGATGGCCTCCAGCAGGGTGATGGTGCGCAGGAACGAGACAGGGTGTTTCATCGCAGGGGCTTTAGCACGGGGTGATTCGGGCGGGAAGGGAATTCGGATCGGATTTTGAAACCACTAATCGCACACTAATGGAACACTAATTCCGGAATCCAGAATGGGATTTTCCGGTTCATTATTAGCGTGGGATTAGTGGTTCCAAAAATTTGGCTTTTCGGGAAAAAAGAAGGGGGATCAAGATGATCCCCCTCCTGTGAATGCGTTCGGTGGCTCGAAGTCTTACTTCTTCTTCAGCTCCTTCTTCTTGAGATCGTTGTAGAGTTCGAAGGCCTTTTTGGCATTGAGGCCACCGTGCACCACGCCGTGGACGGCCTGCATCATGGAGACGGGGGCGTCGCTCTGGAAGATGTTGCGGCCCATGTCCACGCCGCTGGCGCCTTGCTTGATGGCGTTGGCGCACATCTTCAGGGCGTCGAGTTCGGGGAGCTTCTTGCCACCGGCGATGACGATCGGCACGGGGCAGCAGCTCGTCACGGTGTCGAACTCCTTCTCGGTGTAGTAGCACTTCACCACGTTGGCGCCGAGCTCTGCCATGATGCGGGTGGCGAGGCGGAAGTACTGCGGCGTGCGGGCCATCGCGCGACCCACGGCGGTCACGCCCATGACGGCGATGCCGTAGCGGCTGGCGGCGTCCACAAGGTCGGTGAGGTTCTTGAGGGACTGGCGCTC
>NZ_JBGAGS010000039.1:0-34629 GCF_044226605.1 Prosthecobacter sp. | reverse complement strand
CCACAGGGCGGGTCGATGCGTGGCCGCATTGAGAGCGGAGATCTGGTCACGGTGTCGCCAGTGGATGTGCGTGAGGTGAAGGTCGATGACGTGGTGCTGGTGCAGTGGCAGCGCAGCTACCTGCTTCATCGGGTGCGGGATATTCGGGGCGACGAGTTTTTAATCGGCAACAATCTGGGAAAGATCAACGGCTGGGTCAAAAGCGGAGCCATCTGCGGCCGGGTGACGAACGTGGTGCATGATGCAGAGGGGTGATCGCATGCCAAAGCCGCCTTGCAGCCTTGGTGCGGTTCCGGAACTGGAGTGTTGTTTGCGGCACGCGGACAGACGGGCGGTCGTGCCGCCACGATCATGCTATGGTTGGACGGAGACGCGATTCTGTCTTCCTAACCAAATGCTTGCTGACGGAACTATCTGAAGCGGGCGGACTGCTGAACGAAGGTGTTGTGGACTTCTTTGCGTTCGCGGAGGAGGTCTGGGACGTTCTTCTTCAAGTAGGGGGCGCGGTCGGCACTCTGGAGGCCCTGCATTTGAGAGGAGGAGGCCTGGGCGACGGTGTTGAAGAATTCGGCGAAGTGACCGACGACACCTTGCACGGCCATGCGTGCTGTGTTGCCACCCAAGCCACCGCCGAGTTTCTGGTTCACGCGTGCGATGCCTGTGTTGATGGACTGTCCGAGGGAATGCTTGCCACCATCGACGAGCACGGTGCGAATGACGTAGTCGCCTTTGGACTGAACGGAAAAATCAAAGCCTGCGTTATTGGGTTTGGGATTGAGAAAGCAAGCCGCGGCGAGGGAGAGGGTGTCGCGATCAAAGGCATTGAGCTCCGCGGTGGAGGACATGAGCGAGGTGTAGAGCATTTTGCGCCATTTGGTGACTTTTTCGGGCCGCATGGCGAAGCGGCGGACCCCTTCAAACTTAGTGCCTCTGGACCAGATGTCTCGCTGGCCGTTGGTGGCATAAGTGGAGATGCCGATGACTTTCTTGGTTTGTTCGAGAACGACGGGGCCGCCGCTGTTGCCGGGTACGATATCGCAACTGATCTCGAGGCGGTCATTGCCGAGGCCGAGTATGGTGCCGGGGAGGGAGGTGACGACATTGCCGCCGAGGCTGTTGCCGTAGGCGATGACTTTGGCGCTCATGGCGATGTTGGGATCGAGCTCGGAGATTTCATAAGCGCTTTCTCCGTCTTTGAGGACGATGGGAAAACGTGCGACGTCCTCGAGTCCGCTGTCGGTGGTGGGATCATTGACATCGGAGAGCTCCAGTTCATAGGGCACGGGGATGGTGCGTCCGGAAGCGGTCTGAACGCTGACGATCTTGGTGGTAAATGAACCCAGGGTGCCACAGATGACGTGGGCATTGGTATAGATGTAGGTTTTACCATTGGCTTTAGCGATGAAGCCTGAGCCGCTGCCGTTGTTTGTCTTGATGATGACGAGCGAGGAGGGATCAAAGGAGGTGACGACCGCTCCTTGCGCCGAAGTGGTGGCATCCGGACTGGGCATTTGCGGGGACACAGAAACATCTGCTTTAACGCCGGGGAGGCCGGATGCATCTGGGGCATATCTGGCCAGCCACTCCTTGGGGAGGGAGGTGGCAGGAATCACGGAGATGCCACCATCGTGCAAAACTTTCACACCCTGAGGCGTGACGGACATGACCTTGACGTTTTGATAGCTCTTTTTGCCAAAGGAACTCTGCACCTCCAACAGGGGTGTGACTTCCTGGGCCGGGGAAGGCAGGGGGGCGATGCCTGCGAACATGCTTGCGGCGAGTAGAACAGCCCTAGTGGCGCGAGGCAGGAATGATATGGAATTTTTCATGGGAACCAGAAAAATGCACTTAAAGAGATTTTTCCTGGCGAAATCAAGCCGCAAATATGCCAAGGACGGTCTGAAGATTAGCCCGGCTCTCGAAAAAGTCTGGCAAGTGCTTGGCGGCAGAGCATTGGCCCTGGTTGGGTGGGTGCCTGCCTGTTATGTTTAAAACAAAGGGCTAATTACCCGCTTCGGGCCGAAAATGATGCGAGTGCGGGAACTGCGGTTGCGGAGAGGACGGCTACTTGAGCAGCTTGAACAACTGCGGAGTGATGGCTTTCGGACCGAGGTCGTACTTCTGCTGGAGGTCCGCAGGGAGTTCTTCTGCGGTGGCTTTGAGGTTGGCGACGCCGTCTTCGTGGAGGAAGGCGATGGAGTCGTCGGTGATTTTAAAGATCTTGGCGTTGTAGAGGGTGGGGCGGTTGAGGAGCTTGAGTTCCGGAATGAGGGTGCCGATGGCGGAAGAGCGAGCTTTCTCGACGGTGGCTGCCATGGAGTCGGCCTGATACTTGATCTCGACGTGAAGCTTCTTTTCCTTTTGGTCGAGGAGGTCGCGCTGCTTGATGATGTCCTGCTCGTGCTTTGAGAGTTGATCGAGCTTGTCTTTGGCACTCTTGAGTTCCGTCCATTCCTGCTGGCGGGCGAGGAGGGTTTCGTGGAGGTCTGCGGAGCGGGACTTTTGTTCGGCAAGCTCCGTCTTGAGTTTGTCCAGCCGATAAAAGTAGTCCCCGGCCGCAAGGACGCCGGCGAAGAGCAGGATGAGCTTGATGAGGGTGCTGGCGCGGAAATCGAACACAGGGCGTGGGGGAGGAGGATTATTTCAGATGCGCTGCTTTGTAGGCTTCAGCGGCGGGCTTGAGCCTGGCGAACTCCGTTTCGATGGCGGAGAGCTGGCGCTCCCTGGGAGGGATGGCAAATTCGAGGGGGCGCAGCTGCTCCTGTTTGAGCTGGGCTTGCTCGGAGTATCTGCTGGTGGCGCCGGTGCCGCCGAAGGAGGCGATGTCCTGGTCGAGCTTTTGAATGGCGGCCTCGTCCTGCTTGCTGGAGGCTTGCAGCGAAGCGAGCTCACGCTTGAGCTCCGCATGACGTTCACAGGAAGTGAACGAGAAGGCGAACGCCAGGCAGAGGGAGAAGGGCAGTTTCATGTGAGGATGCAGTGAGGCGCATGGATCAAATCCCACAAGGACGGAAACGTTTCGCACTTAATTCTGCTCTCAAAAATCTTGTCGCGTGACGCCGAACATGAAGGAGGCCCGGACGGGGGCGATGTGTGCCCGCATGAAGGGTCTCCGAAGGACCTTTTCGAAAACGGGGCCAATCTTGAATGGACTGGAGCGCAACTTCTTGCGAATCGCCAAAGCCACCTTAGCATCGAAGCGTGATAGCGATAGCAACGGCGAGCCAGAAAGGAGGCGTGGGGAAAACCACGTTGTGCATCAATCTGGCCTATTCACTGGCGCGGCGGGGCTGGCGGGTGCTGTTGATCGACACGGATCCGCAGGGGGGCGTGGGCCTGTCCCTGGCAAAAAGCACGAAGGCGAGGGAGGGCTTTCACGAGTTTCTGGTGCGTGGCGGGGACCTGGGGAAAATGGTGGTGCCGACAAGGCTGCCGGAACTGGAGATCGTGCCAGCGGGACAGTATGACACGTGTGCGCGGCAGGGCTGGTCTCCGCACGAGGTGCCGGCGCGGCTGGGGGACCTGCTGCGTGGCGCGGAACTGCGCGGGGCGGATGTGGTGCTCATGGACACGGCGGCGGGGATGAGCAGCACGACTGAAGCGGTGGTGAAGGCGTGTGATTTTGTGATCCTGCCGCAGCAGGCGGAACCGCTGGCGATCCGCAGCGTGCCGCACCTGCTGGAGACGCTGGCGCGGTTCCGGGCGGAAGGCGCGGGGGTGCGGGTGGCGGGGATTTTGCTGACGATGGTGATGCGTGAAAACGAGATGAGCCTGAAGGTGGCGCGGGAACTGCGCGACATGCTGCCGCCGAACCTGATGTTTCAGCAGAGCATTCCACGGCTGCCTTCATTTCTCGAAGCGAGCGCGCTGGGAGTGCCAGTGGCGCTGACGAAGCGAAACCCGCCGCCGGAGGCGCTGATCTTTGACCAGGTCGCGGCCGAGCTGGAACAGCGGACAGGACTGACCCATGAACGTGAAAGGGAGCATGGACATGCAAGTCTCATGGATTGACGCGGACCAGATCAAGGCGCTGGTGGCGCAGATAGAGCCTCAAAAGCCGGCCGGAACTGGAGCGTGCGGACTGATGGAGATCGACACGGTGCCGGAGACGCTGACAGACCCTGGCGAGAAGCCGTGGGGATTTGCCATGGACTGGATGGAAGCGCCTGCACAGGCAGTGCCCGCGACAGTGGAGACGGCGGTGACGGCGGCGGCTGCTGCTGAACCCGGGCTGCTGAACCCGGAGGTGGAAGAGGTGATGGAAATTTCTCCTGAGGAAGACGAGCCGCCGCCCCCCATGCCGCCTGCGGCGCTGCCGCTGAGCCGGATCCGTGACAAGCTGCGCGCGATCCGCCAGCGCGCGGCAGATGCGGGAATACTCACGCGGGCGACTGAGATGGCCCCGGTGGAGAGCCCGCCCGAGACTAATGGAAACGCGGTGAAGAGGGAAACGGTGCTGGCTCAAAGCAACCGCTCCCACGCTGCGGCCGCGGCCAGTGTGCCCATGGCTGTGGAGCCGCCGCAGAGACCGTTGTTTGAGGTGCCTGCGGGATCTCGCGAGGTGCGGCTGGCGGCATTTGCAGGATGGGCGCGGAAGGTGCTGCAGGAAGACGGCGGACACGTGCTGGTGATGAGTGACGATGGCGAAGTGCTGTGGGGCGGAGAGGCAAAGGCCGGGCTGGTGCTCTCAACGATGATGGCGTGGGGAGCGGCGGTGCGCGCGAGCGCGATGTCCGCGTGTGAAACGCCTCCGTTGATTCATCAAACGCTGGCGTCGGGGAATGTGCTGACGGTGATTCCGTGTGACACGGCGGTGGGCATCGTGCATGCGGCGGTGGCGGCGCCTGCGGGGCTCACGAATGAGCAGGCGCAGGTGCTGCGGAAGGGCCTGTGCGCGGCGATGCGGTAGGATGTGGTTTTCCCGTGGCGGAGCGATGTGTTTGCACCCGTTTGGACTGCCCTCTATCAGAAGGATGGATTCGAGGGCTTGTTTACGTGTGGGAGTTCGGTGAAGAGATAACCGCCTGGCGGCGCTGGTGAGCGGCTCTTGCACCACTGATTTTACTTTGGTGGTGTCTCCTTTGGACCACGGATCCCTGAGGCCTCGGGTGAAAAGCTCCAGGCGAGTTTCATGGACACCCTGAAGTTCACCAAAGTAGAACGATGAACTGCACTCTGCATGGGTGCATGAGCCATGGGGAGCGCCTTTACAGGAACGGCTCCAGCAGCCTGGAAGGCGCCTACTTCTTGAAGAGGACGATTTCGTTGATGCCCCAGTAGTTGGAGGCGGTGCCGAGCTGGGTGATGCGGACGAAACGGGCCTGCTGCGGCGCTTTGAAAACAACTTCCGTCAGCACGCTGCCATCTCCCTGGGCCACGGGGGGGCTCCATGCTTTGCCATCGGATGAGAGCTCGACTTTGTATTTGCGGGGATAATCCGTGACGCTGCCCTGGCTGTCGAGGGCGAGGCCGGCGATGTTTTCCTGGGTGGGTAGCTCGACGGTGAACCACTCGCCGCCTTTCATGGAAACGCCATTGCTCCAGCGAGAGGCGGTGTTGCCGTCCGTGGCCTTGGAGAGGTCTTCCTTTTTGTGGCTGGCGTTGAGCTTCCAGGCGCTGCGGGGCTCGATCTGGGGGAGCTTGGTTTTCAGGCGGGTGCTAAGCGGTGCCGGGGCGGAAGGCTGGAAATAGTATTCGCGCACGTTTTTGTCGACGAGCTGCGCCTGATCGGGCTTCAGAATGACTGAGTAAACAAAGAGCTCCGCGAGGAAGCCATTGAACTGGTCCTGGACGCCGACATTGGCGCCGGAGCTCTCGCGGTCGCGCCCGATGAGAAGGTGATTGAGTGGTTTGTAGGGTGCGGTGGACCTGCCGCCGGAGGATGTGAAGGATTTTCCTTCGGCATCCTTGGCGCGGAGTTCAACGGCGCCGCTGTTGGTATTCCAGGTGATGAATGCGAGGCAGGGCAGGGTGCCTTTGACGTCCTTGGAGGTGAGGGTGGGACTGCCACCTTCGTGCTTCACTTCGAGCACGAGGTTCTTTTTGTCATCCACCAGCAGGGAAAGGAGAGTGCCGTCTTCATTGGCCATGGTGAAGACCCGGGTGGGGAGCTTCGCGGCGTCGGCCTGGAAGGCGATGCCGACCGTGAGACCTTTCTCATTGGTCGCCGGGGCGGGCTTGGTGCCGAAAGGCATGCTCTGGGTTTCATTGCCGGTATCATCGAGCTCCAGGATGCAGGGCTTGCCGTTGCGGGAATGGAAATCGAGGACGACGCGGCCGGGCTTGGCGCTGCCCCCGGTGGCGGATTCAGGCCAGTTGATGCGCTTGGGGGCGTAGTCGGGGCTGTTCTGATAGGCGCGCAGGATGTTGTCGTTGCCGCGTTCGGAGATGTCGTGCCACTCGATGACCGGTTCGTTGGGATTGGCCGTGGCCGGTTTTCCATCACCACCTTTGCGATTGGTGAGGATGCCGACATTGCCCACATGGAAGAGAGAGAGGCCGGCATCCACCGGCGGGAACGCACGCTCCAGAGGTAGCTGGAAAGTGACCTTGGGAGGATTGGACGAGATGAGGGAGGCGATGCCCGTTTTCGCTGGTCCGGAGCCGCCGCCGCCGCGGCCGAAGAAGAAGCAGCCGCCGATACCGAGCACGACGACAGCTCCGCCGATGATGGCGATCTGTTTGATCAATTTCGGGCTGAGTTTGCCGGACTGGGGAGTGGCGGCGGAGGCAGGCTGCCGATGCTGACCGCTGGCGGGTCTGCGCGGTGCGGGGGTGAGCTGGCTGGTGATGGCAGCGGTCTCCAGAACGACCTGAGGGTCTGTGTAATCGACCTGCACGGCCTCCACCACGGGCTCGGCGTAAACGGCCTGGTGCTGATGCTCTGGAGGAGGGTAATAGCCTGTGAGAGGCACGGTGCCCGTGCCGGGAGGCATGACGGGCGCCATGTAAACCGGTGGCGGTGCGTACATGCCCATCCAAGGACCGTAGGGGACCATGGTGGGCATTTTTTCCCAGGCGCGGAATTCTTCGATAGCCTGCTGCGCATTGGCGGGACGGTCGTCCGGCTTCTGGGCCATGAGACGGGCGCACCAGGCACCGAGCCACTGCGGAACGTGCGGGGCGATCTGATGCAGCGGGACGAGGACGTGGTCGATGTGTTTGTCGATAACCTCGGCCATGGAGGTGCCATCGAAAGCCTTGCGACCGGAGAGGGCTTCATAGAAGACGCAGCCGAGGGAATAAAGGTCGGTGCGCTCGTCCACGGGCTCGCGGGTGAGTTGCTCGGGCGCCATGTAATAAATGGAACCCATGACGGTGCCTTCCTGATCCTCCGTCTGCTTGCGGGCGCGGAGGCCGGCACGGGCGAGGCCGAAGTCGATGATCTTGGCCTGCATGCGGCCGCCGGGGAGACGCTCGACCTTGATGTTCTCCGGCTTGATGTCGCGATGGAGGATGTGGTGCTGGTGAGCAGCGAGGAGGCCTTCCAAAGTCTGGGAGGCGAGCTCCTTGAAATCGTCGTAAGGCAAGGGGCCGCGGGCGACGACGTCCGCGAGGTCTTCTCCCTGCAGCAGTTCCATCACCATGAAGAGGCCTTCGTCATCGCTGGCGACGTCGAAGATGGTGACGATGTTGGGATTGCGCAGGGAGGCGAGGGCGTCGGCCTCGCGACGGAGCTCAGAAGCGACGTTTTTGTCGACGTCCGCTTCGTTGGCGGTGAGGAGCCGTTTGACAGCGACCCAGCGCTTTAGCTGGCTGTCATAGGCGCGGAACACGGCACCGACGCCGCCCATGCCGAGCTTCTCGTATATTTTGTATCGTTCCGCCATCCGGGGTTAAGCGCTTGAAAATAAGACAAACGTGAGCAAAGCCCATGAGCGACCCCTTTGGCAAGCGGGATATTTCATGAAAATGCTTATGGACAGGTTTTGCTCTGCCTTTGACAAACGAGGGTGTCGGGACACACTGAACCCCCGCCGGTCGCGGCGGGGCTGAATCAAAACCCGCTGAGCACTTTGAAAAACGTTCTTTTTGTTTGTACTGGCAACACCTGCCGCAGCCCGATGGCGGAGGCGCTGTTTCGTGAGCTGGTCAGGGAGCGCGCCGACTACCAGGTGGGGAGCGCCGGAGTGGCGGCGGCCCCAGGCATGCCTGCCAGCAAGCACACGGCGGCGCTGCTGAAGGATCGCGGAATGGACTTGGCCAGCTTTCAGAGCCGGATGCTCGACAAGAAGATATTGGACGAGGCCACGCATGTGTTTGCCATGTCATCGCATCATATGGCGGCGATCGTGGATGAATTTCCGGAGCAGACCGACAAAGTTTATCTGGTGTCCGAATTTGCCGCCGAAGACGAGCTGAGGGGCAAGGATGTTTCCGACCCCTTTGGACAGGGCCGCCAGGCGTATGAAGAGACGCTGCGGTCCCTGGAAAAAATGCTGCCCAGCCTGCTGGCCTACATCGACCAGACCTGGAAGAAAAATGATGGATGACAGCAGCCATCCGCCCACCGACTTTCGTTCCCCCCCAAACACCCCCCAAGCAAAAAAATGACCAGAACCTCCAACGGCAGCCTTCCCAGTAAACTCGCCATCGCCGCCGACCATGGCGGCGTGGATTTGAAAAATGCCGTCGTCTCGCATCTGAAATCCGCCGGTTATGGCGTGGAGGATCTCGGGGTGAATTCGCATGATTCGGTGGATTATCCTGACTACGCCGAAGTGGTGGCGGACAAGGTGCTTTCGGGCGAGGCGGACGCGGGCATTCTGGTGTGCACGACCGGAATCGGCATGTGCATCGCAGCGAACCGGCACGTGGGCATCCAGGCTTCCCTGGTGGGAGACGCGCAGACGGCGGCGATCACCCGTGAGCACAACAACTCAAACGTGCTGTGCCTCTCCGGCAAAAACACGCCGGAAGCAGCGGCGAAGGAAATTGTGGACGCCTGGTTGAAGACCCCTTTTGCCGGAGGCCGCCACGGCCGCCGGGTGGACAAGATGAATACGCAGCCGCATCCGCTGGACATTCTGGAAGCAAGCGATCCGGCGGTGGCGGAGATCATTCATGGCGAGCAGCACCGTCAGCAGGACCACATCGAGCTGATCGCGAGCGAGAACTTCACCAGCAAAGCGGTGATGGCGGCGCAGGGCAGCTGCCTGACGAACAAGTATGCCGAGGGCTACCCGGGCAAGCGCTGGTACGGCGGCTGCGAAGAGGTGGACAAGGTGGAGCAGCTGGCGATCGACCGCGCGTGCCAGCTGTTTGGCGCGAAGTTTGCCAACGTGCAGCCGCACTCTGGCTCGCAGGCGAATGCGGCGGTGTATTTCAGCGTACTGCAGCCGGGCGACAAGGTGCTGGGCATGAACCTGGCCCATGGCGGACATCTGACGCACGGCAATCCGGCGAACTTCTCGGGACGCTTCTACCAGTTCTGCCAGTACGGCGTGAGCGCCGAAGACGAGCGCATCAATTATGATGAACTCGCCGAAGTGGCCCTGCGTGAGAAGCCGAAGATGATCACGGCGGGCGCGAGCGCGTATCCGCGCATCATTGACTTTAAGAAGATGAGCGAGATCGCGAAGAGCGTGGGTGCTTATCTGTTTGTGGACATGGCGCACATCGCTGGCCTGGTGGCCGGTGGCGCGCATCCTTCGCCGATGGAATATGCGGATTTCGTAACGACCACGACGCACAAGAGCCTGCGTGGCCCGCGCGGTGGGATGATCCTGACGAACAACGAGGACCTCTTCAAGAAGATCCAGAGCCAAGTCTTCCCAGGTGTGCAGGGCGGACCGCTCATGCACGTGATCGCGGCGAAGGCGGTGTGCTTTGGCGAATGCCTCAAGCCCGGCTTCAAGGACTACACGGCGCAGGTGGTGAAGAATGCGCAGGCATTGGCTGCGGCGCTCATCGAGCTGGGCTATCGCATCACCAGCGGTGGCACGGACAATCATCTCATGCTGGTGGATTTGCGTCCGAAAGGACTCAATGGGAAGATCGCCAGCGAGACTCTGGACAAGGCGGCGATCACCGTGAACAAGAATGGTATTCCATTTGATACGGAGAAGATCACGCTGGGCGGTGGCATTCGGGTGGGAACTCCTGCGGTGACGACGCGTGGCATGAAGGAAGCCGAGATGAAGCAGATCGCCGCTTGGATTGATCGTGCTCTGACGAACCGCGAGGATGCAGCCGCTTTGGCGCAGATCCGCAAGGAAGTCAGCGAGGCGAATCAACGGTTTCCGCTGCCTTGAGGCGTAAGCTTTCGATGATTCTGGCAGCAAGCACTGTGGTGCTTGCTGCCTTTTTCTTTTGGGCGAACATGGTCCGCATGCAGCCTGAACTGTTGACGGAGGATGAGATTGAAGCGCTCTCTGGAAAGCCCCGCATGATTTCGGAGGCGGAGTTTGATGCGCTCTATGACGTGGTGGTCGCTTATCTCAAAACACAGGGGAGTTTCAGCGATGGAGGGCTTGAGGAGGCCGATTTTTCATCGAGTCGCTGGGGTGAGCCTGGCTCCACCATGACTGTGGTTGCGAATGTGCCGGTGACGCAAACTCTGGCGGAAGGACTGTGGCGTGAGCTGTCGAAGCTCACTCATCCCTATGTGGTGGTTTTTGATGGAGGGGTGGAGACCTGCTGCGTAACCTCCGACGGACGGTTTTTGCGGGCCGTGCGGTGATCAGCGTTGGGCGGAGGGTTTCCAGTCTCCTTCTTTGGCATCGCGGACGTCCAGAATGGCGATGCCGGGGCGGGTGAATTCGATGCGGCGCTGTTTGTAGAGGGCACCGAGGGCTTGTTTGAAGGCTTTTTTGCTGGCTTCGAAATGGGTGCGGATGGCCTCGGGCGGGCTGTCGTCGTCGAAGGGGAGTTTGCCGCCGCTGTTCTTGAGGGCTTCGAGAATGCGGTCGGTGAGGGAGGCGACGCGCTGGTAGCCGGAGGCGTCGAGGCTGAGATCGATCTTGCCGCTGGGGTGGACGGCGCTGACGAAGCCGCTGAGCTTCTGGCCGATCTGGAGCGGGGCGCCGATGTTGGAGTGGTAGAGCAGGCCGAGGTGGGTGCCTTCGACGATGGCATTGTAGCCGAGCGGCGTGCGGGCGGTGATGAGGAGGGAGACGGGCTGGGCGGGCCTGAAGGGAGGGCGGGCGCGGCTGAGGTGGCGATTGAGGCGGGTGGTGGCGATGATGCGGTCGGTTTTTTCATCGAGCATGATGTAGGCGACGACTTTGTCGCCGACATAGACTTGGTCTGCCTGTTCGCGGAAGGGGAGGAGGAGGTCCTTGAGGAGGCCCCAGTTGAGGAAGGCGCCGACGTTGCGGTTCACGCTGACGACTTCGAGGGTGGCAAATTCGCCGACCATGGCGAAGGGGACCTCGGTGGTGGCGACGAGGCGGTCCTCGGAGTCGCGGTAGATGAAGACGCCGAGCTTGTCGTCAAGGCTGGTGCCCTTGGGGATGTAGCGGTTCGGCATGAGGATCTCGCCATGCTCACCGCCGTCCAGGTAGATGCCGTGAGGCGTGCTGTGGAGGACTGTGAGGGAGTTGCGTTTGCCGATCTGTGCCATGGGGGGATTAGATAGACGCGGTGGGGGAGCAATCCAGTGGGGAGTTTGGGGGCGTTTCGTCGTTCCTGAGAAGAGGTCGAAAAATTTCGGGTAGAAAAATTTTTCCGGAGGCCTGAGGATGGAGCGGCTTTATTTGAGGGAATCTCGCAACTCAACGATTCACGAATCATCCCTTGAGTGACGAAACAATCTCGGGCGAATGGACTGAATGCGCGATATGAGCCATTTGATCGTATTTCTTACCCTTTTTCTGACTTTCCTCGCCGTGAAAGCTTGTGGCGAAGAGTCTGTGAAGCGTCCTAGCTCCATTGCGATACTGGCTGATCTAGACAGAAGTGTCGCAGCATTGATTGAATCCGGAGCATCTGAAATCAGCCATCAAATAGGGATTAAAACGGCCTACAAGTCGCGATGGCTTCTTCTTCCTGGCAAGACCTGCGTTTTGCTGGCAAGCCGTGACGGATCGACCATCTCTCTTATTGAAGTGGGCGAGAAAGGAAAAGGTTATGGTGGAAAAGCAAGCTGGCAGGCTCAGGAAAAAACCACATTATCTGAAATAGTTGTCAGGCGTGGTGAATTTCAATTTATCCAAGAAAAATAAAACGGGTTCACGAGTGCTAAATGACTCACACTGGAGTGCGGGTGCACGATGGGATGATACAACTCCAAAAGTGTCTGCATTACTTTAGGGACTCACGAGTGGTAAGCAAGGAGAGGGCTGTTGAGACGCTCGGCTTGCGGGCAAGAGTGCCCACATCACTTCAGTGGTGGCTGGCCTACTTCACCTTTACGACGACCATCTTCTCAGCGTCGCGGGCGAAGAGGAGACCATTGGAGTAGGCGTCGTGGGAGCGGTGGCCGGCGCGGGTGATCTGGCTGCGCTGGAGGAGATTAAACTTTTTGGGGTCGGCGGAGAAGATCCAGAGTTCGCCGGCTTCGCTGTGGAGGAGCAGCTTGTCGCCGACGAGGATGAGGGTTCCGCCCTGGAGGTGGTCGGGAGCCTCCCAAGCGACTTTGCCGGTGGCCACATCCAGGCAGCGCAGCGCCATGCCGGTCTCCTGCCGGCCATGCAGGCCATAGACATGGCCGGCGTGGTAAACGGGGGTGGTGTAGTGGCAGTCGAGCGCATCGGCTTTTTTCCAGACGCTGGTGAGCTTGTGCTCGGCCTTGTTCCACTGCCAGAGGCCGGCGCCGACATCGTAGGCGGCGGTGAAGAGGAGCCTGCCATCTCCACAGGGGACGGGAGCGGCGGCGTTGACGGAGGCGTCGATTCCTGCGCGGAAGGAGTCGTCAGCGAGCACCTTGCCGTCGCTGTTTTGAGCCACGAGGACACCGCGGCGGGTGAAGAAGGCGCTGACGTCCTTGTCGTCGGGGATCTGGACGGGGGAGGAGTAGCTGGCCTCGTCGTCAGTGGCCTGCCAGAGGAGTTTGCCTGTGGCGAGGTCGAGGGCGATGATGCCGGCGCCGCCCTGGGCGTTTTTGCCGCCGACATTTAGGAGGACTTTGACGTCCACCACCATGGGGGAGCAGGCGCGGCCGAAGTAGCCCTGGGGCGACTCGAGTTCGGCGACGGTGTCGTAGCTCCAGATCTTGGCGCCGGTATCGAAATCGAGGGCCTCAACCATGCCTTCGGGGCCATGGGTGATGACTTTGCCGGCGGCGATGCAGGGGACGGCACGGGGGCCGTTGTCGAAGCCGAAGCTGTCGCGGTAGGTGGTGGGGCTGGAGTGCTTCCAGACAGGTTTGCCATCGGCGGCCTCAAGCGCCTCGGTGATGATCTCGCCGCCCTGGCGGTGGGTGATGATGACACGGTTTTTGAAGACGACGGGACCGGCATGGCCGCTGCCAAGCATGCGCCGCCACAGGGGCTCTGGCTCAGAGGCGCCTGTGATGGGGGCTTCGTCGGCAGCGGTACAAGTGCGCTGGGGGCCGAGGAACTGCGGCCAGTCGCCCGCATGCAGGGTGGTGCATGCGCAGAGGAGGAGAAGCGGGCGCATAGGAAGGAGGGGGCTTAGGTTACGAGGGAGAGATTGGGGTCCACATCCGCCTCAAGCTGGGAGGTGTGGCCGATGCTGAAACGTTGAGCCGCGGCGAAAGCGATCATGCCGGCATTATCGGTGCAAAGGTCCGGACGTGCGAGGAGGAGTTGCAGGCCTTCTTTGGCGCAGCGTGCGGTGAGGGCGGTACGGAGGCCGCGATTGCAACTGACGCCGCCGCTGACGGTGACGAGTTTTTCGCGAGATTGCTTGGCTGCGAGCACGAGTTTTTCGACGAGGACTTCGATGATGGCGGCCTGCACGCTGGCGCTGAGGTCGGCCAAGGTCTGCTCGCTTTTGAGATCGAGACGGGGCAGTTCGTAGAGGACGGCGGTCTTGAGGCCGCTGAAGCTGAACTCGAGGCTGCGGCCGTCGAGAAAGCTGCGGGGGAATGCGAAGGCAGTGGGATCGCCACGGGTGGCGAGTTTGTCGATCTCGGGGCCACCGGGATAGGGGAGGCCGATCATTTTGGCGACCTTGTCGAAGGCCTCTCCAGCGGCGTCATCGCGGGTGCGTCCGAGAAGGGAGTAGCGGCCGACGCCGAGCACGTGGACGAGCATGGTATGGCCGCCGCTGACGATGAGCGCGATGCAGGGACGGACGGGGCCCTGGCCATTCATGAAGGGGGAAAGCAGATGGCCCTCCATGTGGTTGACGGCCAGGAAGGGCTTGTTTTCCGCGATGGAGAGGGCCTTGGCCATGGAGGTGCCGATGAGCAGGGAGCTCACAAGCCCGGGACCGCTGGTGGCGGCGAAGGCGGCCATGTCGGCGAGGGATTTGCCTGAATCCACCAGGACCTGCTGTACGAGGGGGCGGACGTGAAGGATGTGATTGCGGGAAGCGACCTCGGGCACGACGCCACCGTACTGGCGGTGGATCTCGATCTGGGATGCGATGCGACTGGCGATCAAATCCCCCTGCAGGGTGCAAATAGCAGCAGCGGTCTCATCGCAGGAGGATTCGAGGGCGAGCAGGCAGTCTGGCATGGGGCAGGGAGAATGGACTCGAAACGGGAGGGAGGCATGCGGAAAGCCAGGAAAGAACTGAGAACCGGTCCTGGAATGGCGTGGGTGCGACGTGGAAATAAAAAAGCCGCCGTTCCCCGGTTGGGTGGGGAGCGGCGGCGAGTATGGCAGTTTCCTGTCGGACTAGTGCTGTGACCGTCTTTGCAGCCGGCCTTCGCTTTGGCGTCGCACTTCGCACATGCCTTCTTTGCTGGAACAGGATGCATGAAGCATCACGGACGCAGCGCAAGAACAGTGGCAAGACGGACCAAGATCACACGTAAGTTAAACAACCCGCCGCTCATAGCGGCAGATTACTTACTTGCCGGTGTGCATTGGCGGCGGCGGCGGAGGCGGAGCGGGCTGCTGGCAGGAGGAAAGGACGGCGGAAGCCGCGATGAGGGCAAGGATAGCGATTTTCATATAGGTAATGATGTATAGTTTGACCGTTTAACAACCATCCGCACTAGGCGGCGGCCAATTACTTGCTGGTGTGGGCAGGTGGTGGCGGCGGCGGGGGAGGTGGCTGCTGGCAGGAGGACAGCACGGCGGAAGCCGCGATGAGGGCGAGGATAGCGATTTTCATGTGTGTGTGGGTGTTAACCAGTTTGCTAAGCTTCCCATCCACCAGACTCCTGGCAGCGGGATTTTTCGAGATTAACGACAACTTCTGTTTTTGCAAACATCCAAATGCATTCTCTGCTCAACCAAAAGGTCCGCTGTCTCCGAGGCCATAAGCGGTGCCGGTAATTTCGCCTTCATCGTCGGAAAAAAAGATGCGCAAAGGACGGCAGCAAATTTCGCAATCGTAGTCCACATCGCAGGGGATTTCGTTGTACGAGGGGGTGGTAACCTCAAACTCTTGGAAGCAGCTTGGGCAGGTGACGGGAGTGGTGTGCATGGCGGCAAAGCGGGGATAAAACGCATGATAAAAGCGCTCTCGCAGGCTTTCTCAAAAAGCCCGCGAAGGGCAGATTTTTAGGCTAACAAAGGCAGGATAACTCACTGCGGCAGAATGAAGAATCAGGGTTTCCCCGACTTCAATCCCACCAGATATTCAAGGAGATCTGCGGCCTCCTGTTGGGTGAGGCTTTGCAGGAGGCCTTCAGGCATGAGCGAGACGGGCTGCGGCTGCTGGCTTTTGACCTGAGCGCGAGGAATGGTCTGGGACTGGCCGGTGGGGAGCTTGAGCGAGATGGAGGTATCCGAAGGGCTGACGAGGAAGCCGCTTTGCATGCTGCCATCCTGAAGCGTGATAATCCATGGCTCGTAGCCTTTTGCGATTATCTTTGAGGGTTGATGGATGCTTTCGAGGATTTGCTCGGGTGTGAGGCGTGAGCCGACCTGGCTCAGGTCCGGGCCGAAGTCGCGACCGGTGCCATGGACGATGTGGCAGGCGAGGCAGGTGGCGAGCTTGCCGGTCATGCGGAGGAGTTCGGAGCCGCGTTTGGCATCGCCTTTAACAGCGAGGAGCTTTTTGGCGTCGAAGTTTGGGCCGAGGGTTTTGATGCGCTGGTCGGGAGGGAGGAAGCGCTCGAACAAGGAGCGGATGGCCTGATTGGGGCTCTTTAGAGCTGCCTGAAGGATTTTTTCGCGGAGAGGGGATTGGAACCACGGGGTGTCCAAGGCGAAAACGAGCTCCATGGCGGAGGGGATGTCTGCCAGGGCTTGGGGCAAGTATTTGTCGGACACTGCAGGGTCTTTGAGCTGGACCATGAGCTTCGAAACTGGCAGGTCACTCCAGTGATGAATGTTTGTTGGTGGGGCTTGTAGAGGCTTGTTAGCAACCCAGGTCCTCAATACCTCAAGACCGGAGGGATCGGTTTCACGCGCGCCGATGGCTGGCATGTGGCCGCTGCCGGAGATCGCGAGGCGGTAGAGCAGGACGCTGTGGGCTGGCTGACCATTGTTGAGTACAAGTGCCTTGGGGATGCCAAAATCTCCTCTGGTGGGAACCTCGGAAAGCATGGTCTCGGCGGTTGGGAGATCGAAGTTGACCATGAGGGGGACGCTGCCGCCGCCGTGGCGGCGGTGGCAATGGGCGCAGTTGGCGTGGAGCCAGGAGCGGGCGCGGAGTTCGATCTCGGCTTTGTCGTCGTGGCTGGAAACGAGGTGATTTTTCAGACGGTTGAGGAAGGGGCCGTCGAAGAGGTGAGGGGATTCGGAGGGCTTCTTGCCAGCGATGCTGGCGAGCTGATCGGGCTGGAAGCCGAGGGCGAAGCCGCTCCAGTTGTTGTGGCAGCGGGCGCACTCGGCGCGGCCGTGGATCCGCCAAGGCTGTTTTTGCACGGTGAATTCCGCACCATCCGCGGTGATGAGATCGGCATCGGTGCCCTTCTCGTTCCAGCGGTAGGAATAGCCGTTCCAGGTCTCGCCATCGAAATGGAGGATCTGGGTTTCGATGCGCTGCTGGGTGGCGGGCCAGGTGATGGTGCGGGCGAGGACGGACTCGGCGGGCCATTCGACTTTGAAATTCAAGCCGTTCACGGTGGTCTTGATGCGGCTGCCTTCGGGAAGGGCGATGAAGCGTGTGGCGGTGGCACCGTCCTGCCACATGGTCTCGGTGATTTCGAAGGGGAGAACGCCGGCGGCGGGTGTTTGCTTGGCGGTGTCGGAGAAGAGGCCGGTGGCGCTGAGTTTGTGCGGGAACTGGCTGGGCTTGCCGACGGCGGGATTGGGGGCGAGGCGGTAGATGCGCGAATCTTTTTCGTAATTGATCCAGTAGATCTCGCCGTCTTCGCTCTGGCCGAAGGTGCCGATCTTGTGCGGGGTGTCGGCGATTTCGTCGCGACGGGTGACTTGTTTGCCGTCATGCCAGAGGGCCCAGATCTTGCCGGTTTCGTAGTCGCCGTAGATGTAGGCGTCCCGCAGTTCGGGAAAGCGGGAGCCGTGATAGACGTAGCCGCCGGTGATGCTGGCGGCCTCGGTGTGGGGATGCGCGGCGACGGGTGGGATGATCGGCTCAGGGCGCGCGGTCTCGGGCTTGATGGGCTGGCTGGCCTCGTAGGCGCTCCAGCCGTGATTGCCGCCGCGCTGTACGAGGTGGATCATTTCCCAAAGCTCCCAGCCGACATCGCCGCACCAGAGGCGGCCTTTTTGATCGAAGCTGATCTTCCAAGGATTGCGGAAGCCGAAGGCCCAGATTTCGGGCATGGCTTTGGGGGTTTTTAGAAAGGGATTGTCTGGAGGGACGGCGTAGGCTTTGCCGTTTTCGGCGTGATCGACGTCGATGCGGAGGATGGAGGAGAGGAAGTCACTGATGTCCTGGCCGGTGTTTAAGGTGTCGGGTGGCGAGGGGGCGGTGGCATCGCCGGTGGAGATGTAGAGCATGCCATCGGGGCCGAACTGGATGGAGGCGCCGTTGTGACCGCCGCTGCGCCAGGTGAGGAGGATGGTTTCAGACTGGGGATCGAGCACGGGGGGCTCCTGCTGGCTGAGTTTGAAGCGGGAGAGCTTGGTGCCATCGAGAACGTTTTCTCCGTAGGCATAAGCGAGAAAAACGTAGCCGTTGGTCTTCCACTGCGGGTGGAAGGCGATGCCGTAGGCACTGTGCATCTCCGGGTGGAGAGTCTTGAGATCGATGAGGGTGGAGGTGGTGGCGTCAGGGGAGTTTGGGTAGCTCCAGACCTTTCCGCCGCGCTCCACGCTGACGAAACGGCCTGCTCCGGGGACGGGGACCATTTCGAGCGCATCGTTCATTCGCACCTGGGGGAAGACCTGCTCCGCGATGTAGGGCCGGGGGGCCTCGGGGGAACCGTGGATGCGGGAGGTGGTCCACTGAGCCCGGACGGCGGTGGTGCAGGCGATGCTGAGGAGGAGCGCTCGGATCATGCGCGCATCATGGAATGAACGGGCGGCATGAGCCAAGCATGAAATGGAGGGATCACACAGGCAGGGGCATCGGTGGGGGCCGCCAAAAGCCGCACTCCTCTTCACCGGTGGTAGTTGGGACTTGTGCCCGGCGGCGGGCTCTTGGTAGTCTTGCCGCATGAATGCCACGCTTTGCCTCCTGCTGCTGTCATTGAGCGCCCTTCCGCTGGCTGCCGCAGGCCGTGCCGACGGGCCGGTGGAGCTGAGCTCCCACAACGGGCAGCGCAGCGGAAATGTGCTGCGGGAAAAGCGGGAGGTGCGGGTGCAGGAGGGCAAGGGAACGATGAATCCTGGCAATTCATTTTCTGTGCGCTTCCTGCAGCGGGTGAACCTGGTGCGGCGCTCGCTGGGAAATGACAGCGAAGAGGTGCAGGTGCGGGAGATGCTGTGCGAGCTGATCAATTACACCGGCCCCGCGCCCGCGACGTCCGAGCAGCCCGGACCACTGGTGGGCAAAACGCTGCGCCTGCAAAAGCCGGGCGGACGGTGGAAATATGCGATGGTGGGCGGCAAGCCGACGGCGGAGGAGCAGAAGTTTATGAACGACCTGGCCTTCACCCACCTGCTGCTGGAGATTCCGGATGTGTGTCTGGACAACCAGACGCGCAAGGCCGGGGATACGTGGAAGATCAGCCTGAACGAGGCCAAGGGCAGGCAGTATGGGGCGGCGGTGGCCAAGGACATCGAGTGCACGCTGGTCTCTGTGGAGGCGCGGCCGGAGGGCACGCTGGCGGCGGTGCATCTGACGGGAGTCTTCACCATGGAGCGGCCCATGGGCTACGTGAGCAGCATCGAGGTCACGTTTGATGCCACACTGGTGCGGCGACTTTCGGACATGCTGAATGTGGACACCAAAATCACCGGGAACCTCAAGAACTCGAGCGCCGTGAATGACCTCAATGGCAAGCCGGCGCAGCTGACGCTGGAGCTGCCCTACACCCTGGTCCGCACCCTGGCGGTGGAGCGCAAATAACCGGGAAAGACGCAAAATTTCATCATTAGGCATTCGACATTCGCCCGACATTCTCCTTCTTCCCGTCCTCAACTCAACCTAACACCCGACATGCCACGCCCAGTCACACTTTTTACCGGCCAGTGGGCCGATCTTTCCTGCGATACCATGATTCAGAAGGCCAAGGCCTTTGGCTATGACGGCGTCGAGCTTGCCTGCTGGGGCGACCACTTTGAAGTGGACAAGGCGGACCAGGCCTACTGCGATGCCAAACGCGCCAAACTGAAGGCGGCAGGCATGCAGTGCCATGCGATCTCCACCCACCTCGTGGGTCAGGCAGTGTGCGACAACATCGACCCGCGCCACGCGCAGATCCTTCCCGGCCACATCTATGGCGACGGCAATCCGGAAGGCGTGCGCCAGCGCGCGGCGGAAGAGCTGATCAAAACCGCGCATGCGGCGAAGCGTTTCGGCGTGAATGTGGTCAACGGATTCACCGGCAGCAGCATCTGGCACCTGGTGTATTCCTTCCCACCGAATCTGCCGGGCCAGATCGACGCGGGCTACAAGGACTTCGCAAAGCGCTTCACGCCGATCTTTGACGAGTACCAGAAGCTGGGCATCCGCTACGCGCTGGAAGTGCATCCGACGGAGATCGCCTTTGACATCGCGAGTGCTGAGCGCGCGCTGCAGGCGGTGGACTACCACCCGGCCTTTGGCTTCAACTACGACCCAAGCCATTTCGGGTACCAGGGGGTCGATTACATCAAGTTCCTGTACAAGTTCAGCGACCGCATTTTCCATGTGCACATGAAGGACGTGGCCTGGGGCATCGGCGACGGCACGGCGGG
Organism: Prosthecobacter sp.; assembly: GCF_044226605.1. GTDB lineage: Bacteria > Verrucomicrobiota > Verrucomicrobiia > Verrucomicrobiales > Verrucomicrobiaceae > Prosthecobacter. The sequence continues at coordinate 14,353 of NZ_JBGAGS010000039.1, read as the reverse complement.
CGTGTTCGGCGGCCATGTGGATTTCCACAAGCCGAGCCGCTATTGGGACTTCAAGTCCGTGGGCCGTGGCAACATCAACTTTGAGCGCATCATCCGCGCGCTGAACGACATCGAGTACGGTGGCCCGCTGAGCGTGGAGTGGGAAGACGGCGCGATGGACCGCGAGTTTGGCGCCGCGGAATCCGCTGCGTTTGTGAAGAAGATCGACTTCCCGCCGAGCAAGATCATCTTTGACGCGCAGTTTGCGGAGAACAGCAAGTAAGGTGGTCCGCACTCTCCGAGTGCGGTGTCCCTTTAAATCTCAAACGGCCCGGGATGGTATCCCGGGCCGTTTTTGTTGAGTCAAGGCAAGGTCAGCAAACCTTCCTTCTCAGCCAGTTCGCACTGACGCTCATCGAAAGATAAAATCTCGGTCGCTTTCAGATCCATCGTTGCTGTGACATGAGAGTGCGGAGGCTTTAGTTGTAGGCTTAATGCCTGCCATCGCAGAAGGTTTGAAACGGTGACAGGGGTGAACCTTCGTGCTCGTTTTGAGCGTGACTGGTCATCCCAAAGACTGAAAACCCACACGACTATGAAAACAAAACTGATTGCAGGAGTGATGGTGATGCTAGTGGCCTGTTCGGCGATGGCGCAGCAGCAGGAGAAGGCGGGGGGAGCGACGGTGCCGGATGCGGGGATTGTGGCGAAGCTGACGGAGATTGTGCGGATTCGGGAGGCGCTGGTGGAGATTGAGCAGGCTTTGTACAAAGCGGGAAGGAGCGCGGGAGAGGGCGGGCAGGTGGAGCTGGCGGAGATCGAGCTGGCTGAAGCGAGGGTGGAGCTGGCGCGTGAAAAAGGGCAGAAGGAACTGATCATCACCGAACTTCAGGGGCTGGTGGCCGCCTGTGAGCGCTGGGTGGAATGGGCGAAGAACATGAAGAAACAGGCGCGCGCCTCTGAGGTGGAGATCCAGAAGGCGCAGGTGGCTTTGTTGAAAGCGCAGGTGCGGCTGCTGCGGGAGCAAAAGTGAGCATGCGGGGCTGGTTCAGTCCACGGCCTTTCGCAGCTCCATCACGGTGCTGATGATGTGCTCCTCGGTCTTGTCGCTCCAGCGGGTGGGGTGGGTGCCGTAGATCATGGCGCCGCCGCCTTCGTAGCCGCCTTCCTGCCAGATGCGGAGGCTGGGGATGTAGGCCATGACGTCATTGGTGTAGCCGCTGATCCAGACGATGGGATCTTTGATGTCCTTTTTGAGGCGGAGTGAGTAGTCCACGACGACTTCGCCGCCGAGGGTGACCCAGGTGAGGTCGGAGCCGAGGCGGAGGACTTGGACGGGATAAGGGTAAGTGGTGGGCAGGGGCTCTCCGCTGTCCATGCGCTGCAGGATGCGGGTGCCATGTCCGACGAGGTATTTGTTGGTGGATTTCTGCTCTTCCAGAAGCTGCTCGCGGGTGGGCAGCTTGTCGTAGGCCAGAGGGATCTCCCGGTAGGAGGAACGGATTGGGCCTTTGAGGCGCTGCATGTGGGTTTCGAGCGCGGCCTGCACAGAGGTGGCGAGAGACTTGCCGTGGGTTTGGGCGAGTTCTGTCTTGTTGCGCGGGTAGGGGTTTTGGTCGCCGCTGCAGCCGTTGGCAAACATGGCCACGGCATCGGGATGGGCCTTTTCGATTTCCTGCTGCGCGTAACCGGCGTAGTCGCCGCTGAATTTTTGATGGCCGAGTGTGGTGCAGTGGCAGGAGTAGCCGAAGATGATGGCGATGTCTTTGCCCTCGGCGGTGCTGGCTTTGAGCACGGGCACCGTTTGATCGACGGGGCCATTCGGATTGGGGAAGTTGTTCCAGCCGCCTTTGCCATCGGGGGTGCGGCGGTTCATGGAGACGCCGCAGCGGGCGGTGCTGTAGTCGAGATGGGCGGGGGCGGATTTTTGGATGGCTTGGCCGACGAGGCGCACGAGCGTTTCCTCCAGCTTTGCGGTGTATTCGGCGGCTTCTTTTTCGCGCAGGGCGATGTCGTCAGCGCCGTGAGTTTTGCCGGTGCGAAGTTCGGGACCGCTGTGGGTGTGGGAGGCATTGATGGCGAGGCTGGCGGGATCGATGCCGTATTCTTTTTTCACGCGCTCGGCGACGGCGAGGCGCAGGTTCCTCGGCACGCCGATGAGATCCATGGTGATGAGGGCGAAGCGTGAGCCTGCCTCGTCGGTGAGCACGAAAGCTTTCGCGTAGAGATCCAGCTCCACGCCTTCAGATGGCTTGGTGCGTGCGGCGTAGCCTGCCATCCACATGGGATTCTCCGGGGTGATTTTGGCGGAGGCCGCGCCGGCTTTCCATGCGGGCTGCTCGGCGACCGGAGCGGCGGCGATGACGAAGAGAGAGAACAGGGCGAGAAGCAGAGGCAGCCAGAGTTTCATGGCGTAGTCTAAGTGCGGCCGAGAGCGAATCTTTCCTTGCCAGAGTTCAATGGGTGGCAGGAAAGTACGGGATGAAATTTCCGCGCGTGTCCCTGCCCATCCGCATCAGCCTGTATGCACTGGTGGGAGTTGTTGTCTTCAAGACGCTGTCCGCCCAGTCACGGCTTGGACGCATGCCCACGGCGCAGGAGGCGGTGGGAGACACGACAAAGCTTCAGGCGGTGCAGCGTGCGGCGTTTGAGGCTGACGCGGCGTTCTTTGAAGCCATCCGCAAGCCCAGGCCGATGGACTGGCTGGCGCAGCACAAAGAGCCAGGGCAGACGGTGGAGGAATATCGCGTGGCGTTGTCGGCTTTGAAGCCGACCGCGCAGCAAAAAGTTTTGTGCGTGCTGCCGCTGGGGGAGTTTAAAGCGGACCAAGCGCCCTCTTTGGAGAAACTGCGCGACTATTGCACGGCTTTCTTTGGAATGGAGACGCGCATTCTGGAGCCGGTGGCGCTGGACAAGGTGCCGGCGAAAAAGCGGACGAACAAGAACACGCAGAAGCTGCAACTGCTGACCACCGACATTCTGACCTGGCTGCCCTCGCGCAAACCGCGTGATGCGTATGCTTTGATCGCGGTGACGATGGAAGACTTGTACCCTGACGAGGAGTGGAACTTTGTGTTTGGACAGGCGATGCTGCAAGGCGGGGCGGGCGTGTTCAGCTTTGCGCGATATGATCCGGCGTTTTATGGCGATGCCAGAACGGAGCAAACGCAGGCCTTGATTCTGCAACGAAGCTGCAAGGTGCTGAGCCATGAGACGGGGCACATGTTTGGACTGATGCACTGCGTGTTCTACGAGTGCATCATGAACGGCTCCAATCATCTGCAGGAGACGGATTCAAGGCCGATGCACCTGTGCCCGGTCTGCCTGCGCAAGCTGCAAATGGGAGCGGACTTTGATCTGCTGAAGCGTGAGGAGGCTCTGCACATGTTTTATGAAGGCAACGCGATCAAGGTCGAAGCTGAGTGGTCGGGGCGCAGGATTGGGAAGATGCGCGCGGCGAAGTAAACGAAACATGCTGACTTACCAAAGCCGCCAGGCGGACAACTCCTTGTCGCTGCGCGCGAAGATCTTGTTTCCCGCGAATGCTGGATGCGCCCAGGTTTTGCCGATGATCTGCCAGCGGGCCAGTTCGGTGCGGCCTGCAGGTTTCAGGGTGGCATAGACCAGTTCACCGCTGGCATTGAGCAAGGCGGCGAGGCTGGTGGATTCCTGCATCCACACGAGTGTCATCTGCGGGTTGCTGTCCTTCGGAGACAGCGTGTTGTCATCGCTCCAGAGTATCCTGCCAGTCTTGAGTTCGAAGGCTTGCAGGCCGCGTGTTTTGTCGAGCATGTAAACGACTCCATCTTTGTACAAAGGGGCGGACATGAGGCCGCAGATCTCGCTTTGGTTTTCCCACAGGAGCGTGGCTTTCTTTCCGAGCTGCAGGGCCTTCGTGCCATGCCAGTAACCGGAGACGAGGAGGATGCCGTCGTGATAAAGCGGCTGGGCAATGCTGACGCCATAAGTGATTTTGTACGGGTAGAGCCAGTTCACACGGCCGCTGTCCGGATCAAGACTCTGCACGTGTTCCGGACCCCAGGCGATGAGCTGGCGCGTGCCCGCATGGGAGATGATCTCCGGCGTGCAGTAGCCAGCGGGATCGGGGCCGCCGCGCCAGACTTCCTTGCCGGAGTTTTTATCCAAAGCGATGACTGAGCCTGCTTTTGCGCCGGCATGGAGCAGCACGCGGTCTCCATCGATTACTGGAGATGCGGCGAAGCCCCACTTGGGGACTTCGGCTCCGAAGGCCTGGACCGTGTCCACCTGCCAGATGATCTTGCCGGACGCGGCTTCCACGCACACGGCCACGCCCGTGGCACCCAGTGCATAGGCTTTGCCACCGGAGATGTTCACCGATGAACGCGGCCCAGTTCCGTAATCCATGCCGCCGTAGGCCACCTCCCAGCTGTGCTGCCAGAGCTCTCTGCCGCTTTCGGCATCGAGGCAAAGGATGCGCTCGACTTCCTTTGGAGTCTTGAGCCGATCCATGACGTACACACGTCCGTCGCTTGCGGTGACACCGCCAAATCCGGCGCTGATTTCTTTCCTCCACAGCCTTTCAGGCTCCTTCCTGGCGAAGTCGGCGGGAATGTCCTTTGGATTCCAGCCCCCATCGGCATTTGGTCCCCGCCAGCGCGGCCAGTCGTCCGCGGCAAATGCAACCGTTGAAATGAGAAAAGCAGCAAAAAATTTTGTCATTCACCCTTCATACGATGCGGCCTTGGAAATTTCGCAAAGCGCTGTCAAGCCATGGCTCAGACAAAAGTTTTTCACAGGTGATGGTGAATGGTTGATGCGTGTGAACGTCTCGCTAACTGCACCACTCCCAACCGGATTTTTATCCTCCACTTTTCCTATTTCCAACCATGTCTGCCGCCAACGAACTGAATATCAATGTCACCCACGTCGAACGTGTCGCCAAGGAGCTGGGCCTGAGGGCCATCCAGGTGGGCGCGACGGCCAAACTCTTTGCGGACGGCGCCACGGTGCCGTTCATCGCCCGTTACCGAAAGGAGGCCACGGGGTCTCTGGATGAAGTACAGATTCAAGGCATTCAGGAGCGCATGACGCAGCTGGTGGCGCTGGATGACCGCCGCACCGCGATCGTGAAATCACTCGAAGAGCGCAAGCTGATGACGGATGCGCTGCGCGGGAAGATCGAGAAGGCGGAGACGATGAATGCGCTGGAGGACATCTTTGCACCGTTCCGTCCGAAGCGCCGCACGCGGGCGACGATCGCCAAGGAGAAAGGACTGGAGCCGCTGGCGGATTTCATCGAGGCGAACCTCATGACGCATGGTGTGGATCTTACGACCGAAGTGGCGAAGTTTGTGAACCCGGATCACGAAAACGAAGAGCTGCGCGTGAAGGATGCGGCCGATGCACTGAGCGGCGCGCGGGACATCATCGCGGAGCGTATCAGCGATCATGCGGAGACGCGCGCGGCATTGCGCAAATTCTTTGCTGAGCAGTCCACGGTGATTTCCAAGGTGATGTTTGGCAAGGAGAAGGAGGAGGAGGCGCAGAAGTTCCGCGATTACTTCGACTGGACAGAGCCGCTGAAGGCCATCCCCTCCCACCGCATGCTGGCGATCCGCCGCGGTGAGAAGGAAGGCTACCTGCTCATGCGCATCCAGCCGGCGGAAGACACGGCGATCAAGATCATCGAAAACAATTTCGTCAAAGGCGGCAATGCCTGCACGGACCAGATGAAGCTGGCCTGCGCGGACAGCTACAAGCGCCTGCTGAGCTCCAGCATGGAGACGGAAGCACGCCTGGAATCCAAGAAGAAGGCGGACACGGAAGCGGTGCGCGTGTTTGCGGACAATCTGCGCGAGCTGCTGCTGGCGGCGCCGCTGGGACAGAAGCGCGTGCTGGGCATCGACCCGGGCTTCCGCACGGGCTGCAAAGTCGTGGTGCTCGATGCGCAGGGACAGCTGCTCTACAACGATGTGATTTATCTGCTGGGCGAAGGCGGAGGCCTGCTGCACGCCAAGAACCTGCTGCTCAATCTGGTGGACCGGTACAAGATCCAGGCCATCGCCATTGGCAATGGCACCGCCAGCCGTGAGACGGAGATGTTTGTGAAGAAGATCGGCGTGCCAGGCTCCATCCCGGTGATCATGGTGAATGAGAGCGGCGCCTCCATTTACAGCGCCAGCGAAGTCGCGCGTGAGGAGTTCCCGAATCATGACGTCACAGTGCGTGGCTCAGTTTCCATCGCGCGTCGTCTCATGGACCCGCTGGCGGAGCTGGTGAAGCTGGATCCGAAGTCCATCGGCGTGGGGCAGTATCAGCATGACGTGGATCAGAACCAGCTCAAGACGAGCCTGGACCATGTGGTGATCAGCGCGGTGAACGGCGTGGGCGTGGAGCTGAACACGGCGAGCAAGCAGCTGCTCAGTTATGTGTCCGGTCTGAACAGCGCGCACGCGGCCAACATTGTGGCCTTCCGCAATGAGAACGGGCCGTTCAAGAGCCGCAAGGACCTGATGAAGGTGCCGAGACTTGGCGACAAGGCTTTCGAACAGGCGGCAGGTTTCCTGCGCATTCGTGATGCGGCGCATCCGCTGGACGCGAGTGCGGTGCATCCGGAGCGCTATCCGCTGGTGGAAAAAATGGCGGCGGACATTGGCTGTTCGGTGCCGGAGCTGATGCAGCGCGCGGATTTGCGCCAGAAGATCGACCTGAAGAAGTATGTGAGCAACGATGTGGGCCTGCCCACGCTGCAGGACATCATGAACGAACTGGCGAAGCCTGGACGTGACCCTCGTAAGCAGTTCGAGGTCTTCAGCTTTGCGGAAGGCGTGAACGAAATGAAGGACCTGACGGTGGGCATGAAGCTGCCGGGCATCGTGACCAACGTGACGGCGTTTGGCGCATTCGTGGACATCGGCGTGCATCAGGACGGCCTGGTGCATGTGAGCCAGCTCAGCGACACCTTTGTGCGCGATGCGGCGGAGATCGTGAAGGTGGCGCAGCGTGTGACGGTGACGGTCACGGAAGTGGACATCCAGCGCAAGCGCATCGCGCTGAGCATGAAGTCGAAGCCTGACTTTGAGAAAAAGCAGGGCAGCGCGGGACCACGCCCGGCGGGAGGCCAGGGCGGCGGTGGCGGCGGTCAGCGCAGCTTCTCCGGCGGCGGTGGCAATCGCAGCTCCGGCGGCGGCATGGGGAATCCCTTTGGTGGCAGCGGAGGAGGCATGGGCAATCCCTTCGGTGGCGGCGGCGGCAATGACTGGTTCACCGCGGCTTCGCAGAAGGGGAAGAAGTAGCCGCAGGGGCTACTTCGCTGCTGGCTTGAGGTGCTTGTCAAAAAAGGCAAGCACCAGGGGGCGAAGGTCCTTCTGCTTGGGCTGCAGGTGGAAGGTGTGCGGTGCGCCTTCGATGATTTCCAATTGATGTTCGACGCCCTGCCTGGCCAGCGCGGCATCGAGGATTTTCGACTGCTCCACGTCCACCGTTTTGTCTGCGGTGCCGTGCAGGACGAGGAAAGGAGGATCTTTTTTGTCGAGATAGGTGAGCGGGGAAAACTGGCGGTAGAGTTCCGGTGCCTCCACCCGCGTTTTACGCAAGGCGGTGACGTCTCTGTTTTCGAAACTGGCAGGGCCGTACATGTCCACCACGCATTGAACGGCGCAGGACTGGTCGCCGTAAGGGCTGGCGGGGTCGAGTTCTGCATCGGGACCTGTGACGCCCACCATCGCAGCGAGGTGACCGCCGGCGGAACCGCCGATGACGCCGATGTGCGCGGCATCGATGTGCAGGCGCTCCGCATTGGCACGCAGCCAGCGGACCGCAGTCTTGCAGTCATGCAGGTTCTGCGGCCAGCAGGGCGTGGGGCTTTTGGCATCGTGGAGCAGGTAGTCAATGCTCATGCACACGTAACCATGGGAGGCGAGGGTGGTGCCGATATTGATCTCGCGCGCGGCTCCTTTGGAGCCACCGGTCCACCCACCACCGTGAATGATGAGGACGGCGGGATGTTTCAGTCCGTCATCCGCGGGAAGGTAAAGGTCTGCCTTTTCCTTTCTTTCTGCCGGAAGATAGGAGACATCTTTTTCGATGTGGACTGCGTCATCGGCGCGGGAGAAGGCGGTCAGGCAGGCGAAAGAGAGGCAGAACAGCGGGAGGAATTTCATGAAGAGGTAACGTGGTGCGCGCGTCGGAGATTGCGGCCTTGCCACGTGGCGGGGCGTCTTTTACGCTTCGGTAGGTCCATCATGAAACTTCCTCTTCTCACTTTGCTGACCCTGCCGCTGCTTCTCACCCAGTGTGTCGATGCGCCGTATGGCCAGAACGGCGCGGATCCTTACGCGAATCCGTACCGGCAGGACATGCGGGACCAGGGATCTCAAGTCAATGGCATGGCGTTTGAACGCGGGCAGCAGGACGGACAGGCGGATGCGCAGCAGGGGCAGATCCAGGACTACCGGCATTACCCCTCCCGCTACGACCGCAACACGGAGATGGCGTATCGCGATGGGTACAATCAAAGCTACGGGCTGACGGTGAACAGCCAGCGTGAGACGGGAAACTATCCCAACCAAGGCATGCAGCCGCAGGGAGGCGTGCAACAGCAGCAGCAACAGGCACCGCGAGACCCGACGTACAACCAAGGGTACGATTACGGTCTGCGAGATCGCACCGGAGGGCGCGCGGCGGATCCTGCGGCACAGGTGGGGCGGTATGATCCACGGTATCGCGCGAGCTTTGAACGGGGGTACTATGATGGGTACAACTCCAACTCCTCCAGCGGCGGGGTGCCGGCGTATCCCAGTGCGAGCGGGAGCGGGTGGTTCCGCTGAGAGAGCAGCCGTTGCGAATGCGAAGCCGGCACTGCGGCGGTCTGCCGGGGTATTAGACGCTCTGCTCAGATCTCGACGGAGCGAGGCCTCCACTGCCAAAAAAACACCGCCATGGTTTCCCATGACGGTGGTCTTGTTTTGAAATGACTCAGCGAGGAGAGTGTTACTCCTGTGCGGCAGCTTCAGGAGCAGCAGCGGTTTCCACGGCGGGAGCTGCGGCTTCGGCGGCCACTTCAGCAGCCTTGGGCTTGGCAGGAGCTTTCTTGGCGGCGACTTTCTTGGCTGGAGCCTTCTTGGCGGCCTTGGCGTCGGATTTGACGGCGCGTGCCTTGCGGGAGACGCCAGCCTTGGCCAGGGCTTTCTTGCGGGCGATGTAAAGCTTGCGGCGGCGGCGTTTGATGACTTTGTTCAGTTGTTGACCCATGATGGATGATCGGTTGTCGTTTGCGGTTTTGAGGGCGAGAAGAGTTCCACTGATCAAGTTTGAATCAAGACCAAATGCATTCCGCGTCCGGTTTCCCGGGATTGCAGAGGGCAGGGACACCTTCTAACGCGGGTTTCAGGGCTTTTTGTCCCCGTCTTTGGGCTCGTCGCTGGTCTTGGGCGCCTCGGCCTTGGATTCCAGGCGGGGTTCCACATGATTGGCAGCCTGCTGAGTCGGGGGGACCTTGAAAAGCTTGCCGGTGTAGGGGCACTTCACCGTCTGACCTGCGCTCATGCCGGAAACGTCCACGAGCTGAGTCTTTCCTGCATAGGGGCTGTTCACCATGTTCATGCGACCGGGGACGGCAGAGCCATAGGGCAGATTGTCCGTGGCACCGGCGCCACTGCTGGTGCTGGGAGAGGGGCTGACCGGCGGGGGAGCGTTGGAGGCCTGCGGAGTGTGGGATGGTTCCTCCACGGGGATCTTCGCTGCCTGATTGCGCACGACCAAGGGGCTGCTGGGCTTGGAACGGGGAATGTAGCGGGAGCTTCCGGAACCCAGGGAGGAGCCACCGAGGTAGTTGTTTGGCGTGTAGCGCGGGGTGGTGCGGCCGGACAGGCCTCCATACCAGTTCGGGGTCTGGGAATACCTGCTCCGGTAACTCTGGCCGGCGTAGTAGCGCTGAGTGTGCGAGCCGCTGGTGTGGAATGGAGGCGAGGCTTGCAGGTAGGAGAACAGGCCATTCGTCTGAATGTAGCGCCAGCTCTCCTGCGGCGGCATGGAGCATTGCACCAGAAGGAGCGCTGCGGTCAGCAGGGTGAGCGTGCGAGAAACGCTGGCAGTGGAACAACGTGAAGCATTCATGGATTCGAGGGAATGAAGAGTATGACGCTGGTGGGGAGATGCGACTCCCCACAAATGTCCACAGATGCTGGCAGGCGTAGCCCCAAAGGGCAAGAAAACAGACAGGGAAAAATCCTGCTATTATCCCGCATGCTGTTGAATTTCCATAGCTGCCACGCTGAGTGAGCGCTAGGCAGCCTGAGCGATTCCGATCTCCTGATCATTAAGATAGCAGGAGGGATCAGGCGCCCACAAGTCTCCGGTCATTTGCAGCGCACGAACACGGAAGCCGCCGCCGCAGACATCGAGGAAACTGCACTCGGAACATTTGCCGGTGAGATGCTTTTTGCGATCCCGCAAGGCATTGAGCGTGGCGTTGTCGCGGTTGCTCCAGATGTCGCTGAACTTGCGGTCCTTCACATTGCCGAGGGTGAGTTCGTGCCAGAACTGATCGGGATGCACATTGCCCTGAGTGTCGATGTTGCTGATGCCGGTGCCGCTGCTGTTGGCGCCGCCGCCGTTCCATTTGAGAAGCTCCATGGCGCGCTCTGCTCGCTCGGGGTTCTCGCGCTTCAGGCGCATGTAGAGGTAGGGGCCGTCCACGGGCTGATCGACAGTGAGCACTTCGCGCGGCTTGCCGCTGGCGGCCCACTTGGCGGTGCGGTCGAGGATTTTGTCGATGGCGCCGCGTGTCTCTTCATGCGGTACCTCCATCAGCTCCGCGCCGCGTCCGCTATAGACGAGGTGGTAGAAGCAGACGCGTTCGATGTCCTCTCGCTCAATGAAGTCCAGGATGCCTTCGATGTCCGCGATGTTGTGACGCGAGAGGGTGAGGCGCAGGCCGACCTTCTGGCCCACGGCCTTGCAGTTGCGGAAGGCGGCCACCGCCTTGTCAAAGCAGCCGACCTTGCCGCGGAAGTGGTCGTGCGTGGCGCCCATGCCATCGAGCGAGATGCCGACGTAGGAAAAGCCGATGTTCTTGATGCGCTGGGCCCACTCGGGATTGATGAGCGTGCCATTGGTGGAAAGGGTGAGGCGCAGGCCCTGGCTGGTGGCGTATTCGGCGAGTTCGAAGAAATGCGGGTGGATGGTGGGCTCGCCGCCGGAGAGCAGCAGCGCGGGGACCTTGTATTCGGCCAGGTCATCGATGACAGCTTTGCACTGCTCCCACGAGAGCTCGCCGGGGTAGAATTTGGAATCGGAATCCTGGTAGCAGTGGACGCATTTCAGATTGCAGCGGCGGGTGATGTTCCAGACGACGATGGGGCGGCGCTCGGCGGCGGAGGTGGGCGAGCCATGGCCGCGACCGTAGCGCAGGTGGTCCATGGGCTGGGCGACATCACAGTAAAGGCGGGTGAGATTGATCATGACCCGGTAAAAACGCACACGGGCGTCTGCGATGCCCCGCCGATCTTGCGGAATGCGTGACCGGGTTTGCCGCAGGCCGGGCAAGCCGCGGGAGGGGAGGGCGCCTCTTACGCCTGCTCCGTGGTTTGGAAGTCAGGGTAGGCGTTGGCGGCGTGCTCGGCGAAGTCCAGGCCGTCGATCTGCTCATTGTCCGTGGCGCGCAGGCCGACGAGCTTGTCCACCAGCTTGAAGATGGTGAAGCAGATAACGAAGGCGCTGAGAGTGACGGAGAATGTGCCGAGCGCCTGGACGCCGAGCTTGTGCGCGTCAAAGCCATCCTGATTAAACAAGGCCACGCTGAGAGTGCCCCACCAGCCGTTGGCCAGATGCACGGGCACCGCGCCCACGGCATCGTCAATCTGCATGCGCTCAAGCGCGATGGTGGCCACCGTGGTGATGATGCCGGCAATGAGACCGACGATAAAGGCGGAGGCGGGGGAGATGCTGGCGCAGCAGGCGGTGACGCCGACCGCGCCGCCGAGCGAGCCATTCAGCGTGATGCCCACGTCCGGCCGCCCCTGCACAAACCACATGGAGATCATGGCGGAGAGCGCCGCTGCGGCGGGAGCGATGGTGGTGTTCACCGCGATGCGGCCGATGGTGCCATTGCCGATGAGCGTGGAGCCCGCATTGAAGCCGAACCAGCCGAACCACAGGATGAACACGCCGAGAGCGGCGAGAGGGATGTTGTGCCCCGCGATCAAGCGCGGCGTGCCGTCTTTGGCGAAGCGGCCATGCCTTGCGCCGACCACGAGGATGCCCGCCAGAGCGCAGGCACCGCCGCAGCCATGGACCACTGTGGAGCCGGCGAAATCGACAAAGCCCAGCGCCTCCAGCCAGCCTTTTTCTCCACCCACACCAAAGGCTCCACCAAAGCTGCCCCAGGCCCAGTGACCACCGAGCGGATACACGATGCCCGCAAGCAGCGCGGCATAAATGAGATAGCCGACGAATTTCGTGCGCTCCGCCATGGCGCCGGAGACGATGGTGCAGGAAGTGCCGGCAAAGACGACCTGGAAGAACCAGAAAGCCCACATCTTGTCATCTGCCGCGTGGTTTGAGATCCAGAAGCTGTCACTGCCGATCCAGCCGCCAGCGCTTTTCCCAAACATCAGGCCAAAGCCCACGAAAAGGAAGACGATGGCGCTGATGCAGAAGTCCAGGAAGTTTTTCATGATGATGTTGATGCTGTTCTTCGCACGGGCGAATCCGAGCTCCACCATGGCAAAGCCGGCCTGCATCACAAAGACGAGCGCTCCGGTGGCCACCATCCACACGTAGTTCAGGTTCATCTGCACGGTCTCGATGTCTGACTTCAGCGCGGCATCTCCCGGTGTGCTGGCGACAGCGGCCGGCGCGGCTGCTGCTGCTGCTGCTGGCGCAGGGGCGGGCTTTACGGACTTTGCCACTTCATTCAGGGTGCCCTGGCTGGCGTCCAGCTTTTTGATGATGGTGTCGAGCTTGGCCTCGATCTTCGCATTGCCATCCTGGGCGGAGGCGCAGGTGACGAGGGTGATGAGGGCGAGAAGGCAGGCGCGGAAGTGCAGCATGTGAGTGGGGCAGTTTCAGATTTTCAAGTGTTCCATGGATGCATCGAGCTCGACGAGGAGCTGGCGGCGTTTGGTGGTGTTGGGCACGTGCTCGATGACGCTCACAGCCAGCTTGCGGACTTCGGTGACGGAAAGCCGGTACGGGTCGGCGATTTTGGCTTCGTCGATGGTGCGCTGGATGAGATTGCTGGCCTGGGCGCGGCCCATGACCTTGCCCAGCACGCCTTCCACGCATTTGCGCACTGCTCCCCACTGGTTCACCGTGGTTTCCGCCTTCTCCGTGATCTGCGCCAGAGCACGCGGGCTGGTGACGACCAGTTCCTCGATGCCGTCCGCTGGCAGTTGGGAAGCGGGCTGGGCTTCGGCGGAGGCGCTGCTGAGCAGTGCCGCGTGATCGTTGAGCATCACCGAAGCGGCGCTGGCCGCCAGATCGGGGTCCGCGCGCGAGGTCAGAAAAAACAGCATCACCACTTCGTTTTGCAGCACCACGAGAAGCACTCCGCCGTCAAACTCCAGGTAGATCTGATGGATCTTCCGCCGCACCTGGCGGTAGCCTTCAAGCATCTGGCTGATGATCTCGCGCAAGTTATCCGCGCGGGTGTCTGAAAAGGGCATCTGGCGGTGGATGGTGTTCCGGCCTTTGAACAACATCACTCCAGCCACACCATCGAGGCGCTGCAAGGAGGCAGCGGAGGTGATCACAGGATTTAAACTCATGGTCGCAATGAGGGATCAGCGTGCCAGAGCCTCGCGCACCTGTTTGATGGAGCGGCGGTTGCTGCTGACCACCCCGTGCCAGTTGCCCCGCTGCTGACCAGCGCTGATGGCGGTCTGTCCTTCGCGGTCCTCCACGATCGCCATTTCGATGGAGCGCATGCCCAATGTCTCGGCCAGCTTGTCCGCGAAATAACCGACGTATTTCACCTCTCCGGCAAAGCGCTGGGCGGATTCCGCATCTCCACCGGAAACCGATTCACGTCCCTGGGAGGACTCCATCTTGATGAGGCCGGGATCGGGTTCCATGCGGACGATGTTGCTGGGTTGCGCGCTAATGGAGGCGCGGGCGGAAGAGATCGGGATGATGCGTGTGGACTCCATCTGAACCGATATTCAAAGCAGCACGTGTGCCAAAACGACTGGCGGCTTGTCACAGACTTTTGACAATCAAGCGCGCTGAGGAAGAGCGAGGTGGGCGACGTTCGGCGGCGGGCTGGGGACACAGGCTGTGTGAAAACACTCTTTTTAGAGAGGCCTGCCCGGAATGCCGGTTAAATTCTGGCATTCTGCCAAGCGATTTTGCCTTCAGTGCTGTGCTGCTTTCCTGAGCGCTTGTAATGCGC
>NZ_JBGAGS010000038.1:0-36812 GCF_044226605.1 Prosthecobacter sp. | reverse complement strand
AGCGCTGCTGCGCACTGCGGAGGCGCGCACGCCACCCGAGCTCGATGCGGCGATCAGTCAGGCATTCTCAAAAATCACAGAAAAAGACGCCGCGGGCTGGTTTGCCTCTTGTGGCTATAGTATTATTTAAAACGCTCTAGGCGCTTCTGGCGGCGTGCTGCTGCCGAGACGGCGTCTCAGGCTCAAGAAGGGCTTTTCGACCCACCGATGAATCATCCAGGAGGCTAAAAGGGAGAGGCTGAAAGCAGCTACGCCGCGCAGTATTGCGGACGCAGGCAGCCAGTGCTTCATCACCTCCAGGAGAACGGAGTGCGTGAGATAAAACGCATACGACAGCACCCCCATGCGGCGGACCCAGCGCCAGTTCAGAAACCGCAGCGGCCATGCGTCTGCATGCCTTATGCACGCGATGAAGACCGGCATCAATGCCAGCCCTTGCAGCGTGTAGCGCCACGTTTCCCGAAACGCCACACTGCGAATGACAAACGTGGCCAGCAGCACCGCAATGCAGCAGGGCAGCGCCAGCCACAGCCAGTGGCCGCGGCGGATGCGCGTGCCATCCAGCGCAGGGTTTCCCCACACCGCCAGCGCGCAGCCAAACAGCAGCCCGTCCAGCCTTGTGTCCGTGGCATGGCAGGTGCGCGGATGATGCGCTGAGCCCGATTGCAAATCGATGCCCGAAAATGAATGCACCAGCAGCATTCGCCACACCAGCACTGCGGCACACAGCGTCAGCAGCAGCGCAAACTGATGCCGCCGCTCCGGCAGCACACGCCGCATGGCGAGGTAGAAAAAGGGGAACACGAGGTAGAAATGCTCCTCCACTGCCAGCGACCACAGCACCTCCGTGCCTGGCGGCTGCACTCCTCCGCCGATCTCCCAGTAGTTCGCCGCGAAGAGAGCCTGCGCCGTCAGCGCCTGCCCTTGAAATCCACCCTGCAAAACACCGCAGGCTGTGAGCAGCGCGATCAGCCCCAGGATCAAATAAAATGGCGGCAGAATGCGCAGCGTGCGCCGCAAAAAGAACTGGAGCAGATTGGCCCTGCCATGCTTCTCACATTCCATCCGCAGCAGCGTGGTGATCAGATATCCGCTGAGAAAAAAGAAAACAGTAACGCCAAACAATCCGGGCACCACATGCGAGAGCCCGGCATGGCTGAGAAACACGATCAGAATGGCCACCGCCCGAAAACCATCCAGCGAAGCGATGTGAAAGGCCCCTTGGCCAGATGTTTTAGTATCCATGACCTGGAACAAGCAGGGATTCAGGAATCATCCGGGCCTTCAGTTCCGGGACATCAGGCGGACCTTCAAACCCCATCGGCGTGCCCCAGTCAGGCTTGCTCGCACGAAGTCCGAGAACCCAGCGATAAACCTCATGGATCTGCACCGCCTTGGCCTCCCAGGAGTAAAACTTTCGCACATGCGCCTGCGCCAGTTCTCCCACGCTGCGTACTTGTTCCGGATCATCCTTTAGCTCCGTGAGCAGTACGCGCAGCCGGGTCACGATGTCCTCACGCGTGGTCATGGGCAGCACGTAACCCGTGCCCGGCGGCACCAGCTCAGGCGGCCCGCCATGATCCAGCACCACGGAGGGAATCCCCAGCGCCATCGCTTCCAGCACCACCCCGCCGCCAAACTCGCGAATGCTCGGAAACACAAAAAGATCGCTCTCGCGCAAACGTGCTCCGAGTTGCGCATGCGGCACCCAGCCTTCCATGCGCACGCCGGTGGTGATGTTCTCTTTTTGCAGCAGGGCCTCCAGACGTCCGCGTTCCGGACCTTCGCCAATGATGTCCAGCTGCACTTCTCCGCTGCGAATCAGCGGCGCCGCTGCAGCAATCAGCATGTCCACACCTTTCAGAGCCACGAGACGGCCCACGAAGGAAAGCCGCAGTGTGTTTGAGGTGTCGGTCTTCGGTGTCAGCGGGAACTTCTTCAGGTCCACCGCATTCTCGGGGATGAAGACGCAGCGTTCGCGCAGATTCACCGGAATCTCGTTCAAAGTTGTGCGTGAGGCGGCGATGATCGCATTCGAGGCTTCGCGTGTGCGTTTTAATCCGGATGAAAAGCGGCAGAGCGCGCGCAGCCTTCCTGCACCATCCCGCTCCTGCTTGCGTAGATCTTCAAAACCTTTCGGCCAGGGCACTCCGCCGTTCAGCGGCCCCAGCACAAAGGGCACGCCGATCGTTTTCAAGCGGGGGGCAATCCAGCTCGTCGTGGTCGGAGAAAGCGGCAGCAGCCGGTGCACAAGGTCAAACTCGCCATCACGCAGCCGGGACTTAAAGGCATGCCACAGTTTGCGCTCAAAGAATGGATAAACGAGATTGGAGAGTGCGGCGTAGAGGCTCCAGCTGAAGCTGCCTTTGCGGCTGAGCTTGGTGGCCAGGCTCCATGAGAGATGCTGCAGCCGGCGGTTGTTGATGGCGGTGAAGTCCCGTCCCTCCACCATGCCGGCACGGAGGAAGTCCTCACGGTTTCGCCATTCAGTCACGATGTGGGCATCGGTTTGGGAAGCGATGGCTTTGGCACAGGACCAGCCGACAAGCGCCGCGCTGGTCAGCGTGGGATTGGCGGCCTCGGCGATGATGAGCGGGCGGATGCGACGTGTGGTGGAGGACATTATCGTGAGGAGCTGGAAGGACCAATGTTGAGGTTCACACCAATCGGGGTGCCATGGGCCGCGCCGGCGGCGTTCCCTTCATTGGCCGCCACGAGGCGCGTGAAGGTGTTGACCGCGTCGTGCAGAAAGCCGCCCGGAGACATGGACCCGCTGCCCGGGATGTACACGATGTCTCCAGGCTCCAGCCTCACATTGGTGGCCTTGCCTTGAATGATGTCTCGGGCGTTGACCGTGGCGATCTTCGGCTCCGTCAGCGAGCCGCGCACAATGGTGACGTGCGCCAGATCCGCCTCCGGCCGGATGCCGAGACCGCGGCCCAGCGCAGTAATCAGGTTCATCTCGTTCATGAATCCCACCGGGCGTGGCTCGGTCACGGCGCCCAGCACATAGACCTCGTTGGTCAGGGAGGAAGGCAGGTAGATGAAGTCATCCGGCTCCAGATAGATGTTCTGAGCCAGGTCGCCTTCACGAATGAGTTTCTGAAAATCCACCGGCAGCATTTTGCCGCCGCGCATCAGGAAGCTGTGGCTGAGATCCGCCAGTTCTTCGGTCGTGCCGGTGAAGCGTGAAGTGAAGAGACCACCTGCTTGCGTGACTGCGTCCAGCACGCGCAGCGGCCGGTTCAAAGGGTAGATGCCCGGTGCATTCACGCGCCCCAGCACCCACACCCGCTGGCTGCTCACCTCTCGCAGCGTCAGGGACACCTGCGGCTGCTTGTAGTACCGCGTCAGCAATTTTTCCATTTCCTCCCGCAGCTGCCTGGCGGACTTCCCTTTCACCTCCATGCCGGGCAGAAGGTCGAAATAGAGCTTGCCGTCTGGAGTGACAAAGGTGTCCGCACGCGTGCCCGTTTCACCGATGATTTCGATCTCCACTTTGTCGCCGGGGCCCAGCGAATACTCCTTGGCTGGCGGTTTGAGCCATTCGGGATGGATGGGCTCCTGCCGTTTGGTCTGGCTGAAATCAGCGCTGGTGGTGTTGCCTGACTCACGGGCGTCAAACTTCTTCTGCTCCTTCATGATTGAGCATGCATTGAGCAGCATGAGGCAGCAGAAGATCAGGGCGGAAACTCTCATGGGGAAGCTTCTTCCTGACCGGTTGTGCAGACAATCCCCGCAGCTGCGGGTAGGCGGCAGGCGGCTACTGGGTCTGATCAAGAAATTTGATCACCGCCTCGGTCCGTGACCGCACGTGCAGCTTGGCATACACGGCCTTGAGGTAGTCACGCACTGTCGCGTAAGTGAGCCCCAGATCCTCGGCCACTTCTTTGGGCACCTTGCCCTGCGCCAGCATTTCCAGAATCTGGCTCTCACGCGGCGTGAGGCCGGGCATGCGTTTGCGCACCGTTTTGGCAGGAGCTTGAAAAGATTGGATCAGCAGTCGTGCGATCTCCTGGCTCAGCGGTGCACCGCCTGCGCTTGCCTGGCGAATGCCCGCGATGATCTCGGCAGGTTTGGAACTTTTGAGCAAATAGCCACTGGCGCCTGCGCGCAAGGCTGCAAAGACCTTTTGCGGCTCGTCGTGGATCGTCAGCACCACAAACGCCGTGGCGGGCATGCGTGGGGAGAGATGCCGGATCAGATCCATCCCGCACATGTTGGGCAGCTCCAGATCCACCACCACCACGTCTGGCCGTGTCTCCAGCAATGGTTTTGCGGCCGCCTCGGCGCTTTCCCACGCTCCGGCAAAGGTGAGCTGAGTGCCGGGTTTGCTAACGAGCTTTTTCAAAAACAGGCGCAGGGTTGCGTCGTCTTCGATCACCGCCACCTGCAGGGGGCGAATCGCGGCGGCCGGTGCTTCAGTCTCCAAGGTGGCGATCATGTTTCAAATAAACGGCAGGACGGTTTGGGAGCGCAATTGCATGTTCCTTTATCAGCGGAGCTGCGGCAAAATCGGCTGCTGGATGTAGGGGCCGATGTTGGCACGCGTCCATCCGGACACGGCTCCTTGCAGGAAGGCATTGATGGCCATGTGCAGCAGTTCCTCCGCTCGGGCCCAGGGCTTGTCCGCGACAAAGACGATGTCCTTTGGCTCCAGGCGGAAACCTTTGGCTCTCGCCGAGAGAATGTCCTCCATGTTCACCACAAAACGTTCCGGCTTGTCAAAGGAACCCCGCACCACCAGCACGCGCCTTGTGAAGGCCTTTGCCGTAAAGCCGCCTGCCTGGGCAATGGCGCTATGCACGGAAGTGTGGGCCAGCAGACCCTGCGTGCCCTGCATTTTCACGTCTCCCAGCACATAGATTTCGTTGGAGTTGGCTGAAGGAAAATACAGGTAGTCGCCCGGCTCGACGCGGGCGTTCTGAGTCATGTCTCCATGCAGAAAGAGCGCCTCCAGATTGACTGGCAGACGTGCCTGACCGCGCATGACGAAGCTGCGGCCCAGATCTGCCAGCTCCACCGTGTTTTGCTGAAACAGCCCGGTTTCCAAGCCGCCGGCTTCGGCCACGACTTCGAGGATGGTCAGCGGCCGGTCCATGTTGATGGCTCCTTTTTTCACCACTTTGCCTAGCACATACACCTTTCGGCTCTGAAAGGTGGACGGAGTCACCACCACGCGTGCATTGCGGTAGTAGCGCCGCAGTTCCGTGGTCAGGCTTTCGCGCAGCTGATCCAGGCTCAAGCCTGCCGCCTGAATCTCGCGTGCCTGCAGGTAGGTCAGCTTGCCATCCGGCCCGACCACGAGATCCTTGCGTTGCAGGCCTTCAAAGCCGGGCATGTTGATGTTCACGGCGTCTCCCGGGCCCAGGGGGAGGATGTTCTCAGCCTGGAGAGAGGCGCAGCACACGAGCGCCAGCGCTCCAAAGCGTGCCAGCGCAGCAGGACGCAGTTCAGGCGCACGATCCAGCAGCGCGGCGACGAGCTTGCAGCCTGCGTCCCGATACATGCGCAGGGTGTCCTGGATCTTCTGCACCAGACTCGTGCCGCTGGAGCCGGCCCAGATGAGATTGGGAAGCTGCTCCGCGATCAGCAGGGCCTCCGGCTGCTCCACCGCGGGAAGTTCAATCAGGATCACCGCACCTCTCAGCGTGCGCCAGTGAGCCAGTGCCGCCTGCCACTGCTGTCGTTGTTCTGCGTTCCATTGCCATTCCTCGTCCATGCCGATGTGGTAGGGCCGGTCAGTGATCTCACGTGCTGTTCGCCCGGTGCGTTCCGGCTGCTCCACCGCTCCGGAAAGTTTCAGGGCGTCCTCGCTCAGCTCCCGGGTCACCAGCATGCACGTCAGGCCGCGCTGAATGGCGGCGTCTGCCAGCAGTTTCATCAAACGCGGAGCCGCAGTGTCCCCGGCCGCATGCATGACACCGCAGATCATCGCACCTCCGCTGGCGTGTGTTTGCAGCATGGGCTGCAGCCTCGTCCAGGTGCGGAAGGCCCATGCCTCTGCGGAGGCTTGGGACGATGGGAGTGCTCCCAAAACTGGCAGGCCGGTGGCACGTTTCAGATCGCCGCTGCTGCGGACGTGACCGTCCAGCAGGGTGAGCAGCACAGCCATGGCAGCCACCACCAAGGCCCCGGCGGCAAATCCGCCCGCGCCCACCATGGCAAGTTTCTGCGTCGGTTTGACGGAGCTCACATCCTGCGGCCGTGCCATGGAAAACAGTCGAAAGTACCCCTGCGAATTTTCTTCGTAGAGCGCTGCTTCGCGCTGTCGGCCGGCCAGCAGGCCGCGGGAGGTTTCGAGCGTCTGCTTGCGGGATTTGATGTGGGCGTATTCCATGGCCTGACGCGGCAGCTGGGCCAGGCGCTGGTTGATCCCTTCACGCACTGCCATGAGTTTATCCAGCTGTTCGCCCATGACCTGCTTTTCCGAACGCAGGCGCACCAGGTCCAGGTACAGGCTTTCCGCCACGTTGCTCTCTCCGGGCTTCGGCGGCGCGTCGATGCGCATTCCAGAGGACTTCATCTGCTGCTCCAGAGCGTTCAGCTTTTCCATGGACTCGATCACCGCGGGATGTTCGTCCGTGTACCGCACGCGGAGATCGGCCAGCGCTTTCCTCGCGCTGTCCACGCGTGCTGCATTGGTGTCCACTTTGCCAAGTTCGCGCTCCACGCCTTGAATGCGGACATCGAGGGTGTCATGATCCAGCTTCAAAGTTTCATATTTCAGCGTGAAGTTGCCCAGTTCCGCCAGCCATGCGTCCATCTGCTTGTCTGCATCAAGGAGGTGAGACTGGCGGCCATAGGCCAGCAGCTCCTCGTTCACCTTGAGCAGGTCGGCATCCGTGCGCTCGATCTGCTTTTGCAGAAAGGCCTTCATGGCGGCGGCATCGCTGCGCTGAAGGTCGCGTGAAAGCTGCAGCACCGTCTCCGTATAGGCTTTGATCATTTCCAGCACGGCATCAGCGCTGACATTGGAGGTCATGCTGATGTTGACGATGTCGGTGTTGCGCTCGGCTGCCACCACAAGGCCTGAACGGACCGCGCTTTCCTCATAATGGTGAGCCATCAGGCTGGTGGTGCCTGCAATGGTGGACCCCGAATACATCAGGGACATCAGCGTGGGAATGGTCAGGTCGCTGGGCTTGAACGATTCTCCCGTCTCCGACTGCCTGAACGCGGAGGCGAGCTGCTGTTTGATGATCTGGGATTTGGCGGTGTAGAGAGTTTCAAATTTCAGCCAGCCCGCAATCAGCATGATCGCGGCGCAGGCCACGCCCGCAAGCAGCATCAGCCACCAGCGCCGGACGAGAGCGTCGACCACGCGCAGGGGGTCGAAAGGGAGGTTGATCGCAGGTGCCGCCGCCTCATTGGCAGCGGGTGAGGGTGCTGGTGCAGCAGGACTCGAAAAATCCTGCAACTCCGCAGGCAATGGCGCTTCCCGCGGCCTGCTGATCAACGGGGTGGCAATGCCGCGTTTGCGATTGATTGCCGTCAGGCTGAATGAAGTGGGCGGAGCCGCGTTCATGTGGCGCAGGAGAGGACCGTGGACATTCCGAGAAGCTGGTCCTGGCGGTAGAGGTCGCAGGCGACGTCGTGCAGCGCTTGCGCGCTGACTTTTTCATCACCTGAAGCCCAGGCATGCTCCAGGCAGAGCTTCGCGGTGCGGTTGATCTCTCGTGGGATGCCCCGGGAGAGATGGTGCAGCTGCACCAGCGCATCGGCCTCGAAAACGGAGCCGTCGGCATGTCCCGCCGCCTTCAAACGATGCGCCACATAGGCTGCGGTGTCCGTCTCAGTCAGAGGCATGAGGTGAAACCTGAGCCCGATGCGCTGCTGAATGGCCTGGTTGCTGTTCACCAGGCGGCGCAGCGGCGGCTGCCCGATCATCAGCAGTGTCAGAAGGGGGCGGCCGTTGCCATTGAAATTGGTGAGCCAGCCAAGCTGCCGGAGTGTTTCCTCCGGTATGTCCTGTGCTTCATCGAGCAAGATAATGACGTGCCTCCCGCGCTCGGCCGCGCTCTCACACAATGCCTTCAGGTGCTCGCAACGGCCGAACTTGCTCTCCGGCAGATGGTCCGCGTCCGGCTCCAGCTGCCAGAGGATGTACTGCAGCAGTTCATCAAAGCTGAAGCCGGAGTTTTCGCAGCTGACGACCACGAAGGCGCAGGGATCGAGGCTTTGGGCCAGCATCGCACTGGTGATCGTCTTGCCACAGCCGATGTCACCCGTCAGCATGCCCACGCTCATGGTTCTTTCGCTGGCCAGGTAGAGCAGGCGGTCCAGCGCCTCCTGGTGCTGCGGGCTGCGATAATAGAAACGGGTGTCCCACGTGGCCTCGAACGGCTTGGTGGTGAGCTGCCAATGCTGTAGAAAGTCTGACATGTTTCGTGCAGAAAACTTCCTTCTCGTGCACCACCCTCTCAACCCCCCCAACTGCGGGTGCCTGTGAAGGGCTTTTCATACACATCCATCACACGTTTGGCATTTTCGTCCCAGTTGAAGCGTCGGGCGTTCTCCAGACCTGCTTTGACCAGAGCCTCCCGTTTCTCGCCATGCGTGGCAAATTCCTGCATGGCCTCGGCCATGTCCCCGACGTTTTCGGGATCAATGATGCGTGCGGCAGTGCCGACGACTTCGCTCAGGGAACCGCGAGTAGAACTGATGACCGGACACCCGCAGGCCATGGCCTCAATCGGCGGCAGGCCGAAACCTTCAAACAGAGAGGGGTACACCATGGTGGAAGCCGCACGGTAGAGGTCTGGCAGCACGGCATCCTCCACGAACCCGAGGAAGCGCACATCCTTGGTATGGCGTGCGTCACGGGCTGCGGCGTGGATGTGTTCCGCGCCGTGCCAGTCGCTGCCAGCCAGGGCCAGCTGCCAGGGAGATCCGGTGGTTTCCTTGAATTTGTCGAAGGCTTCGATCAGGCGCGTGTGATTTTTGGCAGGGTGCTCGAGCCGCGAGACATACAGGAAGAAGGGCTCGTTCAGCTGCCAGCGCTGGGCGGCCATGGCGCAGGCCGTCGCGCGGTCCCCGAGGTTGAAGCGCGCATGATCGATGCCGTTCAGAATGACGTTCTGCTTTTGCACAGGCACGCCAAAATAACGCTCCACGTCCCGCGCAGTGCTCGTGCTTACCGAAATAAGTCCGTCCTGGCTGCGTGCGAGATGTTTCACAATGACACGTCCGTAGATCATGCGGGCGAGGTCATACTTCTTTTTCACATGAAACGGCGCCAGGTCGTGGATGGTGGAAACGCGGTTGCAGTGGGCGGCGCGCACCATGCGGCGATAGCTGGGCACGTGCAGGACGTCGATCATCTTTTCGTCCAGCCAGCGCGGCAGCACCTGCTGGTGCCACCAGATGTTTTTCACAGCAGGGCGCCAGCATTCATCCACGGGCACGATGTTCATCCTGCTGCGTGCAAATTCAAAAAGAGGAATGTCCTGAGCCAGGGCGAGGATGTGGAACTTGACCACATCCGTGTACGGCATAAGCGCACGTGTCAGGGCGAGTACATACTGCGCCACGCCGGTTTTGCCGCGCTGGATGACGCTGGTGGAAAGTGCGATGTTCATGATGCGAGAAGATGTTCCATGTGTTCGTGACGGAGAGATTCGTGCACCACCGGGCTGGCATTGGTGAAGCGCAGGTGGATGTGCTGGCTGGAGGCGTGATCCTTCAGGCGGGCCATGAGGCCCAGGCCGCCGCTGTCCATCATCTGGACGTCCTTCAGATCAATGACGACCGGGTTGCGTGCGTCCGCAGCGTTTTGGATGATGCCCACGGCGCCGCGCCACAGACCGTCGACCCCCTTGCTGGTGACGGCTCCGCTCCAGCTGAGGTGAAGAGGCACGGTTTTGGGTCTGGACGGCGCAAAGGCGGGCACGGGTTCCTCAGGTTTCAGAATTTTGCCAAGCGCTTCCTCACGTCCGTCGGCCTGGCCGAAGAGGGAGCTCAGGCGCGTCATTTGCAGCAGCTTGAGCACTGCCTGGGAGCAGGCGGAGAGGACGAGGCGCTTGCCTGCCTGGCGGCAGCGTTTCTGGACGCGCATGAGAAGCCCCAGCCCGGTGCTGTCGATGAACTGGGTGCCGGAGCAGTCGATGATGATGCCCTGCTCGGGGCCTTCGAGAGTATTCATCCAGACACCTTCGATCACGCGCACTTCTGCTGCATCCAGACGCACGGGGCAGCAAAGCTCTGCAACGTTGGAAGGCGGCTCTGCCGGAGTCTGAATCTCTTCGGGCCTGGCTGGCACGGCAATGGAGGGCTCGGGCACTGAGGGTGCGGAAGCAGAAGGCAATGGAGCGGCTGGGGTGCTGCGTCTGCCGCCGCTGGTGAGCCACCACTGCTTCATAATCGTGAAGCCAAACACCACAAAATCCGTGGCGTAGCGTTTGAACAGGCGGCGCGGCTCCTGCAGCAGGCGGTAGAGCCATTCGAGGCCGGTCATCTGCATCCAGCGCGGAGCGCGCTTCATGTGGCCGGCCAGGAAATCGATGGTGGCGCCGACGCCGATGCTGACGGGCGCACCTGCACGAAGATAATTCATGGCGATCCACTTTTCCTGCTTTGGGCAGCCAAAGGAAACGAAGAGCAAATCCGGATCAGCCTGACGAATATCAGCGCAAATGCCTGCATGATCCATTTCATGTAACGGCTTGAATGGCGGGGACATCACACCTGCAATCTTGAGGCCGGGGTGCCGCTCCTGAACTTTCTCGATGGCTTTCAGAGCCACTTCTTTCTGCCCGCCGAGGAAATAGACGCTCCAGCCTTTTTGTTCCGCGATGGCGAGTAGCTTTGGCACGAGATCGGAACCGGCGACGCGCTCCGGGAGCGCATTCCCCAGCCAGCGCGAGGCCCAGACGAGGGGCATGCCATCGCAGACGACCATGTGGGCGTCGAGCAGGATGCGGCGCAATTCTTCGTCATTCAACGCAAGTGCGGTAAAATCAACGTTGGCCGTGGCAATGTAGTGAGGTTTGCGCGAGGTGATCATCGCGGAGATGGTCTCCAGGGCCTGGTCGGTCGTCACGTTGTCCAGAGGAACGCCCAGGATGGACAATGACGGCCCGCTCCGAGGCGTGAATGCTGCGGCTTCAGTTGTGTTCATGAGAGTGCTTTGCGGGCTGAAAGTGCTGTGCGTAGTAACTGCTGAGCTGCTTGCCGAGGCCGGACCAGCCAAAGCGTGCACGACAGGTCTGCATGCTACGTTCTTCCACCTTTTGACGCAGGACGTCGTCATGGAGCATGCGTTCCGTGTAGTGCGCGAACATGTCGGCGGTGTCCGCGAGAAGGATGTCCATGCCATGCACCAGGTTTAGCCCCTGGGCGCCGATGGTGGTGCTGATGACCGGCGTGCCCATGGCCATGCTCTCGGGGATTTTAAGCCGGGTGCCGCCGCCAATGCGAAGGGGAACAATGTGCGCCCAGGCGCGGCGATAGTAGGGCCGCACGTCATCCACGCCGCCGGTCACGGTGACATCCGGCAGGCTGGCATGGGCCTTTACCTCGTCTGTCGGAGATTTGCCGACGATCAGCACCTTGAGGTCCGGCACCTGTTTTTTGAGACGGGGATGGATCTCGGCAAAATACCAGCTCAGAGCATCGACGTTGGGCATGTAGTCCATGGCTCCGCAGTAGAGGATCGTGGGCGAGGCATCGCGTGAGACGTCGGCAGACTGGGGACTGAAGTAGTCAAGGTCCACTCCGTTGGTGACCACCTGGACTGGCAGTTTGGTGCTGACTTCGGAACGGATGAAGCTTTTGTCGTCAGGACCGCACACAACCTGCACGGAGCTGCGGCTGGCCACCTGATGCTCAAAGCGGCGAAGCTTCCACGTCTGCTCGCGGTAAAGAAGGGAAGATTTGAGCCCTTTAGGCATGCGGGCGTATTGTTCTTCCTGAAATTGCAAGTCCACGCGACTCCTGTCCACACTGAGAGGGATTTCGAGATGGTCCTTGAGGAAGTATTGAGCCATCACGATGTCGCAGACGTGGACGAGGTCGTAGTCGTTCTGGTCGAGCATCTCGCCGATGGTGTCGGCAAGCTGGGGAAGCCACCAGTGGCGGATGGTGGTGGGGAGGGGATTGAGGAGGCGGTTGGGGAAGAGCCGAGGCCAAGGAGGGTGCTCGAAGGAAACAAAGGTTACTTTGCGACAGAAATTCTCGAAGATTCCACGATGTTCCAAGCGCTCGCCTTTTTCCGAGAGGGCGATGAGATCGATGGTGTGATCTTTGGCAAGAGCGCGCAGGAGATGGAAGACCCGCTGATAAGTTCCGCGATCGATCGGATAAGGGATGTAGGGGTAAACAACGAGGATGTTCATGAGCTGGGTGAACTCTGGTACCTAACTCGATTCCCGCTGAGAGTGCATCGCCCGCAAGTGGGGGGAGATGAGTGCTAGTTGAAGCAGTTCCAGAGTTCCGTGTATTGCCGCATAGTGCGGTGATCTGCGTCCCGGTTCGTCCAAAGGAGGGTCACGAGTTCGTGGAGGAGATGCTCGCGGGGATAGCGTGCAGGGCTGAGAGGGAGGCCGCGTTTGCGGAGGCGGATGAGGATGTTCTTCCACAAGGGAACCTCAGGGCACTTGTTGGTGCTGTTGGTGACGTAATCGGACGGCGTGGCGCAGTGGATGCCGAGGCGCTGATTTTCCAGACGGAGGAAGATGGTCTGGGCGAGGTGGGAGAGGGCGGCGTGCTCGGCGGCGAGCTCGGAACGGGACTTGGTGGAGCGGGTGGGGTGGAGTTTGAAGGCGACTCCGGCGGCGTGATGAGTGACGAGTTGTGTGTCGGATTCGGCAATAACCTGGAGCTGGCGGTGGCGTTCGAGGCAGCTCCAGTGATAACCTCCGGCCATGGTCAAAATCACGTCTCCGATAGCCAGGCGGGCTTTGGCGAGATTGCGGCCGACGAAATCGGCGTCGGCGGTGGTGAAGTCTTTTTGGGCGAGGCGTTCGGCGGCGAAGAGGAGGCCGGAGCAGCGGTTGAAGAGGAGGCGGGTGGCTTCGTGCAGGGGGATGCGGGAGGCATCGCGATGGTGGTCGCAGCCGGCGAAGAGGGAGTCGTCTCCGATGATCCAGCGATGACCCATGACGAGGTCATAGTAGAACATGGAGACGGGGCTGCGGCGGAGGCGGGAGAGGGAGAGGATCTTGAACTCGACATCGATGCCGACGGCGGAGGAGAGGGATTCGCCGAGGCGATGGAGGGCGGCTTTGTAGCGGCGGTCGTTGAGGAAGGTGCTGCCGCTGATGAAGACGAAGAATTCGAGGTCGTTGTAGGGGAGGTCGCGCATGCCTTCACGGAGGACGCCGCCTTCGCCGCGGCCGTAGCCGCCGGCGAGGACGAGGCCTTCGAGCTTGTGACGGGGGATGAGCCGCTCGACACCGGCGCGGACCTGCATGCAGGTAACCGCGAGGTGCTGCTCAAGGGCGGCGCTGCCGTCTATGGTGAAGCGTGCGCTCATGCAGCAGAGAGGAATTGTTCGACCTGATCGACGATGGGTTTCATGGCGAAGCGTTCGTGGACTTCGCGGTGGCCCTCGGTGGCGATGGATTCGCGGAGGTGGGTGTTGCTTTGCAGGAGGAGGATGCGCTCGGCGAGCTGGGTGGCGGCGCCGGCGTCGTAGGTGAGGGCGTTCTGGCCGTGGCGGAAGAGCTCGCGGCTGCCACCGGTCATGGTGCCGATGATGGGGAGGCCGCAGGCCATGGCCTCAAGAGGAGTGAGGGCGAAGGGTTCCTCCCACTCGGAGGTGAAGAGGAGGGCATCGTGAGCGCGATACACGTCCGGCATTTCGGCGGGAGTGGCGCTGTGCCAGGTGACGGGAAGCACGCTGTCCGAGGCAAATTTTTTCAGCATGTTCACGTAGGTGTCATCGCCTTTGCCATAGACGTGGAGTTCTCCGGTGAACTCGGTTCTGAGGAGTTGAAGGGCGCGGAGTGCGGTGAGGATGCCTTTGTCTTCGGCGAGGCGGCCGACCCAGAGCCAGTTCTTTGGCGGGCGTTTGACGGGAGGGCCGCTGAAGTGAGCGGTGTCCACGGGGCAGTGGATGACGCCGCCGTGCATGACGTCGTAACCTTTTTCGGCGGTGAGCTCACGAAGGCGGGCGCTGGTGAAGTAGAGGCGCTTGAAGCGGATGTCGCGCACGGGGTTGGTGGGGGCGACGGTGTCGCAGTATTTGCGCACGCCGCGCAGGGTCCACCAGGCGCGCTGGATGCGGGAGGCGAGGGAGCCTTTGGAGCGGTTCCACCAGTCGAGCCAGACATCGCCGACGAGGCTGCGGAGGATCCAGTGGTCGCTGACGTCATAGACGGTGGGGACGCCGATCTGCTGGAGTGTGAGGCAGAGAGACTTGGAGAGGCCGCCCATGCACCAGACATGGACGACGTCCGGGTAGAAGGTGGTGAGGGCTTCGCGCAGGGCGAGATTGTTGTGAATCTCCAGCTCCTTGAGGGCGCTCAAACGGAGCCAGGGATGGCCGTAGTAGCCGTGGATGCGGAGGCTGCGCTCGATGTGTGGCTCCGAGTGTTCGGATGAGGTGCCATCCGGCAGGCCGTGATTGGAGGTGAGCACGCGCACGTTGTGGCCGCGGCTGCGCAGGGCTTCGGTGATGGCGGCGCAGCGGAGCTCATAACCGCCGACGTAATGTGGAGGATAGAGATTGGTGAGGACGAGGATTCTCATGAGGAGACCTCCTGCTGCTCGCGCCAGCCCTGATGGAAGCCGGCGAGTTTGGCGCGGCGCTGCTGCCAGCGGATGCGCATGGCGTGGGCGAGTTCGTGGATGCGGCCATGCCTGAGGCACCAGTGGAGATCATGGCGCACGTCATTGAGCCAGCCGAGAAAGACGGTCTGAGGCCAGTTGAAGGCGGAGGGGCGCTGGCTCCAGGCTTTGCCGATGGCGCGGGCGTCTCCATAGGAGCGCTTCCAGCTTTGCTGAGGGGTGTAGTTGTGGCTGTGCATGACGACGGACTCCTCCACATACGAGACCTGATAGCCCTGGGCACGGCACCAGCGGGTGTATTCGTCGTCCTCGGCATACTGGAGGTCTTCGCGGAAGCCGCGTTGCTGCCAGACGTCTTTGCGCAGACCGCTGCTGACCATGCTGAAGAAGTGATCCCAGCGGGCGGACTCCCGCTCGGGGCCGAAGCAGCGGTCGTAGTCGCAAGCGAAGACGGCCTGACAGTCCGGGCGTGGGATCTGGCGGCCGAAGCATGCGGCGACGCGGGCGTCTGCGAGAGTTTCGGCGAGCGGGCGCAGCCAGTGGTCGTTTTGCGGCGTGGCGTCGGCATTGAGGAAAATGACGCGCTCCGCGGTGGCGAGGCGCATGCCGTGATTCATGACGCGGCTGGGATTGTACTCCTGCGGGGTGATTTGAACGAAGTGTGCGGGGCTGGCGGCGCGGATGAGATCCTGCGAACCATCGGTGGAGCCGCTGTCGATGACGATGAGCTCCCGGCTGCGCCAGTTTTGCGCTGCGAGCGCGGGGAGAGTGTCCTGCAGCGCCCATGCTTCATTGAAGGAGCGCATGACGATGCTGACAAGAGGATCGCTCATGAGAGTTTGGCCGTGAGCTGGATCTGCGGGTGGTGCAGGGCGGACTTCGACTCCTTGCTCTTTCTGGCCTCGGAGAGCTCGTCATAAACGCGGGCCACGCGTCCGGCGATGGTGGGGACATCGAAGTCGGCGAGGACACGCTCACGGGCCTCGCCGATGAGATGAGTGCGGATGTGGTCGCTCAGCATGAGGGCATCGATGCCGAAGTGGAAATCTGACTTGTTGTCGAGATCGTAGAGCATGCCAGTGCGGCCGTGGTCGATGAGGGAGAGCGCGCCGGAGGTGCGGGAAGAGAGGACGGGGGTGCCGGCGGCCCAGGCCTCGAGAATGACGATGCCGAAGGGCTCGGCGGTGGAGCTGAGGACGAAGAGGCGCGCGGACTGAATGAGGCCGATGAGCTCCGGGCTGCCAGAGGCGAGACCACCGGTGAGGAGGACATCGTTGCTCAAGCCGAGGCGTGAGATATCGCGATTCAGTTCATCGACGACTGACTGGGTGGTGCCGGCACCGATGAGGACGAGCATCGCATCGGGATGACGGCTCTTGATTTCCGGGAGCTGGCGCACGAGCCAGGGGAGGTTCTTGGCGGGATCAAGGCGGGCGACTTTGACGATGACGGAACGATTGGCGATCTGGGGGAAGGCTTTGAGAGCGGCGGCGCGGTGATCGACGGCGTACTGTGCTGCGGGGACGGAGTGCGGCTGGACGATGATGCGCTGTTTGGGATATTTTTCGAGAAGGAGGGATGCTTCCTTGGGATTGCAGGTGAAGATGGCGTCTGTGAGCTCGAGGACGCGGCGGGAGCGCACGAGCGCGCCGAGGGCCTTGCCCCATTCGTAGCCGCCCTGAAGCGGAGCGGTGAGTCGGGCATTTACTTCGTCCGGAATATCGAGTGCGCCGCCGTGGAGGGTGATGACGTGTGGGACGCCGCGCGCGCGGGCGGCCATGAGGCTGATGCCGGCGATGCGATTGAGCGCATGGGAGTGCATGACGTCCGCACCGCTGCGGAGAAGCTGCCAGAAGAGCTCGAAGGAGAAGAGATTGCCGCCCCAGGAGACGAGCTCCTGGCGCTGGGCGGCGGAGATACCAGCGACTGGCACAAAGGCGCGGTAGCGCTGGATTTTGGCACCGGCATCGCGCAGGGGATCGGTGGTGCCGAGATTGGCAGTGCCGGGGGCGTGGACGGCGGATGCTATGTCGTGGTATTGCAGACCCTGGACGAGGCGCTGCACGGCAGTTTCCGTGCCGCCCCATTGAGCGGGATCGTATTTGCGGAGGATGTGAGAGACTTGCATGGGAGGAGTGGATTAAGCGGCCTGGAGGGCGGGCGGATTTTTTTTGGCGAAGGGAGAGGGGAGGCGGGAGCGGAGGGAGCGGCGCTCTTCGAGAGTGAGAGAACCGAACCAGACGAAGAGGAGGGAGGTGAGGCCGCCGGCGGTGCCCATGATGAGGATGCGCAGCCAGGTGTTTTCGATCTGCAGGTTTGGGAAGGCGAGGGGTGCGGCGAGGACGAGCGCGGCGGGCACGCAGGAGAGCCATGCTGGGAGGACGGTCTGGCGGAAGAGGTGCCAGGGACGAAGGCTGACGTCTTTGGCGACCCAGGGCCAGAGGAGGAACCAGCCGAAGAAGAGCGAGGGGATGAGGGAGCCGACGGCTACGCTGACGACGTTTTTGAAGATGAGGGCGAGGGCGATGCTGAGGGCGAGATTCAACACGGCCTCTCCGAGTCCGAGCCACATGAGGCGGCGCTCGTGGCCGGTCATCATGTAGATGCGCTTGCTGACACTGTGGGTGAGTGCGGTGCTGTAGAACCAGAAGAGCAGGACCTGCGCGACCTGCCAGGTCTCGACTGGGATGTGCGGATCTCCGGTGAGGACCTGGAGCAGCGGCTCAAGCTCGAAGGCGCAGAGGAGGTAGAGCGGAGTGGCGATGATGGCGCTCCAGCGTGTGCTGCGCTGGAGGAGATCGCGCAGGGCGGCGTGGTCGCCGGTGGCGTGCAGATGGGCGGCGGCGGGAGAGAGGGTGTCCTGCAACTGGCGGGTGAACTGGGAGAAGACTTCGGCGACTTTAGCTCCGGCCTGGTAGATGGCGACGGCGCCGATCGAGAGGGTGGCACCGAGAACGAGCTGGTCTGTTTTTCCGAGGACGATGTTGGTGGCGGTGCTGATGTAGGCGAAGATGGAGAAGCCCATGGTCTGGCGCATGATGGACTTCGAAAAGAGGGATGGGCGCAGGCGCACTTCGGGCATGTGGCGCAGGGCGAAGAAGGCGGAGACGAGATCGGGGGCGAGGGCGAAGAACAAAGCGGTGAGCATGATGCTCAGCAGGCCCCAGCCGGCATAGACGGCCCAGGCGATGACGCCGAGGCGCATGAGCATGGCGAGGGTGATGATGTTGTTGGCGGTGCTGATGCGCTGCTGGCCGCGGAGAATTTCCGGGAAGATGCCGAGGGGGAAGGCGAGGCCGATGGCGGCGAAGAAGGCGATGAGGACGATGCGGAATTCTTCGTGGTTGGCCTCTGAGACGCCGAAGGCGCGGACGATTTCATCGGAGCCCAGAGCGACGGTGGTGGCCATGAGGATGGCGACGCCGAGGTAGAAGAAGAGGATGGTGCTGAGGACCTGGCTGAGTTTGTCCCATTCGCGGGTGACGGAAAGCTCGGCGACGCGTTTCTGGGCGGCGAAGCCGAAGCCGAAGTCGAGGAGGATGCCGTAGCCGAAGACGCTCCAGAGGAGGGACCAGAAGCCGAAGGACTCCTGTGGCATGGACTGGTATAACAGACGGAAGGTGACGAGACCGACGATGATGCCGACGAAGGTGCGGAGGTAGTTGGAGAGGGCGTTGCTCCAGATGTGCTGTTTGACGGAGTCGTAGGTCATCGCGAGAGGGAAAGCTCGCGGGAAGTTGGGTGGGGGACAATCCCCGCAGGTGTGGGGAGGGCGGAGGATTTATGATTTAATTTTATGATTTTCAGGAGGTGGAGAGGGGCGCATCGCTGGTTTTGATTTTTGAGAGTTGAAGAGGAAGAGAGGTTTGTGAGTGGATGGAACGAAGGGTGGGCGGCGGATGAAGGGGATAGGGACGTTTGGGTTTGCCGCAGAGGTGCGGAGGAGCAGAGGGGGCGGAGATTTGAACGGGGATGAGGGAGCGGAGGTTATTGGGGAAAGAGGGCGCTGTTTTTTGGCATAGGAATGAAGGGCAAAGGAATGGCCGGAGAGTTGTGCCGTTGAGTTGGGGAGGCTGCGGCTCTGGAGCGCAGCGGGTGCTGGTGTGTCGCCCGTTTTCAGGAAGGGGGGAAGGCGGTTTGAGGTGTTGGTTTTGGCTATGGTGGGCGCTTTGGGGAAGTGAGGGAGAGAGGGCAGAAAGATTTTGGGCAGAAAAATTTTTCCGATCTTTTGAGTGGGGGATGTTTTGCTGTTGGGGGCTTGCTGCTTGAGGCGGTTTTGGCGGGTGTATTTGTATGAAGTCTGACAGCTATGAACAGGGCTTCACAAGGCGTGGTGTGAAGCACCAGCACAGGCCTTCTGTTGCGAAATGGCCGCGGAACGCTTCTGGAAGACGTGGCGTGTGAAGGGTGTGATGGATTCGCTTCCCCGGTGGCCCTGCAGAACCCAGGAAGCACTCGCCAAGGCTCGGCACCCCTGGGCTGAAAGACGGAAGGCCGTTGGCCTTCAAGACGGGGCAGTCAGTCTTTTATGGGCAGGCTCGATAAGAAGCTGAAGCGCTACAGCGCAGAGTGCATGAATTGACGGAAGCTTGACTGTGGAACGGAAAGTAACTTTGGGAGTTCATTTGGGGGCTGCTTGGGCGAGGAAAGCTTCCAGAATCCGGCTGAAGCCGGTACTACAATACTTGTGCTGGGTGGCTTCTAATCTTGGGCGCGGCGGGGATTCCGGAGCGGGCTTCGAGCTTCGGAGGACTAGCTGGCTGACCCAATCTTAATCGCGGAAGGTCGATGGCCTTCGAGAGAGGCGTTGCTTGGGGACGGTCTCTCGCACTTTTGGCGGTGTCTTCCAATTCAAGGGCCGCACGCTGCCGGGAGCGCGCCCCAAAACGCAACGCATGAACCTGCGGCGAGAGCGACATTTGCCTGTCTTCGCCGCGGGAACGGCGCACCTTTTTGGGGCTAGCAACGACCTAGCCCCGATATCACGGACGCGCACAGCGCATCCGTACCATCCGCCAGGGCGCGCTGAGGCAGGCTGGGCTGGGGGGGGACGCGTTGCGCGCGTCCGTCGAATCCTTTGTCCCAAAGCGTGGGCTGTATCGTTTGTCTACCACCTCTCGAAAAGGCCCGTCATCGTGACGCCGGCATGACACGGATTGAAGGCTATTTGCAAAGAAACCGCCTCGTTGACGAGGGTGTGGAGAGGAGACTTTTGCAGAAGCGGACTGAAACCTGAACTGGAGAACAGGTGTGTGCTCGGCGGTGGGCTGTTGTGCTTTGGGGGTTGGGTTTCGGTTGGCAGAGGGCGTTGGGTGATTGAGGGGGCGCTGATCGACAGACAGGAGTGTCTGTCGTACTTCAGGCGGCGAGGGCCTGGAGGGAGGTGGCGGTGGGGATGGCGGCGGGACGCTGGAGGGACATTTCCATCAGGCGGTGGATGTGGGGGATGTGGGTGATGTCTGATGGGATGTCTGAGGAGCTGCTGAAGAGGGTGGCGTAGCTTTGGGGATCGTGGGGGTGGTAGCCGTGCATGGCGCGGATGGGGCGCTCGCCCATGTGGCTGGGGACGATGAGGACGCCTTCCTGGACGAGGAAGATGATTTCGCCATACCGGCCGTCTTTGAAATGGGCGCGGAAGTGGTGGAGTTCGTCCTCGGGCATGATGCGGCCTTCGGGGATGGTGTTGAGCACGGCGGTGACTTTCTGGCGGGCGGCTTCATTGAAGAACCAGAAGCGGGCCATGGTGCTGTCATATACCACGTTGTAGTCTTTTCCAATACGGAGGCTGAGGGTGTCGATCTTGGAGCGGAGGTCGAGGTGGCGGTCGCAGTTGGCCATGCCGTGGTCGCTGAAGACGTGGAGATTGACCTGGCGGTAGTGTTTTTTGGCGGCAGCCATGGTCTGGGTGATCCAGGCTTCGTATTCGGCGAGCTTGGTGTCGATCTCGGGGGATTGATTGCCGACGCGGTGGAGGAGGCCATCGAGGC
Source organism: Prosthecobacter sp. (assembly GCF_044226605.1). Taxonomy (GTDB): domain Bacteria; phylum Verrucomicrobiota; class Verrucomicrobiia; order Verrucomicrobiales; family Verrucomicrobiaceae; genus Prosthecobacter. The sequence goes on along the minus strand of NZ_JBGAGS010000038.1, from coordinate 16,095 downwards.
CAGCCCAGTATTGGAAGGCGAAGGTGATGCGCTCGTCTTCGATGTCGGTGATGAGGCGGTCGCGGTTGGCGGGCTCGCTGAGGTTAGGGTCGGTGACGAAATAGGGGACTTTATTCTCAACGAGGAGGTCGAAGATATTGGGGCCGCGGTTCATGCCGCGTGGCTGGAGGGGGCTCTTCTTTTCGGTGAAGTCGAAGAGGTGGATGAGATGAAAGGGGATGTTGTAGAGATCGAAGTAGCCTTTGAAGCCGAGGGTGGATTTGACGATCTTGGTGAGGTAGCGGCGAACGATGCGGCGGCTGGTGAGGGCTTTTGGCAGGAAGCGCAGCCAGCTGAGGCTGCGGAAGGGGGAGTTCTCGGGATCGTGGATGAAGTAGCACCAGTTGTGATGCTCATCGGGCCAGCGACCGCTGAGAATGCTGGGGACGCAGGTGCTGCTGTAACCGAAGACGCTTTCGAGCCTGCGGCGGTAAGGGGCGTGCCCGCGAAGGAACTGAGGGCGCGACTGGATGATCTCCCAGCCGCAGGCATCGATCATGATGAAGAGGTCCAGGCGATTTTTCATACCGAGGCGAGCTGGGGTTCCTGAAGAACGGGGGAGGAGATGAGGCGCTCGACTTCGCGACGAAGGAGGGCGGGGCTGAAGGGCTTGGAGACAAACATGGTGGCGGTCTCGAAGCCCTGATACTGACCGACGGCGAGCTGGCCGCGGGAGCTGAGGATGATGACAGGAATGTCTGCCGTGGCGGGATCTGACTTCAACTGCTGGAGGGCGGCCTTGCCATCCATGACGGGCATGATGTGATCGAGAAGGATGACACAGGGGCGGTGGATCTGAGCGAGCTTCACGGCCTCCAGGCCATCTGCGGCGAGGAGGATGGGACGGCCGAGGGGACGCATGCTGAGCTCCGCCACGCGGCGCATGTGAGGCTCGTCATCGACGACGAGAATGGGGCTATCCTTTGGCATGAGAGAGGGAATTGTGAGTGGTGGCGGAGAGGGTGTGAGCGCCGCGGGTGATGATCATGAAAGTGGCGTCGTCCTGCTGGCAGGCGGCCTCGACGGCGCTGCGATGCAGACGATGGAGGCTGTCCCGCGAGGTGCCGGCGTCTTCAGCGGCTGCGGCGGTGCCGCGGAGCCAGGAGTGAAGGGCCTCGCGGCTGAGGATGCCACCGCCGGAGACGACATCGCTCAGGCCGTCTGTGTGAAGGAGAGCGTGGGTGTAGGTGCTGAGACTGATGGAGAAGTCATGGTAGGCGGCATCTTCGGCGACGCCGAGCGGAGGGCCGTCTGCGCAGACCTCGCGGATCTGCCTGCCATCGCTCAAGAGGAGGGGGGCGTGCCCTGCGCCGGAGACCTGGAGATTTTGGCCGTCAGCGCTGACATGTACCATCTGTGCGGTGATGAACATGTCAGCGCGATCCAGCTCAGGGAACAGCGCTTTGTTCAGGCGCTGCATGAGGCGAGAAGGGCGTACGGCGAGATCGAGATGAGAATGCAGCAGGCTGTGAAAGGCGGTGGCGAAGAGAGCAGCGGGGACGCCTTTTCCCATGACGTCTGCGACGACAAAGAGGAGGCTGCCGTCTGGAAGAAGGATGGCGTCCAGGTAGTCGCCGCCGACTTCTCCGACGGTGGCGAGATGAGCGGCGCAGCGGACGAAGGGAGTCTGGGGAAGCTCGGCGGGGAGAAGGGAGCGCTGGATGTCCGCAGCGATCTGCAGCTCGCGTTTGATGAGGCGGGCCTGATTGGCCTCATCGCGACGATGGAGACCGTGGAGAAGGGCGCCGAGGAAATCGCCAAGGCTGCGGACGACATTGAGCTCACGAGCGGAGGGTTCCCAGGAGGGCTTGAATACACCGACGGTGAGGACGCCTGCGAGATCGCCTGCGCTTTCGAGCGGGTGTGCGAGACCGCTGATATGAGGGCCGGCTTTGCGCAGAGGATCGGACCCTGAGAAGACAGTGTTCGAATCAAACCAAATATCCTGACGAGTGGCTGCAGCGCGTGATTCGACAGCGTCTGAGGAACGCAGATCTAGAGCGGAGTCCCAGGCGATGGAAGTGGGAACGCCGCCGAGAATGGGGAGACGGCCTGACTCGGTGGAGGCCATGCGAAGGACGAGAAAATCCGCACCGGCGAGTTCGCGCAATTCTTCAAGCCAGCGTGAGGCGAGAGCGACGGGCTCGACATCATCGCCCGCGTCCGCGATGAGGCGGAAGATATTGGCGAGGGTCTCGTAGCAGGAGGCGACCTCTGCGGTCATGAGCTCGAGGGTGGCCTCGGTGTCTTCCGCGGGCGGAGGCGGGGATTTGCGAGAGGAGCGAAGGCAGAGAATGTTGTGGCCCTGGCCGCGAAGGTAGGAGACGTGATCTGTGAGCGAGCTGATGATGAAGAGGCCACGGCCATGCTCCGAGTCATCGTCGTCGGGGAGGGAAACTTCAGCGGGCCAGTCGAAGCCGCTGGTATGATCTGTTATGCGGACTTCGATATCGGATGTGGAGAGCGTGGCCTCGATGCGGACGGTGAGGAGTGCCTGCTGGGGAGTGGCGTAGAGGACGGCGTTGTTTGACGCCTCGGCGAGCACGAGCTCCCACTGCTGGCATTCATCCGGCTGGATTTTCTGATCTGCGAGCCACTGAACGACAGAGCGGACGGCTTCGCGGGCGTCTTCCAGCGTGGCTGGAAAATCGAGACGAAAACCATCGAACTGCTGCTGAGGACGCGACATGAGGGATCAATCGTGGATGATTTCAAAAACGCGATGAAGTCTTGTGAGCTCGATGAGCTGGCAGACGGGGGAGGAGGGATTGAGCAGCTTGAGGCTGGCGCCGCGTGCGCGGAGGTTTTTGTTGAGCGTGAGAAGCACGCCGAGGCCGGAGCTGTCGATGAAGCTGGTGCCGGAGAGGTCGATGCAAACTTCTTCATGGCCGGGTTTGATCTCTTTTTCGAGGCGGTCGCGCCAGATGCGCGCGGAGGAGGCGCAGAGTTCGGCAGGGGCGAAGAAGTGGACGGAGTCTGCAAGAGTCATGGATTAATGGCAGGTTTGAGTGTGGCTGTTGGAGGGGATGTCCTGCTCCTTGCGGAAGACAGGCAGCAAAAAGCGTGGGAGGCAGTACATGAGGATGCGGAGATTCAGGCGCATGCAGCGGTGGATGGCGTAGCAGGCGCTGTGAGCGGTGTCATTGTCTCCGGGCATGCCGTCATTCATGATGTCTGCGTAGGAGAAGATGCCGGCGGGGGCGTCGAACCACATGCGCTCGAATTCATTGGTGAGCAAAGCAGCGCGGGCCTGGGAGAGGGGGCGATTGCCGACGAGGTGCATGTCTCCACGCCAGACGGCCCAGAGCTCCGGCCAGCGTGAGAAGAAGCCGGGAGCGGAAACGAGGGTGTAGAGGCGTGTGCTGGGGCTGAAGCGGTCCTGCTTATTGGGCGGAGGGAGGACGACCTGCCTGCTTTCCAGCGCGGACTGCCAGCGGGTGAGGCGGGTCCAGAGCGCGTAGAGCATGGCGAGCGGGGAGGTGAGCACCATGAGGAGGAGCGCGGTGATGCGGGTGAACCAGCCGCTGCGCACGCCGCCGAAGGGCTTGTGATTGAGATTGGTGAGGAGGAAGTCGTCCGTGACTTCGAGGAAGGCGGCTTTCTTCCAGTTCTCGATGCCGCCGCCCCAGGCGAAGGAGGTTTGCACATTGGTGAGGGCGCCGACGTAGGTGCTGGGGCCGACCCAGCTCTCGCTGACGATGGCGTGGCGGTCGATGTAGGCGGCGTCTTCGATGATGGTGCCGGCGCGAATTTGTGCGTGCTCGCCGATGATGACCTGGGGGCCGATCCAGACGGGGCCTTCGATCATGGCGGTGGAGGCGACCTGGGCGCGGGTGCTGACGTGGACCTCCGGGGCGATCTCTCGCATGGTGAGGTGGGACTCCGGTGGGGTGCCGCGGAGGGTGTCGAGCATGATGTCAAACAGGGCGGCGGAGCTTTCCCACAGGGGGCGGTGCGGCATGTCCGGAAGGGTGTCCAGAGTGATGATATTGGGCACGCGGCCGGAGGTGTCCCGGCCGGTGAAGCGGAGACGTGTCTCCTCGATGCTGGGCTCTCGTTTGACAGAGAGGACGGTGACGGTGAGGCCCCAGCGGCCGCCCTGATCGACAGCGGCGCGCACTTCATGGGGACGGTCTGCAGCGAGGATGGTGGCGTGGGTGACGCCGGCGGCGGCGAGATGCTCCAGCCAGAGATCCAGCAAGGTGCGGCCAAGCACGGGCAGGAGGGCGAGAGGGCGGATGCGGCGCGCGAAGCCTGCGCTTTTGCGATAGTCCGGGCAGATGATGAAGACGTCCATGATTGGTTACATGCCTTTGCCCAGCACGATGGCTGGAATGGTTTTGAGGAGGATCCAGAGATCGCGGGTGAAGGAGTGGCTCTCGATGTAGCGGACATCGAGGGAGACCTGCTCGCTGAAGTCGATGCTGTTGCGATCGCCGATTTCCCAGAAGCGGCCCTCGCGCTCGCCGACCTGCCAGAGGCAGGTGATGCCGGGCTTGGCGTGGAGGCGTTTGCGGTCGGAGCTGGAGTAGAGGGCGGCCTCACGGGGGAGGCAGGGGCGGGGGCCGACGATGGACATGTCTCCGCGCAGGACATTGAAGAACTGGGGGAGTTCGTCGATGGAGGCCTTGCGGATGAAGCGACCGATGGCGGTGACGCGGGGGTCGTTCTTCATCTTGAAGGTGACGCCTTGATTTTTTTCGTTCTGAGCGAGGAGGGCGCTGAGCTTTGCCTCGGCATCGACGCACATGGAGCGGAACTTGAGCATCTCGAAATCACGGCCGTTGAAGCCGATGCGGCGTTGTTTGAAGAAGACGGGGCCGCCATCGCGACGAATGAGGAGGGCGATGACGATCATGAGCGGAGCAGCGAGGAGCAGCGCGATAATGCTGATGACGATGTCGAAGAGGCGCTTGATGGCGTGGGTGCCATTGACGACGGCGAGCCAGAGGCAGCGCTTGAAGCGCATGGCGAAGCGCATTCTCAGGCGGCCGAGACGGCTCTGGGCCTTGAGGATGCGGCGGACCTGGGGTGCGTCGGGGGCGGTCTTTATTTTCATTACGCAGTAACTGTAACAACGCGGTGTGAACTGTAATCCCCCTCAACTGGGGGACTGTGGGGAGAGCGAACGGTGGATTCGGCGATGGCGCGCTCGAACATGGCCTCGAGGCCGACGATGTAGGCGGGGAAGTCGTAGCGGGCGCTGACGAGGCGGAGACCATTGGCGCCGAGCTGTTTTGCTTTTGCCTTGTTTTGCAGGAGGTCGTCGAGGCTGGCGGCGAAGGCGTCGCGATTCATCCAGGGAACGAGGTGGCCATTGAAGCCGTCCTTGAGCCAGTCCTTGATGCCGCCGGCGTCGAACGCGACGACGGGGAGGGCATAGCGCATGACTTCGAGGCCGATGGTGGCGATGGGCTCAGGCCAGACGCTGCTGAGAGCGACGACGCTGCATTCGCGGTAATAGGCCTTCAATTCCTCCTGGGGGATGAAGCCTTTGAAATGCACACGGTCGGCGAGGCCGAGCCTGCGGCTGAGTTTTTCGCAGTAGGCGCGGTGATTGCCATCGCCGAGGATGATGCATTCGAAGTTTGACTTTACGCGGGCGAGGGACTGGAGGAGGACGTCCACGCCTTTGCCGCGGATGATCTGGCCGGCGTAGAGGATGAGATTGCGATCGCTGAAGGAGCTGCGCAAAGCGGGATCTCCCATGCGGGGGACGGGGGCGTGGATTTCGATGCGGCGGTCGTCGAAGCCGTTGCGGAGGAGTTCTTCGCGCATGTACTCGGTGACGACGATCATGCGGTGGAAACGGTGATTGAGGGCGATCTCCCGCTTCTTGGCGCTGTAGCTGACCCACTTGAGAGGAAAGCCGCCGGCGCTGTTTTTGACGACACAGGCGCCGCAGCCGAAGACGCAGTAAAGGGAGGCGGCGCGGGTGCAGATCTTGCGCGAGAGGTAGTGATACTTGTAGCTGCGCATGCAGTAGATGTCGTGGTCATGCACCATGCGAACGAGGGGGATGCCGCTGTCCACGAGGGTCTGGATGACATCGAGGTCCGGCATCTTGTGAACGTAAACGGCGTCCGGGCGGAAGGCGTAGAGGGCGGCGCGGGTCTGTGCGGCGGCATCGCCTTCAAGGGGGAAGCGCTGCTGGAAGACGCTGCTCCAGCCGTCTTCGTTTTTTCCGGTGCCGGGGCCGTGAAGGATGGCGGTGTGATGGCCGCGGGCGGCGAGCTCCTGAGCGGTGATGAAGGCGTTTGCTTCAGCGCCTGCCAGCGCGCCAAAGCGTTCGTGGACGTAGAGAATATTCATGACGAGATGGAGACACTGGTGGTGCGGAGATGGGAGAGCTCCTGACGCAGAGAGGGCGCTGCGGTGGCGAAGCCGTGGCGTATCTGAGCGACGAGGGAGTGCTGCCCGGTGCGGTTGCTGGATTCAGCGAGCTGTTCGAGATCCCGGCAGAGAGAATGAATGTGCGTGAGGCCGAAGAGGGAGCTGCTGCCTTTCAGTGAGTGAGCGGTGCGGCGCAGGGCGGGCTGATCCTGGCCTTCGGCGAGTTTTTCGAGATCGGTGATTCGCTCGGGCGTGTCTTTGAGCCAGTTTTCGATGAGTTCCGCGGTGTCCTCGGTGCTGAGTTCATCGGCGAGCATTTTGACGGCATCGCGGGCGGTGAAGGCTTCCTCCTCGGTCCAGCCGGTGACGTTTTCAGGCTGTTTAAGAGGTTCTAATACATGGATGCGGGAGAGGGCTTCGGTGAGGGCCTTTGCACGCAGGGGCTTGGAGACGTAGTCGTCCATGCCGGCCTCGAAGCAGCGCTCGCGCTCGCCGTCCATGACGTTGGCCGTCATGGCGATGATGCGGCAGCGGGGGCGCTGCCAGTGGGTGCTGGCCTCGATCTCGCGAATGGCGCGGGTGGCCTCGTGACCGTCCATGATGGGCATGTGGCAGTCCATGAGGATGGCGTCGTAGGCATGGGCGGCGAAGAGATCGACGGCCTGCTCGCCATCGCGTGCGACGTCTGCGGTGAAGCCGTATTTTTCGAGCATCATGATGGCCATGCGCAGATTGACCTCATTGTCCTCGACGACTAGCAGGCGGGGCTTGTGAGAGCAGGGAGGCTGGAGGGCCTTTTGCTGGGAGGCTGCGTCGCGGTCTTTTTCCTCCTGCTCCTCAGCGGCCGTGACGGCGCGGAGGGGGAGCTGGAACCAGAAGCGCGAGCCCACGCCGGGGGTGCTCTCCACGCCGATGGTGCCGCCCATGAGTTCGACGAGGCGCTTGCTGATGACGAGGCCGAGGCCGGTGCCGCCGAAGCGGCGGGTGGTGGAGCTGTCCACCTGGGAGAAGGCCTGGAAGAGCTTGAGCTGCTGCTCTTCATTCATGCCGATGCCGCTGTCTGTGACGCTGATTTCGAGAAGCTCGGGGGTGCCGGAAGGGGCGGGCACGCGGGAGGCCTGGATGCGGATGCTGCCGTGATCGGTGAATTTGACGCCATTGCCGACGAGGTTCATGAGGATCTGGCGAAGGCGGCCGGGATCGCCTTTGAGGGCGAGCGGCACCTGGGGGTCGATCTCGACTTTCAACACGACGCCGCGTGAGGCGGCTTTGTGCTGGAGAAGTCCGACGACGCCATCGATGATGGAAACAAGGTTGCAGGTTTCATCGACGAGATCGAGCCTGCGGGCCTCGATTTTGGAGAAGTCGAGAATGTCCTCGATGATGGTCATGAGGGCCTCGCCGCTCTGGCGCACGGCATCGACCATCTCATGCTGGCGGGCATCGAGCTGGGTCTCAAGCAGGAGGGAGGACATGCCGATGATGCCATTCATGGGCGTGCGGATCTCGTGGCTCATGGTGGCGAGGAATTCGCTCTTGGCGCGGTTGGCGCTTTCAGCGGCTTCTTTGGCGCTGACGAGGTTTTGCTCGACACATTTGCGGACGATGAACTGACCGAGCTGATTGCCGATGCCGGAGAAGGCTTCGAGAAGGGAATCCTCGGGGGTGGAGGCATCGCAGCTGAAGAGCTCAAGGACGCCGAGGATGTCTCCCTGGGCGACAATGGGAAAAGCGATGGCGCCGTGCAGGTGGCACTTTTTGGCCATGGCCGAGCGGGGGCACTCCGCGTGCTCGGCGACATCGCGGACCCACTGCGGCTGGCCGCTGTGCAGAACGATGCCGGGGAGGCCCTGGCCGGGCTTGAAGGTGAGGCTGCGGGAGAGCTCCACGAACTCGGTGATGTCCCGCAGAGGGGTGTGCCAGATCTCGACGAGATGGAGGGAGTTTTGATCCGCATCCAACATCCAGAGGGAGCCTGCGATCCAGCCGAGCTGATTGCAGATAAGCTGGATGACGCGCGCAGCGGCCTGGCGCATGGTGTCCGCCTCCGCGAGGGTGCGGCTGGTGGAGAACTGGAGGGCGCGGCGCTGATCGTCCTGGCGGCGCTGGGTGACGTCGCTCTCGATGGACATGAAGTTCACAACTTCACCGGCCTCATTGCGGATGGGCTGGATTTCAATGGAGGACCAGTATTTGCGGCCGGAGCGGTGATAGTTGAGCATTTCAACGCGAAAGCCGCGCTGGTGCTGCAGGCACTGGTTCATGAAGTTGTCCGCGCCGGGATCTGCCTCCGGGCAGCGGAGGAAATCGCCTGGCTGCTTGCCGATGACTTCCTCCAGGCGCCAGCCGGTCATGCGGTTGAAGCCTTCATTGACCCATTCGATGCGGCCTGCGGCATCGGTGACGATGACGGCGTTGTCCGTTCTGGCGGCGACGAGGGCGAGCTTGCGGGACTGCTCCTCCTGCTCGCGCAGGCGGATGCGCTGCTCGGTGAGCTGGCCGGCGAGGCGCTGGAGATCGGTGGTGACGCGGCGCTGCATCTGCAGGACCTGAAGGAGGTCCAGAGTCTGGTCGTGCACGGCGAAGTCCTGCGGCGTGAGGCCTAGCTGGTGAGCCTGATCGGGCTCTGTAAGCCAGGGGGAACCAAGCATGATGCCGCGGCGTGGGCGATCCAGAAGCAGCACCTGGCCGCGGAGGATGATCTTGTGCCGGCGGTCCTCCAGGAGGAAGAGGCGATCAGGATTGGCCCGCGCGAGGGCATCGCAAAATTCGCCCTCGGGGCTTTGAGACTGGAAGACGTCCTGCAAGCGTGCGCCGGGGACGGCACGCGGGCAGACTTTTAACAGGGAGGTGCCGGACTCCGTGATGATGTCATTGGCATCCCAGGCGAAGTAGAAGGGGAACACGCGGACGAAGTCGCGCATGCTGACATGGCCGTGGTCCACGGTGCTGGGACTTCTGGCGCTCATGCGGGGAGGGAGGTCCAGCGAATGTGGATGGGCAGGGAGGCGGGGGCCGGGGCGTTTGACTGAGGAAGGATGACAGCGGCCGGCTCTGCGTGAAATCTCTCCGCGTCTGGCTGCAAATTGAGCGCGAATGCGGATGGTTTGCGGGTGCATGACGAACCCTCCTTTCGCGAGGTGGGAAGGGCCATGGGTGACTGGTCGAGAATGCGGTACATGCGAGGACCCAAGAGGGTCCACAAACATCGCAGGCGGAGGCAGGGCAGTCACTCCCCGCAGATGTGGGGAAGCGGACTAGGCCTGCTGACGTGATTGCCATGGCCCGGCTGCAGCAGAGATGAAGGGATGCGCCTGTGTGCTGAGATGTCAGCCGGCTCAGCTTACAGGCTGGAGGCGCAACTGCCGGAGTGTGTAGAAGGGCGTCTGCGATTCTGCAATGCGTCTGGCTCCGGTCTTGCGCTTGGGGTTGAAACTGTCGCGTTGAGCTTCGAATATCCCTTCCACAAACTCCTTGGTACCCAGCACCACGCCGTCGGTGAAGTAGCGCACGCGCAGACGTATCAGCTCGGCCGTGCTGAGCCTTCCTTTTTCCGCCAGCACGGCACGGGCTGAATCTGGAGTGACTCCGCGTGTGAGAACCTGTGCATTTTTGGCGTCCATGATTTCCCGTCCTTCGTCGTGCAGCAGGCAGCGGTAGGCTTCTGCTGCTTCGTTGCTCTTCCAGCCGTCCACGGGTTTACCGAGGGCTTTGCAGAGGCCGCGTTGAGCCCGGCGGCTGCCTCCCAACGCCTCGGCATATCCGCACCAGTGGTAATCCTTGGGATCTTTGACCAGGCCGGCACGCACGGGGTTGAGATCAATGTAGGCGGCCATCGTGCGAAGGGGTTCGCCCTTGCCTTCGACGAGCACGCTTTTGAAGCGGTCCATCCATAGCGTACCACGGCGGCCGCGACGTTTGTTGAACCAGCGGCTGAAGCGCTCTTTGATTTCTTTGACGAATAGGGAGAGATCGCAGAAACGCTTTTTGAGGGCATCGATTTTTTGGTCAGCGAGGATTTTCAGGCCGCGCTGGCGGAGGTCGGCAAGTTCATCACGCAGAAGGCCGAGGTAAGTCTTGCTGTAGAGGATGCTGAGGTGCTGGAAGAGTTTGTTTTCGCCGTCGGGACCGTCGAAGCGTTCCAGCCATGTCAGTCGATGGGGCACTTCGGCGAGGAGGTGGAAGTGATTGCCCATTAGACAGTAGGTGACGATCTTGATTCCGGAGAATTCGGCCATGCGCCAGATGATGCGGCGCAGCGCTTCTTTTTCGATGTCTTCGAACCAAATCTCGCCGCCGCAAGTGCGGGACATGACGTGATAGCAGTGGGATTCCAGCGGCGCCCTGCCGAGGATACGCCGCCGCCCGCCAGACCAGGAGCGCGCGGCTGGATAGAGGCCTGTTTTGGCGTTCACACCAAGGAGCTGCTTTTCGACAGGAGCAGACTGGGGATCAGCGGATTGGGTGGCTTTCATGGCTGGAGTGTGGGCGGGATAAGTGTGCAGTCAATTGACTAAATGCCTGGCATCTTTTATCTCAGTCAATTGACTAAATGCCTGGCATCTTTTACCGAACTCGGCGGTGGCCTTGGCGTTCAGTGCCTTGAGTTCCTGAAGCGCGCCATTCAACAGCGCATTGTATTCCGCGTTTGTCTTGGGTGGCTTCACGGATTCGATCGTCTGCGCACCTGTGCTGCTTGCAAGCGTCAACGACGCGACAAGGCAAATAGCGAGACGGTTCATACAGCAGGATACTCCTGCCTGAACTTCACGTTGCGATTACGGTTTCTTGTTCGCGTCCCGGATCGCGATGCCGAAAGCTACAAAGCCGAGCAGCCCAAAAAGGACAGCTGCTGTGGCGACCACGCGGAGAACCGGGGACGCTTCCATCAAAAACATGGCAACACCTACTCCTGTGAAGAAGAGACCTCCGAGAAAAAGCTTCACTGGACCGGGGTGTGAAACAGATGGCTGTTTGCTTCGCGCGGACACAACCACACCACGGCCTCCCGACATCGCCACCTGTGCACGAGCCCACTCGACGGCTTTCTTTCCTTCGAACCTTCCATCGCTCTGCGGCTCCACGAGCACGCCGCCGGTCATCTCCGCGAGGACCGCCGCCGCAATCATTTCGCTCAGGAATTCTTCCTTCACTCGCGCTCTCGTCGAGAAGAGAATCTCGCATGGAAACGACTCGGGAATCTCCATCTCCTGCAATTCCTCCTGGCTTCGGATCGAATGGTGGCATTCAAACCCACCGGGCTTCCCCTGATATTCACATGGAAGCCAGCCGTGCAGCGTGGTCAGGTCAAAGTCTGCGGCCAGCTTCAGTGGGAATCCCTTCGCCGAAATCGCTGCCTGCCACTTCGCCGGAGTGGGCAAGCGTTCCTTTGGAAGATGAACAGAGAGATCGAATGACATGGCTCAAAGAAGGGGGTTCTTGTCAGGAGCATAACTATCGAGAATCTTCGCCGCGACAAGATCGAATGAATGCATCCCGCTGTCCATCGCCGCCGCATATTTCCCCCGCAGCCAGATGCGCGTTTCTGTGTGATTCCTCAGATCGTCCACCGAGTAGATATACCATGTCCGCATCCATCGCCTCGGTCGGCGATCTGCTGGACTCTTGACGAGACGCGTCCGCCAAAATGCCGTGGTATCCGCCACCGAGTCGAGCCGTCGAATCGTTCCCTCTTTTTTAGGCATCCGCAGATCAGTGCAAATGTTGAAGCCCGGCGCGTCGGACGTCAGCGACCCGATGTGCCGCTGCGCCCCATCGCCATGGAAAGCAAAGACGATGTTGCCGCCGAACATCACGATCTTCGTCAGCACGACGAGATAGTAGAACTTGCCGTCAAACTCGACTTCAAGAAGGTCACCTGTCCTCTGCTGAATCATGATGCAACTCGTATCACATTTCCGCATAACCGCCAGCCAACCTGCCACTGGAAGCACAACATTTCCGCCATAACCGGGGGAGGAGGTATTTAAAAAAAGATGTCAGGCATATAGTTGTCAATAGAATCTGGGACGCAGTCGGGCCATTGCCTCCTTCGGCGTATGAAGGGACAAGGTTTGGTGGGTTTATTAGTAAAGTGCTGAGTCATATTGATGAAATGGAGAAGGGGAATACACTTGTAGATTTAGTGGCTATGCCACGAATGCAGAGAAAATTGGTTATAGTCGCAATAAAATCGCGGCTTGTTGATGATACTCGAATTCCGCCATGAGTTGAGTTGCCTTTGAAAAACGGCAAGACATTATTTATTCTCGTGGATTAATTATGGATCATGACTTTATTTTTTCCCATGGTGGGACTACCCTACAAGAAGGACGTGCATCTTTCTCGGGGAAGCCATTTTGGGAAATTTGCAGGCGCATTAACGAGCGTGCGGTTAAGCAACAACACGCGGTACTTGAAGCATCTTCAAAAGATGCCAAACAAGATAAATATTTGGATGCTTCCGATCTTGATGGAACAGGTCTTAATATTCTTATAGAAGAAATTGATGCCATATTAACCGATGAACATTTTTTTGATTGGGAGCAGGAATGGAAAGTTCAACCGTGGTACATAGAAGCTTGCCAACGACAAGGGATAACTCCTGACGAGTTCATTCGGCAAATGCACGAAGCGACTTTGATGCAATTAAGGTTCTTGCGTGAAAAGCTGAGTGAAAAATTAACCTGTTTGCACCTTCATAGTGGCAACCAGCGGAAACACTGAAGGCGTCTTTTGAATATAGTGGCAACCAACAGCAACACCAGCGGCGTCCCGTTTGAAAATTGCAGCCGCACAAGCTCCTCGTTACTTCACGGTTCGCAAATTCGGCGGATCAGCTTTTCCTTACTTTCCAAACGCCTCAATGCACGGCCACCCACATCCAGCACCGGTGGTTCAACAAAAGGCGAGGTCGCCGTGGCACGCTGTGGATGGATCGCTTTAAAAGCGTGCTGGTGGAGGGCAAGGGCGAGCTGCTGCGGACAACGGCGGCTTACATTGACCTTAATCCGGTGCGTGCGGGTTTGGTGCAAGATCCCAAGGACTACCGCTGGTGTGCCTACGCCGAGGCCCTGGGGGGCAGCCGCAGGGCGCAGCGTGGATTGTGCAAGGCGCTGGGCAAGCCGGTGGATGGCTGGAGGAGTGCTCGCGCAGCGGGGGCGTATCGCTGTCTGCTGCACGATGAGGGGCGGGAGGTGAAGGATGCGCAGAATGAGAACGTGGTGAGGCGCGGGGTGACGCTGGAGTCTACGCGTGCGGTGCTGGCGGAGAAGGGCAGGCTGAGTCCTGCGGAACTGTTACGGCTGCGTGTGCGGTACTTCACAGATGGTGTGGTGCTGGGGAGCCAGGAGTTTGTGGAGGGGATCTTTGAGGCGCAGCGGGAACTTTTCAGTCCGAAGCGCAAAAAGGGGGCGAGGCGCCTTTCTACACGCTGCGGGGGCTGCGTACGAGGCCTCTGGGTTGACGCTTCGGCAGGGCGATCGGTGATGGGGCGTTTGCTGGGCCGAAGGTGCGTGGAGCTAACGCGGTCGAAGGGTGGGGAGTTGAGCAGGGGACCTGCGGATGGGGCTTGCTGATGCATGCTTGCACGCTGCGGACGGACTGGGTGGCTCTTGGAAAGTTGGTTTCCCATGCTTGCGCTCGGGTGCAGTCCCTCAATAGTCGGTGCTGAATGATCGCGAGAACTTACTCAGCCACTCTAGTGGGTGTTGATGCCGTGGAGGTGGAGATTGAAACTTACGACGGGGGCGGGACGCCGAAGATGTTCATCGTGGGGCTGCCGGATGCATCTGTGAAAGAGAGCCGGGAGCGGGTGACGGCGGCGATTTCTTCGTGCGGATTTCTCATGAATGACGGGGTGACGACGGTGAACCTGGCGCCGGCGGATCTGAAGAAGGAGGGGCCGGGATTTGACCTGCCGATCGCGATCTCGCTGATCGCGCACCGGTGCCGGATTCCGATGGGGATGCTGGGGGAGACGGCGATGATCGGGGAACTGGCGCTGAATGGGGAGCTGCGGCCGGTGCGGGGGCTGCTGGCGGTGGCGCTGGAGGCGAGGCGGAAGGGGCGCAAGCGGCTGCTGGTGCCGAAGCGCGCGGCGCTGGAGGCGAGCGTGGTGGCGGGGATCGAGATCGTGGGTGTGCAGAATCTGCGCGAGGCGGTGGAGTTTCTGAAGGGGGATCTGGAGATCGCGCCGGAGCCGTGCCGTGCGGCGGAACTGTTTGGCGCGGTGTCCCACTACGACATTGATTTTAATGATGTGAAGGGACAGGCGGATGCGACGCGGGCGATCGAGATCGCGGTGAGCGGGGGGCATGGGCTGCTCATGATTGGGCCGCCGGGGACGGGGAAGTCGATGATCGCGAAGCGGATCCCGACGATCATGCCGGGGATGAGCGAGGAGGAGGCGATCGAGACGACAAAGATCCACAGCGCGGCGGGGCTGCTGGGGGAGGCGAGCGCATTTGTGGCGACGCGGCCTTTTCGCTCGCCGCACCATACGATCAGTGATGCGGGGCTGCTGGGCGGCGGGACGAATCCGGGGCCGGGGGAGGTGTCGCTGGCGCATAACGGGGTGCTGTTTCTGGATGAGCTGCCGGAGTTCCGAAGGAGCACGCTGGAGGTGCTGCGGCAGCCGCTGGAGGATGGGAAGGTGACGATCTCCCGTGCGGCGGGGACGGTGACGTTTCCGGCGAAGTTTATGCTGGTGGCGGCGATGAACCCATGCCCGTGCGGCTACTATGGGGACCTGAAGCGCGAGTGCCGCTGCGGGGTGGTGGTGATCCAGCGATATCGGCAGAAAATCAGCGGGCCGCTGCTGGACCGCATCGACCTGCATGTGGAGGTGCCGCTGGTGGACTACAAGGCGCTGGCCTCGAGCGCGGGTGGTGAGGCTTCAGGGCCGATCCGCAAGAGGGTGGAGAATGCGAGGCAGATGCAGCAGGAGAGATTTGCGAAGCATGCGGGAGTGCATGCGAACAGCAGCATGACGCCGCGGCTGCTGAAGAAGCACTGTGAGCTGGATGCGGAGGGAGCGGGCTGCCTGGAGCATGCGATGAGTGAGATGAACTTCAGTGCGCGTGCGCATGACCGGATTCTAAAGGTGGCGCGGACGCTGGCGGACCTGGCAGGGCAGGAGAAGATAGCGGCGGATCATGTGCTGGAGGCGATTGGGTATCGCACGCTGGACCGCAAGCTGTGGGCGTGAGTGGGGAGGCTGCGGGAGGGATGAAGGGAGCGTGCTCGTGGAATGACGAGGGCTTTCGTGAGGGAATGCTTTCGCGAGAGGTGGAAAAGGGGGCTTCGCGGGGGGGGGAAAGGTGGAATCGCACGTCGGCGCGAAAAAAGTGCAAAAAGATGCATAATGTAGTTGCAGGGTCTTAGAGCTGTACTACTCTCCTGACCCGCAGCGAAAAACGCGGGCTGAGAAAAGAAGGTTTGAGAAGCGAAAAGCGGCTCGAATTAACTGGAATCAGAAACGATCTTTTAGAAAACACAGAAGCAGTGAAGCGAGGGTAAAACCGAGTTTCGTTGCTTGAAAACAGAAGGCTAAATTGTGCGCTGCGCGAAAAGAAGCGCAGGTGTCTGTGGTTTAAACAGACGCAGTCAATTTGGCTGGCTTATTTAATAAGTCAGCACCAATAATTTTTGGAGAGTTTGATTCTGGCTCAGAACGAACGCTGGCGGCGTGGATAAGACATGCAAGTCGAACGGGACACCATG